>NZ_JAFBBZ010000001.1:2977642-4466463 GCF_016907435.1 Nocardioides salarius | reverse complement strand
CGTCACCGCCAGCGGTGATCGAGAGGCCCGCATCGTCGTCATCCCCACCGCCTCCTCGATCGGCGAGGAGATCATGGCGGTCTACGACGCCCTGTTCCGCAGGCTGGGCGCCACCGACGTGTCCGGCGTCGACCCGGCCTCGCGCGACGAGGCGCACGACGAGACGCTGGTCAAGCAGCTCGACGAGGCCACCGGCGTGTTCATGACCGGCGGCAACCAGCTCAAGCTCTCGGGCATCCTCAACGGCACCCCCGTTGGCGACGCCATCGTGCGCGCCCACCACCGCGGGGCGGTCGTGGCCGGCACGTCGGCGGGCGCCAGCATCCAGTCCAGCCACATGGTCGCCTTCGGCTCCGGCGGGGCCACCCCCAAGCAGCGGATGACCCAGGTCGCCGGCGGCCTGGGCCTGCTCGGCTCCTCGGTCATCGACCAGCACTTCGAGCAGCGCAACCGCTACGGCCGGCTGCTGATGATCGTGGCGCAGAGCCCCCAGCTGCTCGGCATCGGCGTCGACGAGGACACCGCGGCCACCGTCACCCACGAGGTCGACGAGGAGACCGGCGAGGAGCGCGAGCTGCTGCGGGTCAGCGGCCGCGGCGCCGTGACCGTCATGGACGGGTCCCGGATGATCACCAACGCCTACGAGGCCAAGCGCTCCGCGCCGCTGCTGGCGAGCGGGGTCGTGCTGCACGTGCTGCCCGCGGGTGCGACGTACGACCTGACGGCGCGCGAGCTGCTGCCGGGCGAGACCGAGGTCGACCCCGAGGACGCCGCCGAACTCGAGGCGGTGGGCAAGGACCTGCGCCGGATGGCGCGAGACATCGCCGCCTCCGACGCCTCCCCCACCGTGCTCAAGCGCCGGATGGCGCGGCTGCGCAAACTGCGCTCGGCGGAGCAGTCACCGCTCGAGGACCAGTCCGACAGCCACGCCACGGCCCCCTCGGGGTCCGCCGGCACCCCTGAGAACGGAGCCATGCGATGACCGAACGGCCCACCCCCGACCTCAGCATCATCGAGACGCGCGTCTACCGCGGCGCCAACATCTGGTCCTACGACCGGGCGATCCACCTGGTCGTCGACCTCGGCGTGCTCGAGAAGTTCCCCACCAGCACGCTCCCGGGCTTCACCGACCACCTGGTCGCGATGCTGCCGGGCCTGCGCGAGCACTCCTGCTCGCGCGGCAAGCGCGGTGGCTTCGTCGAGCGCCTCCACGAGGGCACCTGGCTGGGCCACGTGGCCGAGCACTGCGCGCTGGCGCTGCAGCAGGTCGTGGGCCACGACGTGCGGCGCGGCAAGACCCGGCAGGTCAAGGGTCGCGAGGGCGTCTACAACGTCATCTTCGGCTATGCCGACGAGCAGGTCGGCCTGGCCGCGGGCCGGCTGGCCGTGCGGCTGGTCAACCACCTGGTCGAGGCCGACCCCGAGTTCGACTGGGACGTCGAGCTCGAGGAGTTCATCCGCCGCGCGCAGCGCACCGCGTTCGGCCCCTCCACCCAGGCCATCATCGACGAGGCCGTCTCCCGCGACATCCCCTGGATCCGGCTCAACCAGCACTCGCTGGTCCAGCTCGGCCAGGGCGTCCACGCCCAGCGCATCCGGGCCACGATGACCTCGCAGACCTCCTCGATCGCCGTCGACATCGCCTCCGACAAGGACCTCACCACCTCGCTGCTCTCGGCGGCCGGGCTGCCGGTGCCCAAGCAGGAGTCGGTGCGCACCGTAGAGGGCTGCGTGCGCGCCGCCGAGCGGATCGGCTTCCCGGTCGTGGTCAAGCCGCTCGACGGCAACCACGGTCGTGGCGTCTGCCTGGACCTGCAGGACGAGAAGGAGGTCCGCGAGGCCTTCGAGGTCGCCCGCGAGCAGTCGCGGCGCGGCTATGTCATCGTCGAGTCGTTCGTGGTCGGCAAGGACTACCGCTGCCTGATCATCGACGGCAAGGTCGCCGCGATCGCCGAGCGGGTGCCCGCCTCGGTGGTCGGCGACGGCTCCTCGAGCGTCGAGCAGCTCGTCGACACCGCCAACGCCGACCCGCGCCGCGGCGTGGGCCACGAGAAGGTCCTGACCCGCATCAAGGTCGACGACGCGGCCGTCGAGCTGGTGCGCGAGCAGGGCTTCGCGATGTCCGACGTACCGCCCGTGGGCACCACGGTGCGCCTGGCGCTGACCGGCAACATGTCGACCGGCGGCATCTCCATCGACCGCACCTTCGAGGCGCACCCCGAGAACGTCGAGATCGCCGAGGAGGCCGCGCGGATGGTCGGCCTCGACATCGCCGGCATCGACTTCATCTGCCCCGACATCACCGAGCCGGTGCGTGAGACCGGCGGCGCGATCTGCGAGGTCAACGCCGCCCCCGGCTTCCGGATGCACACCCACCCGACCATCGGCGAGCCGCAGTTCATCGCCAAGCCGGTCGTCGACATGCTCTTCCCGCCCGGCGCCAAGTCGCGGATCCCGATCGTGGCGGTGACCGGCACCAACGGCAAGACCACCACCTCGCGGATGATCAGCCACATCTTCAAGGGGATGGGCCGCAAGGTCGGCATGACCTCCACCGACGGCGTCGTCATCGACGAGCGCCTGGTGATCCGCGCCGACGCCTCCGGGCCGCGCTCGGCGCGGATGGTGCTGCAGAACCCGCGGGTCGACACGGCGGTCTTCGAGGTCGCCCGCGGCGGCATCCTGCGCGAGGGCCTGGGCTACGAGCGCAACGACGTCGCGGTCGTGATCAACGTCGCCCCCGACCACCTCGGCCTGCGCGGCATCGACACCGTCGAGCAGCTGGCCGACGTCAAGGCCGTCCTGGTCGAGGCGGTGCCGCGCGACGGCCACGCCGTGCTCAACGCCGACGACCCGCTGGTGCGCAACATGCGCCGGCGCTGCTCGGGCCAGGTGGTGTGGTTCTCGATGGACGAGCCCGGCACCGAGACCCGCGAGATGATCGACGCGCACTGCCGCCGCGGCGGCAAGGCGCTGGTGCTCAACCCCTCCGAGCGCGGCGAGATGATCGTGGTCAAGCACGGCCCGCGCGAGATGCAGCTCGCCTGGACCCACCTGCTGCCGGCCACCTTCGGCGGCAAGGCGCGGATGAACGTGCAGAACGCGTTGGCGGCCGCCGCCGCCGCGTTCGCCACCGGCGCGCCGCTGCACGACATCCGCCAGGGGCTGCGTTCCTTCTCGACGAACTACTACCTCTCCCCCGGTCGTCTCAACGAGATCGAGGTCAACGGCGTCAACGTCATCATCGACTACTGCCACAACGCCCCCGGCATGCGGATGCTGGGCGACTTCGTCGACCGGGTCGGCGACTCGCTGGAGGGCTCGCACGACCTGGCCCGCCCCTCGCGCATCGGCGTCATCGCCACCGCGGGCGACCGGCGCGACCAGGACATGCGCGAGCTCGGCGAGGTCGCCGCGCAGCACTTCGACGTCGTCGTGGTGCGCGAGGACGAGGCCCTGCGCAAGCGCGAGCGCGGCGAGACCGCCGCGCTGGTGCTGGAGGGCGTGCGCTCCGCCATGGCCTCCGGCGCCCGCTGCAAGCAGGTCGAGCAGATCCTCGAGGAGAACGACGCCGTGCGCCACGCCATGTCGCGCGCCAACCGCGGCGACCTCGTGGTCCTGTGCGTCGACCGGCACGCGGCGGTGATGACCGAGCTCGAGAACTGGTCGCCCCAGGCCCAGGCCGGCGCCGGCTTCTCCGACGACTCCCTGGCGGACCCCGACTACGTCGCCACCCCCACCCCCGAGGCCTGACGAGCAGTCACTTTCGCACCTGCGAAAGTGACTGCTCGGCCGGGGCTACTGCTCGACGCGGAGCTCGCCGTCGGCGAAGCGGCGGCGCAGCACCTTCTTGTCGAACTTGCCCACCGAGGTGCGGGGCACCTCGTCGATGAAGGTCCACGCGTCGGGCAGCTGCCACTTGGCGAAGTCGCGGGCCAGGTGCTCGCGCAGCTCGTCGGCGGTGACGCTGGCCCCGTCGCGCACGACCACGGAGGCCAGCGGCCGCTCCTGCCACTTCTCGTCGGGGATGGCGACCACGGCCGCCTCCAGCACCGCGTCGTGCGACATCAGGGCGTTCTCGAGGTCGACCGACGAGATCCACTCCCCGCCCGACTTGATGACGTCCTTGGCGCGGTCGGTCAGCGAGATGTAGCCGAGCTCGTCGAGGTGGCCCACGTCGCCGGTGCGCAGCCAGCCGTCGTGGAACTTGGCCTGCGCCTCCTCGCGCTCGCTCTCCTCGGGACGGTAGTACGACGCGGTCACCCACGGTCCGCGCACCTCGAGCTCGCCGACGCTCGCGCCGTCGGCGGGCAGCACCGACTGGTCGTCGGCCACGATGCGCGCCGAGACGCCGCACAGCAGCCGGCCCTGGGTGCCCCGGTAGCGCCACTGCTCCTCCTCCGAGCAGCCCAGCGGCGGCAGCCCCAGCGACGCGACCGGCGAGGTCTCGGTCATCCCCCACGCCTGGCGCACCACGATGCCGTGGCGCTCCTGCAGCGCCTGCTGCAGCGAGACCGGGACGGCGGAGCCCCCGCACAGCACGAGCCGCAGCGAGTCGAGCCGGGTGCCCGGGTTCGCGTCGAGGTGCTGGAGCACGTCGTTCCACACCGTCGGCACCCCGCCCGAGAGGGTCGGGCGGCTCTCGGTCACGAAGCGCACCAGTGGCTCGGCCTGCAGCCAGCGGTCGGGCATGCACAGCGAGGCGCCGCTCATCATCGCCGAGTAGGGCAGGCCCCAGGCGTTGGCGTGGAACATCGGCACGATCGGCAGCACCCGGTCCTCGAAGGAGAGCCCGCCGGTGTTGCCGCCGCACACCGCCATCGAGTGCAGGTACGCCGAGCGGTGGCTGTAGACGACTCCCTTGGGGTTGCCGGTGGTGCCGGAGGTGTAGCACATGGCCGCCGCGTCGCGCTCGTCGATCTCGGGCCAGTCGAAGGTCGGCTCGGCGGCCGCGAGCAGCTCCTCGTAGAGGTGCACCTGCTTGCCGCTCGCGCGCAGCGCGTCGAGGTCGGCCGTGGCGGCCTCGGGGCCGGCGACCACGACGTGCTCGACCGTGGTCATCTCCTCCAGCCGGGGCGCCAGCAGCCCGACGAGCGAGTCGTCGACGATCACCACGTGGTCCTCGGCGTGGTTGGCGACGTAGACCAGCTGCTCGGGGAAGAGCCGGATGTTGAGGGTGTGGAGCACCGCGCCCATCGAGGGCACCGCGAGGTAGGCCTCGAGGTGCTCGACGTTGTTCCACTGGAAGGTCGCGACCCGCTGGTCGCCGTCGACGCCCAGGCCGCGCAGCGCCGAGGCCAGCCGGGAGGTGCGCTCGCCGAGCTCGGCGTAGGAGCGGGTGCGGCTGCCGTCGGCGGTCGCGGTGACGACCTCGCCGTCGGGGTGCACCGCGACGACGTGGCGGCGGATGGCGTCGATGGTCAGCTGGTCGTCCTGCATGGTGCTGCGCATGGCGGGCCTCCGAGAGGTCTACGGGTGGTGATCGGTGTGCTGTGCGTCACGATCCTGCCACCCGCTTGGCTCACCCCGCGCGTGCGGCCCGCACCTTGGCGGCCAGCACCTCCGCGCTGTCGGGCACGCCCCCGGCCTCGGCGATCCACTCGTAGACGCCCTCACGGTCGGCGTGGCACATCAGGCCGACGACCTCGCCGGGCAGCGCCTGGCCCACCAGCGCCGAGAGCACGCCCACCTCGGTGGGGTACGCCGGCACGGCGGTGACCCCGACCCGCTCGGCGCCGGCGCGCATCAGGCCCTCGAGCTCCTCGGCGGTGCGCCCGCGGAAGTACTTCTCCTTGTGCCCGATCGCCACGACGTCGGCGTCGCGCGCCGCGATCTCGCCGAGCTTCTCGATGAGCTCCTCGGAGCGGTCGCCGACGACGCCCAGGCCCAGCAGCACCCGGGCGCCCTCGGGGCGGACGCCGTGCATGATCTCGAACATCGCCTCGAGCCCGGCCTCGTTGTGGGCCAGGTCCATCACCACGGTGACCTCCCCGTCGGAGACCGGCACGGTGAAGCAGTTCATCCGGCCGGGGTTGTGCTCGGCGTCGGGCAGGAACGAGCGCAGCCCGGCCACCACGACGTCGCGCGGGATCCCCACGGCCAGCGCGGCGGACGCCGCGGCGAGGGCGTTCTCGACGTTGTAGTGGCTGAGCCCGGCCAGGGTCATCGGCACGTCGACCAGCTCGAGGAGCGGGTCGGGGTCGGCATCGGGCTCCAGCACGCACAGCCAGCCGTCGATGACCGTGGTGGCGCGCCCGCCGTCGCCGAGCACGTCGCGCACGGCCGGGGAGTCGGGGTCGCGGGAGAAGACCCAGACCTGCGACTTGACCACCCAGCGCATCGAGAGCACGCGCGGGTCGTCGGCGTTGAGCACCGCCCAGCCCTCGGGTGCGGTGATGCGCGGCACGACCGCCTTGACCTCGGCCAGCTGGTCGAGGGTGTCGATGCCGTGCAGGCCCAGGTGGTCGGCCGAGACGTTGGTAACCACGGAGACGTCGTTGTGGGTCAGACCAATGCCCTTGAGCAGGATCCCGCCGCGCGCGGTCTCGGTGACGGCGAGCTCGACGTCCTCGTGGGCCAGGACGCGACCGGCGCCGCTGGGGCCCGAGTAGTCGCCGGCCTCGACCAGCACGCCGTCGACGTACACGCCATCGGTGTTGGACCAGCCGACGACCTTGCCCCACTCGCGGCCGATGTGGGCGACCATCCGCGAGGTGGTGGTCTTGCCGTTGGTGCCGGTCACCGCGACCACGGGCACTCCCGGCTCCAGGGTCGTCGGTCCGTCGCCCGGCTCGCTGGTGGCCACCGTCTCGGCCGCGACCGAGACGGCGGCCGAGAGCCGGTCGGCGCTGACGCCGTCGTCGCCGGGCACCAGGGTGTCGAGCACCGAGGCCACCGCGCGACCCATCGCACGGGCGCGCTCGCGATGCGCCCACGGGTAGGCGACCACGACCTGGTGGGCGTCGTTGGTGGGACGCACCCGCACGGCCAGCGAGGAGGTGCCCGACTCCTGGGCCACGGCCCGCACCAGCCGCGCGACGGCGCGCAGGGCGAAGCGCTGGCGGAAGCCCGACTCCGGCTCGCCGGGGCGGGCACCCTCCAGGCCGATCCGCTCGGCGAGCACCAGCGCGACGTCGACCGGTGCGGTGGCCAGAGCCCCGATGTCGAGGGTCAGCTTCACCGCAGCCCTGGGGAAGTAGAGGTTGGGGCCCTCCAGCACGCGCAGCTCGACCAGAGCATGGGTGGTGGGGGCGACGTCCTGACCTGCTCCGGGTGCGCTCACCGGCGCGACGCTACCGGCTCGGGCGCTCAGGCGCCCATCGCGTGGAAGCCGCCGTCGACGTGGACGATCTCACCGGTGGTGGCGGGGAAGAAGTCCGAGAGCAGCGCGCAGACCGCCTTGGCCGTCGGGCCCTGGTCGGTGTTGTCCCAGCCCAGGGGGGAACGGGTCGCCCACATCGAGTCGAGCTCCTCGAAGCCCGGGATCGCCTTGGCCGCCAGCGTCTTCAGCGGCCCGGCGGAGACCAGGTTGACCCGGATGCCCTCGGGGCCCAGGTCGCGGGCCAGGTAGCGCGAGGTCGACTCCAGCGCCGCCTTGGCCACGCCCATCCAGTCGTAGGCGGGCCAGGCCACGGTGGCGTCGAAGGTCAGCCCGACCACCGAGCCTCCCTCGGTCATCAGCGGGCGGCAGGCGGTGGTCAGCGACTTCAACGAGTACGCCGAGACCTGCACGGCCTGGGCCACGTCGGGCCAGGGCCCCTCGAGGAACTTGCCGCCCAGCAGCGTCTCGGGGTTGCCGAACGCGATCGAGTGCACCACCCCGTCGAGCCCGTCGACGTGCTCACCGACCAGCTCGGGCAGTCGCGCCAGGTGCTCCTCGTCGGTGACGTCGAGCTCGATGACCGGCGGCTCCACCGGGAGCCGCTTCGCGATCCGCTTGGTGATGCCCAGCGCGCGCCCGAAGTTGGAGATCAGCACGGTGGCGCCCTGCTCCTGGGCGATCTTCGCGGTCGCGAAGCCGATGGAGGAGTCCATCGTCACCCCGGCCACCAGGATCCGCTTGCCGTCGAGAATGCCCATCGTCTGCTCCTTGCGTGACTTCAGTGAGGTGGGACCGGTGAGAGGTGGGTGTCAGTGGCCCATGCCGAGGCCGCCGTCGACAGGGATCACGGCCCCGGTGACGTACGCCGCCGCCGGACCGGCCAGCCAGGTCACGGTGCCGGCGACCTCCTCGGCGGCACCGAGACGCCCCAGCGGGATCCGCGCGGCGTACTCGGCCTGCTGCTCGGCCGGCAGGGAGGCGGTCATGTCGGTCTCGATGAACCCGGGGGCGACCACGTTGGTGGTGATCGAGCGCGACCCGAGCTCGCGCGCCAGCGACCGGGCGACGCCGATGAGCCCGGCCTTCGAGGCGGCGTAGTTGACCTGTCCCGGCGAGCCCAGCGTGGCCACGACCGAGGAGATCAGGATGATCCGGCCGCGGCGCAGCCGGAGCATGCCCTTGGCGGCGCGCTTGGCCAGCCGGAAGGAGCCGGTGAGGTTGGTGTCGATGACCGAGGTCCAGTCGTCCTCGCTCATCCGCAGCAGCAGCGTGTCGGAGGTGATGCCGGCGTTGGCGACCAGCACCTCGACCGGGCCGTGGGCGGCCTCCACCTCGGCGAACGCGGCGTCGACCGCGGCGGCGTCGGTGACGTCGCAGCGCACGTCGAGGGCACCCTCGGGGGCCCCACCGCTGCGGGTCGTGACGGCCACCTTGTCGCCCTGGGCGAGGAAGGCCTCCGCGATCGCGCGGCCGATGCCGCGGTTGCCCCCCGTGACCAGCACCGACCGGGGCTCGGAGGTCGGCTCGGACGACGGCTGGGACGGGGACGTCTGCGTGCTCTGGCTCACGCTCGACGACGCTAGTGATTACCCGCGCGTACCCGAAACCACCCGCGGGTCGTCACGTCGTCGACGCGCGTGGCTCAGTCGTCCTCGAGGCGGAAGCCGACCTTGAGCCCGACCTGGAAGTGCTCGACCGAGCCGTCCTTGACCTGGCCGCGCACCTGGGTGACCTCGAACCAGTCGAGGTGGCGCAGGGTGCGGGCGGCGCGCTCGACGCCGTTGCGGATGGCGGCGTCGATGCCCTCGGGCGAGGTGCCGACGATCTCGGAGATGCGGTAGGTGCGATTAGTCATACGTGGAGCCTAGACCTGCCGACGTAGGCTCGAGACATGGCCAGGCAGCGAGCACGCGACGACGAGGCGGTCCGCATCACCACGGCCGGCGTGAGCCACGAGGAGGACCTCCGCAAGCGCCAGAAGCGCTACCTGCTCTCGATGACGCTGCGCTCGGCCTGCTTCGTGGGCGCCGGCGTCGCGGGCCTGGCCGGCATCTCGTGGCTGTGGCCGATCCTCATCGTGGGCGCACTGGTGCTGCCCTACATCGCGGTCGTGCTGGCCAACGCCCAGGCGAGCCGCTCCGACGGGTTCCAGCTGCGCTCCGGCGCGTACGGCGCCCCCGAGCTGGAGGCCGCGGGCACGCACCGCGCCGGGCTGGGCGGGCGATGAGCGAGGTCGACAGCTGCTCCGCGAAGGGCTGCACCGCCCCGGCCGTGCACGCGCTGCTGTGGCGCAACCCCAAGATCCACACCCCCGAGCGGCGCAAGGCCTGGCTGGCCTGCCCCGAGCACCGTGAGTCGCTCGGCACCTTCCTGGGCTCGCGCGGCTTCCTGATCGAGGTCGTCGAGCACCAGCCGGGCGCCGACCACACGGTCTGACGCTCCGGCGGATCGGTCGGGCCGGCCGGCCGGCTCAGCCGCCGATGGCCGACATCGGACGGTCGGGCTGCAGGAACGTCGGGTCGTCGATGCCGTGCCCGGCGGCCTTGCCGCGCATCGCCACGACCCAGCGCTGGGCGAGCTCCTCGTCGCCGACGCCGTCGCGCAGCGCGGCGCGCAGGTCGGACTCGGAGCGCGCGAACAGGCAGTTGCGCACCTGGCCGTCGGCGGTCAGGCGCACCCGGTCGCAGTCGCCGCAGAAGGGACGGGTGACCGAGGCGATGACCCCGACCGTGCCCGGGCCGCCGTCGACGGTGAAGAGCTCGGCCGGAGCGCTGCCCCGGGGCTCCTCGGCGGGGGTCAGCGTGTGCACGGCCGACAGGCTCGCGAAGATCTCCTCGGCCGTGACCATCCCCTCGCGGCTCCAGCCGTGCTGGGCGTCGAGCGGCATCTGCTCGATGAAGCGCAGCTCGTAGCCGCGCTCGAGGCACCACGACAGCAGCTCGGGCGCCTGGTCGTCGTTCTCGCCGCGCAGCAGCACCGCGTTGACCTTGACCGGGCCGAGGCCGGCGGCCTGCGCGGCCTCGAGGCCCGCCACCACGTCGTGGAAGCGGTCGCGGCGGGTGATGCGGTGGAAGGTGTCGGCGCGCGCGGTGTCGAGGCTGACGTTGACGCGGTCGAGTCCGGCGTCCTTGAGGGCGGCGGCGTTGCGTGAGAGCCCCAGCGCGTTGGTGGTGACCGAGATGTCGAGGTGCTCACCCAGCTCGCGGGTGCGGCGCACGATGTCGACCAGGCCCCGGCGCACCAGCGGCTCGCCCCCGGTGAAGCGGACCTCCTCGATGCCCAGGCGCTCGACGCCGATCCGGATCAGGCGCACCACCTCGTCGTCGGTGAGCACGGAGTCGTCGGGCAGCCAGTCGAGACCCTCGGCGGGCATGCAGTAGCTGCAGCGCAGGTTGCAGCGGTCGGTCAGCGACACCCGCAGGTCGGTGGCCACCCGGCCGTACCGGTCCTCGAGAAGAAGTGGCGTCATGTGAGGAAGCATACGGGCGGGGCGGGCACCAGCACGGGGCTCGCCGCGCCCTGGCGGATAACCTCGAGGCGTGCGCTCGTTCAGGTTCATGCTCTCGCGTCGCTGGCTGCTCTTCGCGCTGGCCGTCGTCGTGCTCGCCGCCGGGTCGTGGTGGCTGGGGCAGTGGCAGTTCGACCGGCTCGAGCAGCGCAAGGCCGACAACGCCGTGGTGCGTGCCAACGAGGAGCAGGCGCCGGTGCCCGTCGAGCAGGTCCTCTCCCCCGGCGGCGACGTCGACGAGGACGACGAGTGGCGGGTCGTGACCGCCACCGGCACCTACTCCCCCGAGGACACCGTCATCGTGCGCTACCGCACCCGCGAGGGCGCCTCGGGCGTCGACGTGGTGGTGCCGCTGGTGACAGGCAGCGGCACGACGCTGCTGGTGGACCGCGGCTGGCTGGCCACCCGGGCCGCCGGCACCACCCGGCCCGACGACGTGCCCGAGCCGCCGGCCGGCGAGGTCGAGATCTCCGGGTGGGTGCGCGCCGACGGCAGCGGCGACTCCACCACCGTCAGCGACCTGTCGACCCGAGCGGTGAGCAGCGAGCGCATCGGCGAGGCGATCGACCGCGAGGTCTACGGCGGGTTCGTCGACCTGCGCTCGGAGGACCCGGAACCGGCCACCGCGCTCGAGCCGGTGGAGCTGCCCGAGCTCGACAACGGCCCGCACTTCTTCTACGGCCTGCAGTGGTGGTTCTTCGGCCTGCTGGCCGTCGGCGGCTTCCTCTACCTGGCCTGGGACGAGCGCCGTGGCCCCCGCCGGCGGCGTACGTCGTCGCGCGAGGACGCCGACGACGAGACGCCGGCTCAGCCCCGCGCGGACACGTCGTCGACGAACTGGGTGCGGTAGAGGTCGGCGTAGAGGCCGCCCTCGGCGAGCAGCTCGCTGTGCGTGCCGGACTGCACGATGCGCCCCTCGTCGAGGACCAGGATCTGGTCGGCGTTGCGCACCGTGCTCAGCCGGTGGGCGATGACCAGCGAGGTGCGGCCCTCGAGGGCGGCGTCGAGGGCCCGCTGCACGGCGGCCTCGGACTCGCTGTCGAGGTGGGCGGTGGCCTCGTCGAGCACCACGATGCCCGGCGACTTCAGCAGCAGCCGCGCGATCGCGAGACGCTGGCGCTCGCCGCCGGAGAGCCGGTAGCCGCGGTCGCCCACGACGGTGTCGAGGCCGTCGGGCAGGCGCCGCACCGTGTCGGCGATCTGGGCGGCCTCGAGGCTCGACCAGATGTCGCGGTCGTCGGCGGAGGGCCGGGCGTAGAGCATGTTGGCGCGGATGGTGTCGTGGAAGAGGTGCGCGTCCTGGGTCACGTAGCCCACGGCGTCCTCGAGGGACTGCAGGCTGACGTCGCGCACGTCGTGCCCGCCGACCCGCACGCTGCCGGAGGTGACGTCGTAGAGCCGGGCGACCAGGTGGGTCACGGTCGTCTTGCCGGCGCCGGAGGGGCCCACCAGGGCCACCATCCGGCCCACGTCGGCGGTGAACGAGACGTCGTGGAGCACGGGGACGCCGCCGCCGGTCTCGGGGCGCGCCACGCCCTCCAGCGAGGGCAGCGACAGGTCGTCGGCGCCGGGGTAGGCGAAGCCGACCCGGTCGAACTCCAGGCGGGCCGCGCTGCGCGGCAGCTCGACCGCGTCGTCGCGCTCGACGATCAGCGAGGGCAGGTCGAGCACCTCGAAGACCCGCTCGAAGCTGACCATCGCGGTCATCACGTCGATGCGCACGTTGGAGAGCCCCTGCAGGGGGCCGAGCAGCCGCAGCAGCAGCGTCGCGAGGGCGAGCAGGGTGCCGATGGTCAGCGCGTCGCTGACCACCAGCTGGCCGCCGACGCCGTAGACCAGTGCGGTGGCCAGGGCGGGGACGAGCACCATGGCGGCGCCGAAGATGCGGGTGATCAGGCTGATCCGCACCCCGAGGTCGCGCACCTTGGCGGCCTTGGTGGCGAAGAGGACGTCCTCGTCGTCGCGGCGCCCGAAGAGCTTGAGCAGCATCGCGCCGCCGACGTTGAAGCGCTCGGTCATGTTGTTGCCGAGGTCGGCGTTGCCGTCCATCTGCTCGCGCGTCAGCCCGGCCAGGCGGTTGCTGACGAACCGGGAGGCCAGGAAGAGCAGCGGGAAGAGCCCCACGCACAGCAGCGTCACCTGCCAGCTCAGGGCCAGCATGGTGATGCCGACGACGACCACCGCGATGGAGTTGGACACGGTGCTCGACAGGGTCGAGGTGAAGGCGCGCTGCGCGCCGATCACGTCGTTGTTGAGCCGGCTGACCAGCGCCCCTGTCTGGGTGCGGGTGAAGAAGGCCATCGACTGGCGCTGCACGTGGGCGAAGACCTGGGAGCGCAGGTCGTAGATGAGGCCCTCACCGATCCGGGAGGACAGCCAGCCGGCCAGCACGCTGAGCACCGCGTTGAAGACGGCGAACCCGGCCATCGCCAGGGCCAGCCAGGTGACCAGCCCCCGGTCGCCGGCCAGGATGCCGTTGTCGACGATCTGCTGGACCAGCAACGGGGTCACCACGACCAGCGAGGCGTCGATGACGGTCAGCACCAGGAAGACCGAGATCAGTGCCCGGTGGGGACGGGCGAAGCCGACCACCCGCCGCACGGTCTGGCGCGACAGCCGGTTGTTCACCACGCTGCGGTCCGAGCGCAGGTGGCGCCAGGCCATCCCGGCCCCCATCATCCCCGACACGTCGTGCTCCTCACTGCTGCTACTGCTCGTGGGTGGCGCCCGCGACCTCGCGGAAGCGGCGGCCCTGGGCCTCGCGCTCGAGGCGGCGCTGCTCGTCCAGCGGCTGTGCCGCCGCGCTCTGGAGCAGCGCCTTGGTCTCACGCACCGCCCCGGCCATCGGGGCGGTGAGGGACTCGACGAGGTGCGCGACGGTGGCAGCGAGCTGGTCGGTCGGGACCGCGGTCAGGGCGATGCCGATGCGCACCGCCTCCTCGGCGCCGACCATGCGTGCCGTGGCACAGATCTCCAGTGCCCTCGCGTAGCCAACCGCCTCGACCAGGGGTTTTGTTCCCGTGAGGTCGGCGACCAGGCCCAGGGCCGCCTCCTTCATGCACAGCTGGGCGTCGTCGGTCAGCACCCGCAGGTCGCAGGCCAGCGCCAGCTGGAAGCCGGCGCCCACCGCGTAGCCCTGGACCGCGGCGATCGAGACGAACGACGGGTCGCGCAGCCAGGTGAAGCCGCGCTGGTAGTCGTCGATCGTCGCCGACATCTCCTCCTCGCTGCGGCGCAGCAGGTCGGCCACGGACTCCACGCCCTCGGCGGAGGACGCCGGGTCGAGCATCGCCCGGTCGAGACCGGCGGAGAAGGTGGTGCCGGCGCCGCGCACGACGACCACCCGCACCTCGTCGTCGGCCACCAGGCGCTCGCCGACCGTGGCCAGGGCGCGCCACATCGCCGGGGTCTGGGCGTTGCGGACCTCGGGGCGGTCGAGGGTGACGGTGGCGACCGCGCCCTCGACGTGGACCTGCAGACCGACGGCGGCGAGCTCTTCGGGTGTCATGCCCGGAGTCTAGGAACCGGCACCGACACCGGACCCGGCGCCCTCAGGCCAGCGAGACCAGGTCGGCGTACCCCTCGTTCCAGAGGTCCTCGTCGCCGTCGGGCAGCAGCAGCACCCGGTCGGGCTCGAGGGCCAGGACGGCGCCCTCGTCGTGGGTGACCAGGATGATGGCGCCCTCGTAGGTGCGGATCGCGGCCAGCACCTCCTCGCGGGAGGCGGGGTCGAGGTTGTTGGTGGGCTCGTCGAGCAGCAGCACGTTGGCGCTGGAGACCACCAGGGAGGCCAGCGCCAGGCGGGTCTTCTCCCCACCGGAGAGCACCGCGGCGCTCTTGTGCGCGTCGTCGCCGGAGAAGAGGAAGGAGCCCAGCACCGAGCGGGCCTCGACGTCGGTCAGCTGCGGCGCCGCGGACTGCATGTTCTCCAGGACCGTGCGCGAGGTGTCGAGCGTCTCGTGCTCCTGGGCGTAGTAGCCCACCTTCAGCCCGTGGCCGGGGATGACCTCGCCGGTGTCGGGCTGGTCGACCCCGGCCAGGATCCGCAGCATGGTGGTCTTGCCGGCGCCGTTGAGACCCAGGATGACGACGCGCGAGCCCTTGTCGATGGCCAGGTCGACACCGGTGAACACCTCGAGGGAGCCGTAGGTCTTCGACAGCTCGCGGGCGGTGATCGGGGTCTTGCCGCAGGCGGCGGGGGCCGGGAACTTGATCCGGGCGACCTTGTCGACGGCCCGCTCGCCCTCGAGGCTGGACATCATCTTCTCGGCCCGCTTGAGCATCGACTGCGCCGCCTGCGCCTTCGAGGCCTTGGCGCGCATCTTGTTGGCCTGGTCGGTGAGCGTCTTGGCCTTGTTCTCGGCGTTCATCCGCTCGCGCCGACGACGCACCTCGTCGGTCTCGCGCTGGGTGAGGTAGTTCTTCCAGCTCATGTTGTAGATGTCCATGGCGGTGCGGTTGGCGTCGAGGTGCATCACCTTGTTGACGGTGGCCTCGAGGAGCTCGTTGTCGTGGCTGATCACGATGAACCCGCCCTTGTGGGCCTTGAGGAACTCCCGCAGCCACACGATCGAGTCGGCGTCGAGGTGGTTGGTCGGCTCGTCGAGGATCAGGATCTCGGCGCCGGAGAACAGGATGCGGGCCAGCTCGACCCGGCGGCGCTGGCCACCCGACAGCGTCTTGAGCGGCTGGCCGAGGAGCCGGTCGGCGATGCCGAGGCTGGCCGCGATGGTGGCCGCCTCGGACTCCGCGGCGTACCCGCCACCGGCGTGCATCTCGTCGTCGGCACGGCTGTAGCGGCGCATCGCCTTCTCGGCGACGGCCATGTCGTCGGAGCCCATCTGCTCCTCGGCCGCCCGCAGGCGACGCACGACGTCGTCGAGACCGCGGGCGGAGAGGATCCGGTCGCGGGCCAGGACCTCGGGGTCGCCGGTGCGCGGGTCCTGCGGCAGGTAGCCGATGTCACCGCTGCGGGTCACCGATCCGCCGGCGGGCAGCGCCTCGCCGGAGAGGATCTTGGTGAGGGTGGTCTTGCCGGCGCCGTTGCGACCGACCAGGCCGACCTTGTCGCCCGCGGCCACGCGGAAGCTCACGTCCTCCATCAGGAGACGCGCGCCGGCACGGACTTCGAGCTGATGAGCGGTGATCATAGGAGTCCAATCGTAGGAGTCGGTAGCCTCAGCCACCGATTCGCCGGCACCCGGCGCAGGCCGCCCCAGGAGGCACGACGTGAGGTTCAACCCCAAGGCCCACCTCGACACCCGGCGCACACGTGACGTGGGTCGCAGCAGCGGAGGGGGCCGCTCCCGTGGCGGCTTCCCGGGCTCCGGCAGCCGTGGCGGCTCCTCGCTGCCCGTCCCGGGTGGGGTCGTCGGCGGGGGTGGCGTGGTCGCGGCAGTCATCGTGGTCGGCATCTTCGTGGTCACCCAGCTGATGGGCGGCGGCTCCGGGCTCGACCTCGGCTCCGGGGGCAGCCTCGACGCGAGCCGCTTCGAGGACTCCGAGCGGTACGCCGCCTGCGAGACCGGCGAGGACGCCAACGAGTCGGTCGACTGCGCACGGGTCGCGGTCGAGAACAGCCTCTACGACTACTGGGGCGACACGCTCGCCGACGACTTCCGCCCCGCTGACTCGCTGGTGACCTTCTCCGGGCAGGTCGGCACCGGCTGCGGCGCGGCCAGCTCGGCCGTCGGCCCGTTCTACTGCCCCGCCGACGACACCATCTACCTCGACAGCGGCTTTTTCGACGAGGTGCTCGAGCGCCAGCTCGGTGGGCCCGACGGTGGGTTCGTGGAGGCCTACGTCCTGGCCCACGAGTACGGCCACCACGTCCAGAACGTGCTGGGCACGATGGGCCGGGTCCGCACCCAGCAGGGCGCCTCCTCCGACGCGGTGCGCCTGGAGCTGCAGGCCGACTGCTACGCCGGGATGTGGACGCGGGGCGCCACCGCGACCGAGGACTCCTCGGGCACCGCGCTCATCAGCGAGCTCACCGACGAGGACGTCCGGCTGGCGCTCGAGGCCGCGGCCAGCGTCGGCGACGACCGCATCCAGCAGCAGACCCGGGGCCAGGTCGACGAGGAGTCCTGGACCCACGGCTCCGCCGCGCAGCGCCAGCGCTGGTTCCGGGTCGGCCTCGACGGCGGCGACCTCACCGACTGCGACACCTTCGCGGCCGACAGCCTGTGACGTCGTAGGTCGAGCGGCGACGAGCGCCGTCGGCGGGCGCCGTTGGTCGAGCAGCGAGGAGCGCCAGCGACGAGCGACGCCGAGACCCCGTGACGACCGCGCCCGCCGTACGCCATGGACTCACCGGATTTCGAGACGGTTGCTGCGCAACCTCCTCAATCAACGGCGCCGGTCAGGCGTCGAGCAGCGCCTCGATCAGGGGGAACTGGCGCTGCAGGGCCCGCAGGTGCGGGGCGACGGCGGGGTGGCGGAACTTGCCGGCGAGCGCCCCCTCTCCCCTGGCCACCCGCGACAGCGCCCACTCGGCGCGGCTCAGCGCGGTGTAGACCGCGGTGACCCGGGCGCCCAGCGCGGCCTCCTCGGGCGTGGCCACGCCGTCGGGCAGCCCCAGCAGGTAGGCGTCGAGCAGCGGCTCGAAGTCCTCGCGCGCGGCCAGCAGGTAGTAGCCGAGGTCGGCGCCCACCGCGGCGGTGCCCAGGCACGACCAGTCGATGGCCACCACGTCGTCGCCCTCCCGCCCCGGCAGGTTGCCCGGTGTGGGGTCACCGTGCTGCAGCACCTGCGGCAGCGCGTCGCAGCGGTCGAGGAAGGTGTCGCGGCGCGTCCACAGGTGCTCGGCCACGTCGGCGACGGTGGTGCGGGACAGGGTCGGCCAGCCGCCCCGGTGCGCCGTACGCCGCAACCGGTCGCGCAGCTGGTCGCGGGCCAGCCAGGCGACGTCGGGCACCGGCGTGCCGGCGAAGCGGCCCAGGGCGTGCGCCGCGAAGAGCCCGTTGACGGCGGCGTCCTCGACCCAGTCCTCCGTCAAGGTGATGCCCTCGACGTCCTCCTGGGCCACCGAGCGCACCGGTGGCCTGAGCCCGCGGGTGCGCGCCAGGATGCCGGAGGTGACCACGTCGGCGGCGCGGCGCCAGTAGGCGAAGTGGTGGGGGTCGCCGAGCTCGGCGGGGTCGTGCTCACCGGGTGCGGCCAGGCGCTTCACGGCCACGGGCTGTGTACCGAGGCTGGTGCGCCACACGCCGATCGTGGACATGCCGGCCCCGCCGGGGAGCGGATGCCAGCCCGGGTCGGGCTGCCACGTCGGGGCCACGAGCCCGACGCTAGCCGATGTCGCGGCGCCGGAAGGCCAACTGGCCCGCCGCGCCGACGGCGAGTGCGACGCCCAGCAGCGCCGCCGACGCCGCCAGCGAGGCGTCCTCGGCCGGCACCAGGGGCAGGTGGTCGAAGGGCGAGAGCCAGCGCACCCACTGCGGCAGGTCGAGGAGGTCGCCGAAGAACATGACCACGACGGCCACGACCAGCGGCGCCCACGCGAGCGAGGCGAGCCGTGGAGCCAGCGCGTGGACCAGGCGCGCGACCGCCGCGAGCAGCAGCACCGCGGGCGCGTGCTGCAGCTGCGGCAGCACGAACGACACCGCCTGCACCGGGTCGGCGGTGACGAACGCGTACCCGGCGCCGATGCCCAGCCCCGCCACGACGAGCACCAGCAGCGTGGCGAGCACGGTGACGAGCGTCCAGGACAGCAGCCAGCGCCCGCGAGCCAGTGGTGCCGAGAGCACGAGCTCGGCCAGGCCCGACTCCTCCTCGCTGCGTGGCCGCAG
Source organism: Nocardioides salarius (assembly GCF_016907435.1). Taxonomy (NCBI): domain Bacteria; kingdom Bacillati; phylum Actinomycetota; class Actinomycetes; order Propionibacteriales; family Nocardioidaceae; genus Nocardioides; species Nocardioides salarius. Next base: position 4,447,844 of record NZ_JAFBBZ010000001.1, on the reverse strand, counting down.
CATCGACGAGGTCGCGAAGCCGGCGGTGAGCAGCGCGAGCATCAGCAGCATCGTGGCGAAGAACCCGTCGACGAGGTCGGGCACGCCCTGGGTCATCATCTCGAGCCCGAGGTCGGAGTCGCCGACCAGGTCCTCGACCTCCGTCCCCAGGGCGCCGTACGCGACGCCGGTCAGGAAGAGCCCGACGCTCCAGCCGATGATGCCGCCCCGCTGGAGCCGCCAGGCGAGGCCGACCGTCCCCGACAACGCCGACCCGGCCCGAGCGGGCCCGGGACGGCTGGCCACCAGACCGGCTCCGATGTCACGGCGTACGAGCAGGGCGCCGGCCAGCGCGAGGTTGGCCGCCCCAGCGGCGAGCAGCAGCAGCACCGGCCACCAGCGCAGCCCGGAGAAGGGGTGCATCGCCTGGTACCAGCCGATCGGCGAGAGCCAGGACAGCGCAGGCACCGAGACGTCGCCGACGGCCCGCAGTGCGTACGCCGCCGCGATCACCGCACCGGCGATCCCGCGGGCCGCGCGGGTGCTGGACACCAGCTGGGCGGCGACGAGGGTCGTGCCGGTGAAGCACAGGCCGCACAGCACCAGGCCGACGCCCAGCGCCGCCGAGTCGGCCACCTCGAGCGGGTAGGTGGCCAGCGAGAGGGTGACCAGCGCACCGGAGAAGACGGAGACGACGAGTGCGCTCAGCACGGCCGCGGCCGGGGGCGCGAAGCGGCCCACCACCGCTGAGCGGACCAGGTCGTCGCGTCCCGACTCCTCCTCGGCACGGGTGTGCCGGGTGACGACGACCATGACGACCAGGCCCAGGAGCACGGCGCCGAAGGCGCTGGCCTGCCAGGTGACCTGGCCCCCGACGGTGTCGAGCGAGCGGGCGGGGCCGGCCAGCGCGATCATCGCCTGGTTGCGCTCCATGGCCGCGGCCATCCGGGCCAGCTCGCCCTCACCGGGGTAGAGCCGGTCGATCGACCACGCCTGGGCCCAGTAGAGGACGGCGAGCGCCACCCCCCAGCCGAGCACCAGCCAGCGGTCGCCCTTCAATGCCTTGGCCCACAGGGTCAGGGTGCCGGTGAAGAGACCGCTGGTCACCGCCGCTCCCCGTAGTGACGCATGAAGAGCTGCTCGAGCGTCGGCGGCTGGGAGACCAGGCCCGTCACGCCGGCCTCGAGGAGGAGCCGCAGTGCGGGCTCGACGGCCTCGGGGTCGACCTCGAAGCTGACCTCGCCACCGTCGGAGCGCAGGTCGTGGACGCCGGCGAGGCCGTCGAGACCGGGGGCTGGTCCGCGCAGCTGGGCGGTGACGGCGGTGCGGCTGAGGTGGCGCATCTCGGCGAGGCTGCCGCTCTCGACGAGCCGGCCCTCGTTGATGATGCTCACGCGCTCGCACATCTGCTCCACCTCGCCGAGCACGTGGCTGGAGAGCAGCACGCTCCCCCCGCCCGCGCGGTAGGTGTTGACGCAGTCACGGAACTCGGCCTCCATCAGGGGGTCGAGCCCCGAGGTGGGCTCGTCGAGCAGCAGCAGCTCGACGTCGGCGGCCAGGGCGGCGACGAGCGCCACCTTCTGGCGGTTGCCCTTGCTGTAGCTGCGGCCCTTCTTGGTGGGGTCGAGGGCGAACCTCTCGACCAGCTCGTCGCGACGCGCGGGGTCGAGCCCCCCGCGCAGCCGGCCGAGGAGGTCGATGCACTCGCCGCCGGTGAGGTTGGCCCACAGGCTCACGTCGCCCGGCACGTAGGCCAGGCGGCGGTGCAGGTCGGCGGCCTGGCGCCACGGGTCGCCGCCGAGCAGCCGCACCGTGCCCGAGTCGGCGCGCAGCAGCCCGAGCAGCACCCGGATGGTGGTGGACTTGCCCGAGCCGTTGGGCCCCAGGAAGCCGTGCACCTCCCCCGCGCGCACCTGCAGGTCGAGCCCGTCGAGGGCCCGCACCCGCCCGAAGGTCTTGACCAGCTCGTGGACCTCGATGACGTCGGACGACACCTGTCCACCGTAGCCCCGTCCAGCCCCCGGCGCTGGCAGGCGAGCCAGTGGCGCCTCAGGCGTTGTGCACCTCGACGCGCAGCGACAGCGCGTCGGCGACGCCCTGCTCGAGCACGCCGCGGCGCGGGTCGGGCAGCGCCAGCCAGGGTTCGACGGTGCCCAGCCCCGCGAGACGCCGATCGGCGAGGACCTCGTCGACGGCGGTGCGGTCACCACCCACGACGACGGGCCCGGCGAGGCCGTCGAGGATGCGGGCGGCGTGGTCGGCGGCCGCCTCGTACGCCTGGCGGGCCTGGTTGTCGCGACGGCGGGCGAAGCGCTGCTGGCTCTGGCCGCCGGCCTTCGTGCGGCCCTGGACATGGCGCTGACCGGTCTTGGACGCCCCCATCGTGGCCCCGCTCATCCGCGCCACGGCGAAGCCGCCCTTGCGCACCAGCAGCACCCCCCAGTCGTCGGGCGCCGCGCTCGCGGCAGCGCCGGCCAGACCGGCCGCCTCCGCCGGACCGTCGTACGCCGCCCCGAGCGGCAGGCGGGCGGTGAACCGCGACCCGTCTGCGGCGGTCCCGCTCAGGACGCCGTCGACCACCGACAGGGCGGTGTCGCCGTGCCGGGTCTCGAAGTTGGCGACCCACCGCTCGACGCGGGCTGCGGGGACCAGGACGTCAGGCATGCGCCGACCGTACCTTCGCCACCGGCTCCGGCGACGAGGTCTGTCGAGGGGGGGCGCGCCGACGACCTGCCCCCGGAACCGTGGAGCCCCGGATGAACCTGGTTCGTCCGGGGCCCCACACTCTGCTGCGCTCTACGCCTGGCCGTCGAAGTAGGACGCGACCTGCTCGGCCTCCAGCTCGATCGTCGCTGCGTCGACCAGGTCGTCGGCCTGCTCACCCAGCACCGACACCCAGGCGTCGAGCACCTCCTGGGCCGTGCCGCTGTCGAACAGCTCGGCCTGCAGGTCCGCCACCGCGGCGTCGTACAGGTCGGCGAGCTCGGGGGTGGCGAGGAACCGCTCGGCCAGCACGTTGCCGCCCATGCCGCCCATGCCGCCCATGCCGCCCTGGCCGCCCTGGCCGCCCTGGCCGCCGCCGGGTACGCCGCCGGCCTCGGGCAGCTCGCCCTCGGCCGGGGGCTCCATGCCTTCGGGCGGCTCGGGGCGCTCCCCGTCCACCGGAGGCTCCATCCCAGCGGGAGGCTCCATGCCCTCGGGCCGCTCGCCCGGCGCTCCAGCTCCGCCTGGCACTCCTCCGCCACCCTGCCCGCCGCCGTTGGTGGCGCCGAAGGCGAGGTTGTGGTCCCACGCCACGACGGTCATCTGCTCCGCCTCGGCGTCCCAACGCAGGAACGAGTTGTTGCCCGGGCCGGCGATGTCGTCGAAGTTGCCGACCAGGTCCTCGAAGGCCAGGTACGTCGCGAACGCGTCGACGTCCAGCCGCTCGGCCAGGCCGTCGGCGAACTCCTCGTCCGACGACTCCTCGAGCCACTGCAGGAAGTCGGTGAGCGGCTCGTGGTCGTCGGTGCCGGCCTCGATGTCGAAGACCTCGTCGTAGGCCTCGGGGTCGTCGCCGCGGTAGGAGTAGTCGCCGCCGGCCTCCGCCTTGTAGAGCGTGCCGTCGGTGCCGAACGTGGCCTCGTCCCACCTGTTGTCGAGGTCCTGGACCATCAGCCGCAGCGTGGACCCGCTGTCGTTGGCCGAGAAGGAGATGCTCACGGCCTCCTCGCTGGCCAGGCCCGCCTCGTCGAGCAGCGCGAGGGCGACGGCCTCGTTGAGCGAGGTCTCGGTGGTGCTGGAGCGGATGACGAAGCTCTCCCACCCGTCGAGGCTCTGGCCGTCGACGAACTTGTCGAGGTCGATGAGCCACGGCAGGTCGGCGGGGTCGGAGTCCGCGTCGACGTCGCGCAGCGAGCTGTTGCCCTTGAGCCGGATCCCGGCGTCGCTGATGGTCTGGCCGTCGATGGTGACGTCGGCCGTGAGCCAGTCCTTCTCATCGCTCTCCTGGTACGTCGCCAGCATCGCGGCGAACTCGTCGTCATCCACGTCGATGGAGACCTCGTGCACCGAGCTGGCGTCCCAGACCGTGCCCTCGACGCTGGCCGAGGTGGCCGCCGAGCCGGTGGCCGACGTGGCGGTGCTGCAGGCGCCCAGGCTGCCGATGCCCAGCGCGAGCGCGGCGAGGCCGGCGGCGCCGCGACGTCGCAGGCCGCCGGTGCGGGTGGGGGTGGGGGTGCGGACGCTGTTCATGCGGGCTCCTGGGTCTGGCTGTAGGTGAGGTGCGGCTCGAGGTGCCGGGCGCGCACCCGGTTCCAGCGGTGCGCCGGCAGGTCGGGGTGCAGCAGCGCCAGGCCGGTGCCGTACTTGGAGATCCGCACCGGGCGGTGCCCCTGGCTCCACAGCCGCCGGTCGACGCCGCTCCTGGCCCCGGGACTCTTGGTCTCCACGACCGCGAGGCCGGGCACCCGAGCCGTGCCGCCTCCCCCGGGGAGCGACCAGACGAGGTCGAGGTCGATGGTGACGCGAGCACCGCTCGTGGGGAGCCAGAGCGTGGTGCGCGTGTAGCCGGTGCGCAACGTCGGCACCAGGGCGGTGACGTCGACGTGGGCGAGACCGGCACCGTCGAGCTCGTCGCCCACGAAGGCGTCGTCCTCGGCCGAGAGGCCGCACGGCACGACCGCTGCCGCGGAGCCACCGCGGGGGATCCGGGACTTGACGGTGGACCCGCGCGTCCCCCGGGTCTTGACCTCGGTGAACGCGGCCCCGGAGTCGAGGTAGTGCCTGGCGCGGACCTTGAACCGGTGCCGGCGTCCCCTGGCGGCTCGCCAGTAGGCCTCGAGCTCGGGCGTGTCGAGGTACGTCGAGTCGTAGCGGTGACGGCGCAGGCCGTCGATCTCCAGCACCCTCAGGTCGGGGTCGAGCGCCTGCAGGGCCGCCACCACCTCTGGCAGCGCAGCCACCGGGACGACGTACTTGCGGTCGGTGCGTGTCATCAGGGCGGCGTCGGTGGTCAGCTCGGCCAGGGACGTCGCCTCGAGCAGGTCGATGCGGGCCAGCGGGTCGCACGCGGGTACGGCGCGCTCGGACGTGGTGGCGGTCATGCCCCGACCGCCGTGGGGGCTACGGAGGAGGTGCTGCGGGACAGGGCCTCCGGGAGGGGAGGCTGCTCGGCGCTGCGCCAGCGGACGTCGACCAGCGTGGTGTCGTTGACCAGGTCGACCTTGTGGACGGCCACCTTGCGGACCTCGCCGCCGACGCTCTCGCCCAGCACCGCCGCCAGGACGGCCTCGTCGGTGTAGGCACCGTCGAGGAGCACCAGCTGCTGGTGGTCGCGGGTGAGGAGCCGCGGGCTGTCGGCCACGGCGATGACGGCCACCAGGACCGCCATCAGCAGCACGGTGAGCGGCACCTCGAGCGAGCCCAGTCCGCCAAGGAGACCCAGGGCCAGGGCCGCGAAGTAGTAGGCCACCTCGTGCTGGCCCAGCTCCAGCGAGCGGAGCCGGATGATGGACAGCACCCCGAAGAGCCCCAGGCCCAGCCCCAGGGTGGCGTCGCTGTTGACCAGGGCCGTGGCCACGGCCAGGACACCGACATTGACCCCGAGGAACGCGACCAGCAGGTCGCGGCGACGGTGGCGCGGGTAGTAGACGGCGAGGCAGAGCAGGCTGATCGAGACCAGGTCGGCGAGCGGGAGATAGAGGGAGTTCATGGGCGGTCCTTACGTCGTTCACGTCGGGTTGACTCCCCGGACACTGGCCCGTCGACCGGGCAGGCACCTGGGGCCAGCCTGCGAGGTGGCTGTGAACGTCGACGGTGGCGCCCGGCACCGCCGATGGGCGAGAGGCTCGGGGCGTGGCGTCGCGGGCCCGGACGTTGCACCATCAGGTGCAGGAGACGCGATCGACGAGGAGCGATGACGATGACCGACCCCCAGCAGCGCTTGAGCGCCGCGGACGTGCGCGCGGCGGACCTCGCCGACTGGCGCCAGGTCCTCGGCAGGATCAAGGCGCGGTTCCGCACGCGGGACTTCGCGACCGGTCTCGACCTGGTCAACCGGGTCGGGGCCCTGGCCGAGGCCGCCGACCACCACCCCGACGTCACCCTGACCTACACCGACGTCGTCGTCACCCTGGTCAGCCACGACATCGCAGGACTCACGAGCCGGGACGTCGCCCTGGCCCGCGAGATCAGCCGGGCAGCGGCCGACCTGGACGTGCGTGCCGACGTCGCGGGGCTCACGCAGGCGGAGCTGGGCCTCGACACCTCAGCCGGCGCCGAGCTGGCGCCGTTCTACGCCGCCCTCCTCGGGGGCGAGGTCGTCCAGGGCGAGGCGGTCGACCCGAGCGGGCAGACGCCGACGGTGTGGTGGCAGGAGCCCGAGGGTGCCGGCGACGACGAGCACGCCCTGCCTCCCCAGCCCTTCGAGCAGCGCTGGCACCTCGACGTCTGGGTCCCCCACGACGACGCCGAGGCGCGCCTGCGGGCCGTGCTCGACGCGGGCGGACGCCTGGTCAGCGACAGCGCGGCACCGGCGTACTGGGTCGTCGAGGACGCCGACGGCAACCGGTCGTGCATCTGCACCCCCGAGGGCCGCTGACGCCGCCACCGGCCTCGCCCCGGAGGTGCCGACGGAGCACCCAGCCCGACCGGCAGCTAGTCGAGGCAGAACTCGTTGCCCTCGACGTCCTGCATCACCAGGCACGACTCGTCGTGTCCGTCGGCCGGCACCAGCCGCACCCGACGTGCACCGAGCGCCTGGAGACGCGCGCACTCGGCCTCGAGGGCGTCGACGCGCGCCTGGCCGACCAGCCCGGTGCCGACCCGCACGTCGAGGTGCAACCGGTTCTTGACGGTCTTGCCCTCGGGGACGCGCTGGAAGAACAACCGCGGGCCGACGCCGGCGGGGTCCTCGCAGGCGAACGCCGACCCCTGTCGCTCCGGCGGCAGCGCCGCGTCGAAGTCGGCCCAGGTGGCGAAGCGCGGCGGTGGCGGCGGGACGACGTAGCCCAGCACCTCGCACCAGAAGCGGGCGACGCGCTCGGGTTCTGCGCAGTCGAAGGTCACCTGGACCTGTTTGACGCCGGTCATCGGATCAGGCGCTCTCCCACAGACCGATGACGTTGCCCTCGGTGTCGCTGAAGTAGGCGGTGAAGCCCATGTCCCCGACGGGCTGCTTGTCGGTCAACCGGGTGCCACCCGCGCTCTCGACGGCACCCAGCGCGTCGTCGACGCTCGCCACGTCGATGACCACGTTGGGACCCTTGCTGGGGATCTCGTCGCCGCGCTTGAACATGCCCCCGTTGATGAAGCCCGGCTCGGTGGGCCCGGTCTCGGGGTCGCTGGGCCCGGTCATCACCATGGTGTAGTCCATCTCGGGCATCGGCACCAGCTGCCAGCCGAAGACGTCGCGGTAGAACCCGCTGGCCCTGTTCCCGTCGTCGAACGGGATCTCGAAGTGCATCACCTTGCCGCTCATGCTGGCCCCCTGGGTCGTCGTCGGACCCTCCAGCACACTCCTGCCCACGGCCACCGTCAAGAGGGACGCGGACAAGAACCAGGGCGCTCAGTCGCCGGCGTAGACGACCCGGAAGCGCTCGAGGACCAGCAGCATGCTGGGGTCGAACCCGGCCGTGGCGTGCTCGGCGAAGAACCGCTCGTGCTCGGCGCGCCAGTGCTCCAGGCTGCGGTCGCCCTCGCCCTCGAGGTGGGCGTGCTCGGCGCTGACCTCGTCGAAGGGCACGACCCGCACGTCGGTGGTCTCGACGAGGGCGCGCGGGTGCCCCTCGCCGTCGAGCACGATGCCGAGCGTGCCCGCCTCGGGCAGCGGCTCGCCCTCCACCTCGTAGTCGGCGTGCGCGCTCGCCGTCGCGGTCTTCGTGCCCTCCAGCACCAGCGCCAGCAGCGCGTCGGCCTCCTCCGCGGTGGCGCCGAAGGACCACGCCGGGGGCGGCACGACCTCGAGCGTCGTCGGGCCGAAGTACGACGGCGCGGTGTTGAGCTTGGCGTGGAAGCGGGCAAGGTCCCAGAACGACTCGACCGGCCCGCGCCCGAAGTGGGCGGAGCCGGTCGTGTCGGTGCTCGGGTCGGTCATGCACCCCAGCGTAGAGGGGCCTCAGACATTGAAGCCCAGGGCGCGCAGCTGCTCGCGGCCGTCGGGGGTGATCTTGTCGGGGCCCCAGGGCGGCATCCAGACCCAGTTGATGGCCACGTCGTTGACCAGGCCCTCGAGGGCCTGCTCGGTCTGGTCGGTGATGACGTCGGTCAGCGGGCAGGCCGCCGAGGTCAGGGTCATGTCGATGACCAGGTTGGTGTCCTCGTCGACGTGCAGGCCGTAGACCAGGCCCAGGTCGACGACGTTGATGCCGAGCTCGGGGTCGACGACGTCCTTCATCGCCTCCTCGACGTCCTCGATGCTCACCGAGGCGCCGGGGGCGGCAGTGCCGGTCGGGCCGGTGCCGGCCTGCGGGACCTCGGGCAGGTCGCCGTGGTCGACGGTCGAGTCGGCAGCGGTGTCAGGTGCAGTGGTCTCAGCCACGGGATTCCTCCAGGGATCGGGCGGTGGCGTCCTTCCAGGCCATCCACGACAGTAGCGCGCACTTGACGCGCGCAGGGAACTTGGCGACGCCGGCGAAGGCGATGCCGTCCTCCAGCACCTCCTCGTCGGGCTCCACGGTGCCCTTGCCCTGCATCAGGGCCAGGAACTCCTCGTGGATGCTCATCGCCTCGTCGACCGGCTTGCCGATGACGAGATCGGCCATCACCGAGGTGGAGGCCTGGGAGATCGAGCAGCCCACGGAGTCGTAGGACACGTCCTGCACGACGCCGTCGGCGAGGTGGACCCGCAGGGTGATCTCGTCACCGCAGGTCGGGTTCACGTGGTGGACCTCGGCCTCGAAGGGCTCACGCAGGCCCTTGTGGTGCGGGTTCTTGTAGTGGTCCAGGATGATCTCCTGGTACAGCGAGTCGAGCTCGGCGCTCATGGTGCTCCTCCCCTCTGGTGCTCAGTCGAGCTTGAAGTACGAACGGGTGTAGTTCAGCGCGTCCACGAACGCATCGATCTCGGCCGGGGTCGTGTAGAGGTACGACGACATCCGGGTCGAGCTCTGCACCCCGAAGCGGGCGTGCGCCGGACGGGCGCAGTGGTGCCCGGCCCGCACCGCGACCCCGCGCACGTCGAGGACCTGTGAGACGTCGTGCGGGTGCAGGCCCTCGATCTCGAACGAGACCGCTCCCCCGCGCTGGGTGGCGTCGAGCGGGCCCAGCACGCGCAGTCCCTTCACGCTCTGCATGCCCTCGAGGGCGTAGCGCGTGATGGCCTGCTCGTGGGCGTGGATCGCCTCCATGCCCACGGCGCCGAGGTAGTCGACGGCCGCGCCGAGGCCCACGGCCTCGACGATCGGGGGCGTGCCGGCCTCGAACTTGTGCGGGATGCCGGCGTACGTCGACCCCTCCATCCGCACGGTCTCGATCATCTCGCCGCCACCGAGGAACGGCGGCAGCTGCTCGAGCACCTCACGGCTGCCCCACAGCACGCCGATGCCGGTGGGCCCGACGACCTTGTGGCCGGTGAAGGCGACCAGGTCGGGCCGCTCGGCCTCGGGCATGGCTGCCAGGTCGATCGGCAGCTGGGGCGCGGCCTGCGAGGCGTCGACGACCACCAGGGCGCCCACCGCGTGGGCGCGCCGGGTGATCTCGGCGATCGGGTTGATCGTGCCGAGCATGTTGGAGACCCAGGTCAGGGTCACCACCTTGGTGCGCTCGGTGATCAGCTCGTCGACCTGGGACAGGTCGAGGTGGCCCTCGTCGGTGAAGGTGAACCACTTCAGCTCAGCGCCGCTGCGCTCGGCCAGCATCTGCCACGGCACGATGTTGGAGTGGTGCTCCATCTCCGTGGTGACCACGACGTCGCCCTCGCCCACGCGGCGCGGACCGGCCCACAGCAGCGTGTTGGCGACCAGGTTGAGCGCCTCGGAGGCGTTCTTGGTGAAGATCACCTCGTCGCGGCTGGGGGCGCCGATGAAGGCCGCCACCTTGTCGCGGCCGGCCTCGAACGCCTCGGACGCCTCGGCGCCGAGCTGGTGCATCGCCCGGGCCACGTTGGCGTTGTGGTGCTCGAGGTGGTCGACCATCGCGTCGATCACGCACTGCGGCTTCTGCGAGGTGTTCGCGCTGTCGAGGTAGACCAGCGGGCGACCGTCGGCGAGGGTGCGCTCGAGGATCGGGAAGTCCTTGCGGATCACCTCGAGGTCGGGCAGGAGGCCCTTCATCTGGTCATCTCCTCAGGTCGGTCGGCGCTGGTCGTGGTGCGGGTCGCTGCTGGGCCGGGGTCGCTCAGACCTTGGCGGGCAGGTACTTGTCGTAGCCCTCGGATTCGAGCTGCTCGGCGAGCTCGGGGCCGCCCTGCTCGGCGACCTTCCCGTCGACGAAGACGTGGACGTAGTCGGGCTCGATGTAGCGCAGGATGCGGGTGTAGTGGGTGATCAGCAGGACACCCTTGCCCTCGCCCTCGCGGAAGCGGTTCACGCCGTCGGAGACGACCTTGAGCGCGTCGATGTCGAGGCCGGAGTCGGTCTCGTCGAGGATCGCGACCTTGGGGTCGAGCAGCTCGAGCTGCGCGATCTCGTGGCGCTTCTTCTCGCCACCGGAGAAGCCCTCGTTGACCGAGCGCTGGGTGAAGGTGGCGTCGAGGTTCATCCGCGACATGGCGGCGTTGACGTCCTTGACCCAGGTGCGCAGCTTGGGGGCCTCGCCGTCGACCGCGGTCTTGGCGGTGCGCATGAAGTTGGAGACCGAGACGCCGGGCACCTCGACGGGGTACTGCATGGCCAGGAAGAGCCCGGCGCGGGCGCGCTCGTCGACCGACATGGCCAGCACGTCCTCGCCGTCGAGGGTCACGGTGCCGCCGGTGACGTCGTACTTGGGGTGCCCGGCGATCGAGTAGGCCAGGGTGGACTTGCCCGAGCCGTTGGGGCCCATGATCGCGTGCGTCTCGCCGTCCTTGATGGTCAGCGTCACGCCCTTGAGGATCTCCTTGGGGCCGTCGTCGGTGCTGACGGAGACCTTGAGGTCCTTGATCTCGAGGGTGCTCATGTGTGTCTCTCTTTCTGGGTGGAGAAGAAGTCTCAGGAGGGGGTCACGCCGTTGAGCGTGCTGGCCACGTCGACGTACACGTCGCCGTCACGGACCTCCACGGGGAAGGTCGAGACGGGCTCGGTGGCCGGGAGGCCGGTGGGCTTGCCGCTGCGCAGGTCGAAGCACGAGCCGTGCAGCCAGCACTCGATGACGCCACCGGCCACCTCGCCCTCGCTGAGGGCGACAGCGGCGTGGGAGCACAGGTCCTGCAGCGCGAAGACGTCGTCGCCGTCTCGGGCCACGACCACGGTGACGTCGCCGACCTGGACCGCGAGGCCCTCGTCGGCGGGCACCTCGTCGAGGCTGCAGGCGCGCTCGAGGCTCATGCGGTGGCCGGGCGGTAGCCCTTGAGCACGTTCTTGGCGAGCTCGTCCTCGACCGTGGCGGTGATCTGCTCCTCGAGGGAGGGCACCCCCACCTTGCGGATCAGGTCGTTGAAGAAGCCGTGCAGCACCAGGCGGCGGGCCTCCTCGTCGGAGACGCCGCGGCTGCGCAGGTAGAACAGCTGCTCGTCGTCGAAGCGCGCGGTGGCCGAGGCGTGCCCGGCACCCTCGATCTCGCCGGTCTCGATCTCGAGGTTGGGCACCGAGTCGGCCTGGCAGCCGTCGGTGAGCACCAGGTTGCGGTTCTCCTCGTAGGTCTCGATGCCCTCGGCCACGGGACGGATCAGCACGTTGCCGATCCACACCGTGTGCGCACCCTGGCCCTGCAGCGCGCCCTTGTAGAGGACGTTCGACTTGGTCTTGGGGGCGTTGTGGTCGGCGAAGAGCCGGTGCTCGAGGTGCTGGCCCTCGTCGGCGAAGTAGAGGCCGAAGAGCTCGGCCTCGCCACCGGGGGCGTCGTACTCGACGTTGGCGTGCAGACGCACCACGTCGCCACCGAAGCTGATGGAGGTGTGGCGCACCGAGGCGTCGCGGCCCACGCGGATCGCGTCGCGACCCAGGTGCACGGCGTCGTCGTCCCAGTCCTGCAGGGTCAGCACGTTGACCTGGGCACCGTCGCCGACGACCACCGAGGTGGTCGCGCTGTAGCGCGCCGAGCCGGTGTGCACCAGCACGACGGTGGCCTTGCTGTGCGCACCGAAGCGCAGCACGTGGTGGCCCCACACGACGTCGTCGACCGACTCGCCGTGCAGGCGCAGCACCACGGGCTCGTCGACCTCGAGGTCGGCGGGCACGTCGAGCAGCACCGCCGAGGCCGCGTTGGCCACCGCGAGGGCGGAGGGCCGGTCGTTGGGGGCCAGCTCACCGATCTCGCGCGCCGTGGCGGCGTCGATCTCGCTGAGCGTGACCCCCGCGGGGATCTCGGTGGTCCAGGTCAGCGCCGACGAGGAGGCCTGGCCGTCGAGGAGGCCGCGCAGCCGCTTGAGCGGGGTGAAGCGCCACACCTCCTCGCGCCCGGTCGGCACGGGGTGGTCGGCCAGGTCGTAGGAGGGCGGCGGGTTCAGGTGGGAGTTCACCCGGTCGACCTCGAGGGCGGAGGCCACGCTCTCGCGGGCGGCGTCAGTCACGGTCACAGTCAGTGATTGCTTTCTTGGTGCGGTGGTGGGCAGGGACGACGGCGGCGATCAGCCGACCGCGCCCTCCATCTGCAGCTCGATGAGGCGGTTGAGCTCGAGGGCGTACTCCATCGGGAGCTCCTTGGCGATCGGCTCGACGAAGCCGCGCACGATCATCGCCATCGCCTCGTCCTCCTCCATGCCTCGCGACATGAGGTAGAAGAGCTGGTCGTCGGAGACCTTCGAGACGCTCGCCTCGTGGCCCATCGACACGTCGTCCTCGCGGATGTCGACGTAGGGGTAGGTGTCGGAGCGGCTGATCTGGTCGACCAGGAGCGCGTCGCAGAGCACGTTGGACTTCGAGCCGTGCGCGCCCTCGTTGACCTGGATCAGGCCGCGGTACGACGTGCGCCCACCGCCGCGGGCCACCGACTTGCTCAGGATCGAGCTGGAGGTGTGCGGGGCGGCGTGCACCATCTTGGCGCCGGCGTCCTGGTGCTGGCCCTCGCCGGCGAAGGCGATGGACAGGGTCTCGCCCTTGGCGTGCTCGCCCATCAGGTAGATGGCCGGGTACTTCATCGTCACCTTCGAGCCGATGTTGCCGTCGACCCACTCCATCGTCGCGCCGGCCTCGCAGGTCGCGCGCTTGGTGACGAGGTTGTAGACGTTGTTCGACCAGTTCTGAATGGTCGTGTAGCGGCAGCGCCCGCCCTTCTTCACGATGATCTCCACGACCGCGGAGTGCAGCGAGTCGGAGGAGTAGATCGGCGCGGTGCAGCCCTCGACGTAGTGCACGTAGGCGCCCTCGTCGACGATGATCAGGGTCCGCTCGAACTGGCCCATGTTCTCGGTGTTGATCCGGAAGTAGGCCTGCAGCGGGATGTCGACGTGCACGCCCGGCGGCACGTAGATGAACGAGCCGCCCGACCACACCGAGGTGTTCAGCGCGGAGAACTTGTTGTCACCGACGGGGATGACGGTGCCGAAGTACTCCTGGAACAGCTCGGGCTGCTCCTTGAGCGCGGTGTCGGTGTCGAGGAAGAGCACGCCCTGCTCCTCGAGGTCCTCGCGGATCGAGTGGTAGACGACCTCCGACTCGTACTGCGCCGCGACGCCGGAGACCAGGCGCTGCTTCTCGGCCTCGGGGATGCCGAGCTTGTCGTAGGTGTTCTTGATGTCCTCGGGCAGGTCGTCCCAGGTGGCGGCCTGCTTCTCCGAGGAGCGCACGAAGTACTTGATGTTGTCGAAGTCGATGCCCGACAGGTCCGAGCCCCAGGTGGGCATGGGCTTGCGGTCGAAGAGCTTGAGGCCCTTCAGGCGCAGGTCGAGCATCCACTGCGGCTCGGACTTCTTGGCCGAGATGTCGCGCACCACGGCCTCGTTCAGCCCACGGGTGGCGTTGGCGCCGGCGTCGTCGGAGTCGGCCCAGCCGAACTCGTAGCGACCGATGCCCTGCAGCTCGGGGTTGAGCTCTTCGATGGAGGTCATGAGGTGACCGACTCCTTCTCGTTGCGGGTCGTGGGACGGTTCGTGCGCCGAGTCGTGCTGCCCGGCAGGTCGGGGATGCAGGTGGTGCAGACGCCGTCGCCGTGGGCGATGGTCGCCAGTCGCTGCACGTGGTGGTCGAGCACGCGGCTGATCGCCTCGGTCTCGGCCTCGCACAGCTGGGGGAACTCGTGGGCCACGTGGGAGACCGGACAGTGCTGCTGGCACAGCTGCTCCCCCACGCTCGACGCCCCCGGACCGTGCCCGGGCAGCTCGCGCACCGAGGCGGCGTACCCCTCCTCGGTGAAGAGCTGCGCGAGCACCTCGGCCTTGCTGAGCTCGGGGTGCTCGGCCGCGGTCCTCTCGAAGCGCTCTTCTATGAACGCCACGCGCCGGTTGGCGAATTCCCGGACGGCGGCGCCGCCCCCGGTCTCGGCCAGGAAGCGCAGCGCCTGCACGGCGAGGTCGTCGTACTGCTGGTCGAACCCGTCGCGCCCGCGCTCGGTGAGCGCGAACTCCTTGGCGGGGCGCCCTCGTCCGCGGGCCGCGCTCGAGCGGGGCTCGCGGGCCTCCACGCTGCCGTCCTCGACCAGGGAGTCGAGGTGGCGGCGTACGGCGGCCGGCGTCAGGTCGAGCCGCTCGGCCAGCGCCGCGGCGGTGGAGGGGCCGTCGACCATGATCGAGCGCGCGACGCGCTGGCGCGTCGGCTCGTCAGTCGTCCGGATGAATTCCACAACATCAGTGTGCCGTTATTGCTCCGGGCCCTTCAAGCAAGGCCACCCTTACCCCGCGGCGGAGGGTGACGTGCGTCTCAGCCACGCCAGGCCGAGGAAGGGCAGCACCAGGGGCAGGAAGGCGTAGCCCTGGCCGAAGTGCGACCAGACCGTCTTGTCGGGGAACAGGTCGCTCGCCGTGTAGGAGAGCACCCCGACCACGACCACCCCCACCGCCTCGACCGAGCAGGCGACGAGGCCGACGCGCCGCGCACGCGGCGTGCTGCGCAGCAGGCTGGCGGTGGCGACGAGGTAGAGCACGGCGGCCAGGAGCGAGAGCGAGTAGGCCAGCGGCGCCTCCTCGGGCCGCCCGAGCAGCTGCACGGCCGAGCGGCCGGTCGCGGCGACGCCCAGGACGCCGTACACGGCCACGAGCACGCGCCCGGGGCCGCTGGCGAGCTCAGGCACCCGCGCCGGCCCACAGCGAGTCGAGGCGCACCTGCATGGCGGCCACGGTCAGCAGTGCGACCAGCAGCACCAGCGTGCCCCACCGGCTGCGCTCGACCAGCGCCAGCGCCGCGCCCACCGGCACCACGAGCACGGCGGTGAGCAGGTAGGCCACGAACGTGGGCCCGTCGACGTCGGCCTCGGTGCCGGCCAGGGCCACCAGGCCCACCACGGCCTGCACCAGGAGCACCACCAGCAGCAGTCCGAGCAGCAGGAAGTAGGGGTCGCCCGGCGGGGACTCGTCACGCACGAGCATCACGACGGTGGCCACCACGGCGACCCCGGTCAGCACCAGCACCAGAGCCATGAGCCACACGTTCACGCCGCTCAGCCTAGGGGTGCACCAGGCGACTCCCGCGCCCTCCCTACACTTCTGGGGTGCCACCGAACCCCGCGCGTCACGCCGACGCCCCTGCCGTGGCGATCGAGGGACTGGCGATGCGGTACGCCGGCAAGACGGCCGTCGACGACCTGTCGCTGCAGGTCGCGCGCGGATCGATCACCGCGGTCCTGGGCCCCAACGGCGCCGGCAAGACCACGACGCTCGAGACCTGCGAGGGCTACCGGCGGCCCCAGGAGGGGCGGGTGCGGGTGCTGGGCCTCGACCCCGTCCGCGAGCGCCGCGAGCTGCTGCCGCGCATCGGCGTGATGCTGCAGGGCGGCGGTGCCTGGAGCGGGGTGCGGGCCGAGGAGATGCTGCGCCACGTCGCGGCGTTGCACGCCCACCCCGTCGACCACGACCTGCTGGTCGAGCGGCTCGGCCTGGCCGAGTGCGGCCGGACCCCCTACCGCCGGCTCTCCGGCGGCCAGCAGCAGCGCCTCGGCCTCGCGATGGCGCTGGTCGGGCGCCCCGAGATCGTCTTCGTCGACGAGCCGACCGCAGGCATGGACCCGCAGGCGCGGCGTACGACGTGGGAGCTGCTGGAGGAGCTGCGCGGCGACGGGGTGACCGTCGTGCTCACCACGCACTACATGGACGAGGCCGAGCGCCTGGCCGACACCGTGCACATCATCGACCACGGCCGGCTGATCGCGTCGGGCTCGCCGCTCGAGCTGACCCGGGGCGGGAGCGTCTCGACGATCCGGCTGGTCGTGACCCGCCCGTTCCCGCCGGGTGCGCCCGAGTCGCTGACCGCCGCGCTCGGCCCCGGCACCAGCGTGACCCTGCTCGACTCGCTGAGCCTGCTGGTCACCGGCCCCGCCGACGCCTCCACCCTGGCCCGCGTCTCGCGGTGGTGCGAGGAGCAGGGCGTGCTGCCCGAGTCGCTGACCCTGGGCACCCGCAGCCTCGAGGACGTCTTCCTGCAGCTGACCGGTCGCGAGCTCGAGGAGCACGCCTCGTGAGCGCGGTCGCGAACGGCACCTTCACCCCGCGCCCCGGCGGCGCGCCGCTGCACCGGCAGGTGGTGGCCCAGGCCCGGATGGAGGCCCGGTTGATGCTGCGCAACGGCGAGCAGCTGCTGCTCGCCGTGGTGATCCCGGTCATCGTGCTCGTCGGCGCCGTCGCCGGCTCCGCCCGCGTCGGCCTCGACCTCGACGGTCGTCCCGTCGACGTCTTCACCCCGGGCGTGCTCGCCCTCGCGGTGATGTCGACGGCGTTCACGTCGTTGGCCATCGCCACCGGCTTCGAGCGTCGCTACGGGGTCATCAAGCGTCTCGGCTCCTCTCCCCTGCCCCGCACCGGCCTGCTGGCCGGCAAGGTGCTGGCGCTGCTGCTGGTCGAGCTGCTGCAGCTCGTCGTCGTCGGCGGCGTGGCCCTGCTGCTCGGCTGGTCGCCCGCGGCCTCGGCCGCTGCCGTGGCCGGAGCCGTGGCCACCGCGGCGCTCGGCACCGCCGCCTTCGCGGCGCTGGGCCTCTTCGTCGCGGGGGTGCTGCGCGCCGAGGCCACGCTGGCCGCGGCCAACCTCGTCTACCTCCTGCTGCTCGCCGGCGGCGCGGTCGTGCTGCCCGCGACGGCGTACGGCGGCTTCGGCGAGGTGGTGCGCTGGCTGCCCTCGGGGGCGCTGGGCGGCGGGATGCGGGACGCCCTGATCGACGGCCAGGTGGCGCTGCTGCCCCTGGCGGTGCTCGCGGGCTGGGCGGCCCTGGGCACCGTGCTGACCGCCCGCACCTTCAAGTGGGAGTGAGGACCGTGCCAGACGTGCACACCATCCGCCTGCGGCAGGCACGCTGGGCCGGCTGGGCCTCGGTGGTCGCCAACATCGGCATCGTGGTGACCGGCGGCGCGGTGCGCCTGACCGGCTCGGGGCTCGGCTGCCCGACCTGGCCGCGGTGCACCGACGAGTCGTTCCGGCCGCACGGCGAGCTCGAGTTCCACTCCGCGATCGAGTTCGGCAACCGGCTGCTGACCTTCGTGCTGGTCGCCGTGGCCGTGCTGCTCTTCGTGGCGGCGCTGCGCACCCGCCGACGCGACCTGGTGCGCCTCTCCGTGGTGCTCGGGCTCGGTATCCCGGCGCAGGCCGTCATCGGCGGCATCACCGTGCTGACCGAGCTGAACTCCTGGATCGTCTCGCTGCACCTGCTGCTGTCGCTGGGCCTGGTCGCGCTCTCCGTCCGCTTCCTGCAGGTCCTCGACCGACCGGTGCCTCCCGCCCGCGGACCCGCCGTGGCGCTGGCCTGGGGCGTGCTCGCCACCGCCTGGGTCGTCTTCTACCTCGGCACGATCGTCACCGGTGCCGGACCGCACGCCGGCGACGCCGCCACCGAGCGCAACGGCCTCGACCCGGCCCAGTGGAGCCAGCTGCACGCCGACGCGGTCTTCCTGCTGCTGGGCCTGACCGTCGGGCTCGTCGTGACCCTGCTCGTCCAGCGCGCCCCCCGCCCCGCGGTGCAGGCGGCGCTGGTCCTGCTCGGCATCGAGCTCGGGCAGGGCCTGATCGGCTTCGTGCAGTACTTCACCGACCTGCCGGTCCTGCTCGTCGGCCTGCACCTCCTCGGCGCCGCCATCCTCTCCGCCAGCGTCACCTGGACCCTCCTGCGCGTGCGCCACCCCTGAGCCTCGTAGGTCGAGCAGCGGGGCCACCGCCGTTGGTCGAGCAGCAAGGCCGCCGCCGTAGGTCGAGCAGCGAGGGCCGAAGGCTCGAGCGACGCCGAGACCCAGCGACCACCCGGCGTACGGCACGCGGGCACCTCACCCGGTCTCGGCGACGCTCCTCGCTGGCGCTCGTCACTGCTCGACCAACGACCACCGCCGCAGTGGTCACAAGCGACAGGCACTCAGCCCCTGGCAGCGTCGTCTGTGACCACTCCACACGCCGCGAGCACCCGTTGGTCGAGCAGCGAGGGCCGAAGGCTCGAGCGACGCCGAGACCCAGCGACCACCCGGCGTACGGCGAGCGGATCACTCACCCGGTCTCGACGACGCTCCTCGCTGGCGCTCGTCACTGCTCGACCGACGCCGCGGCCGCCGTACGCCGCGGCCGCTCAGCCGAGCAGCAGGGGGTCGAGGGCGACGGCGACGAAGAGGAGGGAGAGGTAGAGGTTGGAGGAGTGGAAGAGCCGCATCGGCTGGATGGTGGCCAGGTCGTCGGCGGACTTGGTGCGCCCCCACATGCGGTGCGCCTCCACCAGGAAGACCGCGCCCAGCACGGTCGCCACGACCGGGTAGACCGGACCGGTTCCGGCCACCGGCCACAGCAGCAGCGAGGTGGCGACCATCACCCACGAGTACAGGACGATCTGGCGCCCGACCTCGCGGGCCGGGGCGACGACGGGCAGCATCGGCACGTCGACGTTGGCGTAGTCCTCGCGGTAGCGCAGCGCCAGCGCCCAGGTGTGCGGCGGCGTCCAGAAGAAGACGACCATGAAGAGCACCACGGGGGTCCAGGCCAGCTCGCCGGTCACGGCCGTCCAGCCGATCAGGGCCGGGAAGCAGCCGGCGAGGCCGCCCCACACGATGTTCTGGGTGGTGCGCCGCTTGAGCACCATCGTGTAGCCGAAGACGTAGAAGGCCTCGGCGGCGACGGCGAGCAGCGCCGACAGCGGGTTGACCCACACGTAGAGCACCACGACCGAGGCCACGCCCAGCACCAGGCCGAAGACCATGGCGGCGCGGGCGCTGACGATGTGGCGCGGCAGCGCCCGTCGTCGGGTGCGCCGCATCTGCTCGTCGATGTCACGGTCGTAGACGCAGTTGAAGACCGACGCCGAGCCGGCCGAGAAGGTGCCGCCCACGACGGTGGCCAGCACCAGGCCCAGGGGCGGGACGCCGCGAGCGGCGAAGAACATCACCGGCACCGTGGTCAGCAGCAGCAGCTCGATGACCCGCGGCTTCGTCAGCCCCACGTACGCCGCCACCACGTCACGGAACCGGGCGGGGCCGGGACCTCCGCTCGCCGTCGCGTCGTCGTGCAGGGCGTCAGCGGCCGACTGGCCGGCGTGGGTCACGAAGGGTCCTCGATGTGCAGACGGGTGAGGTGAGGTGGTGCGGATGAGAGTCTACTGCCCGTCATCGGTAGGCTCGGAATCGCCTGGGCCCGATGTCTGTTGGACCCCGTGGCCCCCGAAATAGGACTTCAGTCAGCCCCGGAAGGAACCCCGTGACCTCTCCCGCCTCCCTCGAGTGGACCGACACCGACCAGCTCGCCGTGGACACTGCCCGCGTGCTGGCCATGGACTCCGTCGAGAAGGCCGGCAACGGGCACCCCGGCACGGCCATGAGCCTCGCGCCGGCGGCGTACCTGCTCTTCCAGAAGGTGATGCGGCACAACCCCGCCGACCCCGACTGGGCCGGTCGCGACCGGTTCGTGCTCTCCGCCGGCCACAGCTCCATCACCCTCTACACCCAGCTCTTCCTCGGAGGCTGGGGCCTGGAGATCGAGGACCTGCAGGCGTTGCGCCAGTGGGGCTCGAAGACCCCGGGTCACCCGGAGCACGGCCACACCCCCGGTGTGGAGACCACCACCGGCCCGCTCGGCCAGGGCGTCGCCAACGCCGTGGGCATGGCGATGGCCGCCCGCCGCGAGCGCGGCCTGCTCGACCCCGCGGCCGGCGACGGCGCCTCGGTCTTCGACCACCGCGTCTTCGCGATCTGCAGCGACGGCGACATCGAGGAGGGCGTCAGTGCCGAGGCCTCCGCCCTGGCCGCGGTGCAGAACCTCGGCAACCTCACGGTCATCTACGACGCCAACCAGATCTCGATCGAGGACGACACCGACATCGCCCTGAGCGAGGACGTGGCGGCGCGCTACGAGGCGTACGGCTGGCACGTGCAGACCGTCGACTGGACCAACGGCGGCAACGACTACGTCGAGGACGTCCAGGAGCTGCACGACGCGATCGCGGCCGCCGAGACCGTCACCGACAAGCCCAGCTTCATCGTGCTCAAGACGATCATCGCCTGGCCCGCCCCCAACGCGCGCAACACCGGGGCCTCGCACGGCTCGGCCCTGGGCGCCGAGGAGGTCGCGGCCACCAAGGAGCTGCTCGGCTTCGACCCCGAGCAGGTCTTCCAGCTCAAGGCGGGCGTCCTGGAGCACACCCGCGGCGCCGTCGAGCGCGGCAAGGCCGCCCAGGACGCCTGGGAGCAGGACTTCCGCGCCTGGGCCGAGGCCAACCCCGAGGGGGCGGCCGTCTTCGAGCGGATGCGCACCCGCAGCCTGCCCGACGGCTGGGACGCCGACCTGCCCTCCTTCCCCGCCGGCAAGGACGTCGCCACCCGCAAGGCCTCCGGCGCGGTCATCAACGCCATCGCGGCGAAGGTGCCGGAGATGTGGGGCGGCTCGGCCGACCTCGCCGGCTCCAACAACACCACCATCGAGGACGCCCCGTCCTTCATCCCCGCCGAGCGCTCCACGGACTCCTGGAAGGGCGACCCGTACGCCGGCCGCGTGCTGCACTTCGGCATCCGCGAGCACGCGATGGGCTCGATCATGAACGGCATCGCCCTGCACGGCGGCACCCGTGTCTTCGGCGGCACCTTCCTGACGTTCTCCGACTACATGCGCCCCGCCGTGCGCCTGGCGGCCCTGATGGGCCTGCCGGTCACCTACGTGTGGACCCACGACTCGATCGGGCTCGGCGAGGACGGACCGACCCACCAGCCGATCGAGCACCTGGCCGCGCTGCGTGCCATCCCCGGGCTCGACGTGGTCCGCCCCGGTGACGCCAACGAGGTCGCCGCCTGCTGGGCGCACATCATGCGCACCACCGACCGTCCGGCCGGTCTCGCGCTCTCGCGCCAGAACCTGCCGGTCTTCCCGCGTGGCGAGGACGGCTTCGCCGACACCTCCGAGGTGCACCGCGGCGGCTACGTGCTGGTCGACGCCGAGGGCGGCGAGCCCGACGTGATCCTCGTCGGCACCGGCTCCGAGCTGCAGCTGGCCGTCGAGGCCCGCGCCACGCTGGCCGAGCAGGGCGTGCGCGCCCGCGTCGTGTCCATGCCGTGCCGCGAGTGGTTCGACGCCCAGGAGGAGGCCTACCGCCAGCGCGTGCTGCCCGCCACCGTCAAGGCCCGCGTGGCCGTCGAGGCCGGCGTGGCGCTCGGCTGGCGCGAGGTCGTCGGCGACCAGGGCCGCATCGTCTCCATCGAGACCTACGGCGCCTCCGCCGAGTACGCACGCATCTACACCGAGTACGGCATCACGACCCAGGCCGTCGTCGACGCGGCCAAGGACTCCCTGTCCGCCGCCGGCTGAGCCGCACGCCGCCGTACCCCGCCCAGACAGCACCGCACACCAGGAGGAACACATGAGTGACCATCTGAAGGACCTGTCCGACGCCGGTGTCTCCATCTGGCTCGACGACCTCTCCCGCGAGCGCATCGAGACCGGCAACCTGGCCGAGCTGGTGGCCGCCAAGCACGTCGTCGGCGTGACCACCAACCCGACCATCTTCGCCGGCGCCATCGCCGACGGCGAGCGCTACGACGAGCAGGTACGACGCCTGGTCGCCGACGGCAAGGACGTCGACGAGGTGATCCTCGAGCTCACCACCGAGGACGTGCGCAACGCGTGCGACGTGCTCGAGCCGACCGCCCAGGCCACCAAGCACGACGGCAAGGTCTCGATCGAGGTCGAGCCCGACCTGGCCAACGACACCGAGGGCACCATGGCCTCGGCCCGGGCGCTGTGGAAGGCCGTGGACCGCTCCAACGTGCTGATCAAGATCCCGGCCACGCTCGAGGGGCTGCCGGCGATCACCACGGCGATCTCGGAGGGCATCAGCGTCAACGTGACCCTGATCTTCGGCATCACCCGCTACCAGGACGTGATGGAGGCCTACCTCGCCGGGCTCGAGCGGGCCCACGAGGCCGGCATCGACCTGTCCACCATCGACTCGGTCGCCTCCTTCTTCGTCTCGCGCGTCGACTCCGAGGTCGACAAGCGGCTGGAGGCGATCGGCACCGACGAGGCGCTCGAGCTGCGCGGCAAGGCCGCGGTCGCCAACGCGCGCCTGGCCTACGCGGCGTACGAGGAGGTCGTCGCCAGCGAGCGGTGGCAGCGCCTGGCCGCGGCCGGAGCCAACCCGCAGCGGCCGCTGTGGGCCTCCACCGGGGTCAAGAACCCCGACTACTCCGACACCATGTACGTCACCGGCCTCGTGGTCGCCGACACGGTCAACACGATGCCGGAGAAGACCCTCGAGGCCGTCGCCGACCACGCCGACGTGCAGGGCGACCAGGTCACCGGCACCGCCGACGAGGCCGGCGCGACCATCGAGCGGATCCGCGACGTGGGCGTCGACTGGAACGACGTCATCCTGGCTCTCGAGACCGAGGGCGTCGACAAGTTCAAGAAGTCGTGGACCGAGCTCGTCGAGACGGTGCAGGGCCAGATGGAGAAGGTCACGCGATGACCTCGGCGGCGTCCCACGACCCTCGATCGACGGACGCCTGGGGCCGGTTGGCGGCCCACGCCACCGGGTTCGACCCGGACCTGCGGGCGTGGTTCGCCGACGACCCCGACCGTGCGGCTCGCCTGACGCACACCGTGGGCGACCTGCACGTCGACCTGTCGAAGAACCTGCTCGACGACACGGTCCTCGACCAGCTGCTCGCGCTGGCCGAGCAGACCGGCGTGGAGGCACGCCGCGACGCGATGATGGCGGGCGAGCGGGTCAACGTGACCGAGGACCGCGCCGTCCTGCACACGGCGCTGCGCCTGCCCCGGGACGCCGAGCTGGTCGTCGACGGCCAGGACGTCGTCGCCGACGTGCACGAGGTCCTCGACCGGGTCTACGCCTTCGCCGAGAAGGTGCGCTCCGGCGAGTGGCGCGGGGCGACCGGCGAGCCGGTGCGGACCGTGGTCAACATCGGCATCGGCGGCTCCGACCTCGGTCCGGTGATGGCCTACGAGTCGCTGCGGCCCTACGCCCACGACCGGGTCGAGTGCCGCTTCATCAGCAACATCGACCCGAGCGACGCCGCGATGACGCTGGAGGGGCTGGACCCCGCGACGACGCTGTTCATCGTCTCCAGCAAGACCTTCGGCACCCTCGAGACGCTGACCAACGCCCGGCTGTGCCGGGCCTGGCTGCTCGACGGGCTCGGCCCGGACGTCGACCGTGCCGACGCCGTGGCCCGCCACTTCGTCGCGGTCTCGACGGCGCTCGACAAGGTCGCCGACTTCGGCATCGACCCGGCCAACGCCTTCGGCTTCTGGGACTGGGTCGGGGGCCGCTACTCGCTCGACTCGGCCATCGGCACCTCGCTGGTCATCGCCATCGGGCCCGAACGGTTCGCCGAGCTGCTGGCCGGCATGCACGCCGTCGACGAGCACTTCCGCACCGCCGAGCCCGCGGCCAACGTGCCGCTGCTGATGGGGCTGCTGAACATCTGGTACACGACCTTCATGGGTGCCGAGACCCACGCCGTGCTGCCCTACGCGCAGCTGCTGCACCGCTTCCCGGCGTACCTGCAGCAGCTGACGATGGAGTCGAACGGCAAGGGGGTGCGCTGGGACGGCACCGAGGTGACCACCGGCACCGGCGAGGTCTTCTGGGGTGAGCCCGGCACCAACGGCCAGCACGCGTTCTACCAGCTCATCCACCAGGGCACCCGGCTGGTGCCGGCCGACTTCATCGCGGTCGCCGAGCCCGCGCACCCGCTGCGTGACGGAGACCAGGACGTGCACGAGCTCCTCCTGGCCAACTTCTTCGCCCAGACCCGGGCGCTGGCCTTCGGCAAGACCGCCGACGAGGTGCGCGCCGAGGGCACCGACGAGTCCGTGGTGCCGGCCCGCGTCTTCGAGGGCAACCGGCCCACGACCTCGATCATGGCACCGGCGCTGACGCCGTCGGTGCTGGGCCAGCTGGTCGCGCTCTACGAGCACATCACCTTCACCCAGGGCGTGGTCTGGGGCATCGACAGCTTCGACCAGTGGGGCGTCGAGCTCGGCAAGCAGCTCGCCCAGGAGGTCGGTCCCGCCGTCGCCGGCGACGCCGACGCACTGGCCGACCAGGACGCCTCGACCCGCTCGCTCATCGAGTACTACCGCGCCCACCGGCGTACGACGGACGGAGCCCGATGACCACCGAACCGCTGATCGAGGTCCACGACGACGCGGCTGCCCTGGCCACCGCCGTGGCCGGCGAGCTGCTGGTGCGGATCGCCGACGCGCAGAGCGCCGGCCGGGTGCCCGCTGTCGTGCTGACGGGCGGTTCGATCGCCGACGCCGTGCACGCCGAGGTGGCGCGCCTGGGCACCTCGGGCGAGGTCGACTGGTCGCGCGTGGCGCTGTGGTGGGGCGACGAGCGGTTCGTGGCATCGGGTTCGGAGGACCGCAACGCGGGGCAGGCACGAGCGGCGTTCATCGACGCGCTGGGCGTGCCGGCCGAGCACGTGCACGAGGTGCCCTCCAGCGACGACGTCGCCTCGGCCGAGGAGGCCGCCGAGCGGTACGCCGCCGAGCTCGCCGAGCACGGCGCCGACGGCTTCGAGGTGCTGATGCTGGGCGTGGGCCCCGACGGCCACGTGGCCTCGCTCTTCCCCGGCTTCGACGAGCTCGAGGAGCAGGAGCGGGCGGTCGTGGCGGTGCACGACTCCCCCAAGCCCCCGTCCGACCGGGTCACCCTCACCTTCCCGACGCTGGGCCGGGCGCGCAGCACCTGGTTCCTGGTCAGCGGCGAGGCGAAGGCCGACGCCGTGGCCCGGGCCCTCTCCCCCGCCACCACCACCCCGGCCCAGACCCCGGCCAGCGTCCCGCGGGGCCAGGTGGAGACCACCTGGTTCCTCGACCGCCCCGCCGCCTCCCACCTCTAACCCGCGAGCCGGCTGGTTTGAACCGGCCGACTCGCGGTTGTCCACAGGTAGCGGGAGCGCCAGGTTGTGACGACGTACGGCGGGCAGCCTCCGGTCCATGGACATCAAGGACATGCTTGAGGCACGTGTGGTCGACCCGGCGCTCGGACTCCCCAGCGTGGAACCGTTCGCCGTCGCTCGCGCCACTGAAGCAGGACTGACCCGACGGCAGCTGGCCGACCTCGTCGACCACGGAGTCTTTCGCCGTGTCGTCAAGGGCGTGCTGGTTGCCGCATCGGCACCGGACGACGTCGCAACCCGGGGTGCCGCCCCGGAAGATGTCAAGCAGTCTGAGACACGTCTCGTCACGCGGTCTGTATGAGGGCCTCCGGTGATGGCTGGTTGATCCAGGCGGCCTGGGGGAGCTTCGGGGCCTGGGGTCGGCGGGTGCCGAACCGTTCGGGGTGAGCGGCGTGGGCTGCGTCCAGGGTGTGCTGCCGCTGGGCCCGGATCTCGGTTGCGGTGCCGTGGTGGACCGACGCGGGGGTGTGCAGCCCGATCCCGGAGTGACGGTGCTCGTGGTTGTAGTAGCCGAAGAAGTCCTCGCAGAACGCTCTCGCGTCGGCCAGCGAGCCGAACGCCTCGGGGAAGACCGGGGCGTACTTCAGGGT
Organism: Nocardioides salarius; assembly: GCF_016907435.1. Classification (NCBI taxonomy): domain Bacteria; kingdom Bacillati; phylum Actinomycetota; class Actinomycetes; order Propionibacteriales; family Nocardioidaceae; genus Nocardioides; species Nocardioides salarius. Next base: position 4,421,699 of record NZ_JAFBBZ010000001.1, on the reverse strand, counting down.
CTTGAACATGGCCTCGCTGAACGGGTTGTCGTTGCTGACCCGCGGCCGGGAATGGCTGCGGTCGACGCCGAGGTCGAGCAGCAGCTGGGCGACGGGTTTGGAGGTCATCGACGTCCCGCGGTCGGCATGGATCGCCTGAGGGATGCCGTGCACGCCCATCGCTTTCTCCAGCATCGTCTTGGCGATCTCGGAGTCCTCGACAGCCTGCACGGTCCAGGCCACGACGTAGCGGGAGTAGATGTCGAGCACGACGTAGAGCTGGAACCAGATCCCGCGCTGGGGGCCGCGGACCTTGGTGATGTCCCAGGACCAGACCTGCCCCGGCGCGGTGGCCAACAGCTCGGGCTTCGTCTTGGCAGGATGGGTGGCCTGCCGGCGCCGCTCGCCGGCCGCACCGTGGGCGCGCAGCAGCCGGTGCATCGTCGACATCGAGCACAGGTAGGTGCCCTCGTCCAGCAGCGTCGCCCAGGTCTGGGCCACCGACTTGTCGCAGAACCTCGGCGAGGTCAACACCTCCAGCACCTCGGCTTGCTCGGCCACGGTGAGCGCGTTCGGCGGCCTCGGACGCGACGGCTTCGGGCCGTGCAACCGAGGCTGCTTGGCGCGGTAGTGGCTGCCCCTGGGTCGTCCCAGCAGCTCACACGCCTTGGTCACCGAGGTCAGCTCGGCGAGCTCGTCGACGGCAGGGTTGATCACCGTCCGGGCGGCTTCGGCGTGCCCGTGCTCTCGGAGAGCGTCTCCAAGAGCGCGTGTGCTTTTCCCACGATGTCCAACGCGGCCCTCGTCCTGGCCAACTCGGCCTCGGCCTTTTCCGCACGGGCGCGCAACTGTTCGACCTCCCGATCCCGCTGCCGCTCGCGACGGTCCTTGGCCTGGGGGGCCAGCGCTGAGGCGGCGCCAGACTCGGCGGCCTTGCGCCACTCCACGATGTGGGAGGAGTACAACCCCTCCCGCCGCAGGATCGCACCGCGCTCGCCGCGGTCGGCGGCGTCGTAATCGGCCAGGATCTTCGCTTTGTACTCGGCGGTGAACGTGCGTCGCTTCGGACGGTCTGCTCTCGGGCTCACCACCCCATCATCGATCCGGGCAGCATCAGCCAACGTCATGGTCATCAGGTGTCTCGCTTCTCGCCCGTGCAGAGGGAAGGAACTCAGTAGCGGTGTCTCACCTCAGCCTGACGCACAGGGCCCTGCGCCTGGTGGCTCCACCGGACGCGGTGGTGACCGACCGGCATGCCGCCTGGTTGCACGGCGCCGAAGGCGCGCTGGCACCCGGCGAGCACCTCGCGCTCCAACCGCTGAGCGTCGTGCTGCCGCCCGGCAGAGGCCGCCTGCGCAACACGATCTCCGACGGCGGCGAGCGCGAGCTCGCACCTCGTGACATCACGTCAGTCCACGGGCTGAGGGTGACCACCGCCCTGCGCACGGCCCACGACCTGGGGCGCCGTCGTTGGCCGGACGAGGCGCTGGCGGGAGTGGACTCCCTCCACCGGGTGCCCGGGTTCGACCACGACGCCTTCGTCGCAGGCATCGAGCGCTATGCGGGGCGGCGCTGGATCCGGACTTTGCGGGCGGTCGGGCCGCTGGCAGACGGGCGCGCCGAGTCACCGGCGGAGTCCATCCTCCGGTTGCGCTGCCACGAGTGCCGCGTCCCGGTGGTGCCGCAGTACGAGCTGTGGCACGACGGTGTCCACGTCGCGCGCTTCGACATGGCGGTCCCCGAGCTCAAGGTCGCCTTCGAGTACGACGGCGAGGAGTGGCACTCGACCCCGGAACAGCGTGAGCGGGACCGCCGACGCCGCGAGGCTGCCGCGCGCCTGGGGTGGATCATCGTGGTCCTGCGGAAGGAGCACCTCTTCGGACAGGTCCGGTCCGCCGAGACGATGATCCGTGCGGGCTACGCCCAGTCCCGCGAGCGCGCGGGTCTGTCGCGGCACTGGTGACGCGAGTCGGCTCGTTCGAACCAGCCGACTCGCGAGTCGGCTCGTTCAGACCAGCCGGGTCGGGACCCCGTTCGCGTCAGAAGATCAGGTCGCCGGACTTGCGGCGGCTGCGCAGCAGCTTGAGGGCCTCGGTGAGGATCTCGGCGGCCTCCTCGTCGGAGCGCCGCTCCTTCACGTAGGCCAGGTGCGTCTTGTAGGGCTCGTTCTTGGGGGCCGCGGGCGGGTTCTCGGCGTCCATGCTGGCCGGCAGGCCGCACTTGGGGCAGTCCCACGACTCGGGGACCTTCGCCTCGATCGAGAAGGCCACCACCGAGCGGTGCTCGCGGCCGCAGAAGTAGGTCACGGTCTGGCGCGGCGCGGCCTGGCCACGCTCCGCCTCGCCCATCGGTCCGGCGCCGACGCGGCTGCCCCGGATCGCACTTCCTCCACCAGCCACGAGCTCTCCTTCAACGACGGTCGAACAGGACGGACGGGTCAGTAGGCGAGCAGGAGACCCATCGAGATGACGGTGGCGAACCAGATCACGCCGATGCCGACCGTGAGCCGGTCGAGGTTGCGCTCCGCGATCGAGGAGCCGCCGAGCGAGCTCGAGACGCCGCCACCGAACATGTCGGAGAGACCGCCGCCTCGACCCTTGTGCAGCAGCACGAGCAGGATCATCAGGGAGCTGGTGAGGACGAGGATGATGGTGAGGAACGTTTCCACGGTCGCGAAGCCTACGTCACGGGTCCGACGGTCACAGGACCGGCATGTCGTAGAACCGGCAGATCCCGCCGAACTCCTCGGCCTGCAGGCTCGCGCCGCCCACCAGGGCACCGTCGACGTCGTCCTTGGCCATGATCCCCGCGATGTTGGCGGCCTTGACCGAGCCGCCGTACAGCACCCGCACGCCGTCGGCGGCCTCGTCGCCCAGCGTCGAGCGGACGTGCTCGCGGATGGCCGCACACACCTCCTGCGCGTCCTCGGGCGTGGCGACCTCGCCGGTGCCGATGGCCCACACCGGCTCGTAGGCGACCACGAGGCCCGCGACCTGCTCGGCGCTGAAGCCCGCCAGGGAGCCCTGCACCTGGGCCAGGCAGTACGCCACGTGCTCGCCGGCCCGGCGGGTCTCGAGGCCCTCGCCGACGCAGACGATCGGGGTCATCCCGGCCTCGAGCGCGCGGTGCGCCTTGGCGCTGACCAGCTCGTCGCTCTCGCCGTGGTGCTCGCGGCGCTCGGAGTGGCCCACCACGACGTAGGAGCAGCCGAGCTTGGCGAGCATGCCGGCGGAGATCTCGCCCGTGTAGGCGCCCGACTCGTGCACGGAGACGTCCTGGGCGCCGTAGCGCACCGGCAGCCGGTCACCGTCGACCAGGGTCTGCACGGAGCGCAGGTCGGTGAACGGCGGCACCACGACGACCTCGGCCTTGGCGTGGTCGTGCTTCTTGTCCTTGAGCACCCAGGCGAGCTTCTGGACCAGCACCACCGCCTCCTGGTGGTTCAGGTTCATCTTCCAGTTGCCGGCCATCAGCGGGGTGCGCCCGGCGGCGGGGGTGGTGCGAGCCATGTGGTCAGTCCTCCAGGACGTCGATGCCGGGGAGGTCCTTGCCCTCGAGGTACTCGAGGGAGGCCCCACCGCCGGTGGAGATGTGGCCGAACGCGTCCTCGTCGAAGCCGAGCGCGCGCACGGCCGCGGCCGAGTCGCCGCCACCGACGACCGAGAGGCCGTCGATGCCGGTCAGCGCCTGCGCGACCGCACGGGTGCCGTCGGAGAACGCGGGGACCTCGAAGACGCCCATCGGCCCGTTCCAGAAGACGGTCCGGGCGTCGGCCAGGGCCGCGGCGAAGTCGGCGCCGGCGGCCGGACCGATGTCGAGGCCCAGGCAGTCGGCCGGGATCTGGGTGGCCGGGACCACGCGCGGCTCGGGCTCGCGCTCGCCCGAGGGGAACGCGCTGTCGACGACGACGTCGCCGGGCAGCAGGATCTGCACGCCCGAGGCCTCGGCGCGCTCGAGGTAGGCCCGGCAGGTGTCGAGCTGGTCCTCCTCGAGCAGGCTCTGACCGACCTCGTGGCCCTGGGCCTTGAGGAAGGTGAAGACCATCCCGCCGCCGATGAGCAGCTTGTCGGCCTTGCCGAGCAGGTTGTCGATGACGCCGAGCTTGTCGGAGACCTTCGAGCCGCCCAGGACGACCACGTAGGGCCGCTCGGGCGTCTGCGTCAGCCGGCGCAGCACCTCGATCTCGGTGGCCACCAGACCGCCCATGGCGTGCGGGAGGCGCTTGGCCACGTCGTACACCGAGGCCTGCTTGCGGTGCACGACGCCGAAGCCGTCGGAGACGAAGACGTCGGCGAGCTCGGCGAGCCGGGCCGCGAAGTCCTCGCGCTCGGCGTCGTCCTTGCTCGTCTCGGCGGCGTTGAAGCGCACGTTCTCCAGCAGCGCGACCTGACCGTCCTCGAGGCCGGCCACGCTCTCGTGGGCCGACTCCCCCACGGTGTCGCGGGCGAAGGCCACGTCACGGCCCAGCAGCTCGCCCAGGCGGGCGGCCACCGGCGCGAGCGAGTACGCCGGGTCGGGGGCGCCCTGGGGACGTCCGAGGTGGGCGGTGACCACCACCCGCGCCCCGGCCTCGGCCAGGGCGCGGACGGTGGGCACGCTCGCGCGGATGCGCCCGTCGTCGGTGATCACCCGCGCGTCGGCGGGCCCGTCGAGCGGGACGTTGAGGTCAGAGCGGACCAGCACCCGCTTGCCCTCGACCCCCTGCGCCAGGAGCTGGGCGAGGTCAGTGTGCGAAGCCACCGTCAGAGCGTCTCGCCGACGTAGCCGATGAGGTCGACCAGACGGTTGGAGTAGCCCCACTCGTTGTCGTACCACCCGACGACCTTGACCTGGTTGCCGATGACCTTGGTCAGCGGCGCGTCGAAGATGCACGACGCCGGGTCGGTGACGATGTCGGAGGAGACGATCGGGTCGGTCGAGTAGCGCAGGAAGCGACCGTCGGCGGCCTTCTGCACCACAGCGTTGACCTCCTCGACGGTGGTCTCGCGACCGGCCTCGAAGGTCAGGTCGGTGGCCGAGCCGGTGGGCACGGGCACGCGCAGGGCGTAGCCGTCGAGCTTGCCCTTGAGCTCGGGCAGGACCAGGCCGATCGCCTTGGCGGCGCCGGTCGAGGTGGGCACCACGTTGAGGGCGGCGGCGCGGGCGCGGCGCGGGTCCTTGTGGATGTTGTCCTGCAGGTTCTGGTCCGCGGTGTAGGCGTGCACCGTGGTCATCAGGCCCTTGACGATGCCGAACTCGTCGTTGAGGGCCTTGGCCATCGGCGCGAGGCAGTTGGTGGTGCACGACGCGTTGGAGATCACGGTGTGCTGCGCCGGGTCGTAGAGCTCGTGGTTGACGCCCATCACGACGGTGATGTCCTCGTTGGAGGCGGGCGCGGAGATGATGACCTTCTTGGCGCCGCCCGCGTCGACGTGGGCACGGGCCTTCGTCGCGTCGGTGAAGAAGCCGGTCGACTCGACGACCACGTCGACCCCGAGGTCGCTCCAGCGCAGGTTGGCCGGGTCACGCTCGGCGAAGGTCTTCACGACCTGGTCGCCGACGCGGATCTCGTCCTCGGTGGCCGAGACGTCGGCGTCGAGACGGCCCAGGATCGAGTCGAACTTGAGCAGGTGGGCCAGCGAGGCGTTGTCGGTCAGGTCGTTGACCCCGACGATCTCGATGTCCGCACCGGAGGCGCGGACGGCACGGAAGAAGTTGCGGCCGATCCGGCCGAACCCGTTGATACCTACTCGAACGGTCACTGCTGCTCCTGCTCTGTGGCTGACGGCCCGCTCCCGGAACCGGGGCGGCGTGCGTCACGACCCTATCGCCACCAGCGCCGGGGTCGCAGCCCCGTCCCGGGGTACGACCGGGTAACCGCGACCGGGGTCGCGGCTCAGACGTCCTCGGCCATCATCTCCGGGGTCAGCGACGACTCCGTGTCGGGGATGCCCAGGTCCTCGGCGCGCTTGTCGGCCATCGCCAGCAGCCGGCGGATCCGCCCGGCGATCGCGTCCTTGGTGAGCACCGGCTCGTGGAGCTGGCCGAGCTCCTCGAGCGAGGCCTGCTTGTGCTCCAGGCGCAGGGTGCCGGCCATCCGCAGGTGGTCGGGCACCTCCTCGCCCAGGATCTCCATGGCCCGCTCGACCCGCGCGCCCGCGGCGACGGCGGCGCGCGCCGAGCGACGCAGGTTGGCGTCGTCGAAGTTGGCCAGGCGGTTGGCCGTGGCCCGCACCTCGCGGCGCATCCGGCGCTCCTCCCAGGCCATCAGCGACTCGTGGGCGCCGAGGCGGGTCAGCAGCTGGCCGATCGCGTCGCCGTCACGGATGACCACCCGGTCGACGCCGCGCACCTCGCGCGCCTTGGCCTGGATGCCCAGCCGCCGCGCCACGCCGACGAGCGCCAGCGCGGCCTCGGAGCCGGGGCAGGTGACCTCGAGCGAGGACGAGCGGCCCGGCTCGGTCAGCGAGCCGTGCGCGAGGAAGGCACCACGCCAGGCGGCCACCGAGTCGCAGCCGCCGCCGGCCACCACCGCGGGCGGCAGCCCGCGCACCGGGCGGCCGCGCTGGTCGAGCAGCCCGGTCTGGCGGGCCAGCGACTCGCCGTCCTTGACCACGCGCACGATGTAGCGGCTGCCCTTGCGGATGCCGTTGCCCTGCACCATCACCACGTCGGACTGCGCGCCGTACACCTCGGAGACGTCGCGGCGCAGCCGCCGGGCCGCGGCGCCGGTGTCGAGCTCGGCCTCCACGACGATCCGGCCGCTGACGATGTGCAGCCCGCCGGCGAAGCGCAGCATCGAGGCCACCTCGGCCTTGCGGCAGCAGGTCTTCGTGATCTGGGTGGAGGCGAGCTCCGCCTTCACCTGTGCCGTCATCGCCATGCGTTGAATCCTGCCACGATCACGGGCGGGCCACGAGGTCGGCGTCGCCCGGCGCCCCTGCGCCCAGCACGATGCTCTCGTACGCCGCTGCCAGCTTGACCGGGTCGTGGCGCGGACCACCGTCGGCGGAGGCGACGTCGGCGACCACCAGCCGCGCCCCGGCGGCCTCGACGACCTCGAGCAGGTGCGCCCGCTCCTCGGCACCGATGCGGGTGTCGGCCAGCACGGTGTGCACGGCGAGCTCGGGCGCGTGCTCGACCAGGACCGCCAGGTGGTCGGCCGGGCCGAACCCCCCGGTCTCGCCCGGCTGCTCCTCCAGGTTGAGCACCACCACCACGCGGGCGTCGGTGGAGACCAGCGCGTGGCGCAGGTCGGGGACCAGGAGGTGCGGGATGACCGAGCTGAACCAGGAGCCGGGGCCCAGCACCACCCAGTCGGCGTCGGCGACGGCCTGTAGGGCCTCGGGGCAGGGGCGCGGCGCCGCCGGCTCGAGGTCGACGCGGGTGATCACCCCGCCGGTCGTGGCGACCTCGACCTGTCCGCGCACCAGGGTCAGGGCGTCGTCGTCGGCCGGGTCGAGGCCGCGCACCTGGGCGGTGATGTCGAGCGGGGTCAGGGCCATCGGCAGCACCCTGCCGGCCGACCCGAGCAGCCGCCCGACCAGGTCGAGGGCCTGCACGTGGTCGCCCAGCTGCTCCCACAGGGCCACGATCAGCAGGTTGCCCACGACGTGGCCGTTCATCTCGCCCTCGCCGGCGAAGCGGTGCTGCAGCACCCGTTCCCAGGTCCCGCCCCACTCGTCGAGGCCGCAGAGGGCGGCCAGCGCCATGCGCAGGTCGCCGGGCGGGAGCACCCCGAACTCACCGCGCAGGCGGCCGGAGGAGCCGCCGTTGTCGGCGACCGTGACCACCGCGGTCAGGTCGTCGACGACGACCTCGTCGACCAGCCTGCGCAGGGCGCGCAGCGAGGCGTGCAGGCCGTGCCCGCCGCCCAGCGCGACCACCGACTGCGCCCGGTCGGCGGGTGCCGGCGCCATCACTCGCGGCCCAGGTCACGGTGGGTGGCCGTGGCCTGGAGGCCGAGCTCGACCAGCCGGCGGGTGACCTCCTCGGTCATCGCGACGCTGCGGTGCTTGCCGCCCGTGCACCCGATCGCCACCCGCATGAAGCGCTTGCCCTCGCGCAGGTAGCCCTCGGCCACCCCGGTCAGCACCGGCAGGTAGCCGTCGAGGAACTCCGCGGCCCCCGGCTGCGAGAGCACGTACTCCGAGACCTCCTGGTCGCGGCCCGTGTGCGGGCGCAGCTCGGGGATCCAGTGCGGGTTGGGCAGGAAGCGCATGTCGGCCAGGTAGTCGGCGTCGACGGGGATGCCGTACTTGAAGCCGAAGCTGACCACGCGGATGCGCAGGTCGGTGGAGTCCGGCGACCCGAACGCCTCGCGGATGCGCCCGGTCAGCTGGTGCACGTTGAGGGCGGTGGTGTCGATGACCAGGTCGGCCTCGCCGCGCAGGTCGGCGAGCACGACCCGCTCGCGCTCGAGCCCGTCGAGGAGCCGGCCGCTGCCCTGCAGCGGGTGCGGGCGGCGCGCGGCCTCCTGGCGGCGTACGAGCACGTCGTCGGTGGCCTCGAGGAAGACGAGCGTGGCGCGGCGCCCGGTGGCCTTCTGGGCCAGGTTGGCCTGCAGGGAGCCGAAGAACGAGCCCGAGCGCACGTCGACGACCACCGCGATCGGCTGCCCGGCGCCCTGGCTCTCGTCGACGAGGCGCACCACGTCGCGCAGCAGGCTCGGCGGCAGGTTGTCGACGACGTAGTAGCCGAGGTCCTCGAGCTCCTTGGCCGCGGTGCTGCGCCCCGCGCCGGTCATCCCGGTCACCACCACCAGCGGTCCGGTGGGGGGCTGCTGCTGCTCGCTCATGCTTCCTCGATCTCTCCCGTGGCGGTGTTCACCGAAACGATCACCGGAGCAGTCTCCCCGGCCTCGCCCTCGGGCGTGACCGCGGCCTTGATCGAGGCGGCCGTGCGGGCCCCGATGCCCGGCACCTCGGCGATCTCCTCGGCAGTGGCCGCCCGCAGCTTCTTCAAGGACCCGAAGTGGACCAGCAGCGTCTTGCGCCGCACCTCGCCCAGGCCCGGGACGTCGTCGAGGACGCTCTCGACCATCGACTTGGAACGCCGGCTGCGGTGGTGGGTGATGGCGAAGCGGTGCGCCTCGTCGCGGATGCGCTGGAGCAGGTAGAGGCCCTCGGAGGAGCGGGCCAGGATCACCGGGTCCTCCTGGCCGGGCACCCACACCTCCTCGAGTCGCTTGGCCAGCCCGCAGACCGGCACGTCGTCGATGCCGAGCTCGTCGAGGGCGCGCTGGGCGGCGGCCACCTGCGGCGGGCCGCCGTCGACCACCACCAGGCCCGGGGAGTAGGCGAACTTGCGGGGCCGGCCGGTCTCGGGGTCGACCAGCATCGGGCCGTCCTGGCCCTCGACGGTCTCGGAGCGCGCCTGCTCGTCGAGCAGCCGTCGGAAGCGCCGGGTGATCACCTCGTGCATCGAGGCGACGTCGTTCTGCCCGTCGACGCCCTTGATGACGAACTTGCGGTACTCACCCTTGCGGGCCAGGCCGTCCTCGAAGACCACCATCGAGGCCACCACCTCGGTGCCCTGCAGGTTGGAGACGTCGTAGCACTCGATGCGCAGCGGCACGTCGTCGAGCTCGAGGGCCTCCTGGATCTCCTCCAGGGCCCGGTTGCGGGTGGTCAGGTCGCTGGCGCGCTTGGTCTTGTGCAGGGCCAGCGCCTGGGCGGCGTTGGAGGCCACCGTCTCCTGCAGGGTCCGCTTGTCGCCGCGCTGGGGCACCCGGATCTGCACCCGCCCCCCGCGCAGCTCGCTGAGCAGCTCCTCGAACGTCGCGTGGTCGGGCGGCAGCGCCGGCACCAGGATCTCGCGCGGGATCGACTCGGAGTCACCGGCGTAGAGCTGGAGCAGGAAGTGCTCGACCAGCTCGGCGGTGCCGCCCTCCTCGACCCGGTCGGCGACCCAGCCGCGCTGGCCGCGGATCCGGCCCCCGCGCACGTAGAAGATCTGCACCGCCACCTCGAGCGGGTCCTCGGCCAGCGCGATCACGTCGGCGTCGGCGCCGTCGCCCAGCACCACCGCCTGCTTCTCCAGGGCGCGCTGCATGGCGCCGAGGTCGTCACGCAGGCGGGCCGCCTTCTCGAAGTCCATCGCCTCGGAGGCGGCGTACATCTGCTTCTCGATGCGGCGCAGGAACGGCCGGGTCTGCCCGCTCATGAAGTCGCAGAAGTCGTCGACGATCGCGCGGTGCTCCTCGGCGCTGACCTGGCCCACGCACGGCGCCGAGCACTTGTCGATGTAGCCGAGCAGGCAGGGGCGGCCGATCTGGGCGGAGCGCTTGAAGACCCCGTTGCTGCACGAGCGCATCGGGAAGACCCGCAGCAGGATGTCGACGGTCTCGCGGATCGCCCACGCGTGGCTGTAGGGACCGAAGTAGCGGGTGCCGCGGCGCTTGGCGCCGCGCCCGACCATCACGCGGGGGAACTCCTCCCCCACGGTGACCGCCAGCCACGGGTAGGACTTGTCGTCGCGGTACTTGACGTTGAAGCGCGGGTCGTACTCCTTGATCCAGGAGTACTCCAGCTGCAGGGCCTCGACCTCGGTGTTGACCACCGTCCACTCCACGCTGGCGGCCGTGGTGACCATCGTCGCGGTGCGCTGGTGCAGGTGGGCGATGTCCTGGAAGTACGACGACAGCCGGGCCCGCAGGTTCTTGGCCTTGCCGACGTAGACCACGCGCCCCTTGGCGTCGCGGAAGCGGTAGACGCCCGGACCGGTCGGGATCGAGCCGGGCTCGGGACGGTAGGACAACGGGCCGCGGGTGCTGCGCCGCTCTGGCCGGGCTGGTCGGTCTGGCACCGCACCAGCCTACGAGTCGCCGGGGACACCCCCGGGCCCGGCGTCAGGCGAGGGTGATCGAGTCGCCCTCGACGGTGAGCGGCAGCTCGGCCAGAGCGCTGTTGGCGGGCCCCGAGAGGGGCTCGCCGGTCGCCACGTCGAAGACCGAGCCGTGGCAGGGGCAGCGGATGCCCTCGGCGGTGACGCTCTCGAGCGCGCAGCCCTGGTGGGTGCAGACGTTGGACCAGGCCTTGAACTCGCCCTCGCTGGGCTGGGTGACGACGACCTTCTCCTCGGCCAGGATCACCCCGCCGCCCACGGGCACGTCGGCGGTCGTGGTCAGCGGCTCCCCCGGGGCCACCTCGGGCGTGGGGTCCGAGGCCGTGGACCCGCCCTCGTCGCCGCCGCAGGCGGCCAGCAGCGGCAGGCCCAGCCCGACCCCCGCGGCACCCCCCAGGGCGTGACGACGGCTGACGGGGGTCGCGGACGGGCGCTCGTTCATGGCCACACCCTAGCCAGGTGCCTCAACGAGCAGGCTTCTTCGCCGCCGCCTTGCCGGTGCTCTTCCCGGCCGGCTTCTTCGCGGCCTTCGGGGGCGTACGCCGCGTGGTCGCGGCGCGCTCGTTGGCCGCGCGGGCCGCGGCCTGGCGTCGCGTGGCGCGCACGGGCGCGGGCGCCTCGTCGGCGCCCAGCATGCCGCTGGGCTGCTCGGCCTCCTTGCCCTCGAGCAGCGGGGCCAGGTAGCGGCCCGTGTGGCTCTCGGGCACCGCGGCCACCTGCTCGGGGGTGCCCTCGGCGACCACCAGGCCGCCGCGCGAGCCGCCCTCGGGGCCCATGTCGACCAGCCAGTCGGCGGTCTTGATGACGTCGAGGTTGTGCTCGATGACCAGCACCGTGTTGCCGGAGTCGACCAGGCGTCCCAGCACCAGCAGCAGCTTGCGGATGTCCTCGAAGTGCAGGCCGGTGGTGGGCTCGTCGAGCACGTAGACCGTGCGCCCGGTGGAGCGCTTCTGCAGCTCGGCGGAGAGCTTGACGCGCTGCGCCTCACCGCCCGACAGCGTGGTGGCGGGCTGGCCGAGCCGCACGTAGCCCAGCCCCACCTCGACCAGGGTGGTCAGGTGGCGCGAGATCGCCGGGACGGCCGCGAAGAAGTCGACGGCCTCCTCGATCGGCATGTCGAGGACCTCGGCGATGGTCTTGCCCTTGTAGTGCACCTCGAGCGTCTCGCGGTTGTAGCGCGCGCCGTGGCAGACCTCGCACGGGACGTAGACGTCGGGCAGGAAGTTCATCTCGATCTTCAGCGTGCCGTCGCCCGAGCACGCCTCGCAGCGACCGCCCTTGACGTTGAAGGAGAAGCGGCCCTGCAGGTAGCCGCGCATCTTGGCCTCGGGCGTGGCGGCGAAGAGCTTGCGCACGTGGTCGAAGACGCCGGTGTAGGTCGCGGGGTTCGAGCGCGGCGTGCGCCCGATCGGCGACTGGTCGACGTGGATGACCTTGTCGACGTGCTCGGTGCCGGTGATGGCGCGGTGCCGGCCCGGCAGCGTGCGGGCGTTGTAGATCTGCTTGGCCAGCGAGGTGTAGAGGATGTCGTTGACCAGCGTGGACTTGCCGGACCCGGAGACCCCGGTCACGGCGACGAAGAGCCCGAGCGGGAACGACACGTCGACGTCGGCGAGGTTGTGCTCGCGCGCACCCAGGACCTTGAGCTCGCGGCCCACGGTGCGCGGGCGGCGTACGGCCGGCACGGGGATCTCGCGGCGACCCGAGAGGTACTGCCCGGTCATCGAGTCGGGGTGGTCGTAGAGGTCCTGCACGGTGCCGCTGTGCACGACCTGGCCGCCGTGCTCGCCGGCCCCCGGCCCGATGTCGACGACCCAGTCGGCGACCTTGATGGTGTCCTCGTCGTGCTCGACGACGATCAGGGTGTTGCCGAGGTCCTTGAGCCGCAGCAGGGTCTCGATCAGCCGCTGGTTGTCGCGCTGGTGCAGGCCGATCGAGGGCTCGTCGAGCACGTAGAGGACGCCGACGAGGCCGGCGCCGATCTGGGTGGCCAGGCGGATGCGCTGGGCCTCGCCGCCCGACAGCGACCCCGAGGGCCGGTCGAGGGAGAGGTAGTCGAGGCCCACGTCGAGCAGGAACTGCAGCCGCTCGTGGATCTCCTTGAGCACCCGCTCGCCGATCTGGCGCTCGCGGGTGGTCATGTCGAGCTCGCTGAGGAACTGCGAGGCCTCGTTGATCGGCAGCGCGCAGACCTCGGCGATGCCGGCGCGCCGGGGCTCGCCGTCGGCGACCGAGGTCAGCGTCACCGAGCGCGAGACCGACTTGAGCCGCGAGCCGTCGCAGGTGGGGCAGGGCACCTCGCGCATGAAGCTCTCGAAGCGCTCGCGGCTGGTGTCGGACTCCGCCTCGCGGTGCCGGCGCTCGACGTAGGAGCGCACGCCCTCGAAGGCGGCGTCGTAGGCGCGCTCGCGGCCGTAGCGGTTGCGGGTCACGACGTGGACCTTGCGCGCGTGCCCGTCGAGGATCGCCTTGCGCGCCGAGGCGGGCAGCTCCTCCCAGGGGGTGTTCAGGTCGAAGCCGAGCTCGCCGCCCAGCGCACCGAGCAGGCGCAGGAAGTAGTCGGAGACGTGGGCGTGGCTCCACGGCTGGATGGCGCCCTCGCCGAGGGTCGCCGCCGGGTTCGGCACGACAAGCTCGCCGTCGACCTCCATCCGGGTGCCCAGGCCGGTGCAGGCCGGGCAGGCGCCGAACGGCGAGTTGAAGGAGAACGAGCGCGGCTCGAGCTCGTCGACGTCGATCGGGTGCTCGTTGGGGCAGGCCATCTTCTCGCTGAAGCGCAGCTCGCGGTGCTCGTCGTCGGCCGGCAGGTCGACGAAGTCGAAGACCACGAGCCCCCCGGCGAGCCCGAGAGCGGTCTCGACGGAGTCGGTCAGGCGGCGCTTGCTGGACTCCTTGACCGAGAGCCGGTCGACGACCACCTCGATCGTGTGCTTCTTCTGCTTGTCCAGCGTCGGCGGCGCGTCGAGCGTGTGCGTCTCGCCGTTGACCCGGGCCCGCGAGAAGCCCTGGGTCTGCAGCTGGGAGAACATGTCGACGTACTCGCCCTTGCGACCGCGGATGACGGGCGCGAGCACCTGGAAGCGCCGGCCCTCCTCGAGCGCGAGCACCCGGTCGACGATCTGCTGGGGCGTCTGCCGCTCGATCGGCGCCCCGCAGGTGGGGCAGTGCGGGCGCCCGGCGCGGGCGTAGAGCAGGCGCAGGTAGTCGTAGACCTCGGTGATGGTGCCGACCGTGGAGCGCGGGTTCTTCGAGGTCGACTTCTGGTCGATGGAGACGGCGGGCGAGAGCCCCTCGATGAAGTCGACGTCGGGCTTGTCCATCTGGCCCAGGAACTGCCGGGCGTAGGCCGACAGCGACTCGACGTAGCGGCGCTGGCCCTCGGCGAAGATGGTGTCGAAGGCGAGCGAGGACTTGCCCGAGCCGGAGAGGCCCGTGAAGACGATGAGGGAGTCCCGGGGCAGGTCGATCGAGACGTCCTTGAGGTTGTGCTCCCGGGCGCCCCGGATGATGAGCTGGTCCTGCACGAAGTCTCCCTGGTCGATCGAACACGCGTTCGTGATAGTACGGCGGCAGCCCCGACGGCGCACGTCCTCGCCCACGGTGCCACCCGCCAGCGACAACGGTGCCAGCGCGAGGGCCCCCGACCCACACCCACCCGGTGCGCCGTTGGTCACGCCCCGCGCGGCATGCTGGGGACATGACCTACACCGGAGACGTCCGACCCGGCGGCGAGGCGCAGGTGCGCGAGCTCGCGCACCTGAGCATCACCAAGGTCGCGGTCGACCCGGAGATGTCCAACAACTGCTACCTGCTGCGCTGCCGCGAGAGCGGCGAGCAGGTGCTCGTCGACGCCGCCGCCGAGCCGGAGACGCTGCTGCCGCTCGTCGGGGCGGCCGGGCTGTCGGCCGTCGTCACCACGCACCAGCACTGGGACCACCACCGGGCACTGGCCGCCGTCGTCGAGGCCACGGGGGCCGAGGTCCTCGTCGGCGAGCCCGACGCCGACGCCGTCACCGAGCAGACCGGTGTCGAGGTCACCGGCCGCCTCGCGCACGGCGACACCGTGCGGGTGGGGCGGTGCAGCCTGCGCGTGCTGGCCGTGGCCGGGCACACGCCCGGCTCGGTGGCGCTGGTCTACGACGACCCCGCCGACCCCGACGGGCACCCGCACCTGTTCACGGGCGACTCGCTGTTCCCCGGGGGCGTCGGGGCCACCTTCGGCGACGAGGCGGCCTTCCGGCAGCTGGTCGACGAGGTGGAGCACAAGATCTTCGCCACGCTGCCCGACGAGACCTGGTTCTACCCCGGCCACGGGGGCGACTCGACCCTCGGTGCCGAGCGTCCGCACCTGCCCGGGTGGCGCGAGCGCGGCTGGTGAGAGCCGTCCGTCAGGCGGCGTGGCCGTCGCGGCCCGCCTCGGGCCCGTCGGTGGAGCCCAGGATGTCGCGGATGTCGCCGTAGGGCCACGAGCCCGGGCCGAGCACGGGCGGCAGCGCCCGCGCGGCGGGCTCGTCGGCCTCGGTGCGCGCGGTGACCGTGGGGGCCGCGGGCCGCTGCGCGGGCGCCACGGCGGCGGCCACCGGCAGCGCCGGACGCGACGGCTCGGCCGCCGAGCGGGTCAGGCCGTTGAGCGCGGCGAAGACCTCGAGCTCGGCCAGGTCCGGCACGGTGCCGTGGGCCAGGTGGGCGATGAGCTCCTCGTGGGACAGGTCGGCGGCCACCACGACCGCCAACGTGTGCACCCCGCGCTGCTGGATCCACATCCACATGGTCAGCGGCCGGATGCCCCGGCGGCGGGCCTTGGCCGAGAGGAGGCGGATCTCCTCCTCGGGCAGCTCGTGGACGCGCAGCAGCGTCTCGATGTCGCCGAGGTTCACCCGCTGGGGGTGCCGCTCGACGTAGCGCAGGCGCCGGGTGCGCTCACGGGACCGCTGCCGGTCGCCGAGCGGCGCCGCGGCGAGGCCGGCGGCGGTACAGACGAGCAGGACGACGAGGAGCACGGCGACGGTGGCCATGGGTGCCTCCGGGGGATCGGGGAGGGTGCGGACACCCATCTCAACGACATCCCTACCCCGGAGGAACTTGTTGCCAATCATTTGAGATTGCTGTCTAGACCGCCTCGGGCCACCCGCTCAGGGCGCGCAGCCCCTGGCAGAGCGGGATCCGGGAGGAGGGGCGGTTGTTACCGTCCTGTGGATTTAACGTGGCCATGGTGTGGCACCGGCCCCGTCGGCCCACCAGGACTCAGTGGTACGTCGCCCGCACGCTGTCGGTGACCGGGTGCGACTGGCAGGCCAGCCGGATGCCGTCGGCGAGGTCCTCGTCGTCGAGCACGTCGTTGTTCGTCATGCTCACCTCGCCCTCCAGCAGCCGCACCGCGCAGGCCGAGCACTCGCCCTCGCGGCACGAGAACGGCGCGGCCACGCCCTTGGCCTCCAGGTGGTCGAGCAGGGTGGTGCCGGGGGCCCAGTCGTCGAAGGAGTGGGTGGTGCCGTCGAGCTCGACCTCCAGCCGCACGGGTCCCCGCCCGACCTCGGTCTCGGCGTCGGTGTCGGTGACCTCGACCTGGGTCTCCCCCGCGCCGACGGCGTCGCCGAACGGGTTGCCGCCCAGCGAGACGAACTTCTCCTGGTGGCGGCGCGCGCGGGGGAAGTCGAGCTCGCGCAGGGCGGCGACGGTGGCCTTCATGAACGGGGCCGGGCCGCAGACGAAGGCGTCGCGATCGGCGTACGCCGCGGCGAAGGCGCGCAGCTGGGCCTGGTCGGGCAGGCCCTGCACCGACTCGAGCCAGTGCACGACCTGCAGCCGCTCGGGGTGCTCCCGGGCCAGGCGCGCCAGCTCGGCGGCGAAGATCACCGACCTCTCGTCGCGGTTGGCGTAGAACAGCACGATCCGTCCGGTGCCCCGGGCCAGCGCGGTGCGCAGGATCGACATGACCGGGGTCACGCCGCTCCCGCCGCCGAAGAGGAGCAGGTCGGCATCGAGGGAGGCCGGGGTGAAGATGCCGCTGGGGGGCAGCGAGCGGATGGTCGACCCGGGCCGCAGGTGGTCGCAGATCCAGTTCGACGCGTAGCCCTCGGCGGTGCGCTTGACGGTCACGGTCAGCGGGCCGTCGTCGTGCGGGCTGGAGGACAGCGAGTAGCAGCGCGCGGCCACGCCGGTGCGGTCGGAGGGCACCGCGAGGGTCAGGAACTGCCCCGGCTTGTAGCGGAAGTGCTCCTCGGCGCCCTCGGGGACGCGGAACGAGATGGAGCGGGCGTCGGCGGTCTCCTCGACCACGTCGACGACCTCCAGGTCGAAGCTGTCGATGTCCACGCGCTCAGTATCCGTCCTCGGCCCCGACGGGGACCGCGCCGTCCCGCACAGCGGCCTCGATGCTCGCGGCCAGGCGCGAGCAGCCCTGCTGCAGGCCCCGCCCCGACCGGTCGCTGCCCCGCCGGGACAGCTCGGGGCAGTGCTCGCGCGCCGCGGTGCTCCACTGGACGGAGGTGTGGTGGTCGCTGTTCTTCTTCACACCGACCCGGGCCCGGCAGTCCAGGCAGTCGACCGGGGTCAGCCTGGCCGCGGTGTAGAGCCGCTGGTCCTCCAGCGTCTCGGGGCTGGTCGGCACGAACGAGGCCATCAGCTGCCTGTCATGACGCCGGGGTCCCCAGCCTGGTCCCCGGCCTGGCGGCGGGCCAGGTTCTCGGCCACCTCCTGCTGCCAGTACTCGTTGGCCAGCGTCGTGTCGACCTCGAACTCGAAGCGCTCGGTCATCTCGGGGGTGACGTCGGCGGCGTCGACGTAGAACTGCTCGTACCAGCGGCGCAGCTGGTAGACGGGGCCGTCCTCCTCGCAGAGCAGCGGGTTCTGCACCGGCACCTTGTTCTTCCAGATGGCGACGTCCTGGAGGAACCCGCTGCCGAACATGTCGGCGTACTTCGCGGCGATGAACTGCGCGGTGGCCTCGTCGAGCCCGTCGGGCTTCTTGACCGAGATGCCGTACTGGAGGGTGAAGGAGTCGGGCCCGGTCGGCACGTGGCAGTTGATCAGCACGACCTCGGTGCGGAAGCCCTTGTAGTCCACGTCGAGCCAGTTGATCATGTACGACGGTCCGTAGTAGGTCGCCTCGGACCTCAGGAAGAGGTCCTCGTCGCCGTAGCCGCCGCTCACGTCGGGGCGGCCCTTGGACTCCATGTACTGCGTGGCCCGCGGCCCCTCGAACACGTTGCGGAAGCTGGTCGGGAACGACAGGTGCACGTAGTAGAAGTGCGCCATGTCGACGACGTTGTCGATGAGCTCGCGGCAGTTGGAGCCCTCGATGGGCACGACCTCCCAGGCCCAGTCGGTGTAGGCGTCGGTGCCGATCCCGGGCAGCTCGGGCGGCAGCAGGTCGTGGTCGGGGGCGGAGCCCTCGGGGTCGTGCCAGATCAGCAGCTGGCCGTTGCGGACCTCCGTGGCGTACCGCTGGGTGCGGGCCCGCAGCGGCACGCGCTTGGCGTAGGGGATGGACTTGCAGCGCCCGTCGCCGCCCCAGCGCCAGTCGTGGAAGGGGCAGGCGATCTCGTCGCCCTTCACGCTGCCCTGCGAGAGGTCCCCGCCCATGTGGCGGCAGTAGGAGTCGAGCACGTTCAGCCCGCCCTGGGAGTCCTGCCAGACGACCAGCTGGCCGCCGAAGCCCTGGACGCGGTGCGGCAGGCCGTCGGCGAAGGTGCTCGCCAGTCCCAGGCAGTGCCACCCGCGCGCGTAGCGGTCGGGTGCGGTGCCCCGGTCGAGGAGGCGGGGGGTGCTGCTGGTCGTCCCGCTCATGGCGTCTCTCCAGTCGTGTCGGTGGACCAAAACGAGAACAGGTTATAGTTTTCTCCAGTGTGGCGCCAGCCACACCCGTCGCGACCCCGGCGAGCGGGACCCCACCGAAGCGGAGACCCACCATGCACCTGGCTCTCGAGCCCGAGCAGCTCGCCCTGCGCGAGGAGCTGCGCGAGTACTTCTCCGCGCTCGTCACCCCCGAGGTGCGGGCAGGGCTGTCGGCGGCGACCGGCGAGTTCGGCGAGGCCGGCGTCTACAAGGACGTGATCCGCCGGCTGGGCAGCGACGGCTGGCTGGGCATCGGCTGGCCCGCGGAGTACGGCGGGCAGGCACGCTCGATGGTCGACCAGCTGGTCTTCACCGACGTCGCGGCCGACTTCGGGGTGCCGATCCCCTACCTGACGCTCAACACCGTCGGTCCCACGATCATGCGCTACGGCAGCGAGGAGCAGAAGGAGTACTTCCTGCCCCGCATCCTGGCCGGCGAGCTGCACTTCTCGATCGGCTACTCCGAGCCCGGCTCGGGCACCGACCTCGCCTCGCTGCGCACCCGGGCGGTGCGCGAGGGCGACGAGTTCGTGATCAACGGCCAGAAGATGTGGACCTCGCTCATCCAGTACGCCGACTGGCTCTGGCTGGCCTGCCGCACCGACCCCGACCTGCCCAGGCACAAGGGCCTGTCGATGATCCTGGTGCCGGCCGACTCCCCCGGCTTCTCCTACACCCCGGTGCACACGGTGGCCGGCGTCGGCACCAGCGCCACCTACTACGAGGACGTGCGGGTGCCGGTGGGCAACCTCGTCGGCGAGCTCAACGGCGGCTGGTCGCTGATGACCAACCAGCTCAACCACGAGCGGGTCGCCCTGACCTCGTCGGCACCGCTGGTGCAGTCGCTGGCGCAGGTGCGCCGGTGGGCCCAGGAGACCAAGAACCCCGACGGGCAGCGCGTCGTCGACACCGAGTGGGTGCAGGTCGCGCTGGGCCGGGCGCACGCCCGCATCGAGATGCTGACCCTGCTGAACTGGAAACTGGCCTCCGACGCCGACCAGGGCGTCGACCTGTCCCCCGCCGAGGCGTCGGCCACCAAGATCTACGGCTCCGAGCTGGCCACCGAGGTCTACCGCTCGCTGATGGAGGTCGTGGGGCCCCAGGCGGGCCTGGCCGCCGGGTCGGCGGGCGCGGTCCTCGCGGGCCGGCTCGAGCGCTACCACCGCTCGGCGCTGGTGATGACCTTCGGCGGCGGCACCAACGAGATCCAGCGCGACATCATCGGCTACGTGGGCCTCGGCCTGCCGGCAGCGAAGAGGTAGGACCCATGGACTTCACCTTCACCCCCGAGCAGGACGAGGCGGCCGAGCTGGCCGCCCGCATCCTCGCCGACCGCACCGGCACCGAGCGCCTCAGGACCGTCGAGGCCGCCGGCGACCGCTTCGACCGCGACCTGTGGGCCGCCCTCGGCGAGGCCGGTCTGCTGTCCCTGGCCGTGCCCGAGCAGCACGGCGGGGCCGGCCTCGGCCTCGTCGAGCTGTGCCGCGTGCTCGTCGAGGTGGGCCGCCGGGTCGCCCCGGTGCCGCTGGCCACCCACGGCGCCGTCGCGCTGCTGCTGGCCGAGCACGCCGACGGCGTGCAGCAGGACCGCTGGCTGCCCGGCGCGGCCGACGGCACCACGGTGCTCGCCGCCGCGGTCTCCGAGGAGCGCAGCCACCTGCCCTCGCGCCCGGTCGTCCGCGCCGAGCCCGAGGGCGAGGGCTGGGTGCTCAGCGGCACCAAGGTGATGGTGCGCGCCGGCGGGGCGGCGGCGGCGTACGTCGTCAGCGCGAGCACGGACCAGGGTGCCGGGCTCTTCCTGGTCGAGGCCGGGACCACCGGGCTGCGCAGCGCGCCGGGGCGCACCAGCGACGGTGACGAGGTGGCGCGGCTCGACCTCGACCGCGCCCCCGCGCAGGCGGTCGGCACCCCCGGTGACGACGCGGCGACCCGGCTGGGCCGGCTGCTGACCGCGTGCACCGCCGCCGAGCTGCTGGGCGTCACGGAGGGCGCGCTGCACCTGACCGCCGGATACGCGAAGACCCGTGAGCAGTTCGGCCGCCCGATCGGTACCTTCCAGGCCGTCTCGCAGCGCCTGGCCGACGGCTACATCGACGTGCTCGGCCAGCGCCTGGTGCTCTGGTCGGCGGTGTGGCGCCTGGCCGAGGGCCTGCCCGCCGCGACCGAGGTCGCCGTCGCCAAGCTCTGGGCGGCCGACGCCGCGCACCGGCTGGCGCACACCACCGTCCACGTGCACGGCGGCGTCGGCATCGACCTCGACGGCGAGGCCCACCGCTACTTCACGACGGCCAAGCGCTTCGAGCTCGCCTTCGGCAGCGCCACCGAGCAGGCACTCAGCATCGGTCGCGCACTCGCGACCGAGCCGGCCTAGTCACCAGACCCGGGCCGGCACCACCCAGCACCACCAGCACCACCCAGGAGCACCGAGGGAGAGGGAGCACGACATGGCGGAGACGGTGCAGCAGCTGCTGCGCGAGCGCCTCGAGGACGACGGACCGGCGATGGTGCACGGCGACCGGTCCTGGACCTGGCGCCAGCACCTGGCCGAGGCCTCGGCCGAGGCGGCGGCGCTGGTCTCGGGGCTCGACCCCGACCGCCCGGTGCACGTGGGGACCCTGCTCGACAACGGCCCCGAGATGCTGCGCGCCATGGCGGGAGCAGGCCTGGGCGGCTACGTGCTGTGCGGGATCAACACGACCCGGCGCGGCGAGCCGCTGGCAGCCGACGTACGCCGCGCGGACTGCCAGGTGCTCCTCACCGACGCCGCGCACCTGCCGCTGGTCGAGGGCCTCGACCTCGGCGGGGCCCGCGTCGTCGACGTCGGCTCCGAGGGGTGGGCCGACGAGGTGGCCGCGGCGGGGCCACTGGTACCGCACCGCGAGGTCGGCGCCATGGACACGATGATGATGATCTTCACCAGCGGCACCAGCGGCGACCCGAAGGCGGTGCAGGTCCCGCACATCCTGCCCGTCTTCTCGGGCCTCGACCTGGTCGGCCGCTTCTCGCTCGGGCCCGACGACGTCTGCTACCTGGCGATGCCGCTGTTCCACTCCAACGCGGTGGCCGCCGGCTGGGCGGTGGCGCTGACCTGTGGCGCCACGATGGTGCCGGCCACCTTCTCGGCCTCGCGGTTCCTCGACGACGTCCGCAAGCACGGCGTCACCTACATGAACTACGTCGGCAAGCCACTGGCCTACGTGCTGGCCACGCCCGAGCGCGACGACGACGCCGACAACACGCTGCGCGCGGCCTTCGGCAACGAGGCCAGCGACCGCGACATCGACGACTTCGCACGCCGCTTCGGCTGCCGCGTCGTCGACGGCTTCGGCTCCACCGAGCTGGCCATCATCATCCAGCGCGAGGACGGCACCCCGCTGGGCTCGGTCGGCAGGGGCACCGACGGCGTGGCGATCTACGACAGCGAGAGCGTGACCGAGTGCCCGGTCGCGGTCTTCGACGAGCACGGTGCGCTGACCAACGCCGACGAGGCGGTCGGCGAGCTGGTCAACACCCAGGGCCGCGGCTACTTCTCCGGCTACTACAACGACCCGCAGGCCGACGACGAGCGGATGCGCCACGGCATGTACTGGTCGGGCGACCTGGCCTACCGCGACGCCGACGGCTGGATCTACCTCGCCGGGCGCACCGCCGACTGGATGCGCGTGGACGGCGAGAACCTGGCCGCCGGGCCGATCGAGCGGATCCTGCAGCGCCTCCCGGGCCTGAGCCGGGTGGCGGTGTACGCCGTCCCGGACGAGCGGGTCGGCGACCAGGTGATGGCCGCGATCGTGCTCGAGGACGAGGCCCGGCTCACGCCGCAGGAGCTCGAGGAGTTCCTCGCCGCCCAGCCCGACCTGTCCCCCAAGGCGTGGCCGCGCTACGTGCGCCTCAACGACGACCTGCCCTCGACGGCGACCAACAAGGTGCTCAAGCGCGAGCTGGTCGCCGAGGGCGTCAGTGCCGGCGGCGGCACGCTCTGGACGCGCGAGGAGCGCGGGCGCGCCTACGCCTGAGGAGCCGCCTCAGCCGCGGACCTTCTCGAGGCCGGCGACGGCCTCGTCGAAGCCGGCGACCAGCTCGGCCATCACCTCGGCGACCGGGCGCACCTGGTTCATCCGGCCCACGATCTGCCCGACGGGCATCGCGACGACGTCGGGGTCGCCGGAGGCGTTGATCCGGTTGTGGGCGTCGGAGACCAGCAGGTTCTGCAGGGGCATCGGCAGCGGCGCCGGGGCACCCTCCTGCGCCCAGGCCTCGGTCCAGCGGGTCTTGAGCAGCCGCGCGGGCTTGCCGGTGTAGACCCGGCTGCGCACGGTGTCGCTCGAGGTGGCGCGCAGGAACGCGGTCTCCCAGCCGGCGCTGCTCGACAGCGAGCGGTACTCCTCGGTGCCGAGCCAGATCGAGCCGGTCCACACGCCCTGGGCGCCCAGCGCCAGCGAGGCCGCGACCTGGCGTCCCGAGCCGATGCCGCCGGCCCCGAGCACCGGCACGTCGGGCCCGACGGCGTCGACGATGTCGGGGGTCAGCACCATGCTGGCGATCTCGCCGGTGTGCCCGCCGGCCTCGTAGCCCTGGGCCACGATGATGTCGACGCCGTTGGCGACGTGGCTGGTCGCGTGCTTGGCCGCGCCGGCCAGGGCCGCGACCGCGACCCCGTGCTCGTGGCACTTCTCGATGACGTCGACCGGGGGCGAGCCCAGTGCGTTGGCGATCAGCACCGGACGGTGCGCCAGCGCGATGTCGAGGTGCGAGCGGGCCACCGAGTGCAGCCACCCGAGCACGCCCTCGCGGCCCTCGCCCTCGGGCAGCGGCGGCACGCCCAGCTTGAGCAGCGTCTCGTCGACGAACCGGCGGTGCTCCTCGGGGATCATCGCCCCCAGGTCGAGCGAGGAGCCCTCGGTCGGCACCTTCATCGGCATCACGATGTCGACGCCGTAGGGCTTGCCGTCGGTGTTGTCGTCGAGCCAGCTCAGGGTGCGCTCGAGCTCGTCGGTGTCGTTGAACCGCACGCAGCCCAGCACGCCGAGCCCGCCGGCGCGCGAGACCGCGGCCGCGACGTGCTCGGAGGGGGTGAAGGCGAAGATCGGGTGCTCGATGCCGAAGCGGTCGCAGAGGGGGGTGCGCACGGGGGTCTCCTGGTCCGGGGGTCAGACCGACGCGACGCTGGCGTCGGTGATCATCTTCTTGGCCGCGACGTACTGCGCCTTGCCGGTGGCGTTGCGGGGCACGCGGTCGACGAGCGTGAGGTGGCGCGGCAGCTTGTAGCCGCTGAGGTGCTCGCGCAGGTGCTCGCGCAGCTCGTCGAGCTCCAGGCTCGCGCCCTCGCGCAGCTCGCACACCGCGGCCACCGCCTGGCCGTAGGTCTCGTCGGGGATCCCGACCACCAGCACGTCGTACACGGCCGGGTGGCCCTTGATGGCCATCTCGACCTCCTCGGGGAAGACCTTCTCGCCGCCCGTGTTGACGCAGTTCGAGCCGCGGCCCAGCAGCGTGATGCGGTTGTCGGTCTCGATGCGGGCGAAGTCGCCGGGCACCGAGTAGCGCTCGCCGTCGATCTCGATGAAGGTGGCGGCCGACTTCTCGGGGTCCTTGTAGTAGCCGACGGGCACCGAGCCGCCGCGGCCGAGGCGGCCGGTGCGGCCGACGTCCTCGGTCATGTCGAGGAGGCGCCCGTCCTCGCCGATGACGACGCTGCGCGGCCCGAGGCCGATGACCGGGCCGTCGGTGCTGATGTGGTCCTTGTCCTGCATCCCCATCCCCTGGAAGCCGGTCTCGGAGGCGCCCACCGAGTCGGTGAAGATGGCGTCGGGGAAGGCCTCCATCCAGCGCTGCTTGATGGGGTGGCTGAAGATCGCGGCGCTGCTGGAGATCGCGAAGAGGCTCGAGGCGTCGTACGCCGTGCCGGTCGCGGCCTGGCGCTCGTACTCCTCGATCAGCGGGCGGGCCATCGCGTCGCCGGTCATGAAGACGAGCTGCACCTTGTCCTGCTCGATGACCTCCCAGGTGCGGCGGGCGTCGAACTTGGGCTCGAGCACCGTGAGGTGGCCGGCGAAGAGGTGCATGAGCAGGCCCGCCTGGGCCCCGCCGTGCATGAGCGGGCTGAGCGGGAAGGTGACCATCCGCGGGTCGGTGGCCTGCTTGGACTGGTCGTGCTCCTCCAGCTCGGCGCCGGTGTAGAAGTCGATGCCGCCGCCGAGCACCCGCCAGAAGTCCTCGTGGCGCCACATCACGCCCTTGGGGAACCCGGTCGTGCCGCCGGTGTAGATGATGTGCAGGTCGTCGGGGCTGCGCTCGGCGAAGTCGCGCTCGGCGCTGTGGCCGGCCACCGCCTCCTCGAGCGTCACGCCGCCGAAGGACGTCAGGTCGCTGTCGTCGTCGGGTGCCCCCACGTCGCGGATCGCGACGTAGGTGCGCAGCCGCTCGTGCTGCGGGGCGCAGGCCGCGACGAGCGGCGCGTAGGTGCGCTCGTGGACCAGGGCCACGAGGTCGGCGTTGTCGAAGAGGTAGTTGAGCTCGCTCTCGACGTAGCGGTAGTTCACGTTGATGCTGACGGCGCGGATCTTGAGGACCGCCAGCACCGCCACGACGTGGTCGATGGAGTTCTTGGCGTACACCCCGACGTGCTGGCCGGGCTCGACGCCCTGGGCCTGCAGGTGGTGGGCCAGGCGGTTGGCCCGGGCCTCCAGGTCGGCGTAGGTCGCCACCTCGTCGCCGAGCTTGACGGCAGGGTTCGCGGGGACGACGTCGACGGCGTGCTCGAAGAGGTCAGCTATGTTCTTGGCCACATCGCGAGACTAGAACACGTTCTCGTTCTTGGCTAGAGTCTCTCGACATGACCGCCCAGAGCGACTTCCCGACCGCCCCCGACGGCCCCGACGGCACCGCTGAGCAGCCGCACTGCCTGGTCGAGCAGGAGGGCCACGTCCTCACCGTCACCATGAACCGGCCCGAGCGGCGCAACGCGTTGTCGGGGCAGATGCTGCGGATCATGGAGCAGGCCTGGGACCGGGTGAACTCCGACGATGAGATCCGGGTCTGCATCCTGACCGGCGCCGGCGGCTACTTCTGCGCCGGCATGGACCTGCAGGCCGCCGACGAGAAGCCGCCCTCCGAGAGCTTCGAGTCGGGCGAGTACGACCCCACGGTGATCAAGGGCCTGCTCAAGGGCTTCCGGCTCACCAAGCCGCTGGTCGCCGCCGTCGAGGGCCCGGCCATCGCCGGCGGCACCGAGATCCTGCAGGGCACCGACATCCGGGTGGCCGGCGAGTCCGCGAGGTTCGGGGTGGCCGAGGCCCGCTGGTCGCTCTACCCGATGGGCGGCTCCGCCGTCCGGCTTCCGCGCCAGGTCCCCTACACGGTCGCGGCCGAGCTGCTGCTCACCGGTCGCACGCTGCGCGCACCCGAGGCCAAGGAGCTCGGCCTCATCGGCCACGTCGTGCCCGATGGCCAGGCGCTGGCCAAGGCCCGCGAGCTGGCCGACCTGGTCGCCGCCAACGGCCCGCTGGCCGTGCAGGCGATCCTGCGCACGATGCGCGACTCCGAGGGCAGGCACGAGGACGACTGCTGGGCCGACGACGCCCGCGTGGGCGCGGCCGTCTTCTCCTCCGACGACGCCAAGGAGGGTCCGCGCGCGTTCCTGGAGAAGCGGGCACCCCGCTTCACCGGCCGCTGACGCGGGGCGGCGCCGCGGTCCTCGTTGGGCTCAGTCTGGCTCAGCCGACGGCGCGCTCCCCCGTCCAGTACTGCGCGCGCAGCGCCTTCTTGTCGGGCTTGCCGAGCCCGGTCAGGGGCAGCGCGTCGGTCGCCAGCACCTGCTTGGGCACCTGCACCGAGCCCTTGCGGTCCTTGACCAGCTGCTGGATCTCGGTGACCACCTCGTCGGTGAGCTCGCACCCCTCGCGCAGCACGACGATCGCGGTGACGGCCTCGCCGAACTTCTCGTGCGGCGTGCCGATCACGCCGACCTGCGCGATCGCCGGGTGCTCGGCGACGACGTCCTCCACCTCGCGGGGGAAGACGTTGAAGCCGCCGGTGACGATCATGTCCTTGGTGCGGTCGACGATGTACCAGAAGCCGTCCTCGTCCTCGCGGGCCACGTCGCCGGTGTGCATCCAGCCGTCGCGGAAGGTCTCGGCCGTCGCCTCGGGCAGCCTCCAGTAGCCGCCGGCCAGCAGCGGGCCGGCGACGCAGATCTCCCCCGGCTCGCCGGGCGCCACCGGTCGGCCGTCCTCGCCGAGCAGGGCGGTGCGCAGGAAGGCCGACGGCCGCCCGCAGGAGGCCAGCCTCCGCTCGTCGCCGCTCACGTGGTCGTCCTTGGCCAGGTAGGTGATGACCATCGGCGCCTCGGACTGCCCGTAGTACTGCGCGAAGACCGGGCCGAAGCGGTCGATCGCCTCGCGCAGCCGGACCGGGTTGATCGCCGAGGCGCCGTAGTAGACGGTCTCGAGCGACGAGAGGTCGCGGGTGCGGGAGTCGGGGTGGTCCATCAGTGCGTAGAGCATCGAGGGCACCAGCATCGTGGCGGTGATGCGCTGCTCCTCGATGGTGCGCAGCACCTCGGCGGGGTCGAACCTGCCGAGGACGAAGAGGGTGCCGCCCTTCATCACCGTCGGCACGAAGAACGCCGCGCCGGCGTGCGAGAGCGGGGTGCACATCAAGAAGCGCGGCGACTCCGGCCACTCCCACTCCGCCAGCTGCACCTGGGTCATCGTGGTCATCGCCTGCGCGGTGCCCACGACGCCCTTGGGCCTGCCCGTGGTGCCACCGGTGTAGGTGACGGACACGACGTGGTCGGGCGCCAGCGTGGCCGCCTCCAGGCGACGTGGCTCGCAGTGCTCCGCGGCCGCGGCGAGGTCGTGGCCGACGTGGGCCAGCTCGTGCGGCACCGGGCCGATGGTCAGCACCTTCTCGAGCCGGGGGCACCTCTCGAGCAGCCCGAGCGCCCGCTCGACGAACATCGGTTGCGGGTCGATGGTCAACGTGGTGATCTCGGCGTCGTTGATGACGTAGGCGTGGTCCTCGAGCGAGCCGAGCGGGTGCAGCGACGTGCGCCGGAAGCCCTGGGTCTGCCCCGCGCCGATGATGAACAGCACCTCGGGCCGGTTCAGCGCCAGCAGGGCGCCGGCGGTGCCGCGCCCCGCCCCGAGCGCCTCGTAGGCCTGCACGTACTGGCTGATCCGGTCGGCGACCTCCCCGCCCGTGAGGGTCACGTCGCCGAGGTGCATGACCGGGCGGTCGCGGTGGCGCTTGAGGGCGGCCGCCATCAGGTGGCCGTTGTGGGTACCGGTGCGCAGGTCGGAGTCGCTCATGGCGCTGAGACTAGAACGTGTTCCAGTTCTGCGCCAGGGGACCTTCCCCGTCGGTCGAGCAGCGAGGGCCGAAGGCTCGAGCGACGCCGAGACCCAGCGAGCACACGGCGTACGGCGACCACGTCGGTCACCGGGTCTCGGCGACGCTCCTCGCTGGCGCTCGTCACTGCTCGACCAACGACCACCGCCGTTGGTCGAGCAGCGAGGGCCGAAGGCTCGAGCGACGCCGAGACCCAGCGAGTCCATGGCGTACGGCGACCACGTCACTCACCGGGTCTCGGCGACGCTCCTCGCTGGCGCTCGTCACTGCTCGACCAACGACCACCGCCGTTGGTCGAGCAGCGAGGGCCGAAGGCTCGAGCGACGCCGAGACCCAGCGAGCACACGGCGTACGGCGACCACGTCACTCACCGGGTCTCGGCGACGCTCCTCGCTGGCGCTCGTCACTGCTCGACCAACGACCACCGCCGTTGGTCGAGCAGCGAGGGCCGAAGGCTCGAGCGACGCCGAGACCCAGCGAGCACACGGCGTACGGCGACCACGTCGGTCACCGGGTCTCGGCGACGCTCCTCGCTGGCGCTCGTCACTGCTCGACCAACGACCACCGCCGTTGGTCGAGCAGCGAGGGCCGAAGGCTCGAGCGACGCCGAGACCCAGCGAGTCCATGGCGTACGGCGACCACGTCACTCACCGGGTCTCGGCGACGCTCCTCGCTGGCGCTCGTCACTGCTCGACCAACGACCACCGCCGTTGGTCGAGCAGCGAGGGCCGAAGGCTCGAGCGACGCCGAGACCCAGCGAGCACACGGCGTACGGCGACCACGACGGTCACCCGGTCTCGGCGACGCTCCTCGCTGACGCTCGTCACTGCTCGACCAACGGCGGGGCCGAAGGCTCGAGCGACGCCGAGACCCCGCCCCCACACGGCGTACGGCGCCGGCCTCAGGCGAGCAGCTCGGCGACCGAGCGGACCTCGTCGGCCGTGTTCAGGGAGAGCATCAGCGTGGTCACGCCGGTCTCCTCCCACTGCGCGACCCGCTCCTTGACCTCGCCGGTGGTGCCGATGATGTGCATGTCGTCGACGAGCTCGTCGGGGATCAGTGCGGTGGCCTGGTCCTTCTTGCCGGCCAGGTAGAGCTCCTGCACCTCGGCGGCGAGCGACTCGTAGCCCATCCGCACGAAGACCTGGTTGTGGAAGTTCGCCTCCTTGGCGCCCATCCCGCCCATGTAGAGCGCCACGACCGGCTTCATCCCGTCCACGACGCGCTGCTTCTCGGCGGCGTCGGCGACGACCTGGAAGTGGCAGGTCGCGGCGATCTCGAAGGTCTCGCGGGTGCGCCGGGCGCCTTCGCGGGCGAAGCCCTCGTCGAGCCAGGGCCGGTACATGCCGGCCGACCTCGGCGTGTAGAAGATCGGGATCCACCCGTCGGCGATCTCCGCGGTCTGCGCGACGTTCTTGGGCCCCTCGGCGCCCAGCCAGATGGGGATGTCGGCCCGCAGCGGGTGGGTGATCGACTTCAGGGGCTTGCCCAGGCCGACCGACCCCTCGCCGGCGTACGGCAGCGGGTAGTGCGGTCCGTCGTTGGTGACGGGACCCTCGCGGCGCAGCACCTGGCGGATGATGTCGACGACCTCGCGGGTGCGGGCCAACGGCTTGGCGAAGGGCTCGCCGTACCAGCCCTCCACCACCTGGGGCCCGCTCACGCCCATGCCCAGCACCATCCGGCCACCGCTGAGGTGGTCGAGGGTCAGCGCGTGCATGGCGATCGAGGTGGGGGTGCGCCCCGACATCTGCACGATCGAGGTGCCCAGCCGCACGCTCGTGGTCTCCCGGCCCCACCAGGCCAGCGGCGTGAAGGCGTCGGAGCCCCAGGCCTCGGCGGTGAAGACCGCGTCGAAGCCCGACTCGTCGGCGGCCCGGACGATCTCGGCGTGGTGGGTGGGCGGCTGTGCGCCCCAGTACCCCAGCTGCAGTCCCAACTTCATGGGCGACAGCCTGCCAGACCCCTTGCACGGAAGATAGAACGTGTTCTACTTTCGTCCTCATGTCGCGCACCCTGTCTGCCCCGGTCACCGTCGCCTTCGACTACACCCGGTCGACCGGGCCGGTCCTGGGCCGGTTCCTGACCGGCCTGCGCGACGGCGTGGTCGTCGGCGGGCGCACCAGCGACGGCGAGGTCGTCGTCCCGCCCCCGGAGTACGACCCCGTGACCCACGCCGCGACCACCGACTTCGTCGAGGTCTCCCCCACCGGCACCGTGGCGAGCTGGTCGTGGGTGGCCGAGCCCGTCGCCGCCCAGCCCTTGGACCGGCCCTTCGCCTTCGCCCTGGTGCTGCTCGACGGGGCCACCAGGCCCTTCCTGCACGCGCTCGACGTGGCCTCGCCCGGCGACGTGGCCACGGGCATGCGGGTGCAGGTCCGCTGGCGCGCCCAGCGCACCGGCGCCATCACCGACATCGAGTGCTTCGAGCCGGTCACCGACCAGGCGGCCCCGCCGCCCGGCCCGCGCAGCACGCTCGACCCCGTCACCGGCGTGGTCACCCCGGTCGCCCTCGACTACACCTACGCCGCCTCCCCCGAGGAGTCCGCGTTCTACCGCGGGCTGGCCGAGGGCCGCGTCCTGGGGCAGCGCTGCCCCACCTGCGCCAAGGTCTACGTGCCGCCTCGCAGCGCCTGCCCGGCCGACGGCACTCCCACCACCGACGAGGTCGAGCTCTCCCAGACCGGCACGGTGACGACCTTCTGCATCGTCAACGTGCCGTTCCTGGGCCAGCGCATCACGCCGCCCTACGTGTCGGCGTACGTGCTGCTCGACGGGGCCGACATCGCCTTCCTGCACCTGATCCTCGACGTCCCCGCCGACCAGGTGCGGATGGGGATGCGGGTCGAGGCCGTCTGGAAGCCGCGCGAGGAGTGGGGCACCACCATCGAGAACATCAGCCACTTCAGGCCGACCGGCGAACCGGACGCCGCCTACGACACCTACAGCCAGCACCTCTGAGCCGGGAAGAGAGACGCATGAGAGACGTCGCCGTCGTCGGGTTCGCCCAACGGCAGATGCAGGAGTTCGACGGGTCCCCCACGTGCGTGGAGCTGCTCGTGCCGCTCTTCGCGGAGTGCTACGAGCAGACCGGGTGGACCCGGCGCGACATCGGCTTCTGGTGCTCCGGGTCCTCCGACTACCTGGCCGGCCGCTCGTTCTCGTTCGTGCAGGCCGTCGACGCGATCGGGGTGATCCCCCCGGTCAACGAGTCGCACGTCGAGATGGACCTGGCCTGGGCGGTCTACGAGGCCTGGCTCAAGATCCAGACCGGCGAGGTCGACACCGCGCTGGTCTACGCCTTCGGCAAGAGCTCGGCGGGGCTGCTGCGACGCACCCTGGCCCTGCAGCTCGAGCCCTACACGATGACGCCGCTGTGGCCCGACACCGTGTCGCTGGCCGGGCTGCAGGCCCGCGCCGGCCTCGACGCCGGGCTCTGGGACGAGCAGGCCATGGCCGAGGTCGCCCACCGCTCGCTCACCGACGCCGAGACCAACGAGTACGCCGTGCGCAGCGGCGGCTCCTCGGTCGCCGAGCTCCTCGCCCGCCCGGTGTACGCCGACCCGTTGCGCAAGCACGACTGCGCACCGGTCACCGACGGGGCGGCCGCCATCGTGCTGGCCGCCGGCGACCGGGCCCGCGAGGTCCGCGACCGGCCCGCATGGCTGAGCGGCATCTCCCACCACGTCGACCCGATGAGCATGGGCACCCGCGACCTGACCCGCTCGCCCTCGACGGCACGCTCGGGCGCGGCGCTCGACCTCGACGGGGTCGACCTCGCCGAGCTGCACGCGCCGTTCAGCCACCAGGAGCTGGTGCTGCGCCGTGAGCTGGGGCTGGGCGACGACGTGCGGATCAACCCCTCGGGCGGCGCCCTGACCAGCAACCCGATGTTCTCGGCCGGTGGCATCCGGATCGGCGAGGCGGCCCGGCGGGTGTGGGACGGGGAGTCCGACAAGGCGCTGGCCCACGCGACCAGCGGCCCGGCGCTGCAGCAGAACCTCGTGTGCACCCTGGAAGGACAGCGATGAGCAAGCAGCCAGCCGCCGTGATCGGGGTGGGCCAGACCCACCACCGCGCCAAGCGGGACGACGTGTCCATGGCCGGGCTGTGCCGCGAGGCGATGGACCGGGCCCTCGAGGACGCCGGCCTCACCCTCGACGAGATCGACGCGATCGTCGTCGGCAAGGCCCCCGACCTCTTCGAGGGCGTGATGATGCCCGAGCTGTTCCTGGCCGAGGCGCTGGGCGCGGCCGGCAAGCCCCTGCTGCGGGTGCACACCGCCGGGTCGGTGGGCGGGTCGACCGCGATCGTGGCGGCCTCGCTGGTGCAGGCCGGGGTGCACAAAAGGGTGCTCACCGTCGCCTACGAGAAGCAGTCGGAGTCGAACGCGATGTGGGCGCTGTCGGTGCCCGTGCCCTTCAACATGCCGGTGCACGCGGGCGCGGGCGGCTACTTCGCCCCCCACGTGCGCTCCTACATCCGCCGCTCGGGCGCGCCCACCCACGTCGGGGCGGTCGTCGCGGCCAAGGACCGCACCAACGCCCTGCGCAACCCCTACGCGCACCTGCACAACGAGGGCACCACCGTGGAGTCGGTGCTGGCCTCGCAGATGCTCTGGGACCCGATCCGCTACGACGAGACCTGCCCCTCCTCCGACGGCGCCTGCGCGCTGGTGATCGTCGACGAGGACGTCGCCGCCTCCTCGCCCAACCCCGCGTGGATCCACGGCACCGCGATGCGCTCGGAGGCGACCACGGCCGCCGAGCGCGACCAGGTCAACCCCCAGGCCAGCCGCGACGCCGCCGCCTCGCTGTGGAAGCAGGCCGGCATCACCTCCCCCATCGACGAGATCGACGTGGCCGAGATCTACGTGCCCTTCAGCTGGTTCGAGCCGATGTGGCTGGAGTCGCTGGGCTTCGCCGAGGAGGGCGCCGGCTGGAAGCTCACCGAGTCGGGCGAGACGGCCATGGACGGGCGGCTGCCGGTCAACTGCTCGGGCGGGGTGCTCTCGTCGAACCCGATCGGCGCCTCCGGCATGCTGCGCTTCGGCGAGGCGGCGCTGCAGGTGCGCGGCGCGGCCGGGGAGCACCAGGTCGACGGTGCGCGCCGGGCCCTGGGACACGCCTACGGCGGTGGCTCGCAGTTCTTCTCGATGTGGGTCGTGGGGGCGGAGAAGCCCCAGCACTGACGCCGTAGGCTCAGCGCATGATCGAGCTGCGCACGCCCACCCAGATCGAGCAGATGCGTCCCGCGGGACGCTTCGTGGCCGACGTCATCACCCGGCTCTCCGAGGTCGCCGACGTCGGGATGAACCTGCTCGAGCTCGACGCGGTGGCCCACGAGATGATCCGCGAGCGCGGCGCGGAGTCCTGCTACATCGACTACCACCCCTCCTTCGGCGCCTCGCCCTTCGGCAAGGTGCTGTGCACCTCGGTCAACGACGCGGTCCTGCACGGCCTGCCGCGCGACTACGTGCTCGCCGACGGCGACCTGCTCAGCGTCGACTTCGCCGCCAGCGTCGACGGCTGGGTCGCCGACTCCGCCTTCAGCATGGTCGTGGGCACGGCGCGGGCCGAGGACCTGCACCTGATCGAGGTCACCGACCGGGCACTGGCCGCCGGCATCGGCGCCACCACGGTCGGCAACCGCATCGGCGACATCTCGGCCGCCATCGGCGAGGTGGCCCGGGCCGAGGGCCTGAAGGTCAACCTGCAGTTCGGCGGGCACGGCGTGGGCCGCACGATGCACGGCGACCCGCACGTGCCCAACGACGGGCGGCCCGGGCGCGGCTTCAAGCTCAAGCCGGGGCTGGTCATCGCGATCGAGCCGTGGTTCGTGCACACCACCGACGAGATCTACACCGACGCCGACGGCTGGACCATCCGCAGCGCCGACGGCGCCCGGGGCGCCCACATGGAGCACACCGTGGCGGTCACCGAGGACGGCCCGCTGGTGCTCACCGCGCGTGGCTGAGGCCGCTCAGGCGTAGGCCACGCCCAGCTCCTTGATCCCGTTGATCCAGCTGTGGCGCAGCCGCCGCTCCGGGTCGGTGCGCCGCACGACCGGCGCGTGCTCGGCCAGCGCCTCGAAGATCAGCCGCACCTCGAGCCTGGCGAGGTTGGCGCCGATGCAGTAGTGCGCACCGTGGCCGCCGAAGGACAGGTGCGGGTTGGGGTCGCGGGTGATGTCGAAGCGGAACGGGTCCTCGAAGACGTCCTCGTCGAAGTTCGCGCTGGCGTAGAACAGCCCCACCCGCTGGCCCGCGCGCACCGCCACGCCACCGACCTCGACGTCGCGCAGCGCCGTACGCTGGAAGACGCTGACCGGGGTCGCCCAGCGGATCACCTCGTCGACCATCGTCGAGGGGCGCTCCCGCTTCCACAGCTCCCACTGGTCGGGGTGGTCGAGGAACGCGGCCATGCCGTGCGAGATGGCGTTGCGGGTCGTCTCGTTGCCCGCCACGGTCAGCAGGATGACGAAGTAGCCGAACTCGTCGTCGGTGAGCCCCCGGCCCTCCTTCTCGGCGCTGAGCAGCTTGGTGATCAGGTCGTCGCGGGGCTCCTCGCGGCGCGCGGCGGCCAGGCCCATGGCGTAGCCGAGGATCTCGGCGGCGGCGACGTCGGGCTCCCCCTGGTAGTCGGGGTCGTCGGAGGCCAGCATCTCGTTGGACCACTCGAAGAGCTTGCGGCGCTCCTCCTGCGGCACGCCGATCAGGTCGGCGATGGCCTGCAGCGGCAGCTCGGCGGCGACCTCCTCGACGAAGTTCCCGCTACCCCGCTCGACGGCCTCCCGCACGATCTGGTGGGCACGCTGCTCCATGACCTCCTCGAGCCGCGCGATCGAGCGCGGCGTGAACCCGCGCGAGATGATCTGGCGGGTGGAGGTGTGCTCGGGAGCGTCCTGGTTGAGCAGGATGACGCGCTGCAGCTCGATCTGCTCGCGCTGCATGCCCTCCTGGAACCGGATGATCGCGCCGTTCTCGGAGGCCGAGAAGTCCTTGCTGTTCTTGGAGACCGCGGCCACGTCGGCGTACGCCGACAGCGCCCAGTAGCCGCTCCCGGACTCGACCGACATGCCGTCGCGCGAGGACTGCGGCTGCTCGACCCAGTGCACCGGCTCGTGGCGTCGCATCGCCCGCAGCTGCTCGTGCGGGACGCCCTCCCACAACACGTCGGGGTCGGTGGGGTCGAAGGTCGCGGGGACCGCCCCCTCGACGCTCATCGGTAGGCCACCTGCAGCTCCTTGACGCCGTTGACCCAGCCGCTGCGCAACCGGTTCGGCTCACCGAGCTGACGGATCTGCAGCCCCCGGTCGGCGATCGCGTTGAACATCAGGTCGACCTCCATGCGCGCCAGGTTGGCGCCGATGCAGTAGTGCGCACCGTGCCCGCCGAAGGCCTGGTGCGGGTTGGGGTCGCGGGTGATGTCGAAGCGGAAGGGGTCCTCGAAGACGTCCTCGTCGAAGTTCGCGCTGGCGTAGAGCAGCCCCACCCGCTCCCCCTTCGGCACCAGGACCCCACCGATCTCGACGTCGCGCAGCGCGGTGCGCTGGAAGGCGGTGATGGGGGTCGCCCAGCGGATGATCTCGTCGGTCGCGGTGCGGGGGCGGTGCTCGCGGTAGTGCTCCCACTGCGCGGGGTCGGCCATGAAGGCGTGCTGGCCCCAGGTGATGGCGTTGCGGGTGGTCTCGTTGCCGGCCACCGCCAGCAGGATCATGAAGAAGCCGAACTCGTCGTCGGTCAGGCCGCGCCCGTCGACGTCGGCGCTGATCAGGCGGGTGACGATGTCCTCACGGGGGTGCTGGCGCCGGTCGTCGGCCAGCGCCATGGAGTAGGCGAGGATCTCGGCGAAGGCCACCATCTGGTCGCCCTCGACCTCGGGGTCGTCGTAGGACATCAGCTGGTTGGACCACTCGAAGAGCCGGCCACGGTCCTCCTGGGGAACGCCGAGCAGGTCGGCGATGGCCTGCAGCGGCAGCTCGGCGGCCACGTCCTCGACGAAGTTGCCCTCGCCCTTGGCGACCGCGTCGTCGACGATCTTCTCGGCCCGTTGCTTCAGGCTGTCGTGCAGCGCGTTGATGGCGCGCGGGGTGAAGGCGCGCGAGACGATCTGGCGCAGCTTGGTGTGGTCGGGGGCGTCGTTGTTGATCAGCAGGAAGCTCGAGCCCTCCACCTCGTCGCGCGTCATCTCCGGGCCGAAGCGGATGATCACGCCGTTCTCGCGTGTCGAGAAGTCGGTCTGGTTCTTCGAGACCGCGGCCACCTCGGCGTGCCGGCTCACCGCCCAGAAGCCCTCGTGGTCGGGGAACCCAGCGCGGGCCTCGGCCCGCTGGGGGACGAAGGAGACCGGCGCGGTGCGGCGCAGGCGCAGCAGCTCCTCGTGGGGGACCCCCACCGCCAGGGTGTCCGGGTCGGTGGGGTCGAAGACCGTGTCACGGGTGTCGAGCTGGGTCACTGGCACTTCTCCATCGTGGCGGCGGGTGGAACGTGTTCTAGTGAGAGAGGTTACATACCGGCAGTACGCCGTGCTAGCCGTCTGACGAGATTTGTTTGGCTGAAGTGAGAACGTGTTCTAGTTTGCTCCCATGGGCACCCCAGTGATCGTCGACGCCGTCCGCACCCCCCTCGGCAAGCGCAACGGCTGGCTGGCCGGTGTGCACCCCGCGCAGCTGCTCGCCTTCGTGCAGCGCCAGGTCGTCGAGCGCGCGGGCATCGACCCCGAGCTCGTCGAGCAGGTCGTCGGCGGCTGCGTCACCCAGGCCGGGGAGCAGTCCAACGACATGGTCCGACGCGCCTGGCTCTACGCCGGCCTCCCCCAGCACACCGGCGCGACCGCCATCGACGCCCAGTGCGGCTCGGGCCAGCAGTCCGCCCACCTGGTCGCCGACATGGTGGCCGCCGGCACCATCGACGTCGGGATCGCCTGCGGGGTCGAGGCGATGTCGCGCATCCCGCTGGGCGCCAACGTCCCGGCCGGGATGGGCGACCCGCGACCCGCGGACTGGTCGATCGACCTGCCCAACCAGTTCGAGGCCGCCGACCGCATCGCGCGGAACCGCGGGCTGGGCCGCGCCGACCTCGAGGCGTTCGGGCTGGCCAGCCAGCAGAAGGCCCGGGTCGCGGTCGACGAGGGTCGCTTCAAGCGCGAGATCGCGGCGTACGACGCGCCGGTGCTGGGCGAGGACGGCTCCCCCACCGGCGAGACCCGGCTGGTCGACACCGACCAGGGGCTGCGCGAGACCACGCTCGAGGGGCTGGCCGGGCTCCGCACGGTGCTGCCCGACGGGCTGCACACCGCCGGCACCTCCTCGCAGATCTCCGACGGGGCCTCGGCGGTGCTGATCATGGACGAGGCGAGGGCGCGCGCCCTCGGGCTGCGCCCGCGCGCGCGGATCGTGACGCACTGCCTGGTCGGCTCCGACCCCTACTTCCACCTCGACGGGCCGATCGACGCGACCCAGCGGGTGCTCGACCGCACCGGCATGTCGATCTCCGACTTCGACCTCTTCGAGGTCAACGAGGCCTTCGCCTCCGTCGTGCTGTCGTGGGCAGGCCAGCACCACGTCGACATGGACCGGGTCAACGTCAACGGCGGCGCGATCGCCCTGGGCCACCCCGTCGGCTCCACCGGCACCCGCCTGATCACCACCGCCCTGCACGAGCTCGAGCGCCGCGAGCTCTCCACCGCCCTGGTCTCCATGTGCGCCGGCGGCGCCATGGCCACCGGCACCCTCCTCGAGCTGATCTGAGCGCCGCCCGCGGGAGTTTTATCGGGGACCTGATGGAACTCGCGCTGCCCTACTGATCCTTCGTGCAGGCGACGCGAGTTCCGTGTTGCTGCGGCGGCCGGCGGACTCAGTTATCCACAGGCGCGCGTCCTGACGGGTGCACCCGGCGGGCACCCGGAGCCAGACTCCGACCATGCTGGCTCACCTCACGGACGACCTCGGGGTCGTGCTGCGCCGCGACCTGGTCGCCGCGGGGCTCGACGACAACGCCATCGCGCGACGATGTCGAACGGGCGAGCTCACCCGCCTGCGGCAAGGGGTGTACGTCGCCACCGCGGCGTACACCGCCGCCGACGCGTCGGGGCGGCACCTCATGCTCTGCCGCGGGGTGATGCGCCTGTACCCCGCCGACGTGGCGCTGTCCCACACGAGCGCCGCCCTGGCGTACGGCGCCCCTGCGTGGCAGGTCCCTCTCGACGTCGCTCATGTCACCGGGCTCGAGCCGCAAGGGACGCGAACCCAGGCGCGGGTACGGCACCACGAGGGTGTGTGCCGTGTGGGGGACGTCTCGCGGCGTGAGGGGCACTGGATCACCGCCCCGGCTCGCACGGCGCTCGATGCGGCGTCGCTGCTCGATCGCGACGCGGCGGTGTGCGTGATCGACTGGTTCGTCGAGAGCGGTCACACCACCCTGGCCGAGTGCCGCCAGCAGCTGCTGTCGAGGCGGGAGTGGACCGACCACCTCGATCTGACCATGAAGCTCGACCACGCTCGCGAGGGGTCCCAGAGCGTCGCGGAGAGCCGCTGCCACCTGCTCTTCTCCGACCACGGACTGCCCAGGCCCCTGCAGCAGGTGGAGGTCCGCGACGAGCGGGGCTGGCTGGTCGGCATCGTCGACTTCGCGTGGCCGGAGCACCGGGTGGTGCTGGAGTTCGACGGGATCGAGAAGTACCACCGCTACCGCAGGCCCGGCGAGAGCATCGAGGAGATGGTCCTGCGGGAGAAGTGGCGAGAGGACCGCATCCGCGAGGTCACGGGCTGGACGATCATCCGGATCTCGTGGGCCGACCTGGAGCACCCCGCGCGCCTGGTCGAGCGGCTGCGACGCCAGCTCGCCCGGTCTGCCTGAGGTACGGAACTGGCGCTACCTGCACGAACCTTCAGCCAGGTAGCGCGAGTTCCATCGGGCACCCGATAAAACTCCCCCGCGGCGGCCTCAGGAGGGGCGGTAGCCGGAGGGGACGGCCCAGCTGCCGCCGGCGGAGCGCAGCTGCTCGTAGATGTCGTACTCAGGGGCGTAGTGCTCGAGGAGGCGGGTGCGGGTGGTGTCGGAGAGGGCGGGGGTGGCGGTGGAGGTCGACCAGTTCTTGGTGACCAGGTCGACCTGCTGGCCCAGCTGCTGGGCGATCCACGACTGCCACACGTCGGCGGCCTCGAGGGCGAAGATGCGGTCGACGCCGATGGTCAGGTCGTCGTCGAGGGCCACGAAGCGGGCCTGGCGCCCGGTGATGGCGCCGGGGGCGCCGTCGAGGTGGGCGGCCACGAAGTCGTCGAAGCTGGTCTCACCGGTCCACTTGCCGTCGGCCTTGCCCTTCAGCGCCGGGCGCTGGCGGTAGCGCCACCACGACTCCAGCCACGACACCGGCTCGCGGAAGAGCGTCACCAGCTCGTAGTCGCTGCGCTCGTAGCCGGCGCCCTGCAGCACCGGCACCATCCGGTTGGTGAAGGTACGGCAGTTCATGTGCTTGAGGCGGGGGTTGACCCGCATCAGGATCTCGGCGTGGCCCTTGAGCGTGGTGACCAGCGTCGTCGAGGCGCACTTGGGCATCGACAGCATCACGAACCCGTGGGCAGGCAGAGCGATCACGTGCCCGAACCTACCGTTCACCCGCCCGACCGGAACCGGACGCCCCCGCATGCGTTGATACGACCATGTGCGACGACCACGCGCCCCACCACGCGCCCCACCGCGAGCTCACCGCCCCCGACGCGGCCACCCGTGCCCGCCTGACCCGCCGCAGCACCCTGGGCGCCGCCGGCGCAGGTCTGCTGATGGCCGGCGCGGCGGGGGCCCTGACCGGCGCGGCCGCGGCCCCGGGCAGCCCGGCCGCCCGCACCGGCGCCTCCCGCACCTCGCGGCTGACCCGGGGCACCCACCTCGTGCACGCCGACCTGCACAACCACACGCTGCTCAGCGACGGCGACGGCGACCCGGCGGCGGCGTTCGACTCGATGCGCGAGGCCGGTCTCGACGTGGCGGCCCTGACCGACCACGCCACCCTGTCCGACAACCTGCTCGGCGACGTGCTCACCGACCTGCTGCCGCCCGAGTACACCCAGGCCGCCGGCCTCACCCCGCGCGGGTGGCGCGCCACCGGTGCGTACGCCGACGCCGCCGACGTCGACGGGGCGTTCACCGCGATCCGTGGCTTCGAGTGGTCCGAGCCGCTGATCGGCCACGTCAACGTGTGGTTCAGCGAGCACTACACCGACGTCCTGCAGGCCGGCCTGATGCAGCCGCTGCTCGCCTGGCTGCGCCGCGAGCCCGGGCTGGTGCTCGACGGCGGCGCCGGCGCGCTGGCCGGCTTCAACCACCCGGGCCGCGAGCCCGGACGCTTCCAGGAGTTCGTGTACGACGCCCGCGTGCGCGACCAGGTCGTGGGCCTGGAGATGTTCAACCGGCGTGACGACTACCTCTTCGAGGGCTTCGCCGACGGCCGCGACTCGCCGCTGTGCGTGTGCCTCAACAACGGCTGGCGCACCGGCATCACCGGCGTCACCGACGAGCACGGCACCGACTGGGGCTTCCCCGAGGGCAAGGGCCGCACGGGGCTGTGGGTGCGCGACCACAGCCGCCAGGGGGTCAAGCGCGCCATGCGCCGGCGCCGCTTCTTCGCCACCCGCACCTCCGGGCTGCGCCTCGACGCCACCGCCGCCACCCGCCAGGGTGCCCCGGTGCGGATGGGCTCGGTCGTCACCCTCCCCCGCCGCGGCCGTACGACGCTGACGCTGCGGCTGGACCTGGCGCGCGACCGCTCGTGGC
Source organism: Nocardioides salarius (assembly GCF_016907435.1). Taxonomy (NCBI): domain Bacteria; kingdom Bacillati; phylum Actinomycetota; class Actinomycetes; order Propionibacteriales; family Nocardioidaceae; genus Nocardioides; species Nocardioides salarius. Next base: position 4,380,940 of record NZ_JAFBBZ010000001.1, on the reverse strand, counting down.
GCGGGCGGCGCCTGGCCGCCCAGGTGCTGCGCCCCGGCACCGACGCCCCGCTCGTGGCCGACGTGGTCGACTTCGAGGTCGGTCCGCTGCTCGACCTGCGCGTGCCGGTCGACCTGGCCGACGGCGACTGGCTGCTGGTGCGGGTCTCCGACCCGGACGAGCCCAACGCGACACCGGGCCCGGAGGGCCACCCGTGCAACGACCTGGGGATCGCCTACACCAGCCCGTGGTGGCTGGAGACCCGCTGAGCCGCCGCGGGGAGGCTCACTCGGGCGCGGTGGTGCGGTACTGCCCGCGGAAGAACAGCAGCGGGTCGGACTCCTGGGCACCGACCTGCAGGTCGAGGGCTCGCCCGATCACCACGTAGTGGTCGCCGGCCTCGTGCACGGCGTGCACGGTGCAGTCGATGTGCGCCAGGGTGCCGCTGAGCACCGGCGACCCGGTGTGCTGCGAGGGCGTCCAGTCGACGCCGGCGAACTTGTCGACGCCGCGGCTGGCCATCTGGTTGGACAGCGCGGCCTGGTCGGCGGCGAGCACGTTGACGCAGAAGCGGCCCGAGCGCTGGATCAGCGGCCAGGCGCGCGCGGTCTTCGACGGCACGAACAGCACCAGCGGCGGGTCGAGGGAGACGCTCGAGAACGACTGGCAGGTCATCCCGACCGGCTCGTCGCCGCTCATCGTGGTGACGACGGCGACGCCGGAGCCGAACTGGCTCAGCACGTCGCGGAAGCGGCGGGCCGCGGCGGTCGCCGCCGGGTCCTCGCCGGGCACGGCGACGTCCTCGCCGGGCCCGAGGTGCAGGTCGTAGACCGAGTCGCCGAGCCAGGACTCGATCAGCTCGGGGCTGGGCCAGGTCTCCCGGGCGTCCGGGTTCATCCCCTCGGGGATCTGGGCGTGCTCCGACATGGTCTCGACCTTAGACATCACTGCCCACCCGAGAAGTCGTGCCCCCAGTAGGAGACCGCCGTCGACTCGCGCGCCACCCACCGGGCGTCGTCGACCTGGAGGCCGTCGGTGCCGAACTCGATGTCGAAGCCACCGGGCGAGCGGACGTAGAAGGAGACCATCTCGTCGTTCATGTGCCGGCCCAGGGTCGCCGAGAGCGGCGCACCGTGCTTGCGCACCCGCTCCAGCGCCCGCCCGACGTCGTCGAGCTCCTCGACCTCGAGCATGATGTGCACGCAGCGCGCCGGGTTGGGCATCGGCAGGAACGCCAGCGAGTGGTGGCGCGGGTTGACGCCCAGGAAGCGCAGCCACACCTTCGAGCCGGCCTCCTTGCCGACGAACTCACCGGGCATGCTCATCGAGTCGCGCAGCCGGAAGCCGAGCACCTCGGAGTAGAAGCGAAGCGCCTCGACGTCGTCGTCGACCGGCACCACGATGTGGCCCATCCCCTGGTCGCCGGTCACGAAGCGCGCGCCGTACGGCGTCACGACGGGCCGCGACTCGTAGGTGATGCCGTGGAAGAGCTCGAAGACGTTGCCGAAGGGGTCCTCGAAGCGCAGCAGCTCCTGGACCCGGCGCTCGTCGAGCTCCTCACCGCTGCCCTCCTCGAAGGCGACCCCGGCCTCCTTGAGGTGCTCCCTCGCGGCCTGGAGCGCCTGGTGGTCGGCGACCTCCCAGCCGGTGCAGGCGAGCTGGTCGACGTCGGCGGGCACCACGACCAGGCGCGCGGAGACCGCGTCGATGCGGAAGTAGAGGTGGTCGGGGTGCGGCCCGCGCCCCTCGGCGAGGCCGAGCACCTTGGTCGCGAAGTGGCGCCACTGCTCGGGGTCGGTGCTGGCCACCCGCACGTAGCCCATGGAACGGATGTCGATGCTCACGGGCGAGCCCTCTCCTGGTGGCGGGCGAGGAAGGCGGTGGCCACCTCGCGGAACTCCTCGGCGGCCTCGATCTGGGCCCAGTGGCCGCAGTGGGGGAAGACGTGCAGGCTGGCGCGCGGGATCAGCTTGAGCGCGGCCATCGCCCCGTCGAGCGGGTTGACGCGGTCCTCGCGGCCCCAGGTCAGCAGGGTGTGCTTGCGCAGCCGGTGCGCCTCGCGCCACAGCATCCCGTCCTCGGCGGTCTCGGGGTCCCAGAAGGACATCCCCATCGAGCGCATCGCCTCCTGCGCGCCGGGCGCGGTGGCGTCGGCGTACCGGGCGGCGACGAGCTCGTCGGTGACCAGCGACTGGTCGACGACCATGGTCGAGATGAAGGCGCGCAGCCGCTCGGGGGTCGGGTCGCCGCCGAACTCCATCAACCGCTGCACCCCTTCGGTCGGGTCGGCGTGGAAGAGGTTGAGCGAGAGCCCGCCGGGGCCCATCAGCACCAGCCGCCCGACCCGGTCGGGGTAGGACAGCGCCAGCCGCATCGCCGTGCCGCCGCCGAGGCTGTTGCCGAGCAGGTGGACCCGCTCGATGCCCAGCTCGTCGAGCAGCGCGACCACGGCGTCGGCGGCGAAGCGGTAGTAGTTGCCGACCACCGGCGGCTTGTCGGAGCCGCCGAACCCGGGCTGGTCGACCAGGACCGTGCGGAAGGTCTGCGCGAACCCGGGCAGCGCCGGGCCGAAGTTCGACCACGACGAGGCGCCGGGCCCACCGCCGTGCAGCATCACCAGTGGCAGCCCACCGCCGACGTCAGTGGGCTCCCCCGCCTCGTAGTAGCGCAGGGTGATCTCGCCGGCGGCGTCGGTGGCGACCGTGGCCTCGTGCTGGACGGAGTCGGGAGTCACGGTCAGTACATCCCCGGGTCGACCTTGTGGCCGAACTCGTGGGCGCCGAACATCTGCAGGGCGCGCTCGGGGTCGTTGGCGGCGTGCACCCGCCCGGCGTGCGCGTCGCGCCAGGCGCGCTGCAGGTAGGTGCCCTGGGCCAGCGCCCGGCCCCCGGACGCCTCGAAGAGCTCGTCGATGGCGTCGATGGCGCGCTGCGAGCCGATGACCTGGTCGCGGCGCACCTTCAGGCGCAGGCGCAGCGGGATCTGCTCGCCCCGGGCCACGTGCGCCTGCTCCTCGCGGATGTTGCCCACCAGCAGCGCCCAGGCCGCGTCGATCTCGCTGGAGGCGCGGGCGATGCGGACCATCGCGAAGGGGTCCTTCGAGGCCTTCTCCCCCAGGTACGCCGCGCGGCTGCGCTGCTGCTGCATCTCGACGTGCTCGGCGTAGGCGCCCATCGCCATCCCGATGATCGGGGTGGTGATGGTGCCGGTGAAGATCGAGTGGAAGGGCAGCTTGTAGAGGTCGCTGGTGTTCTGCGCCTGGCCCGGGCCCCGGCACGAGCCGGTCTCGCCCATCGAGAGCGTGAAGGCCTCGGGCACGAACACGTCGTCGACCACGACGTCGTTGGAGCCGGTGCCCGAGAGCCCGACCATGTGCCACACGTCGTTGATGGTGTAGTCGGGGCGCGGGACCATGAACGTCTTGAAGTCGACCACGTTGCCGTCGCCGTCGAGGACCAGCCCGCCCAGCAGCACCCAGCTGCAGTGGTCGGCGCCCGAGGAGAAGCTCCACTTGCCCGAGAGCCGGTAGCCGCCTTCGGTGACCACCGCCTTGCCCGTGGGGGCGTAGGAGGAGGAGAGGCGGGTGGCGGTGTCCTCGCCCCACACCGCCTGCTGCGCCTCGTCGGCGAAGAGCGCCACCTGCCAGGGGTGCACGCCCACGACGCTGCTGACCCAACCGGTCGAGCCGCAGGCCGAGGCGATGTCGCGCACCGCGGTGTAGAAGTCGACCGGGTCGGCCTCGAAGCCGTCGAAGCGGCGCGGCTGCAGGAGCTTGAAGAAGCCGGTCTCCTCCAGCTCCTTGATGTTGGCGTCGGGCACCACCCGGAGACGCTCGGCCTCGTCCGCACGCTCGCGGAGGCCCGGGAGCAGGTCGCGCACCCCGTCGAGAACAGCCTGGGTCATCATGATCTCCTGTCGGTGGAACGTGTTCCACCAAGATTAGAACACGTTCTAGTCTTGGACAAGGAGCCGCTCCTCACCCGTCGACCGCCGCCTTGTCCAGCTCGGCGCGCAGCATCAGCGCGATGTCGACCAGCTGGTCCTCCTGACCGCCGATCAGCTTGCGGCGCCCCGCCTCGAGCAGGATCTTGGCCCCCGAGACGTCGTAGCGCTCGGCGGCGTTGCCCGCGTGCTTGAGGAAGCTCGAGTAGACCCCCGCGTAGCCCATCATCAGCGTCATCCGGTCGAGCCGGCACTCCTCGGGCATCGCCGGGCGGATGACGTCCTCCGAGGCGTCGACGACCTGCAGGAAGTCGACGCCGGTGCGCCAGCCGAGCTTGTCGCACACCCCGATGAAGGCCTCCAGCGGCGTGTTGCCGGCGCCGGCGCCGAAGCGGCGTACGGAGCCGTCGATCTGGGTGGCCCCGGCACGCGCGGCGATCACGGTGTTGGCGACCCCGAGCCCGAGGTTCTCGTGGCCGTGGAAGCCCACGTCGGCGACGTCGCCGATCTCGGCGACGACCGCAGCGACCCGGTCGGCGGTCTGCTCCATCACCAGCGCCCCGGCCGAGTCGACGACGTAGACGCACTGGCAGCCCGCGTCGACCATGGTCCGGGCCTGCGCGGCGAGCACCTCGGCTGGCTGGGTGTGGCTCATCATCAGGAAGCCGACGGTCTCGAGCCCCAGCTCGCGGGCCAGCCCGAAGTGCTGGATCGAGGTGTCGGCCTCGGTGCAGTGCGTGGCGATGCGGCAGATCTGGCCGCCGTTGTCCTGCGCGGCACGGATGTCGTCCTTGGTGCCCACACCGGGCAGCATCAGGAACGCGATCCGGGCCCGGGTCGCGGTCTCGGCCGCGGTGCGGATCAGCTCCTGCTCGGGGGTGCGCGAGAAGCCGTAGTTGAACGACGAGCCGCCCAGCCCGTCGCCGTGGGTCACCTCGATCACCGGGACGCCCGAGGCGTCGAGGGCGGCCACGATGTCGCGCACCTCGGTGGTGGTGAACTGGTGGCGCTTGTGGTGCGAGCCGTCGCGCAGGCAGGTGTCGGTCAGGCGCAGGTCGAGGTCGCCGCCGTGGCGACCGCTCCAGGTGCGGGCCAGGTCGTCGCGTGCGGTGCTCATCGGGTGGCCCCCTGGGTGAGGATCGAGGTGGATCGGGCGATGGTGTCGCCGACGCGGGCGGCCGCGGCGGTCATGATGTCGAGGTTGCCGGCGTACGGCGGCAGGTAGTCGCCGGCGCCCTCGACCTCGACGAAGACCGAGACCTTGAGCTGGCCCTGCGTGGCCGGCGAGGGCTCGTCGAGCTGGGGCTCCTGGAGCAGCCGGTAGCCCGGCACGTACTCCTGGACCGCCTTCTCCATGGCGGTCACCGAGGCCAGGATCGCGTCGCGGTCGGCCTCGGGCGGCACCGCGCAGTAGATGGTGTCGCGCATGATCATCGGCGGCTCGGCCGGGTTGAGGATGATGATCGCCTTCCCGCGGGCGGCGCCACCGATGCTCTCGACGCCCGCGGCCGTGGTGCGGGTGAACTCGTCGATGTTGGCGCGGGTGCCGGGGCCGGCCGACATCGACGACACCGAGGCCACGATCTCGGCGTAGGAGACGCCGCCGACGTCGGCCACGGCCCGGGAGACCGCCGCCACCATGGGGATCGTCGCCTGGCCGCCGCAGGTGATCATGTTGACGTTCATCGCGTCGGCGTGGTCGGCGCCGTTGACCGGAGGGATCACCGCCGGTCCGACCGCGGCCGGGGTGAGGTCGACCGCCCGGATGCCCCGCTCCTCGTAGCGGGGCGCGTACTCGCGGTGCACGTGGGCCGAGGTCGCCTCGAAGACCAGGTCCGGCAGCTCGTCCTGCCCGAGCAGCCAGTCGACCCCCTGGTGGGAGGCCTGCAGGCCCTGCTCGGTGGCGAGCCGCAGACCCTCGGAGGCGGGGTCGACCCCGACCATCCACCGGGGCTCCACGTGCTCGCTGCGCAGCAGCTTGAACATCAGGTCGGTGCCGATGTTGCCGGGCCCGACGATGGCGGCGGTCAGCTTCTGGTTGCTCACGGCCGTCATGCTAGAACCTGTTACAGTTTTGCGCCATGACGGGTACGCCGCGCGCTCCTCGAGCCGCCACCAGCACCATCACGGCCGCCGACCCACTGCCCACCGAGGTCGACGTCGTCGTCGTGGGTGCGGGCGGCGCCGGGATGACCGCGGCGCTGGCCGCCGGCACCGCCGGGCTCGACACCCTCCTGGTCGAGAAGAGCGGCTACTTCGGCGGCTCGACCGCCCGCTCCGGTGGCGGAGTGTGGATCCCCGGCAACTACGCCCTGCGCGAGGCCGGCCAGGTCGACGACGACGACCATGAGCAGGCGATGGCCTACCTCGAGGCGATCGTGGGCGACGTGGTGCCCCGGGTGCGCCGCGAGACCTACCTGCGCCGCGGCCCCGAGGTGATGGACTTCCTGCGCGAGCGCACTCCCCTGCGCTTCGCGTGGGTGCCGGGCTACAGCGACTACCTGCCCGAGCAGCCGGGCGGCCGGGCGGCGGGCCGCAGCTGCGAGCCGGTGCCGATGGACGCCTCCTTCCTGGGCGCCGAGCTCGAGCGGCTGCACCCGGCGTACAGCAAGGCGCCGGCCAACATGATCGTCACCCAGGCCGACTTCCGCAGGATCAGCCTGGGCATGCGCACCTGGCGCGGCCCGGCGACGATGCTGAAGGTGCTGGTCAGGCGGGTCGTGGCCGGCCTGCGCCGGCACCGGATGTACGCGATGGGCAACGCCATCGTCATCAGCCTGCGCCAGGGGCTCATCGAGGCCGGCGTGCCGCTGGCCTACGACACCGCCCTCGACGAGCTCGTGCTCGAGCACGGCCGGGTGGTGGGCGTGCGCGTCACCCGCGGCGGGCAGCGCCACGAGGTCCGCGCCCGGCGCGGCGTGGTGCTGGGCAGCGGCGGCTTCGAGCGCAACCTCGAGCTGCGCGAGCAGCACCAGCCGCGCCCGACCTCGGTGGAGTGGACCACCGGCTCGGAGTTCAACACCGGCGCCGGGCTGCTGGCCGGCATCGCCGTCGGCGCCCAGACCGACCTGCTCGACGACGCCTGGTGGGGCCCGACCATCCCGCTGCCGGGCCGGCCGTGGTTCTGCCTGGCCGAGCGCAACCTGCCCGGCTCGATCATCGTCAACGGCGCGGGGCGTCGCTTCATGAACGAGGCGCTGCCCTACGTCGAGGCCGTGCACGAGATCTACGCCGGCGAGGCCACCGGGGTGCAGCACGTGCCGGCCTGGATGGTCTTCGACCAGCGTTACCGCAACCGCTACCTCTTCGCCGGCCTCGGGCCCCGCCAGCCCTTCCCCGGGCGCTGGTACAAGGAGGGGGTCGTGAAGAAGGCCGACTCGCTCGCGGCGCTCGCGGAGCAGATCGAGGTGCCGGTCGAGGGCCTCACCTCGACCGTGCAGCGCTTCAACACCTTCGCGGCCAGCGGGGTCGACGAGGACTTCCACCGCGGCGACTCGGCCTACGACAAGTACTACTCCGACCCGACGGTCAAGCCGAACCCGTCGCTGCACCGCATCGACCAGGGCCCGTTCTACGCCGTCAAGATCGTGCCCGGCGACCTGGGCACGAAGGGCGGGCTGGTCACCGACGAGCAGGCGCGGGTGCTGCGCGAGGACGGCTCGGTGGTCGAGGGCCTCTACGCCGCGGGCAACGTCTCGTCGGCGGTGATGGGCCGCACCTATGCCGGCCCCGGGGCGACCATCGGGCCCGCGCTGACCTTCGGCTGGCTCGCCGTGGAGCACCTGGCCTCGCAGGAGCCCGCGACCAGCACCCCCGGACCGGCCGAGGAGGCCTCCTGATGCCCATCGACCCCGACGTCGCCATCGGCGCCGACCTCGGCACCCGCACCTTCAGCTGGGACGCCAGCGACGTGCTGCTCTACCACCTCGGCATCGGCGCCGGCTCGCACCCGGGCGACCAGGTCGACCCCGGCGCGCTGCGCTGGACCCTCGAGGGCCCCGGGCTGCAGGTGCTGCCGTCCTTCGGCGTCGTGGCCCCGACCTTCCACGAGACCGACCCGCCTCCGCTCGACCTGCCCGGCTGCGACATCGACCTGGCCCAGGTGGTGCACGGCTCGCAGTCGATCACCGTGCACGCACCACTGCCCACGGCCGGCTCGGCCAGCGTCACGACCCGCATCAGCGACGTGTGGGACAAGGGGAAGGCCGCGGTCGTCTGGCAGGAGGCGACCGCGTCGTCCGCGGACGGCGAGGCGCTGTGGACCACCCGCTCGTCGATCTTCGTGCGCGGCGAGGGCGGCTGGGGCGGCGAGCGCGGCTCCTCGCAGCCGGTCGAGCTGCCCGACCGGGCTCCCGACACCGAGACGTCGTACGCCGTCACCCCGCAGCAGGCGCTGCTCTACCGGCTCTGCGGCGACCGCAACCCGCTGCACGCCGACCCCGGCTTCGCGGAGGCCGCCGGCTTCCCCGCCCCCATCCTGCACGGGCTGTGCTCCTACGGCATCGTGCTGCGAGAGCTGACCGAGCAGCTGCTCGGCGGCGACGCCACATCGGTCGGCGGCTTCTCCGCACGCTTCGCGGGAGTGGTCTTCCCCGGGGAGACGATCGGGGTGCGGGGCTGGCGCGAGGACGGCCGCGTGGTGGCCTCGGCGAGGATCGCCGGCGGCGGGCGCGACGGCTCGCCGGTGCTGGCCGACTGCGTGCTCGACCTGGCCTGAGCTGGCCTGAGCCGGCTACCGGCCGCGGGCTCCGGCCAGCTGCTCGCGCACCCAGCGCAGCGACGGGGCGGTGCGCACGCTGCCGCGCGAGAACACCGTCGGCACGGTCGCGTCGCCGCCGTTGACGCTGCGCACCCGCGCCAGCGCGTCGGGGTCGCGGGAGATGTCGACCCACACCACCCGGGCGCCGGTGACCAGCAGCCCCAGGCGCAGCTTGAGGCAGTGGTGGCAGCCGGGGCGCCAGTAGACCACCGGCACGCCCTGCTCGCGGCCGCGCTTGCGACCGGCGGCGTCGCCCGGCGAGCTCGGGAAGAGCAGCGGCGAGAGCAGGTACGCCAGCAGCACCATCAGCGCGGCCAGCACGACCGACCCGGGGCCGGGGTCGCTGCCGAGCATCACGCCGGCCGCGACCAGCAGCGCGGCCGAGCCACCCCACCGGCCCATCAGGCCCTCCTGCCCAGCACGTAGAGGCGCTGGCTGGTCTCCCCCAGCGCCGGGCGGGGACCGCGCACGAACCACTCGACGTCGACGAGCCCGGCCGCCTCGACGGCCGCGACCACGTCGGCCGGGTCGTGGTGCACGAACGTGAGCCCGCCCTCGCCGAGGTCGACGTCGAGCCAGCTCTCGATCCGGCGCACCTCGTGGCCGGCCTGCAGGCCCAGCAGCAGCACTCCGCCGGGCGCCAGCGGGCGGGCCAGCGCGGCGACGGCGTCGGCGAGCTCGGAGCCGGCGAGGTGGACCAGCGAGTACCAGCCGAGCACCGCGCCCCACCCCTCGGCGCTCTCGGGGCGGATCAGCCGCCGCAGGTCACCGACGTCGAAGCGCACCCCGGGGTGCCGCTCCCTGGCCTGCGCCACCATCTCGGCCGAGACGTCGAGGCCCCGGGCGTCGACCCCCAGCCCGGCGAGGTGGGCGGTGACGTGGCCCGGCCCGCACCCGGCGTCGACCACCGGCAACCCGGCCGCGTCCTGCGCCGCCCGCTCCAGCAGCCAGCGCTCGAAGGGCAGGTCGGCCAGCTCGTCCGTGAAGCGCTCGGCGTAGGGCGCGGCCACGGCGTCGTACGCCGCCCGCACCCGCGCGTCGCGACGCTCGGCGCCCTCGGCCAGCGGGACCTCGCGGTCGACCGGGGCGACCGCAGCGCCCGGCACGGACGCCGGGTCGGCCTCGGCGGGCCCCAGCAGGTGCGCCCAGCGGTGGTCCTGCTCGCGCGGGCGCCGCTCCAGCTGCTGGACCAGCGGCTCGTCGCGGGCGGCGAGCCGGGAAAGGCACGCCGCCACCTCGTCGCGGTCGGCGAAGGCGTGCAGCCGCTCGGTGCGGGTGCGCAGCTCGCCCGGGGACTGCGGCCCGCGCAGCAGCAGCACCGTGAGCGCCGCGCGCTCGTCGTCGTCGAGGCCCAGCACCTCGTCGAGGACCTGGTGGTACTTCAGGGTGCGGCGCCCGGTGTCGGACCACACGATCCGCAGCAGGCCCCGCTCCTTGAGCGCGTGGGCGCACTGCTTGACGTCGTCCTCGTCGAGGTCGGTGACCGGGTCGCGGCTGCTGGACTGGTTGCAGGCGGTGCGCAGGCCTCCCAGCGTCATCGGGTAGGACGCCGGCACGGTCACCTGCTTCTCCATCAGCGCGCCGAGCACACGCTGCTGGGTGGCGTCGAGGGGCTGGTCGAGCATGTCCCCAACCTAGTGGGCGCCCCCGGCCCGGGCCGAGGCAGGACTCACAGGTCGTGGACCTCGCCGGCGTCGGGGTCCCAGCGCCGCAGCGAGGTCAGGCGCAGCTCGAGGCTGGCGTCGCGCTCGGCGTCGAGACCGGCCAGCACCTCCAGGGCCCGCGGCACGTCGGCCCGCGCGAGCCGCCGGGCCAGGGTCAGGTGCGGCACCCAGCCCAGGTGCCGGCGCTCCGGCACCTGCACGCGCACCGCGAGCACGCGGCGTACGACGTCGTCGGCGAGCTGGACCGGCCGGGCCAGGGTGACCCGGCCCTCGCCGAGCAGCAGCACCCCGCCGACCAGCGCCGTGACCGGCAGCAGGCCGCCCAGGCGGGCCCGGGCGACGTCGAGAGCGGCGTCGGGCAGCGCCTCGGCCTCGACGACGCTGACGTGCGGGGCGTTGGTGGCGCCCCGGTGCTCGAGCTGGGAGGGCAGCCCGGCGTCCGCCAGGGCCTGCCACTGGGCACGGACCGACTCCTGGCCCTCGTCGTCGGGGAGCAGCTCGAGGGAGTGCAGGCGCGGCATGGGCCCATCCTGCCCGGTGGGCGGCCCTGTGCCACGATCCACCGCATGGCCTGGTTGGTGCTCGTCGTCTCCGGTGTCCTCGAAGCGGTGTGGGCCACGGCCCTGGGCCGCTCGGAGGGCCTGAGCCGGCTGGTGCCGTCGGTGGTCTTCGGCGTGGCGGTGGTGCTGAGCATGCTCGGCCTGGCCCAGGCGATGCGCACCCTCCCGGTCGGCACGGCGTACGCCGTGTGGGTCGGCATCGGCGCGTCGCTGACGGTGGCCTACGCGATGGTCACCGGCGACGAGCCGGCCGACCTCGCACGCGTCGCGCTGCTCGTCGGCCTGGTCGGCTGCATCGTGGGTCTCAAGCTCGTCAGCTGAGCCAGCGTGCGGCACGACGGGTGTGCGCGGCCCTGGTGGCGGGCTCCATCCGATCGTGCACCCGGCGGGTCAGAGCGCCCAGCTCAGCGACACGATCGTGCCGACCACGAGGACCTCCAGGACCAGGAGCAGCACGGTGACGCTGGTCAGGGTGCTGGTGCACGTGGACCGCCCGGGCGCGGGGGCGAGGTCCGGGCGACCGAAGCCCGCACCCACCCAGGCGAGACCGATCAGCGTGGCCACCGGGACCACGAGGACGGCCGTCACCCAAGGCACGACCGTCAACACCCACCACGTGCCCACATGCAGGCCCTCTGCGAAGGCCGAGACGACCCACGGCAGCTGCACGAGGACCACGAAGCCCACCAGGACCCAGGCCGCGACCACGAGGACGCGCCGCTGGCCGTCCTGCTCCTGCTCGAGCCCACCGGGCTCCTCGCCGTCCTCGCGCGGGAAGCGGCGGTCGTGCTGCGCCCGGGACGACATGCGTCGAGCCTAGTCGCGCCAGGCGCCGGACCCGGCCCGCCCTGCGGCGCTCACCCCGGCGGGCGTGTGTGCCGCGCCGCTGGCGGGGGTACCCGGAGGGCCGACAGACCCGCCGTCAGCGCCTGGGAGGCGACATGGACCACGAGGCCTCGGAGACCACCCTGCGGTTCGTCGGCACCGCGACGACACTGCTCGACCTCGGGCCGTTCACGGTGCTCACCGACCCCAACTTCCTGCACCAGGGCCAACGCGCCTACCTGGGCAAGGGGCTGTTCGCCCGGCGGCTGACCGAGCCCGCGCTGCAGCCCGAGGACCTGCCCCGGCTCGACGGGGTGCTGCTCTCGCACCTGCACGGCGACCACTTCGACCGGGTGGCGCGCCGAGCGCTCGACCGGTCGCTGCCGGTCTGGACGACCCCGGCCGCCGCGCGGCGACTCGGGAAGTGGGGCTTCGACGAGTCCGCGGGGATGAGCACCTGGGAGAGCGTCGAGCTCGAGCGCGACGGCTGGCGTCTGCGGATCACCTCGGTGCCCGGCGTGCACGGGCCCGGGCCCGCACGGTTCCTCCTGCCGTCGGTGATGGGCTCCGTCCTCGAGCTGTCCCGCCCCGACGCCTCGCGGCCCTTCCGGCTCTACGTCAGCGGCGACACGCTCTACCGGCCCTGGCTGCGCGAGGTCGTCGAGCGGTGCGGCCCCCTCGACGCGGCCGTCGTGCACCTGGGGGGCACCCGCGTGCTGGGCCTGACCGTGACGATGGACGACCGGCAGGGCGTCGACCTGGTCCGGCTGCTCGGGCCGGCCGTGACGGTGCCCGTGCACCACGACGACTACGGGGTCTTCCGCTCGCCGCTGTCCGACTTCGTGTCCAGGCACGCCGAGGCCGACCTGGCCGACACACTGCGGCTGGTGGAGCGCGGCGCGACCGTCGACCTGGGGAAGCCCGCGGGGGGCAGCTCCGCGCCCTAGAGTCCTGGCATGACGATGCCCGCATGGCCCGGCTCCTGGACCCCCGGCTCGCACACGGCCGACGGGGTCACCCACCCGACGTACCGTCGCGGGACCGGCCCCGGCGTCGTCGTCGTCCACGAGATCCCGGGGCTGACCGCCGAGGTCATCGGCTTCGCCGACGAGCTCGTCGAGGCCGGCTACACCGTGGTGCTGCCGCACCTCTTCGGCGAGACCGGGCGCCCGATGAGTGTGGGCCAGGTCGCGAAGGTGCTGCCGAAGGTGTGCATCAACCGCGAGTTCACCGTGATGGCGGCCGGGGAGACGTCACCCGTCGTGGCGTGGTTGCGCGACCTCGCCCGGTCGCTGCACGACGAGCTCGGCGGGCCCGGCGTGGGCGCGCTCGGTATGTGCCTGACCGGCGGGTTCGCGCTGGCCATGGCCGTGGACACCTCTGTGGCCGCGCCGGTGCTGTGCCAGCCCTCGCTGCCGTTCCCGGTGGGTCGCCGACGCGCCGCCGACCTGGGCCTCTCCCCCGCCGACCTCGACGTCGTCAAGCAGCGCGGCTGCAGCGTGCTGGGCCTGCAGTTCGAGAAGGACCCCACCACCGGCACCCGATTCGACACCCTCGACCGCGAGCTCGGCGACGCCTTCATCCGCGTCGACCTCCCCGGCCGCGGCCACTCCACCGTCACCGTCCACCGCCGCCAGGAGGCCGTCGACCGGGTGCTCGGCTTCTTCGACGACCTGCTCAGCGGCTGAGAGCGGCTCAGCGCCCGAGCGCCGCGCCGAAGAGAGTCTGGGACTCGTCGACGCCGTCGAGGGCGACCCGGTCGCCGAGGCGGACGAGGCCGCCCTCGAGCACCCGGCACACCGAGCCGCCCCGGCGACGCAGGGCGGCCTGGGCGCCGTCGCCGATGGTGTCGTCGAGGAGCTTGCAGGGCGCGGCGACCCGCACGACCTCCAGCACCACGGGCCCGACCCGGATGATGCTGCCGGGGGCCTGCGGCACGACCCCGTCGGAGACGGTGATGTTGCGCCGGGTCAGCGCGGCGGGCACCAGGGAGCCGAAGACGTCGCTCGCCTCGTCGAGGGACGACTGGCTCTGGATCGTCACCTGCCGGTGCCTCGCGCCGTGGTAGCGGTCGCCCACGATCCCCTTGGCGGTCTCGACCTCGAGCTGCTCGAAGGACCGCATCGGGAGCCGTCGGCCCTTGGCGGTGTGGAGCTGAGAGACGGTCGGCACCCGGTGAGCCTAGGCAGACAGCACCAGCCCGCTCGTCGGGACGCCGGTGCCGGCGGTGACCAGCACGTGCGACGACGCGGCCGCCTCCACCTGGTTGACCGCGGTGCCGCGCACCTGGCGCACCGCCTCGGCGATGCCGTTCATCCCGTGGATGTAGGCCTCGCCGAGCTGGCCGCCGTGGGTGTTGAGCGGCAGCCGCCCCCCGACCTCGATGGCCCCGTCGGCAATGAACCCGGGCGCCTCGCCGCGCCCGCAGAAGCCGAGCTCCTCCAGCTGCATCAGCACGTACGGCGTGAAGTGGTCGTAGAGGATCGCCATGGGCATGTCGTCGGGCCGCAGCCCCGACTGCCGCCAGAGCTCGCGCCCCACCACGCCCATCTCGGGGATGCCGATGTCGTCGCGGTAGTACGACGTCATCACGAACTGGTCGCGGCCGCTGCCCTGCGCGGCCGCCGTGACGTAGGCCGGCCGCTGGGCGAGGTCACGAGCCCGCTCGGCCGAGACGACCACGATCGCCTGCGCGCCGTCGGACTCCTGGCAGCAGTCGAGCAGGTGCAGCGGGTCGACGATCATCCGCGAGGCCTGGTGGTCCTCGAGCGTGATCGGCCTGCCGTGGAAGAAGGCGTGCGGGTTGGTGGCTGCGTGCCGACGGTCGGCGACGGCCACGCGGCCGAAGTCCTCGGAGGTGGCGCCGTAGTCGTGCATGTAGCGGCGGGCCTGCATCGCCACGGTGGCCGCGGGCGTGCCCAGGCCCATCGGGTAGGACCAGGCGTTGTCGAGCCCGTTGGTGTTGACCTGGGCGTTGGCGGCCACCGAGACCTGCCCGAAGCGGTCGCCGGAGCGCTCGTTGAACGCGCGGTAGCAGACCACGACGTCGGCGACGCCGGTGGCGACCGCCATCGCGGCCTGCTGCACGGTGGCGCACGCCGCGCCCCCGCCGTAGCTGATCCGGCTGAAGAAGCGCAGCTCGCCGATGCCGAGCTCGCGGGCGACGGCGATCTCGCTGTTGGCGTCCATGGTGAAGGTGGTCAGCCCGTCGACGTCGGCCATCGTCAGCCCGGCGTCCTCGACCGCTGCGCGGACCGCCTCGACGGCCAGCTGCAGCTCCGAGCGCCCGGACTCCTTGGAGAACTCGGTGGCGCCGATCCCGGCGATCGCGGCCTTCCCCGAGAGCGAGCGGCTCACGCGGCGACCTCCCCGACCGACACCCGCACGGTGCCGACGACGTGGTCGCCCAGCGACACCGCTCCCGTCACCCGCAGCACGACCATGCCGTCCTCGACCGCGACGACCTCGCCGGCGAAGTCCAGCGTGTCGTAGGGGTAGGCCGGCGCGCCGAGCCTGATCGAGATGCCGCGGACGTCGACGTCGTGGCCGAGGTGGTCGGTCACGTAGCGCTCCACCAGCGCCGTCGAGGTCAGGATGTTGAGGAAGATGTCCTTCGAGCCGGCCGCCTGCGCCACGTCACGGTCGTGGTGGACGTCCTGGAAGTCGCGGGTGGCGATGGCGGTGCTGACCACCAGCGTCGGGGTGATCGGCAGGCTCCACCCGGGCAGGGCCGCCCCCGGGGTCAGTGCCACGGTCGGGGTCTCGGTGCTCACGCGCGCCTCCAGGTCGGCAGGGTCAGGTCGTCGTCGACACGGTGCAGGTCCACCCGCACGGCCATCCCGATCTCGACCTCGTCGTGGGCGACGCCGACGAGCTCGCCCAGCATCCGGGGGCCCTCCTCGAGCTCGACGAGCGCGATCAGGATCGGCAGCTCCTTGCCGGGCACCGGCGGGTAGCGGTGCACGACGTAGGAGAAGACGCTGCCGCGCCCCGAGACGACGACGTGGCCGCGGTCGAGGGCCAGGCAGTCGGGGCAGGAGGGGCCGGGCGGGTGCCGCAGCGCGCCGCAGGCGTTGCAGGTCTGCACCCGCAGCTCACCGAGGGCCGTGCCCTCCCAGAAGAACGCGGTGTCGCGGTTCCGCTGGGGTCGCAGCACGGTGCTCGCCGGGGTGCTCGCCGGGGTGCTCACGACGCGCTCCGGGGCACGAACTTGAGCACCCGGAAGAGCATCGAGGCCACCTGCTCGGGCTCTCCGCCGTCGTGGTCGACGTACCAGGTCGAGCGCGAGGTCACGAAGTAGCCGACCCCCATGCCGGTGCGCTTGGGGCCGACCACCGAGTCGAGCGCGGTCGTCACCCGCACCCGCTCCCCCACCAGCAGCGTGCGGTGGTAGGTCTGGTCGGAGTCGGTGCCCAGCACCGCGGTGAAGCCCGCGTCGGTGAGCACCCCCATCATCGCGTGCAGCGGGTCGTCCTCGGAGGCTCGGCCGCCCTGGCCGTACATCGTCCACACCTGCGCCATCGACGGCGGGGCCTCGCCCTGGAGCCAGCGCGGGTTGTCGTTGCCCATCGCCTCGACCCAGCTGCTGATCGTCGGCTGGTTGACCGGGTCGCGCGCCCAGCGCTCCGCGGCCTCCCCCCAGCCCCGGATCCGCTCGGCCTCGGCCATCACCCGCTGGTGCACGTCGGGTGCCACCCCGTGCAGCTCCTGCACCTCCGCGCTCATCGGGGCACCCGCGGCAGCCCCAGGCCGAACATCGCGATCAGCTCGCGCTGCACCTCCTGCACCCCACCGCCGAAGGTGAGCACCAGGTTCCGCTTGGCCTGCGCGTCGAGGTACTCCAGCAGCGCCCGGGTCGCGGGCTCGGCCGGGTCGCCGTGCCGGTGCACGACGGCCACCAGGTCGGCGGCCAGGTGCTGCACCTGGTCGGCGGCGAAGACCTTCGACGACGACGCGTCGCCGACGGAGACCTCGCCGTGCTCGCCGGCGCGGGCGACGTCCCAGTTGAGCAGCTCGTTGACCCGGAAGGCGGCGGTGACCCGCCCCATCACCGAGGCCACGTCGGGCTCCTCGAGCACGCCGTGCGCGGCCGCCCACCGGGCGACCCGGTCGCGCAGCCCCTCGATGCGACCGGCGGGCCCGAGCATGACCCGCTCGTGGTTGAGCTGGGTGGTGATCAGGCGCCAGCCCTGGTTCTCCTCGCCGACGAGCATGTCGACCGGCACCCGCACGTCGTTGAAGTACGTCGCGTTGACGTGGTGGGAGCCGTCGGCGGTGATGATCGGGGTCCAGGAGTAGCCGGGGTCGGAGGTGTCGACGATCAGGATCGAGATGCCCTGGTGCTTGGGCGCGTCGGGGTCGGTGCGCACGGCCAGCCACAGGTAGTCGGCCTGGTGGCCACCGGTGGTCCACAGCTTCTGGCCGTTGACGACGTAGTGGTCGCCCTCGCGGCGGGCGGTCGTGCGCAGCGACGCCAGGTCGGTGCCGGCGTCGGGCTCGGAGTAGCCGATCGCGAAGTGCACGTCGCCGCGCAGGATCCGCGCGAGGAACATCTCCTTCTGCTGGGCGGTGCCGTAGCGGATCAGGGTCGGCCCCACGGTCTGCAGCGTGACGGCGGGCAGGTGCACGTCGGCCCACTGCGCCTCGTTGGCGAAGATCGTCTGTTCCAGCTCGCCGAGCCCGCGACCGCCGTGCTCGGTGGGCCAGCCCACCCCCATCCAGCCGTCCTCGCCCATCCGCCGCACGGTGCGCTGGTAGGTCTCCCCGTGCCGGTCGACGCCCATCTCGCGGTGGTCCTCGGCTCCGGCGAGCCGGGAGAAGTAGTCCCGGAGCTCGGCCTTGAGCCCGCGCTGGGCAGCGGTGAGCTCGAGGTTCTTGGCCGCTGCCGACTCGACCGGCACGTCGCCGGGCAGGGTGTCGAGGTCGTGGGCGATGTCGGTGATCCACGAGAAGTAGCGGTGCAGCGGGTAGGTCTCGTCGACGCCGGTGCCCCCGTGCAGGTGGTGGCAGGTGCGCAGCGCGGCCGGCCCCTGCGAGCACACCCAGTACGCAGCCACGGCCAGGTCGTCGGCGGCCTCGAGGCCCGCGTCGACCCGCCAGGCGGCGTTGCGCGCCGCGAGGTCGGTGGTGCGCGCGGCGATGTAGACGTCGGCGACCTGCATCGCGACGGCCTGGAACTGTGCCAGCGCGCGCCCGAACTGCCGGCGGTCCTTGACGTAGCCGGCCGTGAGGTCGCGGGCGCCGGCCAGGACGCCGGCGGCGGTGAGGCACAGCCCCGCCGTCGCGTGCGCCTCGAGGGTGGCGGCCGCGCCGTCCTCGAGCAGCTCGGCCGGGGCGCCGTCGAGCACCACGGTGTGCCGGGCCAGGCGGCTCGACGAGGGCGACTCCTCGAGCCGGACGCCGGGGCCGGCCGGGTCGACGAGCACCACGACGCTGCGCTCCCCGTCCCGGGCGGTGACCAGGAGCCGGGCCGCGGTGTCGGCGTGGGTGACCGCGATCTTGCGCCCGCTCACCGCCCCGTCGGCGTACGTCGTGCGCGGCTGGCGGCCCGCTCGCGGTCGGGCGCCGGCCTCGCGCAGCGCGGGACTCAGCACGACCTCGCCCGAGACGACCCCCGGCAGCCACTCCTTGCGCTGGGCGTCGGTGCCGTGCCCGACCAGGGTGGGCACCGCGCAGGCCAGGGTCTCCCAGACCGGCAGGCGCACGGCCCGGGCGCCGGTCTCGTGCAGCAGCGCGCCCACCGCGGCCAGGCCCAGGCCCTCGCCTCCGAGCTCCTCAGGGACCGGCAGGCCCAGCAGCCCGGCCGCGGCCAGGTCGGCCCAGGTCGCGTCGCGGTCGAGCGCCTCGCGCACGACCGTGCGCACCGCCTGCACCGACTCCCGGTGCTCCTCGGCGTCGTATCCGTCCGACACGGCCGGCCTCCACTTCCTCGTCGTGCGTGCTCGTGGACAGAACTGTAACGTGTTCTACTTCAACCGTCAGGCGTCGTCCCGCCCCGTCGGACCCCCACCCGCGGGTGCGGTCACCGCCTCCAGCAGCTCGGCCAGCGCCACCGGGAACCGCTGCACCAGGTCGTCGACGTCGGGCACCGACTCCCGGCAGGCGATCACCCCGACGTGCAGCTCACCGGCGTTCGACATCACGGTGATGTTGAGCCCGGCGCCGTGGAAGACCGGACCCAGCGGGTAGAGCGCCTCGATCCGGGCGCCGACGAAGAACAGCGGCACCGGCGGCCCCGGCACGTTGGAGATCACCAGGTTGTGCACCACGGGGTGCCGCTCGGCCAGGCGCAGGCCCGCGTAGGCGCGCACCGCCAGGCCGAAGGTCCGCGGGGCCGCGAACTCGGCCCAGTCCTGCAGCGAGTCGGCGCTGATGGCGTTGTGGTGGTCCTTGGCGTGCCGGTTGCGCACGGCCAGGTCGCGCACCCGCTCCAGCGGGTCCTCGATGTCGGTGCCGAGCCGGGTGAAGAGCGCCGAGACCTTGTTGGCCCCCTCGGAGCGGCGCGACGAGCCACGCACCGAGACCGGCACGGTGGCCAGCAGCGACTCGGTCGGCAGCTCGCCACGCTCCTGCAGGTAGGAGCGCAGCGCACCCCCGGCCACGGCCAGCACCACGTCGTTGACGGTGGTGCCGCTCGCCGACTTGACCGCCCGCACGTCGTCGAGGTCCATGTCGGCCAGCCCGATGCTGCGGTGCCCGGTGATGGTGCCGTTGAACGACGTGCGGGGCGCGGTCAGCGGCGCGGCCATGGCGGTGCCGGCGCGGGCCCGACCCACGGTCCGGGTCACCAGTGAGGCCGACGGACTCACGAGGCGGGCCAGGTGCAGGGGGCGGGCAGCCGTGCTGAGCACACCGCGCCCCAGCAGCTCGGCCGGACCTGCCTCACGGGCACGCGCGACCTCGGGGACGGGAGCGAGCGGGGCGTCGGTGGCCGAGAGGGCGCACAGGTGGGAGATCAGGTTGGCCCCCGAGACACCGTCGACCGTCGCGTGGTGCATCTTGCTCAGCACCACGACCTTGCCGTCCGCGTAGCCCTCGACCACCCACATCTCCCACAGCGGGCGGGACCGGTCGAGGGGCAGCCCCGCCAGGTGCCCCGCCAGCTCGGTCAGCTCCCGGTAGCCGCCGGGCGTCGGCAGCGCGAGCCGGTGCACGTGCCGCTCGATGTCGAACGAGCGGTCGCGCACCCACACCGGGTGGTCCAGCCCGAGCGGCACCCGCCGCAGCCGGCGGGTGAAGGCCGGCACCTCCCGCACGTGGGCGTCGATCTGCGAGCGCAGCCCCTCGAAGTCGTACCCGCCCGGCATCGTCGACACGTCCAGGACCAGCAGCCCGCACACGTGCATCAGCTGGGCCGGCGTCTCGAGGTACAAGAAGCTGGCGTCGAGGCCTGAGAGCCGGTCCATGGACACCTTCCGTCAAGTGAAACGTGTTCTAGTTTTGCACATCGGTGGACATCTCGCACTCCCGCGACGCGGCTGCGGCCGGCGACCTAGAGTGCGCGCCATGGCCTTCCTCCGTCGCCAGGTCGTGACCGCTGCCCTCACGGCGAACGCCGTGCGCCCGCTGCCCGGCTACCGGACCTCGCTCGCCACGTTCTTCCCGAGCTGGCTGGTCGGCGAGCTCGCTCCCCACGTCCTGGCGGTGACGGTGGCCGACGCCGCCGCCCACGCCACCGGCCGGCGGCGCGACACCCGCGGGCTGGCCCTGGCCGCCGCCAGCTCGCTCGGCCTCGCCTTCCTGGTCGCCCAGAGCCGCCGGGTGCGCGAGGTCGCCGAGGAGTCCCTCGTCGAGGCCCTCGGCGCCGACTACGCCGACGACCTCGAGGACCGGCCCACCCCGGCCGACCTGGCGGTGCCCTGGCGGCGCCTGGCCTACCCGTTCCGGATGCGTGAGCCGCGGGTGCACGTCGAGCGCGACATCGTCTACGACGACGCCCTGGGGCGTCGCGGCATGCTCGACGTCTATCGCCCCGCCGACACGCCGCTCGAGGGAGCGCCGGTGCTGCTGCAGGTCCACGGCGGCGGCTGGACCATCGGGCGCAAGGACCAGCAGGGCATCCCGCTCATGCACCACCTGGCCCTCAAGGGGTGGGTGTGCGTGGCGGTCAACTACCGCCTGGCACCGCGCGACCTGTGGCCCGCCCAGATCGAGGACGTCAAGAAGTCGATCGCGTGGGTCCGCGAGCACATCGGCGCCTACGGCGGGGACCCCGGCTACATCGCCATCACCGGCGGCTCCGCCGGCGGCCACCTGGCGGCCCTCGCAGCCCTGACCCCGCACCGGCGCGAGTGGCAGCCCGGCTTCGAGGACGCCGACACCAGCGTGCAGGTCGCGGTGCCGCACTACGGCATCTACGACGTCGCCGGCTCGACGGGCGTGCGGGCCACCGAGCTGATGCGCGACCACTTCCTGGGTCCTCGTGTCCTGGGCCGGCGCTGGGAGGAGGACCCCGAGGTCTTCGAGTACGCCTCGCCCATCCTGCAGATCAGCGACGAGGCGCCCGACATGTTCGTGCTGCACGGCAGGCACGACTCGCTGGCGCCCGTCGAGCAGGCCCGCCTGTTCGTCGAGCGCCTGCGGCGCACCTCACGACGCTCGGTGGTGTACGCCGAGCTGCCGGGCGCCCAGCACGCGTTCGACGTCTTCCCCTCGATCCGCAGCCAGCACGTGGTGCGCGCCATCGACCGCTACCTGCACTGGCACTGGAACCGACACCGCGCGCAGGCCCGCGGCGGGGTCCGGGCCTAGTCGGCTCCGGCCACGGCCCGGTGCTCGAGCGCCACGGCCAGCCGCGCCGCCCGGGCCAGCGTCGCGTCGAGGTGGCCCAGCGGCGCCCCGACCGAGCGGCGCTCCTCCTCGCTCAGCGACGACCGCTCGAGACGACCCTGGGCCAGGTGCACCCCGAGCTGCAGGGCGGTCAGGGCGTTGTTGAGGTCGTGCACCAGGGCCCGGGTGTCGTCGTCCGGCCCCGGGTCGGGCTCGGCGCGCTCGGGCTCGGCCGGCATCTCGGCGATCCACCGGTACCCCGCGCCGCTCTCGGTGGCGACGTAGACCGGACGGTCGGCGGGGTCCTGCAGCTTGGCGCGCAGCGAGCGCACATGGGTGCGCAGCGCGGCCCGCGACTCCTCGCCCCGGCCGTCCTCCCAGACGCGGGACAGCAACCAGCCGTGCGTGAGCAGCCGGCCGGGGTGGGCCAGCAGCTCCTCGAGCAGCCGCCACTCGGTGGGTGTCAGGTGCACCGAGCGGGTGTCGACCTCGACCGTGCGCGCACCCAGGTCGACGACGAGCCGGCCCAGGTCGTGCCGCACCGGCCGGCCCCCCGAGAGGTCCGCGGCGCTCGCGCCGCTGCGGCGCAGCAACGCCCTCAGGCGGGCCCCGAGCTCGTCGATGCCGAACGGCTTGTCGAGGTAGTCGTCGGCCCCCGCCTCGAGGGCCTGGACCTTGCGCGACTCCTCGGTCGACCCCGACAGGATCAGCATCGGCACGCTGCCGAGCGAGTGGAAGCGGCGCACCACGTCGAGGCCACGCGCGTCGGGCAGGCCCAGGTCGAGCACCACCACGTCGGGCTGGGCCGTGCTCAGCAGGTCGATCCCGCCGCGGGCGTCGGGGGCCACCACCACGTCGAAGCCGACCCGGCCCAGCGCCCCGCGCAGCGCCTGGCGCAGGGCGGGGTCGTCGTCGACCACGAGCACCTTCGCCATGACGCGAGCCTAGTGCGGGGTCCGCCGATCCTCACGTTTTCCTCACACCGCCCCCTCCGGTCGACACACGGCACCCACGGCGCCAGGGGCACCGTGGAGACATGGCAGAGATCATGGTCGTGGACGACGACGAGGACATCCGAGAGCTGGTCGAGCTCGCGCTCTCGACCGAGGGCCACCGGGTCGTCACCGCCCCCGACGGCGCGGCAGCGCTGCGGCACCTCGAGGAGGACCAGGTCGACCTGGCCATCGTCGACGTGACCATGCCCGTGCTGGGCGGCATCGGGTTCACCGCCGCCCTGCGCAGCCTCGAGCGGCGCTCGTACGGGCTCCGGCCGCGCACCAGCGTGGTGCTCCTCTCGGCCCTGACCTCGCCCGACGACATCGATGCCGGCCTGGCCGCTGGAGCCGACGGCTACCTGCCCAAGCCCTTCCGCATCGCCGACCTGCTGCGGGTGGTGCGGGTGCACCTGGCCCGCCGCGACCGTGCCCAGGCCGGTGACGGCCTCGACGACGGGGAGCCGGTCGAAGATCTCTGCGGGGCGTGGCACGGCCGGTGACGCCACGCCCCGGCCCATCCCTCGACTCACCGGCACCGGTGCTCGCCCCGGGGCAGCTCGGACCCGATGATGGACCGATGCCCCCCTCCCCCCATGATGGCGAGCACCGGGTGCCGGTGTCCGCGACAGCCGGCCTGCTGGGCCTGGTCCTCGTGCTGGGCGTCGTGTCCGTCCGCTTCGCCGTGCCCGGCACCGAGGTCGCCGCGTGGTGGCCGGCCTCCGGCGTGGGCGCCGGCCTCCTCCTGCTCCACCACCGCCGCCACTGGCCGCTGCTGGTCGCCCTGCTGGTGCCGATGTCGGCCGCGGCCAACATCGTCGGCGGCCGCCCCGTCCCGCTCTCGCTCGTCTACGGCGTGGTCAACGCCGGGGAGGTGCTCGCCTTCTGCATCGCCCTCGGCGGCCTGCGGGGGCGCCCCTCGCTGCTCACCGGGGAGGACTTCCGACGCCTCCTCGTCGTGGGGGTGGGCACCGGCCTGGGCATCGGCGCCGTCGCCGCTCTCGTGGTCGCCCTGATGACCGACGGCGACCCCTGGAGCACCGCGCGCAGCGTCGCAGCGTCGCACTCCGCCGCCCTGCTGGCCGTCGTGCCCGTCTTCCTCAGGTCCACCCGGGCCCGAGACCTCCTCGACCGGCGGCGCGCTGCCGTGGTCGCCCAGCTCACGCTCACGGCGGTCGTCTCGGCGTTGGTCTTCGCACCGGGCCAGGAGCTGCCCCTGACCTTCCTGGTGGTGCCCCTCGTCGTCTGGGGGGCCGCCGTGCTCCCGGTGCGCTGGCTGACCTGGCAGATCCTCGCCGTCAGCACCGGGGTGACCCTGATGACCTCGGAGGCGGCGGGACCTTTCGGCGCCCCCGACAGGATCGACGCCCAGATGCGTGGCGCCATGGTCCAGCTCTTCATCGTGACGCTCGTCGTCGTCGCGCTCCCCCTCGCCATCGCCGTGCAGCAGCGTCGCACCGCCCTCGAGGACGCCCGGCGGGCGGCGTCGGCGCTACGTCGCGAGCGCGAGCTGACCTCCGCGGTGCTCAACTCCGCCACCGACACCGCGATCATCGGCACCGACTCCGCGGGGATCATCACCTACGCCAACCCCGGGGCCGAGACCCTGCTGCGACGGGCCGCAACCGGCCTCGTGGGTGCACCACTGACCTCCATCTACGCTCCGCAGGCGCTGCGCGCGCGGCGCGAACCGGGCAGTGACGACCTCTCTACCGCCATGCGCTCCGTCGCCGACGGCACCCCGGTGCGCCAGGACTGGTGCTGGCTGCGCGGCGACGACTCCCAGGTCACCGTCAACGTCGCCACCACCGCCCTGCTCGACGACGACGCCCGGCCGGCCGGCTACCTCGCGGTCGCCCATGACGTCTCGGAGCGCCGCGCCGCCGAGCGCGTCCTGCGTACCGCCCTCGACCGCGAGCAGCAGGCGGTCGAGCGCCTCGAGGAGCTGGACCGCGAGAAGTCGGAGTTCGTCTCGTCGGTCAGCCACGAGCTGCGCACCCCCATGACGAGCGTCCTGGGCTTCACCCAGCTGCTCGGCAGCGGAACAGGAGGCAGCCTCACCGAGCGTCAGCGCGACATGCTCGACCGCATCGAGCGCAGCGGTCACCGGCTCCTGGGGCTGATCGAGAACATCCTGTCGCTCTCGCGCGTCGAGTCGCAGCGGGAGGACGCCGAGGCCGAGCCCTGCGACCTGCGAGACGTGGTGGGCGCGGCACTGGCCGAGACCGAGGAGCTGGTGCGCCCCCGCGACCTCGAGCTGGGCACCGCCCTGCCCGCGGACCCCGTCGTGGTGCTCGGCCAGCGCGACCAGCTCGAGCGCGTCGTGATCAACCTCGTCTCCAACGCCGTCAAGTTCACCCCCGACGGTGGCCGTGTCGGCGTCGACCTGACGGCCGCGGGGGGCGAGGCCGTACTGCGCGTCAGCGACACCGGGATCGGCATCCCGGACGCCGAGCAGGCCCGCCTCTTCGAGTCCTTCTTCCGAGCCAGCACCGCGCTGAGCACCGGCGTGCAGGGCACCGGCCTGGGGCTGACCATCGTCCGATCGATCGTCGAGCGCCACGACGGCAGCGTCGCGGTGACGTCCACGGAGGGCGCCGGCACGACGTTCGAGATCCGGCTGCCGCGCACCTGAACCGGCGGCTCACCCCAGCAGGACGGCGACCCGGCCGAGCAGGGCGTCGGTGTCGAAGGGCTTGAGGACGTACTCCGTGGCGCCCGCCTCGATGCCCTGCTCCTCGTCCTGGGGCCGGGAGCGGGCCGTCAGCATCAGCACCGGCACCTCGGCGGTCAGCGGGTGGGCCCGCAGGGCCCGCGCGACGTCGAGGCCGTCGAGCTCGCCGGGCAGCGCACCGTCGAGCAGCACCAGGTCGGGGGCCTCCCCCGTCCCGGTGGCCAGGGTGAGCGCGGCCTGGCCGTCGGTGCACGACCACACCGTGTGGCCGGCGTCCTCGAGCAGCATCTGCAGCAGGGCGTGCACGTCGGCATCGTCCTCCACCACCAGGATGCGCGCCACCGAGACTCCTTGTCGTCTGTTGCCCCGGACTTTACCTTGCGCCGGGTCGTCACCGCGGCAGTCCCAGGATCCGCTCGCCCGCGACGTTGCGCAGCACCTGGGTGGTGCCACCGGCGATCGAGAGACAGCGGGTGTTGAGCATCTCACGGACGTCCTCGGCCAGCCGCTCGCCCGAGGCGTCGGGCCGGTACGCCGCCACGGCGGCACGCTGCAGGTCCACCACCAGCTCGGCGGCGTCCTGGCGGTTGCGCACGCCGAGCAGCTTGGCCACGCTCGACTCGGGCCCGGGGCCCTGGCCGTCGAGCGAGCGCAGGGTGGAACGCACCCCCAGGAGCATGCACACGGTGGAGAGCGCCACGGTGCGACCCACCGCGATCCGCTCGCCGGTCTCCAGGCCGCCGGCGCCCGCCAGCTCGACGGCGCGCTCGGTCGAGGTCGTCAGCCGGCTGCCGGCCATCGCGACCCGCTCGTTGGCCAGGGTGGTGCGCGCCAGGCGCCACCCGTCACCCGGCTGCGCGACCACGCAGTCGTCGGGCACGAAGACGTCGTCGAGGAAGACCTCGTTGAAGAGGGCCTCCCCGGTGATCTCGCGCAGCGGCCGCACCTCGATGCCCTCCGAGGCCCGCATGTCGACCAGGAAGTAGGTGATGCCCCGGTGCTGGGGCACGTCGGGGTCGGTGCGGGCCAGGCAGATGGCCCAGTCGGCGCGGTCGGCCAGTGACGTCCACACCTTCTGCCCGCTCAGGCGCCAACCGCCGTCGACACGCACCGCCCGGGTGCGCAGCGAGGCGAGGTCGGATCCGGCCCCGGGCTCGGAGAACAGCTGGCACCACACGATCTCGCCTCGCAGCGACGGCAGCACGAACCGCTCGCGCTGCTCGTCGCTGCCGTGCTGGACGATCGTGGGCAGCGCCCACCCGGCGATCACGATGTCGGGCCGCTCGATCCCCGCGCGGGCCAGCTCCTCGTCGATGACGACCTGCTCGACCGCACCGGCGCCGCGGCCGTAGGGCGCCGGCCAGTGCGGCGTCAGCAGCCCGCCGCGCACCAGCGCCTCGCGGCGCCGACCGACCGGCAGCGCCGCCACGGCGGCGA
Organism: Nocardioides salarius; assembly: GCF_016907435.1. NCBI lineage: Bacteria > Bacillati > Actinomycetota > Actinomycetes > Propionibacteriales > Nocardioidaceae > Nocardioides > Nocardioides salarius. The sequence goes on along the minus strand of NZ_JAFBBZ010000001.1, from coordinate 4,354,340 downwards.
CGTCGTCGCGCACGGCCGGCCGCACGGTGTCGTCGCGACCCTGCAGGTCGAGCCGCACGCGCCGCCGGCGGCCGGCCACCGTCGCCGCCACGAGCCGTTGGGCCGCCTCGTCGCGGCGCCCGAGCAGGCCACGCAGGGCCAGCGCACGCCTCAGGTAGAGGTGGGCGTCGTGCTCGAAGGTGAACCCGATGCCGCCGAGCACCTGGATGCACGACTTCGCCACGTCGACGGCGCCGTCGAAGCAGGTCACCGCGGCGACGTCGACGGCGAAGTCCCACTGCTCGCGGTCACCGTCGGCCGCGGCCGCGGCCACGTCCCAGGCGGCCGCGGTGACCGCCTCGGCGTTCTCGAGCATCTCGGCGCACAGGTGCTTGACCGCCTGGAAGCTGCCGATCGGCCGGCCGAACTGCTCGCGGACGCCGGCGTAGGAGACCGCCGTGCCCAGGCACCAGCGCGCGAGGCCCGCGGCCTCGGCGGCGCCGTAGGTGACGGCCGCCCGGCGCAGATCGCCGGCGTCGGCACCCACCACCCGGACACCCGAGGAGCGGTCGACCGCGGTGACGCGGCCGAAGCGGCGGCTCAGGTCGAGCCCCGTGACCTGCTCGGCCTGGACGGCGCCGCGATCGAGGAGCAGCAGGCCGTCGTCGTCGACCACCAGCAGGCGGTCGGCGCACGGCGCGTCCCACGCCAGGTCGTCCAGCACGAGCGAGACGACGCCGTCACCGATCGCCTGGCCGGGAGCCAGGTGGGCGGCCACGACCGGTCCCAGCAGCGGGCCCGGCACCAGCTCGTGGGCACAGGCCTCGAGGGCCACCGCGACGTCGAGAGGCCCACCGCCTCCGCCGCCGTGCTCCTCGGCGACCGCGATGGCAGGCACCCCCATCTCCACCAGCGCCTCCCAGGCCTCGGCGAACCCGGCCGTCGCGTCGCCCTCGGCCGCCCGGGCGAGACCCGGGCCGCCCAGCACGCCTGCCCATGACCGCAGGCTGGCCGCCAGCTCGGTGTGCTCCGCGGAGATCCCGATCGACATGCTGTGCCCTCCAGAACTAGAACGTGTTCCAACTCTATAGGCTGCACCGCGTGAGCGACGACTGGCTGTCCCATGCCCTGGCCGCGAAGGGCTTCATGCCCGAGGACGAGGGCGACCTGCTCCACCGGCGGGCGCTCGAGCGGCTGCCCCACGGCCCGGTGCTCGAGGTGGGCACCTACTGCGGGAAGTCCGCGGTCTACCTCGGCGCGGCCGCGCGCGAGGTCGGTGGCGACCGGGCGGTCGTCTTCAGCGTCGACCACCACCGCGGCTCCGAGGAGAACCAGGCCGGCTGGGAGCACCACGACCCCGAGGTCGTCGACGGCGACGTGGGCCTGATGGAGACCCTGCCCTTCGCCCGGCGCACCCTGCACGACGCAGGGTTGAGCGACCACGTGGTGCTGGTGGTCGGACGCTCGACCACCGTGAGCCGGCACTGGGCCACGCCACTGTCGCTGCTGTTCATCGACGGCGGGCACGCCGAGGAGCACGCGCAGGCCGACTACGCCGGCTGGGCGCACCACCTGCTGGCCGGCGGGCTGCTGGTCATCCACGACGTCTTCGCCGACCCCGCCGACGGCGGCCAGGCGCCGTACCACGTGCACCAGCGCGCGCTGGCCTCCGGCGCCTTCGAGGAGGTCGAGGCGCTCGGCTCGATGCGGGTGCTTCGCCGGGTCTCAGGCGCGCCGGGAGAACCCGTCGGCTGAGACCGGCTCGTCGACGCAGCCGCACTCGAGGCCGATCTCGGAGAAGTGCGGCGCCAGCGAGGTGCCGCGCATGATCCCCGAGCCCGGGGTGGCGTGGCCGTGGGTCTCCCCCAGCGCGTCGACCGCCAGCAGCACCGCGGCGGCGGTGTAGGTGGTCCACTCGGGCGGCCAGTTGACGTTGACCGGCTCGGTGGCCGTGGCCTCGTCGCCGTAGACCCACCCGGTCCAGTACCTGCCGTCCTCGGTGCGCAGGTGCTGCATGTCGGCGAGCAGGTCGCGCGCGCGGCGCGCCTCGCCGAGGGCGTCGAGCGCCATCACGAGCTCGCAGGTCTCGGCGCCCGTCACCCACGGGTTGGTGTCGACGCAGAGGATGCCCAGGCCGGGGCGCACGAAGTCGTCCCAGCGGCTGTCGATGAGGGCCAGCCCCTCGTCGCCGCGCACCGCACCGCCCAGCACCGGGTAGTACCAGTCCATCGAGTAGGTGGACTTGTCGAGGAAGAGGTCGCGGTGGCGGCGCACCGCGTGACCCAGCCGGCCGCCGGCCAGCTCCCACTCGGGCTGCGGGTCGTCGAGCAGGTCGGCCAGCGCGACGCCGGCGCGCAGCGACTGGTAGATGCTCGAGGAGCCGGCGAGCAGCGCCCCCTCCTCCTCGGGCGTCCAGTTGATGCCGCCGAAGGCCAGCTGCTGGCCCACCACCCAGTCGAGCCCGGCGCGCACCGAGGGCCAGAAGCGCTGCACGAAGGCCAGGTCGCGGCGCACCAGCCAGTGGTGCCAGATCCCGACGGCCAGATAGGCCGACATGTTCACCTCGCCGCGCGGGTCCTCGACCTCGCCGCCGACGATCTTCATCGGCCACGACCCGTCGGCACGCTGCATCGTGGGCACCCAGGCGTAGGCGCGCTCGGCGGCCTCGCCCTCGCCGCCCACGAGCATCGCCATCGCGGCCTCGACGTGGTTCCAGATGTCGGTGTGCTCACCGGTCGTCCACGGCACCGAGCCGCAGGGCTCCTGCATGGCGGCGATCGCGCGGGCGGTGTCGGCGACCTGCTGGGCCGAGAGCACCCCGTCGACGTACGGCAGCCGGGCCAGCTCGGCGTCGGCGACGCGGTCCTCAGGCCGCACGCGGGTCGCTCACGGGCTTGGTGACGTAGAGCACCATGCTCTTGCCGATCAGCGGGTCGAGCACCTTGCCGGCCAGCCGCAGGGCGCGCGGCTGCTTCATGATCTCCCACACCAGCAGGCGGTGGTAGGCCCTGACCGCCGGATGCTCGTCGTTGGTGACGCCGACGGCGCACTTGATCCACCAGTACGGCGCGTGCAGGCCGTGGGCGTAGTCCTTGCCGTCGTAGGTCAGCCCGGCGTTCTCCAGCTTGCCGATCAGCTCCTTGTCGGAGTAGATCCGGATGTGGCCGTAGGGCACGTTGTGGTAGTCGTCGCTGAGCTTCCAGTTGACGATCTCGGGGAACCAGCGCGGCACCGAGACCGCCATCGTCCCGCCCGGTCGCAGCACCCGGGCCAGCTCCTCGATGGCCTGGATGTCGGCGGGGATGTGCTCGAGGACCTCGGCGGCCACGACGCGGTCGAACTCGCCGTCGGCGAAGGGCAGCGAGAGGGCGTCGCCCTCCTTGACGTCGGCCTCGGCGCCCTCGGGCACCTCGCCGGCCTCGCGCATGGCCACGAACAGCTCACGCACGCCGGCCAGCTCGTCGGCGTCCATGTCGAAGGCGATCACGTCGCCGCCGCGCCGGTAGGCCTCGAAGGCGTGCCGGCCCCCGCCGGCACCCATGTCCAGCACGCGGTCGCCCGGGCGCAGCCCCAGGCGGTCGAAGTCAACGGTGAGCACGGGTGCCCCACTTTCTGCTCGCCCGGCCCTTGCTGCCGGTGCCGGTCATCGGTCCTGTGGTCTGCCACGAGGCGATCACGTCCTCGTAGGCGGCGGCGACGGTGGCCGCCACCGCGCGCCAGCTGAACAACTCCTCGACGCGGCGGCGGCCCGCGCGCCCCATCTCCTCGCGGCGCTCGGGGTCGTCGAGCAGCGCCGCGATGGCAGCGGTCAGCTCGCCGACGTCACCCGGGGTCACCAGGTCGGCGCACTGCCCGTCGGGGCCGACCACCTCGGGGATCGCGCCGGCCCGCGAGACGATCAACGGCGTGGCGCAGGCCATCAGCTCGGCGGTCGGCAGCGAGAAGCCCTCGTAGAGCGACGGCACGCACGCCAGCTCGGCCGAGCCCATCAGCTCGACCAGCTCGGCGTCGCTGATGCCGTGGACGAAGCGCACGGAGTCGCCGATGGAGAGCTTGTCGATGAGCTTCTCGGTGCGCCCGCCCGGCTGCGGCTTGGTGACCAGGAGCAGCTCGACGTCGCGCTCGGTGCGCAGCTTGGCGAACGCCTCCAGCAGCGTCGAGATGCCCTTCATCGGCGCGTCGGCGCTGGCCATCGCCAGGATCCGCCCGGGCACCCGGGGCCGCGTCGGCGGCACGAAACCGTCGTCGACGCCGAGCAGGATGACCTGCATGCGCGCCGGGTCGACCCCGAAGTCGCGGGCGATGTCGCGCTTGGAGGTCTCCGACGGCGTCATCAGCGCGCGGGCCGAGCGGGCCACGCGGCCCTGCATCCGCAGGAAGCCGTACCAGCGGCGCAGCGTGAGCTTGCGCCACGGGTTGCGGGTCTGGGCCAGGTCGATGCGCCGGTCGAAGGTGATCGGGTGGTGCAGGGTCGTGATCAGCGGCATGGTCTGCTCGACGTCGAGCATGCCGTAGCCCAGCACCTGGTTGTCGTGGGCGACGTCGAACTCGTCGGCGCGCTCGCGCAGCAGGCGGGCCACCCGGGTGCTGAAGGTCTTCGGCTCAGGGAAGCCGGCCGCGCACATCGTCGCGAACTCCTCGACGTCGACGCGGTCGCGGAACTCGCGCAGCCTGGGCACGCGGAACGGGTCGGGCTCGCGGTAGAGGTCGAGGCTGGGCACCTTGGTCAGGCGCACGCCCTCGTCGAGGTCGGGGTAGGGCTGGCCGGAGAACACCTCGACCTCGTGGCCCAGGTTGACGAGCTCACGGCTGAGGTGGCGGATGTAGATGCCCTGGCCGCCGCAGTGCGGCTTGGATCGGTAGGACAGCATCGCGATCCGCATGCCGGGCTCCTCTGGTCGGTACGGCCGTCGGGGCCGGTCGGGGTCTCGAGCCACCACCGCCCGTCTCACCCCTGGGGGCCGTGGAGCAGAGTGGAACGTGTTCTATCATGTCACGACTCGTCGGTAGCCTAGTCGGCGATCCATCGACCACACGAAAGGGTCCAGCGTGACCGTCAGCAACTCCCTCAGCAGCGACGAGCTCGGCTCGGCCGCCCAGCGCGAGCGTCGCAAGCGCATCCTGGACGCCACGATCGCGCTGGCCTCGGAGGGTGGCTTCGACGCCGTGCAGATGCGGTCGGTCGCCGACCACGCCGAGGTGGCCCTCGGCACGCTCTACCGCTACTTCCCCTCCAAGATCCACCTGCTCGTCTCCGCGCTGGGCCGCGAGTTCGAGCGCGCCGAGGTCCAGTTCGCGCAGCGCGAGATCCCCGGCGACACCGCCGCAGAGCGCGTGGTCAACGTGCTCAAGACCACCAGCCGCGGAGTGCGCGGCGACGCCCACCTCACCGAGGCCCTGACCCGGGCGTTCATGTTCGCCGACGCCTCGGTGCGCGCCGAGATCGACCACGTGGGCATGCTGATGACGCGGATGGTCACCCGGGCCATGGACCCCACCCGCGACGCGGCCGGCGACGAGCTGAGCGAGACCGACATCGCCATCGCCCAGGTGATCGGCGACGTGTGGCTCTCCGCGCTGGTCGGGTGGGTCACCGGTCGCGCGAGCGTGGCCGAGACCAGCCAGAAGATCGAGGTCGCGGTCCGGCTGCTGCTGCGCGACTGACTAGCGCACGGCGGCGGCCGTCGAGCCGCCCAGGTCCATCGCCGGCAGGCCCAGCTTGCGGTGGTCCCAGCTGCGCACCCGGTCGGCGTCGAGCCGCACCACGACGCGGTTGCGGGCCATCACCTCGACGAAGGGGCGCATCTCCTCGGTGTACGGCGCGTTGTAGCGCTCGAAGACGTTGACGCACACGTCCCACACCAGCTGCTCGTCCTCGAGCACCACCCCGGTGCCCTCGAGCGCGACCCCGCGCAGCTGGTCGTAGGTGTGGCCGTTCTCGACGAGGAAGCTCATCCGCGGGTCGCGGCGCAGGTTGACGACCTTCTGCGACTTGGCCTTGGTCTCCAGGTAGACGTGGCCGTCGAGCCACGCGTACCACATGGCGACCAGGTGCACGGCGCCGTCCTTGCCGATCGTGGCGACCGTGGAGCTGCGCTGCTCGGTCAGGAACGCATCGACCTCGGCCTCGTCCATCTGGACCTGACCGCGCTGGTTGGCCATCTGCTGCTCATCCTCCGAAGGCGTGGGTGGCGCTGACGCCGCCGTCGACGGCGATCTCCGCCCCGTTGACGTACGTCGACTCGTCGCTGGCAAGGTACACGTAGAGCGGGGCGACGTCGTGGGGGTGCCCGACGCGGCGCATCGGCACCTTGGCCGCGCCGTACTCCATGGCCGCGTCGCCGCCGTGCTCGCGGGTCATCGGGGTGTCGATCATGCCGGGGTGCACGGAGTTGACCCGGATGCCGTGGGGGCCGAGCTCGTGCGAGGCGCCCTTGGTCATGCCGCGGATGGCGAACTTCGTCGCGCCGTAGGCCACCACGCCCGACATCCCGCCCAGCCCCTCGGTGGAGCTGGCGTTGATGATCGAGCCGCCGCCGTTCTTGCGCATCGTGCGCGCCACCGCCTTCATGCCCAGGAAGCAGCCGAGCTGGTTGACCCGGAACATCAGCTCGAGGTCGGCGACGTCCTGGCGCTCGACCTGGCCGAAGCGCAGCACGCCGGCGTTGTTGGCCAGCACCGAGACCGGCCCCCACTGCTCGCCGGTCGCGGCGACGAGCCGGGTCCAGGACTCCTCGTCGCTCACGTCGTGGTGGGCGAAGCGGGCCATGCCCGGGTGCGAGGCCTCGAGCTCGGCGGCCAGCGCCTCGCCCGGCTCGTCGGCGACGTCGGCGATGACGGTGCGCGCCCCCTCGGCCACGAACGCGCGGCAGATGCCGGCGCCCTGGCCCATCGCCCCGCCGGTCACGATGGCGACCTTGCCGGCCAGCCGACCGTGGCCGGCCCCGCGGGTGCTGCCGTCGGTGCTGCTCACAGGGTCATCCTCATGATCGAGTCGGCGGCGAAGCCGACGGCGGGGTCCCGCTCGGCGAAGAAGCCGCCCAGCCGCTCGTCGAGCTCCTCAGCGGTCCAGGTCGTTCCCGTGGTGTCGAAGCGCTGCTCGACGACGGGCGCGGCGACCACGGCCACCATGCCGCCGTACACGACGAGCACCTGGCCGGTGATCCGTGCGGCGGCCGGCGAGGCCAGGTAGGCCACCACGGGCGCGACGTGCTCGGGCGAGAAGGGGTCGACCGCCTCGCCCGAGGTGTCCTCGCCGAAGACCTCCGCGGTCATCGCGGTGCGGGCGCGTGGGCAGATCGCGTTGGCGCGCACCCCCGAGGAGCCCAGGGCGCGGGCGGTGGCGACGGTCAGGGCGGCGATGCCGGCCTTCGCGGCGCCGTAGTTGGCCTGCCCGGGCGGGCCCGACAAGAAGGCCTCGGACGCGGTGTTGACGACGCTGCCGTAGACGGGCCCGCCCTGCTGCTTGGCCTGCGCGCGCCAGTGGGCAGCGGCGTTGCGGGAGAGCAGGAAGTGCCCGCGCAGGTGCACCCGCACGACCGCGTCGAACTCCTCGTCGCTCATGTTGAAGAGCATCCGGTCGCGGGTCATGCCCGCGTTGTTGACCACCACGTCGAGTCGGCCCAGGTCGTCGACGGCAGCGGCGAGCATCGCGTCGGCGGTGCTGCGCTCCGCGACGTCGCCCTCCACGACCAGCACCCGGCGACCCAGCGCCTTGACCTCGTCGACCACCCGGTCGGCGGCGCCCGGCAGGTCGTTGACCACCAGGTCGGCGCCCGCGCCGGCCAGGGCCAGCGCCTCGGCGCGCCCCAGGCCGGCCCCCGCGCCGGTCACGACGGCGACGCGGCCCTCCAGCGACGTGCTGCCGCCCGGCTCGTGGCTCACTCAGTCCTCCAGCCGGATCGCGGCACGCGGGCACGCGGCGACGGCGCGCTCGACGTCGGCGCGGTTGTCGTCGGTGATCTGCTCCGTCTTCAGCTGCAGGTAGTCGTCGTCGTCGAGCTCGAAGACCTGCGGGGCCATCGCCTCGCACAGCGCGTTCGACTCGCACAGGTCGAAGTCGACCTTGATCGTGCTCATGGATCAGCTCCCTTCACTGGAGTGGCCCGGGAACACCTTGGCCCCGGGGTCGATGGCGACGGTGGCGTTGTTGACGGCCGTGGCCGCCTCGCCGAAGCCGACGGCGATCAGCCGCACCTTGCCGGGGTGCTCGGTGATGTCCCCGGCGGCGAAGACGCGGGGCAGGTTGGTGCGCATCGAGGGGTCGACCACCACGTGCCGCTTGTCGACCTCGATCCCCCACTGCTGGATGGGGCCGAGGTCGGCGACGAAGCCGAGCGCGGCGACCACGGCCTGGCAGACCAGCACCGTCGTCTCCTCCCCCTGCCGGAGCTCGATCTCGGCGAGCGGACCGTCGGGGTCGCCCGGAGCGGCGCGCAGGGCCAGCACCTCCGCCTCGGTGACCAGGCGCACCGACGAGGCACGCACCTGCGCGACGGTGCGCTCGTGGGCGCGGAACTGGGCGCGCCGGTGCACCAGGGTGACCGAGCGGGCGACCGGCTCGAGGTGCACGGCCCAGTCGAAGGCCGAGTCGCCGCCGCCCACGATCACCACGTCCTTGTCGGCGTACGGCTCGAAGCGCGGCACGAAGAACTCCAGGCCGCGTCCCAGCCAGCCCTCCCCCGCCGGCAGCGGCCGGGGGCTGAACTTGCCGATGCCCGCGGTGACCAGCACGGCCCCGGCCCGCACGACCGTGCCGTCGTCGAGCCCCACCACGACCCCGTCGTCGAGGTGCTCCAGGGTCGACGCGGTGCGGCCCAGCAGGTACGTCGGGTCGGCGCTGGCCGCCTGCTCGACCAGGCCGGCCACGAGGTCGCGCCCCTTGACGGCCGGGAACCCGGCGACGTCGAGGATCAGCTTCTCGGGGTACATCGCGGTGATCTGGCCGCCCAGCTCGGGCAGCGAGTCGACCACCGCCACCCGGTGGCCCCGGAAGCCGGCGTAGTAGGCCGCGAACAGCCCGGTCGGGCCGGCGCCGACGACCAGCAGGTCGCACTCCACGTGCTCGGGGTGCTCGGTGGTCGGGGTCACACCGAAACCATAACGTGTTCTATTTCCGGCGTCACCGGCAGCCCGATGGTCGGAGGTGGTCAGCCGAGAGGACGAGTCAGCTGGTAGGCGGAGTCAGCTGGTAGGCGACCCCGTCGACGGCGCGCACCCACTCCCGTCCCGCGACCGCCCGCAGCTTGCGGCGCACTCCCGCCACCTGCACGTCGACCAGGAAGCCCGACTCGACGAAGTCGCCGTCCCACACCGCCGCGGCCAGCTCGGTGCGCGGCCAGGGCGTCCCCGGCCGGCTGGCGAGCACTCGCAGGACCTGCACCTCCGTCGGGGTGAGCAGCACGACGTCGTCGCCCAGGCGCACGTGCCCGGCGCCCGCGTCGATGCGCAGGTCGCCCACCTGGAGGACCTCCTGCCCCTGGGGGGCGACACTGCCGGACTGCTGCTGGTCGGCCCCTGCCCTGGGCCGGCGCAGCAGTGCGACGGCACGGGCTCGCAGCTCTCGGGGGGAGAAGGGCTTGGCCAGGTACTCGTCGGCGCCCACCTCGAGGCCCACGAGGCGGTCGATCTCGGAGTCGCGGCCCGTGATCATGACGATGTAGGCGTCGGTGAACCCGCGCAGCTCCCGGCACACGTCGGTGCCGTCGGCGTCGGGCAGGGTCAGGTCGAGGGTGATGAGGTCGGGAGCGTTCGCACGGGCCACCGCGACCGCCTCCGCGCCGGTGCCCGCGGTGACCACGGCGATGCCGATGTCCTCCAGGACCGTCACCAGCAGGTGGCGGATGTCAGGGTCGTCCTCGACGACGAGAGCTCGGTGCCCGGACACTCGTGCCTCCTGCCGCGCTGGATGGTGCCGGTCCTCCGGCCGTTCATGGTCGCCCCCCAACGACGAGGTCAGGCTAGCGCGCCCTGCCCCAGCCGCGGCACGCCGGTTCGGGGACCTGCCCCGAGCCACCGCGCACGCCGGTAGCCTGTGCCCTGCCTGGGGGGGACCAGAGCCACGGCTCGACCTGAGCACGAGACGAGTCAGGATCACATGACAGACCACGACGCCGCCTCCGAGGCGCAGCGCCAGCGTGCCGTCGACAGCCTCGGGCTGGCCCCGGGCGGACGGCATCCCCGGCTCGACAGGATCACCCGGTTGGCGCGCCTGGCGCTGTCGGTCCCGATGGCGGGGGTGACCGTGCTGGAGCACGACCGGGCGTGGTTCCCCTCCGTGCAGGGCATGCCGGGCGATCCGATGCCGCGCCGCGACACCTTCTGCGACGCCGCCATGGGCCAGGACGAGACGCTCGTGGTGCGCGACGCGGCGCTCCTGCCGCGGTTCGCGGATCTTCCCGCCGTGAACGAGGAGGGGATCAGGTTCTACCTCGGCCGCACGCTGCGCGACCCGCACGGCAGTCCCGTAGCGACGTTCTGCGTCCTCGACACACGCCCGCGCGAGGTGGACGACGACGACCTCGAGGTCTTCGAGGACCTGGCCGCCTGGGCTGAGCGGGAGCTGGTGTCGTCGACGGAGATGTCGCAGGCGCGACACGTCCAGGCCTCCCTGCTCCCCTCGGCGCCGCTGCGGACCGGGGCGTGGCAGGTCGCAGGCGTGTGCCACCCCGCACTCGCGGTCGGGGGCGACTTCTTCGACTACTCCGTCACCGACGACGTCCTGCACCTGAGCCTGGGCGACGTCATGGGCAAGGGGACCGGCGCCGCGCTCATCGGAGCCGGAGCCCGCACCGCGTTGCGCAGCACCGACGCCGCGGTCGCCGCCGGCGTGGACCTGGGCGTGACCGTCACCCAGGTCGCGCAGGGACTGCTGGCCGACCTCGAGTCCGCCGAGTCGTTCCTGACCCTCTTCGAGGTCGCGCTCGACGCCGGCACGGGCCTGCTGCGCTACGTCGACGCCGGCTCCGGCCTGGCGCTCCTGGTCCGCGGCGACGGCACCATCGAGCGCCTCGACGGTCGCGACCGTCCCCTGGGTGTTCTGGCCGACGACCACTGGACCGAGCACGAGCGCGACCTGGGCCCGGCGGACCGGTTGCTGGTCTTCAGCGACGGTCTCCTGGACCTCGTTCCCGACCAGGCGAGCTGGTGGGAGCCCATCGGTGAGCTGGTCGCCGGCGCCGCCGACCTGTCCGGTTGCCTGGCCGCCATCACCCGGCTGGCGCACTCGCAGACCCCCCTCGACGACATCACCGCAGTCGCCGTCTTCGGCGCCGGGCAGGACTCCGGCCGGTGACGCGTCGCCTGGCGCTGATCCGCGTCATCGTGGTGGCGACCGCCCTGCTCGGCATCAACTACGTCGCCTGGCGCTGGATGTTCTCGGTGAGCTGGTCTGCGTGGTGGATCGCGGTGCCGCTCGTGCTGGCCGAGACCTACAGCCTCGTCGACTCCCTGCTCTTCGGGCTGGGCATGTGGCGGCTCAAGGAGCGCGGGGACGCACCGGCTGCCCCGCCAGGCCTCACCGTCGACGTCTTCATCGCCACCTACAACGAGCCCATCGACCTGGTCATGCGCACCGCGAGAGCCGCCAAGGACATCACCTACCCGCACCGCACCTGGGTCCTCGACGACGGCAACCGCCCCGAGATGCGTGCGGCCGCGGAAGCCGAGGGCATCGGGTGGCTGACCCGCTCCGCCGACTGGGCGGGCATGCCGCGCCATGCCAAGGCCGGCAACCTGAACAACGCGCTGCTGGCCACCGACGGGGAGTTCCTCCTGATCCTCGACGCCGACCAGGTGCCGCTCCCGGAGATCCTGGACCACACGCTGGGCTACTTCGCGGACGAGCGGATGGCACTGGTGCAGACCCCTCAGTGGTTCGTCAACGTCGCGGCCAGCGACCCTCTAGGCAGCCAGGCGCCGTTGTTCTACGGGCCGATCCAGCAGGGCAAGGACGGCTGGAACGCCGCCTTCTTCTGCGGCTCCAACGCCGTCATCCGGCGCGAGGCCCTGATGCAGCTGGGGATCTCCCGCTACGTCGGCGAGGTCGAGGAGGGCGTACGCCGCGCCCTGCGCACGGCCCGCTCGGTGGTCCGCCGGGCGCGACGCCAGCTGGGCCCGGAGGAGCACGAGGTCCGGGGAGCCCTCGACGAGATCGCCCACGACATCGGGAGGGCCCGGCGAGAGCTCGAGCGGGGCACGCCGCTCTTCGACGTCACCTACCGGTTCCAGCGCAGGGTCGAGGAGGTGCGGACCCGCCTCGTCGCCTCCGACCTGGAGACGCTCCAGGCCGACCTGGCGGTCATCGCCGAGCTCGAGGGGATCGCCCACGATCCCGACCTGAGCCTGGCCACCATCGACGAGTCGGCGTTGGCGCGGATGGCTGCCCGGGACCTGTCCCCCCTGGGGGCCGTCGAGACCGTCGACGCCCTGGTGCGAGCACTCGACGTCGACCGCACCGGCGAGGCGCAGCCGATCATGCCCCTGGCGACCATCTCGGTCACCGAGGACATGGCCACCTGCATGCGCCTGCACACCCTGGGGTGGCGCAGCGCCTACCACGACGAGGTGCTGGCCCACGGGCTGGCGCCCGAGGACCTGCAGACGATGCTGGTGCAACGGCTGCGCTGGGCCCAGGGCACCGTGCAGGTGATGTTCCGCGAGAACCCCTTGGTCCAGAAGGGGCTGAGCCTGGCCCAGCGGCTCATGTACTTCTCCACGATGTGGAGCTACCTGTCCGGGTTCGCGGCCCTGGTCTACATCGCCGCGCCCGTCATCTACCTGACCATCGGGGTGCTTCCGGTCAAGGCGCTCTCCACCGACTTCTTCGCGCGGCTGGTGCCTTTCCTGATCGTCAACCAGCTCCTGTTCCTCGTCGTGGCGAACGGTCGACCGACCTGGCGCGGGCAGCAGTACTCCCTGGCGCTCTTCCCGGTCTGGATCACGTCGTTCACGTCGGCGTTCGGCAACGTGTTCCTGCACCGGGACCTGGACTTCGCGGTGACGCCGAAGACCAAGCAGGCCGACACCGGCCCCGCCTGGCACCTCGTGCGCCCCCAGCTGTGGGCCATGGGCCTGCTGCTCGGTGCGATGGTCGTGGGGGTCGTGCGGATCGCGGTCGGGCAGGCCGACGTCTTCGGCAGCGTCTTCAACATGGTCTGGGTGGTCTTCGACCTCGCCATCTTCTCCATCATCATCCGTGCCGCGCGCTACCGCGGCTACTCCCCCGATCCCGTCCCCGGACCCCAAGGAGCATCATGATCGATTTCGCCGTCCACACGCGCGACGACGGAGTAGGCGTGGTCGTCCCCCAGGGACGACTCAACATGGTCTCCGCACGCCGCCTCAAGGAGCTGCTCTCCGAACTGGTGGCGGGCGGGACCGTCCGCATCGTCGTCGACATGGCGGAGACGACCTTCCTGGACTCCTCCGGCCTCGGCGCCCTCATCGGTGGCCTCAAGGCCGCGCGCCAGGCCGGTGGTGACCTGCGCATCGCGCGACCCACGCCCGCCGTGACCACGGTGTTCGAGCTGACCAACCTCGATCGGGTGCTGCGTGCACGCGAGGACGTCGACGGTGCGTTCGATGACTGAGGGCTCCGCCGTCGAGCCGGGCCTGGACCAGATCGACGACCGGCTCGAGCTCTCGGCCGCCGCCACCCCCGAGATCCTCGACCTGGTGCACGCGCTGCTCGAGCACCTGCTCGCCCAGCGCGAGGACGTCGACGCGAGCGCCCGGATGCGGTTCGAGATGTCCGTCATCGAGATCCTGTCCAACATCGTCGAGCACGCCTACCAGGCCGACTCCGGACTGTCCCGCCCGCCAGGCGGTTCACGCCGGTTCACGATCACCCTGGCCGTCACCGCGACCCGGTTGATCGCCGCGCTCAGCGACAACGGGTTGCCGATGTCTCTGGACCTCGAGACCGCCACGATGCCCGACGACCTGGCCGAGTCCGGACGCGGCCTGGCCATGGCGACCGCCGCCCTGGACGCACTGGAGTACGAACGGGTGGAGGGGCGCAACAGGTGGCACCTGATGTGCCTGCACGGCGCCGCACGGTGAGACAGCAGCGGAGGCCGGTGCTGCTCCTCCTGGCCTGGCTGCTGCTCCTCGCGGTCGGGCCCTGGCCCCCGGCCGGCGCCGAGACCACTCCCGGCCCGGCGGTGCCACCGGCCGGGCGTCCGCTCTTCGGGCCCGGGCTGGACTGGGCCGATGACAGCGCGGCCGCCTACCAGGAACGCCTGGGCCTGGCTCCCTCCCTCTACGAGCAGCGCGTCGCGTACCCGCTCGACACCGAGTCGACGACCTTCCTGGAGCAGATGGTCGAGCAGGTCGCGCCGCAGGGGGCTGTGGCCCTGCTCAGTCTCGAGCCGTCGGTCGCCCTGGGTGATCTCGACCAGGCCGACGCGGCAGCGCTGGCCGAGACCCTCAGCCGGCTGCACGCCGAGCACGGGACCACGTTCCTGCTCCGTTTCGCCCCCGAGATGAACGGCACCTGGTACTCCTGGGGCCAGCAGCCCCGGGCCTACGTGTCGGCTTTTCGCGAGCTGGCCGGGGTGGTGCACGCCTCGGCCCCCGAAGCACGGCTCGTCTGGTCGCCCGTCTACGGCGCCGGCTACCCCTACGGGGCGGCGTACGGGGACGTGGACCCCGACCGCACCCGCGACGTCACCGCTCTCGACACCGACGCTGACGGTCGGCTCGACGGCGACGACGATCCCTACGGCCCCTACTGGCCCGGCGCCGAGGCGGTCGACTGGGTAGGCCTGACGCTGTTCCACTTCGGCATCGACCGCGGACGCGAGGACAACGCCCTCGACCCGTCGTCCGGCGGCACGCCGGGCGAGGACGAGCGCAGCATCGGCTTCGAGACCGATGTCGCTCCCCGGGCCGGCGCCTTCCGGGCCCGCATGGAGGAGCAGTTCGGCTACGACGGCACGAGGCGACGCGAGCCGTTCTACGAGCGCTTCGCCGAAGCGTACGAGCGGCCACTGCTGGTCGAGACCGGTGCGGTCTGGCTGCCGGACGCCGCTGGTGACCCCGAGCTCAGGATCAAGCGCGCCTGGTGGCGACAGGTCCTGGCGGCCGACGAGGAGTATCCGCTGCTGCGCGGCATCTCGTGGCTCGAGCAGCGCCGACCCGAGGCCGAGGTGCAGGGCCGGACGGTCGACTGGCGGGCCACCCGCCTGCCACGACTGGCGACCGCCTTCGCCGAGGACCTCACCGGCGAGGTGACGCTGGGCCCCGTCACCTCGGCACCGACCGGCGACCAGCCCGGCGCGGCAGCCGAGCGCGACGGCGACATCGCCCCTGCCGTGCGCCCCGACCCGGCCGCCGGCGGCCTGGTGGCGGCCTGGTGGGCGCTGACCGTCATGCTGCTGCTCGCGCTCCTCGTCTCGCGACTGCGACCGGGATGGAGCTGGCCGGGTCACGATGCCCCCGACACGACCGGTCGCGACGAGCGTCTCGACGTCCTGCGGGGGATCCTGCTGGTCGTCCTGGTGGCCGCGCACCTCGAGGCGCTCACCGCCACGTCCGGCCCCGTGTCACGACTGATGGGCGTGACCACGGGACCGGAGGCCTTCGTGCTGCTCTCGGGCGTGGTGCTGGCGATGGGGCACGGGCCGCACGTGGCACGGGTGGGCGCCCTGTCCGCCGCGGGCCGGTGGTGGCGCCGAGGAGCCGCGTTGTGGTTCACCGCGGTCGCGACGACGCTCGTCGTCCTGGGCGTCTCCT
Source organism: Nocardioides salarius (assembly GCF_016907435.1). NCBI lineage: Bacteria > Bacillati > Actinomycetota > Actinomycetes > Propionibacteriales > Nocardioidaceae > Nocardioides > Nocardioides salarius. The sequence goes on along the minus strand of NZ_JAFBBZ010000001.1, from coordinate 4,338,626 downwards.
ACCTGCCGGGCGCCAGGACCTCCGGGGTCACCACCTGGGCGGCGACCGGCGCCGGCGTCGACCTCTACACCGGGGCCGCATCGCTGCTGGAGTACCCGCCGCCGTGGCCCGCCGTGCGTGACCTGTTCCTCCTGGGCACCGGTCCCTGGCCGCTGGCCATGCTGGGACTGCTCGTGGTGCTGTCCCTGGCCGCGCCGGCGGTCCTGTGGCTGCTGGGACGTGGCCTGTGGTGGCTGGCACTGCTGCTGTCGTGGGGCCTCTTCACGTGGGGCACCGTCACCGCTCCTGACTGGACCGTGGGGCAGTACGAGTCCGCCTACCCACCACTGGTGTGGCAGGTGGTCTTCGTCCACGGACTGGTGCTGGGCCACCACCGGACCGTCCTGGCCCGGGCATGGGCGTCCCCGGCAGGCCGGGCCGGGCTCCTGGCCTCGGTCGTCGCCCTGGCCACGGCGCTGACCGTTGCCTGGACGGCCCCCGGGGGACCTGCGCTGCTCCTCCACCTGTGGGGTGGCGACGCCCTGGGTGCCGGACGCCTCCTGTCCGTCCTGCTGGTGGGGCTGGTGGCCGTCGCGGTCCTCAGCGCGGCCTGGACCCCGGTGCGCCGCGGCGTCGCCCGGGTACTGGTGCCCGTGGGCCGCGCCGGGCTGCTTGTGCTGGTCCTGCACGTGCTGCTGCTCGTCGTGGTCGACACCGTCGCGACCGGCACGGGGACCACCGCGCCCGGTGCCTGGTGGGCGACCGTGGTGCTGCCCACCGTCGCCCTCGTGCTGCTGGTGGTGCTGGCGCCGGGACTGGTCAGGAGGACGGTGGCTCGCTGAGGGGCGCCTCCCAGCGTCGCCGCCGCTCCTCGTCGCCCAGATCCCACCACGGGGTGCCGCGCTCCCCCAGCGCCTCCTTCGCCGCCTGCACGCCGGCGCGCGAGGTCTGCTCCTCGTCGGTGCCCCGGGTGCGGCGCACGTCGCGGCGCCACGCCATCAGGTTGCGCTGCAGCTCGTCGCGGCGCTCGGGCGGGAGGTCGGGGTCGGTGGCACGCCACCGGCGACCGTCGACCACGATGTAGCGGCCGTCGGGGGTGTGCTCGACGTCACTGCGTCCGCTCATGACCCGCTGCCCGCCTCGAGTGCGGCGCGGTCGAAGGTGCGCCGGGCGCGCAGCCGGTAGCGGTAGACCTGGACCAGACCGAGGGTCCAGAGCACGTACTGGGTGCTCATCGCCCACCGGAACGCCTCCGGCGTGTAGTCGGACCCGCCGCCCGGCGTGCGCCAGTCGAGCACCAGGCCGATCGCCACGACCAGCACCAGGCTGGCCGAGAAGCCGCCGACGTTGATGATGCCCGTCGAGCTGGCCATCCGCTCCGGCGGGTTGGCGGTGCGCCCGACGTCGAAGCCGATCATCGAGGCCGGGCCGCCGACACCGCACACCAGGGCCAGCACGACGAGCACCCCGAACGGGGCGTTGCCGGGCCAGGCCAGCACGACGCTCCAGCTGACCACGATGCTGATCACCACCGCGAGCACCATCGAGGAGCGGTGCCACGGGTGCAGGCCGATCAGCCACCCCAGCACCGGCCCGCTGACGATCACGGCCACCACGATCAGGGTCAGCAGGAACCCGGCCTCACCAGGGCTGCGACCCTCGCCGCGCACGAAGAAGGGGTAGCCCCACAGCAGCGAGAGCGTCGTCGCGCTGAACTGGGTGGAGAAGTGCATCCAGAATCCGAGCCGGGTGCCGGGGTGCGACCAGGAGGCCCGCAGGCTCGCCACCACGAGCGCGGGCGACATGAGCTCACCGCGCGTGTGCCGGCGTCCCGGCGCGTCGGCGACCACGACCAGGGCCACCAGCGTCAGCACGGCTCCGACGACGGCGGTGACGAGGTAGGCCGTGGTCCACCCCCACTGGCCCAGCGCCCAGGTCATCGGCACCGCGGCCGCGATCGCGCCGGTCTGGCCGATGGTGCCCGTCAGCTGGGTGAACAGCGGCACCCGCCGCACCGGGAACCAGGTGGCCAGCAGCCGCAGCACGCAGATGAAGGTCATCGCGTCGCCCATGCCTACGAAGAAGCGCGCCACCAGCGCCACCGGGTAGCTCTCGGCGAACGCGAAGGCCGTCTGCGCCGCAGCGAGCAGGACCGCACCGCTGAGGAGCACGCTGCGGGGGCCGTACCGGTCGACGAGCAGCCCGACCGGCACCTGCATGGCGGCGTAGACCAGCAGCTGCAGCATCGTGAAGCTCGCCAGCTGGGAGGCGGAGATGTCGAAGCGCTCGGTGGCCACCAGCCCGGCCACGGCCAGCGACGAGCGGTGGAAGACCGCCAGCAGGTAGAGGGACAGCGCGACCGCCCAGATCAGCACCGCCGCCGACGGCGCTCGCTCGGGTGTCCTCGTCACGGTGTCATTCTCCGCCCCTCCCGGAGCACGGGGTCTCCACCCCTAGGGTGGCCCTCATGAGGAGCCGGTTCTCGCGTGATCCCCGAGCCGACGGGGTCCTGGGACCCCAGCCGTCGGCGGTCCTGCTGGCCACCCAGGTCCTGGCCGTCATCGCCTACCCCTTCCTCGACGGCAGCACCGTCGGCCGGGCCCTGCTCGGGGTCGCGCAGATCGCCGTGGTGGGCGCGGCCCTGGCCGCCGTGCGCCGCACGCCGGCCCTGAACTGGGTGGCACTGCTCGTGGGGGTGCCCGCCGCCGGCTTCACGGTGCTGGAGGCGCTCACGGCGGACGTCGACTGGATCGTGCTGGTCTCGGCGCTGCTGCACGCGCCGTTCTACTTCTACGTCTCGTACTCGATGATCCGCTACCTCTTCCACGACGACAAGGTCACCAAGGACGAGCTGTACGCCACGGGCGCCGCCTTCACCGTGGTCGCGTGGGGCTTCGCCTACGTCTACGCCGCGGTGGCCGTGCTCTCCCCGGACTCCTTCTCGGGAGGCTCCGCGACCGACGGCCAGACCTGGTTCGAGCTGCTCTACCTGTCGTTCTCGGTGCTCACGAGCGTCGGCCTCTCGGACGTGGTGCCGATGGGCTCGCACGCGCGCTCCTTCGTGGCCGTCGAGATGGTGGTGGGCGTGCTCTACGTCGCCCTGGTGATCTCGCGCCTGGTCGGACTCACGGTCAGCCGCCAGGCGATGAAGGCCGTGGACAAGGACTGAGCGTGGCTCGAGCGGCCGGCTACTTGGTGGCCTCCATCATCTGGCGCAGCTCCTTCTTCAGCTCCTCCACCTCGTCACGCAGCCGCGCGGCGAGCTCGAACTGCAGCTCGGCGGCCGCCTCGCGCATCTGGTCGGTGAGGTCCTGGATGAGCTGGGCGAGGTCGGCGCTGGGCATGCCGGCCAGCTCCTTGGCGTGCTTGCCGGCGTCCTTGCCCGCCAGCGCCGGGACCGGCTGCTTGGCCTTGACCCCGCCGGCACGGCCCTTGGCCGCGGTGCCGGCCCAGGTCTCGAGCAGCGCCTGGGTGTTCTCGTCCTCGCGGGCGAGCATCTCGGTGATGTCGGCGATCTTCTTGCGCAGCGGCATCGGGTCGACGCCGTGGGCGGTGTTGTAGGCCACCTGCTTCTCGCGACGCCGGTTGGTCTCCTCGATCGCGGCCTCCATCGAGGGCGTGATCTTGTCGGCGTACATGTGCACCTGGCCCGAGACGTTGCGCGCCGCGCGCCCGATCGTCTGGATCAGCGACTTGTCCGAGCGCAGGAACCCCTCCTTGTCGGCGTCGAGGATCGAGACCAGCGAGACCTCCGGCAGGTCGAGCCCCTCGCGCAGCAGGTTGATGCCGACCAGCACGTCGTACTGGCCCAGGCGCAGGTCGCGCAGCAGCTCGATGCGCTTGAGCGTGTCGACCTCGCTGTGCAGGTAGCGGGTGCGGATGCCCGCGTCGAGCAGGTAGTCGGTCAGGTCCTCCGACATCTTCTTGGTCAGCGTGGTGACCAGGACCCGCTCGTCCTTCTCGGCGCGCTCGCGGATCTCGTGGATCAGGTCGTCGATCTGGCCCTTCGTCGGCTTGACCACGACCTCGGGGTCGATCAGGCCGGTGGGGCGGATGATCTGCTCGACGACGTGCGGCGGGGTCGAGCCGCCGACCTTGTCGAGCTCGTAGTCACCAGGGGTGGCCGAGAGGTAGATCGTCTGACCGATCCGCTCGAGGAACTCCTCCCACTTCAGGGGGCGGTTGTCCATGGCGCTGGGCAGGCGGAACCCGTGGTCGACCAGGTTGCGCTTGCGCGACATGTCGCCCTCGTACATGCCCCCGATCTGCGGGACCGCGACGTGCGACTCGTCGACGACGAGCATGTAGTCCTCGGGGAAGTAGTCGAGCAGGCAGTTGGGCGCCGAGCCGCGCGCCCGCCCGTCCATGTGCATCGAGTAGTTCTCGATGCCCGAGCAGGAGCCGACCTGGCGCATCATCTCGATGTCGTACGTCGTGCGCATCCGCAGGCGCTGGGCCTCGAGCAGCTTGCCCTGCTTCTCGAAGCTCGCCAGCTGCTCCTCGAGCTCGGCCTCGATCCCGCGGATCGCGCGCTCCATCCGCTCCGGGCCAGCGACGTAGTGGGTGGCGGGGAAGACGTAGAGCTCGTTGTCCTCGGTGATCACCTCGCCGGTGACGGCGTGCAGGGTCATCAGCCGCTCGATCTCGTCGCCGAAGAACTCGATGCGCACCGCGTGCTCCTCGTAGACCGGGAAGATCTCGAGGGTGTCGCCGCGCACCCGGAAGGTGCCCCGGGTGAAGGACATGTCGTTGCGCGTGTACTGGATCTCCACCAGCTGGCGCAGGATCGAGTCGCGGTCGCGCTCCTCGCCCACCCGCAGCCGCAGCATCCGGTCGACGTACTCCTGCGGGGTGCCCAGGCCGTAGATGCACGAGACCGTGCTGACCACGATCACGTCGCGACGGGTCAGCAGCGAGTTGGTCGCCGAGTGCCGCAACCGCTCGACCTCCTCGTTGATCGAGGAGTCCTTCTCGATGTAGGTGTCGGTCTGGGGGACGTAGGCCTCGGGCTGGTAGTAGTCGTAGTAGGAGACGAAGTACTCCACCGCGTTGTCGGGGAAGAGCTGGCGCAGCTCGTTGGCGAACTGCGCGGCCAGCGTCTTGTTGGGCTGGAGCACCAGCAGCGGGCGCTGCACCTGCTCGGCGACCCAGGCCACGGTGGCGGTCTTGCCGGTGCCGGTGGCCCCCAGGAGCACCACGTCCTGCTCGCCGCCGTTGATGCGCTTGGAGATCTCGGCGATCGCGGCGGGCTGGTCGCCGCCGGGCTGGTAGTCGGAGACCACCTTGAAGGGGGCGACACGGCGCTCGAGGTCGGTGACAGGACGCATGCTCCGAGCCTAGACATGCCCACCGACACCCGCACGGTCCCGGCGCCCGGTGCGGGCCGGTGAGGCTGCTTCTCTTCCATAACGTGAACGACGCTCATATATTCAGCGCACGCTCCCTCCACCTCCCCCCGAGGAGTCCCTCGTGCGCATCGTCGTCCGGCTGCTCTGCCTGGCCCTCATCTCCTTCACGCTCTCCCTGACGGCGTCGTCCCCTGTGGCCGCGCACGAGGAACGCGAGTCGCAGTTCCCGGCCGGGGACGGCACGGTCCCGAAGAAGCGGTCCCTCCGGCAGGCCGCCGACGTGATCGTGGTCTGCAAGGCGGACTCGCGGAAGCGGATCAGGAAGCTGCCGGGCAGGAAGCTGCGCGCCTTCAACATGCGGCTGCTGCGCCAGTGCGAGCACCGGCACATGCAGGCGGCCGTGGACGCGGTCGAGAGGCAGCGCACCAACATCTACGTGCTGCCGGGTGTCTACCGCGAGCAGCCCAGCTGGGACGTGCCCTGCATGGACGACTACGAGGGCGGCGTCGTCGAGTACGACCAGATCGTCTCCTGCGGCGAGGTGGTCAACCTGGTCACCATCGCCGGCGACGACCCGGACGACCCCGACATCACGTGCGACAACCAGCTGTGCGACCTGCAGGTGGTCGGCACCGGCGCGGGCCCGCGCGACGTCACGCTCAAGGGCGGCTTCCGCGAGGACGGCGACTGGGTCAAGCACAACGGCATCAAGGCCGACCGGGCCGACGGCTTCTACCTGGCCAACATGCGCGCCATGCTCTTCCGCGAGAACGCCTTCTACGTCCACGAGACCGACGGCTACGTGCTCGACCGCTTCGAGGCCTCGCACAACGACCTCTACGGCGTGCTGACCTTCACCTCCGACCACGGCGTGATCTCGAACTGCAACGCCCACCGCAACGGCGACTCGGGCGTCTACCCGGGCTCGGCCGCCGACGTGAACGCCACCAGCAGCACCACGGGCCCCCTGACCCGCTGGGCGGCCGAGGTCACCGGCTGCAACATGCACCACAACGCGCTCGGCATGTCCGGGACGGCCGGGAACTCGGTCTACGTGCACGACAACCGCATCCACCACAACGGGCTCGGCTTCATCGTCGAGTCGATCCTCGCCGGCCACCCCGGAATGCCGCAGGACCACGGGTGGTTCGAGGACAACCTGATCTACAGCAACAACACCAACTACTACGAGAAGTACGTGCAGGGCGACGACGCCCCCTGCCAGGAGACGACGGCCGAGCTGGTGGGTCACCAGCGTGGCGTGGTCTGCCCCGCCTTCGGCTTTCCCGTCGGCACCGGCGGCATGATCATCGGCAACCACAACTTCATCGACTCCAACCAGGTCTGGGACAACTGGCGGCAGGGCTTCATGCTCTTCTGGGTGCCGCCGGCGCTGCTGCGCGGCGACTACGACCCGCTGCACCAGCAGGACAACTCCAACCACAACGCCTTCACCAAGAACGAGCTCGGCTACTCGCCGAAGGGCGAGGTCCTGCCCAACGGCATCGACTTCTACTGGGACGAGGCCGGCCAGGGCAACTGCTGGCAGGACAACCTGACCGCCCCCGGCGCGGAGGTCACCCACAACTACGCGATCGACCTGCCCGACTGCGGCAACCCCTCGCAGTGGCCCATCGGCAACCTGGTCAAGACGACCCAGCTGATCCCCTGCGCGACCTACGACCGCCGGTCCGAGCCCGACCCGGCCGGCTGCGACTGGCTCGACACCCCGGAGAAGCCCGGCACCGGCTCCCGGGCGCAGGGCGCCGGGGCCGAGCGGCCCGGTGACGGACCCGTCGCCCCCGCGGCCCTGCTGGCGATCACGCTGGTGGGCACCCTGGGCATCCGCGCCGCCGGCGCCCGACGCCAGCGCGCCCGGGCCGACCAGTGAGCCTGCAGACCGCACCACGGCCCCACGCGGGCGTGGCGCCCCTCGAGCCCGGCCTCCCGGGCCGCGGCCGCGGGCGGCTCGTGGCGGCGGCCCTCGGCCTGGCCGCGGCCCTCGCGGTCGGCTGGGCGCTCGCCCCGCACCTGGTCACCGTGCACTCCCCGGAGGTGGCGCTCGCGCCCGACGCCGGCCTCCACGTCGAGGGGTACGGCGATGCGGGGACCTACGCCCTGCACTACCGCTACGGCGAGCGCGTCGAGCTCACGGTGCCGCTGCGCAACGCCTCGGCCGTGCCCTGGCGCGTCACCGACGTCGAGCTGGTCGAGCCCGACTACCCCCTGCTGGAGCCGGTGGGCGGGCCCATCGAGCCGGTGGCGCTCACGCCGTACGGGGACGGCGAGGTGGGGCTGGTCTTCGAGTACGCCAACTGCCGCTACTACCACGAGCGGGCCAACAACTCCTTCGACCAGGTGCGGGTCAGCGGCACCGTGCTGGGCCGCGAGACCTCCGTGCTGGTCGACCTCGAGGTGCCGCTGGTCGTGCACAGCCAGGTCATCCTCGACTGCCCCGAGCGCACCCTGGTCCGCGGCGACGACGTACGACGCTGACGGGCCTGCACCGCCACCTCCGGCCTGGTACTAACGTGTCCGCGTGACCCACCGCAGCGAACCCATGGCCGGACGGGTGCTGCGGGTCGTGCGGCGCACGCTGCTGACGATCGTGGGCGTGCAGCTCGCCGTCGCGATCGGGATGTCGCTGGTCGACTCCTACCGTCGGAGGGGCAAGAAGCCCAAGCCCTTCCCCACCACGCCGCCGCGCACGGTGGAGGTGGGCGGGGGGACGATGACCACCTACACCTACGGCAGCGACCTCTACGCCGACATGCTCGAGGCGATCGAGGGGGCGCAGCGCCAGGTCTTCTTCGAGACCTACATCTGGAAGGGCGACGCGACCGGCGAGCGCTTCAAGAAGGCCCTGGCCGACGCCGCGGCGCGGGGGGTCGACGTCTACTGCATCTACGACGGCTTCGCCAACCTCGTCGTCTCCCCCGTCTTCAAGCACTTCCCGCGCTCGATGAAGGTGCTGCGCTACCCCGTGTACGCCGCCGGCCTGCGCTTCTTCGACCTGCGCCGCTACGGCCGCGACCACCGCAAGATCCTGGTCGTCGACGGTGAGGTCGGCTTCGTGGGCGGCTTCAACATCGGTGACGCCTACGAGACCGAGTGGCGCGACACCCACGTGCGGGTCACCGGGCCGGGCGTGTGGGACCTGCAGCGCGCCTTCGCGGACTTCTGGAACCTCAACCGGCGCCGGCGGCTGGGCCACAGCGCGCGCCCGCTGCTGCTCGAGACGTCCTCGGTGTGGGAGTCGCGGATCCGGTTCCAGCGCAACGTGCCGCGGCTGTGGATGTTCCCCATCCGCTCGATGTACCTCGAGGCGATCAACCGGGCCAGCCGCAACATCTGGCTGACCACCGCCTACTTCCTACCCGACCCCGACTTCGTCGACGCCCTCAAGGACGCCGCGCGCCGCGGCGTCGACGTGCGCCTGCTGGTGCCGCTGAAGTCGAACCACATCGTGGCCGACTGGATCTCGCGCGGCTACTTCTCGCACCTGCTCGAGGCGGGGGTGCGGATCTTCCGCTACCGCGACGCGATGGTGCACGCGAAGACCGCGACCGTCGACGGCACCTGGACCACCGTCGGCACCGCCAACATCGACCGGCTGAGCCTCAGCGGCAACTACGAGATCAACGTCGAGGCCATCGACCGCGGGCTCGCCGAGGTGATGGAGGAGATCTTCACCGTCGACGAGTCGAACTGCCTCGAGCTGACGATCGGCGAGTGGGAGGCGCGCGACCTGCACCGCAAGTTCACCGAGTTCGTGCTCGCTCCCCTGCGCCCCCTGCTCTGACCCGTCCCATATCTCACGCTGACCCGGCCCATACTTCGCGCCGAGTCGGCCCAGACCTTCAGGGCTGGTCCGCGGAGGGGATGTCGAGCACCGAGAGCAGCTGCAGCGCCTTGGCCTTGTCACCCTTCACCTTGAGCTGGCCCTTAAGCACCCCCGCGACCGGCGCGAGGTGACCGGTCGCCAGGCGCAGGAAGTCGTGGCCCGCGCACGTGATGGTCGCGTCGCGGCGCTCGGGCACCTCGGTGTCGACCAGGCCGGGACCGGCCGTGCGGCAGACTCCGTCGGCGACGCGCACGACGTACCTCTCGGTCTCCCCGTCGCCGCGACCGGTGAGCCGGAAGCCGATCGTCAGGTCGCAGCGCCCGGCTCTGCGGGCATCGAGGAAGGTCGGCAGTCGGCTGAACACCTCCTCGAGGACGACGTGGCGGAAGCCGCCCGCCATCACCGAGCGCAGGTGGGCGGTGGGGACGCCGACGAGCGTGCGGGCGACGGTCACCGGGTCGAGCGCGCGCGGGTCGACGGCGACGGGGTCGGCCTCCGTGCCTGGCACGACGAACACGCCGCCCAGCGCCAGCGCGAGGTCGGCGTCCCCCTCGACCACCAGCCGCCCCGCCAGCAGGTCGAGACCGGCGTTGGCGACGCCACCGACCAGGTCGGGCAGGTGGCTCGCGGGCATCGTGAGCACCACGTCGACCGGCGCGTCCGTTGGGGGGACCACCTCGACCACGCCGTCGGTGAGGACCACGACGCTGCTGGTCACGACGTGACCGTCGTGGGTGAGGTCGAAGCGCACGCTGCCGCGCAGGGCGGCGAGCCTCTCGGGCAGCGCGTGCTCGGGCAGGCGCTGCAGGAGCGCGACAGCCTCCGCGGGGTCGAGCAGCACCGTCGATGTTGTCTGCGTCACAGCGTCACAGTAACCACGCTACGGCCGGTTCGGGCCGGGTCAGCGCGACATTTGCGCCGGGTCAGCGGGAGATATGGGCCGGGTCGGCGCTCAGGTGCGGGTGACGCGGGCGGGGAGGTGGGTGCGCGGGGCCATCCGGGCGCCGTGCCGCGGGCGGTGCAGGCCGGCCAGGCCGAGCAGGGTCGGCACCCGGCCCCGCTGCGGGCGCCACGGCTCGAGGTAGTCGGCCATCTCCTCGTCGGTGAAGGGGGTGCCGGTCAGCGCCCAGCCGACGTCCTTGGCGACGTGGTAGTCGCCGAAGGAGACCGCGTCGGGGTCGCCGAAGGCGCGCTGGCGCACCTCGGCGCAGGTCCACACCCCGATGCCGGGCAGGCTGCTGATCCGCTTCTCGGCCTCCTCGCCCGGCAGGGTCGCGGTGCGCTCCAGCGACTCCGCGACCCGGGCGGCGGTGACGATCGCGCGGGAGCGGGCGTGGTCGACGTGCATCTTGAGCCACTCCCACGAGGGCACGGTGCGCAGCTGATGAGGTGTGGGCTGCACCCACAGCCGCAGGCCGGCGCCGGGGCCGGGGGCGCGCTCGCCGTAGCGGTGCACCAGCATCCGGAAGCCGGCGAAGGCCTCCTGGCCGGTCACCTTCTGCTCGATGATCGAGGGCACCAGCGACTCCATCACCAGCCCGGTGCGCCCCAGCCGTGCGTGCGGGTGGCGTCGCCGGGCCTCGACGAGCACGGGGTGGCGCGGCTCGAAGGCGCTCCAGTCGTCGTCGGCGCCGAGCAGCGCGGGCACCGCCTCCAGCATCCACTCCGCCCCGTCGCCCCACGCCCGGGCGTGCACCTCGCCGTGGGCCGGGCGCGACTCCAGCGAGAGCGTCGCCGGGCCGAGCGGGGTGCGCACGCCGCGCCAGATCCGCCCGGCGTCGTCGATGCGGTACGTCGGGTCGCCGCGGCCGCGGCGCTGCTGGCCGGCGACGGAGGCGACCTGGCAGGGCCAGTCCGGGCGCCAGGTGCGGCGCAGGGGCTCGGCGGTCACGGCCCCGACCGTACGTGATGGAACGTGTTCTAGTTTCGCGTAGTCTGCGGCCATGCCCCTGCAGACCCACGACGAGCAGCGCGTGCGCACGCTGACCCTCGACCGGCCGGACGCGCTCAACGCCTTCGACGAGGAGCTCTACGACGCCACGACCGACGCCCTGCTGGCGGCGGCCGGCGACCCGGGCGTGGCGGTCGTGCTGCTGACCGGGGCCGGACGCGCCTTCAGTGCGGGCACCGACCTGCTGGAGATGCACCGGATGTCCGCCGACCCCGGCTTCCGGCGCGGCCGGCACGGCTTCCCCGGGATGCTCGACGCGCTCGTCGCCTTCCCCAAGCCGCTGGTGGTCGCGGTGAACGGCGTCGGGCTGGGCATCGGCGCGACCGTCCTGGGCTTCGCCGACCTGGCGTTCATGTCGAGCACCGCCCGGCTGAAGTGCCCCTTCACCTCGCTCGGGGTGGCGCCGGAGGCGGCGTCCTCCTACCTGTTCCCGCGGCTCGTGGGCCACCAGGCCGCCGCGTGGATGCTGCTGTCGTCGGAGTGGATCAGCGCCGACGAGGCGCTCGCCGCGGGCCTGGTGTGGCGGGTCTGCGAGCCCGACGACCTGCTCGCCGAGGCCCGCCGCCACGCAGAGCTGCTCGCCCGCCGCCCGGTCGCCTCGCTGGTGGCCGTCAAGCAGGCGATGACCGCTCCCCTGCGCGCCGGCATCGACGCGGCCCGCGAGCGCGAGAACGCCGCCTTCGCCGAGCTGATGGGCGGCCCGGCCAACCTCGAGGCGCTCGCCGCCTTCGCCGAGGGCCGCGAGCCCGACTTCACCGCGCTGCCGGGGTGAGAGCGGCGGTTGACCGGTGAGGGTTCAATGAGACGGTGCTGCTCGCCGACGTCGTGACCACCTCCCAGTCCGTCGCCGCCACCCGCTCGCGCAAGGACAAGGTGGCCGCGCTGGCCGACCTCCTGGGACGCACCGGCCCCACCGAGGCCGAGACCGTCGCGGCCTACCTGGGCGGCACGCTGCGGCAGCGGCGTACGGGGTTGGGGTGGCGCTCGTTGCGCGAGCTGCCCGAGCCGGCAGGCTCCCCCACGCTCGAGGTGCTGGAGGTGCACCAGCGCTTCGAGGAGGTCGCCGCGTTGGCAGGGCCGGGCTCGGCCGGCGCCCGGACCCGCGCGGTCGAGGAGCTCTTCGGCCGCGCGACCGCCGCCGAGCAGGTCTGGCTGCGCGGCGTGGTGACCGGCGAGCTGCGCCAGGGGGCGCTCGACGCGTTGGTGCAGGAGGGCGTCGCGCGGGCCGCCGACGTGCCGCTCGCCGTCGTACGCCGCGCGGCGATGCTGTCGGGCTCGACCGTCGCCGTCGTGGTCGCCGCCCTGACCGAGGGCGAGGAGGCGCTGCACGCGATCGGCCTCGAGGTGATGCGACCGGTGCTGCCGATGCTGGCCGGCTCGGCCACCGACGTGGCGGCGGCGATGACGAAGGCGCTCGGCAAGGGGGCCGAGCCGGGAGCCGAGGTCGTGGTCGACACCAAGCTCGACGGCATCCGGGTGCAGGTGCACCGCGACGGCGACGAGGTGCGCGTGGCCACCCGCAGCCTCGAGGACATCACCGCCCGGCTGCCCGAGGTGGTCGAGGTGGCTCGGGCGCTGCCGGCCCAGCGGTTCGTGCTCGACGGCGAGGCGCTGGCCCTCGACGACGACGGCCGGCCGCGCCCCTTCCAGGAGACGTCGTCGCGCACGGCGCAGTCGGCCGGCGTGCACGTCACGCCCTACTTCTTCGACGTCCTGCACGTCGACGGGGCCGACCTCCTCGACGCGCCGGGCCACGAGCGCCTCGACGCCCTGCACGCACTGGTGCCCGAGCAGCACCGGGTCAGCGGCCTGCGCACCGGCGACCCGGAGGCGGCCCAGGCGTTCCTGGCCGGCGCGCTCGAGGCCGGCCACGAGGGCGTCGTGGTCAAGAGCCTCGACGCGCCGTACGCCGCCGGGCGCCGCGGGTCGGGGTGGGTCAAGGTCAAGCCGGTGCACACCCTCGACCTGGTCGTGCTGGCCGTCGAGTGGGGCTCGGGGCGGCGGCGCGGCAAGCTCTCCAACCTGCACCTGGGGGCCCGCGACCCCGAGGGTGGCTTCGTGATGCTGGGCAAGACCTTCAAGGGGCTCACCGACGAGGTGCTCGACTGGCAGACCGAGAGGTTCCTGGCGCTGGAGACGCACCGCGAGGGCCACGTCGTGCACGTGCGGCCCGAGCAGGTGGTCGAGATCGCGATCGACGGCCTGCAGCGCTCGACGCGCTACCCCGGCGGGGTGGCCCTGCGCTTCGCCCGGGTGGTGGGCTACCGCGACGACAAGCCCGCTGGTGAGGCCGACACCCTGGAGACCGTCCGCGCGCTCGGCTGAGGGTCAGCCGAGGAGGCCGACGAAGTCGAGGAGGAACAGCGCGGCGAAGCCCGCGAGGTAGACCAGGCCGGCGTACGAGAGGTAGCGCAGCCCGGGGCTGAGCGAGCCCTCGCCGCGGACGAGGCTGAAGTTGAGCCAGGCGAAGACCGGGGCGGTGAGGAAGGCGCTGATCATGGCGAAGGTGAGCATGGTGGCCAGCGAGGCGCTCATCGCGACGACGATGACCAGCCCGACGCCGGTGATGCCGCTGAGCCACAGGTTGAGGGAGCGGCGGCTGAACTCCGGCTCGCGGCGCAGCAGGCGCAGCGACTCCGCGCACGCGCGGGCGTAGCCGTCGATGACGGTGATGACCGTGCCGTACATGCAGGCGAACGCGATCACCGCCATCAGCGGCACCGCCCACTGGCCGATGGCCGTGCCGTACATCTGCAGCAGCTGGTCGACGTACGCCCCGCCCGCGGTGGCGACCTCCACCCCGGAGCCGTACTGCACCAGGGCCCCCAGCGAGAGGAAGAAGAGGGCGAGCACGGCCGAGGTGGCGTAGCCGACGTTGAAGTCGAAGAGGACGTCCTTGGCGCGGCTGGGGTGCAGCTTCTGCTTGGCCTGGATCCACAGCGAGTTCAGCGCGCTGATCTCGATGGGCGCCGGCATCCAGCCCATCAGTGCCACCAGGAACGGCAGCGTCGCCCACGTCCACGGGGTCGGCTCGACGAAGCCGGCCACCCGCTCGGAGCCGGCCGAGGCCGCCATGAAGGTCGCGGTGATCGTGGCCAGGGTCAGCGTCACGATGATGACCTTGGTGACGGCGTCGAGGGCGCGGTAGTGACCGGCGACCAGCAGCACCCACGCCGAGGCCATCATCGCCGTGGCCAGCGCGGGGATGCCGGGAGCCCAGCTGTCCGGGAGCATGAATCCGAGGATCACCGCGCCCAGCAGCCCGACCCCGGCGGTCGAGATCACCGAGCTGACGGTGGCCAGCACGAAGAAGACCCACAGGTAGCCGCGACCCTTGCGGGCGTACCCCTCGACGAGCGACCGGCCGCTCTCCACGGTGTACTGCGGGCCGAACCGGAAGAACGGGTACTTCAGCAGGTTGGCCACGACGATGACGAACGCCAGCTGCCACCCGAAGCGGGCCCCGGCCTGCGTCGAGGAGATCAGGTGGGACCCGCCGATCGCGGCCGAGGCCATCAGGATCCCCGGGCCCAGCGCCGCCGTCCGCGACGCCCAGACCCCGGGCTCGACCCGCCGGGTCTGCGTCGCAGGACCCTCTGCCGTCTTTGCCATTGGCCGAAGTTAACACCGGGCTTCTTCGGCCGGTCGGGGCGTGCGACGTGGGCGCCGCCGGAGGCGGAGCGGAAGTGTGGAGCCGAGGATGAACCTGGTTCGTCCCAGGCTCCACACATTTTTGGCTCTCCTGTCTCTTCCGTGGGTCATGTGCGCCCGGGGAGGGTGGGCCGGTGGCCGCCGAGGTTGAGCATGGCCAGCGCGATGAGGGCTTCGGGTGATCTGAATCCGAAGGCGACGCGGGTGATGAGTCGGATCTTGGTGTTGATCGATTCGATGCGTCCGTTGGACAGGTCGTGCTCGATGGCGGCCAGGATCGATGTGCGGTGCTTGGTGATTCGTCGTTGCAGCTCGACGAAGGAGGGAAGCCGGCATCTTCGGGCCCAGGCGATCCAGGCATCGAGGGCCTCGCAGGCTTGGTTGTAGGGCAGCTGGAAGACCACGCGCAGACCTTCTTTGAGCAGGTAGGCGCGGTGGAGGCGTGGATCGGTCTTGGCGATCCACTCAAGCTTGGCGCGTTGACGGGTGGTGAGGTTCTCGGGGTTCTTCCACAGCGCGTAGCGGGCACGTTTGAGGCCGCGTGCGCGACCGGTCGCGTCGTGTCGTCGCCCTTGGGGGCCGTGGCCGGGGCCGTTGCCGTACGTGCCGCCGGGGGCACGACGCGCGTTGTTCCACGCTGCGCGGCGTTCGACGTCGAGGGCCTCGGTGGCCCAGCCCACCACGTGGAAGGGATCAGCGCAGCGCACCGCCTGGGGACATCGTTGCGCCACCACGTCGCTGATCCACTGCGCGCCGTCGGCGCTGACATGGGTGATCTGAGCGCACCGACCGGGCGAGGACTCCTCGAGAGCATCGAAGAACCGGCCCAGGGTCTCGCGGTCGCGTCCGGGCTGGGCCCAGATGAGTCGTCCGGTGTCGTGGTCGACGACCACGGTCAGGTACTTGTGGCCGCGCTTGTAGGAGATCTCATCGATGCCGATTCGTCGCAGGCCGGCGAACTGGTCGATCCCGGCCGCGGTGTCGGCCCACACCCTGGTGATGATCGAGCCCACCGTGCGCCACGCGATGCGCATCAGCTGGGTCACCGCGCTCTTGGAGCACTGCGTGGCCAACCAGGCGACCTGTTGATCAAAGGCACGGGTGTGCCCGGCCCCGTGGCGTGCCCAGGGCACCTGCCGGACCGTGGGGCCATGCACTGCGCACCGGACCCGCGGCGAATCGGCTTCCAAGTACACCTGGATGACACCGAGGTCCAGGGCCCGCCAGCGTCGGCGGTCCTCGCCAGGGTCGTACCAGCTGCTGGGTGCCCCGCACACCCCGCAGCGGCCGCGTTTGGCGCGACGTGGGCGCACGTGAGCGACCAGGACACCCCCGAGTGACCCGTCGGAATCGGCGTCCTGGTTGAACTCGACACCCTCGATCACCGCTGTCGCATCGACGCCCAACAAGGCGCGCCATAGGCTGGCGTCCCGCACGCCGTTCTCCTGCCCTTGGTTTCGGACTCTAGACAAGCCAGAAACCTAGACAGAGAACGGCGTGCGCCACATCAGGCCACGCTCAGCGACCCACGGAAGGGTCACAAGAGCCACATTTTTCCAAGCAGGCCCGTCCCTCGCTTCACCCCACGAGCCACCAGGAGACGGACCAGACATACCGGCGCGGGAGCGACGGCCGGCCCTCCGGGCGCGCTGGCATTCACACATCGCCGCAGGTCAGCGGCGGTGCGGCGGGACTGTCGGCGGTCAGTGCTTGAGTGGATGCATGCTGATCGAGACGGACCTCGCGGGTGGTCCGGTGCGGGTCGATGACCTGGACCGGGACTCGGTGCTGTGGTTCGCCGAGCAGGCCAAGGCACGCGAGGCCGCCGCGGCACGCGCGGTACTCCACGCCGCGATCCGCTGGTGCGAGACCAACACCGTCGACGACCCGAGGCTGGCGGCGGGGTTCGGGGAGGTCGGGGGCGACCTGGACTGCCCGGAGAAGATCGGTGGGGACGGCCGCCCGATGGTCGCTGCGTTCTCCGCCGAACCCCTCGCCGCGGCGATGGAGATCTCCACCACCGCCGCCCTGACGTTGATGGCCGATGCGCTGGAGCTGGCGCACCGGCTGCCGCGGGTGATGGAACGCGTCGAGGCCCTCGAGGTGCCCGTGTGGCGCGCACGCAGCATCGCCCAAGCCACCTCGTCGCTCTCCCCCGACGCGGCCGCCTACGTCGACGCTGAGATCGCCGCCCGCGCCCACCGGGTCGGCCCCGTGGTGCTGGCCCGGCTCGTCGAGACCGCCCGGGCCCGCTACGACACCGACGCCCATCAAGAGGCCGAGCAGAAGGCGCAGGAGTCGTGGGACGTCGCCGTGACCCATGCCGGGGCGCGTGACGGACGGTGGTTGGGGACCTCGTGGATGGAGATCACCGGCGACACCGCCACCCTGGCCGATCTGCAGGACCTGGTGGGTCGTATCGCCCACGACCTGCTGGTCACCCACTCCGACCTGTCCCTGGCGCGGCGTCGGGTGCTGGCGTTGCAGGTCATCGTCGACCGGGCCCGCGCCCACGGCGACAGCCCCGCACCGAGCCGGCCGTACAAGGCCTACGTGCACCTCACCGCGACCCCCGGAGGCGACATCGCACCGCTGGGGCGGGTGGAGGACCTGGGCCCCGCGACCAGCGCGATGATCCGTGACTGGCTCACCGGCGCCCGGGTCACGGTGACCCCGGTCCTCGACCCCGACCGCGGCGACCCCGTCGATGCCCACGACCCGCCGGAATGGATGCGCGAGCTGGTCGTCCAGCGCGACCAGCACTGCGTCTTCCCCGACTGCCGCCACCCCGCCAGGCGCTGCGACCTCGACCACATCGACCCCTACGACCCCCACGGACCCCACCAGACGATGGCGCTACCGGCGGATGGACCACGGCCACTACACCTGGACCGGACCCCAGGACCAACGACTCGTCGTCGTCCCCGGCATCGGCACCTACTCGCCTGGCTGACCGCCGCCGAGCCCGTCACACTCGTGCAACTCGGAGTTGCACGAGTCGTACACTCCTCCCATGAGCACCCGCACGCCCGAGACCGACGGCCGCAGGTCGGCGGCGGCCGCCCGCCGCCGCGCCCGTGAGGCGGAGATCCTGGCCGCGACCCGCGCGCTCTTCGACGAGCGCGGGGTGCGCGACGCCCAGATCGAGGACATCGCCCGGGCGGTGGGCATCAACCGCGCGATCGTCTACCGGCACTTCACCGGCAAGGAGGAGCTCTTCGCCCTCACCCTCGTCGGCTATCTCGACGAGCTGCGGGTCGACCTCGAGCAGGCCTCGACCACCTCGAACGCCCCCAGGGACCGGTTGGCCGACATCGTGGGCGCCTTCGTCGACTACTCGCTGGCCCACCCGGCGTTCGTCGACTGCGCGCAGGCGCTGATGCGCCGCTCCGGGCCCGAGCTGCTCGACGAGATCTCCGAGAGCGCCCTCTTCCGCCTCGGGCGCGCGATCTCCGGCGCGCTGTCGATCCTGTCGACCGCGCTGGAGGACGGCGTCGAGGCCGGCGACTTCACCGTCACCGACCCCACGCTGCTGGCCAACACCCTCTACGCCAGCGGCCTCGGCGCGCTGCAGCTCGCCCGGGTCGGCATCCTGGTCAAGGAGGCCGCCCCGGGCGTGCCCACGGTCGGGGAGATCTCGCCGCAGCAGGTGCGCGAGTACCTCGTCGCCTCAGCGCTCGCGCTCGCCACCCTCAGGTGAGCGTCAGGGCGCCTCGAGGATCGCGGTGACGCCCTGGCCGCCGGCGGCGCAGATGCTGATCAGGCCGCGGCCCGAGCCCTTCTGGTGCAGCAGCTTGGCCAGGTTGGCGATGATCCGCCCACCGGTGGCTGCGAAGGGGTGACCGGCGGCCAGCGACGAGCCGTTGACGTTGAGCTTGTCGCGGTCGATCGAGCCCAGCGGGGCGTCGAGGCCCAGGCGCTCCTTGCAGAACACCGGGTCCTCCCACGCCTTGAGCGTCGAGAGCACCTGCGAGGCGAACGCCTCGTGGATCTCGTAGAAGTCGAAGTCCTGCAGGCTCAGGTCGTTGCGCTCCAGCATCCGCGGCACGGCGTACGCCGGCGCCATCAGCAGGCCCTCGCCGCCGTGCACGTAGTCGACCGCGGCGGTCTCGGAGTCGACGAAGAACGCCCGCACCTCGAGCCCGTGTGCCTCGGCCCACTCCTGCGTGGCCAGCAGCACCACCGAGGCGCCGTCGGTCAGCGGCGTGGAGTTGCCGGCGGTCATCGTGGCCGCCTCGCCCTTGCCGAAGACCGGCTTGAGCTTGGCGAGCTTCTCGCTCGAGGAGTCGGCGCGCAGGTTGTTGTCGCGCTCCAGCCCGCGGAACGGGGTCACCAGGTCGTCCTGGAACCCGCTGTCGTACGCCGCCGCCAGGTGCTGGTGCGACGCGGCCGCCAGCTCGTCCTGCGCCTCGCGGGTGATCTGCCACTCCAGCGCGGTCAGCGCGGCGTGGTCGCCCATCGACAGGCCGGTGCGGGGCTCGCCGTTCTTGGGCAGGTCGAGCCCGATGTCGCCGGGGCGGATCGAGCCCAGCGCGGCCAGGCGCGCCTTGGTGTCGCGCGCGGCGTTGACCTTCATCAGCTTCTTGCGCAGCTTGTCGCTGATGGCGACCGGGGCGTCGGAGGTGGTGTCGGTGCCGCCGGCGATGCCGGCCTCGATCTGGCCCAGGGCGATCTTGTTGGCGACCTGGATGGCCGCCTGCAGGCCGGTGCCGCAGGCCTCCTGGATGTCGGTGGCGGGGGTCTCGGGCGCCAGCGCCGAACCCAGCACCGCCTCGCGGGCCAGGTTGAAGTCACGCGAGTGCTTGAGCACCGCGCCGGCCACGACCTCGCCGAGCCGCTCGCCCTCGAGGCCGTAGCGGGAGACGAGGCCGTCGATGGCGGCGGTGAGGAGGTCCTGGTTCGACACGTCCGCGTAGGCGGAGTTGGACCGGGCGAAGGGGGTGCGGTTGCCGCCGATGACGGCGACGCGACGAGGAGAGGTAGCCATGCGCACATCCTTGCGCGCGCGGCCCCGCACAGAGAAGGGTGTGAGGGGCACGTCACGAAAAGTGGACTCGGAGTTACACATCTAGTTACATGCCCGGTAGTGCCACCTGGTGCTGCCCCAGTGCCACCCCAGGCCCACCCCAGGCCCACCCCAGGCCCCACAGGACTTCACGGAGGACGGACCCGCATGAGCGACAAGTACCAGAGCTTCAGCCAGTCGCCGATCGGCAAGCTGCTGGTCAAGAACCTCGGCCTGCCCGCCCCGATGCCGCTCGAGCGCTACACCCCCGGCGCCCCGCTGGTCGACGGCACGGTCGTCACCGGCGGCACCGGCCGCCTGGCCGAGTCGCTGGCCGGCCTGCTCGACACCCTGGGCATCGCGAGCACCGAGACGCCCGACGACACCACGTCGTACAAGGGCCTGGTCTTCGACGCCACCGGCCTGACCTCGGCCGACCAGCTCGTCGCCCTGCGCGACTTCTTCACCCCCCTGATGCGCCGCCTGGCCACCTGCCCCCGCGTCGTGGTGCTCGGCACCCCGCCCGAGCAGGTCTCCGGCGCCGAGCGGGTCGCCCAGCGCGCCCTCGAGGGCTTCACCCGCAGCCTGGGCAAGGAGATCGGCCGCGGCGGCACGGTGCAGCTCGTCTACGTCGCCGAGGGCGCCGAGGCCGCGACCACCAGCACCCTGGGCTTCCTGCTCTCGCCCAAGTCCGCCTACGTCTCGGGCCAGGTCGTGCGCATCGGCGCCACCGGCACCACCGAGGCCGCCCCGGTCGCCGACCAGTTGCGTCCCCTCGACGGCAGGGTCGCCCTGGTCACCGGCGCCAGCCGCGGCATCGGCGAGCAGATCGCCCGCGTGCTGCACCGCGACGGCGCCACCGTCGTCGGCGTCGACGTGCCCCAGGCCGCCAGCGAGCTGCAGTCGCTGATGAAGGAGCTCGACGGCGACTGGCTGACCCTCGACATCACCGGCAAGGACGCGCCGCAGCGCATCGCCCACCACCTGGCCGAGAAGCACGGCGGCGTCGACGTCGTGGTGCACAACGCGGGCATCACCCGCGACAAGAAGCTGGCCAACATGGGCGAGGACCGCTGGGACTCGGTGGTCGCGGTCAACCTCACCGCACCCGAGCGGATCAGCCGCGAGCTGCTCGACCAGGGCGTCGTCAACGCCGGCGGCTCGATCATCGGCGTCGCCTCCATCGCCGGCATCGCCGGCAACGTGGGCCAGACCAACTACGCCACCTCCAAGGCCGGCGTGATCGGCCTGGTCGACTCCCTCAAGGACGAGCTGAGCGACGGCATCACCGTCAACGCCGTGGCCCCCGGCTTCATCGTGACCCAGATGACCGCCGCCGTGCCGTTCGCGACCCGGGAGGTCGGCCAGCGGCTCAACGCGATGGCCCAGGGCGGCCTCCCGGTCGACGTCGCCGAGACGATCGCCTGGTACGCCTCCCCCGGCTCGACGGCCGTCAACGGCAACGTCGTGCGGGTCTGCGGCCAGATGATGCTGGGCGCCTGACGTGGCCGGCCCCACCGTCGAGCGCGCCGCCCGCACCCACGACGGCAGCACCGGCGCCGGCACCCTGCTGCGCGCCGCCCTGCCGAGCCTGCCCGTCGTCGGCAGCCTGCCCGGCGTGCGCAAGGCCCGCCCCGAGGGCTTCGAGGGACTCGCCCTCACCCGGCCCCCGGTCACCGTCGAGCGCCCCCACGTCGAGGCGTACGGCGACCTGTGCGGCTTCCCGCGCAAGGACGTCGCCCCGCTGACCTACCCGCACATGCTGGCCTTCGGCCTGCACATGGCGATGATGACCGACTCGGCCTTCCCGGCCCCGGCCATCGGCACCGTGCACGTGGCCAACACCGTGACCCGGCACCGCCACGTGGTCATCGGCGAGCAGGTCGGCGTCTCGGCGCACGTCGGCCCCTCGCGCCCGCACACCAAGGGCACCGTCTTCGACTTCGTCACCGAGGTCCGCGACGGCGACGGCGAGCTGGTCTGGGAGAGCTCCTCGGCCTACCTGCGCCGCGGCCGTGGCGACGCCGCGGCCCCCGAGGGCACCGTCTTCCCCGACGCGCCCGCCACCGGCGCCACCTGGTCGCTGCCCGGCGACCTGGGCCGCCGCTACGCGGCCGTCTCCGGCGACCACAACCCGATCCACCTCTACCCGCTGACCGCGAAGGCGCTGGGCTTCCCGCGCCAGATCGCGCACGGCATGTGGAGCCTGGCGCGCTGCGTGGCCGCGCTGGAGAACCGGCTGCCCGAGGCGGTCACCGTCGAGGTCGCCTTCAAGAAGCCGATCCTGCTGCCCGGGCGGGTGGCGTTCGGCTCGCGTCCCACCGACGACGGCTACGCGTTCTCGCTCAGCGACCCCCGCTCCGGCGCCCCGCACCTGGCGGGCGTCTCGCGGCCGGCCGCCGGGGGCTGATCAGCGGGGCCGGCCGAAGACCGTGCTCTCGGTGGTCGAGCGCGCCGCGGTCGGTCGCAGCGCCTGGCGCTCCGAGAAGGTCGCCGTCGCGGGGTCCCAGACCCCGACGTCGGTGACCAGGTTGCCGTCCCAGTCGCCGGTCACCGGCAGGTCGCCCGGCTCCCCGAACTGCACCTCGGCGGTCCAGACGAGCCCCTCGGCGTCGACGCGGCGCAGCGTGAAGGTCGCGGTCGACTGGTCGAAGACGCCGACGTCGGTGCGACCGTCACCGTCCCAGTCGCCGGTGACCGGCAGGTCGGAGGCGTCGCCGAGGCGCACGCTGCTCACCGACCCGTCGGCGGCGCGCAGGTGGAAGGTGGCCTCGCCCGGGCGACGTACGCCGACCTCCCAGCGGCCGTCGCCGTCCCAGTCGCCGGCCACCGGCTGGTCGCCGCTCGCCCCGAACCCGACGCGGGTGCGCCCGCTGCCGACCTTGAGCGCGAAGGTGGCGCTGCCGGGGCTGAAGACGCCGATGTTGGCGACGCCGTTGCCGTCCCAGTCGCCCAGCACGGGCTCGTCGGTGGCGGTGCCGAAGCGGCGCACCTTGGGGGTGCGGCCCGGGCGCAGCACCTGGAACTGCGAGCGGGCCTCGCGGCGGTAGACGACGAGCTCGGCGGGTGCCTTGCCGATCATGTTGGCCGCCAGCGGCACGTCGACGCAGTTCGTGGAGCGCTGGGTCGAGCCGTAGACGAACGCGGCGCCGCCGAACCAGGCGCTCTGCACCGATCCCGAGAGCCGCTGCTCGTAGTGCACGTGCGCGCCGGTGGAGTTGCCGGTCGAGCCGACCGTGCCGAGCTGGGCGGCCTGGTCGACCCGCTGGCCCACCGCGACCGCCACCGTGTCGAGGTGGGCGTAGAGCGTCGACTCGCCCGCCCCGTGGTCGACGACCACGTGGTGGCCGTAGCCGGTGCCGCTGGTCGCGTTGGCCGTGGTCACGGTGCCCGGTGCCGAGGCCACCACCGGGTCGCCGGCGTCGTCGGGCCGGTTCCAGTCGATCGACTTCGCGCTCGGGCTGTGGTTGCCGCGGGTGGTGCCGGTCCACTCCTGCCCGCAGGGGAAGGGCATCTCGTGGTCGGCGCTGGGGGCGGCGTGCGCGGGCAGCGCGAGCGCGACGACGACGGCGCCGAGACCGGGTGCGAGCAGGGTCGACAGCAGGGGCAGGCGCATGATCGGGGGTCCCTCGGGGGCGGGGGGCGGTCCGGTCACACGCTCCACAGGAGCGATCAACCGCCACATTGGTCACAAAAATAACCAGGTGGCGGCGTGTCTGTCACGAATGACAGCGCTGTAATGCTATTTGCGGGGCCGGATCAGGCCCTCCTGCGCGACCGTGGCGACCAGCGAGCCGTCCTGGGTGAAGACCCGGCCGATGGCCAGCCCCCGTCCGCCGTGCGCCGCGGGCGAGACCTGGTCGTAGAGCCACCACTCGTCGGCGCGGAAGGGCTGGTGGAACCAGATCGTGTGGTCGAGCGAGGCCATCTGGGTCTGCTCGGGCCCGATCGGGTGCGCTGCCAGGGTGGCCCCCAGCAGGCTGATGTCGCTGGCGTAGGTGAAGGCCGCCAGGTGGGCGGTCGGGTCGTCGCCGAGGTCGCCCTCGACCCGCAGCCACAGCCGCGAGCGCGAGGGGTGCGCGGGGTCCTCGGGCAGGCCGCGCCCCGAGCTGCCGACCCAGCGCGCGCCCAGCGCGGCCCACTCCTTGGCCAGCGCGTCGGCCTCGGGGGTGCCGCCGCGGCGCATCATCTCCACCATGTCGATCGCGTCCTCGGGCGCCACGACCTGGGGCATCGAGTCCTGGTGCTCCAGCCCGTCCTCGGGCACCTGGAAGTTGGCGGTGAGGTAGTAGATCGGCCGGCCGTGCTGGCGCGCCGCGACCCGACGGGTCAGGAAGGAGCGCCCGTCCCGGATCCGCTCGACGTCGTAGACGATCGGCACCTGCGGGTCGCCGGGCAGCAGGAAGTAGGAGTGCATCGAGTGCACGGTGTACGCCGGGTCGACGGTGCGGATGCCGGCGCACAGCGCCTGCGCCGCGACCTGGCCGCCGAAGACCCGGGTGCGCGTCGTGCGCACCGGCCGGCCGCGGTAGAGGTCGGCGTCGATGGTCTCGAGGTCGAAGAGCCCCATCAGCTCCTCGAGGGCGGACTGCTCGCTCACCGATCGCCCCCCTGGCGCATCCGGCGGATCAGCGCCTCCTGGCTCACCGAGGCCACCAGCAGGCCGTCGCGGTCGAAGATCCGGGCGTTGACCAGCCCACGACCCCCGGTGGCGACCGGCGAGTGCTGGTCGAAGAGCCACCAGTCGTCGGCGCGGAAGGGCCGGTGGAACCAGATCGAGTGGTCGAGCGAGGCCACCATCACGTCGCGGGTGCCGATCGAGATGCCCTGCGGCGAGAGCGCCGCGCCCATGATCGTGGCGTCGGAGGCGTAGGTGAAGGCCGCGGCGTGCAGCAGCGGGTCGTCGGGCAGCGGCTCGTTGACCCGCAGCCACGTCTGCTGGCGCCCGGGCCGGTCCTCGTCGGGGGCCAGCAGGTCGTGGGAGGACCCGATGTAGCGGAAGTCGAGCACGTCCCACTCGGTGAACGACCCGTCGGCGCCGCGGATCTGGGCGTTGATGTCGAGCGACTCCTCCGGCCCGGGCACCTGGGGCATCCGGTCCTGGTGCTCGTAGCCCTCCTCGGGTCGCTGCAGGTCGACGGTCATCACGTAGATCGGTCGGCCGTGCTGGCGCGCCAGCACCCGCCTGGTGGCGAAGGAGCGCCCGTCGCGCAGCCGCTCGACGTCGTACACGATCGGGGCGGTGGTGTCGCCCGGCTGCAGGAAGTAGGAGTGCAGGGAGTGCACGGCGTAGGAGTCGTCGACCGTGCGGTCGGCGGCCACCAGCGCCTGGGCGGCCACCTGGCCGCCGAAGACGCGCGGCAGCACCGACTCCTGCTGGGCGCCGCGGAAGAGGTTGTCGTCGATGGTCTCGAGGTCGAGCAGCGCGAGCAGCTCGGCGGTGGTGCGGGGCATCTCAGGCGGGATCCTCGTCGTCGGGGCGCGGGTCTCGGTCCTCGAGCTGGGCCAGGAACTGCTCGAACTCCTGGCCCAGCTGCTCGCCGGTCGGCAGCGGCTGGTCGCGGGCGAGCAGGTTGTCGCCGGACTCCTCGGCGCGCTCGAAGGCGTCGTACTGCCGCTCGAGGGCGGCGACCACGTCGCCGACCTCCTCGTTGGCCTCGAGGTAGCTGGTGATCTCGGCCTCGCGGTCCTCGGCCTCGGCGCGCAGCCCCGAGAGGTCGACGGTCAGGCGCCCGGCGAGCTCGACCTGCTCGAGCAGCACCGCGGCGGCCTGGGGGTACTCGAGCTGGGCCAGGTAGTGCGGCACGTGGGCGACGAAGCCCTGCGCGGCGTGGCCCCACTCCCCCAGGCGCACCTCGAGCAGCGCCTGCGCGCTGCTGGGCACCCGCAGCTCGCCGCGCCACGGGCTCGCGCCCAGCAGCAGCTCGGGGCTGTTGGCGTGGTGGGTCACCGCGGTGGGGCGCGTGTGCGGCACCGCCATCGGCACCGACCCCATGCTGATCACGCGGGTCACGCCGAAGCGCTCGACGACCTCGCGCACCGCTCGGCAGAAGCCCTCCCAGCGGTTGTCGGGCTCGGCGCCGTTGAGCAGCAGGTACGGCGTGCCGCCGCTGTCGCGCAGCAGCCGCACCACCAGGCGCGGGGCGTCGTAGGAGTCGTAGCGGTCGACGACGAACGAGATCGGTGGGCGGCGGGCCCGGTAGTCGTGGAGCCGGTCGACGTCGAAGGTCGCCACCACCCGGCCGGTGCCGTCGTCGGTGCCGGCGACGTCGACGAGGTGCTGGGCGGCGCGGGCGGCGACGTTGCCGGCGTCGAGGAAGCCGTCGAGCACCACGACCATCGTCAGCGCGGACTCCTCGGAGGCGTCGATCTCGGCCACCTCGTCGACGATGTGCACCAGGCGGGTGTCGCTCACGGGTCTCCTCGGGTCGGTGGGGCGGGCGCGGGGCGAACCGGACCCGTGGCCACGATATTCCCTGCCCACCCCGGGTGGACGGGGCGTCCGGCCAGGGTTGGTTACCCAGGGGTAACCTAGCGTCGGCAACCAGCCACACCCGTCACATCACAGCGACACCCAGGAGAACCGGTGCCCCGACAGCTACGAGAGGTCGTCTTCGTCGACGGCGTGCGCACCCCCTTCGGCAAGGCCAAGGGACAGTACGCCGAGACGCGGGCCGACGACCTCGTCATCAAGTGCATCCGCGAGCTGATGCGCCGCAACCCCTCGCTGCCTCCCGAGCGCGTCGACGAGGTCGCGGTCGCGGCCACGACCCAGATCGGCGACCAGGGCCTGACCATCGGCCGCACCGCCGCGCTGCTCTCGGGCCTGCCGCAGAGCGTGCCGGGCTTCGCCATCGACCGCATGTGCGCCGGCGCCATGACCGCGGTGACCACCACCGCCTCCGGCATCGCCTTCGGCTCCTACGACGTGGCCATCGCCGGCGGCGTCGAGCACATGGGCCGCCACCCGATGGGCGAGGGCGTCGACCCCAACCCGCGGATCATGTCCGAGCGCGTGGTCGACCCCGACGCGCTGGTGATGGGCAAGACCGCCGAGAACCTGCACGACCGCTACCCCTCGATCACCAAGGAGCGCGTCGACGCCTACGCCGTGCGCTCGCAGCAGAAGACCGCGGCGGCGTACGACGCCGGCACGATCCAGCAGGACCTCGTGCCGGTGGCGACCCGCTCGGCCGACGAGGGCTGGGGCCTGGCGCTGAGCGACGAGCCGATGCGACCGGGCACCACCCTGGAGTCGCTGGGCTCGCTCAAGACGCCCTTCCGTGCCCACGGCAAGGTGACCGCCGGCAACGCCGCGGGCATCAACGACGGCGCCACCGCGGCGCTGCTCGCCGACGAGGAGACCGCCCGCGAGCTGGGGCTGCCGGTGCGGATGCGCCTGGTCGCCTACTCCTTCATGGGCGTCGAGCCCGAGGTGATGGGCGCCGGACCGATCCCGGCGACCGAGAAGGCGCTCAAGCAGGCCGGCCTGACGATCGACGACATCGAGGCCTTCGAGGTCAACGAGGCCTTCGCCGTGCAGGTGCTGGCCTTCCTCGAGCACTTCGGCATCGCCGACGACGACACCCGCGTCAACCCCTACGGCGGCGCCATCGCCATGGGCCACCCGCTGGCCTCCTCGGGCGTGCGGCTGATGACCCAGCTGGCGCGCCAGTTCGAGGAGCGCCCCGAGGCCCGCTACGGCCTGACCACCATGTGCATCGGCATCGGCATGGGCGGCACCGTGATCTGGGAGAACCCGCACCACACCGGAGAGGCAGCCTGATGAGCGACCTGACCACCCTGCTCACCCGCGCCGAGGAGATCAGCTCCGACGCCGAGCGCGTCACCCAGGCGCACCTGCGCAAGGTCACCCTGCCCCGCGGGGCGGGCGTGATGGGCCTGATCACGCTCGACAACGGCGAGGACCACACCAAGCCCAACACCTTCGGTCCCCGCGGCCTGATCGCGCTCAACACCGCCATCGACGCGGCGCTGGCCGACGACGAGGTCACCGCCATCGGCGTGACCGGCAAGCCGTTCATCCTGGCCGCCGGGGCCGACCTGACCAGCATCGCCTCCAGCGGCGCCGCCGGCGTCCGGGTCGTGGCCGAGCTGGGCCACGCCGTCTTCCGCAAGCTGCAGGACGGCGGCAAGACCTCCTTCGGCCTGGTCAACGGCCTCGCCCTGGGCGGCGGCCTCGAGGTCGCGCTGCACTGCGACTACCGCACCGTGATGGACTCCGCGCCCGCCCTCGGCCTGCCCGAGGTCATGCTCGGCCTGGTGCCCGGCTGGGGCGGCGCCTACCTGGTGCCCAACCTGGTCGGTGCCGACGCCGCGGTGACGCTGGTGCTGGAGAACCCGCTCAACAACGGCAAGACGCTCACCGGGCAGCAGGGCTTCGAGCTCGGCCTGGCCGACGCGGTCTTCTCCGGCGCCGACTTCCTCGAGCAGTCGCTGCTCTGGGCGGCCGACGTGCTCAACGGCGAGGTGCTCGTCGAGCGCGCCCAGGTCGACCGCGGCGAGGCGTGGGACGCCGCCGTCTCGCGCGCCGCGACGGTGGTGCGTGCCCGCACCGGCGGTGCCAGCCCCGCCGCCGAGCGCGCGGTCGAGCTGGTCGCCACCGCCCGCAGCGCCAGCCGCGACGAGGGCTTCGCCGCCGAGGACCAGGCGCTCGAGGACCTCTCGCAGACGCCCGAGCTGCTGGCCAGCCTCTACGCCTTCGACCTGGTGCAGAAGCGGGCCAAGCGCCCCGTCGGCGCCCCCGACCGGTCGCTGGCCCGCCCGGTCACCAAGGTCGGCATCGTCGGCGCCGGCCTGATGGCCAGCCAGATGGCGATGCTCTTCGTGCGCCGCCTCGAGGTCCCGGTCGTGCTGACCGACCTCGACCAGGAGCGAGTCGACAAGGGCGTGGCCTACGTGCACGCCGAGATCGACAAGCTGCTGGCCAAGGGCCGCATCGGCCAGGACAAGGCCAACCGCCACAAGGCGCTGGTCACCGGTGCCGTCGACAAGGCCGAGGTCTTCGGCGACGCCGACTTCGTGATCGAGGCCGTCTTCGAGGAGATGTCGGTCAAGAAGTCGGTCTTCGCCGACGTCGAGAAGGTCGTCTCGCCCACCTGCGTGCTGGCCACCAACACCTCGTCGCTGTCGATCTCCGAGATGGCCGCCGACCTCGAGCACCCCGAGCGGGTCGTCGGCTTCCACTTCTTCAACCCCGTCGCGGTGATGCCGCTGCTCGAGATCGTGCAGGGCACCGCCACCGACGACGCCTCCCTGGCCACGGCCTTCGCCACCGGCAAGGCGCTGAAGAAGACCACGATCCTGGTGCAGGACAGCCCGTCCTTCATCGTCAACCGGCTCCTGGGCCGCTTCATGAGCGAGGTCAGCAGGGTCGTCGACCAGGGCACCCCGATCCAGACGGTCGACGGCTCCTTCGCCGGCGTCGCGCCGATGCCGCCGTTCACGCTGATCGCCCTGGTCGGCCCGGCCATCGCGCTGCACAACACCGAGACGCTGGCGGCGGCCTTCCCCGACCGCTTCTACGTCTCGCCGGCGCTGGAGCGGGTCGTCGAGGCGCGCAAGGGCGCCTACTTCGCACCCGACGGCACCCTGGACCCCGAGGTCGAGGCGCTGCTGGAGACCCCGGCCGACCCGGTCGTGCTGACCCAGGAGCAGGTGCGCACGCAGGTGCTCACCGGGCTGGCCGAGGAGGTGCGGCTGATGCTCGACGAGGGCGTCGTCGCCGGGCCCGAGGACCTCGACCTGGCGATGATCACCGGCGCCGGGTTCTCGTTCTGGAACGGCGGGCTCACGATGCTCCTCGAGCGCGAGGGCCTCGGCTCCTTCCACTAGTCGTAGGTCGCCACCATCAGGCGCGCGGCACGCGCAGCGAGCCGGTCCTCGTCCAGGCCCACCAGCCGTTCGAGGGCCGGCTCGTCGCCTCCCGCCTCCAGCAGCTGCCAGAGCACCTGTGACCCGAAGCTGTCGGCCAGGTGCTCCGCGGCCCACCACGACAGCCCGTAGTGCGCGGTGGAGCCGTCTGCGTTGAAGGTCGCGCCGTCGGGCATCCGCACCCGTCCGGCCGCCAGGTCGGCCCGCGCCGCCTGCAGCGCGACCTCCGGCAGCGCCCGGTCCTCGGGCGCCAGCGGACGTACCGAGACCCACTCGGCGATCCCCTCGGCCAGCCACACGGGCGCGTCGTCGTCGCCCGCCCCCACCGCGACGTGGGTGACCTCGTGGCGCAGCAGCCGGTCGCGGGTGCGTCCCTGCGCGGAGGTGCGCTCCGCGCCCGCCGAGGCGAGCACACGGGGGTTGAGCACCACCCTGGTCGAGGCCAGCGGCGAGTCCGGGTCGCGCGGGTCGGCGGCCACCGGCACCGCGGCCGCGTCGAGGGCCGCGGCGTCACCGCCCGGCAGGTCGGCGACCGAGGCCAGCGCGGCGGTGGTCGACAGCGCGTAGAGCACCACCTGCTCGCTCCACTCGAAGGGCACCACCGCGCCCACCTCGGCCACGGCGCGCTGGGCGGCGTCGAGCAGTCCAGGGGCCGCGGCGACGCTGGCGTCGTCGAAGACCCCCAGCACGCCCGCGACCTCGCGCACCTGCACCGGGCCCCGGTCCCAGGGCTGCGGCACCACCTGGTTGCGCTCCTCCCAGGCCGCGTCGGTCACCGAGGCGAGGCGCAGCCGGTCCCGGGCGCCGCGGCCCGGCTCGAAGAGGTAGCGGTCGCGGGCCACGACCGGCACGTCGTCGTAGCCGCGCAGCTGCAGGCGCACCTCGACGACCACCCAGTAGGAGTCGTCGACGCGCAGCACGTCGGCGGGGTCGAAGCCGTAGTCGACCCGCTCCAGCGGCAGCTGCAGCAGGTTGTCGAAGTACTGCGCCTGCTCGGCGCGGAACTCGGCGGGCCCGGGCGTCAGGGCGCGCTCGAAGCGAGCCCGGTCCTGGCGGCGTACGCCGGAGGCGCGCAGGTCGAGCGTGCGCTGCACGGCCGAGACCACCTCACGCGGCGCGGGCCGCGCCGACGTCGTCGGCGCGGCGCCCGGCTCGTCGTCGCCGGTCAGCAGCGTGCACGACGCGAGGACCAGCGACAGCACGAGCGCCGTCAGCAGGACCAGCAGTCCCCTCCCCAGGGGTTCGAGCGCGTCTCCCTCCCGGGTGCGCTCAGCCGGGCCGCTCAACCGGCTGCTCGTGCTCCAGCGGGGACCCGGTCGACATCGCCTCGACGATGCCGCGGGCCAGCGACTGCGGGCTGAGCCCGATGCGCTCGAGGATGACCGCGCGCTTGGCGTGCTCGAGGAACTCCTGCGGCACCCCGTGCAGGCGCACCGGCGTGCTCACGCCGGCGGCGTTGAGGGCCTGCAGCAGGCTGGCGCCGCAGCCGCCCTGCACACCGTTGTCCTCGATGCTCACGACCAGCCGGTGCTCGCGCGCCAGG
Source organism: Nocardioides salarius (assembly GCF_016907435.1). NCBI lineage: Bacteria > Bacillati > Actinomycetota > Actinomycetes > Propionibacteriales > Nocardioidaceae > Nocardioides > Nocardioides salarius. The sequence goes on along the minus strand of NZ_JAFBBZ010000001.1, from coordinate 4,307,411 downwards.
TCGATCAGCGCCGGGTCGACCGGCTTGACCCAACGCGGGTCGACGACGGTCACGCCGATGCCCTGGGCGACCAGCCGGTCGGCGACCTCGACGGCGGTGGCGGCCATCGAGCCGACCGCCACGACCAGCACGTCGCGGGCACCGGAGCGCACCAGCACGTCGCAGCCGCCGGCGCGGTCGACGGGCTCGATGTCGGCCGGCGGCGGACCCTTCGGGAAGCGCACGACGGTCGGGGCGTCGTCGACCGCGACGGCCTCGTCGAGCAGCTCGCGCAGGCGGGTGGCGTCGCGCGGGGCGGCCAGGCGCAGGCGCGGGACCACCTGCAGCACCGACATGTCCCACATGCCGTTGTGGCTCGCGCCGTCGTCGCCGGTGACCCCGGAGCGGTCGAGCACGAAGGTGACGCCGCAACGGTGCAGCGCGACGTCCATCAGCACCTGGTCGAAGGCCCGGTTGAGGAAGGTGGCGTAGACCGCGACGACCGGGTGCAGCCCGCCCATCGCCAGGCCGGCCGCCGACGTCGCGGCGTGCTGCTCGGCGATGCCGACGTCGAAGGTGCGGTCGGGGAAGTGCGCCTGGAACTTGTCGAGACCCACCGGGTGCATCATCGCGGCGGTGATCGCCACGACGTCCTTGCGGCGGTGGCCTATCTCGACCATGTCGTCGGCGAAGTGGTCGGTCCAGATCCGGCCGCGGGCCTTCTCCTCGCCCGACTCGATGTCGAAGGGCTGCGGGGAGTGGAACTGGTCGGCCTCGTGGCGCTCCGCGGCGTCGTACCCGAAGCCCTTGCGGGTCAGGGCGTGCACGATCACCGGGGCGCCGTACTTCTTGGCCTGGCTCAGCGCCGTCTCCATCGCCGCGCGGTCGTGGCCGTCGACGGGGCCGATGTACTTGAGCCCGAGGTCCTCGAAGAGGCCCTGCGGGGCGAGCGCGTCCTTGAGCCCCTTCTTCATGGCGTGCAGGGCGTCGTAGGCGGCCGTGCCTACGCCGGGCACCGCGTTGAGGCGGCGCTTGACCATGTCGAGCAGCGTCTCGTAGCGCGGGTCGGTGCGCAGCGAGGTCAGCGCGGTGGCCAGGCCGCCGACGGTCGGGGTGTAGGAGCGCCCGTTGTCGTTGACGACGATCACCAGGCGGCTGCTCTGGGCGACCGCGATGTTGTTGAGCGCCTCCCAGGCCATGCCGCCGGTCAGCGCGCCGTCACCGATCACGCCGACGACGTGGCGGTCCTCGCCGCGGATCGCGTAGGCCTTGGCCAGGCCGTCGGCGTAGCTCAGCGCGGTGGAGGCGTGGGAGTTCTCGACGATGTCGTGCTCGGACTCGGACTGGCTGGGGTAGCCGGAGAGGCCGCCCTCCTGGCGCAGGGTGTCGAAGTCGCCGGCCCGCCCGGTGAGCATCTTGTGCACGTAGCCCTGGTGGCCGGTGTCGAGCACGACCCGGTCGCGCGGGGAGTCGAAGACCCGGTGGATCGCCATGGTCAGCTCGACCACCCCGAGGTTGGGGCCCAGGTGGCCGCCGACCTTGGAGGTCGAGCGGACCAGCAGGTCACGGATCTCGCTGGCCAGCGTCTCGAGCTCGGCGTCGTCGAGGCTGCGGAGGTCACGCGGTCCCGAGATGGACTCGAGGATCGACATGGGGCTCCTTGCTGTCGCGGCGGGGGTGGGGTGGCAAGTCTAGGGGGCGTCCCTCATCGGCGCAGAACCGCGACGGCGGGCTCCAGGAGGCTGCCGATCCACACGTCCCCGTCGCGCTCGCGGACCCCCGTGGCCATGTGGAAGCCCTCGGCCGGCAGGTCGTGGTCGTGCACCAGGCGGCCCGTGTCGTCGTAGGCCTGGACCCGGCAGGTGCGGGCGGGCTTGGGCTGCAGCCGCTGCGGGATCCGCGTCACCTGGCGGCGCAGCCACGGCGGACCCTGCTGCAGCCGCTCGACGACCGGGTCGCGGGGGCTGGCGACGGCGACCCAGATCAGCCCGTCGCTGCCGCGGGCGATGTTGTCGGGGTAGCCGGGCAGGTCGGCGACCAGCAGGTCGCGGCTCCCGGCCCGCTCGCCGGTGATCCAGTGGCGCACCAGGGTGCGCGCCCCGGTCTCGGCGACGACCACGAAGGACTCGTCGGCGGCCAGCGCGACGCCGTTGGCGAAGGCCAGCCCGTCGAGCACGACGCTGACCTCGCCGTTGGTGTCGAGCCGCAGCAGCCGGCCGGTGCGGGTGTCCTGGACGAAGTCGTCCTTCCACTGCTCGATGGAGAAGCGCGTCGAGGAGTCGCTGAACCACACGGTGCCGTCGGAGGCGATCGCGGCGTTGTTGCAGAAGACCATCTCGCGCCCACCGACCTCGTGGACCACCTGCTCGACGTCGCCGCTGGCCAGGTCGACGCGCAACAGCCCCCGGTGGGCGTCGCAGACGAGCAGCCGCCCGTCGGGGTGCAGCTCGAGACCCAGCGGCCGGCCGCCGGTGTGGGCGACCCGGTCGATGCGGCGCCCGTCGTGGGAGAGCCGGAAGATCGCGCCGTCCTCGGTGCCGGAGAGCACCGACCCCTCGTGCGGGCCGTCGGGCAGCACCAGCACGTCCTCGGCACCGTGGCCGGGCAGCGGGTGGATCTCGAGTCTCGTGGGGGTCGCGGAGGTGGTCACTGGCACAGCCTGTCGTAGAGGGGCGAGGTCAGGAAGACGGGCAGCAGCAGCCGGCCCGAGACGGTCAGGTCCTTCTCCAGGACCGCACGTGGGGCGACGAAGACCATCTGGCGACCCTCACCGCAGACGATGTCGGCGTCGCCCAGGTCGGTGGCGCCGGCGAAGAGGTGCACGGTGTCGTCACCGCCGCAGGCGGGGCTGTGGAACGTCCACTCCCCCGCCGCCTGCAGGCCGGAGCCCAGCTCGACACCGGTCTCCTCGGCGAGCTCGCGGTAGGCCGCCTGCTCGGGGGTCTCCCCCGGCTCGATCGAGCCGCCCGGCAGGCCCCACTTCTCGGGATCGATGACCGGGTGCTCGTCGCGCTCCTGCATCAGCAGCCAGCCCCGGCGGTCGACCAGGGCCACGCTCGAGAACCGGTGCACGCGCCCCACCCTAGGGGCGGGCGCTCACAGCCGCGCGATGAAGCGCCGACCTCGCAGGGCCTCCTCGACCAGCCCGACCGCGCGGCGTACGCCGGCGAGCCGGGCGTCCTCGATCAGCCAGGTCTGCACCGCGGCCTCGATCACGTCGGGGGTGGCGACGTCGCGCAGCTCCGACCGCGCCTCGCTCAGCCCGCGCCGCGCCGCGGCCTGGCCGGCCTCGACGTGCAGCACCGCGAAGCGGGCCAGCACCACGACGTGCTTGCGCAGCCCCGGGTAGCCGCGGAAGTCGGGCGGGCACAGGTCGAGCAACCAGCTGGCCGCCGTGGCCTCCCAGTCGGGCGCGTCCGGCGGACGCACCTCGACCGGCCAGCCCGGCGGGGCGACGTGGGTGGGCATGCCCCCACCCTACTCGAACGCACGTTCGAGAGCCAGTGGACCGTGCGGCGAGGCCCCGCCGTTGGTCGAGCAGCGAGGGCCGAAGGCTCGAGCGACGCCGAGACCCCGTGAGCCCATGGCGTACGGCGGGCGCGCCACTCCCCAGGTCTCGGCGACGCTCCTCGCTGGCGCTCGTCACTGCTCGACCAACGACCACCGCCGTTGGTCGAGCAGCGAGGACCGAAGGCTCGAGCGACGCCGAGACCCCGTGAGCCCATGGCGTACGGCGGGCGCGCCACTCCCCAGGTCTCGGCGACGCTCCTCGCTGGCGCTCGTCACTGCTCGACCAACGACCACCGCCGTTGGTCGAGCAGCGAGGGCCGAAGGCTCGAGCGACGCCGAGACCCCGCAACCACCCGGCGTACTGCGCGCGGGCACCTCGCCGGGTCTCGGCGACGCTCCTCGCTGGCGCTCGTCACTGCTCGACCAACGACCACCGCCGTTGGTCGAGCAGCGAGGGCCGAAGGCTCGAGCGACGCCGAGACCCCGTGACCCCATGGCGTACGGCGCGCGGGCACCTCGCCGGGTCTCGGCGACGCTCCTCGCTGACGCTCCTCACTGCTCGACCAACGACCACCGCCGTTGGTCGAGCAGCGAGGGCCGAAGGCTCGAGCGACGCCGAGACCCCGTGAGCCCATGGCGTACGGCGGGCGCGCCACTCGCCAGGTCTCGGCGACGCTCCTCGCTGGCGCTCGTCACTGCTCGACCAGCGGAGGCGACGCTCCTCGCTGGCGCTCGTCACTGCTCGACCAGCGGGGTGGGTCAGGCGGAGGTGAGGAAGCTGAAGCGGACCTTGCGGTCGGGGTTGTCGACGTTGAGGTCGACCAGGCAGATGCTCTGCCAGGTGCCGAGCGCGAGCTGTCCGTCGAGCACCGGCACCGTGGCGTACGGCGGCACCAGGGCCGGCATCACGTGGGAGCGGCCGTGGCCGGGGGTGCCGTGCTGGTGCTGCCAGCGGTCGTCGGCGGGCAGCAGGTCGCCGAGCGCGGCGATCAGGTCGTCGTCGCTGCCGGCGCCGGTCTCGAGGATGGCGATGCCGGCGGTGGCGTGCGGCACGAAGACGTGCAGCAGCCCGTCACCTCGTCCGGCGCACCACTGCTCGGCCTCGCGCGTCAGGTCGACGACCACGTCGCGGCCGCCGGTGTGGATGCTGCAGGTCTCGGAGTCCATCTCTGTCTCACCTCTCCAGCCAGGCCGTGAAGGCCGTGGGCTCGTAGGGACGGCCGAGGAAGTCCTCGACCAGGTCGGCGGCGTCCTTGCTGCCGCCGGCCGCCAGCACCCGGTCGCGGTAGCGCAGCGCCACCTCGGGTGCGAACAGGTCACCGGGGTCGAAGGCCGAGAAGAGGTCCTTCGCGATCACCAGGCTCCACATGTAGGTGTAGTACGCCGAGGTGTAGCCGCCCAGGTGGCCGAAGCCGCAGTGGAAGTGCGAGCCCGGCAGCGCCGCCCACACGGCGTACTGCTCGGACAGCTCGAGCGAGCGGGCGGTCAGGTCGGCGGGCAGCTCGGCGTGGAAGCGGTAGGAGACCGAGGCGTAGTACATCTGGGTGCGCGCGTGGACGCCCTTGCCGAACTCCTCGGCGGCGCGCATCCGCTCGACCAGCTCGGGCGGGATCGCCTGACCCGCCTCGTCGGTGGCGAAGCCGGCGAGCACGCCGGCGTCCCACGCCCACTCCTCGAGCATCTGGCTGGGCGCCTCGACGAAGTCCCACTCCGTGGCCACGCCGGAGAAGCGCACCCAGTCGTGGCGCCCGGCGAGCACGTGGTGGAGCAGGTGGCCGAACTCGTGGAAGAGGGTCACGACCTCGGAGTGCTCCATCAGCCCGCGACCGAAGTTGCAGACCAGCACGCCCTCGGGCAGCTGGCGCCCGGCCACGCCGCTGACGAGGTCGAACTGCGCGGCGTGGTTGTACTTGCCCGGGCGGGGGTGCAGGTCGAGGTAGATCCGCCCGAGGGGCTCGCCGGCCCCCTCCAGCGCGACGTCGTACGCCGCCACCTCGGCGTGCCAGGTCGGCGCGTCGTCGACGGGGGTCCAGGTCAGCCCGAAGAGCCGGCCGGTGACGTCGAGGAGGCCCTGGCGCACGCGGGTGAAGTCGAAGTAGCGACGCACCTCCTGGGCGTCGACCTCGTAGCGCTCGCGGCGCACGGCCTCGGTGTAGAACCGCGCGCCGGAGACGTCGAGCCGCTCCAGCCCGGGCTGGTCGAGGCGGGCCCGCTCGAGCAGCAGCGCGGCGTCGCGCTCGGCCGCGGCGGTGGCGTCGTGGGTGATCTGGTCGATGAAGTCGGCGATCGCAGCGCCGGTGCCGATCATCTTGACCTCGGCGTCGAAGGCGGGCCAGCCGTCGTACCCGAGCAGGCGGGCGCGCTCGTCGCGCACCGCGAGCAGCTCCTGCAGCACCTCGTCGTTCTCGGGCCAGGCCAGGTCGAGGAAGGCGCCCATCACGGTGCGGCGGGCCTCGGCGTCGGTGGAGAAGGTGAGGAACGGGTGCGTGTCGGGGTAGTCGGTGGTGATGGCGACGGTGCCGTCGTCGTCGACCGGGTGCGCCTCGACGTAGTCGGCGGGCAGGCCCTCTAGGGCGCTGGCGGGCACCCCGGTGGTGCGGGCCCCGTCGCGGATGTGGCGGCCGAAGGCCTGCGCCAGGTCGTCCTCGCGCTCGCCCAGCACCCGCAGCCGCTCGCGGGTCGCGTCGTCGCGGTCGACGCCGGCGCGGCGGAAGGAGCGCAGCGCGTCGTCGAGCACGCGCCAGGCGGCGTCGTCGAGACCCTCGCGGGGCACCGCCTCGAGCCGGGCGAAGACCTCGGGGTCGAGCATCAGCGCGGTGCGGAAGCGGTTCGCCTCCTGCTCGGCGGCCTCGGCGGCGTCACGCAGGTCCCCGTCGGGGTGCACCTGGCTGAGCAGCGAGGAGGCCGCGAAGGCGTTCGCCAGCGCCACGTGCAGGTCGTTCCACAGGGCCAGGGCCTGCGCCGTGCCGGGCTCCATGGCCCGCAGCGCCTCGGCGGTGCGGGCCGCCTCGGCGAGCGGCGCGGCGGTGCGCTCGGTCAGGAACGACGACCAGCCGGCGGTGTCGTCGGCGGGTGGCAGGACGAGCGGGGTGGGAGTCACGTCGGCAGGCTACCCATCCCCTCCCCCTGCGAACCGTCGGCGTCGGGGAGCCCGCCGGCACAGCTGGCGAACGGCTCGGGGGCGGTCTCCCCGGCGCCGAAGGTGTCGATGAACAGCGGCAGCCGCGGGTCGTCGGCGCCGGTGAGCGCGAGCTGGCGGCCCCACACCGTCACCACCACCGGCGCGTCCAGCCCGTCCCACGGCGAGAGGATGCCGTTGTCGGGCAGCAGCGCCTCGAGCCTCTCGACGTCGGCGGTCGAGGTGTCCGGGCGGTAGGTGACAAGCACGGTGCCGTGCTCGAGGTCGTGCACCACGTTCTCGGCGCGCACCTGGGTCTCGTAGGCGCCGCAGTCGAGCCACCGGTCGGCGTGCTGGCCGCCGACCGGCGGGTCCTGCGCGTAGTCGACGTCGCCGTCGACGTGGGTGGTCGGCAGGTCCTCGTAGACTCGCACCTGGTCGAGCGTGCGGTCGACCGGCTCCGCGAGCAGGCGCGGCACGACCGCCGCGGCCGTGACGATCAGCGCGGCGAGCAGCAGCGTGACCAGCAGCGCCACCAGCGGCGCGCGGTCGCGCGGCTGCGGCGCGACCTCGCTCACTGGTCGAGGAGCCGCTCGACCCGCTCGACCTTGGCGCTGAGCTGGCCGTCCCAGCCGGGACGGATGTCGGCCTTGAGCACCAGCCCGACCCGCGGGGAGACCTCGGCGACGACGTCGACGGCGCGCTTGACGACGGCCATCACCTCGTCCCACTCCCCCTCGACGTTGGTGAACATCGAGTTCAGCTCGTAGGGCAGGCCGGACTCCTTGACGACGCGTACGGCGGCGGCGACCGCCTCCGAGACGCTGCCGGTCTCGTCGGCGGCGGTGGGCGAGATGCTGAAGGCCACGATCATGGGGCGAACGGTAGCCGTGCGGTGGATCAGACGAGGCTGCGGACCAGGAGGACCAGGGCGGAGGAGGCGCAGACGACGAGCACGACGCCACGCACCCGGGCCTCGGGCAGACGCGGGCGCAGGACCCTCCCGAGGGCGGCACCGACCGCGAGCACCGGCGCGAGCAGGAGGGCCAGGAGGAGCGAGTGGACGTCGAGCTGTCCGGCCAGGCCGAGCCCGGCGAGCGACAGGGCGGCGCCGACCATGAAGTAGACGGCCAGCGTCGTGCGGATCGTGCGGGCCGGCTGGTGCTGGTAGAGCAGCGCCAGCGGCGGGCCGCCGATGGAGGTGGCGGTGCCGGTCACGCCGGAGACGGCGCCGGCCACCACCAGCGAGGTGCGCGTCAGCGGGACGACGACCGTGCGCCAGGTCAGCAGCACGGCGACCAGCACCATCGCACCGACCGCCACCCCCAGCAGCCGGGGCTCGAGCACGGTCACGGCGAGCACGCCGACCGCGGTGCCGACGATGCGCGAGGGCAGGGACCAGCCCAGGCCGTGCCAGTCGATGTCCTCGCGCTCGGAGGCGAGGGTGACGAAGGGCAGCGCGAAGGCCAGCCAGAGCATCAGCTCGGGCATCAGCCGTGGCTCGACGAGGGTGATCACCGGCGCACTGACGAGCCCGAGCCCCAGGCCCACCAACGACTGCACGGTGGCCCCGGCCAGGAGGGCCAGGGCCACCGTGAGCAGCGCAGGTGCGGTCAGACCGAGCAGGATCAGCCCCGGCGCAGGTTGCGCAGGACGTACTGCATGATGCCGCCGTTGCGGTAGTAGTTCGCCTCACCCGGGGTGTCGATGCGCACGACCCCGTCGAACTCGACGTCGCCAGCCTTCACCTTGACCGTGCGCGGCGTGGTGCCGTCGTTGAGCTCGGTGACCCCGGTGATGGAGAAGGTCTCCTCGCCGGTCAGGCCCAGCGACTCGGCCGACTCGCCCTCGGGGAACTGCAGGGGCAGCACGCCCATGCCGATCAGGTTCGAGCGGTGGATGCGCTCGTAGGACTCGGCGATGACGGCCTTGACGCCCAGCAGCGCGGTGCCCTTGGCGGCCCAGTCGCGCGAGGAGCCGGAGCCGTACTCCTTGCCCGCGAGCACGACCAGCGGGGTGCCGGCGGCGACGTACTTCTCCGAGGCCTCGAAGACCGAGGTCACCTCGCCCTCACCCGTGAAGTCGCGGGTGAAGCCACCCTCGGTGCCCGGCGCCAGCTGGTTGCGCAGGCGGATGTTGGCGAACGTGCCGCGGATCATGACCTCGTGGTTGCCTCGGCGCGAGCCGTAGGAGTTGAAGTCGCGCTGCTGCACGCCGTGCTCGGCGAGGTACGTGCCCGCCGGGCTGTCCTTCTTGATCGCGCCCGCGGGCGAGATGTGGTCGGTGGTGACCGAGTCGCCGAGCTTGAGGAGCACGCGCGCGCCCTCGATGTCGGTGACGGCCTCCGGCTCGTCGGGCATCCCGTCGAAGTAGGGAGGCTTGCGGACGTAGGTGGACTCGGGGTCCCACTCGAAGGTCTTGCCCTCCGGGGTGGGCAGCGAGCGCCACTGCTCGTCACCGGCGAAGACGTCGGAGTAGCCGTCGTCGAACATCTCGGAGGTGATGGCCGAGCCGACGACCTCCTCGATCTCGGCGGCCGTGGGCCAGATGTCCTTCATGAAGACGTCGTTGCCCTCGGTGTCCTGGCCCAGCGGGTCGTTGAACAGGTCGAGGTCCATCGAGCCGGCCAGCGCGTAGGCGACCACCAGCGGCGGCGAGGCCAGGTAGTTCATCTTCACGTCGGGGTTGATCCGGCCCTCGAAGTTGCGGTTGCCCGAGAGCACCGAGACGACCGCGAGGTCCTTCTCGTTGACCGCGGCGGAGACCTCGGGGATGAGCGGGCCCGAGTTGCCGATGCACGTGGTGCAGCCGTAGCCGACGAGGTTGAAGCCGAGCTTGTCGAGGTACGGCGTCAGGCCGGCCTTCTCGTAGTAGTCCGAGACGACCTTCGAGCCCGGGGCCAGGGTGGTCTTGACCCACGGCTTGCGCTGCAGGCCCTTCTCCACGGCCTTCTTGGCCACCAGCGCCGCGCCGATCATCACCGACGGGTTGGAGGTGTTGGTGCAGGAGGTGATCGCCGCGATCGCGACGGCGCCGTGGTCGAGCTCGAACTCGGTGCCGTCCTCGAGGGTGACGTGCACCGGGCTGCTGGGCCGCCCGCCGTCGGCGGGGGCCGCCGAGAGGTAGTTCTTCGGCGCCTCGGCCTGGCCGCCGCCGTTGCTGGTGGCGGGGTCGGAGGCCGGGAAGGTCTCCTCGACGGACTCGTCGTAGCCGTTGGTGTCCTGGTGCTCGTGGTCGACGTAGTCGGCCAGCGCGCCGCGGAAGCCCTGCTTGGCCTCCGAGAGCGCGACGCGGTCCTGGGGGCGCTTGGGCCCGGCCAGCGACGGGACGACCGTGGCCAGGTCGAGCTCGAGCTTCTCGGAGTAGCGCGGCTCGGCCGAGGGGTCGTGCCAGAGGCCCTGCTCCTTGGCGTAGGCCTCGACCAGCGCGATCTGCTCGGCGCTGCGGCCGGTGAGCTCGAGGTACTTGGTGGTCTCCTCGTCGATCGGGAAGACCGCGATGGTGGAGCCGAACTCGGGGCTCATGTTGCCGATCGTGGCGCGGTTGGCCAGCGGCAGCGCGGAGACGCCGGGGCCGTAGAACTCCACGAACTTGCCGACCACGCCGTGCTTGCGCAGCATCTCGGTGATCGTGAGCACCAGGTCGGTGGCGGTCGCGCCCTCGGGCAGGTCGCCGTTGAGCTTGAAGCCGACCACGCGCGGGATCAGCATGGAGACCGGCTGGCCGAGCATCGCGGCCTCGGCCTCGATGCCGCCCACGCCCCAGCCGACGACGCCGATGCCGTTGACCATGGTGGTGTGCGAGTCGGTGCCGACGCAGGTGTCGGGGTAGGCGAGGAGCTCGCCGTCGACCTCGCGGGTGAACACGGTGCGGGCCAGGTGCTCGATGTTGACCTGGTGCACGATGCCGGTGCCCGGCGGGACGACCTTGAAGTCGTCGAAGGCGCCCTGGCCCCACCGCAGGAACTGGTAGCGCTCGCGGTTGCGCTCGTACTCGATCTCGACGTTGCGCTCGAACGCCTCGGGGGTGCCGAAGACGTCGGCGATCACGGAGTGGTCGATGACCATCTCGGCGGGCGCGAGGGGGTTGATCTTGGTCGGGTCGCCGCCCAGGTCGGCCATCGCCTCGCGCATCGTGGCGAGGTCGACGACGCAGGGCACGCCGGTGAAGTCCTGCATGATCACGCGCGCCGGCGTGAACTGGATCTCCTGCGAGGGGTCGGCGTCGGCGTCCCAGCCGGCGATCGCCTTGATGTCCTCGGCGGTGATGTCGGAGCCGTCCTCGGTGCGCAGGAGGTTCTCGAGCAGCACCTTGAGGCTGAAGGGGAGGCTGGCGACGTCGAGGCCGTCACCCTTGACCGCGTCGAGGCGGAAGATCTCGTACGACGTGCCGTCCACGTCGAGGGTGCTCTTGGCACCGAAGCTGTCCTTGCTTGCCACTGACCAACATCTCCTCTGTCGCGTCTGCGATGACGGGCGCTGCTTGCGCCTCATCTTGCCGCCGGGCCGGGGAGCCAGCAAAGGAAGGGCACCCTTACCCGTCGACCACATCTCTTGACGTCAAGATACACGACATCAAGGGGTCTTCTCCAGCAGTGCCACCCGCCCGCGCTCGACCACTGCTCAGCCGTTCGCCTCGATCTCGGGCAGGACCACGGTGACAGTCGTTCCTCGCCCGTGAGCGGACTCGATGTCCATCGTGCCGCCATGGGCGGTCACCATGGACTCCACCACGCTCAGTCCGAGGCCGGTGCCGGGCACGGCGCGCCGGTAGGCCTCGGATGAGCGGTAGAAGCGCTCACGGACCCGCAGCCGGTCCTCCTCCGACATCCCGATCCCGGAGTCGGCAACCGTGAGCACGCACCCTGCTGGAGTCGAGGCGACGGTGAGGGTGACCGACCCGCCGTCAGGAGTGAACTTGATGGCGTTGTCAGCCAGGTTGAGCACCACCCGTTCGAGCGCGCGCGTGTCGCCGTGCACGAGGACAGGCACATCGGGCACCTGGACCCTCAGTGCCACGTCGCGGGTGCGGAGCACCTGGTCGAGACTGGCGCGCGACTGCACGACCAGCGCCGCCATGTCACTCGGCTCGAGGCGCAGGGGAACCTCGTCGGCGGCTCCGAGACGGTCGAGGTGCAGCAGGTCCTCGACGAGCACGGAGAGCCGCGACGCGTTGCGCAGCACCTTGGCCACCGCGTCGGCCTGCGCAGGTGCCAGCGTCCCCAGGTCGCCGTCGGCGAGGAGCTCCCCGTAGCCCTGGATCGAGGCGATGGGTGTCCGCAGCTCGTGGCTGATCGTCGAGACGACCTCGTCCTTCATCCGATCGGCCTGTTCGAGCCGTGCCACCGACTGCAGCTCCCGATCGAGCGCCGCGCGCTGGGCTGCCTCGAGCCGCAGTCGCAGCGAGACGTCCTCCCCCGCGCACAGGTACCCGATCAGCAGATCGTCTTCGCGGATCTCGGTGAAGCTCAGTGACATGGTCCGCCGCTCGCCGGAGCGGGTCGTCAGAGTCCAGTCGCGGGGGGCGCCGTGGCGCACCAGCGCCGGGACGAGGCTCGCGGGCTGGGACGAGACACCGAGCTCATCAGCGTGGCGTTGACCTTCCTCCACGTCCAAGAGCCCCTCGGCCGACTGACCGACCACGTCCTCGGCCGCGTGCCCGAGCAGCTCCTGGGCGCCGCGGTTGAAATGGGTGACGACCAGATCGGCGTCCGTGGCCACCAGGAGCGTGTTGGTGGCCGCGTCGATGATCTGGCTGACGGTGGCTGTAGCGGTCGCCGCCTGCTCGGCCTGGGCCCTGAGCTCGACCTCCTGCTGGTCGCGTGCGCGCACCAGGTCGCGCTCGTAGGCACGCCGCCTGGTCGCCTCGAACACGGCAACCTGGATCGAGTGCGGTTCCCCGTCGGGCGTCCGGACCACGCCGGCGTTCAGGAGGACCGGAAGCCTGCTGCCGTCCGCACGGACGACGTCGACGGCGATCTCCCGCACGGATCCCCGCATCTGCATCATGGGGGCGTAGTGGGTCTCGTGGTAGATCCTGCCGGCGGGCGTCAGCAGCTCGGTGAGGTGGAGACCGAGAAGGTCCCCCGCCTCCATGCCCAGCCAGGTGCAGAGGGTGGCGTTGACCCGCGCGATCACCCCTTCGGTGGTCGTCGACAGGTAGCCGAACGGCGCCCCGCCGGAGAGACCGCCGTCCTCCTCGGGGCTCGCCCACAGGGAGTCACCCTCGGAGTCAGGAAGCATCACCTATGTCTCGCCTCGCCGCAGGAAGTCATCGATGGCGGCGATGGTCTCCTCAGGAGCGCTGAGGTTCGGACAGTGGCCCGTCGCGGCGAGCTGCACGAATGTCGCGTCCGGCACGCTGTCTGCCACGTACCGGCCGACGCGTGTCGGCGCGATCGCGTCGCGACTGCACTGCAGGACCAGCGTCGGCACAGCCACCTTCGGCAGGTCCTCACGGTTGTCCGACAGGAACGTCGTGGTCGCGAACTGACGGGCGATCTCGGGGTCCATCCGACAGAAGCTCGCGGTCAGCTCCTCCCCGAGCGCCGGCCGATCCGGGTTGCCCACGATCACCGGCGCCATCGCCGAGGACCAGCCGAGGTAGTTGCTCGCCAAGGCCTCCAGCAGCTCGTCGATGTCCTCGCGCGCGAACCCACCGCGATAGTCGATGTCGTCGATGTAGCGCGGTGACGGGCTCACCATCACCAGCGCGTCGAACCTCTCGGGCGCCGCGATGGCGGCGAGTGCACCGATCATCGACGACACCGAGTGCCCCACGAACACGACGTCGCTGAGCTCGAGCTCCCGCACGATCTCGAGGACGTCGGAGGCATAGCCGTGGAGGTCCTCGTACCTGCTCCGGTCGTAGCCCGAGACATCGGACCCTCCCGACCCCATGTGGTCGAACGTCACGACGCGGTACCGGTCCGAGAACGCTGGCGCGACGTGGCGCCACATCGTCTGGTCACACCCGAACCCGTGCCCGAACAGCATCGGTTGAGCATCACGCGGTCCCGATACCGAGACGTGGTGCCGAGAGATCATCGTCATGGCGGTCAGACTCTAGCTGACGCGGACCAGCCGGGTCCCTCGGAGCGGATACCCGCTGCTGGCACCACGGCTCACCGGCATCCGGCTGCGTCGAGGGTCAGACTCCCTCAGTCGACAGCAAGGCGACACACTCGACGTGGTGCGTCATCGGGAAGGCACCGATGACGTTACGCGGGATTGCGAATCTTTGCGCTCCACTGCGATCGGCGGCCAAACGCGCCGCTGACCTGCAACGATGCCGATTTCAGGCACTGATGGCGTCGGGTGCCCATTGCGGGTCTGTGCGAATCAAAGTGCGCCCAAAGTGCGCCCTGCCGTCAGCAGTCCCCGACGCTCGCAAAGGACCGCAGGTCGCGTGGACCCTCCCCCAGCGTCGGTCGTCGCCGATGGCGGCGACGACCGAAGTGTGGAAGTCAACCCTTGCGAGTAGGCCTCTGCAGGGCCGCGCGCTTTGTATAGCCCGCGAGGACGGGGCCGTAGGGCACGACATGTTCCAAGCTGCCAGTCGACGGACCCGCCTCTCAACTTCGACGCGGCGACAGACTGGGAATAGAGGGCCGGTCAGATCGAGCTCTACTACGACATCTGATCCGGGGCTTTTCAGCCTCTGTCAGCAGTCGCCGAAAACGGCGGCTGACCTGCGGAAACGTCTTTCGACGTCTTCCAGGGTCAGCCGCCGTTTTTCGTTCTCGTGCGTACCCAGTACACCCCCAAAGTGCTTTGCTCGCGCCCGCTAATAGGACCAACAGGAACCCCGAACCGCGGTCGATCCTCCCGCAGGTCGTCGTTCCTCCGTGGCAAGGTGGGTCAGCTGACTGTCAGAGGTTCGGGGCCGACGACGGCTCGATCAGATCCACGCATCCATGGCAGGAGGTTCCCCAGCAATGTCGCTCCAAGTTGCCGACCTCGGGACCTTCGCCCGCCAGTGGGCCGTGCAGGGCGCAAAGGTTGGCTGGCTACTGGGCGCCGGCGCCAGCGCTGCGGCGCGCGTACCGACAGCCGACCACATCATGATGGATCTGTTGCTTCGGATGTATGCCGATGCACATGGCCTCGTTCGCCAATCACTCTCGCTCGCCGAAGCGCGGGACGTGGAGCGCATCCGTGAGTACTACGACGGCCACAACGGGATGCCGATGCTCAGCGATCCGTCCGCCTACAGCGTGGCGTTCCAGCTGGCACTCCCAGACGCCACGGCTCGGCGCCAGCACCTTCGGTCACTGTTCGAAGGACGGTCGCCGTCGTACGGACAGCGAGTCCTCGGCGCCTTTGTCGCTGCCGGCTTGTCCGACCTCCTGATCACGACGAACTTCGACGACCTCATCGAGAAGGCAGTCGATCAGGCGCAAGTCACCTTGAACGACAGTTCGCGCAGCCGGTTGGGTGTCGCCGATCTCGGCAACCCGGGTCAGGCCAACCTGGCGCTGAGCGACGACGACTTTCCGTTCCTCTTCAAGCTCCACGGGGACTTCCGCGACCGTGAACTGAAGAACCTCGAGTCCGAGTTGCAGGCGCAGGACACCAGGATGCGACAAGCAGTGCTGGACGCCAGCCGACGTTTCGGGCTCGCGGTCATGGGCTACAGCGGCCGCGACGCCAGCGTGATGGACATGCTCAACGACGCCGTGGCCACCGAAGGCGCCTTTCCGGCCGGCCTATGGTGGATGGGACGCCGTCTCGAATCACTACTCGCGCCGGTCAGGGAACTCTTCGCAGCCTGCACGGCAAACGGCGTCGCCGCCTACTTCGTCAAGATCGAGACCTTCGACGAGACCCTGGGCGCGCTCGGCCGCCAGGCCGAGTTGCCCGACAGCCTGCGCGCCTACGTCGACAATCTCCAGGCCAAGCCGCGGATCGTCGATAGCGGGTTTCCTCAGCATGACCGTGGTTCGCTGCCAGCGCTGCGCATGAACGCCCTTCCGGTGCTCGATGCACCGAGTCACGCGCTTCGGGCAACCCTGACGACGGCGCCCGATCGTGTCGAGATGCGCAAGGCGCTCAGCGAGGCGCACTGGCGCGGTGCCGCGGTTGCGACTGGCCGGCAGGTGCTCGCTCTGGGAAGCCCGCAAGTCCTTCGAAGCGCTCTCCAACTCGATGGCCAGATTGAGCAATGCGACATCAGCCCGCTGGCGCAGCACGTCTCGACCGCCGAGCGTGCCCTTGTTTACGAGGCACTCGCCCGGGGGCTGGCGCGCAACTTGCCCGTGCAGGCCCGGATTCGCGATTCCGGGCACCGGCTCATCGTGGCCCCTGAACGCGGCGACCGCCCTGACGACCAGGGGCAGTCCCAGGTGCGCGCGCTTCTGGCGGAGGCCTACGGCGACCCGTTGACTGGGCAGTGCCCGATGAATCTCGGTCGTGGTATCGATGGGAAGGCCCGTCGCTTTGCCGAGGCGCTCGAGCTGTCATTGGAGTGGCGTCTCGGTGTTCTGTGGCTCCTGTTCGTGCCGAGGACCTGGGTCTCGGCCCTCCCGCAGAAGGACCGCCAGAAGGGTCTCGGGGACCCGGCGTCAGCCTGGCGCAAGGAGCGCTGGGTCAACCGGCGCAACGAGCGCTGGGCGTCCATCATCGACGCGTGGGCCAAAGCGCTCGCGCCACATGAGCGGACCGAGGTCGCGGTGCTGCCGTCGACCCTGACCGAGCGGGACTTGGTCGGCGGAACATTCGTGCTCGGGAAGACGACGGCATACAGCAGGGAGGCAACGTGAGCACCCAAGTCGTGGGCAGCCTGCTGCCGCCGCATCGGCTCCTTGCCGAGCCTTCGCTTCTCTTTGGCGCCGGCGGCAGTCACAAGCATCCGCTCCTCGGGCTCCGTACACACGGCCCCTACAGTCGCGACTCCTTTGGCTCGGCCGATATCCGATTCGCCCTCATCACCACGACCACGCTTTATGCGCGGACCAGGCAGTTCCTCGGCAGCCTGCTGAGCCAGCACCAACCGACGGACAGGCGGAAGTACGTCCCACCGTATCCGGGCTTCAACCAGGTCTACGGCGTCGGACTTCGCCCCGCCGACGGCTCCGAAGTGCAGTTGGATCCTTCTCTCACCAATACTCCAGATCCCCACAACGCGATCGCGTCGGCGCTGGCGCCCGCCGTCAGACAGCTGGCAACGACGCGATCTAACTGGGACGTGCTGGTCATCGCTTTGCCCGCAGCATGGCGCCAGTGGAAGGTATCGGCGGACGGCGCGTTCGACCTGCACGACCAGCTCAAGGCATTCGCCGCACCGCTGGGACTGCCGACCCAGATCGTGTGGGAAGACCGAGCCCTCAGCTTCAAGCACCCGTGCAGCCTCAGTTGGCGCCTTTCCATGGCTTTGTACGCCAAAGCCGGCGGGACCCCTTGGCGCCTCCACCGAACCGACGACGCCGACGTGGCCTACGTTGGCCTGTCCTACGCCATCCGAGGCGGCACGGCCGACGGGTTCGTGACGTGCTGCTCGCAGGTGTTCGACGCTGACGGTGGCGGCATGGACTTTGTCGCCTACGACGTTGGTCAAGGCGTCGATCTGGACAACCCTCACCTCACCCGAGACCAGATGCGCGCGGTGATGAGCCGCAGCGTCCGTCTCTACCAAGACCGTCACGCCGGCAACCTCCCTAGCCGCATCGTCGTCCACAAGACCACCCGCTTCCGCGATGAAGAAGTCGACGGCGTCTTTGACGCCTGGGATGCCTGCGAGGAGATCGAGTGCGTCCGAGTGCAGGCCAGGACACCGTGGCGCGGCGTGCACCTAGTGGCAGCAAACCCGGGCCAAGGTCCCAGCAAGCCAGCGAACTGGCCAGTCCAGCGCGGCACCCTCCAGTTCCTCTCCGGTCGCGACGGCCTGCTCTACGTCAACGGCACCGCACCGGGACTCGCATCGGGCAACGGGAACTTCTACCAGGGCGCAAAGAGCATCCCGAGCCCTCTTCTGGTCACCCGAGATGCCGGATCGGGCCCTTTGGAGCGCACCGCCGACGACGTGTTGGCGCTGACGAAGATGGACTGGAACAACGACGCTCTCTACGATCCGCTGCCGGTGACGATCAAGTACTCCCAGACGCTCGCCCGAGTGATCGGCCACACGAGCGGCCTGCCGGACGCTGCATACCCATATCGCCTGTTCATGTAGGCACGCCGATTCGTCGTGCGTCGTGAAAAGTCCTCCGCTGATGTCGGGGGTTCCTGAGACCATTGGGGCGGGAGGTACCTGACCATGGCCATCAACTTCGGAGCGTTGAACCAGTCGCGCGCTGCCGATGCACTCATCGACCCGCGCGACATCTTCAACGCGCTTCCTACCAAGCCGCCCGGAATGAACTTCCTCCGCGGCCCACAAGACCAGGTCCTGGAGAAGTGGTTCGCTCGGAGGTCCCAGCGCGACGTCGTGGTCAAGCTCAATACCGGCGGCGGCAAGACCGTCGTCGGCCTCCTGATCGCCAAGAGTTCATTGGCTGAGGGCAAGGGCCCCGTCGCCTACCTGGTTCCTGACAAGTATCTCGTGGACCAGGTCATCGCCGAGGCTGGCAGGCTCGGTATCCCCGTGGTGAACGACCCCAAAGTCTTCGCCTACTCCCAGGGGTCGGCCATCCTCGTCGACACCTTCCAGAAACTGTTTAACGGCAAGTCCGTCTTCGGCGTCAGCGGGAGTGCCGGACGATCGCCCTCAGCTCGCCGCCCGCATACCCTCATAATCGATGACGCCCACGCTTGCCTGAACAAGGCCGAGCAGGCCTTCCGACTCGCCATCCCGAGCACGCATGACGTCTACGACAAGCTGCTGGCACTGTTCGCGCCGACCCTCGAAGATCAATCGCCAGCGGGATTCGTCGCGCTGGAGGCAAAGTCGAGCAGCGGCGTCCAGCAGGTCCCTTATTGGTCATGGGTCGAGAAGCAACGAGAGGTCCTCTCCACACTGCAGGGCCTGGCGGGCGAGGACGACTTCCAGTTCTCATGGCCACTCGTGGCCGATGCTCTGCCGATCTCCCGCGCGGTCTTCACTTCCGACGCCCTGGAGATCGAAGCGCCGTGCCTGCCTTCCGACATCGTGACCGGGTTCGGCCAGGCCGAGCGCCGCATCTATCTGACGGCAACACTCGCCGACGACGGCATCTTGGTCAGCCACCTGGGCGCTGAGCCAGCCGCGGTGGCCGATCCGATCACGCCCGCCAGCGCCGGCGATATCGGTGACCGTCTGATCCTGGTTCCGCAGCAGACCCACCCAACGGCAGCCGACGATGAGATCCGGGATCTCATCGTCGAACTGGCCGCTACTCGCAACGTTGTCGTCATCGTGCCGAGCCTTCGTCGAGCGGCGTACTGGCTGCCCTATGCCAAGTTCGTACTCGACAAGGACACGCTGACGTGGGGCGTCGACCAGCTGCGCCAGAATGCAAGCCTTGGTCTGGTCGTGCTCATCAATCGGTACGACGGTGTGGATCTGCCCGGCGACGCCTGCCACGTTCTCGTGGTCGACGGCCTTCCCGAGGCCATGTCAGGAACCGAACGAGTCGACCAGGCGCAACTGGCAGGCTCCGAGCTACTGGTGGCGCGACAGGTGCAACGTCTCGAACAGGGCATGGGCCGCGCGACCCGCTCCAACGACGACCACTGTGTCGTCTTCCTGCTCGGCAACCGGCTGGCTGAGCGCCTGCACGGCACCGGAGCTCGCGACTGCTTCTCCCCCGCCACCCGCGCCCAGCTCGAGCTGTCCGAACAGGTCGCAGCGCAGCTGGAAGGTACCGGCCTGGATGCACTGAAGGAGGCTGCCCTCCAATGCCTCAACCGTGATCCGGACTGGCTAGCGATCAGCCGCGCCACCCTCGCGCCCCTGCGATACGGCCAGGCCAACGTCAGTGAGCTGTCAGTGGCCAGCCGCGAAGCGTTCGAGCACGCCGTAGCTGGCGATTTCAATGACGCGCTAGCAGCGATGCAGCGAGCGATCGACGCCGCGGACGGCCCGGCCGAGAAGGGCTACGTCCTGCAGCAGTGCGCGGCATATGAGCATCATGTCAACCCCGCTCGGGCACAGCAGACCCAGAAGTCGGCCAACCGTAAGAACCGCAGCGTCCTGCGCCCCATGGACGGCGTTGACTACGAGAAGCTGTCGGCACCAACACTCGAGCAAGGTGCGGCCGCGGCAGCTAGCCTGCAGCAGCGCTACGCCTCCGGGAACGAGTTGCTGCTCGGCGTCAATGCGCTGCTGGGTGACCTTGCGTGGGGCGTACGCGCCGAGGCGTTCGAGCAGGCATGGCACGAGCTGGCCGATCACCTCGGCTTCGCTGGTCAGCGTCCCGAGCGAGACACCGGGCGTGGACCTGACAACCTATGGGCGCTGACTGACGGGTCGTTCCACGTCATCGAGGCCAAGAACGAGGTCAAGGAGTCGCACCCGGTCTACAAGAAGCACGCCGAGCAGCTGTCCAATGCGATGGACTGGTTCCGGCAGACATACGGAGCGAAAGCCACCGCGACACCGGTACTGGTGCACGCTCGCGCGATGTTTGACAAGAAGGCTGCTGTCCCGACCGGCTGCCGCGTCATCACCAAGGAGAAGCTGGACTACCTCCGCGACGCTATCCATGCCTACGCGACCGCCCTCGCCGATGCCGATACCTTCCGGGGCGCAGCTGGCGTCGGACGGTTGCTTGCCACGCTCGGACTCACGGCCAACGACTTCACCGACAAGTTCACCTCGTCGGCGCTGCGCGATTCGTGAACCGCCGAGGGGGGCGGTCTCGATGTGAGGTTGCCGACGCCGATCGAGATTCATCCGCGTCGCTGACTGACATCATGGCTCCGTGACGACGGAAGACTTCGGAAGCCAGCGCTTCCAACGCGCCCTGGCGTCGACTGATGCGACGTTGCTCGCCGAGCCCCTCCAACTCGGCTCCTTCTACTGCCACGCGGCCATCAAGCGAGGTGGGCAAGGAACGGTCTACCTGGGCACGGGAGATAACCAGGCTCGCTCTCGGGTGTGCGTCATCAAGACCTTCAACGACTCGGACCCCGACACGCTGGACCGCGCCGAGCGGAGCATCCGGATTCAGCTGCGGTTGTTGGACAAAGCCACTGACTACCCGGCCACCTTGTTCTCCCGGGACGACCAGATTCGGCCGTCTCCGTGGGTGCCGGACATTCTTGCGTGGGACCTGGACGGCTCCCTGCCGTGGGTGGCGCAGGACTTCCGTGGCCCCAGCCTGACGCGAGCGCTCAGCAACGGCGTGGCCGACCGCAGTGGTCGCAGCCATAGGAATCAGCGCACGGGCAAGGACGTCCGGACGTGGCTCCTCTCCCAGGTCGTGGATGCTGTCGAGTTCGCTCACATGCACGACGTCATCCACCGTGACCTCAAGCCGGACAACATTCTCGTCGAGCGAGTCGAGGCCAGCCATCTCATGGTCGAGAGCGTCGCCCTCTGTGACTTCGACCTTTCGAGGAGTCGCGAGCACACGACCTTGACGCCCTCCGCCGTCGGAATGGGGACCTTCGGCTACGCAGCGCCCGAACAGTTCTGGGGCAATGCGCGCGACGTGACCACTGCCGCCGACGTCTACTCGCTCGCCATGGTGGCCGTCCGCGTATTCACCGGCCTGGAGCCGTCGGATGCAATGGTGGGACCGGGCCTGATGCATCTGCGGCTCGATCCTTCTGCCGCGGGCCAGCTCGGCAGCAAGCGCGAATGGGTGGAGAGCGCGCTGTCCTTCAACCCAACTGACCGGCCGTCGCTCAAGGAGCTTCACCCAAAGCTCTACGGGCCGGAGGCTGACCGATAGGCGCAGCCGAGCGCACCGCTCAGTCGTCGAAGGCGATCAGTTCCCACTTCAGGTCGTCCCACGTGCCTTCGCGGACGACTCGACCGGCGGATTCAGTTAGCTCGAGGGCAATCTGAGAGCAGAGGAACTGCGTGATGCCCATGATCGTGAGTCGAATCTGACTCCAGTCGCGCGCCTGCTCCTTGACGTCGACGAAGCGAGGCTTGCCAGGCTTGTCCGCGACGTGGGAGAGCGTGTTGCGCCTCTCAGCGAACTGGGTGAAGTGCTGGCCGATCTGACGACCCATGTGCTCGGGCACGATGCGGCGGACCTCTATGACGAGCTGGGTGATGGCCTGCTGGCCGTCAGCGGCTTCAGGCTGCATGCCTTCGGCAAGACCGGTGCCGCGCCAGAAGGTGGAGGTGCCGGCCATCTCGGGCCATGGCGCAGGAACGTCGTTCAAGTGCAGAACATGCTCGACCAGGCCCTCATACGCGGCCCGGACGTTGTCATCGGTTGGAAGCCTGGCGGGGGCGACGGGCAGGTTCTGGTCTACCGCGCCGACGACCATGCCAAGCGTCCAGCCGACAACCACCGGCTTCCACTGGTTCGGCAGCTCCATTGGAGCCGACGGAATCTCGGCCAGCGCTCGCGTCGTGACTGCCACGCGCAGTTCGTCGCCGAAGTCATAGCTCGACCCGCTGCCACGAAGCGCCGCGAGCACCCAGCTGGCGAGTACCGCATGTTCGGCCCCCACCGCGACCAGATCGCCTGGCCCAGCGGCGACCTTGAGGCTGCCCTGCCACGTCGCCTCGTACCGCTGGGCCGCCTCGTCTAGCCACGAGAGTTCCCAGCCGACTTCGGCCAGCCGCTCTTCGAGCAGCTCGGCGCAGCTGCCCTCGCTTGCCAGTTTGCGATACAGCTCGGCGAAGACGAGCGGCGAGAGTTCGCAACTCAGTCCCACAGCACGTGCTCCAACTGCAGGTCCAAGGGCACGAGCGGCTCTGCTCGACCCGTGTACTCCAAGGCCTCGGCTGGGATCGGTAGGCGCGCGAGGTTGTTTTTGCGCATCCCAGGAATGAAGTCTCCCGTCAGCAGCACCTGACGCAGGCCGTACCCGGTCTGGCCATTGAGATAGTGCGCGACCGCCGGGCCAAGGCTCGGATCCCGCAGTCGCAGTACGAAGAGGTTGCGGTCGACCGCGGTCTCCGCGATCGCGACAACGGCGTGGGGCCTGGCACCAACCGCCGCGACAAACAGGTCACCGGGATGGGCAATGACGCGAGGGCGTGGCTCGAGAGGAACCCAACGGCGTACGGGCTTCCCACCTAGGACCGCAATGTCGGTTACGGCGAGATAGCCGGGCTCCGGCGCCTCGCGGTAGTCCTCTCGCGGGACCGCCCTCCCCCGGGCGATCTCGCTGCAAAGGTCTCCGAGTGGGATACCGAAGTCGAGCACATCGGGATTGGGCGTGGCCAGCGCAATCGACCAGTCGCCCGTCGTCAGATCGGCGGTCCGCCACCAGGTACCACCGGCCTCCTCTTCCTCGCGGTGGGTGCCCTGCTCGATCGCGAGGAGCCGGCCCTCGGTCGCGCCGGCCTCGGCCAGGGGCGGCACGGGGATCTCTAGGTCAAGCAGGGCGGCTTTGGTGGTGGAGCGCCCAGCTGATCCGACCGCGAGGTGCGAGCGGAACTGCCGCCCCGTTCGGCTCGTGAGCACTGCCCAGATCCAAAGGGCCAGTCCGTCGTGGGGACGAAGCGCAAGGAAGGTCGACGACACGAGGGAGCCGACGTGTTCGGGTCGCACCAAGAGCAGTGGCAGGTCCGGGTTCATGGGCACGAGGACATCGCCAGCCCGGAGTCCACGCTCCTGGCTGCCCACCTGGAAGGCCGCACCTCGGTACTTACGGCTGCGCTTGCGAATACCACCACCGACGGGGTCGAGGCTGGCCGGAGTGATGACCGGGACGTCGTGCTCGACCCAGCCATCAGCGAGAAGTGAACGCGACAGGTCTCGCAGCGGCAACGTGTGGCGACTCGGTCCGGGCCACTGCAGGGCTTCGGCGGTCAGCGCTGCGGGATCCCAGGTTGGTCGCTCCCGAAGCGACACGACGGTCGTGCTGATCACGGCCGGTGCCCGTCGATGTGGGCCAGTGCGGCTTCCAGCGCAGCACCACCAGGGGCAAGCTGCGATTCCCAGTCCTCTCCAAGTTGCGCGACAAAGGTGTCCGTTGACGGTGCGTCTTCAATCACCATCAGGACAGTTCGAATCCCCGTCCCAGCGACGGCACCATACGGGAGGCCGAGGATGGCTGCGATCCGGAACCGTGACGCTAGGAAGCGGCGGTACTGCTCGCCGGTAGATCTGAAGGTGACCCCGACGGGCAGGTGCAGCACGGCCCTGCCGCCGCTACCGAGCAAGCGGACGATGCGATCCAGGATCACTAGGTCGCCGTCGCGGGTGGTCGAGCCGTCAAGGAGTTCGTGATGCTCCAGAATCCTCAGCCCGAACGGCGGTGCTGACACCACGCACGTGGAGAGCGGGAGGTCGGCCGACAGGGCGTCCGCCGCGACAATCTCTACCGGCACGGGCGCCGCGTTCCCGATCGAGCGCGCGACCTCCGCGGTGCGCACGTTGATGTCGTACCCGAGAACGGTGTTGAGTCCGGTGCGATGCTCCTGGGCGTAGTCGATGGCCTCCCAGAGGAACGAACCCGCGCCGCAGAACGGATCGAGCAGGTCCCAGGTAAGGCGCGTTCCCGCCAGGCGCGCGACCGCTTGGGCGATCGCCTTCGGGCTGGTGTAGATCCCGGCTTCCCTGCCCCGGCGCTCGAAGTCGACGATGGAGCGTCGACGGGCCTGCCAGAGCACGTCGCGCTTGACCGGAAGTCGGGCGCCGGTTGCCGTGCGCAGGCCACCGAGGTCGAAACTGACGTCCGATGCGAAGGCGTAGTCGACTAAAGGCTCCCGTCGATCCCTCGACCGCGACGTGGTCTTCCACAGGGCTTCGCTGATCAAGGAGCTGGCGAGATCCACATCAGTGATTTCGCCTTCGCCGCCGTTGGGGGGCGGGACGGGGCCGTCGACTCGTTCCAACCGTTGGATGCCGGGGTCGGCCCGGAACCACTCGGTGTCGTTGACGACGACGTAGTGATCCACAGTGCCGAGCAGGTCACGGGCCCGAGCGAGCGCGGGCAGTCCCGCCTCGGGGTGGACCGCGGCGTGCTGCTTCTTCGTCTCGACAACGAGCCATGGCACGAGCGTGCCGCGTGCGTCGGCGGCCCATGCGACAAGGTCGGGATTCCAGCTCGCCTTGGCGTCGGGGATGCGTGGCTCGACCTGAACGAACTCATAGCCGGCTCTGACCAGGGTGTCTCGAATGGATTGGGTGCTCATGGTCAGTTGGCGTCCTCGTCGGCGACACCGGTGGCGAACACGGCGGCCTGCTCCAGGACGAGTTCGATGGCCTTCTCTTCAAGGTCGGGCGGGTAGTCGTACTTGGCCAGCAGACGCCGGACGCGGGTGCGCATCGTTGCCCTGACGGACTCTTTGAGGTTCCAGTCGATCGTGGCGCTGGCCCGGATGGAGTCGACCAGGTCGTGGGCCATCTTCTTCAGGATGTCGTCGCCCATCTGGAGCACCGCGGCGTCGTTCTGAACGATGGCGTCGTAGAACGCGGCCTCCGCGACGGTGAGTCCCAGCTGCTCATGGCGTTGAGCCTGGTCGCGCATCTCTTTGGCGAGCTTGACCAGCTCGGCGATGATCTCGGCCGTGGTCAGGCTGCGGTTGGTGTAGCGGTTGATTGCCTCTTCGAGCAGCTCGGAGAACTTGCGAGCCTGGACAACGTTGGTGCGCTGCACGGTCTTGATCTGGTCGCCGAGCAGGCGGCGCAGCAGTCCCATCTGCAGGTTGGGCTTGTCACGATCGCCGAGCGAGTCGAGGAACTCGTCGCTGAGGATCGACAGTTCGGGGGTGTCGATGCCGGCGAGCTTGTAGATGTCGACGACCTCGTCGGCTGCGACTGCTTCGTTGACGAGCTGCCCGATCGCCGTGTCGATCTCCACTCCCCCGGCACCGCCACGGCCGGAGTCCGGGTTCTGGATCTTGATGATCGCCGCCCGGACGTCGGCGAAGAGCCGGGCGTCGTTGCGGATGGCAGCGGCCTCGTCGCGGGAGCCTGCCAGGCCGTATGCCTTGGCGAGTGCCAGGACCTGGTCGAGGAACCGCTTGGTGCGGTCGGGGTCTGCCATGACGAAGTCGAGAACCTTGGCGTGCTCGGCAAGGCGCTGCCCGGCGGGCAGGTCGGGGCTGGAGTCGAAGGCGCAGCCGTGGAGCAAGCCGCGGATGATGTCGTGCTTCTCCAGCATGGCGGCGACGATCTCGTCGATGGGCACGCCGGCCTGGTCGCGGTCGCTTGGCGAGTATTCGACCAGCGCCTTCTGGAGGTTGGAGAAGACGCCGATGTAGTCGACGATGAGGCCGCCGGGCTTGTCGCGGAAGGTGCGGTTGACTCGAGCGATGGCCTGCATCAGGCCGGCGCCCTGCATGGTCTTGTCGACGTACATGGTGTGCATCGACGGCGCGTCGAAGCCGGTCAGCCACATGTCGCGGACGATGACCAGCTCGAGCGAGTCCTCGGGGTCCTTCGCGCGGGCCTTGAGCTCCTTGCGTACGTCCTTGGAGTGCAGGTGCGGCTGGAATTCCGGCGGGTCCGCGGCCGAGCCGGTCATGACGACCTTGATCTTGCCCTGCGCTGGATCGTCGCTGTGCCAGTCGGGGCGGAGCTTGACGATCTTCTCGTAGAGCCGCACCGCGATACGGCGGCTCATGGTGACGATCATGGCCTTGCCGAGCATCGCCTCGCGGCGCTTCTCCCAGTGCTCGACGATGTCGGCAGCGACCAGGTCGAGTCGCTCCTCGGCGCCGACGATGGCCTCGATTCGGGCCCAGCGGGTCTTGGCCTTCTCGCCCTCGTCCTGCTCGACCGTCTCGGTAATCTCATCCACCAGCTCGTCAAGCGCGTCGTAGTCGTCGTTGGACAGGCCGACCTTCACCAAGCGCGACTCGTAGTAGATCTTGACGGTTGCGCCGTCCTCGACCGCGCGGGTCAGGTCATAGACGTCGATGTAGTCACCGAACACGGCACGGGTCGACCTGTCGTTCGACTCGATAGGCGTGCCAGTGAAGCCGAGGAACGTCGCGCCCGGCAGCGCGTCGCGCATGTGCTTGGCGAGGCCCGCCTTCAAGCGGCCATCCTTGTCGAGCGACTCCACGAAGCCGTACTGCGACCGGTGGGCCTCATCGGCCACGACGACAACGTTGCGGCGGTCGGTCAACACCGGGTTGCTGTCCAGCCCCTCCTCGGGGCGGAACTTCTGCAGAGTCGTGAAGATGATGCCGCCACTGACCCGGCGAAGCAGCACACGCAGATCAGCGATCGAGTCAGCCTGGACCGGCCGCTCGGGCAAGATCTGGGCGGGCGCGAACACCTCGGCGAAGAGCTGGTCGTCCAGGTCGTTGCGGTCAGTCAGGAAGACGAGCGTCGGGTTGTTCATGCGGGCGTCCCGCATGATCTTGGCCGCGTAGAGCAGCATCTCGATGCTCTTGCCACTGCCCTGGGTGTGCCAGACGACACCACCGCGACGGTCGCCATCCGGGCCGGCGGCCTCGACGGTCGATTCGACCGCAGCGTTGACGGCCCAGTACTGGTGGTACTTGGCGACCCGCTTGATGAGACCGACCGACTCCTCGCTGAAGACGATGAAGTTCTTCACGATGTCGAGGAAGCGGGTCTTGTCGAAGACACCCTTCAGCAGGACCTCGAGGGCGGGCTTGCCGGAGACCACCTCGCGTCCGTCGATGGTCTTCCAGGGGGCGTAGTGCTCGAAGCCGCCGGAGAAGGAACTCATGGCTGCGCTGGTGCCGTCCGAGATCACGGTCAGCGCGTTTGGCGTGAAGACCGATGGGATGTCGGTGCGGTAGGTCTGGATCTGATTCCAGGCGCTCTTGAGTGTGGCGTGTTCAGCGGCGGGGTTCTTCAGCTCGAGCAGGCCGAGCGGGATGCCGTTGATGAAGACCAGCACGTCGGGCCGACGGTTCTTCTTCTCGACGATCGTGAACTGGTTGACCGCCAGCCAGTCGTTGTTGTCCGGGTTGTCGAAGTCGATGAGCCGGACCTGCACCGTGCGTACGGCCCCACCAGCGTCGCGGTGCTCTACCGGCACGCCGTGGATGAGCAGCTTGTGGACGCGGGCGTTCTCTGCGACCGCGTTCTGCGACTCGGCGCGCTCCAGCCGCTTGATCGCCTCGTCGACGAGGTCCCGGTGGTCAGGGTTCAGTCGGTGCCCGGCGTCGCGCAGCCGGTCATAGAGATAGATCTGCTGGAACGATGCGCGCTCGGGGCGCTCGCCGTCCGGGGCGATGTTGGGGCCGAAGTCGGTGGCATAGCCCAACTCGCGGAGGTAGTCGAGCGCTGCGTCCTCGATGACGGACTCGTTGAAGGCGCTCACGCGATCGCCTCGCTGACCTGGTGCTCGGAGACGCCGACCCGGATCTGTCCGGAAAGGAGCGCGGGAAGAAGCGCGTCGCGCAGCCGGGTAAGCCGTCGGTTCTCCTGCTCAGCTACAAGCAGCCGCCGCCAGAGCGGGCCAAGTTCGTCGCCAAGGATCGCGAGCTGGCCGGGGTTCGGAACCTCGACCTCGGTCGATTCGAGGTGGCCCCGTTGGATGTGTCCCATCGTGGTGGCCTTGTCCTTCGCCACGGATTGGAAGATGTGAATGACGGCGTCAAGGCGGTCGAAGACGAGCCACGCCGGAAAGTCGGTCGGCAGCACTTTGAAGATGTGCTGGTTGACGATGGCTTCATCTAGCACCCACCGATAGACGCCCAGAGAGCCGGACCAGGACATAAGGATGTCCCCCGGCCGGGCGGTCTTGTCGTCGGGCACCTCGATGTCGTTGTAGACGGTCGAGCTTCCCGGCCCCGAGTTCAGGTCGGCGATGCGGACGACCATTCGCCCCGTTCCCGTCGCACCCTTCGTATAGGCACCGCCGTTCACGAACTTGGCGAGCTTGGCGACAGAGATAAGCACCGGCTCGGATGCCAGCGCAGACAGCACACGGGCACGGATGAGATCAGGCACGACCTGCACGAGCCGTGCGTTGGTCTCCATCTTCGCATCGAGAGCCGCAAGCACGCGACCAATCACCTGCTGCGACTCCAGCGGCGGCAGCGGCAAGCGGAATGACTCGATGTGCCCCTTCGTGACTGCGCGGCGGGAACCACCGGAGTTGAAGGAGGCGATGTACGGCTTCACCGCTGGGTGCGTCAGGTATGCGAGAACGTAGTCGGGATCGGCCTTTGCCGGATCAACCCGGACGATCGAGACATGCTGGTTCACACAGGCCGGGAGCACCGAATCCGGGACCATGCAGGAGCGCCCAAACGTGTCACCGTCGCCGGTGATGTTGAGAAGGACATCCTTGGGTTGAAGAAACACTCCGCGCAATACTTGCGCCTGCTCATTGCTGATGTAAGCCAGCCCATCAGGATCGAACCTGCGATCGAGAACATTCTGACTACGGACCAGCGCGTACTCGACGCGTTCGGGGAGGTAGGTCTCAGCTCCGCCACGCGGCGTAGCTCCGGAGCCGACCTTGGTGGCGATGTCCGAGATCGATACCTCGGGCCAGCCGGCCACGTTCGAGATGGGGCCCTTAGACGTCATAGCCAAGCTCCCGAAGGTTCTTCCAGATCTCAGCCTCCAGAAGTTCGCCCTCTGCGAGGACGTCCTTCAACTCGCCGACGAGGCGGTTCACCTTATCGTCAATCGGCTCATCGTCGAGCAGAGCCTCCTCGACACCGACATATTGACCAGGCGTGAGCACGAAGTTGCGTGCCGCAATCTCCTCCAGCGAAGCGGCCTTCGCGAAGCCGGCAAGGTCCGCGTATCCCCCGTCGTGATTGCGCCAGGCGTGATACGTGTCGGAGATCTTGGCGATATC
The DNA here is from genome assembly GCF_016907435.1 of Nocardioides salarius. NCBI lineage: Bacteria > Bacillati > Actinomycetota > Actinomycetes > Propionibacteriales > Nocardioidaceae > Nocardioides > Nocardioides salarius. Next base: position 4,278,011 of record NZ_JAFBBZ010000001.1, on the reverse strand, counting down.
AGCATCGTCGAGCACGCGAAGTCGACGCGTCTCCATCTTGCCAAGCTTTCGCGCATCGATGAATAGCACTTCGCCCGTCCGCCTCCGGTGACCGTTCCCGTCGCGCTCCTTCGAAACGAACCAGAGTGTCACGGGGATACCCGTGTTGAAGAAGAGCTTGTCGGGCATGGCGACGATGCAGTCAACCAAGTCACACTCGATCAGGCTTCGGCGGATTTCGCCTTCGCCGCCTGACGTTGAGGCCAGCGATCCGTTAGCAAGAACGAACCCCGCGGTGCCCTTCGGCGAGAGGTGGTGGATGAAGTGCTGGACCCACGCGAAGTTCGCGTTGCTCGATGGCGGCGTTCCGTGCTTCCAGCGCGGGTCGTCCTGGAGCTTGGCGTCCCACCAGTTGCTGACGTTGAACGGCGGGTTGGCAATCACGAAGTCCGCGCGCAGGTCCGGGTGCAGATCCTGTGTGAAGGAGTCAGCTGAACGGTCGCCAAGATCAGCCTCGATGCCGCGGAGGGCGAGGTTCATTTTGGCGAGCTTCCAGGTGGTGTCGGTGAACTCCTGGCCATAGACGGAAATGTCGGTGCGCTTACCACCGTGGGCCTTCACGAACTCGGCAGACTGCACGAACATGCCGCCCGAGCCGCACGCGGGGTCGTAGACCCGGCCGTGAAAGGGCTCGAGCATCTCAACGAGCGTCTTGACCACGGATCGAGGCGTGTAGAACGCGCCGGCGTCCTTGCCGGTCTCCTTGCCGGCGAACTGCCCGAGGAAGTACTCGTAGACGCGGCCGAGCACGTCGTCGGATCCGTGGTCGTCGGACTCGGTGAAGCCGATCGAGCCGATGAGGTCGACGAGCTGACCGAGTCGTCCTTTGTCGAGCCCTTCTCGGCCGTAGTTGCGGGGCAGCACACCCCGGATCGAGGGGTTCTCCTTCTCGATCAGGTCCATCGCTGTGTCGATGACCTGGCCGATCTCCGGCAGCTTGGCCTGGGCCTGGATGGACTCCCAGCGCGCGTCGGTCGGTACCCAGAAGATGTTGTGCGAGCGGTACTCGTCGCGGTCCTCGAGGAAGGTCTGGCGGCGGGCTTCGTTGGGGATGTAGTCCGGTGAGTTCGGATCAGCGAGCGCTGCCTCGATGTCCTTACGCCTGGCCTCGAACCGGTCAGAGATGTACTTGAGGAAGACCAGGCCGAGCACGACGTGCTTGTACTCCGACGGCTCCTGGTTGCCGCGGAGGGCGTCAGCCGCATCCCAGAGCCGCTGTTCGAGCGACTTGGGCTGAGCCTTCTTGGCCTGGCGTGCCACGTTGGTGGTCTCCTTTCATCTGTTCGATCTCGATTGGGAAAAGCCAAGAAGAATGACATAGGTCTCCGTCGGCCGCAACCCTGACCCTAGCGATCGCCTCCGACGAAGGTGACCAACGCCAGCGGATCGGCACGCCAACTGGCGGGACGCAGTGCGACACAGGACGCGCCCGGGAGGCGGGCGGGTCAGCGGGCCGCGTGTCGCCTACGAAGACTGTCGGCACCTCCAGTCATGATTGGAGGGCATCCAAAGGAGTCGACATGCCCGAGAGCCGTTTCAAGTACCTGTACGAGCGCTTGGGCGACGACGACTTCCAGCTCCTCGTGAACGCACTGCTCACCGAGCGCTACACCGACTTTTATCCGCTCCCGCTCCGCCAAGCAGACGGTGGGCGCGACGGCATCCGTCGCTCCGGCAAAGACCTCCTGATCTACCAGGTGAAGTGGTCGGTCAACGGGCGGGAGAAGAAGCCGGTTGACGCCCTCAGGGCCGCCGTTGTTGCCGAGGAGCCGAACATCCGACGGTTAGTTACGGAGGGGGCGAAGCAGTACTTCCTGGTCACAAACGTGCCTAGTGCCTAGTTGTGATGCCCAGGCACGTTGGTCGAGATCCTGCTACGACACGGTCTGACATGTAGATGGACGAAGGCCTCCCCGGTGTGGAGTGGAGCTGTCTAGAAACCGCTCCGCCACCAAGGAGGCCTTCGTGTCCCACGCTACCCATGCCAATGCTGCCCTGACCCCTCGCGCCCGGCTCCGACTCGCACGCCTGGTCGTCGAGCACGGTTGGCCGCCCGCTCGCGCGGCCGAGCGCTACGACGTCTCCTGGCGCACCGCGAAGAAGTGGGCCGAGCGATACCGAGCCGAAGGCCCGGACGGCATGCACGACCGGTCCTCGGCCCCACGTCATCAGCCGAACCGGACATCGACCCCGGTGGTACGCAAGATCGTGCACCTGCGCTGGAAGCAACGCCTCGGCCCCATCGCGATCGGCGACAAGCTGGGCATGCCGGCCTCGACCGTGCACGCAGTCTTGGTCCGGTGCCGCATCAACCGACTCACCCACATCGACCGCGCCACCGGTGAGCCCATCCGGCGCTACGAGCACGAACGGCCCGGCGACCTGATCCACGTCGACGTCAAGAAGCTGGGCCGGGTCCCTGACGGTGGCGGATGGCGCTACGTGGGGCGTCAGCAAGGCGGCAAGAACCGTTCGGCGACCGTGGAGCGCACCGGCGCGGCCAAGAACAAGTGGCACAACCCGTTGATCGGAACCTGCTACCTGCACACCGTGATCGATGACCACTCCCGCGTGGCCTACGTCGAGGCCCACGACGACGAGACCAAGGAGACCGCAACCCAGGTCCTCAAGAACGCGACTGCTTGGTTCGCTCAGCGCGGCGTCACCGTCCGGCGAGTGCTCTCCGACAACGGCAGCTGCTACCGATCGCACCTGTGGCGCGACACCTGCACCGAACTCGGCATCACACCTAAGAAGACCCGGCCCTACCGACCCCAGACGAACGGGAAGATCGAACGCTTCCACCGGACCCTGGCCGAGGGCTGGGCCTTCAAGAAGTTCTACAACTCCGAATCAGCCCGCCTCGCGGCTCTGCCAGGATGGATCCACGAGTACAACCACCACCGGCCCCACTCAGCAATCGGGAAGGCAGCCCCCATCACCAGGTTGGACAACCTGGCTGGGCATCACACCTAGTACAGGCAAGGCCGGCACTGGAACATTCGACCAGCTCGATAGTGAGCTGGGCGCTCTCAGTGCCGACTACGGCATCCAGATGCAATGCATCTGGAGAGAGAGCGTCGACGCCATGGTCGACTCCGCCCCGACCGAAACGAAGTGGGCGTACGCCGACATGCTCGCGGGCTGGGATCTCATCCGCTACCTCATCGACGAACACTACGAGTCGAAGCGCGACAAGGGCCTGCGTGACCTCGTGCGCAAGGTTGCCGCAGCCCAATGGGGCGAGGACGAGCGGGTGAAGTTCAGCCAGGTCGATATAGACCGTGAGCCAGTTGCGGAGCTGTATGTCGATGTCACCTCAGATCGCCTTCGAGGGCCGCGGGGCGCGGCGGAGCGCATCCCTCGTGGTGGCCGACCGGGTCGTCCCGCACCCCGGCATGCACTTGCTCCACCGCCGGACGTCCCGGGCCAAGCACGACTCGGCGGAACGGCGGCCTACCTCCTCAAGGAGGGACTGCCATTCACCCTCGTGCGGGGTGCGCCCGGTCAGGGGAAGTCAACGCTTAGCCAGTTCGTCTGCCAGGCGCACCGAGCGGCCTTCACATCCCGCGCCACCAAGCCGCCTGGTTTGCTCACCACCGACAAGCCCCGCTTTCCAGTGCGCTTCGATCTCAGCGACTACGCGATGTGGATCCGCGGTATCGACGTCTTTGACCCAGCATCGGAGCGCCACAAGAAGCCAAGGGGCAAGACACGGCCGGCGGCGCAGAGCACGATCGAGTGCTTCCTGGCCGAGCTGATGAGCCACGCGAGCGGACGTGGCAACGTGACCGCAGCTGAAGTCCAGGCGCTCTTCGATCGCGTGCCATCGCTCGTCGTCATGGACGGCCTGGACGAGGTCGGCAGTGCCAAGGATCGCGAACGCGTGGTCAAGGCGATCGACACCTTCTGTGGACGTGGCAAGTCCTACGCTGTGCCGCCTCGCGTCGTCGTCACGACTCGTCCGAGTGCCGGCGAGCTGCCCGAGCCGTCGGCTGAGCTCTTCGAAGTGCTGGTCCTCAATCAGCTCGACCGAGATCAGCGCAGGGAGTACCTCCGCAAGTGGTGTGCCATCCGGGACATTCGTGGCCGGGACGGTCGTTTGTTGCGCTCGACTTTCGACGAAAAGACTCGTGAGCCTTACATCGGGGAGCTAGCTGGCAACCCGATGCAACTTACGATCCTCATCGAGCTGCTCCACAAGCGCGGGCTGGCAACCCCAACCCAGCGGACGCAGTTGTACGACGGTTACTTGGAGCTCCTGCTGGACAGGGAGTCGAACAAGCACCCCGAATCGGTGCGCAAGTACCGAAGCGAACTCATGGAGATCATTCCGTTCCTCGGCTGGTACCTGCAGTCACGGAGCGAGCAACACAGCCTCAACGGACGCATGCAAGCGGCTGAGTTGGACGCCGCGATGCGCCAGTTCCAGCGCACCTACCGGCGACCGGAGTCGGTCGTCGACGAGCTGTTCGAGGCGGCCACGGACCGCTTGTGGGCGATCACCAGCAAGGAACAGGGCGTCTACGGGTTCGAGGTTGTTTCCCTTCGGGAGTACTTCGCCGCGCGGTTCCTCTATGACTTCGCAGGTGAAGGCGACCGCAACTTCGACAGAACCACTGTCTTCCGCGAACTTCTCCAGCGTCCCTACTGGCTGAACACGGCACGCTTCTACGCAGGCAACGCACCGCCGAGCGGCGTCTTTGAACTATCCTGTCGCTGCCGGGTGAATCCTGACCCCCTGGTGCCGATCGAATCCTGACCCCCTCGGCACTGTGAGGGAGTGATCATGACTGAGGACTGGGCTGAGATTCGACGGCTGCACAAGTCGGAGAAAATGAGCATCAAGGCGATTGTTCGCAAGACGGGGTTGGCGAGGAACACGGTGCGTGCCGCGTTGGCCTCGGATACGCCGCCGAGGTACAAGCGGGCTCCGGCGGGCTCGATGCTCGATGCCCACGAGCCGCGGATTCGTGCGTTGCTGGCGGAGTTCCCCTCGATGCCGGCCACGGTGATCGCGGAGCGGATCGGGTGGGCGAACTCGTCCTCGGTGCTGCGGGCCAGGGTCGCTCAACTGCGTCCGCTGTACGCCCCGGGCGATCCTGCTGACCGCACGAGCTATGTCGCTGGAGAGATCGTGCAGTGCGACCTGTGGTTCCCCGGCAAGGTCATCCCCGTCGACGTCCACGCTGGGTCCAAGACCGCGGCCTGGGTGGGCGGGCGGCCCGCGGTGGACCTGCCGGTGTTGACGATGGTCGCGGCGTTCTCGGGGTTCATCATGGCCACGCTGCTGCCGTCCAGGAAGACCGGCGACCTGGTGGCCGGGATGTGGCAGCTCCTGTCGGGCCTGGGCGGGGTCCCGAAGATGCTGGTGTGGGACAACGAGGCCGGCATCGGCCAGCACCACCGCCTGACCCTGGGCGCCAGGTCGTTCGCCGGCACGCTGGGCACCCGGATCTATCAGACCGCGGCACGTGACCCCGAAGCCAAGGGGATCGTGGAACGGGCCAACGGGTTCCTGGAGACCTCCTTCATGCCGGGACGTGAGTTCGACTCCCCGGGCGACTACAACACTCAGCTCACCAGCTGGTTGCCGCGCGCGAACGCTCGGGTGCTGCGCCGCACTGGCCAGCAGCCCGGTGTCAGGGTCGCGGCCGATGTCGCCGCGATGGGGGCCCTGCCGCCGGTCGCGCCGTCGGTGGGCACCACCGTGCGGGTCCGGCTGGGTCGCGACTACTACGTGCGCGTCGCCGGGAACGACTACTCGGTCGACCCGGCCGTGATCGGCCGGTTCGTCGATGTCCACGCCGGCCTGGACACCGTCACCATCACCTGCGCGGGCACGAGCGTGGGAGTCCACCAGCGGTGCTGGTCGACCCATCAGACGATCACCGACCCGGCCCACGTCGACACCGCGGCCGGGCTGCGCAGCGCCTTCCAGGCCCGCACCGCTGCGATGCGGGGCCCCGCCATGAGGTCGGCGAACGGGGTGGGGGCGGTCGTGGGTGTGCGGGCGTTGAGCGACTACGACGCGCTGTTCGACCTGACCCCGGCGATCACCGACGAAGCGGCTCTCGCTGCACGAGCGAGCCTGGAGGTCGTGCGATGACGACATCCCCTGGCAAGGTCACCGGCAGGGTCGCCGGCAGCGAGCTGCTCAGCGAGGTCGCGTTCCTGGCTCGTGAGCTCAAGACCCCGGTGATCAACGAGACCTTCGCCGTCCTGGGCGACCAAGCCCGCGCCGAGGGCTGGTCGCACGAGGAGTACCTCGCGGCCGTGCTCGGCCGCCAGGTCGCCTCACGCACCGCGAACGGGACCCGGATGCGGATCGCTGCCGCGCACTTCCCCGCGATCAAGACCATCGAGGACTTCACCTTCGACCACGTCCCGGCAGCGACCCGCGACCTGGTCGCGCACCTGGCCACCACCACGTTCATCGCCAAACGCGACAACGTCGTGCTCCTCGGGCCGCCCGGGACCGGGAAGACGCACCTGGCGATCGCGCTGGCGATCAAGGCCGCCGAGGCGTCCTACCCAGTTGCGTTCGACTCCGCGACCGGGTGGATCAACCGCCTGGCCGCCGCCCACGAGCAAGGCAACCTCGAGCGCGAGCTGCGCAAGCTCAACCGCTACCGGCTGCTGGTCATCGACGAGGTCGGCTACCTGCCCTTCGACACCGCAGCCGCGTCGCTGTTCTTCCAGCTCATCGCCAGCCGCTACGAGACCGGCTCGGTCGTGGTCACCTCGAACCTGGCGTTCTCACGCTGGGGCGAGACCCTCGGCGACGACGTCGTCGCCGCAGCCACCATCGACCGCCTCGTCCACCACGCCCAGGTCATCGCCCTGGACGGCGAGTCGTACCGCACCCGCGGACACCGAACCGGGCCACCCCCGGCAAGCCACACCAAGACCACCTAGCACCAACAAACCGCTCGAAGGGGGTCAACTTTCGATCGGCAAAAGGGGGTCAGTTTTCGGCCGGCGTTGACATATCCGGCGCAATCCGGGAGTTGCGCACCACAAGCCCTTCGCGGCACCCCTACATCGCAAGTTGGACGCTCCTCACCGACGGCGTGTTCGCCAGCCGACCAGCCGAAGGCGCGCTGGTTCTCGACGAACTCTGCAGCGACACAGGCTCAGAGATGTTGCTAGCAGCACTCGACCGGAAGGAGATCCTCCCGCTACCGAAGCTGCCGTCGGATCGGTCGACGAACCCAACCTGGACGAGACTGACTGAGGCGATTGCCAAGAACCCCGCAGACTCCAGCAACCGGCAACGGGTGCGCGTCCTCCGCGAGCTCCTCTCAGAGCGCGGAGCGTTCGCACAGTGGTGGTCGGAGCAGGTCAGGGCCGCCGTCGGCAAGAACGACGAGTGCGCGTGGCTCGTACTTGGTGCCGGATGCGAAGCAGCCGAAGGCCGGACGCTCGCCCTCGATGGAGTTGACCTTGCCGATGGTGGCGCCGAGATCCTGCTCAACACCGGCCTGATACCGCCCCCAGGGGGCACCCTCGAGACGCTGCTACTGCAGCGGGTCTTCGACGGTGAATGCCCCTACGTCACGTCGGTTCGTTCGATGCCGGCCCAAGTTGCGGTCGCTCTCGCGCCGGACACCTTCCACACGACGTCCAAGGCCGGCTTCGCCGGCCAGAGCTCGTACATGACACAGCGACGCCAGGACGCGGTCCGCGCACTGCGGCGCACCAACGCTCCGATCGCTACAGCCGCGTCCAAGCGTCGATTCAAGTCCGGCGAACATGGCAGTACATTCCCGTGGTCAAACACGGCGACTGCGCTCTTCGATGCCGTGGGCAGATGCTGGCTAGCCTCGGAGATCGCGGTCCTCGGCGCGGCCTCTGGTCACCAGGCTGGGCACACGACGAAGCGCGGGCCAACCGCCTTCGGCCCGAACAGCCACCCCGCTGTCCTGCTCGCCCAGATTCGCCACAACGCCAACGACGAACAGTGGTGGCGAGCACAACGCTCGGCGTGTGTTGACGAACTCGCCCAGGCCGAGTGGGTCTTCGCGCTGTGGGCCAAGGCCTCTCCGAACGTGATCGCGGCCCTGTTTGCTGACTGGGAGTCGACCTTGGCGAGCCTGCCTGTAGCCCGGCAGCAGGTCTTCCAAGACCGGGCTATTCGACTCAATTCGTGGGGGTTGCTCGCGAGTTTCAGGAGCGATGTCGTCGCGACAACTGATCTCGGCGCACAACTGCTGGCAGCGCGCCTCCCCAGGCAGGAGCGCACCCCGTCCGCGCCAAACCAACAGCAGGGTGGTGTCCGCCGTGGCGCGCCGGGTGCCCAAGCACGAGTGACGTCCTTGGCACAGATCGCCGGTACAGGGAAGTGGTTCCAGGTCGACCAGGTTGCCAGTTACCGGTAGCGCGATTCACCTGCTAGCGGGGCGCCCGGCTACCGGAACATCACGAATCGCCCGTACGAGAATCATCGGGAGGCTGAGGACGGCCATCCAGGCGAACTTGGCGGCGTTCCAGAAGAAGAGGAAGACCAGGACGTTGAGCCAGCCGAGGCTCGGTCGGGCGGCTCCCTGGATGGCGAGGGTGGTCAGGCCGAGGTAGGCGGGCGTGGCGACGAGGGCCACGGGGATCGCCCACTTGAGGCCGCGCGGCGAGCGCAACCAGTCGACTGCGCGGTTGGTGGGCATGTAGAAGCGGAGGTAGCCGCGGATCGCGGCGCTGAGAGTCCAGAGTGCGGCGAGCATGATGGTCTCCTTCGGTCGGGCTCACCTCCTCCCTACGCCGGTGGTTCGACAGGACGGGCGCACCGTCGCCCCTCCTGGGGATAACCCGGCTGAAACTGCCGGTGTGTACCGCTACGCGATCACCCGTCCCGGTGATTCGAGGGTGCGGCTTTGCCCCTCCTGCGCGTTGGCAGCATCCTCAGCTATGGCTCTGGCGCGGCGGATCGCCTGCTCGGCGCGGGCAGCGTCGAGCTTCTGCGCCTCGTTCTTCGGCTCACCCAACGTCCTGCGCCCCTGCACCCTGTAGCGGTCACGGTAGGCAGCGACCGTCCTGACCTCGTGGAGCCAAGGACCCCGACTTGCCTCGGTGGTCGGCGGCGTGCCGAGTCGCTTCAGCCACGGCGCCTTGTCCTCGACGGCCTGCTCGGCCAGCGTCATCGCCCGTCCTTCCATCAGGTCCGCGAGTTCGGTCAGCACCTCGGCCATCTCTGGACTCATCGGTCCGTCTGCGACCGGGATCAGGCCGACGACCAGCTTCGGGGACGGGCGACGCTTCCCGCGCCTTGGTTGGGCTGCCTTCTGGACGCGGCTGATGAGCACGGCGCCGATGTCCTCGGCGTCGGCGAGCGACCGGCGGGCGACGAGCGCCGGCAGGAGCTTCGCGACGTCGTAGTGGTTCGACTCGGCACGACGCAGCTCGGCGGTGAGCGGACCGAACGACTGCGAGGACAGCACCTGCTCGACCTGGGTCTCGGTGAGGCCGCTGTTCTTGATGGCTGCAACCCAGCGGTCGCGCTGGGCGACCGCGCCGATGGTCTCGTACTCCGCAGCGAGTTGGGCGATGGACGACCAGCGCTCCTGCTCGGCCTCGATCATCTGGTGGGCCGACAGTTCCCCGCCGAGGTGCTGGAGCACGCCGTACAGAACGGTGTGGGCGCTGACCTCGTCCGATTCGGGAGGGGCGTGGCCCTCGTCGGGTTTGTCGAGAGCGACGTAGGCGATGTTGGAGTCGCGGCCGCGGGTCATGGACACGTAGAAATTCTCCCGGGTCGTCGAGCCCGTCACCACGACGCGTGAAGTGTCGACGGTCATCCCCTGGGCTCGGTGGGCGGTGACGGCGTAGCCGAGGTCGACGTGCTCGGCGACGTACGCCGCAGGCAGCGTCACCGTGCCACCGAAGTCGACCCCGAGTCGCTGGACCTGCATCGAGCCGTCCCTTTGGACGCGAGTGACGGTCCAGCGGTCGCCGTTGCGCACCCACCCACCGCGCAGCGTGTGGAGGCGGCGGTCGTTGTGCCGCGTGATGACGAGGTCGCCCTCGGATGCTTGGGTGCCGTCGGCAAGGTTGACCTCGATGTCGCCGACCGGGTTCGCGACGATCCGGTCTGCACGAGCACGCTGGTTGAGGCGGGTCACCATGTCCATCGCCTCAGCGACGAGGATCGAGGCGCGCCCCTCCTGCACGTCGGCTGCCCACGCGAGGTAGGCGGCGTCCATCATCTCCTCGGTCGTGCCCTCCTGGACGCGGTCCTTCGTCATGTAGGTGCTGATGACCTCCGCCCGTCCAAACCGCAGTTCGAGCGACGCGGTCTTCTCCCACTCGTGGGTGAAGCGGTGGACCTCGGTCAGCTCGGGGGTGTCAGGACGGGCGGAGGCCAGCAGGCAGAACGCCCCTCCGGCGTCGACCGACTGAAGCTGCGCCCAGTCACCGACCAGCACCACCTTCGCGCCCGCATGAGCGGCGAGCGCCGTGAGCCGGTCCAGAGTCAGGGTGCCGGCGAGCGTCGCCTCGTCGATGATGACGAGCTGGCCCTTGCGGAACTGCGACCGCCCGCGGTCGTGCTCATGCAGCCACTTGGCGGTGTTCTCGCAGCCGATGCCCAGGTCTTCGGCCAGCACCTCAGCGGCGACGGCGCTCGGGGCGAGGCCGACGACGCTGCCCTTGCCGTGAGCCTTCGTCCAGGCGGTCTTCAGCGCATGCGTCGCCGTCGTTTTGCCAGCCCCGGCAGGGCCGACGAGAAGATCGACCTGTCGCCCGGACACGGCGATGCTTGCCAGCGTCTCGGACTGCTCGGCAGACAGCAGGTGTTCCTTGCGGGTCACGCGTTCGATCACGGCCAGGTCCACGGATGGAGCAGTCATGTCGTTCGAGCGAGTCAGGAGCCGATCCTCGGCGGCGAGCAGCGCTTCGGACGTGAAGACGACCGAGTGCCGGGGACGGAACCGGCTGGTGCCGTCGGCTCGGCGGAACGTCTCGGGGACGGCCACGAGCTCAGGTGGCGTCAGAGGCCGCGACTCCTGCTTGGCGGCGTCAACGATCACCCCGACTACGGCCTCGCGGTCCTCTGCGCTGGCAAAGCGCCAGCCCATCGTTTGCCGGGATGCCTCGGCCCAGAGGTTCCAGTGCTTCCACGTCGAGCGCCTCTCCTCGACCGCGCCAACCACGGAAACCGCCACCTCGCCGATCACGTCAAGGGACACGTCGTCAGCCCGGAGAGTAGGGCGGGCGATGGGACGGGCGGTGACTTCCTTCGCCCAATCGACTGCGCCTCTCCCGAGGATCTTCTGTGCCCGTCCTCGCCATTCGGTGGTCAGGTCGAACAGGGAGTGGATCTCCTTCTCTGGGCGTGTGGCGAGCGTGGCCTTGGCGCGCAACTGGATGACTTTCGCGGAGGACGGGCGGTGCCCTGTGCGCTCGGTGTACGCGGCGATGAGCCGGTCCTTCTCTTTGTCGATGTGGCTGGCCCGGCTGGAGAACTCCCGGATCAGGGTCTCCGGGACGGGCGCGAGTTCCCAAGCTTGGTTCCGCTCCGCCCCACGTTCGCGCTGCTCCCACTCGATGCCGAAGAGCCGGGTCATGCGGTCGGCGAGCACGGCGTTGTAGTGCTCGGAGATCGGAACGTTCGCTTCGAACAGCGGACGCCCGTCGAGGCTGCGCCATCGCCCGTCCTCGGTTGTCTTGACCTTGTTGGAGATGACCACGTGGGTGTGGAGTTGCGGATCGCCGAGCCGGGAGTCCCAGTGGTCGTACGCCGTGGCGGCGACGCCGACGATGTCGGCCTGCATCACCGCTCCGTCTCCTGCGGCAACGCCCCTCCTCGTGCAGACGACCTCACGCTCCATGAAGTCGAGCACCTCCGCCACGGCCTGGTGATGCGCGTCAATGATCAGCGCCTGAGTGCCGGCGTCGGCCACTCCCCAGAGCGCCGAGACGGACTTCGGGACGCTGAACGTGAAGTCGAAGCCCGCCACGCCGCTTGATGCCTTCGCCGACTCCTCGGCCTTGATCTGGTCGAAGGCCTCCTTCCGCTGCTCGTCGGTGAGGTCGGCAGGGAGTTCGGCCATGCGTTCGGCCATGCGCTGCTGGAGCGGCGGAAACGTGGGGAACGACCGGCCCAGCTTCTCGCCGGTGACCGGGTCGAGGCCCGCACCGATGAGAAGCTGGAGCTGCTGCGGCGTCACCTGGTCGCCGCGCTTGATCTCCCCGTTGCCGAAGGCGTGAAGGGCCGACCCCATCCAGCGACCGGGTGGCGTGCCCTCCTCGGTGTAGTACCTCGTGACCGGGTTGGGGTCGCTCATGTTGGCGTCTCCACGGACCACGCTCTTGAGCAGGTAGTCGCAGCCCCTGCCTGCGCGAATCACCTTCATCGAAACGGTCATCACCGCACACCTCCTCGGCGTGAAGGTGCGCCGACGTGTTCACAGACCCGGAATCATGTGGGTCCATCCACAGCGCTGGGCCACGGAGCCCACCTCGTTCTGCATGACGTGTATGCCGAGAAGGAGGGTGCGGCCGGTCAGGGCGGGCGGAGTCGCGGTGCGGTCGGTGCGGCGCACCTGGGTGAGAAGAGGCGGCACTCGGTCGCACGGAGCGAGGAGGCAGCGTGAAAAGCGAACCGGTTCAAGGTCCCGGATGTGACGTACGATACGAATGCGACGACCCAGTCGGCCCGCCGTCAGGGCGTCGTATGCGTCCTTCTCGGGATGGTCTCGGGATGGGCGTCCAGGACTCGGCCATGACGAACGCCCGACACTCTGCGCTCCTGGCGACCGTTACCGCGGTGGCGATCGCAATGGGAGGTTGTGCCTCCGACGGCAATGACCCGGCGGCGACCCCGACCCCCACTTTAAGTTCGAGCTCGCCGGCCACCACCACGACTTCCCCAACGCCGCAATCTGACAGCGAGATCGCATCAGAGGCGGCGTCTGCCATTCTTCGGAAGTACTACGACGTGCGAAACGACCTTCGCCGAAACCCAAGCAAGCCGCTGAGGCTGCTCGACAAGGTCGCGATCAGCACCGAACTCGCGGCACAGAAGAACCTGTTCACGACGGAGCGCAAGCAAGGCCTCCACCAGACCGGCGCGACGAAGATCGTCGAGCTGGAAGTGCAGTCGGTCAACCTCGACAACTCGGACCCGAAGGCCGGCAAGGTGCCGACGGTTCAGATCGACCTGTGCTTCGACGTCAGCGGCGTCGACGTCGTCGACAAGGACGGCAAGTCGGTCATCAGCCCGGACCGACCGGACACCGGCTGGATTCAGTTCCTGGTGTCGAACTACCAGTGGGGCACCGATCCCGATGGCTCGTGGCGTGTTGCCTCAAGCCAGGACATCGAGCGCACGCCATGCGAAGCCTCGTAGTCCGTGCCGTCGTCACCTCACTCGCCGTCGCGGGGCTACTCATCCATGCCCAGGCGCCGTCGTACGCCGACACCGTCTGTCAGGTCACGGACCCTGAAACCGGCGTCTGCCTGATCTACGTCGAGGTCCCCGGAACACCCGGCGACCCCGGAGACGGCGACGACGACGGACCCAAAGACACCGGGGGCGGTGCCGCTTGCTTCTGGGACGGGAGCGATCAGGGAATCACAAAGCCTCCGCCTGGGCCTGTCTCCTGTTCCACCGAGTACGGGTACTGGTCGAACGGCTACCGGTGCTACATCTCGCTGCTCGACCCGCAACCGCCAGCCGGCGATCCGAACTGGCAAGGCCACGAGCCAGGCGATGGTGCCGTCTACAACTGCTACCAGCCACAGACCGACCTGCTCATCTGGATCTGGTCGCAGGACCCGCCGCCGAACTCCGGCGCAGGGCCGACGCCCGGCGAGGTCGCGCAGATCGCGATTCAGGAGATGAACCTGCGAGCCATCGACATCGGCATCACACCTGAGCCAGGTGAGGACAGCATCGGAATCGTCGGCATGCCCGTGTGGATGTGGGCTGCCAACCCTGACGAGCACACCGTCGGCCCGATCACGGAGTCGGCCTCCGCGGGCGGGATCACGGTCACCGCCACGGCGAAGCTCCACAAGATCACCTGGGACATGGGCGACGGCGCCACGGTCAAGTGCCCAACCGCCGGGACGCCGTACAAGTCGGCGTACGGCAACACGAAGTCGCCCGACTGCGGGCACGTCTATGAGAAGTCGAGCTCGAAGCAGGCGGGCGGGAAGTACACGGTGACCGCCACCTCGGACTGGGTCATCACATGGGAAGGGGCAGGCCAAACCGGGACCATCCGGCTGAACGGCCTGACACGGACGGTCGCGATTGCGGTCGGGGAAGCGCAGGTGCTCGTGCAGTAGCCGGGCAGCAGAGAGGCGATGAGTATGAGTGGTGCAGCCACCCGGATCGACGGGACGCTCAAGCAGGAGGGTCCGGCCGCTGCTGCGCTCGTGCCTCCCCCGAAGCTGCGTCGACGACCAGCCCTCGTAGCCGCCGCGATCGGCGCCATCTGCATCGGAGCGCTGCTCGCCGGCTGGGCCTGGACCGCGACGACCAACACCCACGAAGTGCTCGTCGCGCGGCACTCCATAGAACGTGGCTCCGTCATCGAGGCAGATGACCTTGCCCGGGTGCAGGTCAGCGCTGGTCCCGCCCTCAAGCCCGTGGCAGCCTCGGAGTTCGACCGGGTGGTCGGGCAGCGGGCGGCGATGGACATCTCCTCTGGCGGAATGCTCACTCCGGACTCGTTCACCGCGGAGGTCGTCCCAGGCGAAAACCAGTCGGTCGTCGGCGTCGCCCTCACTCCAGCGCAGGCACCAGGGCTCGAACTCCGGTACGGCGACAAGGTCCGCGTCATCGTCACCCCGGCCCAAGGCGAGGAACTCGCCGCCGGCACACCGTTGAGCAACGACGCCACGGTCGTCGGAGTCCACACCTCCGAGGAGACCGGACAGACGGTCGTCGACCTACTCGTCCCCAAGGCCGACGCCGCGGTGCTCGCCACCCGGATCGCCACCGGCAACATCGCTCTCGTTCTCGATTCGCGGGAGCGCTGATGGCTGTCGTCGCACTCGCCTCCGCTTCTGGCTCCCCCGGCGTCACCACGACAGCGCTCGGGCTGGCCCTTCTCTGGCCGCGCCCGGTTCTGCTAATCGAGGCCGACCCAACTGGCGGCTCGGGGCTGCTGGCCGGCTACTTCCGTGGCACCCGTGAGTACGACGGCGGACTCATCGAGCTCGCGCTGACCGCAAGCAACTTGAGTGATGCGTTGGCCGACGTCGCGCGTCCCATCGAGGGCACCGCGGTGTCGTTCGTAGCGGGCACCCGCTCGCACACCCAGGCCAGTGCACTGCGGGATCTCTGGGCACCCCTGGCGGAGACACTCGGCGAACTGGAGACCACCGGTCAGGATGTCATCATCGATGCCGGCCGACTCGGTCTCCACGGGTCACCCCAACCCCTGCTCGATGCCGCCGACCTGTCCCTGCTCGTCAGCAGGACGACGCTCCCCCACCTCTCGGCCCTGCGCTCGTGGGCGGAGCCGTTCCAGCGCCCTGCCCTGGACTGGCACCAGTCGGGCGTCCTGCTCATCGGCGAGGGCCAGCCCTACAACGCCCGCGACGTCACTGCAGCGGTGAACCTGCCCGTCCTGACGCCGCTGGCCGACGATCCGGAGTCGGCTGCGGTCTTCTCGCGTGGCGCCCAGCCGCCGAAGCGGTTCGAGACCAGGCCGCTGGCAAGAGCGCTCACTGCGGCCATCGCCTCGATCCACTCGACGATCACCCGCCGGCGCAACGAGCTGCTCGAAGGAGCCCGGTCATGACGACGGAACGATCCGAGGACTACGAAACCACCCCGCTGACAAGATTGCCTCTGTTCACGCAGCCAGTTCCGCCGGTGGCTGAGAGGTTGGACCGTCGCTATCCAGTGGCTCCGGTGGCACACCTGTCGACCATGAGCACCCATCCCATCGGCAGCGGTCTCGACTGGTCGCTCGTCTCTGCGCTGCGCGCGCAAGCCTCCGAGCAGCTCAGTCAGGCGGTTGCGGCGGACAAGGGACGCCTCAACAAGGTCGCGCAGGAGGAGCTGGGCCGGACGATTGTGCTCGACCTCATCGAGACGACCGTGGCTGACCGGGTGAACGCCGGGATGACCACACTCCCCGGCGCCGAGCAGGACGCGCTGGCCCGTGCGGTGTTCGACTCGCTGTTCCGGCTGGGCCGCCTCCAGCCCCTCGTCGACGACGACCGGATCGAGAACATCATCATCACCGGCCACGACAACGTCGTGCTCGAACTCACTGACGGCTCACAGATCGACGGGCCACCCGTGGCCGACTCCGACGAGGAGCTCGTCGACTTCCTGGTCTTCCTCGCCTCCCGATCCGAGGTCAACGCTCGCGGTTTCTCCGAAGCCCAACCGCGCCTGCATCTGCGCCTCGATGGCGGCTCGCGGCTCGCCGCTGCTGCGTGGGTGACGCCCCGACCCTCCGTCGTGATCCGTCGCCACCGGCTGATGGAAGTCACGCTCGACGAACTCGTCACTCGACAGATGCTGACTCCTGTCGCAGCGTCATTCCTGCGGGCGGCGGTGCGGTCCCGCAAGTCCATCGTGGTGTCCGGATCGCAGGGCGCGGG
The DNA here is from genome assembly GCF_016907435.1 of Nocardioides salarius. Classification (NCBI taxonomy): domain Bacteria; kingdom Bacillati; phylum Actinomycetota; class Actinomycetes; order Propionibacteriales; family Nocardioidaceae; genus Nocardioides; species Nocardioides salarius. Next base: position 4,261,409 of record NZ_JAFBBZ010000001.1, on the reverse strand, counting down.
CAAGACGACCCTGGTTCGAGCTTTGTGCGCCGAGATCGACCCGCTGGAGGCGATCGGCACCTTCGAGACTGAGTACGAGCTGCACCTGCACGAACTGCGGGACCGGCACCGCATCGTCCACCCGTGGGAGGCCCGTCCGGGCTCTGGTGAGCGTGGTTTGGACGGGCGCGCGGCCGGTGAGTTCACCCTCGACGAGGCGCTGGTCGACTCGTTCCGCTTCAACCTCTCGCGCCAGATCGTCGGCGAGGTCCGAGGCAAAGAGATCTGGGCGATGATCAAGGCGATGGAGTCCGGCACCGGGTCCATCTCCACGACTCACGCTTCCGACGCGGTCGCGGCCATCCGCAAGCTGGTGACTTGCGCGATGGAGGCCGGCCCGCACGTCACGCACGACCTCGCGACCTCGAAGCTTGCGGCGACCGTCGACCTCATCGTCCACCTCGACCTGCGGACCTATCGGCAGGAGGGGCGCAGCATCCGGCAGCGCCGGGTCGCCGAAGTCATCGCCCTCGACCCCGGCGAGCGCGAGCCCGGCTATGCCGCCACTCATGTCTTCGCCCCAGCCGCCGACGGGACGGCCGTTCCTGCGGTCCTGCCCGACTCGTACCGAAGCCTCGCGGCGTACGGCTTCGACCTCGGCACCTATCTCGCCCAGCAGGAGGTGCGGTCGTGATCGTCCTCGTTCCGGCCTTGGCCGGCGCGCTGGTGGTATGCGGCCTGATCGCCCTCGTCGCCGGGCTGCGCCCCTCCCCCATCGTCGAGCGCCCCTCCCGCCCCCGCAAAGTCCGCACGGTCACCAGGCAGACTCGGATGCTCCTGCTCGGCGGCTTGGCCGCAGGCATCGTCGCCCTCCTGGTCACCGGCTGGGTGCTCGCGCTGGTCATCGTCCCGGTGGCTTTCGTCGGCCTGCCCATCCTGCTCTCGTCGTCCTCGGCAGCGCAGCGGATCGAGCGCCTCGAAGCGATGGAGGAATGGACCCGGTCCCTTTCAGGCGTGCTGACCGTGGGGGTTGGACTGGAGCAGGCGCTCGTGGCCACACTCCGCTCCACACCGGCCGCGATTGCTCCCGAGGTCACCCGGCTGGTCGCCCGGCTCCGCGCACGCTGGGTGACCGAAGATGCGTTGCGGGCATTCGCTGACGAGCTCGATGACGCAACGGGTGACCTCGTGGCTGCGAACCTGATCCTCGGCTCCCGAAGGAGGGGCGCAGGGCTGGCGAGCGTGCTCGAAGGCCTGGCCGAGTCGGTGGCGGCCGACGTACGCGCCCGACGTCAGGTCGAGGCCGACCGCGCCAAGCCCCGAGCCACTGCACGCTGGGTGACGCTCATCAGCGTTGGGGTGCTGGTGATCCTGGCGGTGTCGGGCACCTACGTCGAGCCGTACCAGAGTGCGCTCGGGCAGGTCATCCTCGTGGCGCTGCTGGCGATGTACGTCGCGACGCTGGTCTGGATGAAGCGCATGGCGATTGGACGCGAGATGCCCAGGTTCCTGGCTCCCGTCCCGGTCACGAGGGAAGGCGCAGCATGACCACCGGACTTCAGATCGCGCTGCTGGGAGGGGCGTTCCTCGGGCTCGGCGTGGTCTTGCTCGTTGCCCGCCTGATGCCCGCCGAGCCGGACCTCACCGAGGTGCTGAGCCGACTGACTCCTGCTCGCGGACGAGCGAACGCCGTTGGTCCGGTCACCACTGCGAAGGGCAAGGAGCGGATCGGCGTCTGGGCGATCAAGGCATTGCCCCCGGCCGTCTGGATCAGGACTCCGACGCGAGAGCTCGCACTCCTCCGTATCCCGCTCGCGAGGTTCTACGGCGACAAGATCGTCATGGCACTCATGGGGCTCGTGATTCCGCCCCTCTTGGCGTTCTTCTTCGAGCAGCTCGGACTGGGCTTCCCCATCGCGGTCCCGGCCATCGCGTCAGTCGGGCTGGCGGTCGTGATGTTCTTCCTGCCCAACTACAACGCGGTCGACGACGCCAGGAAGGCTCGGCTGGAGTTCACTCGAGCGCTCGGGGCGTACATCGACCTCGTCGCCTTGGAGCGGAACAACGGCTCCGGCGTACGACAGGCAATGGAGTCGGCGGCCGAGGTCGGGGACTCGTGGGTCTTCACGCGCCTCTCGGAGGAGTTAACTCGCTCCCGCTGGTCGGGCCAACCGCCCTGGGATGCCCTGCACGCCCTGTCCGACGAACTGGGCCTGCCCGAGCTCGACGACTTCGCCGACATCATGCGGCTCTCCGGCGAGGAGGGCGCGTCGGTCTACACCAACCTGCGCGCCCGTTCGGCCGCCATGCGCACGGCGATGCTCAACGACGAGATCTCCGAGGCCAACGCTGTGGGCGAGCGCATGACCATCCCCGGCTCCCTGCTCGGCGTCATCTTCATGGCGCTGCTCGTCGCTCCCTCCCTGCTGCGGATGTTCAGCAACACCTGACAACCCCAACCCCACGAAAGGGCACCCATCCAGGAAAGGAAACGCCACTATGAACCGATTGCTCGCACTCCTACTCATGCTCCATCTGGGCGTCGATGCGCGCCTGCGGGTCCGCAACGAGCGAGGCTCTGTCACGACCGAGCATGTGCTCTGGGCCGTGGCCGTCATCGCCATCGTCGGGATCGTCGTCGCAGCCATCAAGGCTTACGTTGAAAGCCAAGCCGGCAACATCAAGTAGGCCGCGGGACGAACGCGGCTCGGGCACCATCGAGCTGGTCATCCTGCTGCCTGCCCTGTTCGCGGTGATGTTCCTCGGGACTCAGGCCGCGTTGTTCTACCACGCCCGAACGGTGGCGATAGCCGCTGCGCAGGAGGGCGCGAGGGCCGCTGGCGGTGAGAACGGCAAGGAGGCCGACGGCGTCAACGCCGCCTCCTCGTTCATCGCCGACGCTGGTGGCGACGACGTACTCACCGGCGCGAATGCGACAGCCAATCGCACCGCCACCACGGTGACCGTGACAGTGACCGGTCACAGTTTGAGCGTGATCCCGGGCTGGAGCCCGGCGGTCGTCCAGACGGCGTCGCTGCCCGTCGAGAGGCTGACCGCTCCGTGATGGCTTGGACGCACATGAGGAACGAGCGGGGCTCGGCTGCGGTCGAGGCCGCTGTTGGCCTGCCTGCCTTCGTGCTGTTCGTCGGTCTCATCATCTTCGGTGGTCGCACCGCCACCACCCACTCGGCCGTCGAGTCCGCTGCCGCCGACGCCGCCCGCACCGCCTCGATCGCCCGTACGGCATCCGAGGCGACGAGCGAGGCGAAGGCCGCGGCGCAGGCCAGTTTGGCCAACCAAGACGTTCACTGTCTCAGCGTCACGGTGACGGTCGACGTGTCCGACTTCGGCAAGACCGTCGGCGAGGCCGGGTCGGTCTCGGCAACCGTCGGGTGCCTTCTTGATCTAGCCGACCTCTCCGTTCCGGGCGTCCCAGGCAGTCGCCTGATCAAGGCCACCAGCAGTTCGCCTCTGGACACCTGGAGGGAGCGGGCATGACGCACCGAGCTCGCGGTGAACGCGGCTCCATCAGCATCTGGCTGGCGGTGACGAGCTTCGTGATGATGATGCTCGTCGGACTCGCCGTCGACCTCGGCGGACAGGTCCACGCCAAGCAGCGTGCTCACAACATCGCCGCCGAAGCCGCCCGGACAGGCGGCGAGCAGGTGCAGGCCGCGCCCGCCATCAAGGGTGAGTACGTCGCGGTGGACACCGTCGCGGCACGTAACGCGGCCGAGGACTACCTGAGCGCCTCGGGCGTCACCGGCGCCGTGACCATCACCGGCGGCGACACCATCACGGTCGATGTCACCGACACCTACAAACCCAAGTTCCTGAGCGTCATCGGCATCGGCATCGGTGACCTGACCGTCACCAGCACCGCCTCGGCACGACTCATCCGCAGCCTCGGAGGGAGCGAACAATGACCCAGCCAACGTTTGCCCAGCGAGTTCGCGGTCTCGCGGCCACGCTCACCCTCCTGCTTCTCGTCGCCGGCGTGCCGTTCCTGCTCATCGGTATCGGCGGCGCTCCCTGGAGGGCCGACCTCGGCTCGCTTCGGAGCCTGCTGACCAGCCCCGACGACGGGACACTCGCGATGGTCGTCATCGCGACGGTGGCGTGGGTGGCATGGCTGGTCGTGGCAATCTCCGTCGTCCTGGAAGTCGTCTCTCAAGTCCGAGGCCTTCCGACTCCGACACTGCCTGGACTCGGCGCTCCACAGCGGGTGGTGGGCCAACTGGTCGCGGGGGCAGCACTGCTGTTCGTTGCTGCTCCCACCGTGGTCGCGGCGTTCCAGACTCCGCCAGCCCGCGCCGCGACTGCGCCGGTCCTCGAAGCGCCGCGACTCGCAGCCGTCGAGGTTGCGCCTCTCCTCCCCCAGGCTGCGCCCCTCCTTGCCACCGCAGACTCGCCAACGACGGTGAGGACGACGATCGACTACACGGTCAAACGAGGCGACAGCCTGTGGAAGATCGCCGAACGCCTGCTCGGCGATGGCACCCGGTTCACCGAGATCGTCGACCTGAACAAGGGGGTCCTGAACGGACGCCCCGACTTCATCGTGTCCGGCACCGTGCTGAAGGTGCCGAACGAGGATCCCGAGGTCGACGCCGACCGTCCGACCGAGGAGTACGTCGTGCAGCCTGGGGACACCTTGTCGGAGATCGCCGAGGCGAGGCTGGGCGACCCGATGCGCTACCCCGAGCTCTTCGAGGCATCCCGCGACACCGTGCAGCCCGACGGCGTGACGCTGACCGACCCGGACCTGATCCGGCCGGGTTGGGAGATCACCATTCCCGGGCGGGCGAAGCACAAGGCCGAGGTCCCGGAGGAGCCACCCGTCGAGGTCGAACCACCGGTTGACGTGACCCCGCCGGTCGAGCCCCCGATTGTCGAGCCGACGACTGAGCCGACCGAGTCGGCGGACCAGGAACCCACGCCTGCCGTGAGCAGCACCGACGAGGCAGACGACGTCGAGTCGTCGGCACCCGGCTGGCTGATGCCCGGCCTCACCGGGGCGGGCGCAGTTCTCGCGTCGCTGCTGCTGCTCGCCGTACGCGCGCACCGCAACACCCAACTCCGCTACCGCCGGCCCGGGCAGACCATCGCCCCTCCTCCCGAGGAACTCCGAGCGGTCGAGAAGACCGCCTTCGTCGCGGGGGCGCCTTTGACCAAGGTCATCGAGGATCTCGACCGGGCGCTCATGCACCTCGCCGGCAAGTGCTCGGACGCAGGACGAGCGCTGCCCCAGGTCGTCACCGCCACGCTCGCCAAAGGCACGGTGACCCTGCACCTCGCCGAGGACGCAGACCTTCCGGGACCGTGGACTGGCGCAGGCTCCGACTGGCGCCTCGCCCTCGGTGAAGCTTTGCCCGAGCGCAGCGACGTGCTGCCGCCCTACCCACTGCTCGTCACCATCGGGCAGGACGATGACGGCCTCCACCTCGTGAACCTGGAGCAACTCTGCGTCGTCGCACTGGCCGGTGACCCGGAGCGCGGCAAGGCACTCGCGCGACACATCGCTGCCGAACTCGCCCTCAACCCGTGGTCGGCCATCGTCGAGGTCAACGTGATCGGCCTGGGCGAGGAACTCGCTCCGCTCGACAGCCTCCGCCTGCGTCATCACGAGAACGGCGAGCAGGTGGTCCCCTCTCTGGTCCGCTCCCTCACCGCGTCGCAGGAGAACGGCTGGGAAGACCCCGACCCGTACGGCGTGGTCATCACGACCGGCGACGGGACGGGCGAACTTGCACCGCTCCTTCACTCGCCGACCTCCCGGATCGGCGCGGCCTTGGTGTCCCTGGCTGCGCCCCTCCCCGCATCCACGGTCATCGAGGTCGATCCGACCGGGCGTCTGCGTGCGCCCTCCCTCGGACTCGACCTCGAAGCCGCCGGACTGACCAGCGAGGAGGCGAAGGCGTGCGCTGCGATCGTCGACCTCACCCGCGACAGCGAGCCGGTCAAGATCGCGCCCTTCGAGCAGGCCGCCGACGGTTGGATGGCACTCGTTGACCAGGCCGGCGCCCTCCGCGAAGAGCTGACCGACGTGCGTGAGGAGGGACCTGCTGGCGAAGGCTCACTCCTGCCCGAATCGGCCGGAGAGTACGTCGAGGTTGCCGCGACCACCGTCGAGGATGTCGAGACTCTGGCCCCGGTCGTGCCAGAGCAGGTCCGTCGCACGGTCGAGGAAGCCGATCCGACCCTCGACCAGGACGTCGCCGACTGGTTCGACGCCGAAGTGGAGCGCCCTCGTCTGGTCCTCCTCGGCGCGGTGAACGCCGAAGCGTACGGCGAGGCCAAGCCGGTCATTCTGAAGCGCCGACCCTACTTCGTCGAGATCCTCGCCTATCTCGCGTTGCACCCCAAGGGCGTCACCTCCAGCGAGATGGCCGACACGTTCGGAGTGGCCGCGTCTCGGGCCAGGACAGAAGTCAGCGCACTGCGCGACTGGCTCGGCACGAACCCTCGCACCGGCGGCCCCTACCTGCCGCCAGCCAATGAATCGCCCGTCTACGTGGAGACTGGCGTGAAGACCTATCAAGTGCTGGACGTGCTCGTCGACCTGGACCTCTTCCGGAGATTGCGTGCCCGCGGCCAGGCGCGCGGCGCGGAGGGCATCACGGACCTGCGGACCGCCATGTCCCTGGTCCAGGGGCTTCCGTTCAGCCTGCTACGCGACAAGGGCTGGAGCTGGCTACTCGACACCGAACGGGTCCACGAGACTGTCGGTTGCGCGATCGTCGACACCGCGCACCTCCTCGTCGTCGACGCGCTCGCAAAGGGTGAGCTCGACGTGGCGCGAACCATTGCCGAGACCGCCTGCGAGGCCGCGCCCTACGACGACAACTGTCGGCTCGACCTGGTGAAGGTCGCCGCCGCCGAGGGCCACGGCGAGGCGGTCGAGAAGATGCTCAACGACGACGTCTTCAACCGCACTGACGACTACCTCCCGCCCATCGACCTCCCCGAGAGAACGGGCGACATCGTCGGCAAGGAGGGCTGGGGGAACTCCAAGCGTCCTCCGCCCACCTGATTCCGGGCGTCGCGATGCAGCGGAGATCGCGAATTCCCGGCCGCGAGCCTTGCTGCATTTCGCCCACTATGACGCAACTGTTCCGCGGCTACGGAAGTAGTGGGCACCAGTCCGGTCCGCCCGTGCATCTCGATACCTACCGCCTCGGACTGCCGAATGACACTGCCAAACCTGCGCGGCCTGTTCGGATGACTGCCGAGAGCTCTTCAAGCACCGCTCGTGCCGCTGCAGTGCGCGGTCGGCTCACGTCTGGGCCGGTCACGCGAAGTCGGCCTCTCAGACGTCTCAACAATGCGGGCCCCGCACGCTCAGGCGCCTGTGGATGTGCCTACCGTTGCGATAGTGGCGTGCAAAGCGCTCAAGTCGGACATGTCCTGATGGGTCGGGAAATCGGGGATGTGCTCGGCCAGGAACGCAAGTCTGGTCTTGGCATCCTCAATGATTTCAGCCCACGTCAGCACCTTGGTCTCGTAGGTGGCCCCGCTGACTGTCCGTTGCTTGTCGACTCGCCCGACGGGCCTATCGTCAGCCGTACGCTTCCGGTCTACGAACTCGTCGGCCGTCAGGCCGACGAGGACAAAGGTCCAGTCGATTCGACCGTCGTTGAACTGCGGGTCCGCAATGACGGTCTGAACGTAGTTGTCGAGCTGGTCGAGCTCCTTCTTCCCCAGCTTCTGGCTTGGGCGCTTCAGCTCCACCACCAAGTTCTGTCTCCGACCCGAGGACTTTCGAGCCCGCGAAAGCAGCAAGTCGACGCGCACTCGGCGGCCGTCTGCGTCTAGGACCGTCGAAACGTCAGAGTCACCCAAATCGAGTTCGCGCAGGCGTCTGAGGCCAGTCGCAAGCGCTTTGTCAGCGATGACGGTCTGCCAATCGTCACCGAAGATCCACACGTTCGACTCGATGTACTCCTGGAGCCCGCCGCGTTCGGTGGTGGATTCCACCCAGGCGTCGACTGTCAGAGAGGCTTCAAGCCACGCGCAGAAGGCAATCCGGTCGGTAGCGGTGCGCTGCATCGCGATCATCGAAGTCAACGGGACTCGTCCCAGGAGTTCATCCAGGTCCGCGAGATCCTCCTCGCCAAGCCCCACGACTTGCTCGAGAACGTTGCGGAGCGCCGAGGCGTCAGTCTGAACCGCTGCCTTGAGCAATCGAAACGCGAAGCGGCGCCCTGCTGCGTCCGCACTGTTCAACGCAGGCGCAGCTGTGACGGCGACAATGTCGAACAGATCTCGTTCTGCTTCGTCCACCGAGGTGGCCGGGTCGCCCGTGTAGGGATATGACCCCTCGGCTCGCCACTCATCAAGAAGCGCACGACGAGCATCATCTGCTCGCACCTCGAAGTGTTGGCGAAGAGTCCTGCGGACCACATTCAACAGAGCCCGCGTGGCGTGGTCCATGTCTTCGAGGTCGGCGCCTGCGAGTTCGCGGCTCCCTGCCCACCGGAGTTTTGCGCTATAGGAGATGCCCGGGGTATTGACACGCGTCGGGATGGTGTTAACGGTCCACCCGGCCTCATCCGCCAGATGAAGCGCGGCTGTGACGTTGTGCTCCCACTCCGAGATCTCCAACGTCATCGGCGCGTCCGCCAACTCCGCAGGCAGATCGGGCAAGTGCTTAACGATGGCCTCTGGGTCGAGAAGCAGAGGGGAACGCTCAATGAGGCGATCGTCGGGCGAGATCGGCACACCGTCGTAGATGAGTTCCACACCCGGGTATCGATGCAGGTAGCTGAAGAAGTGATCCGCAACGATGTTGCGCGTGTGCACTGTGCGTAGGCGTTCGCAGGCCTGCGCGACGTGAGTCACTTCGACCCGGGTGCCTCGCCACGACCGAGTTTCGGGGCCGGCTTCTGCCAGGCCAGGGCGCCGCTCCGCGTCGCCCTGCTCCCTGGCCTGTTGCGGGAGGTCTGGCCGACTCGGTAGCTCGTTGCCTACGAGTTCCTCGTCGCCGTCGAACGCTTCCTCATCCCCTCGCCACACGACCAGGGTGATCCATCGCCGCTCGGGATCCTCGTCGTCAGTGACGCTGGTCCATGTGACCAGCTCCCCAAGCCCGAAGGCGCCGAACCGTCCACGACCGCGCCTGCCAAACAGATCGCGTCCACTCGGGGTCGTGTTGACTGAGTTCCTACGCTTCCACGAGGTTCCCATCGGGCAGAAGTTCTGCTCGACGTCGGCCACACGCATGCCCACGCCGTTGTCGGTCACAGAGATCGTCTCAATGGGATTTAGTGGCCCCTCCGCAAGTTCGAAGGCGACCTCGACGCGGGTGGCGTCAGCGTCGAAAGCGTTGTGAAGCAACTCGAGCAGGCCCTGTTGGGGCGTGAGGCGCATCTGTCGCATGTAGTCGGCGGTGAAGACCACGCTCATCCGGGGCATCGGGCCAGTATCTCGTTCTGACGAGGCGGGCGTGTCCAATCGTCAATCTCACCTCGTCTATCTCACCGAAAGAGGAGAAGGAGCTCCTCGGTGTGCGCGAGGGAGACGGCGCGGTTGGGGCTATGACTTGGCGCTGCATCTCACGTGAGTGCTGACGCTCGGCCCTGTCGGCCCCGCTTCGACGTCAGCAAGCGCCGACCACCCTCATGCTCGATGCCGTCAAGAGTTCGACGATGATGGTGGGGCCATGAATGATCCAGCCTGGTCGTTTCCTGCGGGACTGAACCGCAGTGCGGTCTCCTCGACGAACGACGCGGTCTTCGGTCTCAATGTCCTCGACCGCCTCGTGAGTGAACTCGAAAAGGCTGCCGCCCTGCGACGCACCGAGCGCATGTGGGGTCCAGCCGCGATCGGATGCGCGATGTTCATGGACGACCCCGAGCTGATCGCCGTTCTTGAGAAGATGGCGAACGCGTGCGTGGTGATCACCAAGCAACCGGCACGCAACTACGACAAGCCTCAGGCTGAGACGTTGCGCCAGTTGTCCACCACCACGGGCCTAGCCCAGCGTGCTTTCCACGAACTGTCGGAGGTAGCGCCTCTGGAGCACGGCCGGCCGCTGCTGATCGGGCCTTGGTCTCGCGACTGGGACACACACGAGCTCGGCGCCGTCCGTGAAGTCGGATTTCGTAAGGTTGGCGAGCGACTGGTGCCGATCCTGCACGCCAAGATGATGCTGCTTGGGCACATGTATTGGACCGATGAACACCCCGCTGGCGGCGTCGCCGACATCATCGGCTTCCGTGCCGAACGGCTGTGGATCGGCTCTGCGAACTTCACCCGCAGCTCCCGCCAGAGCCTTGAGATGGGCACTTGGACTACAGACCCGATCATGCTTAGGGCAGCTCGCGATTGGCTTCTCTCCCTCGTCGCGATTTCCGAACCCTTCGGAACAGGCCCCGAGGAGATGCGCCCGGAGCTTGTCGAGGTCGAGTACGACGACGACGCGATGCGCGAGGCTATGGCCAGCCAGGCCGAGCTCGACTTCGACGACGACTAGCCGGGATCGGTTCGGTAGTCGCAATACCCGCGTTCGCGCGCAGATCCCGGGAGTGATGGCGCTAGATGGCTGCGATGGCTGCGATGAGCAGGTCCACCGTCGCGTAGCGGTCTCCAACGCTGTGGTGAGCGCACCGCTGGATGATGTCGCCGAGCGGAGTTCCGACCGGCATCAGTGACTCGCGGCCCGTCACGACGTACGAGAGCACCCACGCGATCGAGTACAGCTCGTTGGCGACGCCGTAGTGCTTGAACGATGTGAGCATGGGGTCGCGGATCGTTCCGCGCATCTCGGTGTTGGTCAGGGTGAACGCCTGCGACTGGTCCTTGGCGAGGCCGAAGTCCGAGACTTTGACCTGGACCTCGCCACTGCCGTACACGCGGAGGAGGATGTTCTGCAGGCTGATGTCACGGTGGAGGATGCCCTCGCGGTGTAAGTAGCTGATGGCGCTGAGGAACTGGAGGGCGATGTTCTTGCGGACGGCGGACTCGAGCGTGCTGTTGCGCTTGCGGATGAAGTCGCGCAGGGTCTCGTCGCAGTACTCCATGCGGTACTCGCTGCGGTCGTCGTCGTACTTGTAGACCTCGACCAGGTTCGGGTGGCTGAGCCGCTTCATGTAGTCGAACTCGGCCTTGAACCGGATCAGGTCGCGCTCCCCAATGTCTTTCTTCGCGCGCTTCAACGCGAACTTGATCTCGTAGTCGGGGTCGACGTACGAGTACACCGTGGCGTAGGACCCGGTTCCGACCATCTGCAGTAGGGCAGGCTCGCTCTGCTTGGTGAGCTTGACCGCCGTTGTGGACCGGGTCAGGACGGGCTTGAACCGCTCGACCTCGATCTTGGCGAAGTCCTCGGGAACTGGGCTTCCGCCGCTCGGTGAGAGCCAGGGGCGGCAGGCTTCCAATGCGTTCTCGTACACGGGGTCAAACTCGACCTCGATGCCGCCGCGGCGCAGCGTGTGGAGGTCCTGCTCGATCTGTTCGGTCAGCCGGATCAGGTCGCGGCTGTTGTCGGCCCAGTAGTGGTTGCCGATGCGCCGGTTGATGTCGTCGAAGTGCTGGTTGAGCTGCTTGTGCAGGACCCCGAACATGTGTCCCCACTCGGGGTCGTCCTCGTACAGCCGGGTGATTCGCGGCGGCACCGACTCTGCCGCGTAGTCGGCGCGCAGGTCAGCGAGCATGTACTCGTGCGGGTTGCCAGCCACGGTTCCTCCTCTCGCCTGGATGTTCCCATCCACTGACTCGCGGGATCTGTACTTCTCCGGCGCGCCGCCAGCTCGGTGGACGAGTGAACGCCTCCCCGATACCTTTGCAGGACGAGGCGGGCTGGACTGCCTCTCTCCGAGTCTGAGTCCCCACGCGACGACGACGCCGAGGACAACGGGTGCCGATCCAGCAATGAGGTTCCAGTCGATTCGAGATCTCTCTCATTCAGGGCTGGCAAGCGTGGGTTGTGAAGCCCGGGAACAGAGATTGAGATGTCCTCCACCAACCACGCCGAGAACCGCGAAGTCCAGCAGGACGCGCGAGCATGGGCAGACTTCACCGGCATCAAGTACACTGCCGCGCTTCGGCAGATCACCTCCCCGTACGCCCAGGGGTTCCTGGGCGACCGAGTCAGCGCACGGCACCTGATCGCTGTCCTCGACAAGCACGAGCTGGTCGGGGCCGAGCCCGACGGTCCCATCCTCAGCGACAACGGGTTCTACGCCGACGAGCCGTGGCGGTTCGACGGGAAGACCGACTACGTCAGGCTGGCCCTGGTCGTCGACGTGCTCCGCATGTTCACGCCCACCCCGGCAGGGACAGCTCCCGAGGTCAGCAGCTACCGGCTGAAGCACACTGCGGAGAGGTTCCTCGACCCGCACTGCAGCTACGTGTCGAACGGACGCCTGATCTGGGCAGCAGCAGCGCTCGGCCTCGACATGGTCGAGCCGGACGGCGGCAGCCTGAACCTGCTGATCGGTATCTCTGAGCGCGAGCACGACTACGTTCGGCGCACAATCGATTCAGGCCGGACTGCGCCGGGCGGCCACCACCACCGCCCGGCCGGGTTCGATCACCTTCAGGCAGCGCTCGGGGACTGCGCTGCTGGTCGCCCGGCAGGCCCTGCGTGGATTCGCCCAACCCGTGCCGAAGTCGAGGCTCCGTTTCACGACTGGCTGACCGCCCAGGCTGAGCGCGATGACCCGGTGGGGGACTTCGCGGGCGACTACCGGGCTGGCGTGCACGACAGCGACCACCGGATCGCCCGCACCCCCAGCGAACTGTTGAGCATCCTGTACGACGTGACGCCGTCGCCGGCCGCGTACGACGCTGGCGTGTCCGCGATCGCTGAGTGGTTCAATGCGTCGCCGACTGCGGAGCCCGTTCGCACCGACCTCATCAGCAGCGACTCGGACAACGTCGCGGGGTACGGCGCCGGCGCAGGAACCGTCGAGCGCTACCGATACCGGTGCCCATGCGGCGACGGACAGATCGTCGAGGAGCACGACAACGTCCCCGGGTTCCGCGAACACGACCTCCAGATCGCCTGCGGCAAGTGCGATGACGAGTGGCGCCTCGCTCCTGGACGAGCGACCCGCGACTGGGGCCTGCTGCCTGTGACCTGAACGACCTGACCTGGCTTGTGGCGGGCCAGAGCTGTGTTGGGCAGTGCGACGAGGCTGCCGTCGACGTCGCACTGCCCAGCGCACACGAACAAACAGGGCAAGGGTTGACGGTCGTCGGAAGTGCACCACTGATCTTCACCCGCTCGTCGCGCATGCCAGACGCTCGTCGGGCGCTCGATCGAGTGTCCGGATCCGCGATCTAGCCTCCCCAAGGGCATCTATCCGCCGCCTTCGCGCCCCACCTTCATGATGGGGACTGTCCGAACAACGGTGTAAGTGGCTCGACACGCTGACCTGCTGGTTGGCGAGATGGAGTCACGATGACCGAAACACTGGGTTCTGTGAGCCCTCCAGAGGATGTGGCGGTGTCACCGCCGGACGTTGCGCAGGACGATGACCCTGGGTTCGAGGGGTCTGCTCACCCATCTGTTGAGGAGCTCGAGATCGCCCGCGAGCTGGTCCGCACCGCGCGGGCTCGTGGAGTCGCGTTGACCGGCCCTGATGGCATGTTGAAGGTCTTGACCAAGACGGTGATCGAGACCGCTCTGGACGAGGAGATGGCTGAGCACCTGGGCTATGACAAGCACGAGGTCGCCGGCCGCAACAGCGGGAACTCCCGCAATGGGGTCCGGACCAAGACGGTCCTGACCGACAACGTCGGGCCGATCGAGATCGCCGTCCCGCGTGATCGTGAGGGCACCTTCAGCCCGGTGATCGTGGCCAAACGTCAGCGACGCCTGGGCGATGTCGACACGATCGTGTTGTCGCTGGCTGCGAAGGGTCTGACCACCGGCGAGATCAGCGCCCACTTCGCCGAGATCTACGGGGCGTCGTTGTCGAAGGACACGATCTCGCGGATCACCGACAAGGTCGTGGCCGAGATGGCCGAGTGGACCTCGCGGCCACTGGAGAAGGTCTACGCCGCGGTGTTCATCGATGCGATCTACGTGAAGATCCGCGACGGTCAGGTCGGGAACCGCCCGATCTACGCCGCGATCGGTGTCGACCTGGCCGGTCACAAGGACATCCTCGGCATCTGGGCAGGCACCGGTGGCGGGGAGTCAGCGAAGTTCTGGCTCCAGGTGTTGACCGAGCTGAAGAACCGCGGCGTGGAGGACATCTTCTTCGTCATCTGCGACGGCCTCAAGGGACTGCCCGACTCTGTCGGGGCCGTGTTCGGCCAGGCGATCGTGCAGACCTGCGTGATCCACCTGATCCGCAACACCTTCCGCTACGCCTCGAAGAAGTACTGGGCCAGATCGCCACGGACCTGAAACCGATCTACGGGGCACCGACCCGCGAGGCGGCCTGGCGGGCGTTCGAAAAGTTCGACGAGAAATGGGGCAAGCCCTACCCCGCGATCAGTGGCCTGTGGCGATCGGCGTGGGAGCAGTTCACCCCGTTCCTCGACTACGACGCCGAGATCCGCAAGGTGCTGTGCTCGACCAACGCGATCGAGTCGTTGAACGCCCGCTACCGCCGCGCCGTGACGGTGCGCGGCCACTTCCCGACCGAGCAGGCAGCGATGAAGTGCCTGTACATGTGTCACCAGATCGCTAGACCCCAAAGGCACCGGTCAGACACGATGGACGATGAGGTGGAAGCCAGCACTCAACGCTTTCGCCATCACCTTCGCGGACCGGATGCCGGCCGCGGAGAACCTCTAGCAATGGAATCGCTGCTTACACCGTTCGTCGGACAGACCCTGGCTCGCTGCCAGCCAGGTCAGCTGTATTTGAGGCGGTCGTAGCGGGCGATGGCCTTGAACAGGCCGCTCTTCTCGTTGACCGTGAGATCGGCGAGCAATGCGTAGGTTTCGACGAGGACGTCCCGTAGCTCGTCGAGTTCGAAGCCGGCCGGATCCAGACACAGGAGGCAGTCGATCTTGAAGTACAGCGGATAGTCGCTGTCGAGGACCTCGCGAGGCGTGGTGAGGACGCCCATGACGTTGCTGGCGTATCGCTTCTTGCTGTAGTCCCCAGGTTCCAGGGACTGCTTGATGAGCGCCTTGACCGACTCGTCCAGGCCGCCGAGTTTTGGCTTTCCGTTGTCGATGAGATCAGCTTCACGGAGGTACTTGAATACGGGGACTCGCGCGTTGCCGCGATACTTGACGATTTGCGGCAGGACGACCCGTAGGACGTTGGTGGCGGCGAGGGGGCGGGTGCGGATTCCTAGGACGTCCTCAGCGAGGTCTTCGCGCTCGAGGGTCTTTCCACCGATGTCGGCCAGCTGTTCGACGTCCTCGTCGGTGAAAGATCCGACGCCGAACACGACGCGGAGGTCGTCGGCGGCCTTGGAGTCGAACGGGATTGCGCGGACCGTCTCCCGTGCCTGTTCGGGGTTGGGGTGGGCGACGAGGTCGTAGACGTGCTTGCTTAGTTCGCGCAGGACGCGGACGGGAAAGGGGCGTTCAAGCTGTGTTAGTGCAGCGAACAGCGGCGCGAACGAGTGCATCTCGATGCGTTGCGCGGGCAGAGTGTGGCCGGGGAGGACTTCGATGAAGAACTGGGAGATTGTCGGGTCGGTGTCCGGGTCGGGATTCCAGTCGACGAAGTAGATCTGCTTCTGAAGTGCATCGAGGCGGTCCGGGCCGACTGCGGCAGCGATGCTGGCGATGATGTCGCGAATGTACTGATCACCGAGGCTATAGCCCAAGAAAATGACCGGGTGCTCGGCGAAGATGGTCAGCAGTTTCGCCGCGAGGTAGCTGTTGCGATTGTGAAAGTTGGCGTAGTCGCCAGCCGTCAGGACGAGACTGAGCGGCTGTCGGCTGCTGCCGTGGATCTTGTAGGTCTCGGCGACGAACTGAGCGTCCGAGAGGATGAGTTCGTCCTGACCTACGTAACTGGTGTACTCGGGGAAGAGCTCGTCGGTGAGGTCGTCGAAGTTAGTGGTGATGACACCGTCGACGATGCTGTTGCGCAGAAGGTCGAGCTCGACGGCCAGGTCGGCGTTGTCGACGCCAGGGACGCCGGCTTGCAGGCGTGACCGCTCGCTGAAGTACGTCGAGATCGCGACCTTCAGCGCTGCCTCGGTATCGCGGACCTCTGCCTTGTACTCCTTGCGCTGAGCCGAGTAGCGGCGGTGCTTGAACCAGACCGGGTGAAACACCCGCGCAAGTTCGCCAGCGGCCGCGGGGAGGTCGCCGTTGACGGAGGCAAGCATGAAGTCGAGGTCTTCGCCGATCTCGTCGGCGAAGTGCCGCAGCATTCCTTCCCAATCGGGCAGCCCGAGGTAGCGCCGCGAGACGCCGCTGCCAACGAACAGGTACGGGAGCGCGTTGTGCTCGCGCAGCTGCGCGAGGAACTCTCCCGTGAAAGCCAGGCCGGGAGGCCCAACAGGAGCCTCGGACGCGGGTCCGGTGGTCGGAGTCAGTTTCTTAGCGACCTGCTTCTTGACCGGGGCGGCGCCCCTCGAGCCGGCGCTATGTGCGCGGTCGTCGTCGGCCAACTCGGGTAACTCCATCCGGTCGAGGCTTGGTGCCACATGCTCCCATGGGACACCGATCCCGAAACGAGAAACCCACGTCAGCTCTTGGCGGCGGTTCCGCCGAGACGTTCCCGAAACCGGTCGGGCGACGTGAGCGCGGGGCCACGTCTTTCCACCGCGAGGCGGCCAGAGGGGCGCGCCTGGCACGAGCGTCAGAGTGTCGGAACCTGTGCGTACGTTGAAGACCGTGCAGCCGAAACAGACAGCCAACGCCTTCCACGTCTCGAATGCGCAACTCGGTTCGAGCCTTCGCGCATGCGCGGGGGCGGCGAGCGGATTCGGCCAGGATAATCGTTGGCGCCCCAACAGCGACTCCGAAACAGCCACGGTGTGGCGCGCTGCAGCGATCGACATGCGAGCTCGCACCTTGACCGAAGCAGACGTGCAAGCCATCACGCTCCTCCACTCGGGACTCGAACATGTAGCGGCCACGGCTCAAAGCATCTCCGCCGGCAGGGCACTACTGCCGCATACGCTCGCCCGCACAGCGACCGAGCATCTGCTTCGAGCGCAGCACCTCTTGGACGAGACAGCCACGTCAGAGGACCGCATCCAACGTCGCTTGAACGAATGGCTGTACGCCATCACGGAGTCCGGGTACAGAAGGCAAGGCTTGCTCAACAGCGACGTCATCGCAACAGCGGGCCTCACCCCTGACGACCTCGGCCTGACCGAGAGCGACTTGCTTCAGCAAGCTCACGATCGAGCTGAAGCAGTAGGCGAGGTGATCACTGACCGCGACCCCAGCAACAAGAAGACCCGGGGCCCACGAGTAGAGGGCACACCGGGACGCCTCTCGACCATGCGCCTTGCGGAGATCTATACGGCCGGCGAAGCGGGAGGCATCCCGGCGTTCACCATGCGCGCGCTCTCGGCCTCGGTTCACGGCACAGAAATCGGTGTGCTGCAGTCCTTCTCCGACGACGCACCCGCAGACCCCTCTCTCGGGGGTGTCATCGTTCCGGTGCCCGCCCAACTCGACCCACCGACCCTCGCGTTCAGTCTTCTCGGCGTCGTGCTAAGCCTTGTGAACGCCATCGACTCGATCCGCATCAGGTTTGCATGGGCAAGCCAAACGAAAGCGGACCGTCGCTACCAACGCGATAAGGACGCACTCCTAGCCACTTGGGGTAGAGCACTCAACGCACCGTGACGGTCGCCGTCGACGACCACGTATCTGCTAAATCCTCATTGCGTTGCTGCCACGGAGTACGTCTGGATCTGCCGCGATGAGAGCGGCAGGCATCCTGCGTCTCACCGCCGCCTGTCGGCGCCCGCCCTTTGCCGACCTGCTTGCGGATGCGAGCATCGAGTTGCCGTTCCATCGGGGTCTTTGGGAAGCCACCCGGTGCGCTCACGCCGCCGTGTGAGTCTCCATGGCGTCTTGGCTCTGTCGGTTCATCTGCCGAAACGAAGGTACGAAGGCCGGGGCCATGGTGACCGCGAGGTATGCGACACCGATCACGATGAAGGCGGGATAGAGACCGACACCCGTGATGAGCGTGGCCCCAACGAGGCCCCCGAATGGCATCAGGGCGTAACACATCGAGCTCGAGAGGGACGAGACGCGGCCCACCAATCCGCTGGGGATCCGTTCGAAGAAGACGGCACCAAGGATGGGGTTGAGAAATCCGGAGGCAGCTCCGGCGGTGACCGTGATGAGCATGATGAGCCACAGCGGAGAGTCGGCGGCCATCACCACGAAGCGCGGGAGTCCACAGACTAGGTAGGCAAGGAGGTAGGTCCGAAAGCGAGGCAGTCGCTCACCGTAAGCCGAGGCGAAGAGAGACCCTGCGGCCGAACAGCCTGCGAAGACCGCGAACATCAAGCCAAGGAATCCGGCGCCGTTGCCAGATTCAATGGCCCATACCGGGGCTAGGACCGCTGACCATGCGGCGTCGAGAAGATTCGTGATGGCGATCATCACTGAGAGGCCGAGCAGGACCGGTTCGTGACGGAGGTAGGTCCAGCCTTCGTGCAGTGACAGCCAAAACCGCATCGGCGATTCGTGAACGTCTTGCACGCGGTCGGTTTGCGGCAATCCGACCGTGGCCCAAGCCAAGATCGCGCCACCAACGAGGAAAGACATCGCGTCTACGACCAGGGCGGTGGTTGGCCCTACCGCAACTACGAGCACACCTGCCAGGGCGAAGCCGACCATGCCCGCACCGCGCTCGACCGCGGACGCGAGACCCGTCGCCCGCTCCATAGGCACCTTGGCCGAGGCGACGATTGCCGGGGTCAAGGAGTCCTTCGCAGCGTCCCCAGGTCCGCGCAGGGCGCCCGCCATTGCGACGATGACGAGGAGAAGCGGGAAGTTCAGCCACCCAAGCCAATGCAAGAGCGGCACCAGGCCCACCGCGAAGAAGCTGCCCACATCGCAGGTGACCGCCACGCGCCGAGCGCCAAGGCGGTCTATCACCGGTCCGCCCAGCACTTTCGCCAAGACGAGCGGAAGTATCTCCGCGAACGCGACAAGGCCGGTCTGGGTGACGGACCCTGTCGCAGTCAAGACGAACCACGGAATCGCAATCATCGAGATCCTGGTGCCGGTAAGCGAGATGGCGTCAGACACCAGCCACCCGTACAGCGGGCGTCTCACTCTTCGAGTCCTTGCCCCGGCAGCGGGAAGGCACCCAGCTGGATCGTGTACGTGGCATCCGCGTCTGGGTCGTCAGGCGTGTTCTCGATGACCTCGATCAGGGTTTCGAGGAGGCGGCGTGCGGCGGCGGGCTTGAGCCGTAGTGGCCAGTCGCTCAGGGTCACGGCTTCATCCCAGGCGCTCGGCAAGAACGGTCGCTCCGCTGCTGCTCGCGAAAGCTGTTCGCCATATGTGAGCGCGACCGCCTGGAGGTAGGCTTGCTCGGCTTCGGGCTCTGCATCACCCGTGCTCATTCGAGTGGATTCGTGCACGGCGCGCCACCAACGGTCCCGCGCGTTGCCGCGTTCGGTCTCTTCCTCTATGAAGCCGTGCTCGGCGAGCTGGCGCAGGTGGTAGGACGTCGCACCCGTGTTGAGGCCCAGGTCCTGTGCCAACGAAGTGGCCGTGGCCGGTCCCTCCGTTCGCAGCAGCCCGAGCATGCGCAGCCGAACGGGATGACTCAGTGCCCTGAGTCCGGCGGAGTTGGGAGTGATCGAAGACCGGCCCATCAGCAGACCGTATAACTGCAAGGACGTTTTGCAAATAGCCTTTGCAATCAACGGTGCCGTGAGCGGACAGCCCTGACTGCCACCCACACTCAGACCGCGATTCGTGTCACGGGGGTGCCCCCTTCCGCCGCGGCGGGAGCCACAAGGTCAGATCGAGATCATCGAGGGAAGAGCAGCGGCGCACGGGTCTCGAGCAGGAACTGGGCCATCTCGTCCTGATGGCGAGCTCCGGCGGCCCCTCCGGTTGGCGGCGCCAGAAAACCAGTACAGCTTGCGGACTCCCGGGTGCGGTCATTCCGCCGCCTGGCAGGCGGACCTCCGCCACACGAACTCGACATTGCCTACCAGTGCGCCGGTGCGCCGGTGCTCCCCGGGATTCTCTGGAGGCATAACACCTTCGCTCCGGGCCTCATCCGCGGTCGTCAGACTCGGTGACGCCGACGAGCGGGGCCTGGGATTTATCGATGAGTGTTGCGAGGCAGGCGGGCTTCATTGTCGGTACACCGTGCGCATTGGCCATCGCCTCAACGGCGCGGTCGTTGGTGACGATGACCCATGCATCTGGGAAGAGCATTCCCTCGTCGGCTGCGAGGGCATCCAGCGCGGAGGCGACCAGCCCGGGATCGGCTGTCCCCTTGTTGCCGTAGAGGTCAACGAGACTGGTGTCTCCGACCTCAACGGTCTTCATCACGGTTCGGATTCCATCGAGAACAGTCGGGGTGAGGTCGTAGGCATTCGACGCAAGGAGTTCCCGGTCTGGGTGCTCTTGTGCCTCCCGCAGGACGTCTGCGGTGACTCTGCAGTGAGTGCGGAAGTACGTGGACCTCACCCGTTCGCGCCTGAGCGCGAGGAGGGCGTTGTTGTCTACCAAGTAGAAGGTCCGGTTCATCCGACTGCCTCTCGATAGTCGCTGATTTGGGAGGCAGAGATCTTGTTGAAGAGCATGATCCGTCGGAACTCCGTCGGGTTCATGTGTCCAGCGTTAAGGATGCCGAGCATCCGGCGTGAGCACTCGACGCCGTTGTACTTCTTGAGCGCGTTCACCGGGCGGGCGTTGGACAGGATCTTCTTAGGCCGGTCGTCGTACTCGGCTTGGAGCTCGTCCATGTAGCTGGTAAACGTGTCCCGATCGATGCGGCCGAGCCTCCGCGCGCGCATGGCGACGGCGCTCGGAGTCACCTTGAACTCCTCAGCAGCGTCTCTCACAGACTGCAGATCGGGGAAGCTCATAGCCCGCACCGCCTTCTCCGGCATGAGGATCTCCGCAGTGATCTGGTAGGCCCGCGGCGAGCTTTCGTCCTTGGTGTGACCGTCGTAGTTAACCGGCGCGAACGTGTCTTGGGCGATCAGAACGGTGAGCAGGGTAAGGGTAAAGATCTTCCTTCCAGAAGGCTCGAGATGCTCGCCCTCGTCGCCCGCCCCTGTGCGTCAGGCTGAGGTGAGACACCGCTACTGAGTTCCTTCCCTCTGCACGGGCGAGAAGCGAGACACCTGATGACCATGACGTTGGCTGATGCTGCCCGGATCGATGATGGGGTGGTGAGCCCGAGAGCAGACCGTCCGAAGCGACGCACGTTCACCGCCGAGTACAAAGCGAAGATCCTGGCCGATTACGACGCTGCCGACCGCGGCGAGCGCGGTGCGATCCTGCGGCGGGAGGGGTTGTACTCCTCCCACATCGTGGAGTGGCGCAAGGCCGCCGAGTCTGGCGCCGCCTCAGCGCTGGCCCCCCAGGCCAAGGACCGTCGCGAGCGGCAGCGGGATCGGGAGGTCGAACAGTTGCGCGCCCGTGCGGAAAAGGCCGAGGCCGAGTTGGCCAGGACGAGGGCCGCGTTGGACATCGTGGGAAAAGCACACGCGCTCTTGGAGACGCTCTCCGAGAGCACGGGCACGCCGAAGCCGCCCGGACGGTGATCAACCCTGCCGTCGACGAGCTCGCCGAGCTGACCTCGGTGACCAAGGCGTGTGAGCTGCTGGGACGACCCAGGGGCAGCCACTACCGCGCCAAGCAACCTCGGTTGCACGGCCCGAAGCCGTCGCGTCCGAGGCCGCCGAACGCGCTCACCGTGGCCGAGCAAGCCGAGGTGCTGGAGGTGTTGACCTCGCCGAGGTTCTGCGACAAGTCGGTGGCCCAGACCTGGGCGACGCTGCTGGACGAGGGCACCTACCTGTGCTCGATGTCGACGATGCACCGGCTGCTGCGCGCCCACGGTGCGGCCGGCGAGCGGCGCCGGCAGGCCACCCATCCTGCGAAGACGAAGCCCGAGCTGTTGGCCACCGCGCCGGGGCAGGTCTGGTCCTGGGACATCACCAAGGTCCGCGGCCCCCAGCGCGGGATCTGGTTCCAGCTCTACGTCGTGCTCGACATCTACTCCCGCTACGTCGTGGCCTGGACCGTGCAGGCTGTCGAGGACTCCGAGATCGCCAAGACGATGCTGGAGAAAGCGATGGGCGTGCACGGCATCCCTCAGGCGATCCATGCCGACCGCGGGACGTCGATGACCTCCAAACCCGTCGCCCAGCTGCTGCTCGACCTCGGCGTCGACCGCAGCCATTCCCGGCCGCGGGTCAGCAACGACAACCCGTTCAGCGAGGCCATGTTCAAGACCCTGAAGTACGCCCCGGTCTTCCCCGAGGCGTTCGGCTCGCTGGCCGACGCGAGAGCGTTCTGCGAGGACTTCTTCGGCTACTACAACCACGAGCACCGTCACTCCGGGATCGGGCTGCACACCCCCGCGTCGGTCCACCACGGCACCGCAACCGAGATCCGGGCCCAGCGCCAGCACACCCTGGACGCAGCCCACGCCGCTCACCCCGAACGGTTCGGCACCCGCCGACCCCAGGCCCCGAAGCTCCCCCAGGCCGCCTGGATCAACCAGCCATCACCGGAGGCCCTCATACAGACCGCGTGACGAGACGTGTCTCAGACTGCTTGACATCTTCCGCGCGGCCAGGAAGATGAAGGGAACCTTCTTATCCTTGATCGTCATGCCGCTGAACTTGACGTGGCGCGGCATCTCCTGAGGCATGTGGTGGAGTGCGCTCCGGGAGACGAGGATCTGCTTGGCCTCCAGTCGCTCGATCAGGAGATCAAGTGCTGCCTCCTTGGTCTTCGCCGCACGGATCTCGGACCGGGCAAAGCCGATCGCCTCCATTAGCCGGCCGGCATCCTCCGAGGGAGACTGACGCGATTTCTTGAGAAGCCCAACTAGATCATTCTTGGCCAAGCTGCTGTCGTACCTGCGGAGCAACTCCTGCTTGCGGAGGAGGTCCTTCACGATCAACTCGACGTCGCGGAGCTCAACCTTGTGGCGAGAGTGCATCGAGAATGACGGCTTCGTGAATCCCGCCATGAGTTTCTCAGTCTTGAGCCGTACCTGTGCCTCGACGACGTCGATTGGCGCGAAGAACAGCGGGTAGGGGACCTCCGCCTGGCGGGAAAGCTTGAGGAACTCCTTGAACGCCAGCGGCTTACCGTCCAGAGCTCGGCGAACTCCGGAATAGTTTGAGACGACGGAGTTCTTGAACAACGCGATGAACACGTCCCGCTCAATCGGCACCTGCGTGCCGTTGAGGGTGACTCTGACGCCCATCGCCACCATTCCTCCCAGCGCGCTTTCTCACGATCGTTTGCCGTCCGCAAGGTAAACGACCGGCGTGGGGCGACGGGGAAAAACGAACGAAATGACAGCCATCGCGCTGATTCCGGCACGCGACACCGATCGTTCCCGCGCCGGAGCGCACGGGTGGGCGCGGTGGCAGTCGGGGCGGAACAAGGGCAGCGTCTTGCCGACGCCTGGGTGCTCTCAGAGCTCGTCAGAGTCCCACTCGTCAGCCCGAACGGCATCGTTCGGCGTCCACCCAAGGGGGATGTGGGCCGCCCCAGCGGTCTCGCAGAAGTAGAGCTCGGGGGCTCCGTACGCCGGGTCATCATTCGGGAGGGTGATTAGCCAGTCCCCGCATGTAGGGCAAGTCAGTGCCACGCGAGCAGGGTAGACACCCCAGGCGAGCTGGTCATGGCCTTCCGCAGCTTGGTTGCACGTGCGTGCGTAGCAGAGCCAGCAAGCAACCAGGGCCGTGGGCACCCATCTACCGCGTCACACCGCCGCGAGCGGGGCAGACAGACCAATTGGCATTCTGAATGACCCTTATGGCGCTGATCCAGCGATAGCGAAGCCCAGCAAGCTAGGTGCGAGCACTGGCATCGTCGCGTTTCGGAGCTTGGGTGGTCTGTATTCGCCGCCTGCGGGCGCCCATTTGTGCAGCCGGGCTAGCTCGTTCCGTGTCAAAATCCCCGGATGTGGAAGCGTGAGCGACCGGTATGGCGTTAGAGAGGAGCCTGATGACTTCAAGTACGGAGAGCCTAAGCCGACTCACGACGGTGGCGGTGAGGAGCATCTGGAAGCACGAGGCGCACGACTTCACATTGTGGCTCCTCGAGAACGCGGACGTGCTCGGTGACGCTCTCGGGATGGATCTGGAGCTGACCGAAGCCGAGCGCAGGGTTGGCGGTTTCGCGCTGGATCTCATCGGTACCGATCTCGCGACCAATACCGTCGTGATCGTGGAGAACCAGTTGGAGCAAACAGACCACTCCCACCTCGGGCAGCTCCTCACTTATGCCGGCGGGACAGACCCGTCGACGATCGTCTGGTGCGCTCCCAGCTTCCGCGAGGAACATCGGGCGGCCCTCGACTGGCTCAACGAGCACACTGACGAAGAAACCCGCTTCTTCGGCGTCGAGATCGCTGCCGTGCGCATCGATGAGTCGCGTCCCGCGCCGCTATTCCGCGTCGTCGCCAAACCCAACGATTGGACGAAGCAGCTGCACACGGAGAGGGCTGCCGTTTCTCTGTCGCCGAAGTCTCTGGCGTATCAGGGATTTTGGAGCGAGTTGCTCACGCGTATCCGCTCCGAGCACCCTGCCTGGACGAAATCTACAGCTGCTTCGACGCAGTCATGGATCACCTTGCCGTATGGCACCTCGAACATTTGGTACGGGATGGCATTCACGATCGCCGGTCCTCGCGTTGAGTTGTACTTCGGTGCCTCGGACGCTGCCGTCAACCTTGCTGAGTTTGAGCGCTTTCTCGAGTACCGCGAGTTGCTAGACGTCGAGTTCGGCGAGTCGATCAAGTACGACGCCCTTCCTGGCAAGAAGGCGTGCCGCATCCATGTTGACCGGCTGCATGGCGACGTGCTGGACGTCGACTCGCGTGCCGACTACATCGACTGGTTCATCTCGACCATGGCGAAGTTCCGTCCGATAACGCAGCAGATTCGCGCGACTCTCGAGTCAGCATCCTGAGGATCTGGCGCAGCGCGCTTCTGAGTCATTCCGCCGCGAATCCGCCCGACCCCCTTCGGGTCAGCACCGCATCTACAGGGTCAACTTGCCTCCGCGCGTATGGGTCAGGATCTGTAACAACCGGTACGCGGGCTCGCTGGGTGTTCTGGTGTCCTTCGCTGCAAGGTGTACCAGTTCCTGCAGGCGCTGGGTGTACTCGGCGTTGATCACGAAAGTGACCTCAACGCCACTGGCCGAGCTGAGCTCCACGTGTTCGGTGAACCAGTCTGTCGTCTTCCCCACCGGCACATTCGGCGCCCAGAACTCGACATGGGTCACGTGACTCGGGAAGAGCTTGTGTGCGAAGGCGGCGGCGCGCTCCAGCTTGCTGGCGATCTTGTTTGTCATTTGTCCGAAGTCGGCCCCATAGCCGAGACCCGCGATGTGAGTGGCCACCTCACAGAGCCAGACCTCGGGCACGTCGCCGCCGCGCACGCCGATGACATCGATCTCGCCTTGTGCCTCGGTGCGCTCGTTGTAAAGGACCATGTCGCAGCTCTTCGCGTAACGAAGGTAGGCACCGACAAGGCTCTCGCCCATCTCGATCATGAAGCTCCTCGGAAGAGATCGGGTATCTACAGGGCGGCGTCCGCCAGGGACTCTTCAACTTCGTCAACGGTCGCTCCCCGCTATGGTCCGGCCATGGAGGCCATCCCGTTGACCAGTCTGCTCCCCGAGGGCTTCAATCCCAGGCAGTACAAGGTCCACTTCGCCGTCTGGAATCAGGTCAAATACCCAATTGACGTCTTGGCCAGCAACCCGGAGGAGTGGCAGGGGTGGAACTCGTGGCGAAGTGTGAAGGACGACTTCAATCGCGAGTTCGTCTTCTCGGTGGCTCAGGACAAGCATGACGCGACCCTCTGGCTCTTTGGCGGGATCTGGGAAGTCCTGGAGCGCAGGTCAACGCAGCAGGCCCACTCGTACACGGTGGCGCTTCGTGAGGACCTGATGGGCCCGTTCGTCCGCCGCCTCTGGATCCGCCACAAGAGGTCCGGCCGGAACATTCGCCGGACGATGGAGTCCGTGCTGCCCACGATGACGGTTTCATCGATCCTCCAGGAGCCGTTCGCCGGTGACCCGTTCCCGGGGCACGATCGGATCAACCACAGCCTCGCCGATCTTCAGGCTGTCGTCACTCAAGCGCGGGCCGACTGGCGGATCGCGTTAGAGAGCATGAAGGGCGTCTACGTCATCCATGACAAGGAGACCGGGCTGCGCTATGTCGGTTCGGCGTACGGGGACACCGGGATCTGGCAGCGCTGGGTAACATACGCGGCCACGCTGCACGGCGGCAACGTCGGGCTGAAAGCGCTGCTCGAGGAGAAAGGCGACGAGTACTACCGCACCAACATGCGGTTCGCTCTCCTCGAGTACTGGTCCATGCGTACCGACGACGACCATGTCCTGCAGCGCGAGTCGTACTGGAAGGACGTGATGCACGCGCGGTCGCTGGGGCACAACAAGAACTGAAGGTGCTGCCTGCACCGCTCGCTGCAGACCCAACTCGGCCCTCGATGGCCGATCGTGCGATCCGCGTCCTTCCGGCGCGATCGACGCCAACCCCTCCACCGCTGCCGTCTAGGGCCGCTGCGCGATGAATCATTCCTTTGGGTCGCGCAACCCCCCTCCGCCAAAGTCTTTCAACTCGCGGAGGGGCGCGGCCAGATGGGTCCGTGACCTGCACAAACGCGTGACGACGTTCTCCGCCCTCCCTGCGCCCTCCCTTGGGGGGCGCTCTCAGGAGGGGCGCTTTTTGGTGCGAAGGCTGAGGACAGTCGAGTGCATGAACCAGTTGCCCCAATCACGAGCCGCGGCAGTCCGGTGGAGTCCGCGGCTCCTCAACGACATCGTCAACGCACCGGATCTCGCTACGGCGGCGGAACACCTTGGGGTCAACGGCATCCCCGTGTTTCCGTGCGTCCCCTGCGGCAAGCGCCCGCTGACCGCCCACGGCTTCCAAGACGCCAGCGCCGAGCGAGACGTCATCGACTTCTGGTGGCGCCGACACCCTGACGCCAACATCGGCGTGCCTACCGGCGCGGCCGGTGGCGTCGACGTGGTCGACGTCGATGTTCACAAGACCGTCTCCGGATACCCCGCCTTCGAGCACGCACGGCGGGCCGGCTTCGTCGAAGGCTGGGCCTGGCTGGTCCGCACCCCGTCAGGCGGGCTGCACGCCTACTTCCTCCACACAGGCGAGCGCGAGCAGCGGTCGTGGCAGGTGCCGGGAAAGCACATCGACTTCCGAGGCGACGGCGGGTACATCGTCGTCCCGCCCTCCCGAGTGACCGGCGAGGACGGCGTGACCCGCAGCTACGAGCAGATCGCGGTCGCCTCCCACCATCCCGCCGCGGTGGACGCCAACGGGCTCCGAGGGTTCCTCGACCCGCCCCGGCCAATGCGCCCACCCACCGACCTCCCAGCCGTCGGCGCGAGGCCGGACAAGCTCGCCGCCTGGGTCGCATCCCGCCCCGAAGGAGGCCGCAACGGCGGCCTCTTCTGGGCGGCCTGCCGGATGGCCGAAGAGGGCCACGACCTGAGCACAACGACCTCCCTGCTCGGCCCGGCGGCGTACACCGCCGGGCTCCCGGAGCGGGAAGCGATGGCGACGATCCGGTCGGCGTACCGGATCGCGACTCGACTCGGGCCGGCGAGCCAGCCGCGCCCTACGAACGCGGTTGAGGCGGTGGGACTGTGAACACGCCGGACCCCTACGTGCGCCACCTCGACCGCACTCCCCCAGAACCTGCTCCGACCCCGGATGCCGAGAAGACGGTCGATGCCCTCGCCGTCTACAAGGACCCGTCGGTCCCGACCTCCGGTGCCCGGCAGGAGACAGACCGATCTCATCCGAGCGTCGCCTGGGTTCGCCCCAGCGAGATGCCGACTCTGCTCAGCTCGAAGTTCGTACGTCGCGGCATCAACCTCCAGGCCGAGCTGACTCGCCGCGCGCGTCGTACCCCTGGCTCTGCCGTCTCCAAGGCGTCGCGCCGCATCACCCGCACCTCGATCGCTCGACCCGACGCCACAGGTCCGAGCATCACCGACCAAGAAGGACTCGGGCTATGACCGCACCCACCTATGCAACCGCTGAGGGGCTGCGGCTCCTCTTGCTCGACCTCGCGTACGCCGGACGGCGCGCATGGCAGACCAGCCCGGAAGCCGCCGAGCTGATGACCTACGCGATGGACAAGTACGCCGGCCTCGCCCACAAGCACGGCCGCGAACCGAGCGATGCTGCCGTCGCCGCTTTCGAGGTGATGCGTATGCGATCCACTCGCGTCGCCGAGGACCCCTGGGCGGTCGTCACCCATGCGGTCGAGCTGAGCCTGATCTACGAGTCCCGGGCCGAGGGACTGCTCTGCTCGACCGGACAGGCGCGCAAGACAGCCGGCCTCGGTTACCACGACGCCGAGCGGTTCGCGGATCGTGATTCGGAGATCGCGGACTATCACCCGGCGTTCCACTTCTTCGCCAAGACGGCCGACCCGTACGCCGAGAAGGAGGACAACGTTGACGGCGAGCCGACCAACGCGTTCTTCGCCCTCGACACCGTTGTGGACTTCTTCGTAGACCTCGGTTGGGCCCCCACCAGTGCGCGGCTCGCGATGGAATACATCGCCGCTCGGCTCAGTCGCTGCGGCAAGCCCGAGATTGCATACAAGTCTCTGCTCCGAGAAGGCGACGGCCCGGGATTCCTAGACATCGGGCAAGACGCGTGGATTCACGTGCTCCGCGCCGTGCTTGGTGACCCGCACCCCGACTTCGCGGGCACCACGAGGAGCCACGGCCTACTCAAGCAAGCAGCGATGGGCTTCCCGGTCATCGAACTCTTCGACGACAAGGGCCTCGTCCACATGGTCGAGGCAGCCGCACCGGACTTCACAACCGAGCCAGGTGAGAGCTATGTCTGAGCGCGGCCACATCGAGCTCGACCGCTCCGTCAGCACCATCGTCGTCGGTGAACGCCACCGCCGGGACACCGGTGACCTGACTCCACTGGTGGACTCCTTGAAACGAGTCGGCCTTCTTCAACCCGTCACCATCACACCCGACGGCTACTTGATCTGCGGCTACCGCCGCCTCGAAGCGGCCAAGAAGCTCGGATGGCACACCCTGCGTGTGTGGGTGAGGTCCGGGATCAGCGACGAGCTTACCCGGCTCCTCGCCGAGCGCGACGAGAACACAACGCACAAGCCGCTCTCCAACATCGAGGCCGCGCATCTGTACGACGAGATGAAAACCCTCCTCCAGGAGGATGCAGCCCGGCGTCAGAGGGCGTCGCAGTTCGGACACGAAAATGACAAAACTGCAGGCCAGCCCGGTGGTTCCGAATCGGAACCACCGGGAGCACCCGGCAGGACTCGACACCAGGCGGCCCTTCTGGTCACGCAGCGGGCATCCCACACCCGGCTAGAGGCGATCCTGGAGATGGAGCGCGTGGCTGCTGACCGCGAACTCCCAAAGGACGTCCGGAAGGTCGCCGAGGACGAGCTGGCCGCAATCCGCAACGGCGGCCCGGTCGACCCTGGCTACCAACGCGTAATGGCCGCCAAGCGCATCGCCGCGATGATGGCGCCCGGAGCCGAGGCCAAGCTCAACGAGGAAGCCGAAAAGGCCCTCGAGCAAGCCAAGAAAGACCGGCGTCGGCGCATCCAGGAGAACAAGCGACAGCGTGAGGAAGAGGCCGCCAACCGGAAGCGATCGACACGCTCGTTCAACCTCAAGTGGGCCGAGATGGACGGCTGGTCGAAGAAGTACGACGTCGAGCAGATCGCCCGCGAGATCAAGCCCGATGACTGGGCGCTCTTCCTGCGCGTCATCGACGAGACCAAGGCGTTCGCCGAGGCCGTCACCCTCGCCAAGGAGGCGGGCGGCACACCTGAGTCGTGACCACCCCCGACTCCCGAAGGCCATGCTGATGCTCTACCCGACCACTGCTGATGACCTCCGCCGCCGACGCCTCATCGTCGCCGGTGTCGCATCCGCCCTGTTGCTGATCGCGTTCGTGACGTACGCCGTGCTGGTCCACCGGGCGCACTCCCCCAGCGCTGCGTCGACCAAGGCGCAGGCGCCGGTCGAGTTGACGGAGGTCCACGACGTCCCGGCAGTGACCGAACTCCCTGAACTGCGCCGGACGTCGGACCCCGAGACCTTCGCTCGTCAGGTCGCTGAGGCGATCTTCGCGTGGAACACCGCGACGCTCGTCTCCAGGACCGACCACATCGAGCTACTAACCGAAGTCGCCGACCCGACCGGCGAGTCCACGCCCGGCCTGGTGTCCGACCTCGACAACTACCTGCCGACGCAGGACGCGTGGGTCGAACTGACCAAGTACGAGACGGAGCAATGGCTCACCGTGGACTCGGTCAGCACCCCAACCAAGTGGGCCGAGGCTGAGGCGCAGGCCGGCGACGAGCTGCTCCCCGGCACGACGGCCCTCACGATCCAGGGCACCCGCCACCGCTCCGGCATCTGGGAGGGCGAGCCGGTCTCGTCCGAGCACGACGTGGCGTTCACCATCTTCCTCGTCTGCGCGCCGTCGTACCCCGAGTGTCACCTGCTCCGGCTGTCGATGCTCGACAAGCCGCTGGACTGACCGATGGGCAAGGTCGTCGCTGGCGGGTTGGTCGCGATCCTCCTTGGCCCGGCCTGCATCCTGCTGGGTCTTGGAGCGCTCATGAGTCCAGCGGCGCAGGCCGAGAACCAGTGCCTCGTCTCGCCGGCATCTACTCCGGTCGGTGGGGCTGCGCCCACGCTCCCCGAGACCGCCCGAGTGGTCGTCCCGCTCCCTGGCGGGACTTGGGTGCGAACGAGTGGCTTCGGGATGCGGGTCCACCCGGTCACCGGCGAGTACAAGCTGCACACCGGCGTCGACCTCTCCGCGCCAGCCGGGACGCATATCCTCGCCGCCGCCGACGGCCGTGTGGCGTTCGCCGGACCAGCCACGGGCTACGGCCACCTCATCCTGATCGAGCACACCGTCGGAGGAAAGCGGGTTGCCACCGGCTACGCCCACATGTACGCCGATGGCATCCATGTCGAAGCCGGCGATACCGTCACCGCTGGGCAGTACATCGCCGACGTCGGCTCCGACGGCTACTCCACCGGCACCCATTTGCACTTCGAGGTCCGCCCCGGTGGCACCGACGCTGCACCAGTCGACCCGGAGCCCTGGATGGCCTCGAACGGCGCGGCAAACGTCGAGGGTGGCTCAGCCACGAGTGACGCAGGATGCACGAACGGTGGTCCGGCGTCGCCGTACACCGGCGACAGTCCCGACGGCCTTGTCGACGACCCGACCTCTGACGGACAGATCACACAGCGGACCGCGCACATCCTCTCCCAGGTCCAGAAGAACTTCCCCGACTCCCAGTGGGCGTGCTGGTCGCCGCGCTCGGGGAAGTCGGAGCACCCCCTTGGCCGAGCCTGCGACGGCACCTTCGGCAACTCGATCGGCACCGCAGCAAGCGGCCGTGCGCTCGACTACGGCTGGAAGGTCACCAACTGGCTGAAGGAGAACGCCGAGACCCTCGGCGTTGAGTACCTCATCTGGCAGGGACGCATCTGGTCGGTAGCGCGAGCGTCCGAGGGCTGGCGACCTTACGACGGCGGCGGGATGCACGATCCCAACAGCGTGACCGGCGGACACTACGACCATTGTCACTGGACGGCTCGGGCATAGCACCTGATGACCATGAAGATCCCCGCGATTCTGCCTCTCGTCGGCCCCGACTTCGGTGCCGTCGGCGGCTCTAGCCAACTCCGCGCCATCGTCGGTGCGCTGCTGACCTACGGGTTGATCGTCGCCGTCCTGATGGTTGTCATCTGCGCGGCGACGTGGGCCATCGGCTCGGCTCAAGGCAGTTGGCAGACCGCGAGCAAGGCGAAGACCGGCCTCTTCGTCGCCCTCGGCGGTGCTGTACTCACCGGCGGTGCGCTCGCCTGGGCGAACTGGCTCCTCGACGTGGGAGCGACGTTGTGAGCGAGGAGCAGCTCGCCTTCGACATCGAGGGCATGCTCCACGAGGCGGCCGTCGAGTCGACTCCCGAGTGGCGTGGTGCTCCCCTGCACTTCACGACGGTGTACTACCCGCCGGCCGAGCTCGACGCGGCGCTGGACCATTGGATGTTCCTGCACGCGCACGACAAGACCCACGTCAACCTGTGGCGCCACTCGATCACGGTCCCTGACAACGCCCAGGTCGCGGGCCACGGTTTCGCGCTCTACACAACAGACTTGCGTTGTGAGCCGTGGAAGCACGCCGACCGGCACGAGTCGTGCCAGTGTGTCGGCGATCTGATGTACCAGGCGATCTGTGAACCGTGCGAGTGGAACGCGATCACCGACCACGAGAACGTCGCTGTCGAGTTGTGGCACGACCACGCCCCCCCGGCTGGCGCGAACTCCCGATCGTCCCGTCGAGGTTGCGCGCGATGGACACGGACCGGATGTCCAAGGCCACGAAGAACTGGATCGCCGAGCACTACCCCAAGTCCATGCAGGTGCCCGGTGCGCCAATGATCACTGAGCGTCGGCCCTTTGGAACGCGCCACGTCCCCGGCCGCTCGCCGTGGGGCGGCTACGACATCTCCCACACGGCCGTGGACCCCGACCGCATCGTCGAGGGAGTCAAGCCCCTCCGCCGTATGCCGGACTTCACGCTGGAGCATGCGCGGGCCGCGACGTCCCCCGGCATCGGCCTTGGCGACTGACTTAACCGAAGAAGATCGGGTCCTTGCTCTCGCGGATGTAGTCGAGCAGCGACTGGACGTTCTTCGACGGCCGCTTGTGCTGGTACTCGTGGAATTTCAGATTCCGGTCGCGCCAGTAGATCGCCCACTGGCCGGTGGTCTTCGTGTAGCGCAGCCGAGCGATGGGGAATCGCGTGGGTACCGGGCCACCCATCCAGTCGGGCCGGACCTCGACGATGGTGACGTGCGTCGGCGCAACGTCGGCTTCGACCTTCGCCTGGTCCCACATGTGTTTCGGCCAGATCGAGTCGCACCACTTCTTGATTCGTGCCAGGTCGGTCTCGGGAAGCGCCACAGACGCAACGCTATCGAGGGCACCGTGGTCCGACCCGAACACCTGAGCGAGTGAACCGTCCACTCACTCAGGAGGAATCGTGATCACCCTCGGTCTACCCACCGCCGTCTTGTCGCTGTTGCCGCAGGACATCAACATCGGCCCGAACTCCAACGGGCTGCCGGGGATCAGCCAGCTCAAGGACATCGTCGGCGCGACGATGACCGTCGGCCTCATCCTCGCCGTACTCGCCCTGATCGTCTCGGCGGTCGTCTGGGCACTCGGCGCGAACTCGTCGAACCCGCACTTGGCTGGTCGCGGCAAGCTCGGCGTCCTGGTCGGGCTCGGTGCCGCGATCATCACCGGCGCGTCCGTCGCCCTCGTCAACTTCTTCTGGAACGTCGGCCAGTCCGTCTGACCGGGCAAGCACGAGAGAACACGACGATGGTCGACGTCTGCGATGTACCTGTCATCTCATCCGTGTGCGATGTCGCGGGCGACGCGGCCGGAGCGCTGGTGTCCGCGCCCTTCGACTGGCTGGCTCAGGGCATGGGGCACGCTGCGGGCTGGATGTTCGAGGCCGTGTGGAAGGTCTTCGACTCGACCACGATGGTCGACGTCACCAGCAGTCAGTACACCAGGGTCTACAACATCCTCTTCGGCATCGCCGTCTTCGTGATGCTCGGCTTCTTCATGCTCCAAGTCATCGGGGGCATGATCCGACGCGAACCAGCCGCACTGTCGCGAGCAGCCCTCGGACTGGCGAAGTCGATCCTCGGCTCCTTCGTCGCGCTCGCTCTGCTGGCCACGGCCATGGAAGTCACCGACCAGCTCTGCATCGGCATCGTCAACGCGGCTGGGACCAACATGGAGCAGATGGGCGACCGCGTCGCCCTGCTCACCACCGGCCTCGTCGGGCTCAACCTCGCGGCGCCCGGCGCGGGTGCGATCCTGACGATCTTCATCGCTGGCCTTGCCATCGGCGCGGCAGGCATCGTGTGGATCAGCCTGCTCGTCCGCAAGGCACTACTCCTCATCGCGATCGTGTTCGCTCCGATTGCCCTCGCCGGGTCGAGCTGGGACCACACGCGCTCCTGGGTCAGCAGGTGGGCATCGTTCGTGATCGCCCTCATCCTCTCGAAGGTCGTCCTGGTGGTGATCTTCCTGCTCGCCACCGCACAGGTCTCCGCCCCCATCGACAGTGACATCCAGTCGGTGTCAGAGCCGATCGCCGGCGTCGTGCTGATGCTGATGGCCGGGTTCGCGCCGTACATGACCTACAAGGCGATCAACTTCATGGGCTTCGACATGTACCAAGCGATGTCGGCCGAGCAGGAAGGCAAGTCGGCACTCAACCGCCCGATGCCGATCCCGATGAACCGCGCCCCGAGCTCGCAGCCGAGCAAGGTGCTCGACGGCGGCGGCAATGGTGGCGGTTCACCCGCGCCGGCCGCAGCACCGACGGGTACGGGACCGTCAACCGGAGGTGCGGGTGCGGCTTCCTCGGGAGGACCCTGTGCGTCAGGCTGAGGTGAGACACCGCTACTGAGTTCCTTCCCTCTGCACGGGCGAGAAGCGAGACACCTGATGACCATGACGTTGGCTGATGCTGCCCGGATCGATGATGGGGTGGTGAGCCCGAGAGCAGACCGTCCGAAGCGACGCACGTTCACCGCCGAGTACAAAGCGAAGATCCTGGCCGATTACGACGCCGCCGACCGCGGCGAGCGCGGTGCGATCCTGCGGCGGGAGGGGTTGTACTCCTCCCACATCGTGGAGTGGCGCAAGGCCGCCGAGTCTGGCGCCGCCTCAGCGCTGGCCCCCCAGGCCAAGGACCGTCGCGAGCGGCAGCGGGATCGGGAGGTCGAACAGTTGCGCGCCCGTGCGGAAAAGGCCGAGGCCGAGTTGGCCAGGACGAGGGCCGCGTTGGACATCGTGGGAAAAGCACACGCGCTCTTGGAGACGCTCTCCGAGAGCACGGGCACGCCGAAGCCGCCCGGACGGTGATCAACCCTGCCGTCGACGAGCTCGCCGAGCTGACCTCGGTGACCAAGGCGTGTGAGCTGCTGGGACGACCCAGGGGCAGCCACTACCGCGCCAAGCAGCCTCGGTTGCACGGCCCGAAGCCGTCGCGTCCGAGGCCGCCGAACGCGCTCACCGTGGCCGAGCAAGCCGAGGTGCTGGAGGTGTTGACCTCGCCGAGGTTCTGCGACAAGTCGGTGGCCCAGACCTGGGCGACGCTGCTGGACGAGGGCACCTACCTGTGCTCGATGTCGACGATGCACCGGCTGCTGCGCGCCCACGGTGCGGCCGGCGAGCGGCGCCGGCAGGCCACCCATCCTGCCAAGACGAAGCCCGAGCTGTTGGCCACCGCGCCGGGGCAGGTCTGGTCCTGGGACATCACCAAGGTCCGCGGCCCCCAGCGCGGGATCTGGTTCCAGCTCTACGTCGTGCTCGACATCTACTCCCGCTACGTCGTGGCCTGGACCGTGCAGGCTGTCGAGGACTCCGAGATCGCCAAGACGATGCTGGAGAAAGCGATGGGCGTGCACGGCATCCCTCAGGCGATCCATGCCGACCGCGGGACGTCGATGACCTCCAAACCCGTCGCCCAGCTGCTGCTCGACCTCGGCGTCGACCGCAGCCATTCCCGGCCGCGGGTCAGCAACGACAACCCGTTCAGCGAGGCCATGTTCAAGACCCTGAAGTACGCCCCGGTCTTCCCCGAGGCGTTCGGCTCGCTGGCCGACGCGAGAGCGTTCTGCGAGGACTTCTTCGGCTACTACAACCACGAGCACCGTCACTCCGGGATCGGGCTGCACACCCCCGCGTCGGTCCACCACGGCACCGCAACCGAGATCCGGGCCCAGCGGCAGCACACCCTGGACGCAGCCCACGCCGCTCACCCCGAACGGTTCGGCACCCGCCGACCCCAGGCCCCGAAGCTCCCCCAGGCCGCCTGGATCAACCAGCCATCACCGGAGGCCCTCATACAGACCGCGTGACGAGACGTGTCTCAGACTGCTTGACATCTTCCGGGAGGAGGCGGAGCAGCCGCGGGCGGGGCTGCCGCTGGCGGAGTCGCTGCTGGTGTGGTCGTGGCGAAGGAAGCCGCCACGGCCGGAGTCTGGACCGGCCAGGCGGTCGGCGGTGCCGCCTCGCAACAGGCAGACGCCGCCCAGAAGACCCCGGTCTCGTCCTCGGGCGCACCCCTGCCGCCGCATGTCGCGGACTCGATTCCTTCACAGTCCAACGGGAAGAAGGGCTGACCGGTGAGCAACCCAACGACTGCACACGACTACGAACTCGCTCCGATGAAGTTCTCCCGCCTGACACGGCGAGGTGTGCTCCTGGGATTGTCCGGGTCTCAGCTCGTCGTGGTCGGGTTCGGCGCGATCATGCTGGTGTTCGCGCTCTACTTCGGCGGTGGACCGTCCTTGATGTATGTCGTTCCCGTGCTGCTGCTCTGCGCTGCCCTCGCGTTCATCGGAGTCGGCGGTCGCAAGCTGATCGAGTGGCTGCCCGTGGTCAGCCGCTGGCTCTGGCGGTCCACCGGTGGTCAGTCGTTGTTCCGCCGCCACATCGTCAAGCCTCGACCGGCTGGCACGCTGTCGCTGCCTGGGGATGCCGCGCGTCTTCGTCAGTGGTTCGACCCCGAGAGCGGTGCGGTCATGGTTCATGACCCGCACGCCGCGACGCTGACTGCCATCGTCGGCGTCACCCACCCAGCCTTCATCCTGCTTGACCCGATCGAGCAACAACGCCGTGTCACGAGCTGGGGGCGAGTGCTTGCCACGGCGTGCCGCTCGGGACGCATTTCCTCGTTGCAGGTGATGGAGCGGACGCTGCCCGACTCCGGGAAGGGCCTCGCCGAGTGGTGGTCCCAGCACGGAACCCACAACGACTCCTGGACCTCGACGACGTACGGCGAACTGATCGACCGCGCCGGCCCTGCTGGCGAGCGGCACGCGAGCACCGTGTCGATCTCACTCGACATGAAGGCGGCGGGCCGCGCCATTCGTGCAGCCGGTGGCGGCAACCGGGGAGCAGCCGCAGTTCTCCGTCAAGAGATGTCCACGATGACCGCGGCCCTCCGCGCGGCCGACCTCGCTCCATCGGGCTGGCTGGAGCCCGGCGACCTCGCGGTCATCCTCCGCTCCGCGTACGACCCCGTGGTGGCTGGCGCTCTGGAGCGCCACGGCGAGCTCGGCCGCGACCTCGCCACCGCCGGCCCGGTTGCTGTCACCGAGAACTGGTCGAGCGTGCGCAGCGACTCCGCACACCACTGCGTGCTCTGGATCAGCGAATGGCCGCGATCACTCGTCTACCCGGGCTTCCTCGCACCCGTCCTGCTCTCTTCCGGCGTACGACGGACGTTCACACTGCTCTACACGCCGATGCGCTCCGACCAAGCTGCCCGCGACATCCGCAAGAAGAAGGCCGAGTACATCTCCGACGCCGCTCAGAGGCAGAGGATCGGCCAGATCGAGGACGCCCAGCAGTCCGCCGAATACAACGACGTCCTCCAGCAGGAGGCCGACCTCACCGCCGGCCACGGCATCCTCCGCACCACCGGCCTGATCGCCGTCAGCACCCAAGACCCCGACGAACTCGAACGGGCCGTAGCCGACATCGAGCAGGCCGCCATCCAAGCGTCGTGCGAGACACGTCGGCTCTGGGGACAGCAAGCCCAGGCGTTCTCGGCCGCCGCACTGCCACTATGCCGCTCGGTCTGAGCACCAGACCTGAGGGCCGATCTCAGCCTGGCGGCTGTCAGTCCTTCTTCCCACCGCGCTGGTATGGCCGAACGCTTGTCCCGTCCTTCCTGGTGTATCCACTCACGCCGTGCTCGTCGGGCGACCGACGGGCCTCGCGCAAAGCATCGGCGCTGGCTGCCGGGGCCCGCCTCGTGGATGACTGTGTCGAAGCAGTAGTGGCGCGGACTCCTCTCGGCGAGCGGTCACCAAGAGCGTCTATAGCCACCTTCGCCACGACTGGAGCAGTGGCTAGCACCGCCGCCCGCACATGTGGATTGCTCCACGTCTGCTGGGCGACACGCTTCAGTGACTGAGTCCACTGCCGCAAGTTGCCCTTCGGAGTCGCCGCCGCAGGTGCGGGTGCAAAGCTTCTGGAGGAAGGAGCCACCAGGGAGGGGGTACTTGTGCTGGCATTGGTCGTTTCAGTGCTGGCATTGGTCGTTTCAGTGCTGGCCGGATTGAGAAGCTCGGGATACAGCGGATTTGTAAGCGGCAACTCGGCACACGGTTGGGGAGGCCCGTCACCGAAGTTCGACATTGTCCTCAGGACCGGGTCGTAGTAGCCGTTGGTCTGATTCATCCAGCTGCCGACATGCGCGGCGAGGTGCTCATCGTGCGAAAGGAACTGGATGTTTCGTGGGTCGTCCAGATACTCCGGGTACGCCGAGACACTCTTCATGTGCTGGCCTTCGAATGCCCGCCCCTTATCGTCGTAGGCCTTGCCCTTCTCCGCAATCTGCTCCTGCTGCTCGGGCGTCCAATCACGGGTGCCCTTGCCTTCAAGTACGAGCCTCTTTTCGTTCTCCCATGCCTTCCTGATCGCTCGGTTACGACCCGCAGTCCTACTCGACATCGTCGTCACCAATGCCGACCACCTCAGCCAGACTGGTCAGAAAGGTGAAGAAATCGGCGAAGGTCTCGTCGTCCTCGATCCTTCCGACCTCGTGGTTGTAGATCGAGATTCGCTCACTTGATTCCTCGCACAGAACTGGGTCGCCCGAGGACAAAGTGCCGATGACGATGTAACTGTCATCTGGTCGATCCGGGTCGTCTACATCGATCAACGGAAGATGTTCAATGCCGCGCAGTTGAAAGCCCGCAGGCAGGAAGAAGTCTCCGCCGTCCGAAACGAGGAGCCACCGCTTGAGCTGGGACGGTAGTTGACGGTCATGCTCCGACTCGAACGCCTCGATAAGCGCATCCGTCGTCGGCTCCACGAAACTCATCTGCCCTTGAGACCTCAGCAGGTCTGCAACGGCCTCGGGCTCACTTGACATTTCGTCACTCCTGGAACTGACTCGAATTGGTTGACGCTCGGCGTGGATGGTCCTCGGGTCGTGCCTGAGGCGTGTAGATCATCCCAAATTCCAATCTGGGTGAAGACGTGCCGGGCCGCGTTCGCTACGCCGGTGGTCGGAGGCCGGATGTGCGGCTGTTGCTGTTCAGCGCGGCGTAGGCGCGATCACAGACGTGGTGGCACACCTCCTTCTCGACCAGATCGAGAAGGAGGCCCCGATGCCCACGTTCGAGAACCCGGCGGCTGCCGCCGACGAAGTCCAGACAGTCCTGCGTGGTCTGGCGCATGCGACCCGGTCCATCGACGACCCTCGCGACATCTACTCGGTGCTCGGTTCCCTCACCTCAGCGGTCGCGTCCCTGAGCCAGTCGCTGCACCAGATCGCAGAGTTCCACGACGCACGTCAGCGGCAAACGGAGTGGGTGCCGGCGGACTCTCCGAAGGCTCGCTCGGCTGCGTACCGGGTGTCGTGGGATCTCCACCGGGCTGGCGAAATGGTGCGACAGGTTGGCGAGATCATCGCGAACGCTCAGGAGGCGGAGGCCACGCTTGCCTATCACCGCGAGTTCCCCGATCCACCCTTGTCGCGCTCGTCCGTGGACCACGGGCTGTCACTGTGAAGGGTTTGGACGAAGGCCGCCTGCACAGCGCGGTCCTCGTCGTCCCTCGACGCGAGTGTCGTCGTGACCGGCGGGCACGCAAGGCGGCGGCGAAGTCGTTGCTGGCCGAGGACCGCAACTCCCGCAAGGCCGTCGCCAAGGCGAAGGCAGACGAACTGGCGGCCGAGCGGCGCGCAACGATAGTGCTACCAAAGGCGGGCGAACCCGGCCCCGCTGCGCTCCGCACTCCGGGTCGCCTGCGATTGCCGCGTCATCAGGACACCTCAGCCACCCTGGCGGGTGCGTACCCCTTCCTCGCGGAAGGCGGGCTCGGGAGCGACGGGGTGTTCGTCGGTCAAGATCTCTACTCCGGGTCCTCGTTCGTCTACGACCCTTGGGTGCTCTACGCCCGCGGGCTGATCACCGCACCGAACCTTGTTCTGGCCGGGATCGTCGGGTCTGGAAAGTCAGCTCTGGCGAAGAGCCTCTACACCCGCTCGATCCCGTTCGGACGTCGCGTCTATGTCCCCGGTGACCCGAAGGGGGAGCACACGGCCGTCGCCGAGGCGGTCGGCGGTAAGGCGATTGCGCTCGGGCATGGGATGCCGAACCGGCTCAACCCGCTCGATGAGGGGCACCGTCCGGCTGGCCTCGATGATCAGCAGTGGGCGGCACAAGTGACTGCAAGACGACGTGAACTGGTCGGCGCTCTGGCGGAGACCGTCCTCGACCGTCGGCTCACGCCTCTCGAGCACACCGCGATCGACGTCGCCCTCGCTGAGGCCGTGCGCTCGGCAGACGTCCCGGTGTTGCCAATGGTCGTCGACCGGCTGCTGGCTCCCGATCCGGCCACCGACTCCGATGGTCGGCTTGCCGAGGACGGCCGGCTCGCCGGCCACGCGCTGCGCCGACTCGTCGCGGGTGACCTAGCCGGGCTGTTCGACGGTCCCTCGACTGTGCGGTTCGATCCGACGTTGCCGATGGTCTCCCTCGACCTGTCTCGGGTCACGGAGAACGCCACTTTGATCTCGGTGCTGATGACGTGCGCGTCCGCGTGGATGGAGTCCGCCCTGCTCGACCCGAACGGCGGTCAACGCTGGGTCGTGTACGACGAGGCGTGGCGCCTCATGTCCCACCCGGCTCTGCTGCGCCGGATGGACGCCCACTGGCGGCTGGCACGGCACTACGGCATCGCAAACATGTTGATCTTCCACAAACTCTCCGACCTCGACAACGTCGGCGATCAGGGCTCCGCGATGCGAGCCCTCGCCTCGTCCCTGTTGGCCAACGCCGAGACGCGAGTGGTCTATCGGCAGGAGTCCGACCAGCTTGGCTCCACCGCCGCGACCCTCGGGCTGACCGGCACCGAGCAGTCGCTCCTGCCAACGCTGGGCACCGGACAAGGACTATGGCGGATCAAGCACAGGTCGTTCGTGGTCCAGCACCAGCTCCATCCCGCCGAGCTGGAGTTGTTCGACACTACGGGCCGGATGCGCCCAAGGGGTGCACTTTCCAATGTTGTGCCAACGAACATCCACCGCCTCCACTAGTGTCCGTCCGGGGATGAGGTTGAGATCAAAGGAGTCGTCAGTGCAGGTAGGTGTTGTCGGACTCGGGGAGGTTGGCCTCAAGTTCGCAGCACTAGCCGCGGAGTCCGGGATGCAGGTCCTTGGTGTCGACACCGCACCGGCGCGTCGCAGGATAGCGACGCATGGACTTCGAGCCGCCGGTTATGAGTTCGATATCCCCGGCCTGCTCGTCGGTGAGGCCCCCGAGCCGAGCGACGTTCACGTGATCTGTGTCGATTCCCCCATTGACTCCGCGACCAAGAAAACGCGTCTCGATAACCTATTGTTGGCGGCAAGAACCGTTGGCGCAGTACTTCGCCCCGGAGACCTCGTAATTATGCGTTCGACGGTTCCGGTCGGAACAACCCGGGCCGGAGTCATCCCCGTACTACAAGAGGCTTCTGGTCTCTCGGGTGGCGACTTCCTCATCGCCTTCGCACCGGAACGAACTTCAACAGGCGGAACCTTGACCGAATCCCGCACCATACGACACCTAGTGGGCGGCTTGGAGTCGCGGAGTACACAACGCGCGGTGGACGTAATGACACAAGCTGGCATGCCTTGCCAGGCTGCGGAAAGCATTGAGGCCGCCGAACTCGGGAAACTGGCCACCAACGCGGTTCGCGACATCAACCAAGCGCTCGCAAATCAGTTGTGCCAGATCGCGGAGATGCACGGCATCGATATCCGTCGTTTGGTAGATGACGTAAATCTCGACTATCCCCGTGATCGACTCAAGCACGCGAGTCCAGGCGTTGGGGGGTCCTGCCTCACCAAGGACTCATACATACTCGCCGAGTCCCTCTTGCCGGTACCGCCGCAGGACACGTTGTTCGGGCGTGCCCGAATCGTGAACGATCAGGCACAAGAACCCACGATTTCTAGCCTCGCGCGTCACTTCAGCAGGCATGCGGCCGCCGAGGTCCGCATCCTAGTTTGCGGCGCAGCTTTCAAAGGCAGCCCACCAACCACAGACATGCGGAACTCCGTTGGACTTCACGTGGCCCGGGAACTTGTCAACCTGGGCTTCGATGTGTCGGTGTACGACCCAGTGGTGCCCGCATCGGACATCACTGGAATAGGATACCGGCATTCAAGCCTGCCGGGCGATGACGCTTGGAACGCTGTGCTCCTCTACAGCAACCACGCATCCCTTTCCTCAGCACGTCTCTCCCAACAGATCGTTGACTCGATCTCACATGACGGATTCATTTACGACCCGCACCTGTGGTTGACGGATCTGGTGGTTCGCGACGCTGCGCCAGGTACCCGCTACCGCACCCTCAGCACTGAGCGAGTGATCGACTGATGCCCTCGATCCTGCTCTCAGCGACTTCGAACCTCATTGAGGTCATTGGTGTCTCCGAAGCCCCGCCGCCTGAACTACTCATGCCACTCTTTCCGGACCTAACCGATATTCGGTTTCGGGGCGACAAGGCAACGCTCGAAGGCCGGTGGACGTTCGGTCGATCTGAAGTCCGGGCCATAAACGTTCGGGCGATACCAACGTGGTCTGAGTTGACATACGGCGCGTTGCGCTTCTGGCATGGAGAAAGCCACGCCATCCAAGGACGAGTTGTCGTCGATGCGGCCATGCTCGTATCCGATGGTCTCGGACTCTTGGTGATCGGCTCGGGGAAGTCGCACTTCGCAGCAAGGTGCGCCAAGGTGGCGTCGGTCATCACTGACGACACGGTGGTTGTTGATCCTGCGATGAACAAGCCCTGGCTGGTTGGCACAGGATGGCGACGTCGCCACATTCGCAGCCGAACAGGGCAATCGCTACTCCTTCCGCCCGAGGGACCCGCCGATGCGCAGATATCCGCCATAGCCTTCGTCGAGGGATCGTACGGCCGACCAAGCATTCAGGACGTCTCTGAAGTGGATGCCCGATCGTGGCTACTCCAAGCATCACTCGCCAAGGTCCTCAACACCCGATCTAAGCCGCCCTCGTTTTGCCAGGCCTTCATCGGCTCGTCCGCAGCGGCGCAGTTGGTCGCAGATCAAGTTTCAGACTGGAGGCTCCCGTCTTTCCGCGCTCTCGGGAACGTGGAGGCAGCAGTATTTTGGGAGGCCGCGATCCAATGCGCAGCCTGACCTTGTACACGCCGTTCTTCGTTCCCCATATCGGCGGGATGGAGCGAGCTCTATACCGAATCACGACTGCGCTGAGTCGGCGATCGTGGATCGTACATATTGACACCTCCGAGCTCACGCCGCCTGACATCAAGCATCAGGCAATTACCCGCTCGGGAGCCTCACTGGTGGAATGGGCGGATGGCGTCCAACGACGCACCCTTCGCCTTGACCCCGAACACGGTCCTATCCTCTTCGCGTCGCTCGGCCCCGGAACGGGTCTCCAACAGCTCGCCGCCGCTTCCGAGTTCCGGAAACGAGGTGGTCACAGCATCTGGAGGACTCCCACCGCTGACCACGCAAGTCGAAATCTGGTTGAACATCCGGGCAAAGCCGCAAGCGCGTTCGACCGAATAGTTGCCAATGGCAACGCGTCGGCCGTCATGACCCGAAGTGCTGTTCCAGGAGTACCGGTGTCGGTCGTTCCGAACCTTCTGTTGGATGAAGAGGTAAAGGGGCACGACGAAGATCTGGCGAGCCCCCGAAGGGCGGACCTGGCATGGGCTGGCCGTGTTGAGGCTCGAAAGCAGCCGGAGCAATTGGCTGCCTGCCTAAATCGCGCCGCTCGGAAGGGCCTAGTCGTCGTTGCTCAACCGGTCCCGTCCTTCGGGAACCTCACGATGTACGACCAATTTTGCGACTCACTGGACGATCGTGTCAGGCTCCTTCAACCTACCAATGGGATGCATCGCGACATTGCGGTCGCCAGTGTGTTCTTGCATCTGTCAACGCGTGAGGGCTCACCCAACTCACTACTAGAGGCAGCATCTCGCGGCCAATGGATCATTGCCAGTGACATCCCCGAGTGCCGAGAATTGCTTCAGGACTATCCAGCCGTTGCATGGCTGACCAACTTTCACGACTTTGATCACCACTTAGTCGCCCACCTTGCCAGGGAGGACTCCGTCGACATGCGGATTGGCAT
This sequence comes from Nocardioides salarius, assembly GCF_016907435.1. Lineage (NCBI taxonomy): Bacteria > Bacillati > Actinomycetota > Actinomycetes > Propionibacteriales > Nocardioidaceae > Nocardioides > Nocardioides salarius. Next base: position 4,217,046 of record NZ_JAFBBZ010000001.1, on the reverse strand, counting down.
GGTCCAGCGGATCCGGGAACGGCACAACGAGGAGACCGTCGTCGGCATGTGGGGGGCTGTATTGGCACAGCCCGAACTCGCGGATCGAGCATGAGCACGCCCATGATCTGGGCGCAGGAGTCGATCCAGGCCTTCACCGAGCGCGCGCTCCGTCCAGTGGGACCAGCAACCGTGGAAGTGAAGGGACAGGCCAGAGTGCACCTTGGGTCAATCGACCTGTCCTCCGCGGTTCCAAGGGGCGGTGGCCTCGGGTTCTCCGTGCCGGAACTGCAGTTCACGTTGCGCATCCAGGCTCTCGGCGACTCGTGCGAATCACCCCCACTCCCGCCGTCCCTTCAGCAGCTTCCCATGTTCGCGGAGCGAGCGAAGATCGATTTATCGAATCTCCGCATCGACTTCGAATCTCGTCTTCCGGAACACCGGGGACTCGGATCGACGACCCAGTATCTAGTCGCACTTCTTCAAGGCTGTCAGTGGGCACTTGGCCGTCCGCTCCTCTCGGTGCACCAACTTGCACGCATTGGAATCGGGGCAGAATCATCGCTCGGTGTTCGCCTTGCTTTCGATGGTCGACCGCTACTTGATCTGGGCGCGAGCTCGCCAGATGCATGGGGCGGCCCATTCATGAGACGCCAACCCAGACCTCGGGCCTTTCGTCTGAGGTTCCCGCGGGAATGGCGGGCACTTATTGCATGGCCCCGAGAGATGCAGGGCCTCGACGCTACCGCCGATTCAGGCTTCTGGGCCCGCGTTCTACCCGTTCCTGAAGACAGAACGCTTTCGGCGCTTTCGGCACTTCTAACCGATGTACTGCCCGCCATCTTCGAACCGTCTTTTGATGACTTTATTCGAGGATTGGCAAGATTCAACCAGGCGAGTTCGAAGCCAGAAGAATGGGATATCCAGCCAAACCTGGTCCGGCACCAAGCAAACCTGCTTGCGGACATCGGATACACGCCTCTTCTGTCGTCAGTTGGACCAGCGATTGTCGTATTTGGTCCATCAAGAGATGCGCTTTCGATGGCCGAGTCAAAATTCAATGAGGAGGCGGGCGTCTGGCAACACGTCACGACTCAATTCGTGAACAGGGGGCGCCAATGAGAGTTGGAGTGATCGGACTGGGCCACGTTGGCATGAACGTGGCCCGCAGACTCCGGGAGAAGAATGTCGACGTGGTCGAGTTCGACCGCGCGATTCACGACGAGTACCCGGCGCCGGCCCTCGGGAGCTGTGACTTCGTGACGGTATGTGTCGGAACTCCGCGACGGGATGACGGCTCGGCCGATCTAACCGACGTGGTGGCCGCCATCAAGCAGGTTCCAACAACAAGAGTCCTTCTCCGGTCGACGGTCCCGCCCGGCACCACCGAGCAGCTTGCAGCGAGCACCGGAAAGTCAGTCTGCTTCAGTCCTGAGTACGTCGGCGAGTCGGCATTCGCACAAGAAGACTGGGGAACTTGGGCAAATGATCGCCTGTTCCAGATCATAGGAGGCGAACCCTCCGACGCACGCTGGTTCGCAGAGCGCCTGACGGAAATTCACGGAGCCGAGACGCGTATCTTCACCTGCACCGCGTCAGAGGCTGAATTGGCAAAGTACATGGAGAACAGTTACTTCGCACTAAAGGTTACGTTTGCGAATCAGTTCTTCGACCTGTGTGAAGCACTCGACGCGGACTGGTTTGCAGTTCGCGAGGCTTGGCTTCTTGACCCGAGAGTCGAACGGGACCACACCGCCGTCTTCACTCGATCGCGCGGCTTCGGAGGACGCTGCCTACCGAAGGACTTGGAGGCCATTCTCCACGTCGCCCGACAGGCTGGGGTCTCCTTCGAACTGCTTCGGGCCGTACATGACATCAACGAGGGTTATCGAAGTAGCTCACCCGGCTAACTGATTCGCGAGTGCCTTGACGATTTTCCGAGCCACGACCAGTCGCTCGTTTGGCCAGCTGGAAATCTCGGCCGAGATGTCGTCACTGATATCGACCATTACTTGAAAGACGTTCGGGTCAGGCCCAAACACAAATCCGTAGGCGCTCTTAAATCGACGGACACTGTCGTCATCCTTGGCGACGAGACCGTCGCGAACTCGTCTTGTCGCGGCATAGTTCCTCTTACCGTCGGGTCCGATCGCATTCTGAATTCGCGAGTCAAGGTCACATTCGATCCAAACCGCGACGTCGTGAACGGTTGACCGAAATGGCGCCACCCAGGAATCGAGCACGATGCGCGGCGACTCGCTCAGATGATGCAGGAGTCGATCATCCAACGTCCGTTCGTGCTCTGTAGACCGAAGCGCCTCGACCCGCGTGCGCTCGTCGATCCAGTCCACTGACTCCATACCCAACTCGGTGGTGAGGACATTCGAGGCACACAGGTACTCACACTCAAGTAGTGCGGCAAGGTGGCGCGCAAGAACGGACTTTCCACTAGCGGACCAGCCAGAGACTAGAACTCGTAATTCTGGTCGGGCACGAAGCACGCCCACGTTGGGGTCTTCCAACAAGGGCGCCAAGCCCGCCGCCAACTCCACTCTCAACATCCTCCCACGAGCGCGCCCGTTGGAGTCGTGAATCGCCCTGGGTCTGATGGAGGCTCTGGTCATTTGATTTCAACCAGGGCGCTCTCGCCCTGTTGGGTAGCGTAGAACCTCCCTTCGAACTCGGTTGGCGGTAGGTCGTCGAGGTAGCCGTGGAGCCGCTGGTGGTTGTGCCAGTGGACCCACCCGAGGGTGGCGAGCTCGACGTCGTCGACGGTGCGCCACGGCCCCGGTCGTGCAGGGCCGCGGATGAGTTCGGCCTTGCAGTAGCCGTTGACCGTCTCGGCGAGCGCGTTGTCATACGAATCGCCGACGGTCCCGATCGACGGCACGGCGCCGATCTCAGCGAGCCGCTCCCCGTATCGCAGGCTGGTGAACTGCGACCCGGCATCGCTGTGACACCGCAGACCCTCGAGCTGGGTGCCGCGTGACCAGCGGGCCATCTCGATCGCGTCGAGCACCATCTCGGTGCGCATGTTCGACGCGACCCGCCACCCGACGATCATCCGACTGAAGACGTCGACGATGAAGCACACGTAGGCGATCCCCGCGAACGTTGGCACGAACGTCAGGTCGGTGACCCACAACTGGTTCGGGCCGGTGGCGGTGAAGTCCCGCTTCACCAGATCCGGATGCCGAGCAGCAGCCGGGTCCGGCTTGGTGGTGCGAACCCGTTTGGTGCGCCGGACACCCTCGATGCCCTCGGCGCGCATCAGCCGGGCGACCTGGTCACGGCCGACATCGTGGCCGGCGCGCTTGGCGGCCTTCCACAGCTTCCGTGCCCCATAGACCCGGAAGTTGTCCTCCCACAGGCTCCGCAGCATCGGCCGAAGCTCTGTGTCGCGGACCTCCCGCGCCGACGGCTGCCTGGACTTCGCGGCATAGTAGGTGCTCGGAGCCATCTGCAGCCCTGCCTTGGACAGGGTGCTGCAGATTGAGTATTTGAAGGCTTGGGGACCACTGGATCGGATGGCTGGGGGCCGTGGATCTTGCCGTTGGGGGCCAGTGGCCGCGGGTGTGGGGGCCACCGGCCCCCAACGGCTGTTTTCACCGGTTCATCGAGGCGTGTTCACGCATGTTGTGGTTGCCGGTATCGACCCAGATGGTGTTGTGCACGATGCGGTCCATGATCGCGTCGGCGTGCACTCCTGATCCGAGCCGCTGGTGCCAGTCCTTCTTGGCGTACTGCGTGCAGAACACCGTGGACCCGGTGTCGTACCTGCGTTCCAGTAGCTCCAACAGCATGCTGCGCATCGCGTCGTCGGGGTGGTCGAGCAGCCATTCGTCGATCACCAGCAGCGTGAAGGCCGCGTACTTCTTGAGGAACTTCGTCGCTCCTTGTGGCTTGTCACTGGCCAGCGCCCAGGCTTCTTCCAGGTCGGGCATGCGGATGTAGTGGGCACGGATCCGGTGCTGGCAGGCCTGCTTGGCTATCGCGCATCCGAGGTAGGACTTCCCGGAGCCGGTGAAGCCCTGGAACACGACGTTCTGCTGTCGCTCGATGAACGTGCAGGTCCCGAGCTGGGCGATCACCTGGCGGTCCACACGTTCCTCGACCAGATCGAGCCGGCGCAGGTCGGCGCCGGGGTGCCGCAGTCCGGCGCGGCGGATCAGGCCCTCGACCTTGGCATGGTTGAACGTCGAGTGTGCCTCGTCGACCACCAACCGGAGCCGTTCACCGAAGCCCATCCCCAGCGTCAGGGTGTCGTCTTGGGCCTCGAGCGCCTCCAGCAGCGGCGCAGCGCCCATCTCACGGAGCTTGCGCTTGGTCTCGATGTCGATGCCGTTCACTTGGCACCGCCCGCGTAGTAGCCGGCACCACGGACGTAGCCACCGGCTTCTGCTGGTTCGGTCCGTGGCGGCCGCAGCCCGGCGGTCTTGTCCTGCCCGGTGGCCAAGATGGGGTGCAGGTGCGCATAGCGCGGGGACCGCACCCGACCTGCCAACGCCAGCCGGGAGGCTGCCTCGACCCGTTCGGCCGAGAAACGTCGCGACAGCCGCAGCACCGCCAGGGCGGCGTCCAGGCCCTGCTCGTCGACCGGGACGGACTCGAAGATCCGATTCACCACGCTCACCGTCGCCGGACCGATCCGCTCAGCCCAGTCCCTGACCCGGTCCGGGTCCCACTGGCGATATCGTTCGCCGGCAGGGAGGTCGGCGTCGTTGGTGCGGTACTCGTTGGCCGCGTCCGGCGGCAGCAGCAGGTGGCTGGTCAGCCGCTCGGTGCCGCGGTAGGCCTGCAGCACCCGGTCGGTGATACGCAGGTCGACCTTGGCGCCGACGTGGGCGAAAGGCACGGAGTAGAAATTCTTCTCCCACACCACATGCCCGTTGCGCCCGACCCGGCGCCCGTAGACCCAGCGGCTGATCTCGTAGGCCGTTTGTGGCAGCGGCCGCAGCAGCAGCTGCTCCTCGGCCGTGAACACGCTCGCCCGCGAGCCGGGTCGCTTTTGGAACGGCTCGACGTTGTAGGCCTCCACGCGGCTGGTGATGGCCGCCTTGAGCTAGGGCAGCGACGTGAACTTCTCATCACGTAGGTCGGCGATGATTCGCATCGCGACGTGCCACACGGTGTTCTCGACGCTGGCCTTGTCCTTGGCCTTCCTGACCCGGCCTGGCAGCACCGCAGCCGAGTAGTGGCCCGCCATCTCGCGGTAGGCGTCGTTGAGGACGATCTCGCCGTCACGGGGATGCTTGATCACTCCGGTCTTCAGGTTGTCCGACACGATCCGTGGCACCGAACCGCCGAAGGCCTCGAACATCGCCACGTGAGCCCGCAGCCAGGTGTCCTGCTTCATGTCCAGGGTCGGCTCCACGAACGCGTACCGGCTGAACGGCAGGCACCCCACGAACAGGTACACCGTCCTCGTGGCTCCGCTGATCGGGTCGCTCAGTTGCATCGTCGGGCCGGACCAGTCGACCTCGACCGTCTGGGCGGGCCTTGTGACCAACACGCGACGCGTCCGCAGCGTCCAGCACCGCGGAGATGGACTTGCGTGACATTCCCTGCGAGGACGCGATCGCTCGCCCTGACAGTCCCTCTGCCCGCAACTGCAGCACGAGCTTCGCCTTGATCTTCCGTACCATCGATGATCCGCTCCTTCCGCTGTGCGCCCTATACGCACGGCGGGAGGAGCCTAGAAACGGGTGGCCCCCAACCACGCCAACACCGGCCCCCAAGCCCGCTAACGAGCAGTCACCCCGACGGCCCCGGAACACGCCGCCGCTGGACCCCAGTAAGGCGAATATTCACAGATGGACTCGACTCCGAGTTTCCTGCCGCCCACGACGTCGTCGCGGTTGGCGTCGATGAACGCGACTACTTCTTGTGTTGGCGGTCGAGCTCCGCCCCGAAGAAACTGGCGGCCCTCTTCAAGATCTCGTTGGCCCGCTTCAGCTCGCGGTTCTCCTGTTCGAGCTCCTTGATCCGCTTCGCCTTGGCCGTGGTCACACCGGGTGCGTGGCCCTCGTCGATGTCAGCCTGCTTGACCCACTGACGGACCGACTCCACGCCATAGCCCAGCTGCGTCGCGACCCGCTGAACCGTTCCGTGCTCGGTTCCCAGCTCTGCTCGCAGCGTGCGGACCATCCGGACCGCTGCTGCCTTCTCATCCGGGGTGTATCGCCGCGTCTGCGGCTTCCCGGGCACCTGCTCCTTCGGCATGGCTCCATCCTCGTTTCCAAGGTCGGGAGCCTCCAAGAAACCCAGGGCGATTCATCGCACCGCGCGAGTTCGTGAACGTCGTCACCAGCACACCTGCCTGCCACCAAGGCAGGAGGAATCCGATGAGAGTCCAGACCCGAGACCTCGCCGCTCGTGAAGAGAAGCTCGAAACCCTGCAACAGAAGCTCACCGAGTCGGTCAGCGCGCTGGTCACCGGCGACGACTGGAAGCGCGCCCTGGAGTTCGCCGCGAAGTTCCGCTCGCGGTCCTTCAACAACACGATGCTGATCCACGTCCAGCACTACGCGGCGTTCCAGCAGGGGCGGGTGCCCGAGCCGGTGCCGACGTACGCCGCCGGCTTCCGCCAGTGGCTCAGCCTCAACCGAGCAGTGATGAAGGGCCAGTCGGGCTACGCGATCCTCGCGCCCGTTACCGCTCGGTTCGCTTCCTCGAATCCTGCCGACGCGGACTCGTGGCGACGTCTCGCCCGCGGCGAGAAGCCGGGCTTCGGCGACGCTGTCCGCTCCAAGCTGGTTGGCCTCAAGCCTGCACACGTCTGGGACATCTCCCAGACCGACGGTGAGCCGATCCCCGAGACGCCGCGCCCCGCCTTGCTCCAAGGCCAGGCACCGGATGGCCTGTGGGACGGCCTTGCCGACCAGATCAGCCGGCACGGGTTCGAGCTGCGTCTCGTCTCGGATGCGAGGTCGATTGGTGGCGCCAACGGATTGACCGACTACATGACCCGCGAGGTGTCGGTGCGGATGGACATGGACGACGCCGCCCAGGTCAAGACGCTGGCCCACGAGCTGGGGCACGTCATGCTCCACGGACCTGACAATGCCGACGCCGCCATGCACCGTGGCATCGCCGAGGTCGAAGCCGAGTCCGTCGCCCTCATGGTCGGCGCGGCGCACGGGCTGGCGACCGACGACTACACGATCCCGTACGTCGCCTCCTGGGCGTCGAGCGTGCCGGGCAAGACGCCCGTCGAGGTCGTGCAGTCCACCGCCGAGCGTGTGCGGGGTTCGGCGGTCACGATCCTCGACAAGCTCGACACCCCGCAGGTCGGCGACGGCAACCCGCCCGGACTCGACCGCGAAGCGCTCGCTGCTGGGCGTGGGGCAGCACGAGTGCAAACGGTCGCTCAGCGGCAGGTGGAGACGATCGGGCTATGAGCATGATCAACGCTGCCGCCCCGTACCGGCGCGACGACCGCCAAGCGGTCCGCGTCCCCGTGGTCATGCCGCTGGTCGAGGTCGACGTCGACGAGAAGGGCTTCCTGACCGTCAAGCTCGACCACGAGCCCTACTCCGCCGACGGATCGCTCACCCGCGACGACCTCCAGCGAATACTCGACGAGATCGCCGCCGACCTGGGGACCGCCGTGCGGGTCGAGGTCCACGAAGCCGACGGGAACACCTTCACCGACATCGTCACTCCTGCCCGTCCACGCCTGCGGATGGTCAAGCCTTTGCGCGAGGCGGCGACCACGGTCGGCGAGGTGACCGGCGGCGGCTTCCTGCCCAACGAGGAAGTCGCTGTCGCCGTGGTGGTCGCCAACCAGGTCGCCAGCACCGACGGCACCGCGCGACTGCGCCTACCGCCGGCGCTGCTCGAAGCTCACCCGGGCCTGGTGGTGTTCATGGGTAAGCGGTCCGGCACCGTCATGGTCAGCGCGAGTGCCGATGGGGGTGCGGCGTGAACCCTCGCGGGCAGGGAGTCGACGACGAGCTGGTCAACCTCGGCCTCATCCTCATCGCCGCCGTCGGCCTGATGGCGGCGATCCTGCGACTTGCTGGGTCTGCCGCCGCGTGGGTGTCAGGCGCCTCGCAACCGTCTGGCGGCTGGGAGGTCGGCTTTCGAGTTCTCACCCACCCCAGCGACCCATCCACCGCGCTCGGTGCCGACGGACTCGCAGCTTGGGTCTACTGGCTCGTGCTGCTGCTCATGGTCTCGGCGGTCATCGCCAGCACCCTCGTGCTGTGGCGACGGATCGGCTCGATGAGGCACACGACGTCGCATGATCCCCGCCGACTTGCAGGGGTCGCCACTGGACGCGACGTACGAGCGGTTGCATCGGATAAGGCGCTGCTTGCGCGTGGCCGGACGCTGCGACCGTCCCTCGACAAGCCGGAGCCCTCCGACGTCGGCTACCTCCTCGGGCGCTCGCGGGGTCAGGGCGTCTGGGCGTCGGTCGAGGACTCGATCCTGGTGCTGGGACCGCCCCGCTCGGGCAAGGGCCTCCACGTCGTCATCAGCGCGATCCTCGACGCCCCCGGCGCGGTAATCACCACCGCCACCCGACCCGACAACATCGCAGCCACCCTCACCGCTCGCCAGGAGCGAGGACCGGTCGCGGTCTTCGACCCTCAACGGCTTGCCGAGGGTCTACCGGCCGGCCTTCGCTGGTCACCCGTGCGCGGTTGCGAAGACCCACTCACCGCGATGATCCGAGCCACCGGCCTGGCGTCCGCAACCGGCTTGTCGACCGGCGGGGTCGAGTCCGGCGGCTTCTGGGAAGGCAAGACCCGCACAGCCCTCCAGGCGCTGCTCCATGCGGCTGCCCTCGACAATCGCAGTCCCCGCGAGCTGTTCGGGTGGACGCTGTCGCCGTCTGCGGCGGCCGACGCGGTGGCGATCTTGTCGAGCAACCACAAGGCTGCACCCGGCTGGGCCGACTCGTTGGAGTCGATGATCCACTCCGACCCCCGCACCCGAGACTCGATCTGGATGGGCGTCTCCCTCGCCCTAACCTGCCTCGCCGACCCACGAGTCCTCGACGCCGTGTCCCCGAACCCCGGCGAGCACTTCGACCCCGTCGACTTCCTCACCAGCAACGGCACCCTCTACCTCCTCGCCACCGGCGCAGGAGCTGGCGCCTCCTGGTCACTCGTCGCAGCCTTCATCGAGGATCTCGTCGAGACCGCCCGCCACCTCGCCGCCGCATCACCCGGCGCACGCATGGACCCACCGCTACTCCTGGCATTCGACGAGATCGGCAACCTCTCGCCGCTGCCGTCCCTGCCGGTCCTCATGGCCGAGGGCGGCGGCACCGGGATCACCACGATGCCCGTGCTCCAGTCCCTCTCCCAGGCCCGGGACAAGTGGGGCGACCACGCGGCCGGCGCCATCTGGGACGCCTCCATCGTCAAAGTCGTCCTCGGCGGCACTTCGTCGGCGAAGGACCTCCAAGACCTCTCCGCCCTGATCGGCGAGCGCGACGAGAAGACCGACACCGTCTCCGTCGGCGACTACGGCTCCCGGTCGCTCCAACGCTCCGTGCGACGAGTGCCGGTGTTGCCGCCAGAGGTGATTCGCACCCTGCCATTCGGCACCGCTCTCGTACTGCTCCGCAGCGCCCCGCCGCTGGTCACCGACCTACGTCCTTGGACGGCTCGCAAGGAAGCCGAGCGGCTCCGCGATCAACGAACCCAGGTCGAAGCGGCACTCCGCCGCCGCTAGGTGTGATGCCCAGCCAGGTTGTCCAACCTGGTGATGGGGGCTGCCTTCCCGATTGCTGAGTGGGGCCGGTGGTGGTTGTACTCGTGGATCCATCCTGGCAGAGCCGCGAGGCGGGCTGATTCGGAGTTGTAGAACTTCTTGAAGGCCCAGCCCTCGGCCAGGGTCCGGTGGAAGCGTTCGATCTTCCCGTTCGTCTGGGGTCGGTAGGGCCGGGTCTTCTTAGGTGTGATGCCGAGTTCGGTGCAGGTGTCGCGCCACAGGTGCGATCGGTAGCAGCTGCCGTTGTCGGAGAGCACTCGCCGGACGGTGACGCCGCGCTGAGCGAACCAAGCAGTCGCGTTCTTGAGGACCTGGGTTGCGGTCTCCTTGGTCTCGTCGTCGTGGGCCTCGACGTAGGCCACGCGGGAGTGGTCATCGATCACGGTGTGCAGGTAGCAGGTTCCGATCAACGGGTTGTGCCACTTGTTCTTGGCCGCGCCGGTGCGCTCCACGGTCGCCGAACGGTTCTTGCCGCCTTGCTGACGCCCCACGTAGCGCCATCCGCCACCGTCAGGGACCCGGCCCAGCTTCTTGACGTCGACGTGGATCAGGTCGCCGGGCCGTTCGTGCTCGTAGCGCCGGATGGGCTCACCGGTGGCGCGGTCGATGTGGGTGAGTCGGTTGATGCGGCACCGGACCAAGACTGCGTGCACGGTCGAGGCCGGCATGCCCAGCTTGTCGCCGATCGCGATGGGGCCGAGGCGTTGCTTCCAGCGCAGGTGCACGATCTTGCGTACCACCGGGGTCGATGTCCGGTTCGGCTGATGACGTGGGGCCGAGGACCGGTCGTGCATGCCGTCCGGGCCTTCGGCTCGGTATCGCTCGGCCCACTTCTTCGCGGTGCGCCAGGAGACGTCGTAGCGCTCGGCCGCGCGAGCGGGCGGCCAACCGTGCTCGACGACCAGGCGTGCGAGTCGGAGCCGGGCGCGAGGGGTCAGGGCAGCATTGGCATGGGTAGCGTGGGACACGAAGGCCTCCTTGGTGGCGGAGCGGTTTCTAGACAGCTCCACTCCACACCGGGGAGGCCTTCGTCCATCTACATGTCAGACCGTGTCGTAGCAGGATCTCGACCAACGTGCCTGGGCATCACAGCTAGGAAAGCAGTCTGGCGACCGCATCCAGGTCGCGGTCGTGACTGCGAACGATCTTGCCGCGCTTGTTCTCGAAGGCTTCCAGGGAGATCACCACCAGCCTGAGGCCGTGCTGAGGAATGAGCTGACGGCGCCGCTCGTCATACAGCGCTCGCTGTTCACCGCGAGGCACGCCCGAGACCGTGATCCTGTCGGGCTTGTCGAAGAACGCGACCGCCTCGGTGTGCTGCCGCTCGTAGAACTCGACAACGAGGCTGCGACTGGGCCAGTAGGCATCCACCGGAAGTGCGGTTGCTCTCCCAGTTTTCGGAGACGGGTCACCAAGAAGCCACGGGAACCTGTGTTGGCGTAGGCCCGCCTCTCCCAACGCCTCGTCACAAAGATCGACGACGTAGAACTCGTCGCTCTGTGCGCGGCCACGACCACTGCTCTTCATCGGCAACGAGCGTAACCATCCAGGCAGATCGTCGCCGCTGCACACCTGACTCCTGAGAGCGGATGCCATCCGGGCACCGCCCGACGTCAGGAGTCAGACGATGACGATTCCCACTCAGATGAGCCTTCACGGGTTCATCGCGACAGCGCCGGAGCTCACGTTCACCGGCAAGGGTCACGCCCGGTTCTTCTGCCGGGTCGGCATCGAGCAGCACCGCAAGGAGGTCGACGGGTCGTTCACCAAGCTCGACCCCGTCTTCTGCGACCTGGTCCTGTTCGACCGCGCGGCCGAGCGGGCCTACCCGCGGTTCAAGCCCGGCGACCAGATCGTCGCTTCCGGCTACATCCACGAGTACGAGCAGGAGCGACCCGGCGGTCCCAGCGAGATCCGCGAGCAATTCGTCGCCCGCCGGATCGGACACGACTGCGCCCGCACCCGCTACGTCGTGGACCGCAACCCTGCCAAGCAGCCCGATCCTCCGACCAACGAGATGAACGTGGTCAACGAGCCGGCCCACGCCGTCAGCTTCTGAAGGCCACCGTGATGAGCACCGACGTCGAATCCGACCAGCAGACGCTGGAGATCGAGGGCGGCGACTCGTTCGAGGAGTTCGGCGGTCCCGACGCTGTCTTCGGGACCGCCGACTTCGACGATGAGCGCCCGCTGCGCCCGATCAACTGGAACCTCCTCACGGCGGACGAGGCATTCGATGAGTGGCACGACCTCGACGCGTGGGTGGACTGGCTGCGGCACACCTACGGCCTGCCGCCGACGGTGATCCCACCGCTGTGGCATCGCCACGACGAGCTGATCTGGGAACTCTCTGCACTCCACACCCACTGGCTCAACGCCTACGACCCCGACGGCTCGCCGTCAGCACCTCTCGCCTGGCATCGAGACTTCGCCGAGGCCCGAAACCGGCTACGCGAGTGGGTGTCCCTGTGCGGCACGCGGCTGGACCGTGACCGGCCGACCCGGCAGACCGCGTGGCCCGGAGAAGCCCCGCACGAGCCCGCGCCGGAGGTCGAGATCGTCGACCGACGAGCCGACTTCAACGCGTTCGTCGCCGAGGACCTCGCCGTCCGCAGAGCGATCGAAGACGCGGTTCGCTTCGCTGCGTAGCCGCGCACCCGATAGACAGCGGGACTTTCCATCGGCTTGTCCACAGACAGGACTACGCGCTCTCGGCGTCCTCGATCGACCACTCCACGGTCGAAGACATGCCGACCATCTCCCGCCCCCGAGAGGACTCCCCCATGCTGCTCGCCCACGCGGTCACCCTCGCCGAGGCCCGCTCCTACGTCGCCGCCCTGGCCGACGCCGCGCTCACGACCGATGCGTCGATCGAGTACGACCGCGTGCTGCTCCAGATCGACTTCATCCACGGCGACTACATCCCTGGCATCAGCCCGGTCCCGGTCACCAACCGCGACGTGCTCTTCGAGGTCGCCGAGTCGGCCATCGAGGACCTCGTCAGGCACGGCATCGACTCCCTGACCGTCGAGCTCGTCCTCGACATGCTGTGGGCCGCCCGAGAACTGGATGCGCCCTGATGTACGGCGAGACCAGCGGGATGCTCCGCGATGCGCTGAGTGAACTGCTGCGGCAGCACCGCATCCAGCACCGCATCGGCGGCGCCGGCGTGCACACGGTCCCCGAGACCACGACTCCCGATGAGCGGAAATTGATCGGTGAGCAGATCGCGCGCTACCGCTACGCCGTACTCGTCTGGAGCCATCAGGCGATGCGTGCCGCCAACCCGCACATCAACCTCGAAGGCAGCACCGGCCGCACCCGTGGCCCTGCCGGGGAGCTGCGCTATCGCCTGGAAGCCACTCTCGGCGCGATCGAGGTCGACCTGCCGACGATGGACGCGCTGGTCACCGAGCAGCCGTTCGCGCTCGTCGACACCTGGCGTCAGGCGGCTCGTGCTTGCGTGCTCGGCGAGCACGACTTCGCCAACGGCGTCGGGTACGGCCGTCTGTCCGAAGCCCAGTGCCTGACCGTCATCAAGGACGCCGCCGACGTGGTGCGTGCGGTCGTCAGCCTCGACCGTCGCTACGCCAACATCCCCGGCTGGCAGGCACTCAAGGAGCCGGGCCGCCTTGGACGTGCGGCCGAGTCGTGCGTGACATGGGCGGGATACGGCGAGCCGGACTACACCGTCGACCTTCGCGGATGGAGGCCCGAACCAACGCTGATTGAAGGACCCGAGCTGCCCGGCATCACCGGCGTACTCCAGGCCCAGCACAACCTGCTCATCCACCTCGGGACGTTCCCCACCGCCCACAACCTGCGCGTCGTGCTCGACTCCCAACGCATCGTCTCGCATGAAGCAGCCCGCCGACTCCAAACCGTCGACCCGACCGTCGCGGTCCGGTGGGAGCGACGTGCTGAGAGCTACGGGCGACTCGTCCACGAGACCCGTGACCTCGGCGGGATGGTCGGGAACGGCGGACCCGCCGCCGGCCAAGGCTCCGTTGCCGCCGTCCGCATGGAGAAACTCGGCCGAGACGGACTTGCCGATCCCCCGCAGAACCGTCGGCTCCAGCGGATCAGCGCGGGCATCGACGACCGGATGTGCAACGTCATCGAGCACGGCGTCGCCCAGCGCCTCTACTTCCAGCGCATCAACGTCCCCGGACTCGACGACCACAACGGCGAACTCGTCCGCGTCACCCGGCGGACGTTCGTGCCCATCACCACGCCCGTGCAGACCGAGCTGCTCGCAATCGTGCGCAGCGACCTGCGGCCCACACCTATCCAACGAAAGGCGCCGAAAGGCGCAGCGCAAAGCCGTCTCGACTTCGAGGCCGCGTTGCACCACCGGCCACCACCGAGAGGAGCGAGCCCTGATGTCCCGTCGATCTGACACCCCATCCAGCGCGAGCAGCGGCGACAAGGAAAGGCCCTTGGCCCTCGTCGTCCCGCTTCCCCAAGACCCCTTCCTCAACACCGAGGACGCCTGTGGCTATCTCGGCGTCCCGAAGGCCACGCTCCTGACCTGGCGGGTCCGTCGACCCGGCTATGGCCCACGCGCAGTGAAGGCGGGCGGCAGGCTCAAGTACCGCCTGTCCGAGCTCGACCGGTGGCTCCGGGACCACGAGGAGTCGTTCGGACTCGGCGACGACGACGAAGGCGCAGACTCCGCCTCGGAGGGCGGCCGGCAGGTTCGGAGCCGCAGCCGCGCAAGCCGGGTGCGGGGTGGAGCCTTCCGAACAGCGCAGCCCTGACGGAGATCAGGTACACGAAAGGAACCAGAAATGGCCCGACAGAAGTTGGTGGTCGGCACCTACGGCGACATCAACTGCACCCAGCGTGCCAACGGGACGTGGCTGGCTCGTGCCCGCTACTGCGATGTCGACGGCGTCGTCCGCGAGTACCGCAAGAGCGGCGAAACGAAGAACAAGGCACGGGCCAACCTCAAGGCATTCTTCGTCGAGCACACCGGCACGTTCGGGGATGGCGCCATCGCTCCCGACGACACGGTCCAGGAACTGCTCGACCTCTGGTTCACCAAGATGGAAAGGGCCGACGGCGGTCCCAACTCGGAGACCCTGGACCGTTACCGCTATCACCTGCGTTGGGTGCTCGACAGCGACAAGACCGAGCACCCTCTGGGGGCCTACCAGCTGCGGCACGTTCGGCCCGTGATCATCCAGGCGGCCCTGGACAGCGCCGGGGTCTCAGCGGACATGCGCAAGCGGATTCGCAGCGTCCTGGTGCGGGCCTTCAACTTGGCGGTCTTCCACGAGGCGCTAAACGGCAACCCGGCAACAGCCGTCCCTTCTGTCCCTGTGCCGAAGGTCAAGAAGAAGCCGGTAGCGGTCGAGGACCTCGACGCTGTGCGTGCGGCCATCCGTGAGTGGGCGAACGCCGAGCGGCGCAATGGCCCCAAGAGTGTCGACCTCCCGGACATCGTCGACATGCTCATCGCCACCGGTATGCGGATCGGCGAACTGCTCGCCCTGCGCTGGTCCGACATCGAGTTGACCGCCCCTCCCGCGCGCCGCGACGACGAGACCTGGTTCCCGTGGCTCATGGTCAACGGCCAGATCACCTCCAAGGGCAAGCGGGTCGACTACGGCAAAACCCACGCCGCGATCCGCCCCATCGCACTCCCCGACTGGGCCGTTGCCATCCTGCGCCGACGCAAGCTGGAGCAGCCACCGAACGACATCGACGCAGTCTTCGCCAGCCGCAACGGAACCTGGCACTTCCCCGGCAACATCCAGAGCCGGCTGTGGCACATCCGCCAGCTCGACGAGTACGCCGACATCGCCGCGCTCAGCGACGTCTCGCCCCACTCCTTCCGCCGGACAGTGGCAACCGAGATCGACGAGGTCTACGACGCCGACGCCGCCAAGGATCAGCTCGGCCACACGTCCAAGACGGTCACCGAACGGCACTACATCAACCGCCGGCTCGTGGTGCCGGACTACCGCGCCGCGACGGAGCGGCTTGCTCCTCGGACTGAGCCCGCCGACGATCCCGAAGTTGGGCTCTGAGAGCCCTCAGACCCCCGGAACGGCCCCGTGAGCCCTCTTTGCACTACGCGTCGGTCTACGGGCCGTTTCTCGCGTTCTCGGGGGTCTCCAGGCCCGGCATCTGAACCGGTCTCAAACTCAAAGTGCGCCCAAAGTGCGCCCTAAGCCCCGATTTTCGAGGCCTGCGCCAACACCCCGACTTGCATCACCGCAGGTCAGAGCCGGTTTTCGTCAGCAACGCGACGCATTCGACGTGGTGCGTCATCGGGAAGAGGTCGAAGGCGCGCAGCGCCTTCAGCTCGTAGCCCCGCTCGGCCAGCAGGGCCAGGTCGCGGGCGAGTGCCGCGGGGTCGCAGGCCACGTAGGCGATCCGACGCGGCGAGCGGGCGACGACGGCGTCGACGACGGCCCGCTTGGCACCCTCGCGGGGCGGGTCGAGGACCACCAGGTCGAACGGCTCGTCGTACGCCGACGCCAGCACCTCGGCCACGTCGCCGCAGGCGGTCTCGACACGGGCCGGTGCGCCGGCCAGGTTGGTGCGCGCGTGCAGGCTCGCGGTGCGGTCGCCCTCGACCGCCACGACCTGCCCCTCGGGGCCGACCGCGTCGGCGAGGAAGCGCGCGAAGAGCCCGACGCCGGCGTACAGGTCGAGGACCCGCTCCCCCGCCTGTGGCTCGAGCATCTCCAGGACCGTCGTCACCAGGGTGGCCGGCGCGCCGGGGTGCACCTGCCAGAAGCCGTCGGCGGCCACGGCGAACCGGTGCTCCCCCGCACCGGTGGCGACCTGCTCCTCGAGCGAGCCGGGGGCCGGCTCACGGGCGTCGGGGTGGGCGATGCGGCAGTCGTCGACCTCGACGGTCGCGCGCGAGCGGTGCTTGCGCATCCCCCGCCGCCCGTCACCAAGGTCGACGTAGGAGACCCGGGTGCGCCAGCGCAGCCCGGCGAGCTGCTCGGGCAGGTCACCGGCGACCGGCTCGACCTCCACGTCGCTGTCGATCCTGGCCAGGCGCGAGAGCTGCTCCCGCACGACCGCGGTCTTGAGAGCACGCTGGTGCGGCAGCGAGACGTGCTGGAAGTCGCAGCCTCCGCACAGACCCGGCCCCGCGAACGGGCACGGCGGGACCACGCGCTCCGGCGAGGCCTCGAGCACCTCGACGGCGTCGGCCCGCCAGAACTTGTCGCCGTCGGTGCCCTCGGTGACCTGCAGGACCACCCGCTCGCCCGGCACGGCATGGCGCACGAACACCACGCGCAGCGGCGCGTCGGGGGCGCTGCTCGTGGGCACGCGGGCCACGCAGTGCCCACCGTGGGCGACCGGGCCGACCTCGACCTCGAAGCGCTCCCCGACGCGGGACCGACCGCGCTGACGGCGCGCGCGGGGGTGCCGGCTCACCGGTCCCGCCCCCGCCGACCGCGCGGGTCGACGCGCCCGCTGCGCAGGTCGCCGGGACGGACGCGGAACTCGTCGCGCTCCTCGCGCTCGCGGGCGATCTGCGAGGACCGCAGCTGGTAGGGCACCGAGGTGACCATGACCCCCGGGGTGAACAGCAGACGACCCTTGAGCCGCAGCGCGGTCTGGTTGTGCAGCAGCTGCTCCCACCACCGGCCCACGACGTACTCGGGGATGTAGACGGCCACCACGCCACGCGGGTTGGCCCGGCGGATCTCGGTGGCGTACTCGACGATGGGGCGCACCAGCTCGCGGTAGGGCGAGTGCAGCACCTTGAGCGGCACGTCCATGCGCCGCTCGTCCCACTCCTCCATCAGGCGCGCGGTGGCCCGCGCGTCGGTGGCGACGTAGACGCCCTCGAGGGTGTTGGGCCTGCTGGCCTGGGCGAAGGCCAACGCGCGCAGCGTCGGCTTGTGGAGCTTGGAGACCAGCACGATGGCGTGCACCCGGGTCGGCAGGACCCGGTCCTCCTCGTCGGCGGCCAGCTCGTCGGAGACCCGCTCGTAGTGCCCGTGGATGGCGCGCATCAGGACGTAGAAGGTGCCCATCGCCAGGATGGTGATCCAGGCGCCGGCGAGGAACTTGGTGATGAGCACGATCACGAGGACCACGGCGGTGAAGGACAGGCCGGTGGCGTTGATGACCCGCGAGCGCTGCATCCGCCCGCGCACCGCCGGGTCGTGCTCGCCCTGCAGCTCCCGGGTCCAGTGCCGGATCATGCCCAGCTGCGAGAGGTTGAAGGAGACGAAGACGCCCACGATGTAGAGCTGGATGAGGCGGGTCGGCTCGGCGTCGAAGATCCAGATCAGGGCGATCGCCATCGCGGCGAGGAAGACGATGCCGTTGGAGTAGGCCAGGCGGTCGCCGCGCGAGCCGAGCGCCCGCGGGGCCAGGCCGTCCTGGGCCAGGATCGAGCCGAGCACCGGGAAGCCGTTGAAGGCGGTGTTGGCGGCCAGCACCAGGATCACGCCGGTGACGGTCACGGTCAGGTAGAAGCCCGGGGGGAAGCCGGTGAAGACCGACTCGGCGATCTGCGAGATCACGGTGTGCTGGTCGTAGTCGGCGGGCACCGGCCCGCCACCGCGCGAGAGCCGGTCGAACTCGTCGGGGTCGACCAGCCGCACCCCGATCTCGCGGGCCAGCACGATGACGCTGATCATCATCGCGATCGCGATCGCGCCCAGCAGCGCCAGGGTGGTGGCCGCGTTGCGGCTCTTGGGCCGCCGGAAGGCGGGCACCCCGTTGGAGATCGCCTCGACGCCGGTCAGCGCCGCGGCGCCGGAGGAGAAGGCCCGCGCGAGCAGGAACATCAGCCCGATCGTGGTCAGCGGCTCCTCGAAGCCGGTGGCCGGGGTGATGGTGATGTCGGCGCTCTCGGCGGGGCGCAGGTCGCCGCTCCACCACTGCCAGGCGCCCCAGCCCACCATGGCCGCCATCGCCACCATGAAGGCATAGGTCGGCACCGCGAAGAACGCCCCCGACTCACGGATGCCGCGCAGGTTCATCGCCATCAGCAGCACCACCAGCGCGGCGGCGAAGCTGGCCTCGTGGCCGCTGAGCGCCGGCACCGCGGAGGCGGCGTACTGCGCGCCGGCCGAGATCGAGACGGCCACCGTGAGCACGTAGTCGACCAGCAGCGCGCTGGCCACCGTGGTGCCGGCGGTGACGCCGAGGTTGACCTTGGCCACCTCGTAGTCGCCGCCGCCCGAGGGGTAGGCGTGCACGGTCTGGCGGTAGGAGGCGATCACCGCCGCCATCACCACCGCGACCGCCAGGGCGACCTTCCACGACCACACGTAGGCCGAGGCCCCCGCCAGGGAGAGCATGATGAAGACCTCGTCGGGCGCGTAGGCCACCGAGGACAGCGCGTCGGAGGCGAAGACCGGCAGCGCGATGCGCTTGGGGAGCAACGTCTCGCCCAGCTGGGAGCTGCGCAGCTTGCGCCCCAGCAGGATGCGTTTGGAGACGTCTCCGACACTCACGAGCCGGAAGGCTACGGCACCGGCGCCGCTCGAGCGGCGTTGCGGCTACCGTGGCCCCGTGCACGTTGTGATCATGGGCTGCGGCCGGGTGGGTTCGACCCTGGCCAACAGCCTCGAGGACCGGAACCACACGGTGTCGATCATCGACAGCGAACCCGATGCGTTCCGACGCCTGGGGCCCGCCTTCAACGGCGACAAGGTCGCCGGCATCGGCTTCGACCAGGAGGTCCTGGAGAAGGCCGGCATCCGCCGCGCCGACGCGTTCGCCGCGGTCTCCAGCGGCGACAACTCCAACATCATCGCCGCCCGGGTGGCGCGTGAGACCTTCGGCATCCAGCAGGTCGTGGCGCGCATCTACGACCCGGGCCGTGCCGAGGTCTACCAGCGCCTGGGCATCACCACCGTGGCCACCGTGAAGTGGACCGCCGACCAGGTGCTGCGCCGGATCCTCCCCGCGGGCGCCGAGCCCGACTTCCGCGACCCCAGCGGCACCATCCGCGTCGACCACATCACGGTGCCCGAGATCTGGATCGGCAGCCGCACCATCGACCTGCAGGTCCAGACCCGCAGCCGGATCGCCTGGATCGACCGCCTGGGCGAGGGCATGCTGCCGGTGCGCGAGACCGTCCTGCAGGAGGGCGACATGCTGCACCTGGTGATCCGCGAGGAGAACGCCGCCCACACCTACGAGCGGCTCGACAACGGCCCGGAGGAGAACTGATGCGCGTCGCCATCGCCGGAGCCGGCGCCGTGGGCCGCTCCATCGCCCGCGAGCTGATCACCAACGGCCACGAAGTGCTGCTGATCGACAAGAACGCGGGCTCGATCAAGCCCGAGCGCGTGCCCGGAGCCGAGTGGCTGCTGGCCGACTGCTGCGAGATGTCCTCGCTGACCGAGGCGCGCCTGGAGCGCTGCGACGTGCTGATCTCGGCCACCGGCGACGACAAGGCCAACCTGGTCGCCTCGCTGCTGGCCAAGACCGAGTTCGGGGTGCCGCGCACCGTGGGTCGCGTCAACCACCCCAACAACGAGTGGCTCTTCAGCGAGGCCTGGGGCGTCGACGTCAACGTCTCGACCCCGCGCATCATGTCGGCGCTGGTCGAGGAGGCCGTCACCGTCGGCGACCTGGTGCGCCTGTTCACCTTCCGCCAGGGCAAGGCCAACCTGGTCGAGATGACGCTGCCCGCCGACTCGCCGTACGTCGGCAAGCCCAGCGGCCTGATCCCGCTGCCCGACAACTGCGCGCTGGTCACCATCCTGCGCGACGGGCAGGTCTACGTGCCGAGCGCCGAGCAGCCGGTGGAGTCGGGCGACGAGCTGCTGCTCGTCGTGCCGGCCGAGAAGGAGGACGAGCTCGAGCGGCTGCTGGCACCCTCCACCCACGGCGGCTAGGTCGACTGCGGGGTCTGCTGGTCGGCGGCCCGGCCACGCTCGACAGGGGTGTGGTTGCGACCGAGCACCCACATCATCGCCGCCAGCGCGGCCAGCTGCAGGGGCCAGCCCAGCACGATCTTGAGCACCCCGAGCACCGCGATCGCGGTCTCGGCGGCGATCGCCTCCGACCAGCCGCCCAGCCAGATCGGGCCCTGCACCACGACGCGCAGCACGCAGGGCGCCGCGAGCAGCCAGGTCAGGGTGCTGGTCAGGCGCACCACCTGCCTGTCGGAGTGCCAGGCGGTCGCGTCGCCGGTCACGCTCCCGACCATGAAGCCGACCAGCGGCCAGCCGATGAGCACGGTCAGGACGAGCAGCACGGCGTACCCGCCGTTGTAGAGGATGCCGGGCAGGAAGTAGGCCAGCGCCTGCTCGTCCTCGCTGCCGCCGCGGCGGGCTGCGAGAGTGACGAAGAACCAGCCGATGCCGATGCCGAAGAGCGCGTTGAGGGCGAACTGGACCGTCGAGCGCTGCACCAGGCGCACCGCGAGCGCCAGCACCGCCGCGGCGACGCTGACGACCAGCGCGACCTGCAGCTGCTTGGTGGAGAGCCACACGACGGTGAAGAGCAGCGTCGGCACCGCCGCCTCGACCATGCCCCGGCGCCCGCCGAGCGCCTTGGCCAGCTGGCTGCGCACGACCGACTCGACGGTCTCGACGTCCGGGGTGGGGGCGTTCACGGGATCAGCTCGTATCGGGGGTTGTAGATGACGCGCACGCCGTCCTGGGTGCCGATGCGGCCCTCCACCGACATCGCCACGCCCGGGTTGATGCCGGCGATGCGGCGCCGGCCCAGCCACACGACGGTGATCGAGCCCGAGCCGTCGAAGAGCTCGGCCTCCAGCGCCGGTACGCCGCCGCGCGGGCGCAGCGTGACGGTGCGCAGCCTGCCGCGCAGGCGCACCCGCGAGCGGTCGGTCACGTCGGCGATGCAGTCGGTGCCCGGCTCGGTGTAGGTGCGGCGCAGGTCGCGCGCCTCCTGGTCGGAGCTGTTGGCCCACCGGCTGATGCTGCGCCGCAGGCGGCTCTTGTCGGGCATCGGTCCTCAGTCGTGGTCGTGGCCGAAGTGCGGGTGGTCGGTGGAGCGGCCCCGGTCGTCCTTGGTGCCGGGGGCCACGGCCGGGCCGACCCGGCGCGCACCCTCGGGCAGCACCAGGTCGAGGGCCTCGCCGACGGGCATCGCGCCCTGGCCGCGCTCGACGCCGACCTGGGTCAGCGCGCTGAGCCACGGCTCGGCGACGTCGCTGCCGCGGGCGGGCGCACCGATCAGGGTGGCGCGCAGCATCCAGCGGTTGCCGTTGACGCCCAGGATGCGCGAGAGCTGCTTGCCGGTGCGCCCGTCGGGCATCGTGCGGGTCAGCTCGCAGAGCAGCTCGGTGCCGTAGCGGCCCTCCTGCTCGGTGGCGGTGCCGCCGCGCTGGACCATGTCGGCCGCGATCTGCGGGCGCACGTCGCCCCACAGGTCGCCGCCGCGCGGGGCGGCGAAGGCGCGCAGCTCGATCGCACCGTCGGCGCCGGCGAGCAGCACGGCCTGGATCTCCTCGGTGGCCTCGTCGACCTGCAGCCGCAGCTCGAGCCCCTCGGGCACCACGACGAGCAGCGAGCCCAGGTCGATGCGCTGCAGGCCCTCGGGCAGCTCGGGGAGGTCGGCCGCGTCGAAGGGACCCTCCGGCGCCGCCGCCGGCGTCTCCTGCGCAGCCTCGGCTGCCCCGGCGGACTCGGTGGCGTCGGACTTGCGGCGGAACTTCACTGGCGGGGCTCCTCGAGGGTGGTCGGTGCTGTGCTGTGGTGTGGCTGGCTGGGCGGGTGGCTGCCTCAGGTCGAGGCGAACCCACCTGTAGAACCGTAGCCCCCGGCGCCCCGGGGCGACGAAGGCAGCGCCTCGACCTCGACGAAGCGCGCACGCTCGACGCGCTGCAGCACCAGCTGGGCCACCCGGTCCCCGCGGCGCAGCTCGACCGGCTCGCGGGGGTCGAGGTTGACCAGCAGCACCTTGACCTCGCCGCGGTAGCCCGCGTCGACGGTGCCGGGGCTGTTGACGATGGAGACGCCGTGGCGCGCGGCGAGGCCGGAGCGCGGGTGCACCAGCGCGACGTACCCGGTCGGGAGCGCGAGCGCGATGCCCGTCGGCACCAGGGCCCGCTCGCCCGGCTCGAGGCGCACGTCGACGGTGGTCAGCAGGTCGGCGCCGGCGTCGCCGGGGTGCGCGTACGCCGGCAGCGGCAGGTCGGCGTCGAGGCGGACCACCTGGACGGGCAGCTCGTGCGGGTCGGGGGCCTGGCCTGCGGGTGGGGGTACGGGTGCGGGGTCGCTCACGCACGGGACCCTAGGTCATCGCCCTCGGCGCCCGGGTGGGAGAATCGGGCCGTGGACGCGACCCCGACCTACCGCGAGCGACTCTCGGTGCCGCTGCGCTGGTGGGTGCAGGGCACGATGCTGGTGGCCAGCCTGTGGCTGGCCGTGATCGTGGCGGTGCCCGAGGCGCTGGCCTGGGCGATCACCGGCGTGGCCGTGGCGCTGCTGGCCGCGCTGCTGCTGGGCTACGGCTCCCCGGTGATCAGCGTCGCCGACGGCGTGCTGCGCGCCGGCCGGGCCCGCATCGAGGTGCGGCACCTGGGCGCGGTGCAGGCCCTCGACGCCGAGGGGGCCCGCCGCGCGGCCGGGGTCGAGGCCGACGCCCGCGCCTACCTGCTGCTGCGTCCCTACCGCAAGCGCGCGGTGCGCGTCGAGGTCAGCGACCCCGCCGACCCCACGCCCTACTGGCTGATGAGCAGCCGGCGCCCCGACGACCTCGCCGAGGTCCTGCGCACGTCCTCCGCCCGGGTGGCCCCGCCCTCCGGCAGCACTGGGTAGGGTCGCGCCCATGGCATCCGGTGGTGGCTCCAAGGTCTGGTCTCTCATGTCGCTCGGCTCCTCGGTGGGCGCGGCGGTCGCGGCCCGCAAGGCGCTCGAGGCGTCCTGGAAGACGGCGGCGCGGCGCAAGCCCCCCGCCAACCCGGCCGACCCCGACGTCGACGTCTGGGAGGCGGTGACCTGGGCGCTGGCCACCGGCGCCGTCGCCTCGCTGGCCCGGATGCTGGCCCAGCGCCGGGCGGCGGAGTACTACACCCGCTCCACCGGCCACCTGCCCCCGCCGCTGCAGAAGGACGGTCAGTAGGCGCTCGACCCCGCACGCCGAAGGCCCGGCCCCCACGGGGGACCGGGCCTTCGTGGCGTGGTGCGGCTGCTCAGACGCAGTCGCGGCAGATGAGCTTCTTCTCGTCGGCCAGCTGCGAGCGGTGGTGCACCAGGAAGCAGCTCATGCAGGTGAACTCGTCCTCCTGCTTGGGCTTCACCTCGACCGCCAGCTCCTCGTGCGACAGGTCGGCGCCGGGGAGCTCGAAGGACTCAGCGGCCTCGGTCTCGTCCTCGTCGACCTTGCCGGAGTTCTTGTCGTGGCGGCGAGCCTTGAGCTCCTCGATGCTCTCCTCGGACTGGTCTTCCTCGTTCTTGCGCGGTGCGTCGTAGTCGGTGGCCATCGTCGCCTCACTCCCCTCGTCGTCTCGTGTGCGTGATGCCTGGGTGGCGCCTCGTGTGTGTCGTCGGCGCCAGATTGTGCACCATGGCCGTCGACAGCGACACACCGGTCACGCAGACGCCCCATGAACAGCGTGTGGTGCCCGGGTTATTCCCCGGCCGTGTAGCCGGCCTCCACCACCAGGGCGCGCAGCTCCTCGAAGCTCTCCGCGGGCGCGCAGAGCAGCAGGTCGCGCCCGCTCGCCCCGGTCGTCAGCTCGGTCCGCGCGCCCGCCGCCCGCGCCACCAGGGCGCCCGCGGCGTGGTCCCACAGGTGCACGCCCTCCTCGACGTAGGCGTCGACGGTGCCCTCGGCCACGCCGCAAAGGTCGAGCGCGCAGGAGCCGAGCCGGCGTACGTCGCGCACCCGGGGCAGCAGGTGCACCAGCGAGCGCGCCTGGCGCTCGCGCACGTCGGCGTCGTAGGAGAAGCCGGTGGCCACGAGCATCTGCGACAGCGGTGCGGCCGGGCGTACGCCGACCGGTCGCCCGTCGCGGGTCGCGACCGGTCCGTGGGGCCCGAGGTGGGCGGCGTACTCGACGCCGGTCGCGGCGTTGAGCACCACCCCGGCCACCACCTCGGGCCCGCCGGCGCCCTCGACCTCGGCGGCGATCGACACGGCGTACTGCGGGAGGCCGTAGAGGAAGTTGACGGTGCCGTCGACCGGGTCGACGATCCAGCGCACCCCCGAGGTGCCGGCGACGTCGTCGCCCTCCTCGCCGAGCACGGCGTCGTCGGGACGGGCCTGCAGCAGCAGCCGCCGGATCAGCGCCTCGCTGGCCCGGTCGGTCTCGGTGACGACGTCGACCGGGCTGGTCTTGGTGTCGGCCACGGCGACGTCGCCGGCGCGGTGCTCGCGCACCAGGGCGCCCGCCGCGCGCGCCACGTCGAGGGCGAGGTCGCGCAGGGCCTCGGCGTCCACGGCCGCGGGCACGCTCACGCCCCGCGGCCGCACAGGGCCGGGCGCTCGGCGCGCGGGTTGGCGCAGCAGCCCACCGGGCAGGCGTCCCACATCGGCCCGGTGTCGCCGACCGCGGCGCGGGCGACCTCCTCGCCGCGCTCGACGGTGGCCCGCTCGACCAGCAGGTCGCGCACGGTGGCCACGAACCGCGCGTCGATGCCGGCGGTGGCGGCGCGACGCACCGGCAGCCCGATCCGCTCGGCGGTCTCGACGGCCTCGGTGTCGAGGTCGTAGATGACCTCCATGTGGTCGGAGACGAAGCCCACCGGCACCATCACCACCGCCGGCACGCCCCGGTCGCGCAGCGCCTCCAGGTGGTCGTTGATGTCGGGCTCGAGCCACGGCACGTGCGGGGAGCCGCTGCGCGAGCAGAAGACCAGGTCGTGCTCGTGCAGGGTGCCGGTCTCGGCAGCCACCCGCTCGGTGACCACGCGGGCCACGTCGCGGTGCTGGGCAACGTAGGCGCCGCCGCCCTCGTAGCTGACCTCCGGGTCGCCGCTGTTCTCGTTCATCGCGGTCGGGATCGAGTGCGTCACGAAGACCAGGCGCGCCCCGGCCCGCACGTCGTCGGGCAGGTCGGCCAGCGCGGCCAGCGTCGCGTCGACGTTGGGCTCCACGAACCCCGGGTGGTTGAAGTAGTGGCGAAGCTTGTCGAGCCGCACCGGCGAGCCCTCGACCCCGCCGGGCAGTGCGTCGACGGCGTCGTAGAGGTTCTCGCGGTACTGCCGGCACGACGACCACGACGAGTAGGCGCTGGTCACGAAGCAGGCCGCGCGCGTGACGCCGTCGTCGGCCATCTGCTGCAGCGTCTCGGCGAGGTAGGGGTCCCAGTTGCGGTTGCCCCAGTAGACCGGCAGGTCGATGTCGTGCTCGGCGAGGTCGGCCTCGATCGCGGCCTTGAGCTCGCGGCACTGGTCGTTGATCGGCGAGCGCCCGCCGAAGAGGTGGTAGTGCTTGCCCACCTCCTCCAGCCGCTCGCGTGGGATCCCCCGGCCACGGGTCACGTTCTCGAGGAACGGCACCACGTCGTCGGGCCCCTCCGGACCGCCGAAGGAGACCAGCAGGAGCGCGTCGTAGGGGTGCACGTCAGGAGTCGCCATGGCGCCATCGTAGGGAGGGGGTCCTTCACCCCTGGTGAGGGATTCGCCGGGGGCTGAGGAGCGGGCTTACGCTCCGCTCGGATGTTCACGTCGTACGCCCGCGTGCTGGGTCGTCCCGGTGCCCTGCGGTTCAGCCTCACCGGGATGTTCGCGCGCCTGCCGATCAGCATGGTCGGGCTGGGCATCGTGCTGCTGGTCGAGGCCTCCACCGGCTCCTACGGGCTGGCCGGGGCCGTGTCGGCGGCGTACATGCTGGCCAACGCGCTGCTGGCCATCGCCCAGGGCCGGCTCGTCGACCGGCTCGGGCAGGCCCGCGTGCTGGCCGCCGCCAGCGTCGTCTTCGGGCTGGCGCTGACCACGCTGATCTGGTCGGTGCAGGCCGGCTGGCCCGTGGCGGCGACGTACGCCGCTGCCGCGCTGGCCGGCGCCAGCCTGCCCCAGATCGGCTCGTGCGTGCGGGCGCGCTGGTCGCACGTGCTCGACGCGCCGGCCGACGTGCAGACCGCCTTCGCGCTCGAGGCCGTCGTCGACGAGGCGTGCTTCATCCTGGGCCCGATCCTGGTCACGGTGCTCGCCACGACCGTGCACCCGGTGGCCGGGCTCGGCTCGGCGATGGTCTTCGGCACCCTCGGCGGGCTGCTCTTCGCCTCCCAGCGCGGCACGGAGCCCCCGCCCCAGCCGCACGACCGCCACACCGGGCCGCGCCCGCCGCTGCCGTGGCGCACGCTGGTGCCGCTGGCGGCCGTCTCAGCCATGCTCGGGGTGCTCTTCGGCGCCGCCGAGGTCACCACCATCGCGTTCGCCGACGAGCAGGGCAGCCGCGCCTGGGCGGGCCCGCTGCTGGCGCTGTGGGCGCTGGGCAGCCTGGTCGCCGGCGTGGTGTCGGGGGCGATGATCTGGCGGGCCGGGCCCGCCACGCGGCTGAAGTGGGGCGCGTTCGCGATGGCGGCGGCGATGGCGCCGCTGCCGCTGGTCGGGTCGGTGCCGGTGATGGGCCTGGTGCTGCTCGTCGGCGGCGCGGCGATCGCTCCGACCATGATCGCCACGATGTCGCTGACGGAGGCCACGATGCCGCGCAGCCGGCTCACCGAGGGCATGTCGGTGGTGCAGACGGGCCTGGTGGCCGGCGTCGCGCCGGGCGCGACGCTGTCGGGGCTGGTCGTCGACGCCGCGGGCGCCTCGACGGCCTACCTGGTGCCCCTGGGTGCCGGGCTGCTGGCGGTGCTCGCGGCGCAGACCATCACTTCCGGTGCGGGTCGCGCAGGATCCTGATCCCCGCCCAGGCGGCCAGCGGCACGAGCACGAGCAGGGCGAGCACGGTCCATAACGTCATCCGCCCATGGTGTCATCGCACGAGGCGCTAGCGTCCCACCCATGTGGCGCAACTGGTCGGGCACCGAGTCGGCACACCCGGTCCGGGTGGCCGAGCCCCGCGGCACCGACGACGTGCTCGCCCTGGTGCGGCGCGCCCGCGAGGAGCGCACGACGCTGAAGATGGTCGGCACCGGCCACAGCTTCACCGGCATCGCCGCCCCCGAGCACACGATGCTCTCGCCCGGCGCGATGAGCGGGGTGCTGGGCGTCGACCGCGACGCGATGACGGTGACCGCGCTGGCCGGCACCCCGCTGCACGTGCTCAACGCCACGCTCGAGGGGCTGGGCCTGAGCCTGCACAACATGGGCGACATCGCCGAGCAGACCCTGGCCGGCGCGGTCTCGACCGGCACCCACGGCACCGGCGGGGTCGCCGCAGGCCTGGCCGCCCAGGTGGTGGGCCTGGAGATGGTCACCGGCGCCGGCGAGGTGCTGCGCGCCGACGCCGAGCAGCACCCCGACGTGCTGGCCGTGGCCCGGCTGGGCCTCGGGGCGCTCGGCGTGCTGACCACGCTGACCTTCGCCGTCGAGCCGCTCTTCGTGCTCGAGGCCCACGAGCGGCCCCTGGGCTGGGACGAGGCGTTGGATTCCTTCGACGACCTGGTCGCGGCCCACCACCACGTCGACCTCTACTGGTTCCCGCACACCGACCGGGTGCAGGCCAAGTGCAACGACCGGCTCGACGCGCCCCTGGCCGAGGCCCGCCCGCTCCCCCGCTGGCGGCACCGGCTCGACGACGACCTGCTGCAGAACACCGTCTTCGGTGCCCTGACCGCTGCCACGGCACGGGTGCCCGCCGCGGTGCCGCCGCTCAACCGGCTCAGCTCGGCGCTGCTCTCCGAGCGCACCTACAGCGACGTGCCGCACCGGGTCTTCACCGCCCGGCGCTCGGTGGTCTTCCGCGAGATGGAGTACGCCGTGCCGCGCGAGGCCGGGGTGGCGGCGCTGCGCGAGGCGCGGGCGGCCATCGAGGCCTCCGGGCTGCGGATCAGCTTCCCGGTGGAGGTCCGGGTCGCGCCCGCCGACGACGTGCCGCTCTCGACCGCGGCCGGGCGCGACACGACGTACCTGGCCTTCCACACCCACCGCTCGGTGCCGCACGAGGAGTACTTCGCGCTCCTCGAGCCGATCCTGCGCGCCCACGACGGCCGACCGCACTGGGGCAAGCTGCACACCCGCACCGCCGCCGACCTCGCCCCGGCCTACCCCCGCTTCGAGGAGTTCCTGGCGGTGCGCGAGCGCCTCGACCCCGACCGGGTGCTCACCAACGCCTACCTGCGGCGGGTGCTGGGCGACTGATCCGCCGGCGGTCGGTCAGACGCTGGCCGATCCCCGCGGCAGGGGCGCCTGCCAGTCGCGCCAGACCGCCAGCAGCCGCCACGCCAGGCAGACCGTGGCGCCGGTCAACGCCGCCACCACCACCGGCAGGCCACCGCGCTCCATCAGCACCGCGACCATCGCACCGGC
The DNA here is from genome assembly GCF_016907435.1 of Nocardioides salarius. Classification (NCBI taxonomy): domain Bacteria; kingdom Bacillati; phylum Actinomycetota; class Actinomycetes; order Propionibacteriales; family Nocardioidaceae; genus Nocardioides; species Nocardioides salarius. Next base: position 4,188,004 of record NZ_JAFBBZ010000001.1, on the reverse strand, counting down.
CAGCGCCGGGGTCGCGTAGAGCTCGCCGCGGAAGATGATCGGCACCCGGCCGGCGAGGACGTCGCGCACCATCCCGCCGCCGATGCCGGTGACCATGCCGAGCAGCGCCGCGGGCAGCGGGCCGAGCCCGTAGTCGACGGCCTTCAGGGCGCCCGCCACGCAGAAGAGCGCCAGGCCGAAGGCGTCGAAGACGGTCACCAGCCGCTCCATCCGGCCCAGCGTCGGGTGGAACGCGAAGGTCAGCAGCCCCGCGCCCACCGGCACCAGGAGGTAGCGCCAGTCGGCGAGCGCCGCGGGCGGGGTGGCGTCGATGAGCACGTCGCGCAGGAACCCGCCGCCCAGGCCGGTGGTGCCGGCCAGGACCAGCACCGCGAAGAGGTCGAGCTCCTTGCGCACCGCCACCAGGGCGCCGGAGATGGCGAAGACGAAGATGCCGATGAGGTCGAGGACGACCAGGGTGGGGGCGGGCTCGACTGGTGGCACCCGGCGAGGCTACCCACGACCCGCTGCGCGCAGGGCACGGCGTCCACGGCTGGCGGCCGTGGCTGGCGTAGGCTCAGGACAGCTGTCGGCACGTCGCCGGCACCGGTGATCGAGGAGGTGGACCTGAGATGGTGCACCTGACCCTCGCGGGGGTGAGCGAGGACGGGAAGCGCCTGCTCATGGTCGACGACGCCGGTGTCGAGCACGACCTCGACGTCGACGCCAGGCTCCGGGCCGCCCTGCGCGGCGAGACCTCACGACTCGGCCAGTTGGAGATGACCATGGACAGCGTCCTGCGCCCCCGCGACATCCAGGCACGGATCCGGGCGGGCGAGAGCCCCGAGGCCGTGGCCGAGGCGGCCCAGACCAGCGTCGACAAGATCATGCCGTACGCCGGCCCGGTGCTCGCCGAGCGCGAGCACGTGGCCCAGCGTGCGCAGCGCAGCTCGGTGCGGCGCACCGCGGGCGCCGACGGCGTGCGCAGCCTCGGCGAGGCGGTCGAGGCGCACCTGCGCTCCGAGCACATCGGGCCCGACGTCGTGACGTGGGACGCCTGGCGTCGCGAGGACGGGCGCTGGACCCTGACCGCCGAGTTCGAGACCCGGCCACGCTCGGGGCTCGCGCACTTCACCTACGACATGCCCGGCAGCTACGTGCTCCTCGACGACGAGGACGCGCGCTGGCTCGTGGGCGAGGTCATCGCCACCGCCACGCTGGCCGCGCCTCTCGACGACCTGCAGCAGGCCCGGGCCAGGCGCCGGGTCTCCCTCGACGACGAGGAGCTGCCGCTGGGCGAGGACGCCATCGGCATGGTCTCGCCCGAGCCCGAGCCCGAGCCCGCGCCGGACCCGGAGCCCGAGCCGGAGCCCGCCCCCGTCGCGGAGACCGAGCCGGAGCCCGAGACCGAGCCGGAGGTCCAGCCGGAGCCCCCGGTGCGCCGACCGGTCCGCAAGAGCCGTGGCCGCGCCTCCGTGCCGAGCTGGGACGAGATCATGTTCGGCGGCGGCAAGCAGGAGTAGCGCGCTCCGCGAGACTCCCGCGCGGGGATCGCGACGAGTACTGTCCGGCCATGTCCTACTTCGTGACCGGCGCCACCGGGTTCATCGGCCGATTCCTGGTGGAGGAGCTGCTCGACCACCGCGAGGGCGAGGTCTTCGTGCTGGTGCGCGAGGGCTCGCTGCCCCGCATGGAGGCGCTGGTGCGGCACTGGGGCACCGGCCGGGTCGTCCCCGTGGTGGGCGACCTGTCGACCGAGGCGCTCGGCGTCGACCCGGCGTGGGTCGCCGAGCACCGCGGCGGGATCGAGCACTTCTTCCACCTCGCCGCGGTCTACGACATGACGGCCGACGACGCCACCAACGAGGCGATGAACGTCGGCGGCACCCGGCACGCCCTGGCGCTGGCCGCCGACCTCGACGTCGGCTGCTTCCACCAGGTCAGCTCGGTCGCCGCGGCCGGTGAGCTGCAGGGGGCCTTCGACGAGACGATGTTCGCCGAGGGCCAGCACCTGCCCTCGCCCTACCACCGCACCAAGTACGAGTCCGAGCGGATCGTGCGCGAGGAGGGCACCGTGCCGTGGCGGGTCTACCGGCCCTCCATCGTGGTCGGCCACTCCCAGACCGGGGCGATGGACAAGGTCGACGGGCCCTACTACTTCTTCGGGCTGATGAAGACCATGCGCGACGTGCTGCCCGCCTGGCTGCCGCTCGCGGGTGTCGACATGGGCGACACCAACGTGGTGCCGGTCGACTACGTGGCCCGCGCCATGGACCACCTGGCCCACCTGCCCGGCCGCGACGGCGAGGCCTTCCACCTGGTCAACCCCGAGCCGCAGCCGGTCGTCGACATGATCAACGCCTTCTGCGCCGCCGCGGGCGCCCCGACCTTCGCGATCGGGCTCGACCGCGGCCTGGCCCGCCGGCTGCCCCGGGCCCTCCAGCCCGCCGGGCTCCTCGCGGCGGTGGGCAGGGTGACGCCGCTGCAGGCCGCGCTCGACCTGGTCACCAGCCGCGTCGGCGTACCGGCCGAGGTGCTGGCGCACACGAGCTTCACGGCCGTCTTCGACTCCCGGCGCACCGAGCGGGCGCTCGCGGGCTCCGGCATCGCGGTGCCCGACCTCGAGTCCTACGCCCGCACGCTCTACTCCTACTGGGAGGAGCACCTCGACGAGACGACCGCTCGCGACCCGCGCATCCGCGCGGCGCTGCAGGGCAAGCACGTCGTCATCACCGGCGCCTCGTCCGGCATCGGGCAGGTCACCGCCCACAAGGTCGCCCAGGCCGGCGGCGTGCCGGTGCTGGTCGCGCGAGGCAAGGACAAGCTCGAGGAGGTGCGCGCGGCCATCGAGATGCGCGGCGGCCAGGCGCTGGTCCACCCCTGCGACCTCTCCGACCTCGAGGCGATCGACCGGCTGTGCGAGCAGCTGGCCGCCGAGCTGCCCTCGGTCGACTTCGTGGTCAACAACGCGGGGCGCTCCATCCGGCGCTCGCTGCGGCTCTCGCACGACCGCTTCCACGACTTCGAGCGCACCATGCAGCTCAACTACTTCGGCGCGATCCGTCTGGTGATGGGGCTGCTGCCCACGATGCAGGCCCAGCAGCGCGGCCACGTGGTCAACGTCAGCTCGATCGGCGTGCAGACCAACCCGCCGCGGTTCTCGGCCTACGTCGCCTCGAAGTCGGCGCTCGACTCGTGGAGCAACGTGGTGGCCTCCGAGCTGGTCGGCGACGGCGTCACCTTCACCGGCATCCACATGCCGCTGGTGCGCACGCCGATGATCGCGCCGACCAAGATCTACGACAAGTTCCCCACGATCTCACCGGCGCAGGCCGCCGACCTGGTCGTGGAGGCGATGGTCGCGCGTCCCCACGAGATCAACACGCTGCTCGGCAACGTGGGCGCGGTGGCGCACACGGTGGCGCCCAAGCTGACGTTCCGGCTGCTCAACATGGCCTACCACGTCTTCCCCGACTCGGCCGCGGCCAAGGGCGAGGGCGGCACCCGTGAGTCGGAGCAGATCATGCTGGCCAAGATCTTCAAGGGCGTGCACTGGTAGGTAGGCGCCTGGCTCAGCCTCGCTCCACGGGCCGGGACGGGTCGGCGCTCCACTCGCTCCACGAGCCGGGGTAGAGGGCCGCGCGGATGCCCGCGACCTCCATCGCCAGCACGTCGTGGCAGGTGGTGACGCCGGAGCCGCAGTAGGCAGCGACGTCGGCGCCGGGCTCGACCCCCTCGGCGGCGTAGAGCGCCCGCAGCGTGGCGGCGTCGCGGAAGGTGCCGGCGGAGGTCAGGTTGGTGGTCGTCGGCACGTTGACGGCGCCGGGCACGCGGCCCGCGACCGGGTCCATCGGCTCGACCTCGCCGCGGTAGCGCTCGGGGGCCCGGGCGTCGACGAGCACGTCGACGTCGAGGACACCGTCGAGCTCGACCAGCGGCATCCGCCTCTGCCGCGCGGTGAAGCCACCTGGGGCCGGGTCGACCGGGCCCGTCTCGACGGACCCGCCCCCGGCCAGCCATGCCGCCCAGCCGCCGTCGAGGACGCGCACGTTGCTGTGGCCGTGGTGGCGCAGCAGCCACCAGGCCCGCGCGGCCGCCAGCCCCGACCAGTCGTCGTACACGACCACGGGGCGTCCGTCGTCGACACCGAGACGGCGCATCGCCGCCTGGAGGTCCTCGGTGGCCGGCAGCGGGTGGCGCCCGCCGCCGTCGGGGGTGGTGGCCGGCGGGGCGGCGAGGTCGGTGTCGAGGTCGACGTACGCCGCTCCCGGCAGGTGGCCCGCGGCGTGCTGCTCGGGGCCGGCCGGTCCCCCGAGGCGGTAGCGGACGTCGAGGAGCGTCACGTCGGGGGCGTGCGGGTCGTCGAGGAGTCCGCGCAGCACGGGGACGCTGATGAGAGGGCTGCTCATGACGCCCATCGTGCCGTACCGACGGGGGCGTGAGAGGATCGCGCCCCGTGGCCGAACTGCACTTCTTCACCGGGACCATGGACTCGGGCAAGAGCACCCTGGCGCTCCAGACGAACCACAACCACGCCGCCCGCGGTCGGCAGGGACGGATCTTCGTCACCCGTGACCGGGCGGGCCAGGGACGCATCTCCAGCCGCCTGGGCCTGACCCACGAGGCCCTCGAGGTCGACGCCGACTTCGACTTCTGGCGCCACGTCGTCGACAGCCTCACCCAGGGCACCCGCATCGACTACGTCATCTGCGACGAGGCGCAGTTCTACACCCGCGACCAGGTCGACCAGCTGGCCAAGATCGTCGACGAGCTGCAGATCGACGTCTTCGCCTTCGGCATCCTCACCGACTTCCGCACCGAGCTGTTCCCGGGCTCCGGCCGCCTCGTCGAGCTGGCCGACCGGATGAACGTGCTGCAGGTGGAGGCGCTGTGCTGGTGCGGCAAGCGCGCCACCCACAACGCCCGCACCGAGAACGGCGTGATGGTCACCGAGGGCGAGGTCGTCGTCGTGGGCGACGTCGAGGACGGCGAGGCGCCGGAGCCCACCTCCGACGCCGATGCCGACGTGGCCTACGAGGTGCTCTGCCGCCAGCACCACCGGCGCCGTCTCACCGCGGCCCGGGCGAAGGCGGTCTCCCTCGCGCCCGAGCCGCTGCCCTTCGGCTGACCCCACGGGCCCGGGGCTCAGAGCCTGCTCAGGTGCTCCTCCATGCTGGCCGCGACCTTGTCGGCCAGCACCTTCAGGCCGGCGGGCATCAGCGGCTCGGCCAGCTTCGCGGCACCCTGCGGGTCGAACTCGGCGTGGTAGGTCACCGAGGTGTGCCCGTCGCTCTCCTCGCAGGTGATGGTGTCGAGCAGCTGGATCGACCCGGCGTCGCCCTCGAGCTGGAAGGTGTGCGGCTCCTCGAACTTCGTGACGGTGTAGTCGACCTCCTGCTCGGAGCCGAGGAGCTTCGAGACGTTGTGGTAGGTCGTCCCGACTCCCCCGTCGCCGCTGGTGCGCTCGGTGCTGACCGAGGGCGGGTCCCACTCCTCGCTGTTGCGGAAGTCGCTGAGGTAGTCCCAGACCTTCTGGATCGGCTGGCTGACGGTGACGGTGCGCTCGACTGACGGCACGGTGTGCTCCTTTGGTCGTGGTGGCTTGTCCACCTCGTCGGTACCCGCGCCGGCGCGACCCGCGTCCACCCCCACGGGTGACCGGCCGTAGGGTGCGCGGGTCGAGAGGAGCCGCGGTGTTCGGTGGACGCAGGCAGGGACCGGCCGAGGACATGTGGTCGGAGTGGTCGCGTGGGCTCAGCCTCGGTGCCGTCGAGCTCGTGGCCGGCCGCCGGGTGGTCGCGCGCGTCGACCACGAGGGCGTGCTGCTGGTGGCCCGCGACCTGTTCGTCGCCTGGGAGCACCTGGGCTTCGCCGATGGCCTCGACCCCCTGTCGACGATGCCCGGCAGCCTCGCCGTCGCGGTGTCGCGGCCCTGGTGGGCCGAGCACGTCCCCACCTTGTCGGGCAGGGAGCGCAGGCGCGCACAGGAGGAGCTCGAGACCGGCCTGGTGAGCGTGCCTGTGGCGTCGCGGCGCGCCGTACCCGTCGAAGCGTTCGGCGACTGGCTGAGCGCCGAGGTGATCGCCCGTGCCCCGCTCCCCGGACGCCTCTGCCTCACCCCGGGCCCGGAGACGTCGGTCCTCGATCGTGACAGCAGTCGACCGGTCCCCCTCGACCGGCTGCCGATCAGCCACACCCTGCGCGACCGCCTCGCCGCGTGGGGCGCCGCCGCCGGCGCTGTCCCGGACGACGAGCGGACCGTCATCGCGACCTGGGACAGGTTCCTGCCCGAGGGACGCGTCCTGGCGGCAGACCTGGAGACGGAGACCGGCCGGTCGGCGGCGGTCTGGGCGGACTGCCCCGACATGCCCTGAGCCGGCGTACGCCGTGACGAGACCGCGGACTTGTCAGGGAAGTCCTGCGCTTGATGGGTGTTGCAACCCCTGACAAGCGCAGGAGTCCCCGGCCGGCCGGGGACTCCTGCAGCGGCCGCCGAGCCCCTCAGTCGACCAGGACCGGGATCAGCATCTCCTCGGGCGTCAGCGAGCCGTGCAGGCCCACGAGGCGGGCCTCGTAGGCCCAGTCGACGCTGGAGATGACGGCCGCGTCGCCCCGGCAGGCCACCACGACGTCGCCGATGCGCGGGCGCACCGCGGAGGAGACCTCGCCGAACCAGCCCAGGGCGGTGGCGTCCTCGCGGGTCAGCACCTCGGCCCTGTCGCCGAGCACCGAGCGCCAGGTGGCCACGACGTCGTCGACCGCACCGCGCTGGCAGTAGAGCTGGCGGAAGCGGGCCTCGCCACCGAACAGCACCAGCCCGTCGCGCAGCTCGTGCACGGTGTCGACGTCGACGCGCGAGGCGTCCGGGGAGTCGACCATGCCGTGGTCGGCGACGACCACCAGGCGGGTCGAGGACGGCAGCGCCTCGCGCAGCTGCTCGGCCTCGTGGTCGATCATCGCCAGCTGCTGCAGCCACTCGGTGGAGGCGACGCCGTAGCGGTGCCCCGTCCAGTCGAGGTCGCCGTCGTAGAGGTAGGTCAGGGAGGGCGCGTGGTCGGAGGCCGCGACCGCGGCCGCGATCCGCTCCCCCACCTTGTCGGCGCCCACGAAGTCGGCGCCGCGGTGGGCGGCCCGGGTCAGCCCGCTGCTGACGAACTCGCGCTTGTTGACGACGCTGACCGCCACGCCCCGCTCGCGCAGCCGCGAGAAGACGGTCGGGTGCGGCTGCCACTCGGCCGGGTCGACGTCGCTCGGCCACGCCAGCGCGTTGAGCAGCCGCTCGGTGCCGGGCACCCGCGAGGTGAACCCCACGACGCCGTGCGCGCCCGGCGGCAGCCCGGTGCCGAGCGAGGTCAGGCTGGTGGCGGTCGTCGACGGCACCCCGGCCGTCGCCCCCGGGGCGGCGCTGCGCAGGGACGACAGGTACGGCGCCACGTGCGCGTAGCGCTCCAGCAGCCGCGCCCCGAGACCGTCGACGAGGAACACCACGTACGCCGGCGCCTCGGGCAGCGCGAGCCCCTCGTGCGCGGCACCCTCGAGACGCACCCCCAGGGCGGCACCGACCGCGGGCACCACGTCGGCCAGCGACCGGTCGCCGTACCCGGGCGCGAGGAACGTCACGGCGCCGACGGCGCCTGGTGGGTGCGCGACGACAGGGACTCGGCGAAGGCGAGCAGCCCGGCCACGGCGTCCTTGCCGTCGGCGGCGGACGAGACCCGCAGCGAGAAGTCGTCGGGGGCCAGGACCCCGGTGTAGCCGTGGTCGGCGTCGCACTCGGGGTCGCTGCAGCCGGCGGGCTCGAGGTCGACCCGGCTCACCCCGCCCCAGCCGATCGTCATCACGGCCTCGGCCGGGTGGCCCGGGCCCGAGGTCGGGTTGGCGACCATCCGGGTCACCACCACCGAGCGCACCGCGCTGAGCCGGATCGCCTCGGTGGAGGTCGAGGTGTAGGGCTCGGGCAGCAGGTCGTCGCCGGTGTGCTCGTCGGTGTGGGCCAGCACCAGCCGGGTCGGGGTCAGCACCACCACCGACAGGTGCCGGCGCACCTCGTCGTGCTCGAAGGTCGGCTCGTGGTGGACGAAGAAGGAGACCACCTGCTCGCCGGCCACGGCGGCCTGGACGCCCTCGCCGACCACCTCGGGGTAGTAGCCGGTGCGGTCGATGGCGGCGCGCAGCTCGCGCAGGCGGTCACGGTCGTCGGTGCGGGCGCGCATGCTCAGAACTCGTATCCGAAGGCGGTGACGTCGCGGGCGAAGGCCGCCTCGACGCGTCGGGCCATCTCGTCGGTGTACTCGCTGCGGTAGCGGGTGTCGCGCCCACCGAGCTCGGGGCCCGCCTTGTAGTCGGGGCGGGTGCGGTCGATGTTGACGCTCTTCAGCGGCTCCCAGGCGATGTCGAAGCGGGCCTGCACGGCGCGCAGGTCGGCCTCGAGGCTCTCCTGGCGCCCGATCATGTCGGCGCGGCGCGTCTTGGTGGCCAGGTAGCGCCACTGCGGCGTCTGCAGCCGGGAGAACTCGTCGAGGCCCTTCATGATGAAGGACTCGAAGTCCGGGCAGGTCTCGGCGACCGAGCGGATGAACTGGTTCTTGCGGTCCAGGCGGCGCTCGCCGTCCTGCTCGGAGTCGCGGAAGCGCTCGACCATGCGGAACCACGACAGCATCCGCGCCCACGGGTTGCGCACGATCCCGAAGGTCCAGTACGTCGACAGCTCGGGCTCGGCGCGCAGGATCTGGCCCAGCGTGGCGTGCCGGTCGACGCCCTTGACCTGGCGTGCGTCGGGCAGGACCTCCGTGAGCCGGTTGTGGATGGTCGACCCACCCGTCTTCTGCACGTGCACGAAGAGCAGGCGCGCGCTGTCAGAGATCACCATGACCACGGAGCATACGGGTAGGTCGACCTCAGCTCGGAATGGTGTCGCCCGGCTGTGAGGGCATCCGGCGCACGAACCAGTCGGAGCGCGAGTCGGCGGCCGGCTCGACCCGCGCCGAGGCGTCGAGCACGGTCGATCCCGAGGGCCCGGCGAGCACCAGCCCGAGCTCGAGGGCGGAGAGCTGGGGCATGTCGTTCTGCAGCTGCGAGACGCGGCTGATGAGCCGCTCGACCTCCCCGACGTCGACGACCTCGCTGCCCCGGTAGCCGAAGAGCATCGGGCTGGCCTTGACCTCGCGCACCATCGCGGCGGCGTCGCGGGTGCCCAGCGGCGGGATGCGGTAGGCCCGGTCGCCGAGCAGCTCGGTGAGCGGTCCGGAGATGCCGAAGGAGACCACCGGCCCGAAGAGCGGGTCCTCGATGCTCGAGATCGACACCGGCACCCCGGGCGGGGCGGTGCCCTGCACCAGGAACGCGTCGGTCAGGTCCTCCTCGCCCACCAGGGCCGACAGCGAGGCCCAGGCGTCGCGCATCTGGTTGACGCCGTCGATGTTGCGCCACACGTGGGCCAGGTCGGGGCGCTCGCGCAGGTGGTCGGCGGTCGCCTTGAGCACCACGTCCCACCCGAGCTCGGCGCCGGCGGCGTTGGCCTCGCCGAGGCTGCTCACGACCCGCGAGGGCCACAGGTCGATGTCGTAGGCGGCCAGCAGGGCCCGCAGGTCGTCGCGGCCCAGCTCGGCGCCCTGGGGGTGCTCGGCCAGCACCCGGTTGACGATGCCGCGTGCGGTGTCGTCGTCGGCGCCCTCGGGGTCCAGGGGTGTGCCGTCGGGGGTGCGCAGCCACACGGCGTAGTCGACGACACGGGCCAGGGCCCGCACCGCCGCCTCGACGGCGGGGTACGACGGCACCGAGCCGCGCCCGGCCGTGGAGCCGGCCACGTCGGGCACGCGCAGCAGCTCGGGCACGCCCTCGACGCCCAGGAAGGTCGAGACCAGGGGCTTGTCGGACTGCTCCCCGATCGCGGCCAGCACGTTGGCGACCTCCTCGCCGCTGACGTTGAGCGGCGGGGTGTAGACCGCGACCACGGAGTCGACGTCGGGGTCGTCGATGGCCGCGTCGAGCGCGTCCTCGAAGTCCTCGGCGGTCGCCTCGGCGCCCAGCGGCACCGCCTTGTTGACCACCAGGCCGACCGCGGCCGCGGCGTCGGCGGCCAGCAGGCCCAGCGCGTCGGAGTTGCCCACGATCGCGACCCGGCGCCCACGCGGCAGCGGCTGGTGGGCCACCAGCTGGGCGACGTCGAACATCTCGTCGAGGGTGTCGACCTGGATGATCCCGGCCTGGCGGAACATCGCGTCGACGGCCGCCGGCGGGGCGGCGATCTTGCGCACCGCGTGCCCCATCGGCACGCCCTGCGTGGTGCGCCCCGAGCGCACCGCGATGATCGGCTTGCGCAGCGAGACCCGTCGCGCGATCCGGGAGAACTTGCGCGGGTTGCCGATCGACTCCAGGTAGAGCAGCACGACCTCGGTGGAGTCGTCCTCCTCCCAGTACTGCAGCAGGTCGTTGCCCGACACGTCGGCGCGGTTGCCGGCGCTGACGAAGGTCGACAGGCCCAGCCCGCGGTTCTGGACCTTCTCGAGGATCGCCGAGCCCAGCGCACCGGACTGGCAGAAGAAGCCGGCCCGCCCGCGCGGCGGCATCACCGACGACAGCGAGGCGTTGATGGAGACACCGGGGTCGGTGTTGATGACGCCCAGGCAGTTGGGCCCGATCAGGCGCAGCCCGTAGGAGCGCGAGAGCCCCACGAGGCGACGCTGGCGCTGGCGGCCCTCCTCGCCGGTCTCGGCGAAGCCGCTGGAGATCACCACCAGCCCGTGCACGCCCTTGGCCGCGCAGTCGAGCACGACGTCCTGCACCGCGTCGGCGGGCACCGCGACGATGGCCACGTCGACGTGGTCGGGGATCTCCCCCACGCTCTTGTACGCCGGCAGCCCCGACACCGCGCCCGCCGACGGGTTCACGGCGTACACGCGACCGGTGAAGTCGCCCATCACCAGGTTGCGCACCAGCGTCTGGCCGATCGTGTCCTGGCGGCGCGAGGCGCCGATGATGGCCACCGAGCGGGGGTTGAAGAACTTCTCGATCGAGGCGGACTCGGCGCGGTGCTCCCGGTCCTGCATCACCCCGATCGCGGTGTCGGTGGCGTCGATCGGGAACTCCAGCTGGATGACGCCGTCCTCGAACTCGCTGGCCACGCGGTAGCCGGCGTCGCGGAAGGTCTGGATCATCCGGGAGTTGTCGGGCAGCACCTCGGCGGTGAACTTCTCGAGCCCGCGCTCGCGACCGGCCTGCGCCAGGTGCTCGAGCAGCAGCTGGGCGATGCCGCGGCCCTGGTGCTGGTCCTCGACCAGGAACGCGACCTCGGCCTCGCCGGTGCGGACCCGGTCGTAGCGGCCGACCGCGATCATCCGGTCGGCCAGCACCAGCACCAGCGCCACCCGGTCGTGGTGGTCGACGCGGGTGAAGCGCTGCACGTCGCGGTCGGAGAGGCGCGGCATGGGCGAGAAGAACCGGTAGTACTTCGAGCGGTCCGAGACGCGGCTGTAGAAGTCGACGAGCAGCTCGGCGTCGTCGGGGCGGATCGGGCGGATGTGGGCGGTGCGTCCGTCGCGCAGCAGGACGTCGGCCTCCCAGTGCCGTGGGGCACCGGGTGCCGCGGGCTCGGTGGAGGTCTCGATGTCGTCCTGCTGGGGGCCGCCGCTCACGAGAGGGAATCTACCGAAGACCCGCGACCGGCGTGCCCCGGCGCCGAGCGCGGGGACGTGCGGGGAGAATGGCCCCATGGCCAAGGGTTCCACCAAGCAGCCGCTGCCCGACGACTTCGAGGAGCACATCCTCGACATCGACGTCGGCGACGAGATGCGCAGCTCGTTCCTGGAGTACGCCTACTCCGTCATCTACTCCCGGGCGCTGCCCGACGCGCGCGACGGTCTCAAGCCGGTGCAGCGGCGGATCCTCTACACGATGAACGAGATGCGGCTCTTCCCCGACCGCGGGCACGTGAAGAGCGCCCGCGTCGTCGGCGAGGTGATGGGTCGCCTGCACCCCCACGGCGACTCCGCGATCTACGACGCCCTGGTCCGCACCGCCCAGCCGTGGTCGATGCGGCTGCCCTTCATCGACGGGCACGGCAACTTCGGCTCGCCCGACGACTCCCCCGCCGCCATGCGCTACACCGAGTGCCGGATGGCCCCGCCGGCCGTGGCGATGACCGCCTCCATCGACGAGGACACCGTCGACTTCAGGCCCAACTACGACTCCCGCGAGATGGAGCCGTCGGTGCTGCCGTCGGCGATCCCCAACCTGGTGGTCAACGGCACCACCGGCATCGCGGTCGGCATGGCCACCAACTGCGCCCCCCACAACCTCGTCGAGGTGGTCCAGGCGCTGCGGCACCTGATCATCCACCCGGGCGCCGGCATCGACGACCTGATGCGCTTCATCCCCGGCCCCGACCTGCCCACCGGCGGCAAGATCGTGGGCCTCGACGGCATCCGCGACGCCTACGAGACCGGCCGCGGCACCTTCAAGATGCGCGCCACGGCCCGCATCGAGACGATCGGTCGGCGCAAGGCGATCGTGGTGACCGAGATGCCCTACGGCGTGGGCACCGAGAAGATCGTCGAGCGCATCAAGACCCTCGTGCAGGCCAAGAAGGTCCAGGGCATCTCCGACATCAAGGACCTCACCGACCGCGACCACGGCCTGCGCCTGGTCATCGAGGTCAAGAACGGGTTCGTGCCCGAGGCGCTGCTCGAGCAGCTCTACCGCCAGACCCCGCTCGAGGACTCCTTCGGCATCAACAACGTCGCCCTCGTCGACGGCCAGCCCCGCACCCTGGGGCTCAAGGAGATGCTCGAGGTCTTCCTGGGCCACCGCTACGACGTCGTACGCCGGCGCACGCAGTTCCGCCGCACCAAGAAGGCCGAGCGCCTGCACCTGGTCGACGGCCTGCTGGTCGCGCTGCTCGACATCGACGAGGTCATCCAGGTGATCCGCACCAGCGACGACGCCGGCGCCGCACGCGAGCGGCTGACCACGGTCTTCGAGCTCTCGGTGCTGCAGGCCGACTACATCCTCGAGATGCAGCTGCGTCGCCTGACCCGCTTCAGCCGCATCGAGCTGGAGAAGGAGCAGGAGCAGCTGCGCGGCGAGATCGAGGCGCTCGACGCGATCCTGGCCGACGACCAGCTGCTGCGCGAGGTCGTCTCCGACGAGCTGGCCGAGGTCGCCAAGACCTACGGCACCCCGCGCCGCACGGTGCTGCTGGAGTCGGCCGGGACCCCGGCGGCCGCGGCGGCTACGCCGCTCGAGGTCGCCGACGACCCGTGCTTCGCCTACCTGTCCTCCACGGGCCTGCTGGCGCGCTCCTCGAGCGCCGAGGCGCCGGGCGTGGGTGGCGACCGCACCAACCACGACGTCGTGGTCTCCGCGGTGGCCACGACCGCGCGCGCCGAGGTCGGGGTGCTGACCAGCCGCGGGCGGCTGCTGCGCCTGACGGTGCTCGACCTGCCGACCATCCCCGCCTCGGCCAACGACCCCAACCTGCAGGGCGGGGTGCCGCTCAGCGAGTTGCTCTCCCTCGAGACCGGCGAGCGGGCGCTGTCGCTGTGCACGCTGGCCACCGACGGGCCCGGCCTGGCGCTGGGCACCCGGCAGGGCGTCGTCAAGCGCGTCAACCCCGAGGTGCTCAACCGCGACGACTGGGAGGTGATCGGGCTCAAGGACGACGACGAGGTCGTCGGCGCCGTCGAGCTCGTGACCGGCCAGGAGTCGCTGTGCTTCGTCAGCACCGACGCCCAGCTGCTGCACTTCTCCGCCGACGCGGTGCGTCCCCAGGGCCGGTCCGGCGGCGGCATCGCCGGCATCCGGCTCACCGACGGCCAGGCGGTGCTGTGGTTCGGGGTCGTCGACCCGTCGGCGCCGGAGGGCGCGGTGCTGGTCACCGCCTCCGGCTCCGCCACCGCCCTGCCCGGCACCGAGGTGGGCGCGATCAAGGTGACGCCGTTCAGCGAGTACCCCGCCAAGGGTCGCGCCACCGGCGGCGTGCGCTGCCACCGCTTCCTCAAGGGCGAGGACGCGCTGGTCCTGGCCTGGGCGGGCACCGCCCCCGCCCGCGCCGCCGCGGCCAGCGGTGCGCCGGTCGAGCTGCCCGCCGCGACCGGGCGCCGCGACGGCTCCGGCGTGCCCGGGTCGCAGGCGGTCGCGGCGTGCTCCGGCCCGGTCGCCCTGCGCGTGCCGGCGAGCGCCGCCGACGTGCCCGCGGTCGACCCGGGCGTTGCCGACGATGTGCAAGGCTGAGTGACATGCGTGCTCCCACCCTCGCGGCCCTGACCGCGGCCGGCCTCCTGGGCCTCGGCGGCCTCTCCGCCTGCAGCAGCGGCGACGACAGCGCGGCCGAGGAGGCCCCGAGCGCGCAGGAGGTGCTCGCCGAGGCCAAGGCGACCCTCGACGAGACCAGCGGCGTGCAGGTCAGCCTCGTCACCGACGACCTCCCCGAGGGCGTCGAGGGGCTGCTGCGCGCCGAGGGCGTCGGCACCCCCAGCCCCGCGGCCTTCGACGGCGTGATCACCGTGCGCTTCGCCGGCTTCGAGCCCGAGGTTCCCGTGGTCGCGGTCGACGACGTCGTCCACGCCCAGGTGCCGCTGACGACCGGCTGGTCGCAGATCGACCCGGCCGAGTACGGCGCGCCCGACCCGGCCGCCCTGCTGGGCGCCGACGGCGGCTTCTCGTCGCTGCTGACCAGCACCGACGACGTCGAGGCGGGCGAGCAGGTGCGCGGCGGCACCGACAACCGCGACGTGCTGACCACCTACACCGGCACGATCTCCCAGGAGGTCGCGGCCACCATCATCCCCAGCGCCGAGGGCGACTTCGACGCCTCGTACGCCGTCTCCGACGGGGGCGAGCTGCGCTCGATGGAGCTGACCGGCGCCTTCTACGGCGACGGCGAGTCGATGACCTACACCGTCGACTTCGACGACTACGGCTCCTCGCCCGAGATCACCGCGCCCGAGTGAGCACGAGCAGCGCCGCGGGCGGCACCGCGGGCACCGACCGGGGTGCCCGGCTGCTGCTGGGGCTGGCCGCGCTCGCGGTGGCCTTCGCGGCCGCCGACACCTACGTGGTGGTGCTGGCGCTGGTCGACATGATGGCCGGGGTCGGGCTCTCCCCCGACCAGCTGCAGCGCGCGGCGCCGATCATCTCGGGCTTCCTGCTCGGCTACGTCGCGATGCTGCCGCTGATCGGTCGGATCGCCGACCTGCGCGGCCGGGTGCCGGTGCTGACCGCCTCGCTGGTCGTCTTCGCGATCGGCTCGATCGTCACCGCCGCCGCCTACGACATGCCCTCGATGGTGGCCGGACGCTTCCTGCAGGGCGTCGGCGGTGGCGGCCTGGTGCCGGCCACCCTGGCGCTGGTCGCCGACCTCTACCCGCGGGAGCGGCGCGGGGTGCCGCTCGGGCTGGTCTCGGCGGTGCAGGAGATCGGCAGCGTCGTCGGGCCGTTGTACGGCGCCGCGGTGCTGGCCTTCGCCGACTGGCGCGCCATCTTCCTGATCAACCTGGCCGTGGGCCTGGTGCTGGCCGCGGCGATCGCCGCCCTGGCCGCGCGCAGCGGCACCACGACCGGCCCCCGTGACCGGCGCATCGACCCGCGCCGGGGGCGGCCCGACCTGGTGGGGCTGGGCCTGCTCCTGCTGCTGCTCCTCGCGGGTGCCCTGGTCTTCCAACCGCCCGGTTCCCTGCGCGCCGACATCGACTACGGCCGGCTGTTCATCCCGTTCGTCGACGGCGGCGGCCGGTGGCTGACCCCCGTCGGCGCCGTCACCGTCGTGCTGGCGCTGCTGGTGGTGGCCCGCACCCTGACCGCCCGGCGGCCGCTGGTCGACCTGCGTGCCTGGGGCCGCTCGCTGCGCGAGGCCGACGTCACGGGGGCGACCTACCTCGCGGTCGCGCTGGGCGGGGTGATCCTGGCCTTCGCCACCGCCGACCCCAAGGTGCAGGTCTTCTCCGACCAGGGCCGGTGGTACCTGCTGGGGGCCGCCGTCGCCTCGGTCGCGTTCGTGGTGCACCTGCGCCGCGCCAGCGACCCGCTGCTGCCGCGCGGGGCGCTGCGAGACCGGCCCGCGTGGGGCTCGGTGGTGGTCAGCTTCCTGATCGGGGCCGCCCTGATCGCGGCCCTGATCGACGTGCCGCTCTTCGCCCGCACCACGACGTACCAGGACTCCCAGCTGCTCGCGGCGCTCGTGCTGGTGCGCTTCCTGGTCGCGCTGCCCGTCGGTGCGGTCGTCGGCGGCTACCTGACCCGGGTGCTGCCCGCCGGGGTGATCACCGCCGCCGGGATGGTGATGGCCGCGACCGGCTTCGTGATGATGTCGCGCTGGGGCGTCGACGCCCTGGAGAGCTGGACGGCGACCGTGCCGCTGGTGGTGGGCGGGCTGGGCTTCGGCCTCGCGCTGGCGCCGGTCAACGCGGCCGTGCTGGCCCACACCGCCGACGCCGTGCACGGCCTGGCCTCGGCGATGGTCGTGGTCGCCCGCACGGTCGGGATGCTGGTCGGCATCTCGGCGCTCACCACGATCGGGCTGCGCCGCTACTACGCCGAGCAGGCCGACATCCCGCCCATCCAGGACGTCTGCCCCGCGGGCACCACCCGCTGCGCGGAGTACTCCGACCTGCTGCGCGCCGCCGGCATCGCCCAGGAGCAGACCGTCTTCCTCGGCGCCGCCGGGTGCGCGCTGCTGGCCGCGGTGCTGGCGCTGGTGCTGCTGCGCGGCGCCGACACACGTGCCGCAGGTCACGGCCGAGACGCCGCGACCGGGGTGCCCGCCGTCGGCTAGGTTGCGGGCCATGGCCGACTCGCACCCCAACCCAGCCGCCTTCGAGGACCTCCTCGAGGCCAACCGCAGCTTCGCCGACTCCTTCGAGTACGCCGGCTTCGACGGCATCGCCAAGGCCGGCGTGGCGATCGTGACCTGCATGGACTCGCGCATCGACCCGCTGGGCATGCTCGGGCTCTCCGCCGGTGACGCCAAGATCTTCCGCAACCCCGGCGGCCGGGTCACCGAGGCGGCGCTCGAGGCGCTCGTCCTCGGCGCCCACCTGCTCAACGTGCAGCGGGTCCTCGTGATCCCGCACACCCGCTGCGCCATGGCCAGCGCCACCGAGGCCGAGCTGCACGAGCGGGTCACGGCCTCCGCCGGCACCGACTCCACCTGGCAGCCCTTCCACGTGGTCGCCGACCAGCTCGCCGCGCTGGCCGACGACGTGGCCAAGGTGCGCACGCACCCGCTGGTGCCCGACAGCGTCTCCGTGGGCGGGTTCGTCTACGACGTCGACACCGGTCTGCTGACCCAGCACGCCTGACGGCACCCAGCGGGGCTCAGCAGCCGCGCCGCGGCACTCCGGGCACGTCGACGGGCAGCCGCCCGGGAGCGCGCTCGCGCCCGGTGAGCACGTCGACGAGCGCCGACATGGCGCCCGGGGTCTCGCCGTACGTCGCGATGCGCACGGGCGCGCTCGATCCCCCGAGCAGGTAGGGCCGGTCGGTGGCGACCACGACGCCGGTGTCGGGCGCGGCACCGCCGCCCAGCAGGTGCACCGGTGTGCCGTCGACCACGCGCACCGGCTCGGTGCGCCGCCAGCGGCGCAGCGCGGCGCGGTCCTTCTTCCTCCGCCCCGTGCGCTCGGGGCGCGGCGGCTTCTCGTAGCGCACCTGGCCCAGGGCCAGCCCCGCCGACCGGGCCGCGGCCCGGAACGCCTGCACCGCCGTCGCGTCGCCCAGCGGCACCACCGACCCCCGCACGAGCGGCCCGCGGCAGGGACCGGCGGCGACGGTGACGGCGGCCGCCGAGAGCCGCCGCGAGGCCGCCCGGCCGCTGCCGGGCGGGGCCGGGTCGCCCGAGGCGTGGTGCTCGAGGAGCGCGATGGTGCGCGCGGCGGCCTGGCGCAGGCGGGTGCGGCCCAGGCGGCCGTCGCGCACGGCCCGCACGATCGCGGTGCGGGTCGCGGCCGGGTCGGGCGGCATCAGCACCACGTCGGAGCCGGCGCGCAGCACCTGCACCGCCGGCGTACGCCGCCCGCTCACCGCGCCCATGTCGAGCGCGTCGCTCATCACCACGCCGTCGAAGCCGAGCCGTTGGCGCAGCAGCCCGGTCACCACCGGCCGCGAGAGGCTGGCCGGCACCCCGGGATCGACGTCGGCGACGGCGATGTGGCCGGTCATCACCGCCGGCAGCCCGGCCTCGACCGCGGCCCGGAAGGGCCGCAGGTCCGTGCGGGAGAGGGCGGCCAGCGGGCGCCGCTGCACCGGCAGGGCGAGGTGGCTGTCGGTGCCAAGCGAGCCGTGGCCGGGGAAGTGCTTGACGACCGGCACGACGCCGGCGTCGCGGAAGCCGCGGGCGGCGGCCACCACGTGGCGGGCCACGGCGGCGGGGTCGGAGCCGGCCGAGCGGCTGCCGATGACGGGGTCGGCGGGGCCGGTGGTGACGTCGGCGTCGGGGGCCAGGTCGACGTTGACGCCCAGGCCGCGCAGCTCGCGGCCGCTGGCGGCGTAGGTGCGCCGGGTCAGGGCCGGCCGGGCGGCCGCGCCGGCCGACATGAACGCGGGGAAGCCGGTGGCCGAGCCGCGCACCCGCGCGACGGAGCCGCCCTCCTGGTCGACGGCCACCATGACCGGCCAGTCCCGCCCGGCGTCGCGCTGCAGCGCCCGGGTGGCGCGGCGCAGCTGGTCGGTGGAGGAGATGTTGTCGGCGAAGGCGACCACGCCGCCCAGGTGCAGGCGCCGCACCAGCGCCGTCGGCGCCCCGGTGCCGTCCCAGCGCGCGACGATCACCTGCCCGGCCAGCTGCGGCAGGCTCATCCGCTGCGTACGCCGCGCCGCGAGGTCGAGCTCGGCGCGGCTCGGACCCCACCCGGGGCGCAGGCCCAGCCGCTCCGAGGCGCTGGGCGGGTCGGGCGCGTCCGTGCTGGCCAGGTCACCGCTGGGCTCCGGTGCTCCCCCGGGCCCACCCGTGCAGCCCGACACGAGCACGCCCAGCGCGAGCAGCGCGGCGATCCCGCGGCGGCGCGGGGAGGGGGAGGCGGGCACGCCCTCCATCGTCCCAGGCCGGCGGTGAGGACGACACTCAGGCGTCGAGCGCCTCGACGTCGACGTCGTAGGCGCCCTGCACGATGAACTCCTTGCGGGGCGCGACGTCGGAGCCCATCAGCAGCTCGAAGACCTGGGTGGCCACGTCGGCGTCGTCGACGGTGATGCGGCGCAGGGTGCGCCGGCGCGGGTCCATGGTGGTCTCGGCCAGCTGGTCGGCGTCCATCTCGCCGAGGCCCTTGTAGCGCTGCACCGGGTCCTTCCAGCGCACGTTCTTCTTCTTCAGCTCGGCGAGCTTTCGCTGCAGCTCGTCGTCGGAGTAGGTGTAGACGTACTTGTCCATCCCCTTCTTGGGGTTGGACAGCTCGATGCGGTGCAGCGGGGGCACGGCGGAGTAGACGCGCCCCTCGGTGATGAGCTCGGGCATGTACTTGAAGAACAGCGTGGCCAGCAGGCAGCGGATGTGGGCGCCGTCGGAGTCGGCGTCGGCCATGAAGATGATCCGGCCGTAGCGGCGGGCGTCGAGCTCGAACGTGCGACCCGACCCGGCGCCGACGACCTGGATGATCGAGGCGCACTCGGCGTTCTTGAGCATGTCGCCGACCGAGGCCTTCTGGACGTTGAGGATCTTGCCGCGGATCGGCAGCAGCGCCTGGAAGGAGGAGTCGCGGGCCAGCTTGGCGGTGCCGAGCGCGGAGTCGCCCTCGACGATGAACAGCTCGGTGCGCTCGTTGTCGTTGTCGCGGCAGTCGGCCAGCTTGGACGGCAGCGCCGAGGACTCCAGAGCGTTCTTGCGGCGCTGGGTCTCCTTGTGCTGGCGCGCGGCCAGGCGGGTCTTGGCGGCGCCGACGACCTTCTCCATCACGAGCTTGGCCTGGGCCTTCTGCTCGCGCTTGGAGGACGTCAGCCACTCCTTCAGCTCGCGCGCCACGACCTTGCGCACGACGGTGCGCGCGGCCGGCGTACCGAGGATCTCCTTGGTCTGGCCCTCGAACTGCGGCTCGGCCAGGCGCACCGTCACGACCCCGGTGAGGCCCTCGAGCACGTCGTCCTTGACCACGTCGGCGTCGTTGACCTTCAGCGCCTTGCTCTGGCGCATCACGTCGTTGAAGGTCTTGGTCAGCGCCTGCTCGAAGCCGCTGAGGTGGGTGCCGCCCTTGGGGGTGGCGATCACGTTGACGAAGGAGCGCATCTCGGTGTCGTAGCCGGTGCCCCAGCGGATCGCGACGTCGACGACCAGCTCGCGCTCGATCTCCTGGGGCGTCATGTGGCCCTTGTCGTCGAGCAGCGGCACGGTCTCGGTGAAGGTGTCGCTGCCCTGCAGCCGCAGCACCGAGGTCACGGCCTCGTCGGGGGCCAGGAACTCGGTGAACTCCGAGATGCCGCCGTCGTGGCGGAAGCTCTCCTCGACCGGCTCCTCGCCGCGCAGGTCGCGCAGCACGAGCTCGAGCCCGGGCACGATGAAGGAGGTCTGGCGCGCCCGGGTGACCAGCTCGTCGTAGACGAAGGTGGCGTCCTTGGTGAAGATCTGGCGGTCGGGCCAGAACCGGATGCGGGTGCCGGAGCGGCCCTTGGCCACCCGCCCTCCCTTGCGGGTCAGGCCCGAGCGGGGCTCGAAGGACCCGCCGAGGCCCTCGCCCTCGAAGACGCCGGGCACGCCGCGCTGGAAGGACAGGCCCTGCGCCGCGGGCGAACGCTCCACGTCGATGTCCATGCGCGAGGAGAGCGCGTTGACGACCGAGAGGCCCACGCCGTGCAGACCACCCGTGGCGACGTACGAGCCGCCGCCGAACTTGCCGCCCGCGTGCAGCTTGGTGGCCACCACCTCGACACCGGGCAGCCCGGTCTTGGGCTCCTTGTCGGTGGGGATGCCGCGACCGTCGTCGTGGACCTCCACCGAGCCGTCGGGGTGCAGCACGACCTCGACGCGGGTGGCGGACTCGGCCAGCGCCTCGTCGACACCGTTGTCGATGATCTCCCACAGGCAGTGCATCAGCCCGCGGGTGTCGGTCGAGCCGATGTACATGCCGGGACGCTTGCGCACCGCCTCGAGCCCCTCGAGGACGAGGAGGTGGGCGGCGTTGTAGGTGTTGTCGGCGATCGTGGGGCTCCTGGCAGGACGTGCGTACGGCGGGTGCGCACCGCGACCCATCCGGGTGCGGGTGCTGCTCCGAATCTAGGTCACGACACGCCGGTGCCCCGCACAGGCTCGCCCACGGGGGCACCGCTAGCGTGGAGAGACCCAGCACGAGGGCCGGCCACGTCACGATGTGGAAACGATCGGAACGGGAAACGTGAGATGACCCCGCTCCCCTCGCCCCGACCCGCACACTGGGAGAGCACGGACAGGCGCTCTCACCCCGATGGTCGGGTTGAGACGCTCACAACAGGGGAATCAGATGATCGCGGGAATCTTGGGTCCCCTCGCTACGTTGAGCCAAGCACCGAGTGATCGAAGAAATGAGGCCGATGTGACCACCACAGTTGCCCCCAGCGCCCCGCTGACCGCAGCGGACCGCTGCGACCGTTGCGGAGCCCAGGCCTACCTCCGCGTGGAGCTGCAGAGCGGCGGCGAGCTGCTCTTCTGCGCCCACCACGCCCGCGAGCACGGCGACAAGCTCAAGGAGGTCGCGTCCAACGTCATCGACGAGACGCACAAGCTGACCTCCGACTCCCCGATGGCCGCCAAGGCCCCCGAGACGGAGTGACGCCACTCCCCTAGCGCTTGATCAGCAGGCCCCCGGACCTCGGTCCGGGGGCCTGCTGCGTTGTTGCCGGGTCCTTCTCTTGACTACCGGGAACGCAGCAGCGCCCGGGAGCCAGGCTCCCGGGCGCTGCGTGTGGTGCTGTCCTGCTCAGTCGAGGTAGTCGCGCAGCACCTGTGAGCGCGAGGGGTGGCGCAGCTTCGACATCGTCTTCGACTCGATCTGGCGGATCCGCTCACGGGTCACGCCGTAGACCTTGCCGATCTCGTCGAGGGTCTTGGGCTGGCCGTCGGTGAGGCCGAATCGCATGCTGACCACGCCGGCCTCGCGCTCCGAGAGCGTGTCGAGCACGGCGTGCAGCTGCTCCTGCAGCAGCGTGAACGAGACGGCGTCGGCGGGCACGATGGCCTCGGAGTCCTCGATGAGGTCACCGAACTCCGAGTCGCCGTCCTCGCCCAGGGGCGTGTGCAGCGAGATCGGCTCACGGCCGTACTTCTGGACCTCGATGACCTTCTCGGGGGTCATGTCGAGCTCCTTGGCGAGCTCTTCGGGGGTGGGCTCGCGCCCGAGGTCCTGCAGCATCTGGCGCTGCACCCGGGCGAGCTTGTTGATGACCTCGACCATGTGCACCGGGATCCGGATGGTGCGGGCCTGGTCGGCCATCGCGCGGGTGATCGCCTGGCGGATCCACCAGGTGGCGTAGGTCGAGAACTTGTAGCCCTTGGTGTAGTCGAACTTCTCGACCGCGCGGATCAGGCCGAGGTTCCCCTCCTGGATCAGGTCCAGGAAGAGCATGCCGCGACCGGTGTAGCGCTTGGCCAGCGACACCACGAGACGCAGGTTGGCCTCGAGCAGGTGGTTCTTGGCGCGGCGCCCGTCCTCGGAGATCCACTCCAGCTCCTCGAGGAGCTTGGGGCCGATGCGGCCGCCCTTGGCCATCTTCTCCTCCGAGAAGAGGCCCGCCTCGATGCGCTTGGCGAGCTCGACCTCCATCTCGGCGTTGAGGAGCGGGACCTTGCCGATCTGCTTGAGGTAGTCCTTGACCGGGTCGGCGGTCGCGCCGGCGACCATGACCTGCTGCTCCGGCTCGCCGGAGTCGTCGGCGTCGGAGACGACGAAGGACGCGTCCTTCTCGTCCTCCTTGATCGTCGGGTCGTTCTTGACGTCCTTCTCGAACTGCTCGTCCGGGACGTCGGGCAGGATCTTCTTGCCGTCGGGGCCCACGGTCGGCACGGCCTCGACGACCGCCTCGACGGTGTCGACCGGCTCGGCGTCGGCGCCGGCGGTGTTGGCGGCGGCGGTGGTCTTCTTCGCCGCCGCCTTCTTCGCCGGTGCGGCGGTCTTCGCCGGAGCCGCCTTCTTGGCGGGCGCCTTCTTGGCGGCGCTGGCGGTCGTGGTCTTGCGCGTGGAGGTCGCGGCCACGGCGCGGGCACTGCTGGCCGCACCGATGTGCACCGAGATCCCCAGTCCGCTCAGGTGGGCGAGCAGCGCCTTGAGGTGCTTGGGCTCGATCGCCGCTTCCTCGCTGGCCCGCCGCACCTCCTCAGGCGTCAGGCTCCCCGTGGGGGTGCCGTGCTCGATCAGGGCCACCACGGACGGGTGGGCGAGCACCTCGGTCGGGATCTTGCGTGCGTTCGAGGACACGAACACCTCTCGTGTGCTGACGTGTGGGCGCGGCAAGGCCCGGAGTCGTCAAGAGCCGCGATGAACATTCTGCCACGGGGGTGGTGGTCGGCCAGCATCAGGGCGGTCCGCCCCCTCAGCCGTGCCTCAGCCCACCCTCAGGCTGCGCTCAGGATCCTAGCGAGGATCCGGTCGCGGACCAGGCCGTGGATCAGCTCGGTCCCGGGGCCTGCTTCGCGGCGGCCTTCTTCTGCTTCTTGAAGTCACGCACCTTCTGCAGCGAGGCGGTGTCGACGACGTCGGCCACCGAGCGGTAGCCCTCCTGGGAGTAGTCCCCGACCACGGCGTCCCAGCCCTCGGGGCGCACGTCGAGCTGCTTGGCGACCAGCGCCACGAAGATCTGCGCCTTCTGCTTGCCGAAGCCCGGCAGGGCCATCACCCGCTTGAGCAGGTCCTTGCCGTCCGTGGCCTCGAGCCACAGCCGCTCGGCGTGCCCGTCGTACTCGTCGGTGACGATGCGGGCCAGGTCCTGCAGCCGGGCCGCCATCGAGCCCGGGAAGCGGTGGATCGCCGGCGGGGTCGCGCACAGCGACGCGAACTCCTCGGGGTCGGCGGCCGCGATCCGCGCCGGCTCGAGGCTGCCGAAACGCTCCAGCACCTTCGCGGGGCCGCGGAAGGCGTGCTCCATCGGGTACTGCTGGTCGAGCATCATGCCCACGAGCAGCGCGAACGGGTCGTCGGTGAGCACCTGGTCGGCGGCGTCGTCGCCGGTGATGTGGATCGCCATGCGCCCATCCTCCACCACCGGCGCCAGCCCATCGAGGGGCTCCGGGTGTCGACGGGGTGCCCGAGGTGTCGCCTGCGCACCTGCTCGGCGGCCCTGCGCGCCGCGGAGGCCGCGATCAGGGCCTGGTGCCGAACCCAGGCACTCGCCGGCCGTGCGGGTCAGGGGCCGGGGTCCCCTCGGGAGGGGTCGAAGAGCCCTGGTGGAGCGGGCCCGGTCGCCGTCCCATGGAGCAGGCAGGGCCGGACCCCGGCCCGTCGTCCATCGCGGAAGGAACCAGCGGCATGACCGATCCCCCCGACGCACGCGACGCTCCCCCGCCGGTCCCGACGTCGCCCACCCGCACCAGCCGTCCGGTCCCACTGGTGATCGGTGTCCTGCTGGCCCTCGTCGGCCTGCCGCTCCTGCTGGCCGGGGCCGGACTGGGGTGGGCGCTCGCGACCCAGCGCGACGACGACGGCTTCTTCTCGACCACCACCGAGCAGATCAGCACCGAGACGGTGGCCCTGACGAGCCCGGTGCTCGACCTGGGAGCCGCCGGACCCGACGGCCGGTGGACCGAGCGGGACATCGTGACGCTGCGGCTGAGGGCCACGAGCGGCGGCTCGCCCGTCTTCGTGGGCATCGGCCCGAGCGAGGAGGTGGAGCGCTACCTCGCCGCGGCGTCGTACGACGAGATCGGCGACCTGGTCACCGACCCGTTCGACTACACGCTGACCCGCCGGGGCTCCGGCGGGTCCCTGCCGACGCCCCCTTCCGAGCAGGACTTCTGGAGCGACCGGAGCATCGGCTCCGGCACCCAGACACTGACCTGGGACGTGCGCCCCGGCAACTGGACCGCGGTGGTGATGAACGGCGACGGGTCACCAGGTCTCAGCACCGGGCTGAGCGCCGGCGGCCGGGTCGACATGCTGGCGCCGCTCGCCTGGGTGCTCGGGGCACTCGGCCTGCTGCTGATCCTCGGCGGCGCACTCCTGGTGGTCCACGGCGCTCACGCACCCTCCGCAGCCGACCAGCAGCGCCCGGACCCCGTCCCCGCACCCACGTCAGGGGTGATCGCCGGCGCCGACCAGGCGGTGCCGTCGCCCGTCACCATCTCCGGCCACCAGGACCAGGACCTGAGCCGCTGGCTGTGGCTGGTGAAGTGGCTGCTGGCGATCCCTCACTTCATCGTGCTCGCCCTGCTGTGGCCGGCCTTGGTGGTGCTCACCGTCGTCGCGTTCTTCGCCATCCTCGTCACCGGCCGCTACACCCGAGGCCTGTTCGACTTCAACGTCGGGGTGCTGCGCTGGACCTGGCGGGTGCAGTTCTACTGCACCAACGCGATCGGCACCGACCGCTACCCGCCGTTCACCCTCGACCACGCCGACTACCCCGCCGACCTCGACGTCGCCCACCCCGAATGGCTCTCGCGGGGCCTGGTGCTGGTCAAGTGGTGGCTCCTGGCCATCCCGCACCTGGTCGTGCTGGCCGTGCTGGCGGGCACCTGGACCCTGGACGACGACCTCCAGCCCATCGTCGGCGGCCTCATCGGCGCGCTCACCTTGGCCGCCGGACTCCTCCTGCTCTTCACCGGCAGCTACCCGGCGCCGCTGTTCGACCTGCTCGTCGGCCTGAACCGATGGGTCTACCGCGTCGTCGCCTATGTCGCCCTCATGACCGACACCTACCCTCCGTTCCGGCTCGACCAGGGGCCTGTCGACCCGTCGCCCGCACGCCCGCCGGAGCCGCCGCAACCGGGAGCCGAGGGCGAGCGGGCCCAGCAGCGGCGCCAGTCGGTGTGAGGACGTGCTGGGCGCCGCGGCGGCGTACCAGCAGCTGCTCCTCACCCGGGTGCGTGTGTGACCGGGGCGGTGGACGGGTAGCCCAGCGGCATGGAGAAGCAAGAGATCCGCGCCGCGGCCGGAGGCGCAGCAGTGGTCGGGGTGGCGTTCGGCATGGCCCGCTACGCCTACGGCCTCACGCTGCCCGACATGCAGGCCGAGTTCGACCTGTCGGAGCAGCTCTCGGGGCTGGTGGCCAGCGCCACCTTCGTCGGCTACCTGATCGGCCTGCTCGGGGTCCCCGTGCTCGTGGCCCGGCGCGGGCCTCGCGCCCCCACGTCCGTCGGAGGGGTCTGCGGCGCACTGGGCTGCGCCATGGTGGCGCTCTCGCCGAACGCGGCGGTGCTGGCCACCGGAGCCGTGCTGGCGGGCAGTGCGGCGGGCTGGGTGTGGGCGCCGTACTCCGACGTGCTCCGCGCCGTGGCCGACCCTCGGCACCGGCCCACGCTGCTGGCCGTGGTCACCACCGGCACCGGGGTCGGCCTCGTGGGGCTGGGAGCGCTGGGCCTCCTGGCGCCCCTCGTCTCGTGGCGGCTGACCTGGGCAGGCATCGCCGTGGCCGCCGCGGTCGCCGCCACCCTCAACCTGCGTCTGGTCCCCGCGCTGCCCCCGCCCGAGCGGCAGGAGGGCGGCCAGCGACTGCACCTGGGACGGCTGCTGGGACGGCTGCTGGTCCCGCTCCTGTACACCGTGACGTACTTCGTGGCGATCACCGTCTACTTCACCTACGCCAGCGACGCGGCCGAGGAGGCCGGACTGGCCGACTGGGCGCCGGCGCTGGTCTTCGCCCTGATCGGGCTCGGGGGGCTGGTGGCCTTCTGGACCGGGCGGATGACCGCCGCCCTGGGCCCCGCCGGTGTGGGAGCCGCCAGCCTCGGGGTGGTCGGTCTCGCCCTGGGCGGCTTGGGGCTGGCCTCCGGTGCGCCGCTGGTGCTCGGCTCCGCCGTGGTGCTCGGCGCCGGATTCATGGTCGGGTCGTCGGTGCTGGCCATCTGGACCGCGCACGTCGAGCCCGAGCGCCCCGGCACCGCCTTCACCGTCGCCCTCGTCGTGGGGGCGGTGACCTCGATCGTGACGCCCGCGGTCACCGGCTCG
Organism: Nocardioides salarius; assembly: GCF_016907435.1. Taxonomy (NCBI): domain Bacteria; kingdom Bacillati; phylum Actinomycetota; class Actinomycetes; order Propionibacteriales; family Nocardioidaceae; genus Nocardioides; species Nocardioides salarius. Next base: position 4,160,978 of record NZ_JAFBBZ010000001.1, on the reverse strand, counting down.
CTGGTGCCCAGCGCCGGGCTGGGCACGGTGCTGGTCTCCTCCGGCGCCGTGGCCGTGGTCAGCGCGGTGGCACTCGCCGCCGGCCTGCCCGTGGGAGCGGCCGTGCGGAGGACACGGGCCCGCACGACCTAGTCTGCTGGCATGCACCCCCAACTCTCCTCCAGCACCCCGTCCCGCGAGGAGGTCGTGGGCCGCGGCATCGACTGGCTGGCCCGCTGGACCGTGCGCTGGCTCCTCGTCGCGCTCGGCGCGGTCGCCCTGGGCTGGCTGGTCGGCAAGGGCTGGTCGATCGTGCTGCCCGTCGTGCTGGCCCTGATCCTGACGACCGTGCTGCAGCCGCCGGCCCGGTGGCTCGAGCGCCGGTGGCGGCTGCCGGCGGCCGCCGCGGCGCTGACGGTCATCCTCGTCGGGCTGGGCCTGGTCACCGCCCTGGGCGTGACGATCGCACCCTCCGTCGGCGAGCAGGCCGTCGAGCTGGCCGACTCCGCCTCGCTCGGGCTCGCCGAGGTGGAGCGGCTGGTCGCCGACAGCTCGCTGCAGATCACCCAGACCCAGGTCGAGACCTTCGTCGAGGCCGCGCAGGACCGTCTGCAGTCCAGTGCCAGCAGCATCGCCTCGGGAGTCCTGGTCGGTGTCGGCGCGGTGACCTCGGCGCTGATCACCTTCGTCCTGACGCTCGTCCTGTCGTTCTTCTTCATCAAGGACGGCCGCCGGTTCCTGCCCTGGCTGCACCAGCTCACCGGTGAGCGCGCCGGGCCGCACCTCGTGGAGGTCGGTTCGCGGGCCTGGGCGACCCTGGGCGGCTTCGTGCGCACCCAGGCCCTCGTGGGTCTCATCGACGCCGTCCTCATCGGCATCGGCCTGCTCGTCGTGGGCGTGCCGCTGGCGGTGCCACTGGCGGTGATCACCTTCATCGCCGCCTTCGCCCCCATCGTGGGTGCCGTCACCGTCGGGGCGCTCGCCGTGCTGGTGGCGCTCGTGGCCAACGGCTGGGTCTCCGCGCTGATCGTGCTGGCCATCGTGCTGGGCGTCCAGCAGCTCGAGGGCAACGTCCTGCTGCCGTGGCTGCAGGGCCGCAGCCTGCGCCTGCACGCCGGGGTCGTGCTCCTCACGATCGTGCTGGGCTCGACCCTCTACGGCGTGGCCGGGGCCTTCCTGGGCGTGCCCGCGGTGGCCGTGCTCGCCGTGGTGGTGCGCTACCTCGACGACCAGGTGCGCGAGCGCACCGGCGAGCCGACCAAGGAGCAGCCCGACCACCCCGTCGCCGAGGTCGACCCCGAGGACGACGAGCAGGACGCCTCGGCGACCGACGAGCAGGACCGGGTCTGACGGCGCCCGGCGCAGCACGACGCCCGCCCCCGCAGCGTGCGGGAGCGGGCGTCGTACGTCGTGGGGTGGCGGGTCAGGCCAGTGCGGCGGCCACCGCGTCGTAGTCGGGCTCCTGGGCGATCTCGGGGACCAGCTCGGTGTGCAGCACGGTGCCGTCGCGGTCGATGACGACGACCGAGCGGGCCAGCAGGCCCTCGAACTTGCCGTCGACGAGGGTGACGCCGAAGTCCTGGCCGAAGGTGGAGCGGAAGGCCGAGGCCGCCACGACCGACTCGATGCCCTCGGCGCCGCAGAAGCGGGCCTGGGCGAACGGCAGGTCCTCCGAGACGCAGATGACCTGGGTGTCGGCCAGTCCGGCGGCCAGCTCGTTGAACGCGCGCACGCTGGCGGCGCAGACGCCGGTGTCGACGCTGGGGAAGATGTTGAGCACGGTGCGCTGGTCGGTGGGGCGCGTGACCTCGGTGGTCAGGTCGGTGCCGACGAGGCGGAAGTCGGGAGCGGGGCTGCCGGTGGCGGGGAGGTCACCCACGAGCGTGACGGGGGTGCCTCCGAGTGCGGTGGTGGTCATGCGGACGTTCTACCACCGCGCCGCACACCCACCGCGCAGGTGTCCGCGATCGTCGATCAGGCCTTGACAGCCAGCACCGGGCAGGAGGCGTCCAGCAGGATGCGCTGCGCGTTGGAGCCCAGGATCAGCTTGCCGACCGGCGAGCGGCGGCGCAGCCCGATGACCAGCAGCTCAGCATCGCTGTCGGCGGCCAGCCCGATCAGGTCCTCGGCGGGCTCGAAGCCGCGCACCAGCTGGCGCAGCTCGAAGTCGACTCCGGTGCCCTCGAGCTCGGCGCGCACCTCGTCGAGCTCGACCTGGGCCTTGCCCGCGGCCTGGGTGTCGTACTCCTGGCCACCGCGGTGCGAGGAGACCACGACCAGCCGCAGCCCGCGCAGCTTCGACTCCTCGATCCCCCGCGCCAGCGCGGCGCGCCCCTCCGGCTTGTTGACGTACCCGACCACGACGGTGCCCATCGTTTCCTCCTCGGCTCGCTTGCGCTCGGTCGCGTCGACCGTGCTCTGGGCACGCTAACCGATCGCGGCTCACCCCGGACGGCTGTGGAGGAGCACTGCGGGCCACGGCCAGGACGGGCAGGCTGGGCGGGTGCACCCACCACCCGACAGCGAGGGCCTGCACGAGCCGCTGCCGCGCCCCCTCGAACGCACCCTGCGCCTGGCGGTGCTCGGCCACGTCGAGGCAGAGCGGCGCCGCCGCCACCCCACCGTCGTGCACGTGGGTCGTCCGGGTGGCGGCGAGGTGGTCTTCGCCTGCGCCGCCGGCGACCCCGACGACCTCGGGGTGCGCACCGACGTGCTGCTGGCCCTGCTGTCGCGGGTCGACCACCCGGAGCCGCTGGTCTGGATCACCCGACCCGGCGACCTCGAGACCCAGGACGACGACGCCTGCTGGTTGGCAGCCACCCGCGCGGCCGCGGGCGAGCTGGACCGCCCGGTCGAGCTGGTGCTGGTCGGGCGGCACGGGTGGCGCGACCCGAGGTCGGGCCTCTCGCGCAGCTGGAAGCGGCTGCGCGCACGCTCGGGCTAGTCCCAGGTGTGCACGGGCTCGTTGGTGTGCATCCGCTCGCGGTACTCCAGCACCGTGGCCCGCAGGGCGTCGTAGCGGTCCTCGCCGCGGCGGCGCCGCATCCGCTCCACGAACCACTCGGCTCCGTTGACGCCGGTGAGGCAGCGCTGCTCGATGATCCCGAGCAGCCGGTCGCGCACGTCGGCCTCGACGCCCCACGACTCCAGCCCCTCGTGCGCCATCGGCAGCAGGCGGCGCAGCACCAGCTCCGTGGCCGGCACCTGGCCGACCCCGGGCCAGTAGATCTGCGCGTCGATGCCCTGCTGCGCGGCGACGTGCAGGTTCTCCTCCGCGGCGCTGAAAGACATCTGCGACCACAGCGGGCGCGGCGAGTCGACCAGGGCCCGCACCAGCCCGTAGTAGAAGGCGGCGTTGGCGACCGTGTCGACCACCGTCGGACCGGCGGCCAGCAGCCGGTTCTCGACCCGTAGGTGCGGCACGTCGTCGACCACGTCGTAGACCGGCCGGTTCCACCGGTAGACGGTGCCGTTGTGCAGCCGCAGCTCGGCGAGGGCCGGGGTGCCGCCCGACTCCAGCACCTCGAGCGGGTCCTCGTCCTCGGTGACCGGCAGCAGGGCCGGGAAGTAGCGCACGTTCTCCTCGAACAGGTCGAAGACCGAGGTGATCCAGCGCTCCCCGAACCACACCCGCGGCCGGACGCCCTGGGCCTTCAGCTCCTCGCTGCGGGTCTCGGTGGCCTGCTCGAAGAGCGGGATCCGCGTCTCGCGCCACAGCTCGCGCCCCAGCAGGTACGGCGAGTTGGCGGCCACCGCCAGCTGGGGGGCGGCGATCGCCTGCGAGGCGTTCCAGTAGGCCGCGAACTGGTCGGGCGAGGTCTGCACGTGGAACTGGGTGCTGGTGCAGGCGGCCTCGGGCACGATCGAGTCGGCGGTGGTCTCGAGGGTCTCGGCACCCGAGATCGAGATCGCGATGTCCTCGCCGCGCGCGTCGAGGATCTGGTCGCTGAGCAGGGCGTAGCGGGGGTTGGCGCTGAGCGTCTGCCGGGTCATGTGCCCGTCGGCCAGCGTGGGCAGGATGCCGATCATCAGCAGGTGGGCGCCGACCTCGGAGGCCTTGGCCTCGGCGTCGTCGAGGTCGCGCCGCAGCTCGTCCTCGAACTGGGTCAGCCCGCCCTCGCGCAGCCGGGCCGGCGGCACGTTGATCTCGATGTTGTACTGGCCGAGCTCGGTCTGGAAGTCGGGGTCGGCGATCCGCTCGAGCACGTCGGCGTTCTTCAGCGCCGGGTCGCCGCGCTCGTCGATGAGGTTGAGCTCGACCTCGAGACCGGTCATCGGGTCGTCGGTGTCGAAGGCCGCCTCGCGCAGCATGCGCGCGAACACGTCGAGGCAGCGCCGCACCTTGGCGCGGTGCCGCGTGCGGTCCGCGCGGCTGAACTCCTGAGCCTCGACCTCTTCACCCATGCCCCGACCCTAGGCCCACCCGCGCCCCGGAGGGACCCCCCTCAGGCGGGCCGCCCGGCGCCGGCCCACGCGTGCGGCGGCACCGCGCGCTCGAGGAGCTGGGCCACGTAGCCGCCCAGGATGTGGTCGGGGTCGACGGACAGGCACCGGTCGAGGGCGCACCAGGCCAGGGCCCCGCTGCCGGAGAGCCAGGCCGCGAAGCCGAGCACCGCCGCCGCCCCGGGCAGCCACTCGTCGGGGGTGCGTCGCACCACGTCGGACCAGAGCACCACGTGCCGGTCGGCGTCCTGCCTGGTCATCATCAGCCACGCGACGTCGCGCACGACCGGGTCGGCCACCGCGCGCACCAGCCCGGCCACCTCGTGGGGGCCGGGGACGCTGCCGGTGGCCAGGCAGGAGAGCAGCAGCGTGGAGACCTCGTCGGCGGTCAGGGCTGGCCGGTGGTCCAGCGCCCGGGCCACGTCGGCGCGTCCGCGCCCGTCGGGGTCGAGGGTCGCGGCGAGGTCGGCCCGCGAGCGGCGGGTCACGTGGCCGTCGAGCACGGCCTGGACCCGCACCGGGTGGGCGCTGACGTCGTACGCCGTGCCCTCGCCGGGACCGGTCGCCGGCCAGTGCCGCTCCCCGTCGGCGCGGATCGCGCGCAGCACCGTGATCCCCGCGGCGCTGAACGCGTCGACGAGGCAGCGGGCGCTGCGCCGCGCCCGCTCGGCCTCGTCGGAGTAGACGACCAGCAGCACCCCGGAGACGTGGTGACGCACCGCCGGCTCGACCAGCAGCCCCGCGAGCTCGGCGACCCGGGCGTCGCTCGCGTCGGCCGGGGGGAGGTCGAGCCGCGCGTGGAACTGGTGCTCGGCGCCGAACGTCAGCATCACCACGCAGTCCTCGGGCTCGAAGCCGAGCAGCACCGGCACCACGGCCAGGACGTCGGCGGGGTCACGGGCCACGAAGCCGTGCGGAGGGGCTGACGGGGAAGGCATCTCTGGGAACGTCATGGCCCGAGGCTGCCCCCGCCTCCGGGTCACGGTCGGGCCCCGCGCCACGGCTGGGGAGGAGCCGCGCCGGGGCCCCGCCTGTGCACGGCCGGTGGCGCGGCGCGGGTAGCGTGCCGGGGTGCGCTCCCAGGCCTCGGTCCTCCACCTGGACCTCGACGCCTTCTTCGCCGCGGTCGAGCAGCGGGACAAGCCCTCGCTGCGCGGCAAGCCCGTGGTCGTCGGCGGGGTCGGCGGGCGCGGGGTGGTCGCCACGGCGTCGTACGAGGCGCGGGTGCACGGGGTCCGCTCGGCGATGTCGACCCGCGAGGCCCGCTCGCGCTGCCCGCACGCGGCGTTCCTGTCGGGCCGCTTCCACGCCTACCGCGAGGCCAGCCGGGTGGTGATGGGCCTGCTGCGCGAGGTCTCTCCCCTGGTCGAGCCGCTCTCGCTCGACGAGGCCTTCGTCGACCTCGAGCGCGCCGACCTGCCCGACCTCGAGGTGGCGACGGTCACCGACTTCGCCCAGGACCTGCGCCGGCGGGTGCACGAGGCGACCGACGGGCTCACCGCGTCGGTGGGCCTGGCGACCAGCAAGCTGGTGGCCAAGATCGCCAGCGACCTCGACAAGCCCGACGGGCTGGTCGTGGTCGCACCCGGCACCGAGCAGGAGCTGCTGCGCCCGATGCGGGCCACGATCATCCCCGGGGTCGGCCCGGCGACGGCCGAGCGGCTGCGCCGCGCCGGGATCGTGACGGTGGCCGACCTCGAGGCCGCCGGGCTCGACGAGCTGGTGCGCCTGCTGGGCCGGGCCCACGGCGGCGGGCTGCACCAGATGGCGCGCGGGCGCGACGACCGGGCCGTGGTGGCCGAGCGGGAGGCCAAGTCGGTCAGCGTCGAGGGCACCTACGACACCGACCTGTCCGACCTGCGTCTGATCGAGGGGCTGCTGGCGCGCCAGGCCGGCGAGGTCGCGACCCGGTTGCGGGCGGCCGGGCTGTCGGGGCGCACGGTGAGCATCAAGGTGCGCTTCCACGACTTCACCACGCTGAGCCGCTCGACGACGCTGGCCTCCCCCACCGACCACGGCCCGACGGTCGCGCGCAGCGCCCGTGCCCTGCTGGCCGAGCTGGTGGCCGGCCCCGACACCGGGCCCCAGGTCCGCGCCGGGGTCCGGCTGCTCGGCGTGGGCGTCTCGGGGCTGGCCGACTGGGTGCAGGAGGACCTCTTCGCCGACGACGCCGACGACGAGACCGAGGACGAGGAGCTGCCCGAGCCGCCGCGCGCCCGGCACCTCGGGGCCTGGGCGCCCGGGATGGACGTCGAGCACGCCGAGCTCGGTCGCGGCTGGGTGTGGGGAGCCGGGCGCGGGGTGGTGACCGTGCGCTTCGAGACCCGCGAGACGCCGGCCGGGCCGGTGCGCTCCTTCCCCGACGACGACCCCGCCCTGACACCGTGGTCGCCCACGGAGCCCGACGAGGACGAGCCCGTCAGCGGGCCCGCGTGAAGCGCACCGGGTCCCCCGGTCGCAGCTGCGCGCACTGCCACAGGTCCCCCGGGTCGACCACGGCCACCACGGGGTAGCCGCCGGTGGGCGGGTGGTCGGCCAGGAACACCACGGGCCGCCCGCTGGGCGGCACCTGCACCGAGCCCAGCACCATCCCCTCGCTCGGCAGCTCGCCCGCGTCCGCGTGCGTGAGCGGCGGCCCGTCGAGGCGCAGCCCGACCCGGTCCGCCTCCGCCCCGACGACGTACGCCGTCGCGCACAGCTCTGCGAGCGCCTGCGGGCCGAGGCGCTCGAGCCGTGGGCCGGGGTGCACCCGCAGCACGCCGGTGGGGGTGCCCCGCGGCGGGACCGCGGGCGCCTCGACCGGCGCGGGCGGCCCGGCCGGCGGCCCCAGGCCCAGCCGCTGGCCGGGTGCCAGGACCGGCGGGCCGACCCCGGCGAGGGTGTCGGTCGAGCGCGAGCCGAGGACGGGGGCGACGTCGATCCCGCCGGCGACGGCGACGTAGCTGCGCACGCCGGCCCGTGGGGCGCCCAGGCGCAGCACGGCTCCGGCGGGCAGGCGCTCGGCGCGGCCCGGGGCAGCGGGCCGGCGCCCCACCACCACCGGTGCGGGAGCACCCGTGACGGCGACCCACGTGTCGGCGGTGGCCCGGACCTCGAGCCCGCCGAGCACCACCTCGAGCAGCGCGGCCCCGGGCGGGTTGCCGACCAGCCGGTTGGCGAGGTCGGCGGCCGGCCGGTCGAGCGCACCGGCGCGGGGCACACCCAGGTGGGCCAGCCCGGGGCGGCCCTGGTCCTGCACCGTGCACAGCGGCCCCGTGGCCAGCACCTCGAGGGCGCGGACGCTCACGGCGCCTCCGCGGCGACGAAGCGCACCCGGGTGCCGGGCGCGAGCAGTGCCGGCGGGTCGCGGTCGACGTCCCAGAGCGAGGCGCTGGTGCGGCCCAGCAGCCGCCACCCGCCCGGCGAGGCGGTGGGGTAGACGCCGCACCAGGTGTCGGCGAGCGCGACCGAGCCGGGGGGCACCCGGGTCCGTGGCGTGCCCAGCCGCGGCACCGCCCACTGCGCAGGCAGCCCGGAGAGGTAGGCGAACCCGGGAGCGAAGCCGCAGAAGACGCTGACCAGCTCGAGGCCGGTGTGGCGGGCCATGGCCTCCTCGCGCGAGACGCCCCACAGGTCGGCCACGTCGTCGAGGTCGGGACCGTCGTAGACCACCGCCAGCTCGACGACGGGACCGCCGCCCGCCGGTCGCCGGTCACCACCCGCGATCGGCTGGCCGCGCCAGCCCGCGAGCAGCGCGCGGGTGGGGCCGACGTCGGCCGGGTCCAGGCCGTCGAGCAGCACCGTGCGAGCCGCGGGCACCACGTCGGCGGCCGCCACCCCGCGCTCGCGCAGCCAGGTCGCCAGGGCGAGCGCGGCGGCCGCGTCGTCGACCTCGGCCAGCAGGGCGGTGGGCCCGAAGGCGCGCACGTGCACGGGGTCAGCCGCGCTCGAAGGCTCCATGCTCACAGCCCGCGCAGGGTCCAGCCGTCGGCCTCGAGCGCGGCGCGCACCGCGCGGGCGTGCTCGACCGCGCCGGGGCTGTCGCCGTGCACGCAGAGGGAGGCGAGACCGGCCACGCCACCGGGCGGCTCGCGCAGCAGCCGCAGCGCCTGGTCGGCCACGGTGCCGACGCCCTCGAGCAGCGCACCCGGCTCACCCCTCGGCACCAGGCGCCCGCTGGCGTCGTACCCGCGGTCGGGGAAGCCCTCGTGCCGCACCTCGCGACCCAGCCCCGCCGCCAGGTCCAGCAGCACGCCGGGCATCCCGAGCACCGGCAGGCCTCCGGAGCCCTCGAGCACGGCGCGCGCCTGCTCGGGGTCGGTGGTGGTGCGGTGGTAGAGCGCGCCGTGCGGCTTGAGGTAGCGCACCGACGTGCCCGCCGACTGCGCGATCTCGACCAGCATGCCGACCTGGTCGGCCACCTGCTCGCGCAGCGTGCCGGCGGCGACGTCGAGCGGACGCCGGCCGAAGTGCTCACGGTCGGCGTAGGAGACCTGCGCACCGATCGAGACGCCCAGCCGGGCCGCCTCCTCGCAGACCGCGCGCATGATCGCGACCGAGCCGGCGTGGTAGCCGCAGGCGAGGTTCGCGGAGGTCACCACGCCCAGCAACCCGGCGTCGTCGGTGACCTCCTCGCCGAGGTCGGCGTTCAGGTCGACGTACCGCATGTGCGGACGTTATCGCCCCGCCTCTAGGTTGGCAGCCATGTCCTCCTCCACGTCCCCGCACCCGCCCGTGGCTCCCCCGGTGGCGCCGCGGCGTCCCACGCAGCGCGAGCTCCACGGTCGCACCCGCCACGACGACTACGAGTGGCTGCGCGAGAAGGACTCCCCCGAGGTGCGCGCGCACCTGGAGGCCGAGAACGCCTGGACCGAGGCCCGCACCGCCCACCTGGCCGACCTGCGCACCCGGATCTTCGAGGAGATCAGGGCCCGCACCCGCGAGACCGACCTGTCGGTGCCGACGCGCAACCGCGACCACTGGTACTACGGACGCTCCTTCGAGGGCCGCGAGTACGGCGCGACCTGCCGCGTGCCGGTCGCCGGGCCCGACGACTGGACCCCGCCGACCCCCGCCGAGGACTGCGCCCCCGACCAGCCCGCGCTGCCGGGCGAGGAGGTGCTGCTCGACCTCGACGCGCTGGCCGAGGGCCACGAGTTCTTCTCCCTGGGCGGTGCCAGCATCAGCCCCGACGCCACCCTGCTGGCCTACAGCGTCGACGTGGTCGGCGACGAGCGCTACACCGCGCGCATCAAGGACCTGGCCAGCGGCGAGCTGCTGCCCGACGTCATCGAGGGCGTCATCCACGGCACCACGTGGGACCGCGCCGGCGAGAACCTCTACTACGCCACGGTCGACGAGTCGTGGCGCGCCGACAAGGTCTGGCGCCACCGGCTCGGCACCGAGCAGTCGCAGGACGAGCTGGTGCACCACGAGGAGGACGGACGCTTCTTCGTCGGCGTCGGCCGCACCCGCTCCGACCGCTTCCTGGTCATCGCCTCGGGCAGCAAGACCACCTCGGAGTACCGCTTCCTCGACGCCGACGCCCCCGAGGCCGGCTGGCAGGTCTTCGCGGAGCGGGTCGAGGACGTGGAGTACTCCCTCGAGCACGCGGTGCTCGCCGGCGAGGACCGCTTCCTGGTCCTGCACAACGCCACCGGTCCCGACTTCGAGATCGCCAGCGCCCCCGTCTCCCCCACCCCCGCAGCCGGCTGGGAGCCGCTGGTGGCCCACGACCCGGCCGTGCGCCTGGAGGAGGTCGACGCCTTCGCCGGCCACCTGGTGGTGCACCAGCGCAGCCACGGCCTGACCCAGCTGCGGATCATCGAGCTGGGCCCCGACGGTGTCGGCGACGACTACCTGGTGCCCTTCGACGCGCCTGTCTACACCGTCGGCGCGGGCGGCAACCTGACCTTCGACCAGCCCACGGTCCGCCTGGGCTTCACCTCGATGGCGGTGCCCTCCTCGGTCTACGACTACGACGTGCGCAGCCGCGGGCTGACGCTGCTGCGGCGCGCCCCCGTGCTCGGCGGCTACGACCCCGACGACTACGAGGAGCACCGTCTGTGGGCCACCGCCGACGACGGCGAGCAGGTGCCGATCTCGATCGTGGCCCGGCGCGGCTCGCGCGAGGACGACGGCGGCGGCACCCGCCCGGTCCCCACGCTGCTCTACGGCTACGGCTCCTACGAGGCCTCGATCGACCCCTACTTCTCGATCGCGCGCCTCTCGCTGCTCGACCGGGGCGCGGCCTTCGCCATCGCCCACGTGCGCGGCGGCGGCGAGATGGGCCGGCGCTGGTACGACGACGGCAAGATGGCCAAGAAGCAGAACACCTTCTCCGACTTCGTCGCCTGCGCGCGCCACCTCGTCGCGACCGGGTGGTCGCGCCCCGAGACGCTCGTCGCCGAGGGCGGCAGCGCCGGCGGGATGCTGATGGGAGCGGTGGCCAACCAGGCCCCCGAGATGTTCACCGGGATCGTGGCGCAGGTGCCGTTCGTCGACGCCCTCACCACGATGCTCGACGCCAGCCTGCCGCTGACGGTCACCGAGTACGACGAGTGGGGCAACCCCGAGGCCGACCCCGAGGTCTACGACTACATGGCCTCCTACGCGCCGTACGACAACGTCACCGAGCAGGACTACCCGGCGATCCTGGCCGAGACCTCGCTCAACGACACCCGGGTGCTCTACGTGGAGCCGGCCAAGTGGGTGGCCCGGCTGCGCGCCACCGCCCCCGACCACCGGCCCGACGTGCTGCTGCGCACCGAGATGTCGGCGGGGCACGGCGGCGTGTCGGGCCGCTACAAGGCGTGGCACGACCGGGCCTTCGCGCTGGCGTGGATGCTCGACCGGATGGGCCTGGCCGACTCCTGAGTGCCGGGGAGCCCCGGGAGGTGACGTGTCCCACCCTGGCGGGTGAGAGGCATCCGGCGCGGGCGGGGCACCGAACAACCAGTGAGGATGCGAGGCCCTGAGAAGTCCCTGAGAGTTGGTCGACGATGCAACTCCGGGGTCGGGCCGGACGTCCTTGATGGTGAAGGCTCCATGGCGGAACGGGAATCCGGGCCACTGCAGGAGCGTTGGACACGACGTGGGAGCGCGAGAGCGACCACGTGACTTCAGGAGGGGTTCCATGGCCACCCGCACCGCCACCCGTACCGCACCTGCCGCCGGCCGCGAGATCGAGGGCCGCGACAGCGTCGGGCTGTACCTCGACGAGATCGCCCGCAACCCGCTCCTCGACGCCGCCGCCGAGGTGGATCTGTCGCAGACCATCGAGGCCGGCCTGTACGCCGAGCACCTGCTGGCCGAGGGCCGCGTGGGTCGCCGCAAGGGCGGCGCACCCGGCCGGGCCACCCAGGAGGAGCTCGAGTGGCTCGCCGAGCAGGGTCGCCAGGCGGTCGACACGTTCATCACCGCCAACCTGCGCCTGGTGGTCTCGATCGCCCGCAAGTACGGCCGGGCCCAGATGCCGATGCTCGACCTGATCCAGGAGGGCAACACCGGCCTGATCCGGGCGGTCGAGAAGTTCGACTACACCAAGGGCTACAAGTTCTCGACGTACGCCACCTGGTGGGTACGCCAGGCGATCACCCGCGGCATCGCCCAGCAGGCCCGCGTCGTGCGGCTGCCCGTGCACGTGGTCGAGGAGCTCAACCAGGTCGGCGGCGCGCGCCGCACCCTGGAGCGCCAGCTGGGCCGCGACCCCGAGCCGGCCGAGATCGCTCTCGAGCTGGGCATGGAGGTCGACCGGGTCCTCGACCTGCTGTCGTGGGGTCGTGAGCACGTCTCGCTCGACACCCCCGTCGACGAGGACGGCGACACCTCCCTGGGCGACCTGATGGCCCAGGAGACCTCCCCGGGCCCCGACCTCAACGTCATCGACGTCGAGTCCCGCGACCGGCTCAACGCCCTCGTCGGCCACCTCGACGACCGGGCGGCCGACATCATCCGCTCGCGCTACGGACTGGCCGACGGGCGCCAGCACAAGCTGGCCGACATCGGCGCCAAGCACGGCATCTCGGCCGAGCGGGTGCGTCAGCTCGAGCGCGAGGCGCTGCAGAAGCTGCGCCGCTTCGCCGACCCCGACCTGGCCGCCTGAGCCGACGAGAACCACCCGGCGGCCGGGAGGATCGGCCTACGGGGCGGCGTACGCCGCGACCTCCAGCGCCTGGGCGGCCTCGGCCGCCCGGGCGCTGACGTCGTCGGGGACCTGCTTCTCCTGCGCGACGCGGGCCTGCCACAGCTGCAGCGCCACGACCCGGGCCGCCGCCTCCTCGATGCGCTCGGGCGCGACCTCGCCGCCGCTGATCGCCTTGGTGACGCGGGCGTGGGTGCGGCGGGTGTCGGCGGGCATCAGCAGCAGGTCGGCCCCGGCGACGAGCGCCTTGACGGCCAGGTCGGGGATGCCGGCCACCGCGCCCATGCCGAGCGAGTCGGTGATGGCCACGCCCTCGAAGCCGACCTCCTCACGCAGGTGCTCGTAGACCTCGGGGGCGATGCTCGAGGGCGTGCCCGGTGCCAGCGCCTCGACGTCGAGGTGGCCGATCATCACCGACGGCGCCCCGGCCTTGGTGGCGGCGCGGAAGGGCATCAGGTCGCGCTTCTCCAGCTCCTCGACCGGGGTGTCGAGGGCGGGCAGGGTGAGGTGGCTGTCGGCCGTGGCGCCGCCGTGGCCCGGGTAGTGCTTGGTCGTCGAGACGGTGCCGGAGCGGTCGAAGCCGTCGACCGCGGCCGCCGTGGCCTTGGCGGCCAGCCGGGGGTCGCTGGAGGGCGAGCGGCTGCCGATCGTGGGGTCGGCGGCGCCGATGGTGACGTCGGCGACGGGGGCGTAGACCCAGGTGAAGCCGAGGTCGCGCAGCTCGAGCCCGGTCGTGTACGCCGCCTCGCGCACCGCGACCTTGCCGCTGCGCCCGTTGCCGTCGACGGCCTCGCCGGCGGTGCGGAACGCGGGGAACTCGGTGGCGATGCCGCGCAGGTGGGAGACCGTGCCGCCTTCCTGGTCGACGCCGATGACGGCCGGGAAGTCGCGGCCGCTGTCGGCGACGGCCCGGGAGACCGCGGCCGTGGTGGCGCGCACCTGGGCCTCGTCGACGACGTTGTCGCCGGTGACGCAGACGCCCGAGAGGTGCAGGTCGGAGACGAGCTGCGCCGGCTCGGCGGGGTCGGTGCCGGCGTAGCGGCCCACGATCACCTGGCCGGCGAGCTCCTCGGGGCTCATCTGCGCCACGACCTCGCGGGCCTCGGCGAGCTCGCCCTCGGTGGGGCCCCACGAGGTGGCCTGGTCGGGGTCGACCGTCTCCTCGGGCTGCTCGGGCTCCTGGGACTGCTCCCCCGGCTCGACGGTCGCGTCCGCCGACGGCGTGCCCGACCCGCTGCCGGCGGTGGTGGTCTCGTCCGTGGCGCCCGAGCAGCCGGAGACCAGCAGCCCCAGGCTGAGCGCGGCGGCCGCCAGCGCGCCCGGGCGCCTCACGCGGCCGTCCGGAGCTGGTCGTGGACGGCCTGCACCTGGGCGCGCAGGTCGTCGAGGCTGCCGGTGTTGTCGATGACGTGGGTGGCCACGGCGAGGCGCTGCTCGCGGGTGGCCTGGGCGGCGATGCGCGACTCGGCGTCCTCGCGGGTCCAGCCGCGCTGGCCCAGCATCCGCTCGACCTGGGTCTCGGTGGGCACGTCGACGACGACGACGGCGTCGAAGCCGTCCGCGCGGCCCGACTCGGCGAGCAGCGGGATGTCGTGCACGACCAGCGCGCCGTCGGGGGCGGACTCCTCGAGCTCGGCGTAGCGCTCGAAGACCAGCGGGTGCACGATCGCCTCGAGCCGCTTGCGTGCGGCGTCGTCGCCGAAGACCAGGCGGCCCATCGCGGGCCGGTCGAGGTCGCCCTCGGGGGTCAGCAGCCGCTCGCCGAACTCGGTGACCACCGCGGCCAGCCCCGGGGTGCCCTTCTCGACCACCTCGCGGGCCAGGGCGTCGGCGTCGATGACGACGGCGCCCAGCTCGGCCAGCATCGCCGCGACCGTGCTCTTGCCCGACGCGACACCTCCTGTGAGACCCACTCGCATGGGCGCCACGCTACGTCGTGGCCCGAGGATTTTGCCCATCGGACCCGGGTCGCGCCTTCCCGCACCGCCGACCCGTTGGGACGATCAGGGCCCGACCACCGGAGGCGGCACACCATGACCACCACGACGAGCACCAGCACCGCGATCGACGCCCCGGCCGGTCGGGTCTGGCGGCTGCTCACCGACGCCGCCTGGTGGAACCGGGCCGACAACGGGGTCGTCGACGTCGCCGGCACGATCCGCGAGGGGCAGCGCGTCAAGCTGGTCTCCGAGCTGAACCCCGAGCGCGGCTTCAGGCTCAAGGTCGTCGACGTCGACCCGCCCCGGTCCATGACGTGGAGCGGGGGCTTGCCCGTGGGGCTCTTCACCGGGCGGCGGACCTTCCAGGTCGAGCCGGACGGCCCCGAGCGCTGCACCTTCACGATGGCCGAGGACTTCACCGGTCCCCTGGCGCCGCTCATCACCCGCTCGCTGCCCGACTTCCAGGACTCCTTCGACCAGTTCGCCGCCGCGCTGAAGGCCGACGGCGAGGCCGCTCGCGACGACTAGGGGTCAGGCCGCTCGTCCGCCTCGATCGTGGTCACCGGCGCTCTCGAGGCCCGCGCCACCCGGCTGGGCAGGTCCAGCCTCAACCAGCGCGAGAGCCGTCCCGGCAGGGTCGAGACGATCACCTCCGAGTAGGAGTGCTCCGCCACCTGCTCCTTGACGGCCTCGATCGGGTCGGCGTCGCAGACGGCGCCCTCCGCCCGGGCCCCGGCCCCCTCGATCGCTCGCGTCATCTTCGCCAACCGCCGCTCCGCGAGACTGCGGGCCTCCTCCATCGTCTTGCGCCGGTGCTCACCGTCCTGCTCGAACCACGCCCGCGCCTCCACTCCGGACATGCCCTCGTAGGGCACGAAGCCGCCGGACCACCCGCTCTCGTCGGGAGGAAGCGTCACCGGCACCAGCACGTAGAAGCTGCTGTCCCCCCGCTCGATGCGTTCGCGGACCGTGCGCTCGAGCTTCTCGCCACCCAGTGTCTGGTTGGCCACGACCAGGTACTCGTCCACCGAGACCACCTCCTCAGCACTGGTTCGATCTTCTGCCCGCCGCCGGCGCGGGTCAAGGACTCCGCAGCCCCACGCGTGCCCGGCTGGGCGAGAGGACGGCCCCTGCGCCGTGTCGGTGCCCGGGGGTTGCCAGGAGCGGAGCCGGTCGGCACTGTGAGCGTCGTGAGCGAGCTACCGCTGCCGTCCCGCACAGCTCGCCTGATGGTGGGCGTGCTGACGATCCTGGTGCTGCTCGTCGGGGCCTTCGTCCTGGCCCTGGTGGGCTTCTCAGCGCTGTACGCGGGCGCGCCCGGCTGGGTGGTGGCGACCGCCGTCATGGCGGTGCTCGTCGGGCTGGTCGTGTGGTTCCAGCGTCTGCGTCGCGCGGGAACCCGCGACTAGGAGGACGCCCAGGTGCGGCCGATCGTCCGTCGCGATGTGTGCGTCGTGCACGCCTACGCGCGGGCGAACGAGGAGGGTCTGTTCAACAGGTGGTACGCCCGGCCTGCGGTGCTGGACCTGCTCGGTGATGTCGCTGGGCGGCGGATCGTCGACGCCGGCTGCGGTTCTGGTCCGCTCCTCGCCGACTTGGAGGAGCGGGGAGCGAGCGTGGCTGGGTTCGACGCGAGCCCCGCGATGATCCGGCTCGCCCGCGAACGGCTTGGAGCCGAGGCCGACCTGGAGGTGGCCGACTTGACCCAGCCGCTTCCGTACGACGACGAGGCCTTCGACGACGCGTTGGCGGTGCTCGTCCTGCACTACCTCGAAGACTGGTCACGGCCGCTGGCTGAGCTGCGGCGCGTGCTCAAGCCGGGCGGTCGGCTGGTCGTGGTGGTCAATCACCCTGTCATCCCGCCGGTGCTGTACCCCGAGCTGGACTACTTCGCGACCGTGCCGAACGAGGAGGAGTACGACTTCGACGGCGTCTTCGCGACGCTGACGATCTGGTACCGGTCCCTCAGCGCGATGTCGGACTCCTTCACCGCCGAGGGTTTTCGGATCCTGGCGATCAGCGAGCCGCCGGTCTCGCCCGAGACGCCGCCCGAGCTGCTGCCACCCAGCGAATCCGATCCCACCCGTTTCATCGGGTTCATCTTCTTCGTCCTCGAGGCCGGCTCCTAGATACCACTCAGGCAACACCGAGAAGTTCTCCACAGATTGTCGAACTGGTGTTCCCATCGGGCTCTCGGCTTGGGAGAATGGTGGGCATGAGGCTGCTCCAGAACCCCACCAGCGACCGGGTCCCCGACCCGGGTGCCGGGGTGCCCGCGAGCAGCTTCCCGGCCGCGGAGGCCGGTCCGGTGGCGCAGGCAGTCGCGACCGCTCGTGCAGCGATGGCCGCCGCGCGCGAGGGCGACCTGAAGGACCAGCCGGTCGACGACCTCGCCGCCCTGGTGCAGGCACTCTCCGGCCTCGAGGCCGAGGCCTCCGCCCTGCTCGGTGACGTGCTCGGTGAGGCAGAACGTCGCCAGGTCGCCGACGCCGAGGCCGCCACCGGCACCGACGCCTGGGCCGCCGCACTGACCGGACAGTCCCGCGAGGTCCTCGCCGGCGGCGCTCGGATCGCCGAGCTGCTGCGCACCAAGTACCACCACGCCCGCGAGGCCTACGCGACCGGTGCGATCACCACCCGCCAGGTCCGCGTCATCGTCGCCGCCGCCGAACAAGCACCCCTCGAAACCACCCCCGACCAGCTCGCGGCCGCCGAGGAGGTCCTGGTCAACAAGGCCAGCGGCGTCGGCACCCGCACCGGGCGCCCGATGAACCCCAAACGCCTCCGCCAAGCCGCCCGACGAATGCTCGACATCGTCGACCGCGACCTGGCCGACAAGCACGAAGCGATCATGCTCGGCCGCGAATCCCGCCGTGCCAAGCACGAGACCTACCTCGCGCTGCACGACAACGGCGACGGCACCTACTCCGGCAAGTTCACCATCCCCGAGCTGCACGGCTCCCTGCTCCGCACCGCACTCGAGACCCTCTCCGCCCCACGGCGGCTCAACAAGACCCGCACCAGCCCCGAGGGCGAGACCATCTCCGGCTACGACGAATCGGCGCCCACCGGCCCCGGCCACGGACTGTCCGGTTGGGAAATCGCAGGCAACGCCCTGTGCGAGCTCATCGAGCACCTGCCCACCGACGGCTGGAACGGCGCCAACGCCCTCACCCTGCTGGTCACCATGACCGCCGAGGACCTCACCCACGACCTCACCCAAGCCGGGAAGATCGACCCCGCCGACTGGCCCGACTGGCACGGCCCCGACGAGACCGGCACCGCCAAGCTCGACACCGGCATCCGCACCGCCGCCGGCGACCTCCGCCGCCTCGCCTGCGAGGCAGGCCTCGTCCCCGCCGTCCTCAACACCACATCCGTCCCGCTCGACCTCGGCCGAACCAGACGGCTGCACAGCCACCACCAACGAAAAGCCCTCGCACTCGTCCACGACACCTGTGCCATCGGGACCTGCGAAAGACCGTTCGCCTGGTCCGAGATCCACCACCTCATCCCCTGGTCACACCACGGCGACACCGACCTCGAAGCCATCCCCCTGTGCTCCTGGCACCACCACCGCGCCCACGACCCCCGATGGCACCTCACCCAGCACCCCCTACGGGGCTGGGAGCTGCGCGCACGCGAGCGCCGCAGGCGCTGAACCGCCCGCCGCCGGCCGGACGTCCCCACCTACCATCGGCCCATGCCCACCCCGCTGCCCGAGGGCTCGCGCGTCGCCCTGCTGGTGTCCGGCTCGCTGCTGCTCCTCGAGGCGGTGATGGCGCTGCTGGCCCGCGGCGTCCTGCCGGTGCCCCTCGACCCGCGGCTGACGGCGTACGAGCGGGAGCGCATCCTCAGCGGCCTCGACCCCGCCCTCGTGGTCACCGACGAGGAGGCACTGGCGGCGCTGCTCGACGACGTCCGCCCCGAAGGCCCGCTGAGCGGGTGGATGCCGCGCGCCCGCCCGATGCACGTCACCAGCGGCACCACCGGCACCCCCAAGGGCGTGAGCAGCGGACTGCTCTCCCCCGCCGACGCGGCAGCGCTGGTCGCCGAGGAGCGCGACCTGTGGGGCTTCGCCGCCACCGACGTCAACCTCGTCCTCAGCCCGCTCTACCACTCCGCGCCGCTCCGGTTCGCCATGGGCACGGTGCTGGCCGGCGGCCGGGTGGTCGTGCCCGGTCCGTTCGACGTCGAGCGGACCACCCGGGCGATCGAGACCGAGCGGCCCACGACCATGTTCTGCGTGCCGACGCACCTGCAGCGCCTCTTCGCGCACTGGGACGAGGTCGGCACCCCCGACCTGAGCAGCTTCCGCGTCGTCGCGCACGCCGGCGCGCCCTGTCCCCTGTCCACCAAGCGACGCCTCCTCGAGACCTTCCCTCCCCGCTCCACCTGGGAGTTCTACGGCTCCACCGAGGGCCAGTTCACCGCCTGCCGCAGCGAGGAGTGGCTCGAGCGCCCCGGCACCGTCGGGCGGGCGCGACCCGGGCGCCGCCTGCACGTCGACGACGACGGCACCATCTGGTGCACCGTGCCCGAGCACGCCCGCTTCGAGTACCACGGCGCACCCGACAAGACCGCCGCCGCCTGGCGCGAGACGCCGGACGGTCCGGCCTTCACCGTCGGCGACGTCGGCCGCCTCGACGACGACGGCTACCTCTACCTCGACGGACGACGCACCGACCTGATCATCACCGGCGGCGTCAACGTCTACCCGCTCGAGGTCGAGCACGCCCTGCGCGAGCACCCCGCGGTCGACGACGTGGCGGTCTTCGCCGTCCCCGACCCCGACTGGGGCCAGCGGGTCTGCGCGGCGGTCGTGGGCGCGGCGACCGAGGAGCAGCTCGACGACTGGGCCCGCCAGCACCTCGCTCCGCCCAAGCGGCCCAAGACCTGGACCCACGTGCCCGACCTGCCCCGCACCGCGACCGGCAAGGTACGCCGCGACCAGCTCGCGCCCCACCGTCAGGGGTGAGCCCGACCCGATCGCCCAGGTGTGAGGTGAAGCAGATCGGCTGACACGTCCAGGGCCGGTCTCTCTCGGGAGGCACCATGACCAGCACGGACCAGGCGGCGCCGCCGCAGCACGAGGGCGGGCCCACCCGCTCGGCACGGCACACGTGGGGGGTGCGGGTGCTCGGCGTCGTCATCGCCGCCGCGGTCTACCTGGCCCTGGGTGGCGCCGAGCTCTCCCAGGACGGGCGCGTCGTCGCCGCCGTGGGCGCCCTGATGGCCACCTGGTGGATGACCGAGGCCCTCCCTCTGGCGGCCACGGCCCTGCTGCCCATCGCGCTGCTGCCCGCGCTGACCGACGGCGTCGCCGTCCCCGACGCGACGGCGCCGTACGCCGACCCCATCGTCTTCCTCTTCCTCGGAGGATTCCTGATCGCGATCGCCATGCAGAAGTGGGACCTGCACCGGCGCATCGCCCTGCTCACGCTGCGCCGCGTCGGCACCCACCCGCGCCGGATCATCCTCGGGATGATGATCGCGACGGCCTTCTTGTCCATGTGGGTCTCCAACACCGCCACGACGCTGATGATGCTGCCCATCGCCCTGTCGGTGCTGGCACTGGTCGTCGAGAACAGCGCCGGCAGCCGGCAGAGCACCGACGAGGCCGAGCTCACCGAGCGCCTCGGCGGGCGCGAGAGCCTCCACGAGGTCATCGACGACCCCGACGTGCGGCTCTTCGGCGTCGCCCTGCTGCTCTCGGTCGCCTGGGCGGCCTCCATCGGCGGTCTCGGCACCCTGCTGGGCTCGCCGCCCAACGCGATCGTGGCCGGCTACCTGTCCACCGAGCTCGGCCGCGACGTCGGCTTCGCGGAGTGGATGATGCTCGGCCTCCCCCTCGTGGTGGTCTTCCTGGCCCTCGCCTGGCTGCTGGTGACCCGGGTGATCTTCCGCTTCCGGCTCGACTCGATCCCTGGTGGGCGCGAGCTGATCGACTCCCAGATCGACGACCTCGGCCCGGCCAGCCAGGGCGAGAAGGTGGTGCTGGCGGTCTTCGCCACCGCGGCCTTCTTCTGGGTCGTGCCCGGTGTGCTGGCCAGCATCGGCGACCTCGGCGAGCGGGCCCCCTGGCTCGACGGCTTCGACGACACCGCGATCGCCATCACCGCCGGCCTGGTGATGTTCCTGATCCCCGGCGACGACCGCGGCCGGATGACCCTGGAGTGGCAGGACGCCGAGCGCGGTCTCCCGTGGGGCGTGCTGCTCCTGTTCGGCGGCGGCCTCAGCCTCGCCGGCGCCGTGGCCGCCACCGGGCTCGACGCCTGGTTCGGCGAGCAGGTGGGCGCTCTGGGCGCGCTGCCGATCGTCCTGCTGCTCGCCGCCGTCGTCGCGCTGGTGCTGCTGCTGACCGAGGTCACCAGCAACACCGCGACCGCCGCGACCTTCATCCCCGTGCTCGGCGGCGTCGCCGCCGGCCTCGGTGTCGACCCGGTGACCCTGTTGATCCCGGCCGCGCTCGCGGCGACCTGCGCGTTCATGCTGCCGGTCGGCACCCCGCCCAACGCCATCGTCTTCGGCACCGGTGCGGTGCGCATCGCCGACATGGCGCGCGGCGGGGCCGTGCTCAACGTGCTCGGCGTCGTCCTCATCACGGTCTTCACCGTCACGATCGGCCCGTTCGCTCTCGACCTGGTGCTGTGAGGCGTCACGGCCTCAGCAGGCGAACTGGCGCCGGTACTGCTGAGGACTGATCCCCCGCACCCGGCTGAACTGCTGGCGCAAGGTCGCCGCGTTGCCGAAGCCGACCCTGGCGGCGATCTGCTCGACGCCCAGGTCGCTGCGCTCGAGCAGCTCCTCCGCGGCGGCCACCCGCTGGTGGGTCACCCAGCTGTGCGGGGTGGTACCGGTCTCCTCGCGGAAGCGCCGTGCGAACGTCCGCGGTGACATCAACGCCCGGCGCGCGAGGGCATCGACACCCAGCTCCTCGTCGAGGTGCTCCACGATCCACGTCAGCAGCGGGCCCAGCGTCTCGGCCTCACAGTCGGGCACGGCCCGCGCGATGAACTGCGCCTGTCCCCCGTCGCGCTGCGGGGCCACCACCATCCTTCTGGCGACCGCTCCGGCGACCCGGGAACCGTGCTCCTGGCGCCACAGGTGCAGGCAGGCGTCGATGCCGGCCGCGGTGCCGGCGCCGGTCACGACCTGGCCGGCGTCGACGTACAGGACCTCGGGCACCACCTGCGCCAGCGGGAACCGCTCGGCGAGCTCGGCCGTGTGTCGCCAGTGCGTGGTGCAGGCGCGGCCGTCGAGGAGCCCTGCCTCCCCGAGCGTGAAGGCCCCCGAGCAGACCGAGAGCACGCGCGCGCCGCGAGCTACCACGCGCTGCAGCGCTCCGGCGACGCCCTCCGGCAGGCCGGGCGTGCGTGGCATCGCCGGGACGCAGACGAGGTCGGCCTGCTCCAGCCGGTCCAGCCCGTGCTCGACCAGGATCGAGAAGCCGGCGTCCGTCGCGACCTGTCCTGGTCGCGGCGCACACACGGCGAAGTCGACCAGGGGCACGCCGTCGTCTCGCCGGTCGACTCCGAACGCCTCGCAGACGACACCGAGCTCGAAGGGCGCGACCCCGTCGTAGACGAGGACGGCGACGTTGCTGAGCATCGGCCCAGTGTGTCACGGATGGCAGGAAAACGTCGACGCCTGACATCTCTGCCACTGTTGGCAGGATCAAGGCAGGCGCATGATTGCTGCCATGAGCGAACTACTCTTCTTCATCACCCTGGTCCTGCTGGTCACGGGCGTCGCACTGGCGCTCCTCGAGGTCATCGACGCCGACGACCCCTTCTTCCACACCGACTACCGCCCGCCGCGCAGCCACCCGGACGAGCCCTTCGACCACTCCGGCTCCTGGTACCACTGAGCCCGCGCCGCGGACGCAACGAGGGCCCGGTCACCTCTCGGTGACCGGGCCCTCGTCGTCAGGTCAGCGTGGCGCCGACCGGCTGGGTCTCAGCCGGGTCAGTTGCCGCCGCCGGTGAGCTTCTCACGCAGCGCCTGCAGCGCCTCGTCCGAGGCGAGCGAGCCGCCGTCGGTCTCGACACCCTCGACCTCGTCGGTGCTGGTGCTGCCACCGCTGGAGTACGAGGTGGCCTCGCCGGCCTCGACCTCGGCCACCTTGGCCTCGGCCTGCTGCTTGACGTGGGCCTCCCAGCGAGCGTGCGCCTTGGCGTACTGCTCCTCCCAGACGGCGCGCTGGTCGTCGAAGCCCTCGAGCCACTCGCCCGTCTCGGGGTCGAAGCCCTCGGGGTAGACGTAGTTGCCCTGCTCGTCGTAGGTCGCGGTCATGCCGTACAGCGTCGGGTCGAACTCCTCGACGTCCGACGCGGCAGCGGTCTCGTTGGCCTGCTTGAGCGACAGCGAGATCCGGCGACGCTCGAGGTCGATGTCGATGATCTTGACCATGACGTCGTCGTTGACCTGGACGACCTGCTCGGGGATCTCGACGTGACGCTCGGCGAGCTCGGAGATGTGCACCAGGCCCTCGATGCCCTCCTCGACGCGGACGAACGAGCCGAAGGGCACCAGCTTGGTGACCTTGCCGGGCACGATCTGACCGATCTGGTGGGTCCGGGCGAAGTGCTGCCAGGGGTCCTCCTGCGTCGCCTTGAGCGACAGCGAGACCCGCTCGCGGTCCATGTCGACATCGAGGACCTCGACGGTGACCTCGTCGCCCACGGCCACGACCTCGGAGGGGTGGTCGATGTGCTTCCAGGACAGCTCCGAGACGTGCACGAGGCCGTCGACGCCACCGAGGTCCACGAAGGCACCGAAGTTGACGATCGAGGACACGACACCCTTGCGGATCTGGCCCTTCTGCAGCTGGGTGAGGAAGCCGTGGCGGACCTCGGACTGGGTCTGCTCGAGCCAGGCGCGACGGGACAGGACCACGTTGTTGCGGTTCTTGTCGAGCTCGATGATCTTCGCCTCGAGCGTCTGGCCCACGTAGGGCTGCAGGTCGCGGACGCGGCGCATCTCCACCAGCGAGGCGGGCAGGAAGCCGCGCAGGCCGATGTCGAGGATGAGGCCGCCCTTGACGACCTCGATGACGGTGCCCTCGACGACGCCGTCCTCCTCCTTGACCTGCTCGATGGTGCCCCAGGCCCGCTCGTACTGCGCGCGCTTCTTGGACAGGATCAGACGGCCTTCCTTGTCCTCCTTCTGGAGGACGAGGGCCTCGACCTTGTCGCCGACGGCGACGACCTCGTTGGGGTCGACGTCGTGCTTGATCGACAGCTCGCGCGAGGGGATGACGCCCTCGGTCTTGTAGCCGATGTCCAGCAGGACCTCGTCGCGGTCCACCTTGACGATGGTGCCGTCGACGATGTCGCCGTCGTTGAAGTACTTGATGGTCGCGTCGATCGCGGCGAGGAAGTCCTCTTCCGACCCGATGTCGTTGATCGCGATCTGCGGCGCGTCGTAGTCAGGAAGAGTGGAGATGGTGCTCGTCATAAGGGAAGTGGAACCTTCACGTGGTCAGGAATCGTGCGGACGTGCGCGAGGGGTCCTCTTCCACCACCGTCGACGCGGCGGCACCCATGATGCGGTGCGGCTGCGGCGACCCCGACCGACGAGGTCAGGACAGGCGATGAGCCAGGTCCGCTCCGTATGGGACGCAGGCAGACTCCAGGCGCTGCAACAGCGTACGCCGCGCGTCACACGCCCGTCCAACCAGGCGGGCACCCGCGCGGCAGGGCGCCGAGCAGCTCAGTCCTCGGTCGCGTGCAGGTCACCACTCGCGATGATGGCACGCAGCCGCACCGCGGCGCGGTCGCACACCGGGTTCGCGCCCGCACGTGAGGCCAGCTCC
Source organism: Nocardioides salarius (assembly GCF_016907435.1). Lineage (NCBI taxonomy): Bacteria > Bacillati > Actinomycetota > Actinomycetes > Propionibacteriales > Nocardioidaceae > Nocardioides > Nocardioides salarius. The sequence goes on along the minus strand of NZ_JAFBBZ010000001.1, from coordinate 4,136,677 downwards.
ACCAGCGCCGGCAGGTCGGCGGCCCGGGCCAGGTCGAGCGCCCGCCGGGCGTCGAGGCCGCGCAGGTCGGCGTACGTCGCCAGCACGACGTCGTGGAAGGCCGGGCGCCGGTCGAAGCGCAGCAGGTTGCCCAGGTCGGTGAACGGGTGGCCGGCGTGGGCGAACTCCCAGTCGAGCACCCCGGTGACCTCGACGCGGGGCTCGGCGCCCTCGTGCCGGCGCAGCAGCAGGTTCTTGGGGTTCAGGTCGCTGTGCACCAGGCAGTGCTGCGGCACCTCGTCGAGCAGGTCCTGCGCCTCGCGGGCCAGGCCGGCCAGGGTGTCCAGCGCCGGCAGGCCGAGGTCGGGCAGCCGCGACCCCGGCGCCTGCACCATCACCTCGACCAGCTCGTCCAGACCATCGACGTCGTACGGCGCCGGGTGCGGGCCGATCGTCAGCGCGGGGTCGACGAAGGCTCCCCCGCGGGGCAGCGCCGCGCCGGCCAGCGCGGCCAGCACCCGTCCCAGCGCCTCGCCGGCGGCCGCGGCCCCCGCGTCGTCGAGGCGCGGGAGCAGCAGGTCGCCCCGCTCCCCGGGCAGGAAGCCGGTCACCAGGAGCCCCGGCAGCCCCTGGTCGGGGTCGGCCCGGCGCACCTCGAGGACGGGAGGCACCCCCGGCACCACGCCGGCGGCGAGCGCGAGCACGGCGGCGTCGACGGCGGGCGCCTCGGGGCCGCGCCGTCCCGCGTAGATCCGCACCACCGTGCGCTCACCGCCGGCCTCGGCCACGAACGTCTCCCCCGACCAGCCTCCCTCGAGGGGACGAAGCGAGGCGAAGTCCGGGGCGGGGCTCGACTCTGGGGTGTCCACGGCCCGGATGCTGCCACGTCGACACCCACGGGGGCGCGCGTGACCGTACGGTTGACCCATGCTGCTCCCCCTGCCGCCGGCGCTCCGCGAGGCCGCGCTCCTGCCGTGGCGCGTCAGCGTCGCCGCGACCCGCACCACGCTCGCCCTGGGCGTCCTGGCCTCGCCCGACGGGCCGCTGCGACGCCCGGGCGGGTACGCCGACCTGCTGCTGCGCGTGATCGGCGAGCGGGGCTACGCCCAGCAGCTCACCGACCTGCTGACCGACGAGCACGGGCCGATGCGGCTGGCCGGGGCCGTCAACGAGCTGATGGCGCCCGACCGCCCGCTGGGGCGGATGCTGGCGCGGGACGGCGTCGTCGACCGGCTGCTCGTCGAGGGGGGCCCGGTCGACCGGCTGCTGGCGCCGGGGGGCTCCCTCGACCGGCTGCTCGCCGAGGACGGCGCCCTCGACCAGCTCGTCCAGCTCGGCGCCACCCTGGAGGCGATCCAGCCGCGGCTCGCCGAGCTGGCCGCGGTGGTCCCGACGCTGTCGTCGTCCGCCGACGCGCTCGGCCGTGCCGTCGGCCCGCTCGGCGACCTCGCCGGCCGCTTCCCGATGTCGCGGCGCAAGCCGACCCCGCTCGGCCCGTGACCGTCCAGCCGCCGGGTCGTCCCCCGGTCACCCCCGACTCCCGCGACCACCCGCCTCAGGCGCCGGTGCGTGCCGAGCGGCGCGCGGTCGACGAGGCGGAGTCGCGCCGCGCCAACGGGCCCGACTGGGACCGCTACGCCGACGACTACCAGGCCACCCACGGCGAGTTCCTCGGCGACGTCGGCTTCGTGTGGGGCCCCGAGGGCCTCACGGAGGCCGAGGCCGGGGTGCTGGGCGACCTCGAGGGCCGCGACGTGCTCGAGGTCGGCTCCGGGGCCGGTCAGTGCTCGCGCTGGGTACGGGCGGCGGGCGGACGCTCCTTCGGGCTCGACCTGTCGCACCGCCAGCTGCAGCACTCACGCCGCATCGACGCTGCCACCGACGTGGCCGTGCCCTCGGTCCTGGCCACCGCCACGGCGCTGCCCTTCCGCGACGACTCCTTCGACGTGGTGTTCAGCTCGTTCGGGGCGCTGCAGTTCGTCGCCGACATCGACGAGGCCGTGAGCGAGACCGCCCGGGTGCTGCGACCGGGCGGGCGCTTCGCCTTCTCCATCACCCACCCGACCCGGTGGATGTTCCCCGACGACCCCGGCGAGGCCGGCCTCGTGGCCTCGCAGTCCTACTGGGACCGCACCCCCTACGTCGAGGTCGACGACGCGACGGGCGAGGTGAGCTACGTCGAGCACCACCGCACGCTGGGCGACTGGGTCGGTCTGCTGGCCGGAGCCGGGTTCGCGCTGGCACGCCTGCTCGAGCCCGAGTGGCCCGAGCACCACGAGCGCGTGTGGGGCGGCTGGTCGGGCGTGCGGGGCCGACTGACCCCTGGAACAGCGATCCTGGTGGCCGACCTGCGCTGAACGCGGGTCGACCACCAGGGCCGGTGGGTGGAACGGGTCAGCGACCGGCGCCGACGAGGTCCTGCTTGCGGCTGTGGGTCGTGGTCCTGGAGCGGCCACGCAGCAGGAGCAGCCCGGCGACGAGGCAGATCGCGCCCCCGACGAACCCGACGATCGGCAGGACCGTGGTGACCAGGGTCAGCAGCTGCCGGTCACCGGCGTTGTCGTCGACGCCCTGGGCGACCTGCTCGTCGGTGAAGGCGAGCTGGAGGTCGAGCGCCGGGGTGCCGTCGGCGAGGTAGCGCTGCTGGTCCTCGGTCTGGTTGAGGATCGCGCCGGTCTGCGGCTCGACGAAGATCTCCTTGACGGTCGTGTAGGTGCCCGGCACGCCCTCGGCGACCTCGATGGGCGCCTCGTCGATCTCGACACGGTAGACGTAGGTCTCGGTGCCCTCGATCGACTCGGTGCGGTCGTAGGCGGCGTCGACGGCCTGGCCGACGGTGCCGTCCCAGTAGGGGTAGGTCTCCTGCTCGGCGCCGAAGGGCCACTTGTTGACCAGGCCGTCGTGGGGCACCGCGTCGGCGGGCAGGTCGAGGGTCTCGTTGTCGGCCAGGGCGGTCACGCGGTCGGTGGCGAAGATGTCGACGGAGGCCGTGATCAGGTCCTCGGAGTCCTCGTCGCACACCCGGTCGCCCCCGCGGTCGATCATCACGCACGAGGTCGAGAGCCACGCGACGGCGTCGTCGTCGGACAGCTCGGTGTCGGTGCGGGTGTCGCTGATGGCGAAGATCGGGTTGTCGACCAGGTCTCCGGTCGAGGTGTCGAGCTTGCCGGCCTGGCCCTCGAGCATGGTGATGGTCTCGACCTGGATCGGGGTCTTCTCGACGACGCCAGGTGCCCAGACGAGCCCCAGCAGACCGGCGATCAACAGAAAGCCGCCGAGTCCGAGCAGGACCGGTCCTAGAATCTTGCGCACGAATTTCCCTCCCCAGAGAACGATGTGTGAGCGCAGCGTACTGCCGAGTAGCCGTTTTCGTGGCAATCGTCACAAACCCGTGCGCCGGTGACACACTCTCGCCGTGCCGCTGACTGCCGCCGAGCCCGCCCAGGCCACCACCACCGCACGCGTCCGGGTCCTGCTCGCCTGCGCCGCCGTGCTCGTGGCCGGGGCGCTGTCCCGCGGCTGGGCGCTGCACGGCTCGTGGTTCTACACCGACGACCACCGCCTGGTGCGCGACGCGTTGGGCGCGCGCTCCCCGCGCCAGCTCCTAGACCCCTTCGACTCCCAGCTGATGCCGCTGGGACGCGCCCTGGCCTGGCTGGTCTCGACCGCCGAGCCGGACCGGTGGGCCGCGGCCGCCGCGACCACGCTGACCCTGCACGTGCTCGCCGGGGTGGCCTGCGCCGCCATGCTCCTGGTGCTGGTCGGTGCGCGCTGGCGCGTCGTGGTGCTCCTGGCGCTGCACCAGACCTCCGTCATCGCGCTGCCCGCCACGATGTGGTGGGCGGCCGCGCTCAACCAGCTGCCGCTGCAGGCGGTGCTCATGGGTGCGGTCGCCACGTGGGTCCTGCACCTGCGCACCGGGCGCGGCCGCTGGCTGGCCGCGACCGCCGCACTCGTGGTCCTGGGGCTGCTGGCCTACGTCAAGGCCGTCCTGGTCCCGCTGGTGCTGGCCGCCCTGCTGCTCGGCTGGTTCACCGAGGGCGGCCCCTGGCGGCGGGTCCGCAGCGCGGTGGCCGGGCACTGGCGCGCCGCCGCGCTGCTCGGCACCGTGGGCGTCGCCTTCAGCGCCTACTACCTGACCCAGGTGCCGCAGGTCTTCGTCGAGTCGCAGACCGGCGAGGCCGTCGGCGACGACCTGGCGTGGTCGATGCTGGGCTCGACGCTGCCCGTGGGCCTGCTCGGCGGGCCCTGGCGCTGGGAGGCCAGCAACCCCCCGACGTCGTACGCCGACCCGCCGGGGTGGGCGGTCGCGCTGACCTGGGTGGTGCTGGTCTCGTGCGTGGCAGGGCTGTCGCTGCTGCGCCGGCGCACCGGCCGGGCGTGGGTGCTGCTGGCCGGCTACGCCCTCGTGGCGTACGTGCTGGTCCTGACCAGCCGGGCCCAGGTCGTCGGCGGGGTGGTGGGCCTGGAGTACCGCTACCTCACCGACGTGCTGCCGGTGGCGCTGCTGGCGCTGGTGCTGGCCACCACCCGGGTCGAGGGAGCGGTCGGCTCCAGCGAGCCGCGCTCGCCTCGGCCGGCACTGCTCGAGCGGCTGCCCGCCCCACCGCGCCCCGCGGCGCGCGTCGCCGGGGCGCTGGCGGTCACTGCGGTGCTGCTCGGCGGCGTGCTGAGCTCGGCGGCCTACGTGCGCACCTGGCACCAGGACAACCCCGGCGAGGCCTACCTGCAGACGGCCCGCGAGACACTCGCAGGCCGGGGCAGCCTCGACCTGGCCGACCAGGTCGTGCCGCCCCAGGTGGTGCCCGGCTACCAGTTCCCGGCCAACACGACGCTGCGGCTGCTGCCGCTGCAGGTGCCCGGGCTGCGCTTCCCGGAGGTCACCGACGACCTGGTCGTCCTCGACGAGGCCGGCCGGGCCCACCGGGCCGAGATCGACGTCGCCGTCGACGCTGCGCCGGGGCCCGACGAGGGCTGCGGTTGGCGGATCGGCCCCTCCCCCGTCACCATCGACCTCGACGGCACGGCCTTCGACAGCACCTGGTGGGTGCACCTGGGCTTCGCCGCGTCGAGCGACGACACGGTGGAGGTGACGGTGCAGGACACCACGACGCGCGCTGCGGTGCGCCGGGGCCCCGGCGAGCTGTTCTGGCGCGTGGAGGCGGAGATCGGCCAGGTCACCCTCGGCGGGCTCCGCTCGGGCACCACCCTGTGCGTCGACGTGGTCGAGGTCGGCGAGGCCGTCGCCGGGGACCCGCTGTGAGCACCCCGCCGCCCGAGCGGGTCGTCGAGCAGTTCCCGCACCTCGACGCGCTGCGCGCGGTCGGTGCCGTGGCGGTGCTGACCACGCACGCCGCCTTCTGGGGCGGCGAGTACACCGACAACGGCACCGCCGGTCGTCTGCTCGCGCGTCTCGACGTGGGCGTGGCGCTCTTCTTCGTGCTCTCCGGCTTCCTGCTCTCGCGGGCGTGGCTGCAGGCGGCCGCCGACGCCTCGGCGCGACCCGCCACCGGGCACTACCTGTGGAAGCGGTTCCTGCGCATCGTGCCGGTCTACCTGGTCGCGGTGCTGGCCGCGCTGTGGTTCATCGACGCCAACGCCGCCCTCGGCGCCGGCGACCGGGCCGCGGCGGTGCTGCTGTCCTCCTCGATGGTCGACCCCGCCTTCCCGGCGGGCCTGACCCACATGTGGAGCCTGATGGTCGAGGTGCACTTCTACCTGCTCCTCCCGCTGCTGATGCTCCTGGCGACCGGGCGCCGACCCGGTCTCGACGTCCGGCGCACGGTGGCGGTGCTGGCCGCGATGGTGGCGGCCAGCGTGTGGTGGCACCTCGACGGCGCGCTGCGCGTCGGGGAGGGCCGTGACGTCGACGCCGGGCAGTGGCTGCCGGCCTACCTGACCTGGTTCGCCGCGGGCATCGGGCTGGCCCTGGCCCAGGTGCTCCTGGTGCGTGGTCGGGGCGGGCGACCCGTCTCGCTGCTGGCGCGCCTGGCCGCGCAGCCCGGGGTCTGCTGGAGCGCGGCGGTCGGCCTGCTGCTGGTGGCCTCGACCCCGGTGGCCGGGCCGGTCCTGCTCGCCGCCCCGACCGCCGGACAGTCGCTGACCAAGCACCTGCTCTACGCGGCGGTGGGCGCTCTGCTGGTGCTGCCCGCGGTGCTGCGGGTGCGCCGTCCCGACGCGGGCGCCACCACCTTCGACCGGCTGCTGACCAACCGCGGCGCGCGGCACCTGGGCCTGGTCTCCTACGGGATCTTCTGCCTGCACCTGCCGCTGCTGCACCTGGTGATGCGGACGACCGGGTGGGAGCTCTTCGCCGGTCGCGGCCTGCAGATCTGGGCCCTCACGCTGGTGGCCAGCATCGTCGCCGCCGAGGTGGCCTACCGCCTCGTCGAGCGGCCGGCGCTGCGCCTCAAGAGCGTCCATCCCCTGCGCCGCCGCGGTGCGGCACCGGCCGAGAAGAGCACCGCCGCCACCGGCAGCACCACCAGGTAGGCGGGCCAGGCCAGCGTCCCGGCCCAGCCGGCCGGGTCGCCCCAGGGCCGCGCGGCGTACGCCGCCACCGCCGCGAACGCGGGCAGCGCCAGCAGCCACGGCTCCCAGTCGGGCGCACGGCGTCGCAGCAGCACCACGACGCCGACGCTCACCACGGCGAGCAGCAGGCCCGCCCATCCGGCCAGCAGCCCGGCGCCCAGCACAGCGGTGAGCGCCGCCGTCGCGGGACGGGCCTGGCGCGCCGAGAGGGGCGGATGCTCGACGTCGCGGGCCGCGCGGCGGCGCACCAGCGGCACGACGACCACGAGCAGCAGCACCAGCAGGCCCAGCGCCCCGACCACCAGGCCCCAGCGGTAGGCGCGGTCGGGCGCGAAGCGCAGCTCCAGCGGGCCGGCCGACCCGGGCGGGAGCAGCCAGGCCTGCTGCCAACCGTCGACCGTGAGCGGGACCAGTCCCTCGCCCTCGCGCGCGCCGGTCCAGCCGGGGTTGGTGTTCTCCCGCACCGCGGCCAACCTCGCGTCCCCCGGGGGCTCGCCCACATCGCGACCGGCCGGGGAGCGCGCCAGGTCGAGGCCGGCGTCGAGGAGGGCGCCCGGCGCGGGCTCGGGCAACGAGCCCAGCACGACCGACTCCACCGCGAACGCCGCCGTGTCGCTCATCCGCACCGTGGTCTCGCCCTGGGGCAGGCTCAACCGCCGCTGCGTGGGCCCGGCGCCAGGTCCGCAGGGCACCACCTCGGTGCTGCGGCCCGCCGCCAGCTGCGCCGGGGACCCCTCGACGCGGGTGCGCCAGGTGGTCGCTCCGACGCGCAGGCTGGGCCCGGTGCCGCAGGCGTAGCGACGCCGGTCGAGCGAGAGACGCAGCGGCTCGTAGGGCACCCCGCCCAGGCGGAGCTCGCCGATGCCGGCGCCGACCGGGTGCGGCACCCCGTCGAAGCCGAGGTCGGTGACGTCCTCGGTCTCGAGCACCTCGACGTCCAGCGTGTCGGTGCGGACACCCGGCAGGCGTGCCCGGCCGTCGACGAGGTCGACCTCGAGGCTCTGCGCACCCCAGCTCACCCGCACCCGGGTCGGGGTGGCCGCGGCGGCGTCGGCGTCGGTGCGCAGGCGCAGGAAGCGCACCCGCTCGACGCCGAGCCACGAGATCCGCAGGGTCGGGCTCGGGTCGTCGGGGTCGGCGAGCCAGGTCGTGCCGGGGTTGCCGTCGAGGGCCGCCAGGGCCGAGCCCCGCGGGTCCGGCACGGCCGTGCTGCTGGCCTGCACCCCGACCGCGCGACCCTGCAGCACCAGCCGCGACAACGCGTCGCCGGCGCGGGGACGCACCCGCAGCGCCACCTCGGAGAAGTCGGCCGGGGCGGCCAGGCGCACCACCCGGTCGAGGCCGCTGGCCTCCTCGGGCTCGACGACGCGGCGCTGCACGCAGCGGACCTCGTTGCGCTCCTGCTCGACGTCGCCGAGCTCCACGCACCCGCCCCGGTGGTCCTTGTCGGCGCGCAGCACCACGGCGTCCGGGGCACCCCACGCCTCGGGCAGCAGCGGCAGGACCAGCGGACGGCGCACCTGCACGCCGGGGATGCGGACCTCGGCCAGGCTCAGCGTCCGGTCCGCCTCGAGCGAGCGCACCTCGACGTAGGACGTCGGGCCGCCCTCGAGCGGGACCGTGCGGCTCTCGCCGGGCCCGACCTCGACCGGGTCGGAGGTGCCCGCGCCGGTGCGCACCTGCACCTCCTGGTCGTCGGCGGCGTCGGGGCCGCCGACGAGCCGCACGGTGCTCGGGTCGAGCGGGGTCTCGAGGTCGAGGCGCCACCACGCGGTGCCCGCGCGACCGGGCCCCGAGCGCCACGCCGACTCCTCGGCGCCGTCGAGGGCCGCCCACGGCGAGGACCCCCGCCGGATGCTCCCCAGGGAGTCGGCGTCGGAGGCCGAGGAGGATGCCGACAGCGACGCCGCCCCGACCAGCCGCGCGGTGGTGGACCACCGGTCGCCCTCGTCGAGCAGGTAGTCGCGCACCGGGTTGCCGGTGCGCCGCACGTCGCCCTCGACCAGTGCGGCCGAGCTGCCGTCGTGGATGCGGGCGAAGGAGCGCTCACGCACGCGCAGCCCGTCGCTCAGCACGACGGGGACGTCGTCCAGCTGCTCGGGCAGCTCGGTGGGCACGTCGGCGGCCAGCACGACGGGCCGGTCGTCGAGCGCGCCGGCGTCGACCAGGTCGGCGAGGTCCTCGGGGCCCGCCGCGACCAGGGCAGTGACGTCGGCCGCGACCGCGGGCTCGGCGTCCGTGACGGCCCACACCTCGACGGCCTGGTAGGCGCTCTGCCAGCCGCCGGCCGCGAGCACCCGCCCACCGTCGTCCTGGTCGAGCAGCGCGACCCCGCCCAGCAGCGGCCCGAAGCCGGCCACCTGGACGACCCCTGGGCTCTCGCGCAGGGCCTGGCGCACCAGGACCGGGTCGGGCGCGTCGTCGGCGCGCTCGAGGTCGCCGCGCACCACGACGTAGCGCAGGCCCGCGCGGCGCAGGGACGCAGCCAGCCCCGGGGAGCCGTGGCCCTGCGCCAGGCGTGCCTCGATCCCGTCGAGCATCCGGATGTTCCCGGGGGGCACGAGCGGCACGACGTTGCGCACCGCCCACCGGGTGCCGGCCAGCCACTGCATCGGCTCGTCGTCGGGGTCGCCCCACAGGTAGCGCGCGAAGGTGGAGCCGGGCACGAGCAGCGCGGTCGCATCACCCTCCTCGCGCTCCTGGTCCTCGAGCCAGGCAGCCGTCTCGGTCCAGTAGCCCGGGACCTCGAGGACGGCCCCGGCGGGTGCGACGCGGCCGGCGAGCGCCGGGGCGGCGGCCCCGGCGACGACCGCCACCGTGACGGCCAGCGCCGTCGCGGTGTTCAGGCGCACCAGGCGGGCGGTCCGGGCGTCGCCGGCACGGGCCGCACCTCGGCGCCCCGATGCCACCAGCGCGTCGAGGCTGAGCGCCAGGCCGATGGCCAGCGGCAGCCGCAGCACGGGGTCGAACTTGTGCACGTTGCGCAGCGGCGACAGCACCCCGTCGAGCTGCACCTGCAGGGCCGGGGCGAACCAGCCCTGCACCGCACCCAGGTGACCAGCGGTGACCATCAGCAGCCCGACGAGCAGGCCCAGGCCCAGGAAGCGCCGGTGCGGGTGGTCTCGCAGCATCAGCCCGGCGAGCCCGAGCACCAGCACGACCGCCGAGTTCAGCGCCAGGAACGACGTCGTCAACAGGTCACGTCCCGCCCGCGATCCGCCCTCGACGTAGGGCACCCAGTTCGACGTGCCGCGCAGCGCGTCGACGATCGTGGTGGGGAACGTGGTGACCGACGCCGACTCGATGTAGTCCAGGAACGGGGGGCTGTAGGAGCCCATCAGCGCCAGCGGGACCAGCCACCACAGCGTGCCCAGCAGGGTGAAGGCCGGCCACCAGAGCATCAGCGCGCGCCGCCGCGGCCCGGGCGTGCGGGTCAGCAGCCACAGCGCCCCGAGCGGGATCACCGCGAAGGACGCGGCCGCGTTGACTCCCCCGACCAGGCTGATCGCCAGCGCCGAGAGCGCCGCGGCCCGGCGCGGCGAGCCACGCTCGGCACCCACGACCAGCGGCAGCAGCACCCACGGGACCAGGGCGACGGGCCAGGTCTCGCTCGAGATCGGGCCCATCGTGGTCAGCACCCGCGGGGAGAGGGCGAACGCCGCGCCCGCGACCAGGCACGCCAGGTCGCTGCGCACACCCAGGGCACGGGCCAGCCGGGCGGTGCCGGCGAAGGCGACCGCCAGCACCAGCCCCCACCAGAGCCGTTGCACCACCCAGCCGGGCACGGCCAGGAGCGCGCCGAGCCAGAAGAAGCTGCCCATCGGCCACAGGTAGCCGTAGGCCTGGTTCTGCAGCTGCCCCAGCGCCCCCTCGCCGTCCCACAGGTGCAGCGCGCGAGCCAGGAAGTCGCCCGGCGCCGCGACGAGGTCGAACTTCGTGTCGGCGGCCAGCAGCCCCGGGTCCTGCACGAACGCCAGGCCCACGAGCAGGGCGCAGCCTGCGAGCACGCGCAGACCGAGGCGACCGCCGTCGGTCGCGGCGGCCTCGCTCATCGCCGGCGCAGCACGATCACGAGGTTCCAGGTCACGACCTCGCGCAGCACCGGCACCCGCAGCAGCCAACGTGACCACCAGGGGTTGTAGCGCGGGCTGAGGTCGACCAGCTCCACGCCGCCGGCGGCGGCCTCCTGCCGCGCCCAGTCGAGACCGGCCCCCACGGTGACGGCGAAGAGCGACTCGCCGTACCTGTTCTTCGGCTCGTGGCCGTGGGTGCGCGCGTAGCGGCGTCGGGCCCGGGCGCCACCGAGGTAGTGCCACGGCGCGGTCTCGTGCCCGCCCCACGGCCCGAACCACACGGTGTAGCTGATGAAGACCAGGCCGCCCGGCCTGGTGACCCGCACCATCTCGCGGGCCATCGTCCACGGCTCGGGCACGTGCTCGAGCACGTTGGAGGAGTAGCAGACGTCGACGCTGCGGTCGCGGAAGGGCAGCTGCATGCCGCTGCCCACGACGGTGCCGTTGGCGATGGTGCCCAGGCCGGCCAGCTCGCCGACGTCGGAGTCCAGTGCCAGGTAGGTCGCACCCGCGGCGGCGAAGGCGTCGCGGAAGTAGCCGGGACCGCCGCCCACGTCGAGCAGGACCGTGCCCTCCAGGTCGGTGTAGGAGGCCAGCTGGGCGGCGGAGTCCTGCGCCAGGGCGGTGTAGAAGCGCGCCGGGTCGTCCTGCTCGTGGCGGAACTCCCGCAGCAGCCGCACCGACCGGCGCAGCGTGGCGCGGAAGGCCCGGGAGCGGGGACGGGACGTCATCGGGCTCGGCACGCGCGCACCCTACCCACTGGTACCTTCCCCCGATGCACGAACAGCACACCGGGCCGCTCGCCGGTCGCCACGTCGCGTTCCTCAGCTGGCGCGACACCGCCAACCCCGAGGGCGGGGGCGCCGAGCGCTACCTGGAGAAGATGGCGGCCGGCCTCGTCGAGCGTGGCTGCACCGTCACCGTCTTCTGTGCCGCGCACGCCGCTGCGCCGCCCGAGGAGGTCGTCGACGGCGTGCGCTTCGTGCGCCGCGGCACCAAGCTCAGCGTCTACGCCCAGGGCATGCGGGCGCTGCGCCGCGGTGACCTCGACGGTCCGCACGGCGCCCCCGACGTGGTGGTCGACGTCCAGAACGGTCTGCCCTTCTTCTCGCGCCTGGTGACCAGGCGTCCCGTGCTGGTGCTGGTCCACCACGTGCACCGCGAGCAGTGGCCCGTGGTCTACCCGGGCCGCTCGGGCCAGGTCGGCTGGTGGATCGAGCGCCGGCTGGCGCCCTGGCTCTACCGACGCCAGCAGTACGTCGCGGTCTCGAGCGCGACCCGCGACGAGCTCGCCGAGCTCGGCGTCGACCCGGCGCGCACCGCGGTGGTGCACAACGGCACCGACCCCTACGTGCACGTCGACCCCGGCAAGAGCCCGACGCCGATGGTCGCGGTGGTGGGGCGGCTGGTGCCGCACAAGCAGGTCGAGCACGCGGTCGACGCCGTGCTCGCGCTGCGCGCGCGCCACCCCGACCTGCGCCTGCACGTCGTGGGCTCGGGCTGGTGGGAGGCCGAGCTGCACGAGTACGTCGCGGCGCGCGGTGCCGGCGCCAGCGTGGTCTTCGAAGGTCACGTCGACGAGGAGCACAAGCACGAGGTCTACGAGCGGGCCTGGGTCCTGGCGCTGCCCTCGCTCAAGGAGGGCTGGGGCCTGGTGATCGGCGAGGCCGGCATGCACACCACGCCCACACTGGCCTACCGCTCCGCGGGCGGGACCCAGGAGTCGGTGGTCGACGGGCACTCGGGGGTGCTGGTCGACGACCAGGCGAGCTTCACGGCCACGTTGGGCCGGCTCCTGGACGACGCGGCGCTGCGCGAGCAGCTGGGCCGCGGCGCCCTGGAGCAGAGCCGGCGCTTCACGTGGACACGGGCCCAGCAGTCGTTCGCCGACGTGCTGGTGGCGGTGCTGTCGGGCCGGCGGGTGGCCGGCTCCGACTAGCGAGCCCGTCCGGTGGTCCGGGTCAGCCGTTGGTGCCGTACTGGACGACCGGCTGGTTGACGTTCGCCGGCGACGGACCCTCGGTCCCGGTGCTGGAGTTGACCAGGCTGACGACCGTCACGGCGGCGACGACGCCGCCGACCGCGGTGGTGGTGACGGTGGCGACGATGGCGGACAGACCGCCACTGAGAATTGCAGACACAGAAGACCCTCCCTCAAAGGTGACTGGAGAGTAGCAGCGCGTAGCACCGATGTGACGATTTCTTGACTCATCGGTAACGAGAGGTCCGTACCCTCTGCCAGGCGCGACCGGCCGCCGCAGCCAGCAGGGCCAGCCAGGCCGCCCACGCCACCACCATCGCCACCACCCAGCTCGCGGGTGCGCGTCGTCCCCCGGCCCCCGCCACCTCGGTCACCACCAGGTCCTGGGTGCGCAGCAGCTCGCGCCCGGCCAGCTCGACCGACGCGTCGTCGCGCCCTCCGGGGGCCGTGCGGTCGCGCACCACCACGCCGATGCCCGAAGCCGCCAGTGCCTCGGACCTGGAGGCCGTGTCGGCCGCGGAGAGCGCCTGGGCGGCGCGGCGGGCCCGGGGGTCCTCCCCTGCGACCGCGACGCCCGAGACGACCAGCTCGTCGCCGGCCACGTGGTCCCGCCCCAGGTAGCGCCCCAGGGGGTCGAGCACCGTGCGTCCGCCGTTCCAGGCAGGGGCCCGGAAGGGGCTCAGCGGCAGCACCAGCACGTCGCCGGGCCCGGCCGCGGCCACCGCCGCGCGCGCCTGCTCGTACGACGACGGGTAGGACACCGCGCGCAGGTCGCCGGCCACGTCGGGCATCAGCGTGACCGGCCAGGTGGTCAGCAGCGCGCCGACCACGAGGCCCGGCGCCAGCGGCAGCCGTCCCGGCCACGCGCGGACGACCCACGCACGCACCTCGACGACCCCCTGGGCCACGACCGGGACCAGCAGCGGCGCGCACAGCACCAGGACCCGCGCGCCGTCCCGGACCACCCCGACGCCCGGCACGGTGGCGGCCAGCCAGCCCAGCGCGCCCGGGGCCAGCCAGGTCGCGACCGCGGTGCCCCATCCCAGCAGCCACAGCACCAGCAGCCCGCCGGCCTCTCGGGTGCCGACCCGCCGCCACCAGCCGCGCCAGCCCACCGCGGCGAGCAGCACCAGGACGCCCGTCGAGACCCAGGCCGCGGCCCCGGCGCGGGAGGCCGGCAGGACCTCGGCGTTCCAGGCGCCACCCAGGCCGAGCGCCGCCAGGGGGCCGGGCAGCGCGCCCTCGTCGGCCAGCGCGAAGACCGCGGCCCCGGCGGGGTCGCCCAGCGCCGCGCCCGCGTGCAGCAGACCAGCCACCAGCCACGGCGCGTTGGCCAGCAGCGCCACCGCCGCCACCCTGGCCACCTGCACCGGCTCCCGTCGGGTCGCGAGGACCAGCAGCACGGCGGCGGTGGCCAGCCCGGCGCTCGCGCTCAGCGAGCCGACGACGACCAGCAGAGCCAGCACGCCGGGCATCCGGCCCTCCTCGCGCCAGCGCCGGGCCGCGCCGACCAGCCACGGGAGCGCGGCGTACCCCAGCAGGACGGGCCAGTGCCCCAGGCCCAGCCGCTCGACCACCAGGGGGTTCCACTGCCACAGCGTCACCGCCGCCAGCGCGCCCAGCAGGCTGCCCCGGGGGGCCAGCCGCGCGGCGCCCAGCCCGCCGACGACCAGCGAGCCCAGCAGCACGAGCTTCTGCAGCACCATCCCCGGCACGACCTCGTCGAGCACCGCCACCACCGCGTCCGAGGGCACCGCACGCGGCAGCCCGCTGCCGGTGCCGAGGGCGTCGGAGCGCAGCGCCAGGTCGGGCACCCAGACCATGTCGTAGGTGAGCACGTAGCCCGGGGCGAGCGCGGGGCCGAGCAGCAGCACGGCGAGCAGCACCGACCAGAGCGGCACCACCAGTCCTCGTCGCCGCCCCAGGTCCACGCGCGAAGGAAACCACACCGTCACCGGCCGGACCCGCCGAAGTTGCTCGTGGTGCGGCCCGCTGACCTACCCTCGACCCGTGACGAGCACCACGGAGGACGCGCCGAGCGGCCCCACCGCCCCCGGCGCCGGCGCCCCGGGTCGCACCGGCCTGCGGGCCCTGCTGCGCGGCAGCGCGGGCATCGCCGTGGCCATGGGCGTCATGAACGTGGCGACCTACGCCTTCCAGATGATCTCGGCCCGCCTGCTCGGTCCGGCAGACTACGGCGCGCTCGCGCCGCTGATGGCGCTGCTGATGGTCGTCGCGGTGCTGCAGCTGGGCCTGCAGGCCACCGGTGCCCGCCGGATCTCCGCCGACCCCGACCACGTCGCCCAGATCGAGGGCGTGGTGCTCGCCGTGACCTACCGCGCCGCCCTCGGCCTCGGCGCGCTGATGCTCGTGCTCTCCCCCGTGGTCATGGTGGTGCTGCGCCTCGACAGCGTGCTGCCGGCGGTGCTGCTCGCCCTGAGCGCCGTCCCGCTCACCGTGATGGGCGGCCAGGCCGGCATCCTGCAGGGCGAGCGCCGCTGGCTGCCGCTGGGGATGGTCTACCTCGGCATGGGCGTCCCGCGGGTGCTCGTCGGCACCCTGTGCCTCCTGGTCTCCCCCACCGAGACCGCGGCGATGCTCGGCGTGATGATCGCGATGTTCGTGCCGGCGGTCATCGGGTACGTCGCCCTGCGCCGCCCGCGCGAGGCGGGCAGCCACAGCGAGGCGCACACGCGGCGCCCCGTGGCCCGCGAGGCGGTCACCGCCTCGCTGGCCCTGCTGGCCTTCTTCGTGCTCTCCAACGCCGACATCGTGGTGGCCCGCAACGTCCTCGACGACCACGACGCCGGGCTCTACGCCGCCGGGCTGATCCTGACCAAGGCGGTGCTGTTCCTGCCCCAGTTCGTGGTGGTCGTGGCGTTCCCGTCGATGTCGACGGTCGAGGAGCGTCGCCTGGCCCTGCTGCGCAGCCTGGGCCTGGTCGCTGCCCTCGGGGTGGTCGCCACGCTGGGCGCCTGGCTGCTCAGCGGGCTGGCCATGGTCTTCGTCGGGGGCCAGGAGTACGCCGACGTGCAGTCGCGGCTGTGGCTCTTCGCGGTGGTCGGCACCCTGCTGGCGATGCTGCAGCTGCTGGTCTACTCGGTCCTCGCGCGCCGGGGCACCCGCTCGGCGTACCTGGTGTGGCTGGCGGTGCTCGTGCTGGTCGCCGCGGCGGCCGCCACCGCCTCGTTGAGCGCGCTGGTGCTCGTGGTGATCGCCGTCGACGCGACCCTCTTCACCGCCCTGCTGGTGCTGAGCCTGCACCGCCTGCGCGACCCGGCCTGAATCTCGCGCCGACCCGGCCCCAGCTTCGCGTCGAGCCGGCCCGGATCGGCGCCGTCGGTCAGTGCGCGGCCTCGTGCCAGCTGCGCCCGGTGCCGACCGACACGTCGAGCGGGACCGTCAGCTCGGCGGCGGCGCCCATCTCGGCGCGCACCAGCGCCTCGAGGGGCTCGCGCTCACCGGGGGCCACCTCGAGCACCAGCTCGTCGTG
This sequence comes from Nocardioides salarius, assembly GCF_016907435.1. Lineage (NCBI taxonomy): Bacteria > Bacillati > Actinomycetota > Actinomycetes > Propionibacteriales > Nocardioidaceae > Nocardioides > Nocardioides salarius. The sequence goes on along the minus strand of NZ_JAFBBZ010000001.1, from coordinate 4,120,620 downwards.
GACCTGCAGCAGCATCCGCGAGGAGAGCGACGACTCGTCGATGGCGCGCTGCACGCGCAGCATGGCGATCTTGATCAGGTCGGCGGCCGAGCCCTGGATCGGGGCGTTGAGAGCCATCCGCTCGGCCATCTCGCGGCGCTGGCGGTTGTCGCTGGTCAGGTCGGGCAGGTAGCGGCGGCGTCCCTCGATCGTCTCGGTGTAGCCGGTGCGCCGGGCCTCGTCGACGATCCCGCCCAAGTAGTCACGGATGCCGCCGAAGGTCTCGAAGTACTCGTCCATCAGCCCCCTGGCCTCGGCCGGCTCGATGCCCAGCTGCTGGCCCAGGCCGAAGGCCGAGAGACCGTAGGCCAGGCCGTAGTTCATCGCCTTGATCTTGGCCCGCTCCTCGGTGCCGACCTGCTCGGCCGGGATGTCGAAGACCCGGGCGGCGGTGATCGAGTGGAAGTCGCTGCCGGAGCGGAACGCCTCGATGAGCAGCGCGTCCTCGGAGAGGTGCGCCATGATCCGCATCTCGATCTGGCTGTAGTCGGCCGTCATCAGCGACTCGTGCCCCTCGCCCACCACGAAGGCCTCGCGGATGCGCCGGCCCTCCTCGGTGCGCACCGGGATGTTCTGCAGGTTGGGGTCGGTGCTGGACAGGCGCCCGGTGGCGGCGATGGTCTGGTTGAAGGTGGTGTGGATGCGACCGTCGGAGGCCACGGTCTTGAGCAGGCCCTCGATGGTCTGGCGCAGCCGGATGACGTCGCGGTGGCGCAGCAGGTGCAGCAGGAACGGGTGCTCGGTCTTGACGTAGAGCGCCTGCAGCGCGTCGGCGTCGGTGGTGTAGCCGGTCTTGGTGCGCTTGGTCTTCGGCATCGCGAGCTCGTCGAAGAGCACCACCTGCAGCTGCTTGGGCGAGCCGAGGTTGATCTCCTTGCCGATCACGGCGTACGCCGCGTCGGCGGCCGCGCGCACCTCGTCACCGAAGTGCGACTCCAGGGACTCGAGGTGCTCGGTGTCGACCGCGATGCCGGTCGTCTCCATGCGGGCCAACAGGTGCACCAGCGGGAGCTCGACGTGGGCGAGCAGCTCGGTGCCCCCGTGCTCGGCGACGGCGCCGTCGAGCGCCTCGGCCAGGTCGAGCACGGCACGCGCGTGCAGCATCGCGGTGCGCGCCGCCGAGTCGCCGGCACCCTCCAGACCGGAGTCGAGACCGGCGTCGAGGCTGTCGAGGCTGAGCTGGCCGTCGTCGCCGCCGCCCTGCTTGAGCTCGCGCTTGAGGTAGCGCAGCGTCAGGTCCGCCAGGTCGTAGGAGCGCTGGTCGGGGCGCACCAGGTAGGCGGCCAGGGCGGTGTCGGACTGCAGGCCCTCGAGCCGCCAGCCGCGCGCCGCCAGCGCCAGCATCGGGCCCTTGGCGTCGTGCAGCACCTTGGGGCGGTCGGGGTCGGCGAGCCAGGCCGCGACCGCGGCGTCGTCGTCGGGGGTGATCTCGGCGGCGTCGAACCAGGCCGCGGTGCCGTCGTCGGCGGCCAGCGCGAGCGAGTGCACCTCGCCCGTGCCCGCTCGCCAGGTGCCCTGCACGGTGACACCGACACGCTCCACGGCGTGCTGGGCGAGCCACGCGGCCACCTCGCCGGGAGCCAGCCGGGCGCCCTCGAGCTCGAAGCCGGAGCCGTCGACGACCTCCTCGGAGGTCAGCGTCTCGAAGAGCCGGTCGCGCAGCACCCGGAACTCCAGGCCGTCGAAGAGGGTGTGCACCTCCTGGCGGTCCCAGGGACGCAGCGCCAGGTCGGCGGGGCGCAGCTCGAGGTCGAGGTCGCGCACGAGGGCGTTGAGGCGCCGGTTGCGCATCACCTCGCCCAGGTGCTCGCGCAGCGCCTCGCCCTTCTTGCCGGTGATCTTGTCGGCGTGGGTGATGACGTTGTCGAGGCCGTCGTAGGTGTTGATCCACCGCGCCGCGAAGCCCTGGCCCACACCGGGCACGCCCGGGAGGTTGTCGGAGGTCTCCCCCACGATCGCGGCCAGCTCGGGGTAGCGCGCGGGCGGCACGCCGTACTTGGTCTCGACCGCCTCGGGGGTCATCCGGGCCAGGTCGGAGACGCCCCGCATCGGGTAGAGCACCGTGGAGCGCTCCGTCACCAGCTGCAGCGAGTCGCGGTCGCCGGTGAGGATCAGCACCTCCATCTCGGGGTCCTCGGCGAGGGCCTGGGTCACGAGGGTGGCGATGATGTCGTCGGCCTCGTAGCCCTCCTTCTTCAGGAAGGGGATGCGCAGCGCGTCGAGGACCTCCTCGATCAGCGGCAGCTGGCTGGAGAACTCCCCGGGCGTCTTCTGGCGCTTGGCCTTGTACTCGGAGTACTCGGCCATCCGGAACGTCTGGCGCGAGACGTCGAAGGCCACGCCCACGTGGGTCGGCTGCTCGTCGCGCAGCACGTTGATGAGCATCGAGGTGAAGCCGTAGACGGCGTTGGTGTGCTGGCCCGTGGTGGTGGAGAAGTTCTCGACCGGCAGCGCGAAGAAGGCCCGGTAGGCCAACGAGTGGCCGTCGAGCAGGAGCAGCCGCGGGCGGGTGGGGGCAGTCGTCTCGGGCACGCAGCGACCCTAACCGTTGGCGCCGACGACGCCTCGCTAGGTTGAGCCCATGAGCGAGATGGACGTGGAGCAGTACGTCGCCGCGATGCCGCAGGGCATGGGCGCACTGAACGAGAAGATGGGTGTCGAGCTGCTCGAGGTCTCCAGCGAGCGGGTGGTGGCCACGATGCCCGTCGAGGGCAACACCCAGCCCTACGGCCTGCTCCACGGCGGCGCCTCGGTGGTGCTGGCCGAGACGCTCGGCTCGATCGGCTCCGCGGTGCACGCCCACCCCGACCGGGTCGCGGTGGGCGTCGACATCAACGCCACCCACCACCGCTCGGCCACCAGCGGGACGGTGACCGGCGTCGCCACCCCCGCGCACCTGGGGCGCACGAGCGCCACCTGGGAGGTGGTGATCACCGACGAGCGCGGCAAGCGGGTGTGCACCTCGCGGATCACCTGCTCGCTGGTGCCCCGCGAGCGCGTGGGGCTCTAGCCGGCGCTCTGCTGGCGACGCAGCGAGCGTCGCGCCGCGAGCATCTGCCCGCGCGCCGAGCGGGGGCGCTCGGAGACCGGCCGCTGCGCCTCGACCTTCGCACGCACCGACGGCGTGGCCGCGACCCGCAGCACCGCCTGGGGGCGCAGGGCGAGCCGGGCCATGAACCGGTTGGCATCGCGCGAGGACGCGGAGGCCGCGGTCATCACGTGCGAGATGCCGAGGTCCTCCGCCCAGGCGACGGCCGCCTCGACCAGCGTGCGGCCGACGCCGTGCCGGCGCAGGTCGGGCACCACGGTCGGCGTGTAGCACTGGACCACGGGCTCGAGGTTGATCGGGCTCAGCGTCGCCACGCGCAGCAGCACCGCGCCGGCCGGCCGGCCGTCGTGCTCGGCGACCAGCAACCGCTGCTCCGACGAGAGCGCGGCCTCCTTGATCACCTGCTCGAGGTCGGCGACCTGCTCCTCGCGGTCGCAGCGGCGAAGGTGCTCGCTCCAGAGGTCGGCCAGGAACAGCGCGTCCTGCTCGCCCGCGCACCGCAGGCTCACCGAGCTCCGACTCATCGCGTGCGCCTTTCGGACCCCCAGCAGTGGTGCGCCCGCGTGGGCGCGTCCGTCCGGGCGAGACTACGCTCCTGCGCGCCGTGCTGTCGCATGGTCGAGACCACCTTTACCTCGCCCTCCGGGGCCGGACATCCTCGAGGAACCGTGAGCCCGCTGCTGCTGTCCCCGCCCCCGATGCTGGTGCCCGGTGTCGGCACGGCCGTCAACGTCACCACGGTGCTGCTCGGCTGCCTGCTGGGCGTGCTGCTGGGCCACCGCCTGCCCGAGCGCACCCGCGAGCTGGTCACCGACGGGCTCGGGCTGGTGACCCTGCTGATCGCGGCCACCGCCGCCGTCGAGGTGCTCTCACCGACGCTGGCCGACGAGGTCGGCGACAGCGCACCCATGCTGATCGTGCTGGGCTCGGTGCTGCTGGGCGGCATCACCGGGTCCCTGCTGCGTCTCGAGCAGCGCGTCGAGGGCCTGGGCCGGTTCCTGCAGCGCCGCCTGGCCGGCGGCGCCGGCTCGGTCGACCGCCAGCGCTTCGTCGAGGGCTTCGTCGTCGCCTCGCTGGTCTTCTGCACCGGACCGCTGACCATCCTGGGCTCGCTCAACGACGGCCTCGGCAACGGCGCCGACCAGCTGTTCCTCAAGTCCACGCTCGACGGCTTCGCCGCGATCGCCTTCGCCGCGTCCTTCGGGTGGGGGGTCGCGGCCTCGGTGCTGACCATCGTGGTCGTGCAGGGCGGCCTGACGCTGGCCGGCCTCGGCCTGGGCGACCTGCTGCCGGAGGCCCACCTGGCCGCGGTCACCGCGGTGGGCGGACTGGTGCTCGTCGGGGTCGCGCTGCGGCTGCTTCGGATCCGCGAGGTCGCGGTCTCCGACCTGCTGCCGGCGCTCGTGGTCGCCCCCCTGCTGGTGCAGCTGGTCGCCGTCCTCCGGTGACGGAGTTCCCGCGATCACGTCACGATTCGGCAACGCTCCCCCGGTGTGCCGCGTCTCACACCCCCTGAGGTCTACCGTGACCGTGCTACGCCAGACCTCCGGGGGTCGGGCACCGGTGAAGGCACCAACACCTGAGGAAAGGGTTCACCACGTGAATCGATCGACCACATCCCACTGGGTCAAGCTCATGGCCGGCACCGCCGCGCTCGGCCTGGTGCTGACCGCCTGCGGTTCGGAGGACTCCGAGCCCGAGGCCACTGACAACGAGCCCACCAGCGAGTCGAGCGAGTCGCCGGCGCCCGCCGACGACGAGTTCACCAACGACGAGTGCGCCGACGGCTCCTCGAACGCCGACACGTTCAAGGCCGGCGGCATCCTGCCGCTGACCGGCAACCTCGCGTTCCTCGGCCCGCCCGAGGTCGCCGGCGTCGGCATGGCCGTCTCCGACATCAACGCCGCCGGCGGCGTCAACGGCGCCCAGGCGTGCCACCAGATCGAGGACTCCGGTGACACCACCGACCTGTCCATCAGCACCGCCTCGGCGCGCAAGCTGATCCAGGACGAGGCCTCGGTCGTCATCGGCGCCGCGTCCTCCAGCGTCTCGCTGAACTTCGTGGACCGCCTCACCGCCGCCAAGGTCACCCAGGTCTCCCCCGCGAACACCGCGGTCGACCTGAGCGGCTACAGCGACTTCTACTTCCGCACCGCCCCGCCGGACGGCATCCAGGGCAACGCCCTCGGTTCGCTGATCTCCTCCGACGGCTTCCAGAAGATCGCCTTCATCGTCTTCTCCGACACCTACGGCACCGGCCTGCGTGACGTGGTCCAGGAGACCGTCGAGGCCGGCGGTGGCGAGTGCACCTACGGCTGCAAGGGCGACGGCGACGAGTTCCCGGCCGGTCAGACGACCTTCTCCTCCGAGGTCTCGGCTGCCACCAACTCCAACCCCGACGCCATCGTGATCCTCGCGTTCGACGAGACGAAGGCCATCGTGCCCGAGCTCGCCTCGACCGGGTGGGACATGTCGGCGACGTACTTCTCCGACGGCAACACCGCCGACTACTCGGAGGACTTCGAGTCGGGCACCCTGACCGGCGCCCAGGGCACCATCCCCGGTGCCGACGCGGCCCAGGACTTCAAGGACCGCCTGATCGCCTGGAACGAGTTCGCCTTCGGTGACGGCCTGACCGACTTCGCCTACGCGGCCGAGTCGTACGACGCCACCATCCTCGCGGCCCTGGCCGCCTACAAGGGCGGTGCGACCGACTCCGAGACGGTGCAGCAGAACTTCGCTGCGGTCTCCGGCGCCACCGACGGCGAGGAGTGCACCTCCTACGCCGACTGCACCGCCATGCTCGACGAGGGCAACGAGATCCGCTACGTCGGTCCCTCGGGCATCGGTCCCATCGACGAGGAGAACGACCCGTCCTCCGCGTTCGTCGGGATCTACACCTTCAACGACGACAACAAGAACGAGCTGACCGCCACGGTCGAGGGCCAGAAGCAGTCCTGACCCCCTGACGCTCGTCGACGAGGGCCCCGCACCGATCCTGGTGCGGGGCCCTTCGCCGTTCCCCCGGGGCGCGACGAGACGGTGGACGGGCGTCGCCTCGGACGACCACCGGCACACGCTGCCACCGGCACACGCTGTCACCCGGACATGCGTACGGCCCCGGACCACCAGGTCCGGGGCCGTGCGGCGTACGTCGCGCAGGTGGCGGCGTGGCTACTCCTTGCCGACCTCCTTGGCCAGCGTGCCCAGGTAGAGCTCGATGACCTTGGGGTCGTTGGCCAGCTCACGACCGCCGCCGGTGTAGGCGTCGCGTCCCTGGTCGAGGACGTAGCCGCGGTCGCAGACCTGCAGGCAGCGACGGGCGTTCTGCTCGACCATCACCACGCACACGCCGGTCTTGTTGATCTGGCGGGTGCGGATGAACGTCTCGTCCTGGCGCACCGGCGAGAGGCCGGCCGACGGCTCGTCGAGCAGCAGCACGGACGGCTCCATCATCAGCGCGCGAGCCATCGCCAGCGACTGACGCTCACCGCCCGACAGCGCACCGGCGCTGCGGTCCTTGCGCTCGTGCAGGTTGGGGAACAGGTCCCACATCGCGTCGAGGCGCTCCCGCAGCTTCTTGGGACGCAGGAAGAGCCCCATCCGCAGGTTCTCCTGGATGGACAGCGACGGGAAGACGTTCTCCGTCTGCGGCACGAAGCCCACGCCCATCTGGACCAGCTGGTTGGCGCGCATGTTGGTGATGTCGCGCTCACCCAGGTGCACGCTGCCGGAGTGGATCTTCACCAGCCCGAACATCGCCTTGAGCAGGGTGGACTTGCCGGCACCGTTGGGGCCGATGATGCCGATCATCTCGCCGGGGTAGGCGGTCAGGCTGCACCCGTTGAGGATGTTGACGCCCGGCAGGTAGCCGGCGACCAGGTCCTTGGCCTCGACCACGGGCCGCGAGCCGGCCGGGACGCCCGGCGGCAGCTCGGCGTTCGTCTGGGTGGTCATCGCTTCCCCTTCTCCGCGTCCCGTCGGGCCGCCTCTTCCTCGTCGGCCTCGTGGTGCAGCTCCTTGACGACCTCGTCGCTGAGCAGGTCGTCGTCACCCAGGTCGGTGTCGTGGTGCGCACCGAGGTAGGCGTCGATCACCGCGGGGTTGGCCATCACGGTGTCGGCCGGGCCCTCGGCGACGATGCGGCCCTCGGCCATCACCACGACCCAGTCGGAGATGTGCTGCACGACGTGCATGTCGTGCTCGACGAAGAGCACGGTCATGCCCTCGTCGCGCAGGCTCTGGATGTGGCCGAGCAGCGACTGGGTCAGCGCCGGGTTCACCCCGGCCATCGGCTCGTCGAGCATGATCATGGTCGGGTCGGTCATCAGCGCCCGGGCCATCTCGAGGAGCTTGCGCTGGCCGCCGGAGAGGCTGCCCGCGTAGTCGTCCTTCTTCTCCAGCAGCTTGAAGCGGGCCAGCAGCTCCTCGGCCTTGGCCCGCACCTCGCCCTCCTGGGAGTGCCACAGCGGCCTGAACATGGCCTTGGCCAGGCTCTCGCCGGTCTGGTCCTTGGCGCCCAGCATCATGTTGTCCATCACCGTCATCCGGCTCAGCGCCTTGGTGAGCTGGAAGGTGCGCACCATGCCGGCCTTGGCCACCTTGGGCGCCGAGGTCTTGTCGAGCTTGGCCCCGTTGAAGGACCAGTGCGCGCCCTTGCCGGCCGACGACGGCTTGTCGAAGCCCGTGATGAGGTTGAAGAACGTCGTCTTGCCGGCACCGTTGGGCCCGATCAGCGCGGTGATGAGGCCGCGCTGGACCTCGAGGTGCTCGACGTCGACGGCCGTGATGCCACCGAAGTGCCGGGTGATGCGGTCGACGGTCAGGATCGGCTCGGGCTTGGCCGCTCCCGGCTCCTGGACCACGCCCGCCATCAGTGCGCGACGCGCGGCGGGGTCGGCCAGGTCGCCCTGGCCGGCGGTCGTCGTGGTCCCGCTCGGGGTGCTCGGGGTCGTGGGCTCAGACATGGAAACGCAGCTCTCTCTTGTTGCCGAGGATGCCTTGTGGTCGGAAGATCACCAACAGGACCAGTGCCACGCCGACGACGACGTAGGAGAACTGCTCGGTCTGCTGGGTGCTCATGATGCTGTTGGGCACGTAGGCGCCGGACAGCTCGCGGACCAGGATGCGGGCGGAGAAGAAGATGATCGAGCCGAGCACCGGGCCGAAGATCGTGGCGGCGCCACCGAGCAGCAGCGCGGTGTAGGCGAAGAAGGTCAGCTGGCGCCCCATCGAGTCGGCCTGCACGGAGCCGGTCAGCACGTAGACCATGCCGCCGAGGGCGCCGAACATGCCACCGATGATCAGGGCCTGCATCTTGATGGCGAAGACGTTCTTGCCGAGGCTGCGCATCGCCTCCTCGTCCTCGCGGATGCCGCGCAGGAGTCGGCCCCAGGGGCTGCGCACCAGCAGGAAGACGATGACGCAGGAGACGCCCACCAGGGACCAGGCCACCACCCGGACCCACCAGCCGTCCACGCTGGTGCGCGGCTCGCTCTGGGGGAAGGAGAAGAACAGCGCCAGGAACAGCACGACGCTGAGCGCGGCGATCACGAGCTTGGGCGTGGCCGTCGTGCCCACCTTCGGCGGCTCGCCGTCGGCCGCCTTGGCCCGCTTGGCCACCACGACGATGCCCGCGATCGCGGCCACGGCGACCAGGAGGCCGACCACGCGCAGCGCAGCGCCACCGCCGGCGTCGAGGTAGTTCACCGGCAGCAGGTCGAAGCTGCCGCTGCCGAAGAACGACAGGTCCATGAACGGACCCTGGTAGTCCTTGCCGAAGATGCCCTGCGAGCCTCCGGTGAAGTCCTCGAAGGCGGCCAGACGACCGGTGTAGCGGATGATCTCCGCCGCCGAGATCGTCACGATGGCCAGGTAGTCGCCTCGTAGCTTCAGCGTGGGCAGACCCAGGATCAGCGAGAACAGCACCGAGACGACGAGCCCGATGAGCACGGCGACGGCCAGCGGGATGTCGTAGGTGATCGAGATGGCCATGCCGTAGGCCCCGAGCAGCATGTAGCCGGCCTGGCCGATGTTGAGCAGGCCGGTGAAGCCGAAGTGGATGTTGAGGCCGATGACGGCGATGGCGACCGCCGCGGTGTCGGGCGAGATGGCCTCGCCGACCACGGCGTCGAGGATTCCGAGGAACTCGTTCATCTGCAGGCTCCTTCTCAGCCGACTCGGACGGCGCGTCCGAGCAGGCCCTGGGGCCTGACCATCAGCAGCAGGATGAGGATGACCAGCGCCACCGCGTACTTGAGGTCACCGGGAGCGCCCAGCGGACCGGCGAGCTCCACGACGAGACCGATGATGATGGCGCCGACGAAGGCACCGAAGGCGGTGCCCAGGCCGCCCAGCGTCACGGCCGCGAAGAGCAGCAGCAGGATCTGCATGCCGGTGTCCCAGCGGATGCCGTTGCTGACCACCAGCGCGTAGAAGACGCCGCCGAGACCGGCCAGTGCCGTGGCTGCGATCCACACGAGGCGGATGATGCGGTCGACGTCGATGCCCGAGGCCGCCGCCAGCGCGGGGTTGTCGGAGACCGCGCGGGTGGCCTGGCCGACCCGGGTGCGCAGCAGCACGAAGCCGACGGCAGCGATCGCGACCAGCGCGACGCCCATCGCCACGAAGGACATGTCGGTCATCCGGACGGGGCCGATCTCGACCACGTCGAAGGTGCGCACGACGACCTTCTGCTGCGAGGCGCCGACGAAGAACTGGAAGGCGTACTGCGCCGCGAGCGCCAGACCGATCGTCACGATCATCATCTGGGTCAGGCCCAGTCCACGCCGTCGCAGTGGTTGCCACATCAGCCGGTCCTGCACGTAGCCCGTCGCGCCGCAGATGATGGTGGTGAGCAGGATGCCCACCCACAGGTTCATGCCCGCGACGTTGACCAGGCCGTAGGCGACCATGCCGCCCAGCGTCACCTGCTCGGCGTGGGAGAAGCTGGACAGGCCGGTGGTGCCGTAGATCAGGGAGAGTCCGACCGAGGCGAGCGCGAGCAGCAGCCCCAGCCGCAGGCCCTGCGCGACGCTCTGGACGATCTGCTCGCCGAACCCGGCGCCGTCGGCGTCGTAGTCGACCGAGCGGACCTCCAGGTCGGGGGCCACGGTGCGGCCGAGCTTGACCGGCACGCGGATGCTGCCGTCGTCCTCCTGGAACCGCGGCGCCGGCGGGATGATCTCGACGTCGTCGGGCAGCGACTCGGGGTCGACGAAGAGGAAGTAGTCGCCCGCCTCGTCCACCTGGAAGCTGTACTTGCCGTCGGGACCGGTGGTGAGCGCGTCGACCTCGGTGCCGGCGTCGTCGCGCAGCACCACGTCGGCGCCCTCGACCGGGTTGGTCCGGTTGCCGACGGTGCCGCTGACGCAGGCGGTCTGGCCGGGCTGCGCCAGGCAGAGGGTCGCCACGCCGGCGCTCGCCGGCGAGGCACCGAGGCCCAGAGCGAGGAGCGGGGCCAGCAGCATGCCCAAGAGGGCACCGACCACGGACGTTCGTCGTCGTAGGCCAGGTGGCCTGGGGCAAGCCTTCACGTGCGATCTCCTCTCGCGCGCCCGGCTGGGCGCCGCCCGGCAGTCTAGGGGCACAGTGAGACCTACCTCACCACAACGGCGTCAACTTCTCGTCGCGTCGTGGCGGGCTTTACCGGCTCGTGACCGAGCCGAGACCAAGAGAGGTGCTCAGCCACCCTGCGGCGACGAGTCCTCGCCGTCGCCGGCGGCGGATCCGGCGACGCCGTGCTCGACGACGCCGTCGGCGACCTGGCGCATCGAGAGCCGCAGGTCCATCGCGGTCTTCTGGATCCAGCGGAAGGCCTCGGGCTCCGAGACCCCCAGCTCGCGCTGCAGCACGCTCTTGGCGCGGTCGACGCTCTTGCGGGTCTCGAGCCGGTCGGTCAGCCCGGCCACCTCGGTCTCCAGCGCCTGCACCTCGGCGAACCGGCTCAGCGCCATCTCGATCGCCGGCACCAGGTCGGTGTGGCTGAACGGCTTGACCAGGTAGGCCATCGCGCCGGCGTCGCGGGCGCGCTCGACCAGCTCTCGCTGGGAGAAGGCCGTCAGCACGATGACCGGCGCGATCCGCTGGCCCGCGATCGCCTCGGCCGCCGCGATCCCGTCGAGGACCGGCATCTTGACGTCGAGGATCACCAGGTCGGGCCGGTGCTCCTGCGCCAGGCGTACGGCGCTCTCGCCGTCGCCGGCCTGGCCCACGACGTCGAAGCCCTCCTCGGCGAGCATCTCGGCGAGGTCCATGCGGATCAGCACCTCGTCCTCGGCGATGACGACGGTGCGGGAGGTCGCGGTCGGGTCAGTCACCCGCCCAGGCTAGCGACGCTCCCGCGTCGCCGCCCGTTCAGGGAGTCGGCTACCCTGACCGCGGCCCAGGCCGGGTTGGCGGAACGGCATACGCGGTGGTCTCAAACACCACTGTCCGCAAGGACTTGTGGGTTCGAATCCCACACCCGGCACCGAGTTCTCGGCCCTGCCATCTCTCGATCCACCGACTGTCGGTGGCAGCGTCCAGCATGAGCGGCATGACGCACGTCCGCCCCGAGAGCACCGTGCGCAGCGCCCTGGCCGCCGGTGCGGCCGGGGTCCCGGATCGGGAGAACGCCCTCATGCACGGGGTCGCCCTCTCCACCATCCGACGCTGGAGGCGGCTGTACCAGCAGGAGGGACGGGCACGCGGGCAGGACCACACGACGGCCCGGTGCCCTCGCTGCGACGGGGGCCGGCTCCACGAGCCGGCCTACGCCGAGCTCCTCGGCTGGTACCTCGGCGACGGGCACATCAGCGCAGGACGTCGAGGAGTCTGGAACCTGCACGTCTTCAACGACGTGAGCTACCCGGATCTCAACGACCGGATCGCCCTGCTGATGACCCTGGTGAAGCCGGGAGGGCGTCCGCACGTGCGGCTCAAGCCCGGGTGCGTCGTGACGACGGTCTCCTGGAAGCACTGGCCGTGCCTGTTCCCACAGCACGGTCCCGGCAAGAAGCACCACCGCGAGATCGCCCTGACCGACTGGCAGCACGACATCGTCGCCCGACGACCGGCGGCCCTCCTGGCGGGCCTGTTCCACTCCGACGGCTGCCGCGTCGCCAACTGGACCCACAAGCTCGTGGCCGGTGAGCTGAAGCGCTACGACTACCCGCGCTGGCAGTTCAGCAACAGGTCGGAGGACATCCTGGGTCTCTGCTGCTGGGCGCTCGACCTGGCGGGCGTGGCGTGGCGCCGGTCGGGGCCGAGCACCGTGAGCGTCTCGACACGCGCCGGGGTCGCCCGGCTCGACGAGCTGGTCGGGCCGAAGACCTGACCGGGGCGGGGCTCAGCCACGGCGGTAGGCCGGGGCCACCTCGTTGATGGCGTCGCCCATCTGGTGGATCCGCAGCGCGTTGGTGGACCCGGGGATGCCCGGGGGCGCACCGGCGATGATCACGACCAGGTCACCCTCGGCGACCCGACCGATCTTCAGCAGCTGCTCGTCGACCTGGCGCACCATCTCGTCGGTGTGCTCGACCTCGACGGTGCGGAACGTCTCCACGCCCCAGGTCAGGGAGAGCTGGGAGCGCACGATGTTCTCGGGCGTGAAGGCCAGCAGGGGCACCCGCCCCCGCAGCCGCGCCATCCGCCGGGCGGTGTCGCCGCTGGTGGTGAAGGCGACGACGTACTTCGCGTCGACGCGCTCCGCGACCTCCGCGGCCGCCTTGGCGATCACGCCGGAGCGCGTGTGCGGGTCCCAGTCGATGGTGGCCACGCCGGAGCCGTTGCTGGCCAGGGCGTGGTTCTCGGTGGAGGTGATGATGCGCGCCATCGTCTCGACGGTGGTGACCGGGTGGTCACCGACGCTGGTCTCGCCCGACAGCATCACCGCGTCGGCGCCGTCGAGCACCGCGTTGGCCACGTCGGAGGCCTCGGCCCGCGTCGGCGCCGGAGCGCTGATCATCGACTCCAGCATCTGGGTGGCGACGATGACGGGCTTGGCGTTGAGCCGCGCCTGCTCGATGATCCGCTTCTGCAGGAAGGGGACGTCCTCGAGGGGGCACTCCACACCCAGGTCACCCCGGGCGACCATGAAGCCGTCGAAGGCCGCGATGATCTCGTCGAGGTTGTCCATCGCCTGCGGCTTCTCGATCTTGGCGATGACGGGGACGAGCACGCCCTCCTCGCGCATGACCGCGCGCACGTCCTCGGCGTCGGCGGCGTCGCGCACGAACGAGAGCGCGACGAAGTCGACGCTGAGGCGCAGCGCGAAGCGCAGGTCCTCGATGTCCTTCTCGGACAGGGCCGGCACGGAGACCGCGACGCCGGGCAGGTTGATGCCCTTGTTGTTGCTGACCTTGCCGCCCACGACGACCCTGCAGCGCACGTCGGTCTCGTCGACCTCGAGCACCTCGAGGCGCACCCGCCCGTCGTCGATCAGCAGCGGGTCGCCCGGGGCCACGTCACCGGGCAGGCCCTTGTACGTCGTCCCGCAGATCTCGCCGTCGCCCGGCACGTCGCGCGTGGTGATCGTCCACTCCGCACCGACCTCGAGCCGCGCCGAGCCCTCGGCGAAGGTCTCGAGCCGGATCTTCGGGCCCTGGAGGTCGGCGAAGATCCCGACGCCGTGGCCGGTCTCGTCGGCGGCCTCGCGCACCAGGCGGTAGGTCTCGGCGTGGTCGGCGTGGCTGCCGTGGCTCATGTTGAGTCGGGCGACGTCCATGCCGGCGCTGACGAGGGCACGGATGCTCTCGCGCGAGGACGTGACGGGACCGAGGGTGCAGACGATCTTGGCTCTACGCACGCGCTCACCCTACCTGGACGTTGGAACGTTCAAACAGGGGTCACCGCAGCGCCGTCCCGTCGGGCCGGAAGCCAGCCCGACGGGACGCGCCTCAGGCCATCAGCGGGCGGTCGGTCGGCTTGACCGGCGCGGGGAGCGCGGTCTCCCCGGTCAGGTAGGCGTCGACGTACGACGCCGCAGCGCGGCCCTCGGCGATCGCCCACACGATGAGCGACTGGCCGCGACCGCAGTCGCCGGCCACGAAGACCCCCGGGCGTGAGGAGGCGTACGACGCGTCGCGCCGCACGTTGCCCCGCTCGTCGAGCTCGAGGTCGAGCTGCTCGACCAGGCCCTCGCGCTCGGGGCCGGTGAAGCCCATCGCGAAGAGCACCAGGTCGGCCGGGATCTCGCGGCTGCTGCCCTCGACCTCGGTCGGGCGCCCGTCCTCCAGGACGACGTCGACGAGCTCGAGGGCGCGCACGTGGCCGTCCTCGTCGCCGATGAAGCGCTTGGTGGACACGGCGTAGACCCGCTCCCCCGCCTCCTCGTGGGCCGAGGAGACCCGGAAGGTCATCGGGTAGGTCGGCCACGGCTGGCCCTCCGGGCGGGTGCCCGGCGGCTCCGGCATGATCTCGAGCTGGGTGATCGAGGCGGCCTTCTGGCGCGTCGAGGTGCCCAGGCAGTCGGCGCCGGTGTCGCCGCCGCCGATGATGACCACGTGCTTGCCCTCGGCGGTGACCTGGCCCTCCACGCTCTCGCCGACCGCGACGCGGTTGGCCTGCGGCAGGAAGTCCATGGCCTGGTGGATGCCGTCCAGCTCACGGCCCTCGACGCCGAGGTCGCGGGCCACGGTCGAGCCGGTGGCCAGCACGACGGCGTCGTACCGGTCGGCCAGGCGCTGCCCGGTCAGGTCGCCACCGACGTCGACGCCGGCGCGGAAGACCGTGCCCTCGCGGCGCATCTGGTCCAGCCGCCGGTCGAGGTGCTTCTTCTCCATCTTGAACTCGGGGATGCCGTAGCGCAGCAGCCCGCCGATCTTGTCGGCGCGCTCGTAGACCGCCACGGTGTGCCCGGCCCGCGTCAGCTGCTGGGCGGCGGCCAGGCCGGCGGGGCCCGAGCCGATCACCGCCACGGTGCGGCCCGAGAGCCACTCCGGCGGCTGGGGCCGCACGGTGCCGGACTCCCACGCCTTGTCGATGATCGAGACCTCGACGTTCTTGATGGTCACCGGGTCCTGGTTGATGCCCAGCACGCAGGCGGTCTCGCAGGGCGCCGGGCAGAGCCGACCGGTGAACTCGGGGAAGTTGTTCGTGGCGTGCAGCCGCTCGATCGCCCCCTCCCAGTCGTCGCGCCAGACCAGGTCGTTCCACTCGGGGATGATGTTGCCCAGCGGGCAGCCCTGGTGGCAGAACGGGATGCCGCAGTCCATGCAGCGTCCGGCCTGCGGGGTGATGATCGGCAGCAGGGCACGGCCGACGCCGTCGGGGTAGACCTCGTTCCAGTCCCCCACCCGCTCCTCGACCGGACGACGGGCCGCGACCTTGCGACCCTCCTTCAGAAAGCCCTTGGGGTCAGCCATGGAGCGCCTCCATCATCGCGTGAGCGGTCTCGTTCTCGTCGAGCCCGTCGGCCTCGGCCTTCGCCTTGGCCTCCAGGGAGATGCGGTAGTCGCGCGGCATCACCTCGGTGAAGCGGGCCAGCGACTGCGACCAGTCGGCCAGCAGCGCCTCGGCGACCTCCGAACCGGTCTCCTCGAGGTGGCTGCGCACCAGCGCCTCGAGCTCCTCGGCGGCCTCGCCCTCGACGGGCACCAGCTCGACGAGCTCACGGTTGACCCGCGCCTCGTCGAGGTCGAGCACCCAGGCCACGCCGCCGGACATGCCGGCCGCGACGTTGCGGCCGGTGGGGCCCAGGACGACCAGGCGGCCGCCGGTCATGTACTCCGCGGCGTGGTCGCCCACGCCCTCGGTGACCACCCGCGCGCCGGAGTTGCGCACGCAGCAGCGCTCGCCGACCCCGCCCCGGATGAAGACCGAGCCCGACGTCGCACCGTAGGCGATCGTGTTGCCGGCAATGGTCTGCTCGGAGGCGGTGAAGGTCGCGGCCCGGTCGGGGCGCACCACGATGCGCCCGCCCGAGAGGCCCTTGCCGACGTAGTCGTTGGCGTCGCCCTCGAGTCGCAGGGTGATGCCCTGCGGCACGAAGGCGCCGAAGGACTGCCCCGCCGAGCCGAGGAAGGTCAGGTCGATGGTGCCGTCGGGCAGGCCCTCGCCGCCGTAGCGCTTGGTGACCTCGTGGCCCAGGATCGTGCCCACCGTGCGGTGCACGTTGCGCACCGCGACCTGGGCCCGCACCGGCTCGCCGCTCTCGAGGGCCGGCTGGGCCAGCGGCACCAGCTCGGTCACGTCGAGCGACCTCTCCAGCCCGTGGTCCTGGCTCTTGGTGCAGCGCAGGTCCTGGTCGGGGAAGGCCGAGGCGTCGGGGCGGTGCAGGATCGGGCTCAGGTCGAGGCCCGCGGCCTTCCAGTGCTCCACCGCCGGGGCCACGTCGAGCACGTCGACCTGGCCGATCGCCTCGTCGAGGCTGCGGAACCCGAGCTCGGCGAGGAGCTCACGCACCTCCTCGGCGATGTAGGTGAAGAAGTTGACGATGTACTCGGCCTTGCCCGAGAACCGCTCGCGCAGCACCGGGTTCTGCGTGGCCACGCCCACCGGGCAGGTGTCGAGGTGGCAGACCCGCATCATGATGCAGCCCGAGACCACCAGCGGCGCGGTGGCGAAGCCGTACTCCTCGGCGCCGAGCAGCGCCGCGACGACCACGTCACGACCGGTCTTGAGCTGGCCGTCGGTCTGCACGACGATGCGGTCGCGCAGCCCGTTGAGCAGCAGCGTCTGCTGGGTCTCGGCCAGGCCGAGCTCCCAGGGCCCGCCGGCGTGCTTGAGCGAGGTCAGCGGCGAGGCGCCGGTGCCGCCGTCGTGGCCGGAGATCAGCACCACGTCGGCGTGCGCCTTCGAGACACCGGTCGCGACCGTGCCGACGCCGACCTCGGAGACCAGCTTGACGTGCACGCGGGCCGCGGGGTTGGCGTTCTTGAGGTCGTGGATCAGCTGCGCCAGGTCCTCGATCGAGTAGATGTCGTGGTGCGGCGGCGGGCTGATCAGGCCCACGCCGGGCGTGCTGTGCCGGGTCTTGGCCACCCACGGGTAGACCTTGTGGCCGGGCAGCTGCCCGCCCTCCCCCGGCTTGGCGCCCTGGGCCATCTTGATCTGGATGTCGTCGGCGTTGGTCAGGTACTCCGACGTCACGCCGAAGCGGCCGCTGGCGACCTGCTTGATCGAGCTGCGCCGCTCGGGGTCGTAGAGCCTCTCGGGGTCCTCGCCGCCCTCGCCGGTGTTCGACTTCGCGCCGAGCCGGTTCATGGCGATGGCCAGGGTCTCGTGCGCCTCGCCGCTGATCGACCCGTAGGACATCGCTCCGGTCGAGAACCGCTTGACGATCTCGGAGACCGGCTCGACCTCCTCGATCGGCACCGGGGCGCGCCCGGCCTGCTCGGCGTCCTTGAAGCGGAACAGCCCGCGCAGGGTCATCAGCCGCTCGGACTGCTCGTCCACGCGCTGGGTGTACTGCTTGAAGACGTCGTAGCGCCCGGTGCGGGTGGAGTGCTGGAGACGGAAGACGGTCTCGGGGTCGAACAGGTGCGGCTCGGCCTCCCCGTTGACGCTGCGGCGCCACTGGTACTCGCCGCCGATCTCGAGCTCGCGGTGACCGGGCATGATGCCGCCGCGCGGGTACGCCGTGCGGTGGCGGCGCGCGACCTCCTCGGCGATGGTGTCGAGCTCGATGCCGCCGAGCTTGGAGGTGGTGCCGGTGAAGTACTTGTCGACCACCGACTGCGAGAGGCCGAGGGCCTCGAAGATCTGCGCGCCGGTGTAGGAGGCGACCGTGGAGACGCCCATCTTCGACATCACCTTCAGCACGCCCTTGCCCAGCGCCTTGACCAGGTTGGCCACGGCCTGCTCGGGCTCGCTGGTGACGTAGTAGCCCTCGCGGGCCAGGTCCTCGGCGGACTCCATGGCCAGGTAGGGGTTCACCGCGGCCGCGCCGTAGCCGACCAGCAGCGCCACGTGGTGGGTCTCGCGCACGTCGCCGGCCTCGACCAGCAGGCCGACCTGGGTGCGGGTCTTCTCGCGCACCAGGTGGTGGTGCACGGCGGCGGTGAGCAGCAGCGACGGGATCGGGGCCAGCTCGGCGGTGGAGTGCCGGTCGGAGAGCACGATGATCCGTGCCCCCTCGGCGATGGCGGCGCTGACCTCGGCGCACACCTCGTCGATGCGCGCGGCCAGCGCGGCGCCGCCGCCCTCGACCTCGTACAGGCCACGGGAGACGTGGGTGATGAAGCCCGGCATGTCGCCGTCCCGGTTGACGTGGCGGATCTTGGCCAGGTCGTCGTTGGAGATCACCGGGAACGGCAGCACGACCTGGCGGCACGAGGCCGGGGTGGGCTCGAGCAGGTTGGACTCGGGCCCGATGGTGCCGCTCAGCGAGGTGACGAGCTCCTCGCGGATCGCGTCGAGGGGCGGGTTGGTGACCTGCGCGAAGAGCTGCGCGAAGTAGTCGAAGAGCAGGCGCGGCTTCTGCGAGAGCGCCGCGATGGGCGTGTCGGTGCCCATCGAGCCGATCGGCTCGGCGCCGGTGTTGGCCATCGGGGTGATGATGACCCGCAGCTCCTCCTCGGTGTAGCCGAAGACCTGCTGGCGCCGGGTGACGCTGGCGTGGGTGTGCACGATGTGCTCGCGCTCGGGGATGTCGTCGAGGTGGATCAGCCCGGCGTGCAGCCACTCCTCGTAGGGGTGCTCCCCCGCGAGGCCGGACTTGACCTCCTCGTCCTCGATGATGCGGTGCTCCTCGGTGTCGACGAGGAACATCCGGCCCGGCTGCAGCCGGCCCTTGCGCACGATCGTGGCGGGGTCGAGGTCGAGCACGCCGACCTCGGAGGCCAGCACCACGAGACCGTCGTCGGTGACCCAGTAGCGCGAGGGGCGCAGGCCGTTGCGGTCGAGCACCGCGCCGATCTGGTCGCCGTCGGTGAAGACGACGCAGGCGGGGCCGTCCCACGGCTCCATCATGCTGGCGTGGAACTCGTAGAAGGCGCGGCGGGCCGCGTCCATCTCGGCGTGGTTCTCCCACGCCTCGGGGATCATCATCAGCACCGAGTGGGGCAGCGAGCGCCCGCCCATGTGCAGCAGCTCGAGCACCTCGTCGAAGGAGGCGGAGTCGGAGGCGCCGTCGGTGACGATCGGGTAGAGCCGCTCGAGGTCGCCGGGGATCAGGTCGGAGTCGAGCAGCGCCTCGCGGGCCCGCATCCAGTTGCGGTTGCCCATCACGGTGTTGATCTCGCCGTTGTGGGCGATGTAGCGGAACGGGTGCGAGAGCGGCCAGCTCGGGAAGGTGTTGGTCGAGAAGCGCGAGTGCACCACGGCCAGCGCCGAGGCGACCCGCGGGTCGACCAGGTCGGGGTAGAACCGGTCGAGCTGGTCGGTGGTCAGCATGCCCTTGTAGGCCAGGGTGCGCGCCGACAGCGAGGGGAAGTAGACGTCGCTCTCGCGCTCGGCGCGCTTGCGCAGGCAGAAGGCCATCCGCTCCAGCGACATGCCGGTGACCCGCTGGGTCGCGCCGGCCACGAAGAGCTGGCGGAAGGTCGGCATCACGCCGAGGGCGGTGGCACCCAGGGTGCTGGGGTCGGTGGGGACCTCGCGCCAGCCGAGGACCGCGAGGCCCTCCTCGGCCGCGATCTCCTCGATGCGGGCGACGGTGGCACCCACGTGCTCGTCGTCACCGGGCAGGAACGCCGTGCCGACGGCGTACGCGCGCTGCGGCGGGAGCTCGATGCCGAGCTCGGCGGTCGCCTCGCGCAGGAACGCGTCGGGCACCTGCATCAGGATGCCGGCGCCGTCGCCGGAGTCGGGCTCGGCGCCCGCGGCACCACGGTGCTCGAGGTTGCGCAGGGCGGTGAGTGCCTGGGCCACGATGTCGTGGCTGGCGACGCCGGTCAGGGTCGCGACGAAGGCCACACCGCACGCGTCGTGCTCGTGGCGGGGGTCGTAGAGCCCTTGGGGCGGCGGGAATGCGTGCTGGTAGGGCACCGGGGTCTCCCGTCGTCGTCGCCGCCGGGGAACGGACCCTGGTCGAGCTGGTCCGGGACCGGCGACTGCGGTGGAGCGGATCTTGAGTCGAGCGCAGGGGACGACATTGGCCCACGCGAAGGCTCAGGCTAGCACCGGTGACCTGGGCGTCCGGCCCGCGCGGTCCCGGTCGCCGCCTGGTGAGACGGGCGCCGCCTCAGGCCGTGGCGTCCTCGACGGGCTCGCGGCCCGGCTCGTAGACCCGCTCCTCCCGATCGGGGTGACGACGGCGCGACCAGGCCAGGAAGGCCACCGCGGCGACGAAGAGCACGATCGAGGTCCAGACGTTGAAGCGCAGCCCGCCCACGTCGGAGAGCTCGACGTCGTCGATGCGCAGCGTCTCGATCCAGCCGCGCCCCAGCGTGTAGAGCGCGACGTAGGCCGCCAGCACCTGGCCGTGGCCGAGCCGGAAGCGCCGGTCGGCCCACACCAGCACGGCGAAGGCGGCCAGGCCCCACAGCGACTCGTAGAGGAAGGTGGGGTGGAAGGTCGTGCCCGGCTCGAAGCTGCGCCCGGGCGGCCAGTTGACCGGGTCGATCTCCAGGCCCCAGGGCAGGTCGGTGGGCCGCCCGTAGAGCTCCTGGTTGAACCAGTTGCCCCAGCGGCCGAGCGCCTGGGCCACGAGCACGCCGGGGGCCATCGCGTCGAGCACCGGCAGCAGCCGGATGCCCTTGAGGCGCGCACCGACGACGACGCCGACCGCGCCCAGCGCGATGCCGCCCCAGATGCCCAGGCCGCCCTTCCAGATGTAGAGGGCCTGCCAGGGGTTGCCGTCCTCGCCGAAGTAGCGGCTCGCGTCGGTGGCGACGTGGTAGGCGCGGGCGCCGACCAGGCCGAAGGGCACCGCCCAGATCGCGAGGTCCTGGATGTCGCCGGCGCGCCCGCCGCGGGCCACCCAGCGGCGCTCGCCGATCCAGATGGCGGCCACGATGCCGGCGATGATGCTCAGCGCGTAGCCGCGCAGCGGCAGCGGGCCGACGTACCAGGTGCCCTCGGAGGGGCTCGGGATCGACAGCGGCAGCACGGGGAGCCCGGCGAGCAGGTCGAGCACCATGCTCAGCCCCTCTCGAGCAGGGCGTGGATGTCGGCGGCGAACTGCGCCGACGACGTCTCCTGGCCCCAGTAGAGCGGGGCGTCGTCGCCGCCGTCGATGGCCACCACCTGGGTGCTGTGGGTGTTGGGGTCGTAGCCGCCGCTGGGCAGGCGGGTGCCGTCGGTGACGCCGATGGCGATCGACTCACCGACCTCCTCGATGTCGTCGAGGTCGCCGGTGAGCCCGGTGAAGTCGGGGTCGATGCGGTCGAGGTAGGAGCGCACCGTCTCGGCGTCGTCGCGGGCCGGGTCGCTGGTCACGAAGACCACCTCGACCTGCTCGCGGTCGGCCTCGTCGAGCCGGGTCATCGCGCTGGCCAGGTTGGTGAGCACCGCCGGGCAGATGTCGGGGCAGCGGGTGTAGCCGAAGAACACCAGCGTCAGGCGCGCGTCGGTGTCGTCGGTCAGCGAGAACGGCTCGCCATCGGTGTCGGTCAGCGGCGTCGAGGAGACGTCGAAGGGCGGGTCGACCACCTGCGCGCTGAGCTGGGCCGTCGAGGCCTCGCTGCCGCCCCCGCAGGCGCTGAGCAGCAGGGCGGCGGCCGCCAGCAGCGGCGCGAGCAGCCGGCGGGTCGAGCGGGTCGTCTCAGGCACGTCGGACGCCCTCCGCGAGGTCGTGGGTCAGCGCGCGCAGGGCCTCGAGGCCGGCGGCGCGGTCGTCGGGGTGGTCGAGCAGGGTGCGCACGAAGGCCGAGCCGACGATGACCGCGTCGGCGTACGACGCCACCTCGGCGGCCTGGTCGCCGTTGCCGACGCCGAGCCCCACGCCGACCGGCAGGTCGAGGCCGGCCTCGGCCACGGCCTGCTTGGTGCGGGCCACGAGGGGGCCGGCCAGGTCGCTGGTGGTCGTGCGTGCGCCGGTCACGCCCATCACGGCGGTGGCGTAGACGAACCCGCGGCTGGCGCGCACGGTCATCGTGACCCGTGCGGGCGTCGAGGACGGCGCCACCAGGAAGATCTTGTCGAGGCCGTGCCGGTCGGCGGCGGCGATCCACTCGGGGGCGAAGTCGGGGGTCAGGTCGGGGGTGATCAGCCCGGCTCCCCCGGCGGCCGCGAGCCCGGCAGCGAACCGCTCGACGCCGTAGCGCTCGACCGGGTTCCAGTAGGTCATCACCACGGTGGGCGTGCCGGTCGCGGCCACGGCCTCGACCGTGCGCAGCACGTCGTCGGTGCGGGCGCCGCGCTCGAGGGCCTGCTGGGCGGCGGCCTGGATGGTGGGGCCGTCCATCACCGGGTCGGAGTAGGGCAGCCCGACCTCGATGACGTCGCAGCCGGCCTCGACCATGACCAGCATCGCGTCGATGCCGCCCTGGACGTCGGGGAAGCCGGCGGGCAGGTAGCCGACCAGGGCCGCGCGGCCCTCCGCGCGCGCGGAGGCGAAGGCGGAGGCGACGGTGCGGTCGGTGCTGCTGGTGGGCGCGCTCATCCGACCGGCTCCTCGGTGATGTCGTCGTCGAGGTCGACCTTGGTCTCGCCGAGGCCGAAGTACTCGATCGCGGTGCCCATGTCCTTGTCGCCGCGCCCGGAGAGGCTGATCAGCACGGTGGCCTCGGGGCCCTTCTCGACCGCGAGCCGCTCCCCGACGCGGATCGCGCCCGCGACGGCGTGGGCCGTCTCGATCGCCGGGATGATCCCCTCGGTGCGGCTCAGCAGCGCCATCGCGCTCATCGCCTCGTCGTCGGTCACCGGCAGGTACGTCGCCCGCCCGGTCGCGGCGAGGTGGGCGTGCTGCGGGCCCACGCCGGGGTAGTCCAGCCCGGCGCTGATCGAGTGCGACTCGAGCGTCTGGCCGTCGGCGTCCTGCAGCACGTAGGTGCGGGCGCCGTGCAGCACGCCCCGGTCGGCGGCGTGGATGGTCGCGGCGTGGCGCGGGGTGTCCACGCCCTCGCCGCCGGGCTCGAAGCCGTAGATCGCTACGTCGTCGTCGAGGAACGCGGTGAACAGCCCGATCGCGTTGGAGCCGCCGCCGACGCAGGCCGCGATCGCGTCGGGCAGCACGCCGTACTGCTCGAGGCACTGGGCGCGGGACTCGTCGCCGATGCCGCGGGTGAAGTCGCGCACCATGCTCGGGAACGGGTGCGGTCCTGCGGCGGTGCCGAAGAGGTAGGCGGTGTGGTCGACCGAGGCGACCCAGTCGCGCAGCGCCTCGTTGATGGCGTCCTTGAGGGTGGCGCTGCCCGACTCCACCGGGATCACCTCGGCGCCCAGCAGGTGCATCCGAGCCACGTTGAGCGCCTGGCGGCGGGTGTCGACCGCGCCCATGTAGACGGTGCAGTCGAGCCCGAAGTACGCCGCCGCGGTCGCGCTCGCGACGCCGTGCTGGCCGGCCCCGGTCTCGGCGATGACCCGCTGCTTGCCCATCCGCTTGGTCAGCAGCGCCTGGCCCAGCACGTTGCGGATCTTGTGGGCGCCGGTGTGGTTGAGGTCCTCGCGCTTGAGCAGCACCCGGCACCCGACCTGCTCGCTGAGGCGGGTGGCGTGGAAGAGCGGGCTGGGCAGGCCGGCGTAGTCGCGCAGCACGTGCTCGAACTCCCCCACGAAGGCGGGGTCGGCCATCGCGCCGGTCCAGGCCTCGGTGAGCTCGTCGAGCGCGGCGATCAGCGCCTCGGGCATGAAGCGCCCGCCCCAGCCCTCCTCGGGCCCGCCGAACCAGCCCTGCGCGTCGGCGTCGAAGCGACCCGAGGACGGGGGGACGGGGCTGCTGGTGGTGCTCATGCCTGGACTCCTGTCATGGCGGCGACGGCGGCGCGGGGGTCGCCGTCCTTGACGAGCGCCTCGCCGACGAGCACCGCGCGGGCGCCCTCGCCGACGTGGCGACGGACGTCGTCGACGCCGACGACGCCGGACTCGGCGACCTTGACCACGTCGTCGGGGACCTGCGGGGCCAGCCGGGCGAAGGTGGCCGGGTCGATCTCGAGGGTCTTGAGGTTGCGAGCGTTGACGCCGACCAGCGGCGCCCCCAGGGCGACCGCGCGCTCGGTCTCGGCCTCGTCGTGCACCTCGACCAGCGCGGTCAGCCCCAGCTCACCCGCCAGGTCGTGCAGCCGGCGCAGGTCGTCGTCGTCGAGGGCGGCCACGATCAGCAGCGCCAGGTCGGCGCCGGCGGCCCGGGCCTCCCAGAGCTGGTAGTCGGTGACGATGAAGTCCTTGCGCAGCAGCGGGGTGTCCACCGCGGCGCGCACCGCGCGCAGGTCAGCCAGCGACCCGCCGAAGCGCCGCTGCTCGGTCAGCACGCTGATCGCGGCCGCGCCCCCGGCGGCGTACTCGCGGGCCAGGACCGTGGGGTCGGGGATGTCGGCGAGGGCGCCCTTGCTCGGGCTCCTGCGCTTGACCTCGGCGATGACGCTCGAGCCGGGGGCGCGCAGGTGCGGCATCGGGTCGCGCGGCGCGTCGACGTCGGCGAGCGCGGCACGCAGGTCGCTCAGCGACGTGGTGGCCTGGCGCTCGGCGAGGTCGACCCGGACGCCGGCGACGATGTCGTCGAGGACGGACACGGGGACTCCTGGAACGGTGGTGGGGACGACCCGAGTCTGTCACGCCCGTGGCTGGGCGCTCCTGGCGCGTCCGCCTGCGCGGGAGCCACCGGCGACGATATGTTCCGAGGACTCTGGCCCCACCACCTAGGAGCACCATGAGCTACAACGAGCCGCCTCCCCCGCCGCCGCAGTACGGGCAGCCCACCTACGGCGGCGACCAGCCCGTCGGCACCTCGAAGAAGGCCACCTGGTCGCTGGTCAGCGGCATCGTCTCGCTGCTGTGCTGCGGTCCACTGGGCATCCTGGCGATCGTGCTGGGCCGTCAGGCACAGGCCGAGATCGCCACCACCGGCCAGCAGGGCGCCGGCCTGGCCAAGGCCGGCTTCATCCTGGGCATCGTCGCCCTGGTCTTCCTCGTCGTGCAGATCATCGTCATCGCCAGCGGCGGCTTCAGCTTCGACTTCTCCACCAGCTGATCGCGAGCCGGCCCCGGGTCAGGGCGCCAGCCAGGTGCCCACCGGCAGCGGCAGGTTGCGCAGCAACGTGAAGGCGCCCACCACGACCAGCCCGGCCACCAGCACCACCGACGCCGCGCGTCCCCGCAGCCGGGGCGCGCGGCGTCCGTGCCAGCGCGAGAGCGCCCACGCGGCCAGCAGCGCCACGGCCACCGGCATCAGCACCACGAGCAGCAGGTTGCTCGAGGCCGCCGACGCGACGTCGCCGTGGGTGAGGTCGTTGACCGCCCGCAGGCCGCCGCAGCCCGGGCACCAGAAGCCCAGCGCCGCGGAGGGGCAGATGCCCCAGCTGCCGGCGACGTGCGGGTCGTGCAGCCGCAGGGCGACGGTGGCCAGTGCCAGGCCGCCGATGGTCAGCGCCGGCGCCCGCAGCCGCTCGCGCCGGGTGGGCGGCGGCGGTGCGACGGGGGCCAGGACGCTCATCGCGGCGGGGTGCTCAGTGCCCGGCCTCCTCGTGCAGGCCCATCTTGGCCATCACGAGGAAGACGATGCCGGCGGCGACGGTGATCGCCACGCCGATCCAGAAGACCGTGAAGCTCACGGGGCTGAAGAGCAGGCCCACGCTGCCGACGGTGAAGCCGAGGAGTCCCACGACCACCGCGGTCCAGGCTGCGGGGGTGTTGCCGTGGTTGTTCGACATGTCGCTGCTCCTCGGGTGTACGTCGATCGGTGCGGCCGAGTGTAGTGGCGCGCCGGGCTCAGCCCGCACCCCGGTCCGGCCCCGACGTGTCGTCGTCGGTCGGGTCGTGGCCCTCGTCGATGGCGCGCCACAGGTCGAGGCCGGAGAGCTCCTCCACCGGGCGGGTGGGCGCGGCCGGCCGGGCGCCGGCCGCCTGGCCCGTCGGGGCGTCGTACCGGCTGCCCATCTCGGGCCAGTGCGGCACCAGCCGCAGCGCCGCGCCCGAGGCGAGCACCAGCAGCAGCGAGCCGACCACCGCGGCGGCGTACCAGCCGGTGCGCGTGACAGCGGTGTCGCCGGCGCCCACCTGCTCGAGCGCGGTGCGCAGCTCGTCGGGCAGGCTGCCCCAGGCGGCCAGCGCGGCCACGAGGGCCCCCACCGACCCGAGGAGGCCCACCGCGACGACGACGCGACGCACCCGACCGCGGGTCACGAGGACCACGCCCCAGGCGGCCAGCGCCACCAGGGCGAGCGAGGTGACCAGCGGCAGGTCGTAGGCCGCCTCGGGGCCGCCGAGACCGACCGAGGCGGTGACGCCGGAGCCCGGGTCGCCCACGACGTCGACGCCCGGCCGGGTGCCGGCGACGGCCGTCAGGGTGCCCGCGGCCAGGCCCAGCAGCACGACCGGGGCGAAGGTGCGCCGCGCGCGGTGGGGCTCAGCCACGCTCGGGGCCACCCAGCGGCAGCAGGTCGGCGTCGAAGCAGGTGTGCTCGCCGGTGTGGCAGGCGGCGCCGACCTGGTCGACCTTGACCAGGATCGTGTCGCCGTCGCAGTCGAGGCGGACCTCGACGACGTGCTGCACGTGGCCCGAGGTGTCCCCCTTGACCCAGTACTCGCCCCGGCTGCGCGACCAGTAGGTGGCCCGGCCGGTGGACAGGGTGCGGGCCAGCGCGGTGTCGTCCATCCAGCCCAGCATCAGCACCTCGCCGGTGTCGTGCTGCTGGGCCACGGCCGGCACCAGCCCGTCGCTGGTGCGCTTGAGGCGTGCGGCCACGTCGGGGGCGAGCTGGTCGGTCATGGCCCCATCATCCCCCGGAGGGGCGGGCGGGGCTCAGCGCCCCTGCTGGGCCACCCACGACGCGTGCAGGCCCGCGTAGACCGATCCCGGCTGGGCGACGAGGTCGGCGTGCGGCCCGCGCTGCACGATGCGGCCGGCGTCGACGACGACCACCTCGTCGGCGGCCTCGGCCGTCGACATCCGGTGCGCGATGGTGACCGAGGTGCGACCGCTCATCAACCGCTCGAGGGCACGCCCGATCCGCATCTCCAGCGACGGGTCGACCGCGCTGGTGGCCTCGTCGAGCACCAGCAGGTCGGGGTCGGCCAGGTGCGCGCGCAGCAGCGCCACGAGCTGGCGCTCACCGGCCGACAGCGAGTCGCCGCGCTGGCCCACGCGGGTCTCGAGCCCGGCCGGCAGCCCCGCCAGCCAGTCCCCCAGGCCCAGCTCCTCCGCGCTGGCCCAGATGTCGGCCTCGGAGGCGTCGAGGCGGCCGTAGCGCACGTTGGCGGTGATGGTGTCGTCGAAGAGGAACCCCTCCTGCGGCACCAGCACGACGCTGCGGCGCAGGGTGGCCTGGGCGATGTCGCGCACGTCGACCCCGTCGAGCAGCACGGCGCCCTCCGAGGGGTCCATGAGCCGGGTCAGGAGCTTGGCGAAGGTCGACTTCCCCGAGCCCGTCTCCCCCACGATCGCCACCCGGCGACCCGCGTCGATGGACATGTCGACGTCCCGCAGCACCGGCGGGCCGCCGGGGTAGGCGAAGGTGACGTCCTCGAAGCGCACGTCGATCGGGCCCGGCGGCAGGTCGTGGCCCTCGGGCCCGGGGTCGACGAGGTCGGCGGGGGTGTCGAGGATGCCGATCACCCGGCGCCAGCCCGCGATCGCGAGCTGGGCGTCGGTGAGGATCTGGGTGCCCATCTGGACCGGTCCCACGAAGAGCGTGACCAGGAACGCGAAGGCGAGGATCTCGCCGGCGGTGATGTCGCCGTCCAGGCCCAGCAGCACGCCCACCACGATGACGCCGGCGTTGGCCAGCCCCGCCGAGACGCCGCCGAGCGAGAAGGAGAAGGCCGTGAAGCCCTGGGCACGGGTGCTCGCGACGCGGTGCGCGTCGACGGCCTCGTCGATGCGGTCCTGGGTGCGCGACTGCACGGCGTACGACCGGACCACCGCGGCGCCGACGACCGGCTCGGAGATGGCCGAGAGCATCACGCCGACCTGGCGGCGCACGGTGCCGTAGGCCTGCGACAGCTTGCGCTGGAAGTACTTCAGCGAGGCGAACAGCGGTGCGAAGCACAGCCACACCACCAGCGTGAGCTGCCAGGAGTAGACGAGCATCACCGCGGTCGCGATCACGACCTGCCCGATGCTGACCACGAACAGCAGGCCGCCGAAGACCAGGAACTGGCTGACCTGGTCGACGTCGCTGGTGACCCGGGCGACCAGGGCGCCGCGGCGCTCGGTGTTCTGGGTCAGCAGCGGCAGGTCGTGGACGTGGCGGAAGGCCTTGGTGCGCAGCGTGGCCAGCCCGCCCTCGGCGGTGCGGAAGAGCCGGCTGGTCATCTTGTACGACGCCCACGACGTCAGCACGATGGCCAGCGCGGCCAGCACCCCCATCCAGGCGGTGAAGGCGAGGTCGGGGCCGCCCTCGGCGCCGAGCCCGCGGTCGAGGGTCTGCTGGACCGCGACCGGCACCACGACCTGGCCCGCCGAGGCGAGCACGGCGTAGGCCAGGGTCGTGCGGATGCCGACGGTCAGCTCGGGCGAGTGGTGCAGTCCGCGGCGGATCGTCTCGATCGCGCGCATCTCCTCGCCGGTGTCGAGCGCGGTGCCCGAGGTCGAGGCGGCACGGACGGCACTCATGACGGCTCTCCTGCGGTGCTGGTGCCGGTGGTGGTGGCGCTGGTGGCTCCGACGCCGTCGGGGCCGGCCTCGTCCTCGTAGGCGTTGACCAGCGCGGCGTAGGAGGGGTTGCGCGCCAGCAGCTCGTCGTGGGTGCCGCGGTCGACGACGCGCCCGCCCTCCAGGTGCACGACCTCGTCGGCCAGCCCGATCGTGGCCTTGCGGTAGGCCACGACCAGCAGGCTCGGGCGCTCGGCGCCGTCGGCACCCGAGCGCAGCGCCGCCAGGATGCGTGCCTCGACCTCGGGGTCGACCGCGGACGTCGCGTCGTCGAGCACCAGCAGCCGGGGCCGGCGCACGAGCGCCCGGGCCAGCGAGATCCGCTGGCGCTGACCGCCGGAGAGCGAGGTGCCGCGCTCGCCGAGCCGGCTGTCGAGGCCGTGCGGCAGGGCGGCGACGAACCCGTCGGCCTGGGCCGCGCGCAGCACAGACCACACCTCCTCGTCGCTGACGTCGGCCCCCAGGGTGATGTTGCCGCGCACGGTGTCGTCGAAGAGGAAGGCGGTCTGGGCCACCAGCGAGACGGCCCGGGCCAGCTGGCCGGGCGCGAGGTCGCGCACGTCCTGGCCGTCGAGGAGGATCCGGCCGGCGTCGGGGTCGACCAGGCGGCTGACCAACGAGGTCAGGGTGCTCTTGCCGGAGGCGGTGGCTCCCACCAGCGCCACGGTGCGCCCCGGCTCGACGCTGAAGCGCAGGTCGTCGAGGAGCCGTTGGCCGGGGACGTGGGAGTAGCTCAGGCCGTCGATCTCGAGGTGCGCGCCGCCGCGGCCGGTGCGCGCCAGCGCCGCGTGGCCGTACGGCATCTCGCCGGTGGCCTCGAGCACGCTGGTGACCCGCCGGAAGCCCACGACGCTGCGGGGGAACTCCCCCAGCAGCCAGCCGATCGAGCGGATCGGGAAGGAGACGATGGTCAGCAGGTAGGCCACCTGCACGACGTTGCCGGGGTCGGTGGCACCGCTCTGCACCCGCGCGACCCCGACGGCCAGCACGACCAGCACGCCCAGGTTGGGCAGCGCCGCGAGGGAGGGGTCGAAGGCCGCTCGGATGCGCCCGGCGCGCACCAGCACCCCGCGCAGCTCCTGGGCCTTCGCCGAGAACCGGGCGGTCTCCTCGCCCTCGCGGCCCAGGGTCTTGACGACCATGGCGCCGTCGAAGGACTCGTGGGCGACCTCCGAGAGCTCCGCGCGCAGCTGCTGCGCCCGGGTCATCAGCGGCGAGCTGAGGCGCTGGAAGACGACGTTGGCGGCGATCACCGCGGGGAAGACGAGCAGCCCGACCACGGCCAGCACCAGGTCGGCGACGAGCATCTGGACCACCGCGATGACCATCATCGCGACCGTGCCGACCGCCATCGGCAGCGGCGCGACCGGGCCCCAGGCGGCCTCGACGTCGGAGTTGGCGTTGGAGAGCAGCTGCCCGGTCGGGTGGCGCTGGTGCCACTCCATCGGCAGGGCCAGGTACTGGCGGGTCACGGCACGGCGGGTGTGCGCCTGCATCCGGTACTGCATGATGCCGGCGCCCAGGCGCCGCGCGACGATGCCGACCGCGCGCAGGATGGCCACGCCCAGGAAGAGCGCCAGCACCGCCCACAGCATCCCCGCACCGACCTCGCCGGTCTCGAGGGCGGGCAGCACGACGTTCTCCGTCGACCAGCCCAGCACCCACGCGTCGGCCACCGTCAGGGCACCGAAGAGCACGCTGCCCAGCGCGGAGACCGCGAAGACCCACGGCTCGCGCTTGATGGCGACCCACAGCACGGCGAACCCGTCGCGAGTGGTCGTGGCCCGGCTCGCTGCCGCCCGGTCCGACCCTGCCTGCTGGCTCACCGTTCCCCCCGTCTCGTCGCACGCTCGACCGGTCTGCCCGGACCGCGGGCCAACCCCGCGGCACCCGAGGCTATTCCTGCTCGGCCCCGCAGCCCCGCTCACCCCACCCACCCTGATCACCCCTGATCACCCCCGCTCACCCGCCCCTACAGTGACGCCATGGACGCCCCCGCCCCCTCCGCCCGGGCCCGCCGCACCGTGCTGCGCGGCGCCCGGCTCCTCGACCCGACGACGCCGGCCCGGCCCGGCGGGGGCCCCACGGCCCTCGCGGTCGAGGACGGCCGGGTGGTGGCGCTGGGCAGCGAGGACGACGCCGACGCGTGGGCCGGCACCGGCGACGGCGCCCCGCAGGTGGTCGCGCTCGACGGCGCCCTGGTCACCCCTTCCTTCGTCGACAGCCACGTGCACACCGTGCGCACCGGCTTCGCGCTGACGGGCCTCGACCTCTCCGGGCCGACGTACGCCGCCGCCACCGGGCTCGACGACGTCCTCGACGCGCTCGCCCGGCACGCGCGGCGCCACCCCGACGACGCGGTGCTGGTCGGCCAGGGCTGGGACGAGACGCCGTGGCGCGCAGGCCGCCCGCCCACCGGCGACGAGCTCGAGCGGGCCGCGCCGGGCCGGCGCACCTACCTGACCCGCGTCGACGGGCACTCCTCCGTCGTCTCCCCCGCGCTCGCCTCGCTGGTGCCGGGCCTGCCCGACCTGCAGGGCTGGACGCCCGACGGCCGTGTCGAGCGCGACGCCCACCACGCCGTGCGGCACACCCTCGAGAACCTGATCGGCGACGTCGAGCGCCTCGACGCGGCGCGGGCGGCCTGCCACGCGATGGCCGGCGCGGGCATCGCCGGCTTCCACGAGAACGCCGCCCCGCACATCGGCCCCGAGGCCGAGATCGCCCTGGTGCGCCAGGCGGCCGACGAGGTCGGGCTCGCCGCGACCGTCTACTGGGGCGAGCTGATGGCGGTCGAGACCGCCGCGCGGCTGGGGGTGGCCGGCCTGGCCGGCGACCTCGTGGCCGACGGCGCGTTCGGCTCGCGCACCGCCGCGCTGGGAGCGGCGTACGCCGACGCGCCGACCTGCGGGCACGCCTACGTCGACGCCGCGCAGGTGCACGAGCACGTCGTGGCGTGCACGCGCGCGGGGCTGCAGGCCGGCTTCCACTGCATCGGCGACGCGGCGCTCGACGCGATCGGCGAGGGGTTCGCGGCCGCGGCGGCCGAGCTCGGCGACGACGCCGTCCGGGCCGGGAGGCACCGCCTCGAGCACGTCGAGATGCCCTCGGCGGCCACCATCGGCGTGCTCGGACGCCTGGGCGTCACCGCCAGCGTGCAGCCGATGTTCGACGGCCTGTGGGGCGGGCCCTCGGGCATGTACGCCGCCCGCCTCAGCGAGCGCTGGCGCGAGACCAACCCCTTCCGCGACCTGGCCGCGGCCGGGGTGCCGCTGGCGTTCGGCTCGGACTCACCCGTCACGACGCTGGGCCCGTGGGCGGCCGTGCGCGCGGCGGTGCACCACCGCGTCCCCGGCCAGGGGCTGGCGCCGCTGGCGGCGCTGGCCGCCCACACCCGCGGCGGCTGGCTGGCGGCCGCGCAGGACCACCGGGGCCGGCTGGCCCGGGGCTGGGTGGCCGACCTGGCCGTGTGGGAGACCCCGTCGGGCGTCGACGCCGACGGCGTGCCCGTGCTCGAGCCCGGCGCCGAGCTGCCCCGGCTGCTGCGCACCCTGGTGGCCGGGCGCACCGTCCACCAGGCGGTGTGAGCCGGGTCTACCAGCGGCCCGGCTCGACGGTGGCGCGCTCGCCCGGCGGCAGCGCGTTGTAGAGCCGCATCGAGCCGCGGGCCGCACCGTCGGCGGCGGGGTCGGCGTAGAACGACAGCACCGTGACCGAGGCCGGCGAGAGCTCCATGCGGTAGACCGCCTCGAGGGGAGCGCCCAGCGCGTGGGCCACGAGCGTCTTGATGGGGGTCACGTGGCTGACCACGACGACGGTGCGCCCGGTGTGCTCGGCCAGCACCCGGTCGAGGCCCGCGAGCACCCGCTCCCGCACGGTGCCGAACGACTCGCCGCCGGGCGGCGGCGTGTCCATGGAGCCCAGCCAGGCGTCGAGGCCCTCGCGGTCGCGCTCGGCGACCTCGGCGAAGGTCAGCCCGTCCCACTCGCCGAACTCCATCTCGGCGAAGCCGGGCTCGATCTCCACGGTGCGCTCGAGCCGGGCGGCGACCACCTCCGCGGTCTCGCGGGTGCGGCGCACCGGCGACGAGACGACCGCGTCGACCCGCTCGCCCAGCCCGGTGAGCCAGTCGGCGGTGTCGCGGGCCTGGGCCAGGCCCTCGTCGCTCAGGGCCGGGTCGTCGCCCCCGAGGCCGCCCGAGAAGCGCTTGGCCGCGGTGTGGCGGGTGACGCCGTGGCGCACCAGCACCAGCGTGGTGGGCGGCGCCGACGGGCCGCTCCAGCCGCGGTGCCCGGCCTGGTCGCGCGGCTGGTCGCCGCGCGCGGCGCCCGGCGACTCGATCTCCTCGATCAGCGAGTCCTCGTCGGGCACCTCCTCCTCGGGGGCGGGCTCGGCACCGGCCACCGTCACGCCCTCGCGCACCCCGTCGAGCGCCTCGTTGGCGAGGCGGTCGGCGTGGGCGTTGCGGGCCCGCGGGATCCAGGTGTACGTCGTGCCGTCGGGCGCGACCTCCCCGGCCTCGGCGGCCAGCACCTGCATGTCGGGGTGCTTGATCCTCCAGCGCCCCGACATCTGCTCCACGACGAGCTTGGAGTCCATCCGGACCTCCACCTCGGCGCCCGGCGCGTGCTCGACGGCCAGGCGCAGCCCCGCCACCAGCCCGGAGTACTCGGCCACGTTGTTGCTGGCCACCCCGATGGTGCGGGCGTCCTCGGCGATGACCTCGTCGCTGGCGGCGTCCTTGAGCACGGCGCCGTACGCCGCCGGGCCGGGGTTGCCGCGCGAGCCGCCGTCGGCCTCGACGACGACGCGCGAGGTCACAGGCCCGACTCCGCGGTGCGCACCAGGATGCGCGTGCACTCCTCGCAGCGCACCACGAGGTCGGCCGGGGCCGCACGGATCACGGAGAGCTCGGCGTTGTCGATGCTGAGCTGGCAGCCGGTGCAGCGGCGCTGGTGCAGCATCGCCGCGCCCACCCCGCCCTTGGCGGCGCGCAGCTTCTCGTAGAGCGCGAGCAGGTCCTCGGGCAGCCCCTCGACCGACGGGCCGCGCTGGGCCTCGACGTCGACGAGCTGGGCGTCGATGGCCGCGACCTTCTCGTCGCGCGCCGCGATCAGCTCGCCGAGCCGCACGTCGGCCTGCTCCAGGAGCGTGGTGACCGAGTCGAGCACCGACTGGGCCTCCTCGAGACGCTCCATCACCTCGATCTCGTCGTCCTCGAGGCTGCTGATGCGTCGCTCCAGCGACTCGAGCTCGTGGCCCAGGCGCTCGAGGTCCTTGGGGTTGCCGACCTTGCCGGTGTCCATCCGCTCCCGGTCGCGGGCCCGCCGCGCCTTGACCTGCTCGACGTCGGCGTCGACCTTGGCCTGCTCGACGGCCAGGTCGTCGACGACGATGCGGGCGTCACGGGCCTGGTCGTCGAGCTCGTCGCGGTGGGTCTGCAGCTCGGTGATCTCGGCGATCTCGGGCAGGGTGCGGCGCTGGTGGCGCAGCTGGTCGGCCCGGGAGTCGAGCTCCTGGACCTCGAGCAGGGTGACCTGGGCGTTCGGATCGGCTTTCAGCGGTCTCTCCTGGCTGTGGGGTGTGCGGTGTGTGCATCGGGGCGGAACGTCCACGGGTCGGTGCACCGGGTGCTCACGCGGGTCTCCACCGTAGCGCCCCGCTCGCCCGCCAGCGCCGCCCGGAGTCGCGCCTCGAGCACCGGCAGCCAGGTCCACTCCGCCGCCCAGTGCGCGACGTCGACCAGCGCGGGCCCCTCGTGCTCGAGGAACTCCGAGGCCGGGTGGTGACGCAGGTCGCTCGTGACGTAGACGTCGACCTCCGCCGCGCTCCCCGTGCCGAGCACCGTGTCGAGCAGGAAGTCACCGGCGCCGCCGCAGACCGCGACCCGCCGCACCTCGCGGTCGGGGTCGCCGCCGACCCGCACGCCGTGCACCGTCGGGGGCAGCACCTCGGCGACCCGGGCGGCGAAGGCGGCCAGCGTCATCGGCTCCACCGTGCCGACCCGACCGGTGCCGGTGCTCGACAGGCCGGGGTCGGCGAGCTCCACGACGTCGTACGCCGGCTCCTCGTAGGGGTGCACCGCCAGCAGCGCCCGCACCACCTCGGCCCGGCGCGAGCGCGGGGCGACGACCTCGACGCGCACCTCGGGCACCTCCTCGAGGTCACCGACCGTGCCGATCGTCGGGGTGGCCCCGGGCAGCGGGCGGAACCGGCCGACGCCCTCGACGGTGAACGAGGCCGACTCGTAGTCGCCCAGGCGCCCGGCGCCCACCTCGGCGAGGGCCGCCCGCAGCCGGTCGGCGTCGGCCACGGGCACCAGCACCCCGAGCTTGTCGAGCGCCGGACGCGGAGCGGGCAGGATCGGGCGCAGGTCGTCGAGCCCGAGCGCCAGCGCGAGGGACTCCGAGACGCCGCCCTCGGCCTGGTCGGCGTTGGTGTGGGCGGCCAGCAGCGCGCAGCCGGCCCGGGCCAGCGTGTGCAGGGTGCGCCCCTTGGGGGTCTCGGTGGTGAAGCCGTGCACGCCCTTGAGGAACAGGGGGTGGTGCACCACCAGCAGGTCCGCGCCCCAGTCGGCGGCCTCCTGCGCCACCGCCGGCGAGGGGTCCACGGCCATCATGATCCGGCGTACCGGCTGGGCGGGGTCGCCGTGCACCAGCCCCACGCGGTCCCAGGAGTCGGCGGTGCCGGGCGGGTACCACCCGTGCACCAGGTCGACGACGTCCCTCAGCGTGGGCTCGGTGCTCGTGTGCATGGCAGGAGGCTATCGGCGCCGGTGCCGGCGTCGGGGCCGGCGCCTAGGGTGGCGTCATGCCCGTCGTGAAGATCAACGCCATCTCCGTCCCGCCCCAGGCCGGCCCCGAGCTCGAGAAGCGCTTCGCCGCGCGTGCCGGCGCCGTCGAGGGCTCCCCCGGGTTCCTGGGCTTCCAGCTGCTGCGCCCCACCGCCGGCGAGGAGCGCTACTTCGTGGTCACGCACTGGGAGGACGAGGAGTCCTTCGCGGCGTGGCGCGACGGCGGCGCCCAGGCCGCGCACGCCGGCGAGCGGGCCAAGCCCGTCGCCAGCGGCGCCGACCTGCTGGAGTTCGAGGTCGTCATGGACGTCCGTCCCTCCTGAGCATCCCCGCGGGTCAGTTGACCTGTCGCTGCTGGCCCTCCCAGTAGGGCGCTCGCAGCTTGAACTTCTGCAGCTTGCCGGTGGCGGTGCGGGCCAGCTCGTCGCGGATCTCGACCGACGTCGGGGCCTTGTAGCCAGCGGCGCGCTCCTTGCACCAGGCGATCAGCTCGGCCTCGGTGGCCTCGGTGTCGGGCGCCAGCACGACCAGTGCCTTGATGGTCTCGCCCCACTTCTCGCTGGGCACGCCGATCACGGCGACCTCGGCGACCGCGGGGTGCGAGAAGAGCACGTCCTCGACCTCGATGGAGGAGACGTTCTCGCCGCCGGTGATGATCACGTCCTTCTTGCGGTCGCTGATGGTCAGGTAGCCGTCGTCGCCGATCACGCCCCCGTCGCCGGTGTGGAACCACCCGCCGGCCAGGCAGCGCTCGCTCTCCTCGGGCTGCTCCCAGTAGCCCTCGAGGCAGACGTTGGAGCGGGCCAGCACCTCTCCCTGGTTCTCCGGCTCCTCCGAGGTCGCGAGGCGCACCCCGAGCGCCGGGGCGCCGGCGCGGGTCAGCCTCGCGGCCCGCTCCTCGGGCTCCAGGTCGTCCCACTCGGCACGACCGCGGTTGATGGTCAGCAGCGGGGAGGTCTCGGTGAGGCCGTAGATCTGGATGAACTCCCAGCCCAGCTCCTCCTCCACCCGCACGACGGTCTTCGTCGGGGGCGGCGCGCCGGCCATGATGATGCGCACCCGGTCACGCCCAGGGATCGGGCCGTCCCACTCCTGGGCCGCCTCGAGCACGGCCGCCGCGACCGCCGGGGCCGCGCACATGACGGTGACCCCGTGCTCCTCGACGCGGCGCAGGATCTCGGCGCCGTCGATCTTGCGGATCACCACGTGCTTGGCGCCGGCCTGGGTGGCCACGAAGGGCCAGCCCCAGCCGTTGGCGTGGAACATCGGCAGGGTGTGCAGGTAGACGTCGCGGTCGCTGACCCCCGCGTGCATGCCGAAGGTCACCGCGTTGGTCCAGATGTTGCGGTGGGTGATCTGC
This sequence comes from Nocardioides salarius, assembly GCF_016907435.1. Taxonomy (NCBI): domain Bacteria; kingdom Bacillati; phylum Actinomycetota; class Actinomycetes; order Propionibacteriales; family Nocardioidaceae; genus Nocardioides; species Nocardioides salarius. The sequence goes on along the minus strand of NZ_JAFBBZ010000001.1, from coordinate 4,083,767 downwards.
ACGCCCTTGGGTCGCGCCGTGGTGCCGGAGGTGTAGTTGATGGTCGCCGTGGCGTTCTCGTCGGGCTCCCACGGCTGCGGCACGCTGCCCTCGGGGGCGTAGATGAGGTCGTCGTCGCCGATCACGAAGCGGTGCTCGGCGGTGACGTCGCGCAGCTCCTCGTCGATCTCGGGGTCCACCACCAGCACCCGCGCGCCGGAGTGGTCGACGATGTACTGCACCTCCTCGGGGCGCAGCCGGAAGTTCACCGGCACCAGCACCCGCCCGTAGCCCGCGACCCCGAAGAACGAGGTGAGCAGCCGTGCGCTGTTGTGGCTGACGACCGCCACGCGCTCGCCGACCCCGATGCCGAGCTCGTCGAGCCGCGCCGCCTGGCGCGCCGCCAGCTGCGCCATCTCGCGGTAGGTCAGCCGGCCCTCGTCGCCCAGCGGCTCGGCGGGCTGCTCCGGCTCGTCCACCACCCCGACCCGGTCGCCGTAGACCTGCACGGCGCGGTCGATGAAGTCCGAGACGCTGAACGGGACGATCATGGGGCTCCTCCAGTCAGTGGTGTGACGCCGCCCACTCTAGGCAGGCGCCGGGCAGCGCGCCGTACGCCGCCCTCGCCCGTACGCCGAGCGGTGCGGGCGCGGCGACGAACGGTCCGCGCCGACCTCGCCGGCTGTAGCCTGGGCCCACCCGACCACCACCCCACCACCACCGCCAGCACCGCCAGCCCCGGAGACCGACCATCACGCGCGAGCAGCAGCCCACCCGGCCCACGAGCCTGCTCGTGTGGCTGCGGGCAGCCGTGCTCGGTCCGGTGGTGCTGCTCTCGGGCGCCGTGTCCCACGTGGCCGCCGACGGCCTGCTCCCGTCGCCGGTGGTGATGGCCCTCGTGCTGGTGGCCTGCACCGCGCTGAGCGCGGCCTTCCTGCGCTCGCGGGCCTCCGCGCTGCGGCTCGTGGCGCTCGTCGTCGGCGGGCAGGCCGCCACCCACCTGCTGCTCTCGGCCACGGCCGGCCACCAGGACGCCGCGTCGGCCGCGGCCCCCACGACCGGGCCCTCGGCGGGCCCCGCCCTGCAGGCCGTCGCCGACGACGCAGGGCGCCGCGTCGGGTCGCTGTCCGACCACTTCGACGCGGCCTCGGCCGCCGGGGGGCGGGCCGGCGAGGCCGTGACCGCCGGACCGACCAACCAGGTCCTGGGCCACCTGGTCGACCACACGCTCGCCCAGGGGCCGCTCATGCTCCTGGCCCACACCCTGGGCGCCGTCGCGCTCGGACTGTGGCTGGCGGCCGGCGAGTCGGCGCTGTGGCACCTGCTCGTCCTGGCATCGGTGCGGGCACGGGTCGCCGTGACCCTGCAGGTCGCGCTGCTGCCGCTGCGCGCCTCCGCCCTCGGCGGCCTCGACGCCGCCCGCCGGCTGCCCGTCCCGCCGCTGCTGCTCCTGTCGCTGGAGCGCACCCTGCCCCACCGTCTCGTCACCCGTCGCGGTCCTCCCTTCCTCCTCGCCGCCTGACCCGCACCGCCCGCCGGCGGTGCTTCCCCGCGCGCTCGCGCGCGCCCCCGTCGTACGAGGAGAACCCCGATGACCCGCACCACCCGCACCACCCCTGCCCGCGGCCGCGCCCGCCGGCTCGTCCCCGCGGCCGCCCTGGCCCTCGCCCTCGGCGCCGGCCTGGCGGCCTGCGGCGACGAGGAGCCCACCGGCTCAGCGGACACCGCGTCCGCGGCCACCGAGCAGGCCGGCTCCGTCACGATCGGCGACCCCTGGGTGCGCGCCACCGTGGGCGCCGAGGACACCTCCATGTCGGCCGCGTTCATGACCCTCGACAACGACGGCGACGAGGACGTCACGCTTGTCGGCGCCAGCACCGAGGTCGCCGGCATGGTCGAGATCCACGAGATGTCGATGGTCGACGGCGCGATGGCGATGCAGGCGGTGTCCGACGGCCTCGTCGTCGAGGCCGGCCGCGGCAAGGTCCTCGAGCCCGGCGGCTACCACGTCATGCTGATGGACCTGCAGGGCGAGCTCGCACCCGGCGACGAGGTCGAGCTGACGCTGGAGTTCTCCGACGGCAGCGAGCAGGGCCTGACCGCCCCCGTGAAGGAGTTCACCGAGGAGGAGGGGCACTACCACGAGCCCGGCACCGGCGAGCACGACCACTGATGAGCCCGGCTCCACGCGTCAGCCGTCGGCGGCTCCTGGGGTACGTCGGCAGCACCGGCGTGGGCGCCGCGGCCGGCGCGGGAGCGGTCCTGGCCGTCGGCGCCGAGGACGCGGCCCCCGCGTCCACGGCGCCGGCACCGGCCGTCCCCGGCCGCACCATCGAGCCCTGGGGAGCCCACCAGCCCGGGGTCGCCGCGCCGCAGGCGGCGGTGAGCGAGCTGGTCGCCCTCGACCTGCTGCCCGGTGTCGACCGCGACGCCCTGGGCAGGTTGATGCGTCTGTGGACCGGCGACGTCGAGGCCCTCGCCGCGGGTCGCGGCGCCCCGGGCGACCCGGCCCCCTGGTTGTCCCAGCCGGCCTCCGACCTGACGATCACGGTCGGGGTCGGCCCCGGGGCCTGCCGCCCGGGCCTCTTCGGCGCCGGTCCCCCGGGCTTCGGCGACGTGCCGCCGATGCGTCACGACCGGTTGCAGCAGCGCTGGAGCGGCGGCGACCTGGTCGTGCTGGTCGCCGGCCGCGACGGCACCACCGTCGCCCACGCCGTACGCCGCCTGGTCGCCGACGCGGCGCCCTTCGCGCGGGCACGGTGGCGCCAGGTCGGCTCGTGGAACCCGACCGACCCCTCCGGCCGCCCGCAGACCGGGCGCAACCTCTTCGGCCAGGTCGATGGCTCCGGCAACCCCCAGCCCGGCACCCCGCTCTTCGACGCCACGGTGTGGGTGGACGAGGGGCGCTGGGCCGGGGGCAGCAGCCTCGTGGTGCGCCGCATCCGGATGGACCTCGACACCTGGGACGAGCTGACCCGCGACGAGCAGGAGCGCTCGGTCGGGCGCGCCCTGGCCGACGGCGCACCGCTGACCGGCGGCCCCGAGCTCGCCGACCTCGACCTCGCGGCCCGGTCGCAGGGCAGGCTGGTGGTGCCGGCCGACGCCCACGCCCGACGGGCGCACCCCAGCCTCAACGGGGGCCGCCGGATGTTCCGCAAGGGCGCCAACTACACCCGCGAGGTCGAGACCGAGCAGGGCGTCGAGGTCGAGAGCGGGCTGGTGTTCCTGGCCTTCCAGGCCGACCTGGCCGACCAGTTCGTGCCGGTGCAGCAGGCGCTCGACGAGTCCGACCAGCTCAACGAGTGGACGACGGCGATCGGCTCGGCCAGCTTCGCGGTGCTGCCGGGCTTCGAGCAGGGCTCCTGGCTGGGCGAGCAGCTCCTCGCCTGACCCGCCGAGCCGGCGCCAGTTCCGCGCGAGCCGGCGCCAGTTCCGCGCGAGCCGGCGCCAGTTCCGCGCGAGCCGGCGCCAGTTCCGCGCCGTACGCCGCCGTACGCCGGGAACTCACGCCGGCTCGCCAGGAAGTCATGCCGGCTCGCGGAACCCGAAATGCACTCGAGCCGGCTCGCCGATGACGAGCCGGCTCAACGCAGGCGAAGCACCAGGTGCCGTGCGGCCGCCGCTCCCTCCGCGGCGGCCACACGTGTCTCCGGCTCGGGGCCGGAGCGATCAGGGTCAGCGGGCCTCGGCGGCGCGCTGGGTGGCGTCGAAGACGAACTTCACGGTGTCGGTCTTGAGCTGGAAAGTGTTGTCGGCCGCCTGGGGCAGGGCCAGGGTGATCCGCAGGTTCGAGACCTTCGCGGAGCCGTTCAGCGCCGCGGTGACCTGGGCCAGGTCGCGGTTCGCACCGATCACGGGCACCGACGCGACGATCGAGGTGATCGGGCCGGCGCAGGTCATCTTCTTGGAGTCAGCGACCTTGACCCACGGCGTGGCGCACTGGTCGATGGACATCTGCAGACCGTTCTTGGCGTCGCTGGTCAGGATCGAGGGCGCCGTGGCCGCCGAGGTCGTGGTCAGCACGACCGACCCGAAGCCCTCGGTGGTCCCGGCGCGGGTCAGCTGCACCGCACGCTCCACGGTGTCGCCGGGGACCAGACCGACCGCGGCCATGTCCAGGCCCTGCGTGCCCTGACCGGCCAGCTCGATCTTGGTCTCGCCCGACGCAACGGCCTCGGTCGCCTCGGTGCTGGAGGTGAACGAACCGAACGTGCCCAGACCCGCCACCGCGGTCGCACCGGCGACCAGCGCCACCGAGGCGACGACACGAGTGAGGGACTTGCGCGAGGAAGAGGTGCTGTTCGAGGCCATGAGGGAGGTCCTTGTCTAGAGGCCGGCGACAGTGCCGGTCCGGGGGCGATGAACCAAACTCTGCAGCCCCCACCTCAAGCCACCACCAGGCAAAGACCCCCCGTTCCCACAAGCAACCCGCAAGACCACAAGACCAGCCCGCGACCCGGCCGGTTCGAACCAGCCGACTCGCGGCGTACCCCGCCGTACACCAGGAACTCACGCCGGCTCGGCGAGGAACTCGTGCCGGCTCGGCAGGAACTCGTGCCGGCTCGGCAGGAACTCGCGCCGGCTCGCGGGTCAGCGCTGCCAGACCCGCCGACGGGGACCGGTGGGCGGGTCCGCGGCCGGCGACTCGGTCTGGGCCCACACCCGCCGCCAGGTCGCCACGTCGGGGCCACCGGGGTCGGGGGTCGAGCCCGTGGCGCGCCGGCGCTGGGCCTCCCACCAGGTGCTGCTGTCCTCGTCGAGCAGCGCCGCGACGGCCTCGCGCACCCGTGGGGCGTAGTCGCGCACCGACTCGCCCCCACGTGCGCGCAGCGGCTCGCCGAACCGTACCGTCAGCTGCCGCCGCCCGCCGGCGTCACGCCCGGGCCACCCGGCCCCGCGCGGCATCGCGGCGAAGGTCCCGCGGTGGGCCACCGGCACGATCGGCACGTCGTGGGTGTGCGACAGGTAGGCCGCGCCCATCCGGAAGGTGTGCATCCAGCCGTCGCCCGAGCGGGTGCCCTCGGGGAAGATCACCAGGCTCCAGCCGTCGGCCAGCACCTCCCCCGGCGTCGCCGACATGGAGCCCCCGCGACGGTCGATGGGGAAGGTGTTGAACAGCAGCGACGAGCCCACCGCCCGCCACCAGGTGTCGAAGAAGTAGTCGGCCGCGGCGGCCACGGCCGTGCGCCGGCGCCACTCGTCGGGCAGCGCGAGCAGCAGCAGCGGGGTGTCGAGGTGGGAGGCGTGGTTGGCCACGAAGATGACCGGACCCTCGACCCGGTCGAGCACGTCGAGTCCCTCGACCCGGGTGCGCACCTGGGAGCGGAAGACGGGCTCGAGGCCCACCTTCTGGGCCACCTCGCGCGCGGCGAGGGCCGGGCGACGCCGCGCCCAGTCGGAGCCGAAGACCTGCGTGCGCACCGGCTCGACGTACGGCTCGGCCGAGCGCGGCACCTGCGAGCGCCGTCCCCACCGCCAGCCGCGAGCGGTGCGGCGCACGTCGTCGACGCCCTCGCGCAGGAACCCCATCCGTGCCCCCTCAGACCCGCACGTCCGCCAGCAGGTGCGGCGGGTTGTGCAGGTAGGTGATGGAGGGGCTGGTGCCGACGGTCCCGGAGGCCATCTCGAGGGCGTCGGCCAGCGTCGAGGCCGCCCGGAAGCCGAGCCGGGCCGCCGCGCGCCGGTCGCCGCCGACCCAGATGACGTCGCCGACGTGGTCCATCGCGTGCGCCGCCCAGTACCACATGTAGAAGGGGTGCACCCCGTGGTAGGCGTGCGAGGTGCGGTAGAGGTGGCGGTACCACGGGTCCTCGGCGAACTGCCGCTCGTACTTCTCGCCGATGACCGCCGGGTCGGTGGTCTCGGCCAGCACCTCCTCGTAGAAGTCGACGTACGACGGGTGGTGCAGCTGGTTGAAGCCCTCGTCGAGCGGGTGGTAGAGGATCACGGCGCCACCGCGGCGCACCACCGGGTGCCCACGGTAGGAGTTGAAGTAGTAGCCCAGCCCCATGCAGGTGGCCAGCACCGGGTTCATCGAGCTGTTGACGTTGTAGGGACCCAGGTAGGGCACGCCCATCACCAGCACGTCGGAGGTGCCCTGCACCTCGACCAGCTGCTGGCGGTGCACCCGGGCGAGGGTCTGCTCGTGCACGGCCTCGACCTCGCCGGCGGCGATGCCGGTCAGCCCGTAGGGCGCCCGCAGGTCGTGGAAGATCTTGTGCCGCAGCTTCTGCGGCGCCAGCGCGAGCCCGCGCCGGGCCGCGAGCATGGAGGCCTGGTCGCGCACCGACCACTCCCACTCGCGCTTCATCAGGAACTCGTAGGGGCGCGGGAAGACGTCGTTGTTGAGCGTGGTCTCGACCTGGAAGACCGGCACGGTGTCCTTGATGACCCGCCCGATCCGCCACGCCGACTGGTGCATCGCCGACTTCTGGTGGTCCATGAAGGAGCGCGAGTGCACCATCGTGTGCGCGTTGTGGTGGTGGCGCAGGCTCTTGTACGACGCCAGCCCGATGCCGACCGACTTGTGCCCGCCGTCCATGGCGACCAGGTTCACGTTGACGTAGACCAGCAGGTCGGACTCGGCCGCCCGCTTGCTGATCTCGATGTCCTCGCCGCGCTCGGTGGTGCCGAGGTGGCTCAGGGCGTCGCGGTCCTCGGCGTCGAAGTTGTAGAGCTTGCCCTGGGGGTGGAAGGAGCGGAAGACGCGCTCCCCGACGATGTGCTCGAGCTCGGCGGTGGTCATCCGGCGGTGCAGCGCGTTGGCGGCGATGATCTCGACGTCGTCGACCCCGGCCTCGGCGGCCATGGTCAGCACCTGCTCGATGATGCGCTGGCGGATGTCGGGGCGGCGCATGCTGGGCAGCGGCAGCGAGACGTCGTCGAAGGCGATGGTCAGCCGCATCCCGGCGAAGAGCCGCTCGGGCAGCGGGTCGCTGTCGACCGGGTGCAGCAGGGCGTCGCGCACGGCGCCCTCGACGTCGGCGATGCCCGGCAGCGACTCGGGCGGGTAGATCACCCGGGTGCCGAGGGGGAAGTCCTCGAGGCGGAAGCCGAGGCCCTCGTGGACCACCAGCGGCGGGGTGCGGTCGTCGACCTCGAGCACGAAGCCTGGTCGGGTCACTGGGTGCTCCTCGCCCTGGTCGTGGTGGTCGTCCTGCCTGTGCTCACTGCGTTCTCCTGGGGTCGAAGGCCACCTTCACGGTGCCGAGGCGTCCGGTGGAGTGGGCGTGGTCGAGGGCCTCGCGCCAGCGGTGCAGCGGGTAGGCCGCCACCCCGTCGGCGACGCTCGCGAGCGCGTCGTGCCCGGCCAGCTCGAGAGCGGTCTCGAAGGCGCTGCGCCCGCCCGGCTCGACGCGGGCCGAGGCGTAGCTGCCGACCACCTCGAGCTCGCGGAACCAGGCGGCCGACAGGTCGGCGGGGCGCGGCATCCCCGACAGCACCACCCGGCCGCCGGCCCGGGTCGCCTGCAGCGAGGTCTCGAGCGAGGCCTTGCTGCCGACGGCGTCGAGGGCCACGTCGACCCCGCCGAGCAGGTACGCCGACGACAGCTCGGGGTGCAGCTGGAAGGCGCCGGTGGCGCGGCGTACCCGACGCAGCACCTCGTGCGGGGCCACCACCTCGCTGGCACCGAGAGCCATGACCAGCTCGCGCTGGTGCGCGTGCTTGGCCACGACCAGGATCTCGCCGGCCGGGGTCAGCTCGCGCAGCGCCAGCGTCACGAACAGGCCCACGGCACCCGCGCCGCTGACCAGCACCCGGTCGCCGGCCGCGACCCCGGCGCGCAGGGCGGTGTGCACCGCGCAGGCCAGCGGCTCGGCGAGCAGGGCCTGCGCGTCGGTGAGCGACTCGGGCACCGGGTGCAGCTGGCTGCGGTGCGCGCTCAGCTGCTGTCCCCAGCCGCCGCCGGTGTCGTGGCAGAACCCGGTCTGCAGGCCCGGCGAGACGTCGCCGACGGTGATCCGCGAGCAGCGGTTGGTCGCGCCCGCGGCGCAGCCCTCGCAGGGCTCGACCCCGCGTGCGGCGCAGGCCAGCACGGGGTCGACCACGACGCGGGTGCCGGCGGGCAGGTCCTCGCAGTCCTCGACCAGCTCGGCGACCACCTCGTGGCCCGGCACGAAGGGCAGCGAGACCAGGGCGGAGAAGTAGAGGCTGGTGCTGCCCGAGAGCATCGACAGGTCGGAGCCGCAGATGCCGGAGAGCCGGGTGCGCAGCCGCGCCCAGCCGGGGTGGCGCACGACCGGGGCCTCGAGGGTGGCCAGCCGCAGCGGCGCGGCCACACCGGAGAGCAGCCCGGGCATCCGCGTGCCGACCGCCCGCCCGACCACGGTGCGCGGCAGCGAACGGAACATCTCCAGCGCGAGCATCATCGGCGGGCTCCTGCCGGGTTGAGACCGCGGCTCGCCGAGGGCGGGCTGGCCCAGTCGACGATCGTCCAGTGGTGCCGGCGCGCGTGGCGGTAGAGCGAGACGTCGGGGCGCACCGCCACCGGGTGCCCGGCGGCCGCGAGCAGCGGGAGGTCGGAGTGCGAGTCGGCGTAGGCGTAGGAGCGGCCCAGGTCGACGCCGTTGCGGGCGGCCCAGTCGCGCATGAAGGCGGCCCGCGACTCCCCCACCAGCGGCGAGCCGGCCAGGTGCCCGGTGCAGGTGCCCGCCCCGTCGACGGCCAGCTCGGCGGCCTCCACGTGGTCGAAGAGCGGCGCCAGCGGGCGGGTCAGCGGGCGCACGGCCCCGGTGATCAGCACCGTGCGGTGCCCGGCGCGCCGGTGCTCGCGCACCCGTCGTACGGCGGCCGGGGCCAGGCGCGAGAGCACGTGGTCGCTGAGCATCTCGTCGACCACGGCATCGAGGTCCTCGAGGCGGGCGCCGGCGTACTCGCGGTAGACCGCGCGCAGGAAGGCGCTGCGCTCGCGGCGCTCGGCGCGCACCAGCGAGGGCACCCGGCCGGCGACCCGCGCCAGCTCGGCGAAGCGGCCCGCCCCGTCGAGCTCCTGCAGCCGAATCCACAGGTAGGTCTCGATGACGTTGGAGGACAGCAGCGTGCCGTCCATGTCGAAGAACGCGGCCACCTCGCTCGGGCCGGCGTCCTGCGCCCCCGCCCGGCCGGTCACCTCGGGCAGGCGCGCACCGCCCGCGCTGCGCCCGGCCGAGCCCTGGCGGCGGGCCCGCAGCTCGTCGAGGCGGCGCACCGGCGCCGTCACGGCCGGGCAGTGGATCTCGCGCAGGTAGACCGGCCAGTCGATGGCGGCGGTGTCGAAGGCGAAGGTGCGCTGGTCGTCGGGCGAGAGCCGTTCGCGCAGCGCCGTGGTGGCGTCGTCGGAGAAGCGCAGCTCCGCCTGCGCGTACTCCTGGTAGAGCGTCAGGTAGCGGCGCAGGAACTCCAGGCGCCGCCCCCGCCGGTCGAGCTCACGGGCCACCTGGCGGGTGCGGTCGCTGCGAGGGGCGTGCCCGACGACGTAGTCGGCGACCTTGAAAGCCCGCTCGCTGGTCGTCAGCAGCCGGTCGACCGAGGCCGCGCCGGGGAAGCGCCAGTCGGGCAGCCGGGCCGCGCCGCGGGCGCCGACCTGGAAGGGGTGCTCGTCGAAGTAGGCGCGCACGTGGGAGTAGAGCTCGCCGAAGGTCAGCGGGTTGCGATCGCCCGAGCACACGTGCAGGTACGCCGCCTCGCCGGGCTCGGGCGGGTGCGCCAGGGCCGCGACGATCGCCGAGGCCACGTGGTCGACCGGCACGATGTCGACGATCGTGTCGGCGGCGGCGGGGAACTCCGGCAGCTCGCCGCGCCCGTAGGCCAGGATCAGCGGCTCGGCCATCTTGAACCCCTCGATCCAGCCGGCGTGCGGGCGCTCGAGGGCCGACTCGATGATGCTCGGGCGCAGCACCGTGACCCGGTGACCGGCCCGTGCGTGCGCCTCCACCACCCGCTCGCCGAGCGCCTTGGTGAAGGTGTAGCAGTCGGTCCAGCCCAGGCTGCGCGCCCGCTCGGTGCCGACCTTCACCAGCTCGGCGGAGACCCAGTCGCGGCGCGCCTGCTCGGTCGCCGTCGCCGCCGTCAGCAGGCCGGCGCGCGAGTGCGCCTTCTCGGCCCTGCGCCGCGCGGCCTCGAGCACCTCGGCGCTGCGGCTGCGGTGCTCGGTGTCGCGGCGCTGGGCCAGGCCCCACGCCAGCTCGGCCTCCAGGTCGACGTCGTGCTCGACCGGCGCCTCCGGCACGTGACCGCGGCGTCTCCCGGCGACGTACGCCGTCGAGACGTGCAGGTAGTGCACGTCGCGGCCGGCCTCTCGTCCCGCCTCGACCACCCGCGCGAGCAGGTCGCGGGTGCCCACGACGTTGGTGGTGAAGGCCTCGTCGACCGGTGGGTCGAAGCTGACGTCGCCGGCGCAGTGCACCACCGCGTCGAGGTCGGCGGGCAGCGCCGGCACGTCGGCCAGGTCCCCCTCGACCACGCCCAGCCGCGACTCGAGCAGGGCCTCGACGCCGCCGGCGTGGGCCACCGCCTGCTCGAAGACCGGCTTCTCCAGGAGCTTGGCGATCCGCGCCGCACCGCCGGTCGAGCCCTTGGGCCGGACCAGGAGGCTGACGCGCACGTCGGGCACCTCGTGCAGCAGCAGGTGCAGCAGCGCCTCGCCGACGAACCCGGTGACCCCGGTGAGCAGCAGGTGCCGGCCCGCGAGCCTGCCGGCCACCGACCCGGACGGTGCCTGCGTCATGCGTCCTCCTCGCCGCGGGCTGCACGACCCGCACGCGCAGCACCGTACAGACGTACGGCGCTGCGCGGGAGGGGGGCTCAGGACGGCCAGGTGGCCCAGGTGACCTCTCCGCCCCGCACCACGACGTCGAGGACGACGTCGTCGGTGCCGGGCGCGTAGAGCAGGTAGCCGCCCTCGTGCAGGTCGGGGAAGACCACCGAGGGCGCGATGCCCGCGGGGGTACGGCGCGGCACCACCGCGACGTGCCGCCGGTGCCCGTGGTCGTGCCCGTGGTCGTGCGAGTGCTCGTGCGGGTGCTCGTGGCGGTCGCGACCGTCCACGGGGTCGATCTCGACCTCGTGGCCGACCAGTGCCGCGGGCATGTCGACGACGAGGGCCCCCACGTCGCCCCCGATGTCGAGCAGCACCGAGCCCTCGCCGGCCCACGGGTTCTCGTCGAGGTTCGCCTGCAGATCACTCGGCAGGCTCGTCTCGTCAGGACCCGCGGTGCCGCTCCCCGGGACGGTCGCGACCCCGGTCACGACGCCTGCGTCGTGCCGGGCTCGGTCTGGTATCCGCCACCGGGCAGACCGAGGTAGGGGAACTCGCCCAGCAGCGGCGAGTTGGTGTACTCCGAGCCGTCCTCCACCGCGGCGGCGGCGTCGTCGGGCGTGTAGGACGGGTCCACCAGCGGGATGGTCAGCCCGGCGATGGCCCGCAGCTCGATCGTGGTCACGTTGTCCTCGAGCCGGCGTCCGTTGGGGAAGCCGGCCGGGTCGCCGCCCACCAGGCCCAGCGGGTTCGGGTCGTTGCTCGGCGGGATGGCCACGTTGAGGCGCAGCATGTCGGAGGGCACCGGGCCGGTGTAGTTCTGGAAGCCCGGCACGACCCCCTCGGGGATGCCCGTGAGCAGGATCGCGTGCAGGTCGGCGCGGCGCTTGTCGTAGGCCTCCAGGTTCGGGAAGACCCCCGGGTAGAGCACCGGCAGCAGCCCGCCGAGCTCGGGCTTGTAGACGAACTTCTGGTACTTGCTGTCGCCCGAGGGCTCGCGGCTGTTCCAGAGGTCCTTCTCGGCCATCGGCACCACGACCTCGTTGAAGAGCGGGTTGCCCAGGCGCGAGACCTGGCGCCACTTGCCGAAGTCGCGGTAGGTGCCGGTCTTCTTGTTGAAGACCCTCGAGGTGCGGCGGCTGGCGGTGGCCCACACGCCGATGGTCGAGGTGGCCGACATCGGGTCGGAGGGCGTGGAGCCGTCCCGGGTGAGCTCGTCGATCGGCACCTCGATGGCGATGGTGTGCACGTTGTAGGACTGCACCGAGTTGATGCCGTCCATCGCGCCCATCGGGATCAGGTGCGCCTCGTTGAAGGGGCGCAGCGCGCCCAGGTCGAAGATGGAGCCCAGGTCGACCCAGAACGCGTCGGCCCGCTGCCCCGCGAAGACCTTGCGCCCGCGCGGCAGCTGGTGCACCGCCTGGTCGGCGAGGGCCGCGTAGTCGGGGGTGGAGCGCTTGCCGACGTTGACCGGCGGGCAGGGCAGGTTGCTGCCCAGCGTCGTGGTGTCGTTGCCCTTGACCCTCTTGACCGAGTAGCTCTGCGGCCGGTTCCAGGTCTCGTCGTCGATGTCGTTGATCGGACCGGTGTTGTAGAGGAAGGTCCGGTCGTTGCGCACCGTGGTCTTGAACTTGAACTGGTAGCTGACGTCGGCCTGGGCCGTGCCCTTGTTGGAGACGTGGATCTCGTAGAGCACGTCGTCGCCGAACTCGAAGAAGTTCGGGCCCGAGTCGGGCTTCTGCAGCGGGATGAAGTTGGCGATCAGGACGACGTTGCCGGGGTTGGCGGGGCTGCGGAACGCGTAGACGTCCGTGCTGTCGGCCACGGGGTCCTTGGAGATCTCCGGTGCTTCGCGGTGGGACGACATCTCACTTGCCTCCCATCGCGGCGAGCAGGCGGGTCACGAGGTCGCGGTCGCGCACGACCACCTCGTCCTCGCCGATCATCAGCGTCACCCGGTCGGAGCGGTGGTCCTCGACGTAGGCGACGAGCGGCTCCTGGGCGCTGATCCGGTTCGGGCGGGAGGCCGCCGAGGCCGCTCCCCCACCGATGAGTGCTGCTGCTCCGACCGCGGCGCCGGCACCTGCCACCGCGATCACGTTCCGTCTGCTGGTCTCGCTCATCCGAGTTGCCTCCACGGGTCTGCGACCGCCCCTGGTGAGGCGGGTCACAGGTGCTTCGGCGCGACCACCCTCCCGGATGGGACCTCGCGACAAATACTTTCGCCGGCTGTCGCGGTGGTGGGCGCAGAGGGGATCGAACCCCCGACCACCTCGTTGTAAGCGAGGTGCTCTACCGCTGAGCTATACGCCCCGGAGCCCGCACGGAGCGCACCGCGGGCGGGCCACAGACTAGACGCTCACGCACGCGGGTCGGAAATGAGTCGAACCGCTGGCGTCTCGGGTCACCAGCGGTTCGACACCACCTAGGTTACGTGCCGCTCCCGACGAGCGTGACGACTCTCGAGGATTCCGCGTGGATTTTGCCCAGGATGGTCCAGACCGGGCCCGTGGGCCGGCCCCGGACCGGCTCAGGCCAGGGCCGTGAGCTGGCGCAGGTGCTCATCGAGGTCGCGGCCGTCCGGGTTCGCGTTGTGCACCGCCCAGCGCACCAGGCCCTGCTTGTCCACCACGTACGACGAGCGGCGTGGCGCCCCGACTGCCTCGTCGAAGACGTCGTAGGCCCGCGAGACCTGCCCGTGCGGCCAGAAGTCGGAGAGCAGCGGGAAGTTCAGCCCGTCGGCGTCGGCGAAGGCGCGCAGCGCGAACATCGGGTCGCAGGAGATGGCGAGGACCTCGGTGTCGAAGGTCATGAACTCCGCCAGCCGGTCGCGGACCCCCGCCATCTCGCTGGTGCACACCCCGGAGAAGGCGTAGGGGTAGAAGAGGATCGCCACCGCCTTCACCCCGCGGTACGACGACAGGGTGACGTCCTGGCCGAACTGGTCGCGCAGCGTGAAGTCGGGCGCCGGGCCGCCCAGGGTCAGGCCGCGCTCCTCGGTGTGGTGCTGGCTCACGCGTCCTCGCCCCGCAGCTCTCGCTTGAGCACCTTGCCGGTGGCGTTGCGCGGCAGCTCGTCGAGGAAGACCACCTCGCGGGGCACCTTGTAGCGCGCCAGGTGCTGCTTGACCCAGCCCTGCACGGCCTCCTGGTCGAGCCCGGCGCCGTCGCGGAGCACCACGAAGGCACGCAGCCGCTGGCCGAAGTCGTCGTCGTCGACACCGACCGCCGCCACCTCGGCGACGTGGTCGTGGCGGGCGATGCAGTCCTCGACCTCCTTGGGGAAGACGTTCTCGCCGCCCGAGACGATCATGTCGTCGTCGCGTCCCTCGACGTAGAGCCGTCCGTCGTCGCCGATGCGGCCGACGTCGCCGGTGGCCATCAGCCCGTCGACGACCTCCTTCGAGCCGCCACCGGTGTAGCCCTCGAAGAGCAGCGTGTTGCCGACGAAGATCCGTCCGGCCTGCCCGGTGGCCACCTCCTCGCCGGTCTCGTCGAGCACCTTGAGCACCGTGGCGTACGGCGCCCGGCCGGCCGTCGAGGGCGCCTCGCGCAGGTCGGCGGGCCCGGCGACGGCGGCGTAGGCGACCTCGGTGGAGCCGTAGGTGGAGTAGAGGTTGTCGCCGAAGCGGTCCATCCAGGTCAGCGCCAGGTCGCCGGGCAGCGCCGAGCCCGACGACGCGACCACCTCGACCCGGGACAGGTCGTGGGCGTCGAGGACCTCCGCAGGCAGCGCGAGGATGCGCTGCAGCATCACCGGGATCACCGCCACGCTCTCGCAGCGCTCCTCGGCGATCGTGCGCAGCGCCTCCTCCGGCTCGAAGCGGCGCCGCAGCACGAGCGTGGTGCCCAGGAGCATGGCCAGGGCCATGTGGGCGAAGCCCCACGTGTGGAAGAGCGGCGCGGCCACGTGGCAGCGCCAGCCGTGGCGCAGCGGCATCGCCGAGAGCAGCGCCACGGCGGCGTCGACGCCGGCCTCGCTGCGCGGCGCCCCCTTGGGGGTGCCGGTGGTGCCGGAGGTGAGGATCACCGTGCGTCCGTGGCGGGCCGGCGGCTCGAGGTCACCGTCGTCGTGGACCGCGACGAGCCGTTCGACGGTGTCGGCACCCTCGGGCAGCTCGCGCTCGTCGTCGACCCAGGCCACGACGCGCAGCGGCACCTCGGCCTCGGCCAGCAGGTCGTGGAACTCCTGGTCGTGCACCACCACGGCGGGGCGGTCCCGGCCCAGCACCTCGACCAGCTGGGGGCCGGCGAAGGCGGTGTTGAGGTAGAGGGCGTCGGCGCCGAGCTTGGCCGCGGCGCAGGTCACGTCGAGGAAGAAGCGGTGGTTGCGGCACATCACCGCGACGGCGTCGCCCTCGCCGATGCCGCGCTCGCGCAGGGCCCGGGCCAGCGCGTTCGAGCGGGCGTGCAGCTGGGCCCAGGTGAGCTCGCCGAGCTCGTCGACGACACCGACCTCGCCCGGGGCCCGCACGGCCAGGGAGGCGAAGCCGCCGGCGGGACCGGTGCCCCAGTCCTTGAGCACCTTGGCCAGCCTCGCCAGGACCACCGGGGAGTAGGGGCGCAGCACCCCGGCGCGCGTCAGCACCCGGAGGCTGGTGCCGACCGTTCCGGCGCTGGTGAGCAGCGTGGAGATCATGACGTCCGATCTGCCGTGGCCGCCCCGCAGCCCGCGACGGGAGGGGGCAGGTGTGGCCGGGTCTGGCCGGGCCTGGGTCAGGCCGGGGTCTTGGGGGTGACCAGGCGCGTGGCGGCCCAGTCCTTGCTGACGGTGGCGGTGGTGGTCTGCGCGAGGCCGGCCACGGGAGCGGCCTCGGCGACGTCGGCGGGGTCGACCGACCCGGGGCGCCCGATGCGCGGGGTGAGCAGCCAGATGGCGCCGCCGCCGACCAGGTCGGTCAGCGCGTCGACCAGCGAGTCGACCAGGTCACCGTCGTCGTCGCGGTACCAGAGCACGACGGCGTCGACGACGTTGCCGTAGTCACCGTCGACCATGTCGGCGTCGATGGCGTCCTCGATGGCCACCCGCAGGGTGTCGTCGGTGTCGTTGTCCCACCCGAGCTCCTGGACCACCATTCCCTTGCCGAGGCCGAGGCGCTCGGCCGGGCCTGAAGGGGTGCCTGTCTGGGTGGACCCGCCACCCGCGGTCGAGCTCACTGAGACCTCCACGTCGTCACACCCGCGGCACTGCGCCGCAGGGTAGTGCGGACAGTCCAGCGGAGTTGGGCGGACGACGCAACCTCCCGCGCGGGTGGCGAGACGCCCGCGCGGGCGTTGGCGTACCCGCCTCGAGGTCGTTCGGGACCCCTCTCAGGACGCCTGCGACCGGATACAGGACATACCGGCCGGTAGATTTCGGTTCGTCGACCTGCGTGCCACGATGGACGAGTGACCGACGACTCATCTCCTGCAGCAGGCACCGCCGCCGACGCCACCGAGCCCACCGGCTCCCAGGGCGTCGAGAGCACGCCCACCCCGCGTGGCAGCGCGAAGACCTCGGTGATCCACGAGGGCCTGCCCACCCAGCTGCCAGACATCGACCCCGACGAGACGCGCGACTGGATCGAGTCCTTCGACTCGATGCTCGCCGAGCGGGGCCGCGACCGCGCCCGCTACGTGATGCTGCGCCTGCTCGAGCGCGCCCGCGAGACCCAGGTCGGGGTCCCGGCGCTGCGCAGCACCGACTACATCAACACCATCCCGCCCGAGCGCGAGCCGTGGTTCCCCGGTGACGAGGACGTCGAGCGCCGCATCCGCGCCTTCATCCGGTGGAACGCCGCGGTGATGGTCTCCAGCGCCAACCGCAAGGGGCTCGAGGTGGGCGGTCACATCGCCACCTACCAGTCCTCCGCCAGCCTCTACGAGGTCGGCTTCAACCACTTCTTCCAGGGCAAGGACGCCCCCGGCGGCGGCGACCAGATCTACATCCAGGGCCACGGCTCCCCCGGCGTCTACGCCCGCGCCTTCCTCGAGGGCCGTCTCGAGGAGCAGCAGCTCTACCGCTTCCGCCAGGAGGTCCAGCACGGCACCGGCGCCGGGCTGCCCTCCTACCCGCACCCGCGCCTGATGCCGGACTTCTGGGAGTTCCCCACGGTCTCGATGGGCCTGACCGGCATCAACTCCATCTACCAGGCGCGCTTCAACCGCTACCTGCACAACCGCGGCATCAAGGACACCGACCAGCAGCACGTGTGGGCCTTCCTCGGCGACGGCGAGATGGCCGAGCCCGAGTCGCTGGGCGCCATCGGCGTCGCGGCCCGCGAGGAGCTCGACAACCTGACCTGGGTCATCAACTGCAACCTGCAGCAGCTCGACGGCCCGGTGCGCGGCAACGGCAAGATCATCCAGGAGCTCGAGTCGACCTTCCGCGGCGCCGGCTGGAACGTCATCAAGGTGGTCTGGGGCCGCGAGTGGGACGACCTGCTGGCGCGCGACGTCGACGGCGTCCTGGTCAACCAGATGAACACCACCCCCGACGGCGCCTTCCAGACCTACTCCGTCGAGGACGGCGCCTACATCCGCGACAGCTTCTTCGGCGGCGACCCGCGCCTGCGCAAGATGGTCGAGCACATGAACGACCGGCAGATCCAGAAGCTGCCGCGCGGCGGCCACGACTACCGCAAGGTCTACGCCGCCTTCGACGCCGCCAAGAAGCACGTCGGGCAGCCGACGGTGATCCTGGCCAAGACCGTCAAGGGCTGGACGATCGACGCCCTCGAGGGCAAGAACGCCACCCACCAGATGAAGAAGCTGACGCAGGACGACGTCAAGAAGTTCCGCGACCGCCTCTACCTGCCGATCTCCGACCGCGACCTCGAGCGCTCGTACGACGAGACCGGCGCCGCGCCGTTCTTCCACCCCGGCGCCGACGCACCCGAGATCGAGTACATGATGGAGCGCCGCAAGGCCCTCGGTGGGGCCGTCCCCCGCCGGGTCAACCGGGCCAAGGCGCTGAAGCTGCCCGGCGACAAGGTGTACTCCGAGCTCAAGCAGGGCTCGGGCAAGAACTCGATCGCCACCACGATGGCCGTCGTGCGCCTGCTGCGCGACTGGATGAAGGACCCCGAGATCGGCCAGCGCCTGGTGCCGATCGCCCCCGACGAGTACCGCACCTTCGGCATGGACGCGATGTTCCCCTCGGCCAAGGTCTACAACCCGCAGGGCCAGCTCTACGAGTCCGTCGACCGCAAGCTGCTGCTCTCCTACAAGGAGTCCCAGCAGGGCCAGATGCTCCACGAGGGCATCTCCGAGGCCGGCGCGATGGCCTCGGCCACCGCCGCGGGATCGGCGTACACCACGCACGGCGAGCACATGATCCCGTTCTACATCTTCTACTCGATGTTCGGCTTCCAGCGCACCGGCGACTCGATCTGGGCGATGGCCGACCAGCTGGCCCGCGGCTTCCTCATCGGCGCGACCGCCGGTCGCACCACGCTGACCGGCGAGGGCCTGCAGCACGCCGACGGCCACTCCCCGCTGCTGGCCGCCACCAACCCGGCGGTCGTGCACTACGACCCGGCCTTCGCCTACGAGATCGGGCACATCATGCGCTCGGGCCTCGAGCGGATGTACGGCACCAGCGAGGAGCACCCCGACGGCGAGAACGTGATCTTCTACATCACGGTCTACAACGAGCCGGTGCACCAGCCCAAGGAGCCCGACGACGTCGACGTCGAGGGCATCCTCAAGGGCGTGCACAAGGTCTCCACGGCCGACGGCGAGGGCCCCCGGGTCCAGCTGCTGACCTCGGGCGTGGGCTTCCCGTGGGTCGAGAAGGCGCGCCAGCTGCTCGCCGAGGAGTGGGGCGTGCAGGCCGACACCTGGTCGGTGACGTCGTGGAACGAGCTGGCCCGCGACGCCGTCGCGTCGGAGGAGCACAACCTGCTCCACCCCACGGACGAGCCCCGCACCCCCTTCGTCACCACCGCCCTGTCCGGCCACGACGGCCCGTTCGTCGCGGTCAGCGACTACATGACCGCGGTGCCGATGCAGATCGCGCGCTGGGTCCCGGGCGACTACTGCGTGCTGGGTGCCGACGGGTTCGGCTTCGCCGACACCCGCCCCGCGGCCCGGCGCTTCTTCCACATCGACGCCGAGTCGGTCGTGGTCCGCTCGCTGCAGGCGCTCGCCGACGCCGGCGAGATCGACCCGAGCCTGGTGGAGAAGGCGTTCTCGAAGTACCGCATCGACGACCCGACCGCCGTGAGCGGGGTCAAGCAGGAGGGCGGCGACGCCTGAGCCGGAGCCCGTGGCACACGGGTGAGGGGCGACGACGACGGCCCCGGAGCAGCTGCTCCGGGGCCGTCGTCGCGCTCGCCCGGGGCGCGACCGGTCGGCGTACGCCGCTGGGGTCAGGCGCCCGCGTCGGCGGCCGTCAGCGGCACGACCTGGGCCACGGCGCCCGGCGGGCTGGCGGGACCGTTCTTGAGCAGGCGGCGCCAGCGGGCGCGCGAGTAGGTCGCCGGGCTGGTCGTGCGCACGAAGTCGTGCACGACCTCGACGAACCGCTCGGGGTGGTCCTTGTGCGGGAAGTGCCCGCTGCGCGAGATCACCTCGATGCGTGCCTTGGGCGCCAGCGCCGCGGCGTTGCGGGCGTGCCGCACGGGGATGACGTGGTCGTCGCGGCCCCACACCACGCACATCGGCATCGCCTCGGTCAGGTAGGCCCGGTCGGCCATCGTGACGATCTGGCCCTTCCAGTCCACGACCGCGCGCACCACGTGGCGGATCGCCGCACGGGCGCGGGGGTCCTTGAAGGAGTCGTAGATGTCGGCGACCTCGGCGAGGTCCCGGGTGGCCCCGGTGGGCAGCGCGGCCAGGCCGCGCAGGCCCGCCGCCCCCACGTGGCGCAC
The DNA here is from genome assembly GCF_016907435.1 of Nocardioides salarius. Taxonomy (NCBI): domain Bacteria; kingdom Bacillati; phylum Actinomycetota; class Actinomycetes; order Propionibacteriales; family Nocardioidaceae; genus Nocardioides; species Nocardioides salarius. The sequence continues at coordinate 4,064,202 of NZ_JAFBBZ010000001.1, read as the reverse complement.
GCCCGGCAGCGTCAGCAGGCCCATCGCGTGGTGGAAGCCGGGCGTGGTGATCGCGCGGATGGCCGGCGTCACCTCCGGGCCCAGCCCGCCCGAGGCGACCAGGATCATCCGCTCGGTGCGCTCGGGGAACTGGTAGGCGAACTGCATCGCGACCCCGCCGCCGAAGCTGTGGCCCACCACCGTGACCTTGTCGATGCCCAGCACGGTCAGCAGGTCGCGCACGCCGTTGGCGTAGCCGCCCACGCTGTAGTCGGCACGCGGCTTGTCGGAGAGCCCGTGCCCGAGCAGGTCGGGCGCGACGACCGTGTAGTGCTCGGCGAGCCGGTCGATCACCGGCGACCAGGTCGTGTGGTCGCAGCCCAGGCCGTGCAGGAGCAGCAGCGCCGGCCCCTCGCCCACCTTCACGAAGGCGCGCTGGTGTCCGTGGACGGTGAGGTGCTGGACGTGGTGACGGCTGGGGGGCACCGGTGTCCTCCTGTCGGGGCGACCGCGGCCGACTCCCCGCGTGGGGGTCGTGAGCACCACGGCGTCGGGACACCCTGTCGCACAAATCCCTTGCACGTAAGGGTTATCACCCCTTCGCGGCCAAAACTTGACCCTCCGCGCACGGTCGGCGCCGCCCGGAGCTGACGCGTGTGCATGAGTCCCCGGTCAGCCGGGGACTCATGCACTTGTCAGGGGTTGCAACACCTGACAAGCGACGGAGTCCCCGGCCGGCCGGGGATTCCTGCAGCCGGTCGCACTAGCCTGCAGGGGTGGTCGACCATCCCCCGGCGTCGCGCAGCCGCGCCGCCCAGACGCTGCTGCGCTCCACGGGGGCGCTGAGCACGGCCGCGACGGGGCGGATGGAGACCGCGCTGCCGTGGTTCCGCGACCTGGAGGCCGAGCACCGCTCCTGGGTGGGGCTGATCGTGCAGGCGGGCGTGCGCCACTTCGTCAGCTGGTACGCCGAGGACGGCGACAGCGCCCCGTCGGGCGAGGGGGCGCTGGCCTCCTCGGTCTTCGGCGCCGCACCACGCGCCCTGGCCGGGGTGATCAGCCTGCAGCAGACGGTCGACCTGGTGCGGCTGTCCATCGACGTGATCGAGGCCAACGTCGACTCCCTGCTGCAGCCGGAGGACGCGCTCGAGGTGCACGCGGCGGTGCTGCGCTACGCGCGCGAGGTCGCCTTCGCCACCGCCGAGGTCTACGCGCGCGCCGCCGAGTCCCGCGGTGCCTGGGACGCCCGGCTGGAGGCCCTGGTGGTCGACGCCGTGCTGCGCGCCGAGGCCGACGAGACCATCGCCTCGCGGGCCAGCGCCCTCGGGTGGCGGGGCCAGGGCCAGGTCGCGGTGGTGCTCGGCAACGCGCCGGCTCGCCGGGCCGAGACCGACCTCTTCGAGGAGGCCCGGCGCGCCGCCCAGGCCGCGGGCATGGACGCGCTCGGGGCGGTGCAGGGCGATCGCCTGGTCCTGCTGCTGGGCGGCGTCACCGAGCCGCGCGCCGCCGCCGCCCGCGTCGTGGACGTCTTCGGCGATGGCCCGGTCGTCGTGGGACCGGTCGCCGACAACCTCGACACCGCCCACCTCTCGGCGCGAGCGGCGGTCTCGGCGCACCGGGTCGCGGTCGGCTGGCCGGGCGCCCCCCGCCCCGTCCGCGCCGACGAGCTGCTGCCCGAGCGGGCACTCGGGGGCGACGGGCACGCGCGGCGCCACCTCGTCGACGAGGTGTACGTGCCGCTGCTGCGCTCGCGCGGCACACTGACCGCCACGCTGACCGCCTACTTCGAGTCCGGCACCTCGATCGAGGCGACCGCGCGCACCCTCTTCGTGCACGCCAACACCGTGCGCTACCGGTTGCGCCAGGTCGCCGACCTCGTCGGGCTCGACCCGACCGAGGCACGAGAGGCCTTCACCCTCCAGATCGCGCTCGTCCTGGGCCGGCAGTCCGGTCGATCCGCCGACGACTGAGCCCGACACCCCCGCCCGTACGCCGGCGGAGTGAGCGCCCCCCGCGGGTTCTTGTAGGAAACTCACAACAAAACCGCCCTCATTATCGTCAGTGGCGCTCGTGAGTCGTAGGACCTGCTGCGGCACAGTAGGAGTCGTGCTTGTCATCGTCGCTCCCGGACAGGGAGCCCAGACCCCCGGTTTCCTCACCCCCTGGCTCGAGGACACCAACTTCGCGCGCCGCTTCGAGTGGCTCTCCACGGTGGCGGGCCTCGACCTCGTGCACTACGGCACCGAGGCCGACGCCGACGCGATCCGGGCCACCGAGGTGGCGCAGCCGCTGCTGGTCGCCACCGGGCTGATCGCCGCCCTCGAGCTGTTCCCCCACCCCAGCGACGCCTTCGAGCGCATCGGCGCCGTCGCGGGCCACAGCGTCGGCGAGATCGGCGCCGCCGCGGGCGCCCGGGTGATCACCGCCGAGCAGGCCATGGTGCTGGTGCGCGAGCGCGGGCTCGCCATGGCGCGCGCGGCGGCCCGGACCCCCACCGGCATGACCGCGGTCCTCGGCGGCGACCGCGACGAGGTGCTGGAGTCCCTGGCCACCCACGGGCTGACCCCCGCCAACGACAACGGGCCCGGGCAGGTGGTGGCCGCCGGCACGCTCGAGCAGCTGGCCGCGCTCAAGGACGCTCCCCCGGCCAAGGCACGCCTGGTGCCGCTGTCGGTGGCCGGCGCCTTCCACACCCACCACATGGCCCCGGCGGTCGAGCACCTGGGGGCGCTGGCGCGCTCGGTCTCCACCCACGACCCGCGCACCCGCGTGATCTCCAACCGCGACGGCCAGGTCGTGCACGACGGCCGCGAGGTGCTGCGCCGGATGGTGGGCCAGATCGCCCACCCGGTGCGCTGGGACCTGTGCCTGGAGACGATGGAGGACCTCGGCGTCACCGGCATCCTCGAGATGCCCCCGGCCGGCACCCTGACCGGCATCGCCAAGCGCGCCCTCAAGGGGGTCGAGACCTTCGCCCTCAAGACCCCCGACCAGCTCGACGACGCCCGCGCCTTCGTCGACAAGCACGGCGAGTCGGCCGGGCTCGAGATCACCCCGACCTGGCGGGTCGTGGTCTCCCCCACCAAGGGCACCTTCCACCTCGACGAGGCCGCCGCCGCCAGCGCCGTGCTGAGCGCCGGCACGCCCATCGGCGACGTCGCCAGCTCGCGCGACCGGATCACCATCACCGCCGCGCACGGCGGCCAGGTCGTCGAGTGGCTCGTCGAGGACGGCGACCCGGTCTCCCCCGGCCAGCCGCTGCTGCGCCTGCACCCCGAGGGCGTCGCCTGATGGCCGGCACGACGACACGGCCCGCGCTGCGGCCCTCCGCCGGCGCCCCGTACGCGCGCCTGCTCGGCCTCGGGGCCTACCGGCCCTCGCGGGTGGTCCCGAACTCCGAGGTCGTCCTGGGCATCGACTCCACCGACGAGTGGATCCGCCAGCGCTCCGGCATCGAGGAGCGGCGCTGGGCCACCGACGACGAGACCCTGCGGATGATGTCGGTGGCCGCTGCCCGCCGGGCACTGGAGGACTCCGGGGTCGACGCCCGCCAGATCGACTGCGTCGTGGTCGCCACGGTCAGCCACTTCATGCAGACCCCCGCCCTGGCCACCCTCGTCGCGCACGACCTCGGCACCGACCAGGCGGCGGCCTTCGACGTCTCGGCGGCCTGCGCCGGCTTCTGCCACGGCGTCGCGATGGCCTCCGACATGGTCCGGGGCGGCAGCGCCCGCCACGTGCTCGTCATCGGCGCCGAGCGGCTCTCCGAGCAGACCGACCCCCACGACCGCGGCACCGCCTTCATCTTCGCCGACGGCGCCGGCGCCGTCGTCGTGGGTCCGGGCGACGAGCCGGGCATCGGCCCCGTCGTCTGGGGCTCCGACGGCGAGCAGTACGACCTGATCCGCTCGCGCGAGGACTGGCGCGACGTGCTGACCTCCGAGTCGCCGCGCATGCCGCACCTGGTGATGCAGGGCAACGCGGTCTTCCGCTGGGCCTCCTTCCAGATGGCCAAGACCGGCCTCCAGGCGCTGGACCGGGCCGGCATCGGGGTCGACGACCTCGACTGCTTCGTGCCGCACCAGGCCAACAACCGCATCACCGACGCCATGGCCCGGGCGATGAAGCTGCCCGACAGCGTGGCCATCGCCCGCGACATCGTCCACCAGGGCAACACCTCGGCCGCCTCCATCCCGCTCGCGCTGGACCGGATGCGCGAGGAGGGCCAGGCCCGCTCGGGCGACACCGCCCTGCTCATCGCCTTCGGCGCCGGCCTGGCGTACGCCGCCCAGGTCGTCGTCCTGCCCTGATCCCGCACCGTCCAGCACCACCCAACAAGAAACAAGGAGACAGCCTGCACATGGCCACCACCGAAGAGATCCGTACCGACCTCGCCGAGATCGTCAACGAGGTCGCCGGCGTCGAGACCGACGACGTCCAGCTCGACAAGTCCTTCGTCGACGACCTCGACGTCGACTCCCTGTCCATGGTCGAGGTCGTCGTTGCCGCCGAGGAGAAGTTCGGCGTCTCGATCCCCGACGACGAGGTCAAGAACCTCAAGACCGTGGGCGACGCCGTCGCCTACATCGAGCGCGCCCAGGCCTGAGCCGGCTGCCGGCGACCGCCCCCGGGCGGTCGCCGGCCCCGCAGCACCCAGCACCAGCACCAGCACCAGCACCAGCACCCACCCTCCACGTAAGGACACCCACGCATGTCGTCGAAGCGAGTCGTCGTCACCGGTCTCGGGGTCACCTCCCCGGTCGGCGGAGACGTGCCCAGCACCTGGGACGCTCTCGTCAACGGACGTTCCGGCGTCCGGCCACTGACCCAGGACTGGGCCGAGACGCTGCCCGTGCGCATCGCGGGCACCGCCGCGGTCGAGCCCACCGACGTGCTCGAGCGCGTCAAGGCCCGGCGCTGGGACCGTTCGACCCAGCTCGCGATGATCGCGGCCACCGAGGCGTGGAGCGACGCCGGTCTCGCCGACACCGCTGAGGGCGACGGGCCCGACGGCGACCGCGTCGGCGTCGCCTTCGCCTCGGGCATCGGCGGCGTCACCACGCTGCTGTCCAACTACGACGCGCTGCTCGAGAAGGGCCCGCGGCGCGTCTCGCCGCTCGCGGTCCCGATGCTGATGCCCAACGCGCCCGCCGCCAGCATCAGCCTGGCCTTCGGCGCCCGCGCCTTCGCCAGCACCCCGGTCTCGGCGTGCGCCTCAGGCAACGAGGCGATCTCGCTGGCCCTCGACCAGATCCGTCTGGGCCGCGCCGACGTCGTGGTCGCCGGCGGCACCGAGGCCGCCATCCACCCGCTCAACATCGCGGCGTTCGCCAACATGATGGCGCTCTCCAAGAGCACCAACGACCCGACCACGGTCTCGCGCCCCTGGGACACCGGCCGCGACGGCTTCGTCCTCGGCGAGGGCGCCGGCGCGCTGGTCCTGGAGTCCGAGGAGCACGCCCTGGCCCGCGGTGCGCGCATCTACGCCGTGGTGATGGGTGCCGGCGTGACCGCCGACTCCCACGACATCGCCCAGCCCGACCCGAAGGGGCGCGGCGGCACCCGGGCCATCGCCCGGGCCCTGCAGGAGGGCGAGGTCGATCCCGCCGACGTGGTGCACGTCAACGCGCACGCGACCTCCACCCCGCTCGGCGACATCGCCGAGGGGCTGATGCTGCACGCGACCCTGGGCTCCCACGCCACCGAGGTGGTGGTGACCTCGACCAAGTCGATGACCGGCCACCTGCTCGGCGGCGCCGGCGCCGTGGAGGCGGTGGCCACCGTGATGGCCCTGCACCACCGGACCTCGCCGCCCACCATCAACCTCGACGACCAGGACCCCGCCGTCGACCTCGACATCGCCACCAAGGCCCGCGACCTGCCGCTCGGCGACATCGTCGCGCTCAACAACTCGTTCGGGTTCGGCGGCGCCAACGTCGCCGTCGCCTTCGGCAGCGCCTGAGACCAGGAGACCACCACGTGAGCACCGCCTCCGCCCCTCCCACCACGCCCGCAGCGAAGCCGGCCAAGCTGCCCCGGGAGCAGGACCCGCGCCACCCCCGGCACCGGCTGGGGGCGCTGCTCGACGAGGGCTCCCTCGAGCTGATCACCCCCGACGACGAGTCCGGCATGCTGGCCGCGGTCGGCACGGTCGGCGGCGCCCCCGTGGTCGCCTTCTGCTCCGACGCCACCGTGATGGGCGGGGCGATGGGCGACGAGGGCTGCCGCGTGGTCGTCGATGCCTACCACCGCGCCATGACCGACCGGATCCCGATCATCGGGTTGTGGCACTCCGGCGGCGCCCGCCTGGCCGAGGGCGTGCTGAGCCTGCACGCCGTGGGCCGCATCTTCCAGGTGATGACCCAGGCCTCGGGACGCATCCCGCAGGTCTCGGTGGTGCTCGGCCCGGCGGCGGGCGGCGCGGCGTACGGCCCCGCCCTGACCGACGTCGTGATCCTCGGGCCGGAGGGACGCATCTTCGTCACCGGCCCCGACGTGGTGCGCTCGGTGACCGGCGAGGACGTCGACATGCTGCGCCTGGGCGGCCCCGAGCCGCACGGTCGCCGCTCGGGCGTCGTGCACGTGCTCACCGACTCCGAGGAGGAGGCGCTGCAGCGTGCCCGCAGCATCGCGAACCTGCTCGGGGCGCAGGGCAGCCTGCGGGTCGCCGACGTCGAGGACCGCGACCTGGCCGCCGTCCTGCCCGAGTCGAAGAAGCGCGCCTACGACGTGCACCCGCTCGTGGAGCAGGTCCTCGACGAGGACAGCGTCGAGGAGCTGCACGCCCGCTGGGCCCCCAACATCGTCACCGCCCTGGGTCGCTTCGGTGGGCGCACCGTGGGCGTGGTCGCCAACAACCCGCTGCGCCTGGGCGGCTGCCTCGACTCGCTCTCGGCCGAGAAGGCGAGCCGGTTCGTGCGGATGTGCGACGCGTTCGGCATCCCGTTGATCGTGCTGGTCGACGTGCCGGGCTATTTGCCCGGCGTGGGCCAGGAGTGGGACGGCGTCGTACGACGTGGCGCCAAGCTGCTGCACGCCTTCGGCGAGTGCGTGGTCCCGCGCGTCACCCTGGTGACCCGCAAGACCTACGGCGGCGCCTACATCGCGATGAACGCGCGGTCGCTGGGCGCCACCAAGGTCTTCGCCTGGCCCGGCGCCGAGGTGGCGGTGATGGGCGCGGTCGCCGCGGTCCGCATCCTGCACCGCCGCAGGCTGGCCGAGGTCTCCCCCGAGATCCGGCCCGCCCTCGAGGCCGAGCTCGCCGCCGAGCACGAGCGGATCGCCGGCGGCGTCGAGCGAGCCGTCGAGATCGGCGTGGTCGACGAGGTCGTCGAGCCCGCCGCGACCCGCTCCGCGATCGCCCGGGCGATCGACGAGGCCGTCCAGAGCGTCGGCGTACGCCGCGGGGCGCACGGGAACATCCCGCTCTGACGCCGGACGCGGTCGACGCAGGGCTGTGACGTACGTAACGTTCGCCGCGCACCTGCGTTGAACCGACGACGTCTCTCGTGGAGGACCGCATGACGACCCGCACCCGCCGCCTCACCGCACCGCTCGCAGCCGCCTCGGCGGCCCTGCTCACCGCCGGGCTGCTCGCCGGGGCGGTGACGCCGGCCGCGGCGCACACCGGCACGGACGCGCACGACGCGTCGGAGCATGCCCGCACCTGGGCCAAGGACCAGGTGCTGCGGCCCGGTTGCCGGTCCTACGCCTACCGCTACCGGGTGAGCCCGCCGAGCGACCAGGCGTGGGGGCTGGAGACCTTCCTGGTCGGCCCCGGCGGCAAGAGCGTGGCCTCGGGCGCGCTGCACAGCGGGTCCGACCGCCGCAAGGGGCGCGACACCTTCGAGTTCTGCAGCACCTCGACACGTCCGGGCAAGTACAAGATCCGCGCGAAGCTGACCTACTACGTCGGCTTCACCACGCACGACGGCTGGGCCGACAGGTCCAGGTTCCGCCTGCGCCGACGCTGAGCGGCCGGCTCAGACGACCTGGTGCAGCCAGCGCACCGGCGCACCGTCGCCCGCGTGGCGGAAGGTCTCGAGCTCGTCGTCCCAGGGCTTGCCGAGCAGCTTGTCGATCTCGACCAGCAGCGTCGTGTCACCGAGCGCGGCCTTGACCACCGCGGCCTTGAGCCGGTCCTCGGGGATCATGATGTCGCCGTGCATCCCGGTCACGGCGTGGTAGACGCCGAGGTCGGGGGTGTAGGAGTAGCGGGTGCCCTCGACACCGGGGCTGGGCTCCTCGGTGATCTCGAAGCGCAGGTGGTTCCAGCCGCGCAGCGCCGAGGCGGTGGCGGCGGCGGAGCCCACCGCGCCGGTCCAGGACAACTCGGCTCGGTAGCTGCCGCTCTGCGCCGGCTGGGGCGTCCAGTCGAGGCTCACGGGCATGCCGAGCACACCGCCCACGGCCCACTCGATGTGGGGGCACAGCGCGGAGGGTGCTGAATGGACGTAGAGCACGCCCCTCGTCGCGGTGCGGGTGGCAGTCGTTGCGGTCACCGTGACCTCCTTCATCTCCGGCGCGAGGTACGCCTTCCCCAGCGGTCTCGTCAGGAGTCTCGAAGGATCGAGTGACACATATGTGGTTTGCGACCATTGTGGCCCATGATGCGGCCGAGCACCAGTCCCGCGGGCCCGTGTCGCCGGCTGTCCTCAGGCCGGTGCGGCCGCACCGGCGCCACGGCGCGGGCCGAGATCCAGCAGGGTCCCCAAGACCTCCTCGACCACCCCGAGGCCTCCGAGGTGGCTCTCGCCCTCGATGACCGTCAGCTCGGCGTCGGGGAGCCGGTCGACGACGTGCCGGCCGTGGCGCAGCGGCACGATGTGGTCGTCGTCGCCGTGCCACCACCGCACCGGCACCCGCACGTCGGCAGGTGCGAAGCCCCAGTCGCGGCAGAAGAGCAGCAGGTCGCTGATCGGCGCCGTGGACTGGAAGCGGTTGCCGTTGAGCAGGTCGTCGACGAACATCGCCCGGAACTCCGGTCGCGACAGCAGGGTCTTGTCGCCGGGGGGCTGCACGGCGGCGTACAGGTCGAGGAAGGACCCCGCCACCGGCTTGGCGAGCCGCACGAGCTGGTTGAGGGCGACGCCCAGCGGCACGCGCCCCAGCGCGAGCAGCGGAGCCAGGCGCACCGCCAGGCTGATCGCCCCGCCCTCGGCGGCGTCCGGCCCCACCGTGGGGGCCACTCCGCCGAGCACCGCGATGCCGTGCACCCGCCCGGGCAGCGCGGCCCCCGCGGCGAGCACGTAGGGGCCTCCCCCGGAGAGCCCGACGAGGTGGGTGGCCTCCACACCCAGCGCGTCGAGCAGGTGCTCCAGGTCGTGGGTCCAGTCGAGCAGGTCGCGGTAGACGTGCGGCGTCGAGGAACCGATCCCCGGGCGGTCGACACCGATGATCCGCACGCCCTGCTCGAGAGCCAGGCGACGGGCCTCCACCGGCACCTGGCGACGGGCTCCAGGAGTCCCGTGCATCCAGACCACGGCCCTGCCCCGTGGTGCGCCGTACTCGGCGAAGCTGAGCCGGCGACCGTCCCGCACGGCCACGCTGCCCTCGAGGGCAGGTCTGTCCAGTGTCACAGGAGCGCTCATCGGCCCATCATGCCAGCGGCGGACCCCGGAACGAGAACACGTTCTCCCCCACGAGACGCCGGCTCCCCATGCCCTACGCTCCTGCCATGTCGCAACAGAGCCCCGGTCACGGTCTCGGGGTCGCGCCCGGGAGGCTCGTGCGACGTGCGGTCGCTGGTCTGGCCACCGCGGGTGCGCTCCTGTTCGCCTGGTGGTTCGTCACCAACCCGGCGGCACTGCCCACCCGCGACGGCCACGTCACGGCGGTCACCGCGGCAGGCAGGCCCGTCTACGTGGGGGTCTGGAGCGCCGGCGCCGACTTCGACCGCGAGCTGCACGTCGACGGGGTGCACCTGCGCGCCGACGCGACGGTCGCCGTCACCCTCGAACCGCTCCTGTGCCGCGGCGGCTCGGTGGGAGTCACCAGCGACCCCGAGCCGTTCTGCCGTGCCCTGCTGGACCCCGCGGGAGCCACGCTGGGCCCGGGCGACTCGATCGTGGTGCGCGTCGTGGGCGAGGAGCCGGGAGCGCTCTACCTGGACCGACCGGCGATCGCCTTCCGCGAGGGCCCCAGGTGGGGCAAGCGCGAGGCGGGCACCGAGGCCGTCCTCGCGATCCTCACCCCCTGACGCAGCGACCGGGTGCGGTCCCCGTCGGGTCAGCCCCGCTCGGCCTTCTCGAGGATGGCTGCGCGCTCGGCGGCGTCGGTGATCTCGTCGGCGTCGATGGCGTCGGTGCGGTGGAACCACGCCAGTGCGTCGGTGGTCCGACCGGCGGACTCGAGGGTGTCGGCGTAGGCGTAGCGCAGCCGCACGACCCAGGGAGCGCGGCTCTTCGAGAGCAGCGGCGCCAGCTCGAGGGTCCGCAGGGCGGCGTCCATCTGGCCCATGTCACGACGGGCTCCGGCCTCGACGATGGTCATCTCGGCCTTCGCCTCGGCCTCGAAGTTGGCCACCGACGGGCTCTTGGCGAGCTTGAGCGCCTGATCGGGCTGTCCCAGCGCGCGGTGGCAGTCCGCGATGATCGGCAGGTACGCGGTCGCGCCGTTCATCCGCTTCGCGGCCCGCAGGTCGGCCAGCGCCTCGGCGTAGTGACCCGCTGCGTACGCCGCCTCGCCGGCGGCCTCGCGCACCACGGCCAACCGAGGCGCGCGCGCACGCGCGGCCAGGGTGTGCTGGTAGGCGGTCTCGGGGTCCTCGTCGATGAGGGCCCCTGCCGCCGCGAGGTGGCGTGCCACCCGGGCCGCCAGCTTCTCGGGCAAGCCCTTGAGCTGGGCGATGACCGAGCGGTCGAGCTCCTTGCCGGTGATGTCGTCGGGCAGCTCGGGGCCGTCGTAGACCGCCTGGTCGGCGGAACGGGGTGCCTCCTTCTCGACCGAGCGGCCGCTTCCGGCCCCACGGGGCCCGGACTTGCGGTCGCGGGACTGGCCACCGCGTCCACCGCGGGAGTCGCGGTCACCGCGGGAGTCACGGGAGTCGCGCGAGTCCGAGCGTCCGCCGCGCTCGGGGCGACCCTCCGAAGACCTGCCCGAGGACGGACGGCCCCCGCCGGTGGGACGCCCACCCGAGGGGCGAGCGCCGGTGGGGCGCTGGTTGCGTCGCTGCTCAGCCACGGGATGCTCCTTCGTCGACCTGCTGGTCAGGGGTAAATGCACGTAGGGGCCACCTTGCGGTGGCCCCTACGGAGTGTATGTCCGGCGGCGTCCTACTCTCCCACAACCTCTCGGTTGCAGTACCATCGGCGCTGAAAGGCTTAACTTCCGGGTTCGGGATGGGACCGGGTGTTTCCCTTTCGCTATGGCCGCCGTAACTCTTGCGGCACACACACCCAGGTTGATGTTCACTGGGTGGTGGTGTGTGCCAAGCCATTATTCACATGTGGATGTGTCATGTGTCGTGGTTTGTGTGTGTGGATTCGTGGACGCGAGCAGCTCACCTTGTAGGTTCAGCTGAGTGGTTGTGGGACAAGCCCTCGGCCTATTAGTACCGGTCGGCTAGGCATTGCTGCTGTACACCTCCGGCCTATCAACCCAGTGTTCTGCTGGGGGCCTTACCCGGTTGACCCGGTGGGAAACCTCATCTTGAAACGTGCTTCCCGCTTAGATGCATTCAGCGGTTATCACTTCCGAACGTAGCTAACCAGCCGTGCCCCTGGCGGGACAACTGGCACACCAGAGGTTCGTCCATCCCGGTCCTCTCGTACTAGGGACAGCCTTTCTCAAGTTTCCTGCGCGCGCGGCGGATAGGGACCGAACTGTCTCACGACGTTCTAAACCCAGCTCGCGTGCCGCTTTAATGGGCGAACAGCCCAACCCTTGGGACCTACTCCAGCCCCAGGATGCGACGAGCCGACATCGAGGTGCCAAACCATCCCGTCGATATGGACTCTTGGGGAAGATCAGCCTGTTATCCCCGGGGTACCTTTTATCCGTTGAGCGACGTCGCTTCCACATGCCGACGCCGGATCACTAGTTCCGACTTTCGTCCCTGCTCGACATGTCTGTCTCACAGTCAAGCTCCCTTGTGCACTTACACTCGCCACCTGATTGCCAACCAGGCTGAGGGAACCTTTGAGCGCCTCCGTTACTCTTTAGGAGGCAACCGCCCCAGTTAAACTACCCATCAGGCACTGTCCCTGATCCGGATAACGGACCTAGGTTAGACATCTAGTACGACCAGAGTGGTATTTCAACGATGACTCCACACTCACTGGCGTGAATGCTTCACAGTCTCCCACCTATCCTACACAAGCCGAACCAAACACCAATACCAAACTATAGTAAAGGTCCCGGGGTCTTTCCGTCCTGCCGCGCGTAACGAGCATCTTTACTCGTAGTGCAATTTCGCCGAGTCCACGGTTGAGACAGCGCCCAAGTCGTTACTCCATTCGTGCAGGTCGGAACTTACCCGACAAGGAATTTCGCTACCTTAGGATGGTTATAGTTACCACCGCCGTTTACTGGGGCTTAAATTCTCCGCTTCGGTATTGCTACCTAACAGGTCCTCTTAACCTTCCAGCACCGGGCAGGAGTCAGTCCGTATACATCGTCTTACAACTTCGCACGGACCTGTGTTTTTAGTAAACAGTCGCTTGGGCCTGGTCTCTGCGGCCCTTCCCGCTCCCACCGCAAGGGTGTTCACGTTCCGGGCCCCCCTTCTCCCGAAGTTACGGGGGCATTTTGCCGAGTTCCTTAACCGTGGTTCGCTCGATCGCCTTAGTATTCTCTACCTGATCACCTGAGTCGGTTTGGGGTACGGGCGGCGCATAGCTCGCTAGAGGTTTTTCTCGACAGCATAGGATCATCCACTTCCCCCCAACGGGGTCCCCATCACATCTCAAGCCCGACATCGAAGTCAGAGATCCGGATTTGCCTAGATCTCGCCCTACATGCTTAGCCGTACACAACCATCGGTACGGTTGGACTACCTTCCTGCGTCACCCCATCGCTTGACTACTACCAGTTCGGGTCCCACGCTACGCACCCGCGTCTCGCCCCGAAGGGTCCGATCACGGATGTTTCAGATGGTTAGCATCACCAGGTTCGTCATGGGCGCTACTTTGCCGGTACGGGAATATCAACCCGTTGTCCATCGACTACGCCTGTCGGCCTCGCCTTAGGTCCCGACTTACCCAGGGCAGATTAGCTTGACCCTGGAACCCTTGATCATTCGGCGCACGTGTTTCTCACACGTGATTCGCTACTCATGCCTGCATTCTCACTCGTGTCGCATCCACACCTGGATCACTCCGGCGCTTCACTCGCGACACGACGCTCCCCTACCCATCCACACACCTGAACACCCATCAAGTGGGTGCTGGGCTTATGTGAATGCCATAGCTTCGGCGGATGACTTGAGCCCCGCTACATTGTCGGCGCGGAATCACTTGACCAGTGAGCTATTACGCACTCTTTCAAGGGTGGCTGCTTCCAAGCCAACCTCCTGGTTGTCAGTGCGACTCCACATCCTTTTCCACTTAGTCACCGCTTAGGGGCCTTAGCTGATGGTCTGGGCTGTTTCCCTCTCGACTACGGAGCTTATCCCCCGCAGTCTCACTGCTGCGCTCTCACTTACCGGCATTCGGAGTTTGGTTAACGTCAGTAACCTGGTCGGGCCCATCGGCTATCCAGTGCTCTACCTCCGGCAAGAAACACGCAACGCTGCACCTAAATGCATTTCGGGGAGAACCAGCTATCACGAAGTTTGATTGGCCTTTCACCCCTATCCACAGGTCATCCCCTCAGTTTTCAACCTAAGTGGGTTCGGTCCTCCACGCGGTCTTACCCGCGCTTCAACCTGCCCATGGATAGATCACTTCGCTTCGGGTCTTGATCGTGCTACTAAGTAGCCCTATTCGGACTCGCTTTCGCTACGGCTTCCCCACACGGGTTAACCTCGCAACACAACGCAAACTCGCAGGCTCATTCTTCAAAAGGCACGCCGTCACCCCGTCACACAAGTGTGAGCAAGGCTCCGACGGATTGTAGGCACACGGTTTCAGGTACTATTTCACTCCCCGCCAGGGGTACTTTTCACCTTTCCCTCACGGTACTTGTCCGCTATCGGTCATCAAGGAGTATTTAGGCTTAACGGGTGGTCCCGCCAGATTCACACGGAATTTCAGGGGTTCCGTGTTACTTGGGATATGCGCATCACAGCTCGCGACTTACACTTACGGGGCTATCACCCTCTACGGCGCCACTTTCCAGCGGACTTCAACTTCATCACGAGTTTCTTACTGTGTGGTAGGCCGGCAGACCCACCCATGCGATCCCACAACCCCACATACACAACCCCTGCCGGGTATCACATGTACGTGGTTTGGCCTCATCCGATTTCGCTCGCCACTACTCTCGGAATCACTATTGTTTTCTCTTCCTGTGGGTACTGAGATGTTTCACTTCCCCACGTTCCCTCCACACACCCTATATATTCAGGCGCGGGTAACTGGACATGACTCCAGCTGGGTTTCCCCATTCGGACACCCCCGGATCACAGCTTGGTTGCCAACTCCCCAGGGCTTATCGCAGGCTCCTACGTCCTTCATCGGCTCTTGATGCCAAGGCATCCACCATGTGCCCTTCATAGCTTGTCTCACAAACACTCAACAAAAACTACAAAGACTAGAATTAATTACATCTAGAAAGACACGACACCCACACCCACCCCACACAAGAGGCAGATGCGTACTGTCGCGTCAGATGCTCGCGTCCACTATCCAATTCACAAACAACCAGCCCACCAAGCCCCCAGCCCCACCATCCGGTGGACCTGGGATACCAGGAGGCATCGAGCAGACCAGTCACCTGATCCCTCAAAGCTCAACAGTGTGCCAACCCCACCCCAACAAACGAGAGCCTCCAGGTTCCACACCCCCACACCCACTCAAAGAGCGCGTGTACGAGTAGTACTGAGAAGACCCCGCCCACAGGGGCGAAGCATCATCGACGATTCCACTAGTGAACACCACCATACGTACCAGAACAGGCGTCTGGCATCGGGGCGTGTGCTCCTTAGAAAGGAGGTGATCCAGCCGCACCTTCCGGTACGGCTACCTTGTTACGACTTCGTCCCAATCGCCAGCCCCACCTTCGACGGCTCCCTCCCACAAGGGGTTAGGCCACCGGCTTCGGGTGTTGCCGACTTTCGTGACGTGACGGGCGGTGTGTACAAGGCCCGGGAACGTATTCACCGCAGCGTTGCTGATCTGCGATTACTAGCGACTCCGACTTCATGGGGTCGAGTTGCAGACCCCAATCCGAACTGAGACCGGCTTTTTGGGATTCGCTCCCCCTCACGGGATCGCAGCCCTTTGTACCGGCCATTGTAGCATGCGTGAAGCCCTGGACATAAGGGGCATGATGACTTGACGTCATCCCCACCTTCCTCCGAGTTGACCCCGGCAGTCTCCTATGAGTCCCCACCATCCCGAAGGACGTGCTGGCAACATAGGACGAGGGTTGCGCTCGTTGCGGGACTTAACCCAACATCTCACGACACGAGCTGACGACAGCCATGCACCACCTGTACACCGACTAAAAGGGGCTACATCTCTGCAGCTTTCCGGTGTATGTCAAACCCAGGTAAGGTTCTTCGCGTTGCATCGAATTAATCCGCATGCTCCGCCGCTTGTGCGGGCCCCCGTCAATTCCTTTGAGTTTTAGCCTTGCGGCCGTACTCCCCAGGCGGGGCGCTTAATGCGTTAGCTGCGGCACGGAATCCGTGGAATGGACCCCACACCTAGCGCCCAACGTTTACGGTGTGGACTACCAGGGTATCTAATCCTGTTCGCTCCCCACACTTTCGCTCCTCAGCGTCAGGTAATTCCCAGAGAACCGCCTTCGCCACCGGTGTTCCTCCTGATATCTGCGCATTTCACCGCTACACCAGGAATTCCGTTCTCCCCTGAATACCTCTAGTCTGCCCGTATCGGAAGCAAGCACTGAGTTAAGCCCAGTGTTTTCACTCCCGACGCGACAAACCGCCTACGAGCCCTTTACGCCCAATAATTCCGGACAACGCTCGCACCCTACGTATTACCGCGGCTGCTGGCACGTAGTTGGCCGGTGCTTCTTCTGTAGGTACCGTCACTTGCGCTTCGTCCCTACTGAAAGAGGTTTACAACCCGAAGGCCGTCATCCCTCACGCGGCGTTGCTGGATCAGGCTTCCGCCCATTGTCCAATATTCCCCACTGCTGCCTCCCGTAGGAGTCTGGGCCGTGTCTCAGTCCCAGTGTGGCCGGTCACCCTCTCAGGCCGGCTACCCGTCGAAGCCTTGGTAGGCCATTACCCCACCAACAAGCTGATAGGCCGCGAGCACATCCCCCACCGAAAAACTTTCCACCACCATCACATGCGTGAAGTGGTCATATCCGGTATTAGACCCCGTTTCCGAGGCTTATCCCGAAGTGAAGGGCAGATTACTCACGTGTTACTCACCCGTTCGCCGCTCGTGTACCCCGAAGGGCCTTACCGCTCGACTTGCATGTGTTAAGCACGCCGCCAGCGTTCGTCCTGAGCCAGGATCAAACTCTCCGTTGAAAAACAACACCACACCAACCAAAAAGGTCAGCGCAGAAAAAGAGATGCCTGACAAGAGAACAAAACTGACAATTGCCAGAATCATCGTCTTACCAAAGAAACCATCAACCACATCAACCCCCGAAAGGACATCCATGATCAACGGGGCATAACAAACTAATTCGTCGACTATGACACACTGTTGAGTTCTCAAGAATCAGACGCACACCGTCCCAGCACCTCTCGGCACCAGCGGCGGGGCTCTGCGCTCCGCAGCGCGGCAGACCGCGATGTGGAGCTGTGGTCGTCCTGGGGCCGGGAGCCCGGCCAGACCGGCCTTGCTCCCCGCCGCTCCCTGGCGACATGGAAAACATTAGGCGAACGGCTGCCACACGACAAATCGAGTTGGGGTGACCCGGAGCACATCCGCGTTTGTGCAGGTCAGACTGGGTATGGCCCCTCGTCCGCGTCATCGGCCAGCAGGTCCCGGGTGTCCGCGGGCGTACGGCAGCCGGCCAGGCGCAGGGCCTCCACGGTCTCGGTGAGGAGGGCGGCGTGCCAGCGGGCCACCCCGGCCTCCCCCTCGACCAGGGCGTGCAGGACGGGCCGGCCCACGAAGACGGCGTCGGCGCCGGCCGCGAGCGCGGTCACGACGTCGAGCCCGCTGCGCACTCCCCCGTCGACGTAGACCTCGGCATCGGCGCCGACGGCGCGGCGCACCTCGGGCAGGGCCGCCGCGGTGCTCAGGCTGCGGTCGAGCTGGCGGCCGCCGTGCGTCGACACCCACACTCCTGCGGCGCCGGCCTGCACGCACCGCCGCGCATCGTCGCCGCGCAGCACGCCCTTGACCACGACGGGCAGCCCGGTGCGCTCACGCAGCCAGTCGATGTCGTGGGGACCGAGGTCGAGCGCCTTCTCGGAGCCGGGCTGGTCGTCGTAGCCCGGGTCGAAGTTGACCCGGGTCCAGGCCGGGTCGGCCAGGTCCCAGATGAGTGCCTCCGAGGGGTGCCACGTCGCCACCACGGGGGTGTCGACCGTCAGGACGACGGCCGTCGCACCGGCAGCGACCGCCCGGTCCAGCAAGGGACCGGCCAGGGTGCGGTCGGAGGGCAGGTAGACCTGCAACCACCAGGTGACCCCGGTCGCGGCGATGTCGTCGAACGTGCTGCCGGCGTTGCTCGAGACCACCATGACCGCGCCGGCCGCCGCCGAGGCCCGCGCGGTGGCCAGCTCGCCGTCGGGGTGCACGGCCCGCTGCAGGGAGGTCGGGGCCACGCCCCACGGCACCCGGCTGGAGCAGCCGAGCAGCTCGACCGTGGGGTCGACGGAGGTGACGTCGCGCAGCACGTGCGGTCGCAGGCGCAGCCGGCCCCAGCCCGCCGCTGCCTCGCCGGCGGTGACACCGGCGCCGGCGCCGTGCTCGACGTACTCGCGCAGGGGCAGGGCCATCGACCCCGCCGCGCGGGCACCGAGCCCGCTCAACCAGCTGCCGCCGCGCGCGTCGCCCACCTCAGACGACCTCGACGCCCTTGAAGCTCTTCTTGCCCTTGCGCAGCACCAGCCAGGTGCCGCCGAGCAGGTCGTCGGCGCCCGGCACCCGGTCGGGGTCCTCCACACGCACGTTGTTGAGGTAGGCACCGCCCTCCGCCACCGTGCGCCGGGCGTCGCCCTTGCTCTTGGCCAGCCCGGTCTCGACGAGCAGGTCGACGACCGAGGGCAGCCCGCCCGCCGACTCCAGACGCAGCACCCCCGTCTCGCGCAGTGCCGCGCCCAGGGTGTCGGGGCTCAGCTCGGCCATGTCCCCCCCGCCGAACAGCGCGGCGGAGGCCGCCTGGATGCGGGCCGTCTCCTGGGCCCCGTGCACCAGCGTGGTCATCTCCTCGGCCAGCGCCTTCTGGCCCGCGCGCAGGAACGGCTTCTCGGCGTGCGCGGCCTCGAGCTCCTCGATCCGCGCCCGGTCGAGGAAGGTGAACAACCGCAGCAGCTCGCCGACCTTCTCGTCCTCGACGTTGAGCCAGAACTGGTAGAAGGCGTAGGGCGAGAGCATCTCGGGGTCCAGCCACAGTGCGCCGCCCTCGCTCTTGCCGTACTTGGTGCCGTCGGCCCGGGTCACCAGCGGGGTGACGAAGGCGTGCACCCGCTCCCCGTCGGCGCGACGCACCAGCTCGACGCCGCCGGTGATGTTGCCCCACTGGTCGGAGCCGCCGAGCTGGAGGGAGACGCCGTGCTCGCGGTGCAGGTGCAGGTAGTCCATGGACTGCAGCAGGATGTAGGAGAACTCGGTGTAGCTGATGCCGTCGTCGAGCCGGTTGCGCACCACGTCGCGGGCCAGCATCCGGTTGACCGGGAAGTGCTTGCCGATGTCGCGCAGGAAGTCGATCGCGGAGACACCGGCGGTCCAGTCGAGGTTGTTGACCATGGTGGCGGCGTTCTCGCCCTCGAAGGAGAGGAACGGCTCCACCTGGTGGCGGATGCGTTCGACCCACTCGGCCACGGTCTCGAGCGTGTTGAGCGTGCGCTCGCCGGAGTCGCGGGGGTCGCCGATCATGCCGGTCGAGCCGCCGACGAGCACGAACGGCGTGTGGCCGCCACGCTGCAGGCGCATCGCCGTGACGATCTGCAGCAGGTTGCCCATGTGCAGGCTCGGCGCGGTGGGGTCGAAGCCGACGTAGTAGCGGACGCTGCCCTCCACGAGCGCGGCGCGCAGCGCGTCGCGGTCCGTCGAGTGGGCGACGAGGCCGCGCCACTCGAGGTCGTCGAGGAGGGTGGGGTCGATGCTCACGTCTGGTGCCTTCTCCGCTGCGGGGCGCGGACAACGCAGTCCGCCGGACGACGCCAAGCCTGCCTCATCGTCGATCGGGACGCCCACCGGGTTCACGACCCGTCGGCGCGGGGGCGTCGCTGCCCGACGCCCTATCCTCGTGCGCATGGAGGTCGAGCAGGCGTGATCGCGGGCAGGTACACGCTCGAGCGGGAGATCGGGCGCGGCGGGATGGGCGCGGTGTGGCTCGGTCGCGACGAGATGCTCGGCCGGCCGGTGGCACTCAAGCGCCTCGGTGCCGTCCCCGGCCAGGACCCCGACGACCGCGAGCGCGCGGAGCGGGCCGAGCGCGAGGCCCGGCTGGCCGCGCGGCTGAGCCACCCCCACGTCGTGGCCGTCTACGACCTCGTCGAGGAGGACGGCCAGCAGTACCTGGTGATGGAGCACGTCGACGGCACCAACCTCTCGGGCTACCTGCGCGCCGAGGGGCCCCTGTCCCCCGACCGGGCCGCGCAGCTGCTGGGGCAGGCGGCCGAAGCGCTCGCCGCCGCCCACGAGGCCGGGATCGTGCACCGCGACGTCAAGCCGTCCAACATGCTGGTCACCGCCGACGGCCAGGTGAAGCTCTCCGACTTCGGCATCGCCCGCGCCGAGACCGACCCGTCCCTGACCCAGACCGGGCTGGTGACCGGGTCGCCCGCCTACCTGGCCCCCGAGGTCGCCTCGGGAGCCACGGCCACGGCACGCAGCGACGTGTGGTCGCTGGGCGCGTCGCTCTTCCACGCCCTGGCCGGCCACCCGCCGTACGAGGTGAGCGATAACGTGCTCGGAGCGCTCTACCGCATCGTGCACGAGGAGCCCCCGCGCGTCGACGAGCCGGGATGGCTCGGGCCGCTGCTGCGGGCCACGATGTGCCGCGACCCCGAGCAGCGCTGGGACATGGCCACCGTGCGCGACGTGCTGCTGCAGGGCCCGGGGGCCGCCGAGCCCCTCCCTGCGCTGCCGAGCGGTGACGACACCCGGTCGATGGAGGAGATCGCCCCCCTCAACACCGGGGTGCAGCCCACGGTCATCCCCGCACCGTCCTCCGCGTCGCCGCCGGCGAGCGCCGGTGGTGCGTCGCAGCGCCGTCGACGGGGAGCGCTGGCGCCGGTGGCGCTGGGTGCCGCGTTGCTGGTCGTGCTCGTGGTCATCGCCTTCGCCGTCGGCCAGGGACGCGACCCCGGCGACGAGGCACCCACCGCAGCGGGGACGAGCCCGGGACCGACCTCGAGCAGCCCGACCGAGGACCCCTCGCCGACCCAGGGCCCCACCGCCGAGGACATCGAGGAGTTCGCCGCCGACTACGTGCGCACCGCCGCGGCCGACCCGGACGCCGGCTACGCGATGCTCACCCCCGCCTACCAGCGCGAGAGCGGCCGGCTGCGGGGCTACACCGGCTTCTGGGGCAGCGTGCGCGAGGTCAGCGACTTCACGATGGAGGGTGCGGACCCCGGGGCCGGGACGGCCACCTACACCTACACCTACACCCGTGCCGGCTCGGGCACCGTGACCGAGACCATCGAGCTCACCCTGCAGGAGCAGCCGGACGGCGGGTTCCTCATCTCCGGCGCGCGCCGGATCTGACAGCGCGGCAGGCCCCGAGGCCCTATCGTGGGGCGGGGCGGAGGTGTGATGACGGCAGGTGGGATGTACCGCGACATCGTCGAGCGCTCGCCGGACGGCATCTGGGTCATCGACCTGACCGGACGCACCATCTACGCCAACCCGGCCATGGCGCACCTGTACGGCGTGCCGCACGACCGCATGCAGCACGTCCCCATGCAGGACAGCCTCGACGAGGTCGGCCGCCCCCAGCTCGAGGCGCACCTCGCCCGGGTGCGAGAGGGACACGTCAACCACGACGCCGTCGAGGTGCAGCTCGTGCGCCACGACGGCGGCGTCACCTGGGTGCTGGTGCGCGAGTGCCCGGTGCTCGACGAGGAGGGCCGGCCCACCGCGCTGCAGCTGACCTTCAGCGACTACGACGACCGGCGCGCGGCGGCGCTGGCCCACGAGGAGAGCCGGCAGCGCCTCGAGGAGACCCAGGAGATCGCCCGCATCGGAGCCTGGACCTGGGACCTCACCGCGGGCGCGATCATCGGGTCGGAGCAGATCGACCGGCTCTTCGGGGTCGACACCACCACGGAGGCCTGGACCCTGGAGCGCTTCGTCGAGAAGGTCCATCCCGACGACCGCGACCTGGTGCGCCAGCTGGTGGCCGGCAGCCTCGCCGACGGCAGCACGCTGGACGTCACCGTGCAGGTCCTGGCCAACGAGGAGTGGCGGTGGGCCCGCGCTCGCGGCGTGCTGCAGCCCGACCCCCACCACCCGCGCATGGTCGGCACGCTGCAGGACGTCACGGAGACCAAGCAGACCGAGCTCGCGCTGGCCGACCAGGCGGCCCAGAACACCCTGATGCAGACCGTGGCGACGGCCGCCAACGACGCCGAGACCCTGGACAGCCTGCTGCGCCAGGCCCGCGACCTGGTCCTGCTGCACGACGACTGGTCGCGTGCGCGGGCGTTCACGATCGATGCCGAGGGAGTGCTGCAGCCGCTGTACGTCGACCCCCGGAGCGCGGCCGAGGACGACGCCGACCCGGCCACGGCCGACGCCGAGCTGGCGCTGGCCCGCTCGGTGCTGACGGCCAGGGAGACCCGCTGGGACGAGGCACGTCTGACGATCGCCTTCCCCGTCATGGTGCTCGACGAGGTCCGGGCGGTGCTGACCCTCACCTCCGACCCGCCGCTCTACCGCCACGCCATGATCGAGCAGATGGTGGGGCACGTGGCCGAGCAGATGGGCCGGGTGGCCTGGCGCGAGCAGGTGCACCAGGAGCTGGCCGAGGCACGCGACCAGGCGATGGACGCCTCGCGGCAGAAGTCGGAGTTCCTGGCGACCATGAGCCACGAGATCCGCACCCCGCTCAACGGGGTGATCGGCCTCAACGACCTGCTGCTGCGCACCACGCTCACCGGTGAGCAGCAGCGCCTCGCGGCGGGCGTGCAGGTCGCCAGCCGGGCACTGCTGGGAGTCATCAACGACATCCTCGACTTCTCCAAGATCGAGGCCGGCCGTCTCGAGCTCGAGGTCCTCGACTTCGAGGTGCGCCCCGTCCTCGACCAGGTCGTCGGGGTGCTCGCGGCACAGGCACGCGCCAAGGGCATCGAGCTGACGCTCTCGTGCGCGGCCGAGGTGCCCCGGGTGCTGGCCGGCGACCCCACCCGCCTCGCCCAGGTGCTGACCAACCTCGTCTCCAACGCCGTCAAGTTCACCGACCACGGGCGGGTCGACGTCGAGGCCGGCGCGCGCCCCGCCCCCGACGCCGGCACCACCCTGGTCGTCTCCGTCACCGACACCGGCATCGGAGTGCCTCCGGAGAAGGTCGCCGGCCTCTTCGACCCCTTCACCCAGGCCGACGCCTCCACCACGCGCGTCTACGGCGGCACCGGCCTCGGGCTGGCGATCTCCCACGAGATCGTCCAGGCCCTGGGCGGGACCCTGGCCCACCGGCCCAACCCCGGCGGCGGCGCCGTCTTCACCGCGGAGGTCCCGCTGGCCCTGCCGGCCGGCGACGTGGTCGACGTCGCCGACGAGCAGGCACGCTCGCTGCTCGCCGGACGCCGCGTGCTCGTCGTCGACGACAACCCCGCCAACCGGATGATCCTGGTCGAGCAGCTCGGCTGGTGGGGCCTCGAGGTCGACGTCACGACCTCGGTCGACGAGGCGCTGGCCGCCGTCGCCCGCAACGACCGGGAGGCCGGCGAGGATCGCGCGGCGGCGTACGCCGCGGTGCTGCTCGACATGGCGATGCCTCGGCGCGACGGCCTCGACCTGGCCCGCACGCTGCGGGCCGACCCCGCGCACGGCACGACCGTGCTGCTGATGCTCACCTCGATGACCCACCTGGACGACGTCGAGGTGCGCAGCGCCGGGCTCGACGACTACCTGGTCAAGCCGGTGCCCGCGGGCGTGCTGCGCAGCACGCTGGTCGAGCACCTGTCGAGCGCGACCACGCTCGCCGCGTCCGCGCCTCCGGCTCGTCGTGCGCACCGCGTGCTGGTGGTCGAGGACAACCCCGTCAACCAGATGGTCGCCGCCGGGCTCCTGGAGCACCTGGGCTACGACCATGCGACCGTCGACGACGGGCGGGCCGCTGTCGAGTCGGTTGCCCGTGGCGGTTGGGACGCGGTGCTGATGGACGTGCAGATGCCGGTGCTCGACGGGTACGCCGCGACGCGTGCCATCCGGGCCGCGGAGGCGGCCGCCGGCTCCGCCCGGCTGCCGGTCATCGCCATGACCGCGGCGGCCGTGGAGGGTGAGCGCGAGCGCTGTGCCGAGGCCGGCATGGACGACTACCTGACCAAGCCCGTCGACCCCGCCGCCCTCACCGAGACCCTGGCCCGGTGGCTCGACGCCCCGGGGCCCCCTGCCGGTCCCGACGACGAGCCCCAGCCCCACCACGAGGAGATACCCATGCCCGAGCCCGTCCCGCCCACGGACGACCCGGCCCTGGCCGGTCTCGACCTCGACCGGCTCGAGATGCTGCGCGAGCTCGACGAGGACAACACCGACTACCTCGACCGCGCCATCGCGAACTTCGAGCGCAACTGCGCCGAGGCGATGGAGGCGATGAGCGCGGCCGTCGACGCCGGCG
Organism: Nocardioides salarius; assembly: GCF_016907435.1. Classification (NCBI taxonomy): domain Bacteria; kingdom Bacillati; phylum Actinomycetota; class Actinomycetes; order Propionibacteriales; family Nocardioidaceae; genus Nocardioides; species Nocardioides salarius. Next base: position 4,040,175 of record NZ_JAFBBZ010000001.1, on the reverse strand, counting down.
ACGCCGACGCGTTGCGCCAGGTCTCGCACAAGCTGGCCGGCGGCGCGCTCAACCTGGGCGTCGTCTACGCGGGCGAGGCGGTGCGCCGGCTGGAGGCCGTGGCCGACACCGGGTCGGTGGGCGGTGCCGCCGACCTGCTGCCCTCCACCGAGGAGGCGCTCGCCCGAGGCCGGGGAGCGCTGTCGGTCTACCAGGAGTGGTACCGCTCGCTCGGCGGCTGAGTCAGCCCGTCCCCGGCGCCGACGAGCCGACGCCGGCGTCCACGACGTCGGCGTCCTCCCCGGTCCAGGCGCACGACCCCTCGGTGCCCCGGGCACGGTCGGGATCGGCCTTGCGCACCGCGCGCTCGGGCGGGTCGATGGCACGCGCCACCATGGCCCGCACGTGCTCGTAGTCGGGGTCCGCGGAGGAGAAGCGCTCCGAGGGCCTGAAGACCACGGAGCGGACCTTCGCGTCCTTCATCCGCAGCCCCAGCCCGACCAGATCCGGCAGCAGCTCGCGCGGGATGTCCGTGGTCACGATGTCCATGCCGGCCTCGGCCAGACCGGTGTAGCGGCGCAGCAGCGTCATCGGGTCGGCCGCCTCGATGATCGCGTCGACCGCGCAGCGCTGGCGCTCCATGCGCCGGTAGTCGTCGGAGCCGTAGCGGCCGCGGGCGAACCACAGCGCGTGGAAGTCGTCGAGGTGCTGGTCGGGGCCCGGCTCGATCCAGGCCGTGGGCTCGATGCCGGCGTCGGTGTTGCCGTTGATGGCCACCGGCTCGTTGACGTCGACGGTGATGCCGCCGATCGCGTCGACCACCTGCTCGAAGCCGCGCAGGTTGACCAGCACGTAGTAGTCGACGTCGATCCCGAGCGAGCCGGCCACCGCGAGCTTCAGCGCGTCGGCGCCCTCGTCGGCCCCCTCGGCGGCGCTGGCGCCGAGCACGCCCGGGTGCAGCAGCGGGACCTGTCCGTAGACGGCGTTGAGCATGTACGCCGCCGGGTCGCCCTCGCCGGTGAACCCGTCGGGGTAGAGGTCGTGCAGCGCGCTGTCCTCGGGGAACTGGGCGCGCATCAGGTTGCGCGGCAGCGAGAACAGCACGGTCTTGCCCGTCGCGGTCTCGATGCTCGCCAGGATCAGGCTGTCGGTGCGCACCCCGGCGCGCGAGTCGGAGCCGTCGCCGCCGAGCAGCAGCACGTTGACCCGGTCCCGCCCGCCCCACGGGTCGGCCTCGGTGACGTCGCGCGGGATCGTGGCGCTGAGCGGCGCCTCCTCGAAGACGGTCTCGACGAGGTCGGCCTGCACCGTGGCGTAGCGCGCGGCCAGCCCCAGGGGTGCGCCGACGACCACGACCAGCAGCAGCACGAACGCGTTGCCGGCCACGGTGGCCGCGCGCGTGCGGCGTACCGGTCGGGCGTGGTGGTAGGTCAACCACACGGCGCCCGCCCAGAGCACCAGCGCGAGCACGGCGACAGCGGCGAAGGTCTTGAGCCGCGCGGGGTCCATGGCCAGGTCGACGAGGGTGCGCAGGTCGGCGACCCTGCTGGCCGTCCCCGCGGCGTACGCCGTGGCCAGCAGGAAGGGCACCAGGACCAGGAGCCCGAGCAGCCGGCGGCCGGTCCACACCAGGCCCGAGCCGGGCACCACGGCGCCCATCAGGGTCACCCCGATGGTGCCGCGGAGGCCTGCGGCCCGGCGTCGCGGCCGGAGCCGGCGCCGGCGGCCACGCCGGGGCGTGGGAGGCGGGCCGGGGTGCTCCGGCGTGGTGGAGCCGTGAGGCGGCTCGGCCATGACGACCTCGCAGGCTGGGGAAGCGGGCGCTCGGAAGGTAACAGTCCGTCGCCCGCGCGTCGGGGACCTCGGCTCCCCCGCGCTCGAGGCTTTGCCGTGGCTCGAGGCTTCGCCGTGGTCGGGGTCAGTCCCCCGCCAGGCGTCCCGTCGCGACGTCGCGGTGCAGCGCCAGGTCGGCGGCATAGGTCTGCTCGACGAGGTCGCGCGTGGCCGCGGAGGTCTCGTGGGCCCGGTCGGGCGAGACGTTGCGCTGGCGCAGCTCGGTCTTGCGCGCCTTCTTGGGCCCCAGGCACGCGCGCAGCCAGGCGAGGCACTCGTCGAGGTCCTCGTAGCGGTAGAGCCGGTCGACGCCCGGCGTGCCGTCGGCGCGGTTGACGTAGCTGGACTGCGAGGGCAGCTCGATCTCGCCGGCGGCGACCCGGCCGACGAACTCGTCGAAGCTCATGTCGCCGGTGTACGTCGAGGTGCCGACGATGCCGGGCCGGGAGCGGTAGCGCCACCACGACGACATCCACGACACCGGGTCGCGCACCAGCGCGCAGGTCTCGTAGTCGGCACGGGCGTACCCGTGCTGGTCGAGCAGCGGCGCGATGTCGCGCTCGAACCCCTCCGCGCCGACGTGCTTGAGCGAGTGCGGTCCCGAGGTGACCAGCTGGGCGTGCCGGGCGAAGGCCGCCTCGAGGGCGGTGGACCCCGACTTGGGCACGGCGAGGACGACGAAGCCGTACTTGGGCGCGGCGATCATGACCCCAGTCTGCCGCCTGCCGGCCGCTCACCCCACAGGGGCCTTGGGGTCGGTGCGTCAGGTGGGTAGCGTCGTGGGCATGGAATCGAACGCACGTGCGAACACCGACCAGCCCGACGTCCTGGGTGCCGAGGCGCCCGACCCCACCGCGACCGAGAAGGACCCGCAGGACTGGGTCAGCGGCGACGAGCCCGCCACCGGCGCGCAGAAGAGCTACCTCGACACCCTGGCCCGCGAGGCGGGCGAGACCATCGACGCCGACCTGACCAAGGCCGAGGCCTCCGAGCACATCGACCGGTTGCAGGGTGAGGGCCGCGGCTGAGCGGCGCGGCACCCGTCAGCGGTGGTGGCGCGGACCCAGGATGAGGCCATGAGCGAGCACACGGACGGGGGTCGCGACCACGCCGAGGACTCCCCCCGCGACCAGGGCCGGACCGACGGCCCGCTGGAGGACGAGCTCGAGAGCGCCATCGACCGCCAGCTCGACGAGGGCGTGCAGCGGATGGGTCGGGGCGTCGTCACCACCGGGGTCACCGGGTTCTTCGGCGGCTCCGAGGTCGCCTTCGGGGTCCTGGCGATGCTGGCGGTCTACCACGAGACCGGCAGCCACCCGCTCGCCGGCATCGCGTTCTCGCTGGGCTTCGTGGCGCTGCTGCTGGCCCGCTCGGAGCTGTTCACCGAGGGCTTCCTGATCCCCGTGGTCACGGTGGCGGCGCGCCGCGCCCGGGTGCGCTCGCTGCTGCGGCTGTGGGGCCTGACCTTGATCGGCAACCTGCTCGGCGGCTGGGTCATCATGTGGCTGGTGGTGCAGGCCTTCCCGGCCTACCACGCCGACCTGGTCACCTCGGCCACGCACTTCGTCGAGGCCGGGCTGTCGCTCGAGACCTTCTCGCTGGCCGTCCTGGCCGGCGCCGCGATCACGCTGCTCACCCGCATGCAGCAGGGCACCGACGACATGGCGGCCAAGATCATCGCCGCGATCGCCATCGGCTTCCTGATCGCAGGCCTGCAGATGTTCCACTCCGTCCTCGACTCCCTGCTGGCCTTCGGGGCCCTGCACACCGGCGACGCCGGCTTCGGGTACGTCGACTGGGCGCGGTGGTTCTCCTGGACCGTGCTGGGCAACATGGTCGGCGGTCTGGGCCTGGTCACGATGCTGCGGCTGGTGCGCAGCCGCGACCGCGTCCTGGAGGAGCGACGGGTCTCGAACCAGGGCTGACCGAACCAGGGCTGACCGAACCAGGGCTGACCGACCGGGGATGGGCGGGCCAGCAGGTCTGGGCCCGCTCGCTCAGCCGACCTCGGGCGGGCCGCCCTCGCCGCCCGGGCCGCCGCCCGAGACCGCGCGGACCAGTGCCTGCGCCAGGACCCGCACGGGCACCCCGGCACGCAGCGCGGCGTCGTGCAGCACCGCCTCGGCGTCGTCGACGCCCACGCCCAGGTGGGCGGCGAGCATGCCCGTCGCCTGCGCCAGCACCGCCGCATCCTTGAGCACGCCGGGCGCGCGCTGGGCCTCCTCGCGGGTGCGGAAGGACAGGTCGGCGTTGGTGACCGCACTGGGCGCCCAGCCACCCAGCACCTCGGCCAAGGCGTCGTGCTGGTCGTCGAAGGCCGCGCGGGAGGCTGCGTAGAGGTTGGCGGTGCCGACCACCGAGCCGTCCTCGAGGAGCGGCATGGTCAGGCTGCTGCGCACCGCCGTCGCGGCCGAGAGCTCGGCGAAGGCCTGCCAGGCCGTCTCGTCGAGCACGTCGATGTCGCGGACGTCGGTGCGCTCCCCGGCCTCGATCGCCTGCACGCAGGGACCGCCCAACGCGTACTGCACGGCGTCGAGGAGGGCGATCTCGTCGTCGGTGGCCACCAGGGTCAGCACCACCCCGTGGCGTCGCCACGCGATCGACATCCCGACGCAGTCGGGCACCAGCTCGCGCACCCTCGCAGCCAGGTCCTGCAGGCTGGCGCGCAGGTCGTCGCCCTCGGGGTGCTCGGTCGCGAGCTCGTCGAGGGCAGCCTTGGTCTCCTGGATCGGTTCCACAGGAGGAGTCCACCAACCTCCCGAGGGCGTCTCTACACCCTGGTGGGCTGGGTCCCCCACGTACCGGCCGTTGGTGGGGCGGGTGGGGCTCGCCTGACCCGTGGCGCTCGCCCGACCCGTCGTCCGGGTCTTTCGGACCCCGTCCGTGAGCGTTGCGTAGCAGCGACGTTGCAGCCCCCCGGAGGCTGCCAGCCGCGCCGCTGCTGGCCCTGCTGGCGACCGTCGGCCGCGCACGGGGGCCCGGGTGCCGCGACGGTCCGGGCTGGAGAAGGCGATCGAGCGTGCTCACCGGGACGGACGGCGACCTTTCGGGCTGCTGACCGGCTGGCGGCAGAGCTGCTGGGGCTGACGCCGTGGGAGGTGGGGGGCGCGGCGTGCGTCGAGCTGATGTCTGCGCTCAGAGCCGCGAGGGGTAGATGCCCTGGTCGCAGATCATGTAGGACATCCCGTTGGGTGCTGCGTCACGCAGGTCGGGGAGCGCGAACGTGGTTCTGCCGTCACCGCCGTAGGTGGTGCCGAGCAGCGAGAACAAGGCCTGGTTCTGAGAGATGCTCAGCAACTGGCCACGAGCGGGGAGGCCTCCGCCAACGACTGCAGCTGTCAGCGTGATCTCGCCCATCGTGCATTCCCAACCGCGACCCGCGGCGGCGTTGCCTGTGTTGGTGCCGAACAGGTCGGCGCCGGGACCGGCAGGTCCTTCGGGTCCGACGGGCCCCGTGGGTCCGGTTAGCCCCTGGATGCCCTGCGGACCCTGGGCGCCGTCCTTGCCCGCGTCGCCCGGCAGACCCTGGAGGCCCTGCTCACCGCGCAGGCCCTGTAGACCTCGCTCGCCCTTCTCGCCCTGGGGCCCCTTGAGCGAGATCCCTGTCGGCCACGTGTCGTCGACCTTCGGGCCGTACAGAGTCGTGGCGGTGGTGTCGTAGTAGAAGTCGCCGTTGCCGCCGTAGCCGATGGCCGGAGCACCTTCTCCGCTCAGCACGGTGTTCCCGTCAACCCCAGCGAGGCCATCGAGGCCATTCCTCCCGTCGGAGCCGTCCTGGCCGTCCTGGCCGTCCTGGCCGTCCGTGCCATCGGCCCCGTCCTTGCCGTCAAGGCCGGGCAGACCCATGGGACCGATCAGACCGATCGGGCCCACCGGCCCAGCAGGACCCACGGCACCCCGGGGGCCCTCTGCGCCGGGCTCCCCCATCGGTCCCTGCGATCCGTCCTGGCCATCGGCCCCAGCAGTGCCGTCGGCACCCGCCAGACCGTCAGCTCCGGGCAGGCCTTCCTCGTTCCAGGAAATGCGCTTCTCCCGCAACCTCCACTTCGGCGCGTCCGTGGCGCACGGCCGGTTCGCCTTCTCGAGGCGCAGGTCGCCGGTCTTGAGCCGGAAGCAAGCGTTAATGACGCCATCGTCCTCGTTGGCCGCCGAGGTGGCGTAGGCGCCGCTCACGGCGGCGGTGAGGGCGACAGAGGCCACGGCAACGCTGGCGACGCGCGTCCGGTTGATGCGGAAAGCCACGAAAAACTTCCTTGCGATTGAGAGGCAGAGACATCGAAGAGTCCCACCAGCTCCCGTCAGGCCGCAGCGGATCGACTCAACAACACTGGTGGGCTGGACCGCCCGAGGCCCCGATCAACAACGCCCCGGCGTCCGCCTCACGCAGGCGAGCGCCGGGGCGGCTTCGTCACGCGTGGGCGCTCTCAGGTACGGCCGTCAAAGGCACCACTAGTGACACGGAGGACCTCGCCAGGCGCTCCTGCAACAGCGCAGCCACATGGCCCGAGATGACGCAGGTTTAACCGCGTTGGTAGGAACGTATGAACGGCCCCCGCCGGCACAATGCCGACGGAGACCGTGTACGCCGCTGAGCTGCAAGGACAGTGGTAGGGCGGGTGGGGCTCGAACCCACGACCCAAGGATTATGAGTCCTCTGCTCTGACCGACTGAGCTACCGCCCCTCGCCGACGTACCCTAGCCAGCCGCCCGCGGGCGTCTGCTAGGCGGGGCGAGCCCGCACGCCGCCGCCCGGCGTCACCTCGGCCTCCCCCGAGATGGCGGCGCGCAGGCTCGGCGTGGCCTGGAGGACGACGATGTCGGCCGGCATCTCGATGCCCGCCTCGTCCAGCGCCGCCTTGACCGCACGGGTCGCCGCATCCACCGCCAGCACCACGTCGTGCTGGTCGGGCCCGCACCAGAACCGCGCCTCGATGTCGACGGTGGAGACGCCGAGCCGGGTCACGACCGCCTCGGGCGCAGGAGTGTCGTCGAGGAGGGGAAGCCCCTCGCCGAGGGCGGCGCGGATGACCCGGCAGGCCTCCGCAGGGTCGTTCTCGTAGGCGATGCCGACCACGACCGAGATCCGCCGGCTCGCGAAGTGCGTGCTCACCGTGATGACCGCCTTGTAGACGTCGCGGTTGGGGACCAGCACGAGCTGCCCGTCGAAGGTCTTGAGCCGGGTCTCCCGGATGGTGATCGCCTGGACGGTCCCCGAGACCTCGCCCACCGCGATCTGGTCGCCGGACCTGAAGGGCTGGCGCAGGACCAGGAGCAGCCCGGAGAGCAGGTTCTCCAGGATGTCCTGGAAGGCGAACCCGGCCGCCACCGAGAAGAAGCCCAGACCCGCCAGCATGTTGACCGGCTCGACCGAGGGGAAGACGACCACGATCGCTGCCATCACGGCCAGGAAGAGCAGCACCCAGCCCGCGAGCTTGCTCATCACGGCGGCGAAGCTCGGAGTGTGCCGAGGCGCCAGCAGCCGGTGCAGCACCCAGCGCAGGCCCCGCGAGACCAGGTAGCCGACGACCACGACGACCACGGCGAGCAGCACCCGCGGCCCCGCGCTGGCGAGCGAGTCGAGCAGGTCGGCGACCTTGGTTCCCATGCGCGGCAGGGTAGCCGCGCGCCGTGGGGGGTGCGCGGCGGCGAGCGGCGTGCCACGCTCGGGAGCATGTCGCCACAGCCCGAGACACCGCAGCCCCTGGAGCCCCTCGACGAGACCTGGCAGCGTCTGCTGTGCGTGGTCGCGCACCCCGACGACCTGGAGTTCGGTGCCGCGGCAGCGGTCGCCCGCTGGACCGGGCAGGGCAAGGACGTGGCCTACTGCATGGTCACCAGCGGCGAGGCCGGCATCGACGGCCTGCACCCCGACGAGGTCCGGCCGCTGCGCGAGCAGGAGCAGGTCGACAGCGCCCGGGTCGTGGGGGTCGACACCGTGGAGTTCCTCGGTCTGCCCGACGGCATCCTCGAGTACGGCGTCCCGTTGCGCCGCGTGATCGCCGAGGTGGTGCGCCGGCACCGGCCCGACGTCGTGCTCACCGGCAACTTCCGCGAGACCTGGGGCGGTCGCAACCTCAACCAGGCCGACCACATCGCCGTCGGCCGCGCCGTCGTCGACGCCGTGCGTGACGCCGGCAACCGCTGGGTCTTCCCCGAGCAGCTCACCGGCGAGCGCTCGGTCGGCACCCTGGAGCCGTGGGGCGGGGTCCGGGAGGTGTGGGCCTTCGGCTCACCGCAGGCCACGCACGCGGTCGACACCACCGACACCTTCCGGGCCGGCGTCGCCTCGCTCGAGGCGCACCGGGCCTACATCGACGGGCTGGGCTGGCAGGACTTCGACGCCGCCGAGTTCCTCGAGGGCGGAGCCCGCGCTGCCGGTCAGCGGCTCGGCTCCGCGATGGCCGCACCGTTCGAGGTCTTCCCGATGGGCTGGGGCGAGTAGCCGGACAACGGCCCGGAGAACACCGAAGGGCCCGCCGCGACGATGTCGCGTGCGGGCCCTTCGGTCTCTGCTCCCCCGGTTGGACTCGAACCAACAACCCTCCGGTTACCCGTTCGCCCTGGTCAGCAGCGGTGTGAGCAACGTGGTAAGCCTGGCCGCGCGGCGCGTCGGGCGGGCGTCGTGAGCCACTACACGACCGGTACCGGTCGCCCCTACGTCGAGTGCGACGACCCGATGCGCCACCACGCCGGCGGTCCGCTGCTGCGCTGCCAGCGGCGCAGCTACGGCACCCGCGAGCGGTTCGGCACCGGTCCGCAGCTCGACCTCTTCGACCTGCCGCGCGGCTGGGCGGTCGCGCCGTACCCCGACGACTTCGAGCATGGCGCCACGCGGCGCAACCTGCTGGACGGCGGGACGGTCGAGCCGCTGCTGTGGCTGGTCGGCATCACCGGCGACCTGCACACCTGCCCGACCTGTCGCGTCAGTCGCCAGGGTCGCTAGCACATGAACGCGCGGGGGGCTGCGTTCTGCTGGTGGGACTCGACACCTGGGAAGGCTGTGCATTCCCGGGACGCCTGGGGCTCGTGGGGCTGAGGATTCGCACCTGTGACCCGACCGAAGCGGCCCGCCACCTGGCCGGCCGCGATGCATGAGTACGCGACCGCGCAGCGCGCGGCCAACCGCTCCCCCGCCACCATCCGCCTGCACCGGCACTACCTCAACCAGCTGATCGAGGTGACGCCGACGCCCTGGACGATCACCCACCGCCACCTCGAGACCGCGATCGGCAACGAGCGGTGGGCCGGGGAGGCGCGCAAGTCCGCGCGCACGGTCTACCGCGGCTTCTTCCGCTGGGCCCACGGGCACGGCTACATCGACGACGACCCGGCGTTCGCGCTGCCTTCGGTGCGCGTGCCCCAGGCGGTCGCGCGCCCGGCCCCGGAGTTCGTCGTGAAGTACGCCGTGACCCGGCTCGACCCGCGGCTGACCCTGATGATGCAGCTCGGCGCGTTCGGCGGGCTGCGGGTGCGCGAGATAGCCGCGGTCCACTCCCGCGACGTGCTCGACGACGTGCTGCTGGTGCACGGCAAGGGCGGCAAGCAACGCCTGGTCCCGATCGAGGAGTACACGCTGCACGGCCGGCTGCAGCTGCTCGACGGCTACGCCTTCCCCAACCGCTGGACCGGCCAGCCGATCACCGCCGGCCACGTCTCGCGGATCATGTCGGCCGCGCTGCCCGAGGGCTGGACCGCGCACAACCTGCGCCACCGGCTCGCGACCCGCTCCTACGAAGGCACCGGCGACCTGTTCGCGGTGATGCGGCTGCTCGGGCACACCAAGCCGGAGACGACGCTGCGCTACATCGGCCTGGCCGACGCCCGGGTGCGCACCGCGGCCCGGGCCGGGCTGCTGGCCGGCTAGTCGGTCGAGGCGGCCGCGAGGATCTGGACCACGGTCGGCTGTGTGAGCCCCGCCGCTCGGGCGGTGGCGGCCTGCGTCATGCCGGCCTCGTCGACGGCCAGCACGATCAGCTGGTCCCGCACCTTCTTCTCGGTCGCCGCCGCGGCCAGCAGCTCGCGATACCTCTCCGCCGAGGTCGCGATGCGCTGGGGCAGTCCGTCGAGCTCTTCGATAATCGTCACAGCAAAGCCGCCTTCCGAGCGTGATCCACGCTCCTCGGGGTGCGACACGCGCCGAGTTATTGCCGCGTCATGCACCGGGTTTGCTCCCACTATCAACGGGTGTCCGCACCCACTCCCGCATCTGCTCGGCGCGTCAATGTTCGCGGCGTCTGCGCCGCCGGCCACGTGACCGAGCGCCAGACCGAGAAGCCGCGCCAGACCACCTGGACCGGCACCTGCTCGGCGGACGGCTGCGACCTGACGGTCAAGGCCCGTCGTACGCCGGCGGCGCAGAAGCCTGCTGACCAGGCACCCACCCCCGCGCCGTCGAGCGCGCCCACCGTGAAAGAGGTCACCTACGATGCCCCCCAGCCGAAGCCGCGAGGCCGCAAGCAGCCCGACCCCGAGCCCGGAGCCGACGACGGCGGACCTGCCCCTGACCCCGCCGGAGGACCCGACCCCGAGCAGCCCGTTGTTCATGCCGAGCACCAGCCAGGATCGGCCGGAGACGGAGCCGGAGTGGTCGGAGAGTCCCGACGCGAGCAGCGAGCCCGCCGACGACTCCCCCGCTACGCCTTCCGCTCCCCGCTCGACCAGTAGGGCCAAGCTCCGCGCGATCAAGGAGACTGTGCGCCAGGCGGTCGCGACCGCCGGCGGCGCCGCCCACCAGTTCCTCACCCGCGACGGCACGCCCGAGCGCGACGCCGGGCTGTACCTGCCCGACGACGACGACCTGGAGGCGATCAGCGACCCGCTGGCCGGCCTCGCCTCGCGCCGGGCGCCGTCGGGGGTGGAGAACCCCGACGTGACCGACCTCGTGCGCCTGGTGCTCGGCGTCGTGGGCTACGCGGTCAAGCAGCTGAACACGCGGGCCGCGATCGCGACCTACTACGCCGAGGAGCCCCAGCCGGCGCCGCCGGCCGACCTGGGCGCCGACGACGGCACCGTGCCGCCGCGCGACCCCTGGCAGGCGTGAGCGAGGGCGCAGCGCCGTTCCCGGCGCTGGACCCCGACCTCAACCAGCTGATCCTCTGCGTGGGCCGCAAGGGCTCGGGCAAGAGCGTGTGGGCGCGCGAGGTGTTCCGCAACTGGCCGGCGATCGACAAGTGGGTGATCGACCCGCACGGCGACGCCGACCCGGGCGAGGACATCGGCACGGTCACGGTGGCCAAGCTGCCGACCGAGCTGCCGATGCCGAGGAAGCGCGGCGAGCACACCGTGACCCGCTGGATCGCGAACCCCGGCAGCCCGACGTACCGCGAGGACCTGGACCGCGCGGTGGGCCTCGCGCTGCACCCGCGCAGCCGGCGCACGCTGACCTGGATTGACGAAGCGGGCGAGGTGTTCCCCTCGAACCGCACCGGCCCGCACGCCAGGATCCTGCTCCAGCAGAGCCGGCACTACTACGCCTCCGCGATCCTGTGCTGTCCCCGGCCGGTCACCATCGACCCGCTGGTGCTGGCCCAGGCCGACCGGGTGGTGATGTACGACGTGCCGAACCCCAGCGACGTGCAGCGCATGGCCGAGTCGATCGGCGTCGAGCCCGCGGTGCTCAAGCGCACCCTGAACGAGACGCGGGCGCGCGGGCCCTACTGGTACACGCTCTACGACGCCCGGGAGCACGCGCTCTACCGGTGCCCGCCGATCCCGATCAGCGCCGGCTATCGGCACGCCCAGCAGTAGCTCAGCGCAGCGCGAGCCCGACCAGGGCGGCGCCGGCCAGCGGCCAGGCCAGCGCCAGCGCGATCAGGGCTTGACGGTGGCCCACAGCGCCGCGGCCCTGGTCTCGAGGTCGGCCAGGACCGCGGCGGCCTCCGGGCTGGCGTCGCCGCGCGCGGTGGCCGCGTCGTACGCCGCCTGGATCGCGACGAGCTCGCCCAGCGCCGTCACGCGCGCCGCGGCCCAGCTCGGCACGTCCGGCGCGGGCTGGAGGTCGCTCAGAATCGCGCTCAGCGAAGCGATCGCGGCATCCGTGCTCACCAGAGCGGCCTCGGCCGCGGCCAGGACGTCGGCGGAGCCGAGGGCGTCGCCCTGGATCGCCTGGACAATGGACCGCACCTGCCCCACGGCGTCGTCGGTGCTGACCAGGGCCTCGTCGACGGCCGCGCGCACCTGCGCGTAGTCGATCACGACGTCTGCGACCGCCTGGGCGATCAGGTCGTAGTTGATCGGCTGGGCCGGGTTGCTGAACCCCATCTCAGCCGACCTCTTCGAGCTCGACGCGCAGGAGCGCCTCGCCGGTGACCGGCTCACCGGTGCCGGTGCTCCACACGGCGACCAGCGGCAGGCTGCGCTCGACGTAGAGCGGCTGGTAGTAGTCGGCCACGTCGAGCTCGCCGGCCTGGGAGCCGTCCGCGAGGCTGGTCGGGCCCGGCTCGCCGGTGTAGAGCCGGCAGATCGACCCGGGCGGGCCCTGGAGCACGATCCTGCGCGCGAGCCACCCGAGGTCCCGCGCAGGCACGCGCGCGACCAGCGCGCCCGAGGGCTCGACGGTGGCCTGGGCCACGACGTTGTACCTGGCGCCACCCCCCGAGGCGGCGCCGCCGCTCTGGACGGGTCGTGGCAGCTGCACGGCTCAGGCTCCGGGGAGAAACTTGACCATGAACGGCTTGGTGCGCCCGCGGCCCTCGTAGGCGTCGTACAGGGCCGCGGCGCCGAGCAGGATCCCCCCGTAGCCGATCAGCAGCGCGGTGCTGCGCCGCCGGAAGTGGATCGGTGCGCTGGTCATGCTCGGGGCCCGCCCTGGTCGGCCCGTACGTCGGTGGGATCGACCGCGCTCAGTGGCTCCCGCTCGTCGAGCACCTGGTGCACCGCGGTCATGATCTTGCGGTCCATCTCGCCGTTGAGCACCCGGTCCAGCTTCTTGTTGGCCTTCTTGCCCAGCACCGCGTTGAGCACGGTGGGGATCGAGGTGCCGAGGAAGCCGAGCACGATGGTCAGCGTCGCTGCCTGGTTCTTGCTCTCGGGGATCGCGACCAGCACGCCGATGATGGTCGCGCCTGCGATCGCGAGCACGCCGATCACCAGGACGGCGGTGCTGTTGGTGACCGTGGGACGGTCGGTTGTGGTGGTCATGGGTCTTCTCGCGTTTCTGGTGTGGGTCGGAACTCAGTAGGGCGCGGCGGGGGCGAGGACGGGGACGAGGGACTTGGCCGCGCCGATGCCGAACACCCGGCCGGTGATGTCGAAGTAGCCGTTGCCTGCGGTCGCGCCGACGATCACGCTGATCAGGTAGGGCTCCTCGTCGATCGCGTTGACGTCGCCGGGTCGGAAGTAGGACCGGCCGTTGCCGTCCATCGGGAACGGCTGGCCGTCCGCGCTGTAGAGGCGAGTGCCGTTGACACCCGAGCCGCGCACCGTCACTGCTCCCGCGACCCGGAAGGTGTAGACCATGCGCTCGCCCGCGGCCCAGTCGACGTAGGTGCCCAGCGACAGGATCTGTGCGTTGTAGTCGATGTACTTGCCCCACTTGTTGCTGGTCACGCTGGCCGCGAGCGCGTCGACGACTCCCTGGGTCCGGTTGTTCAGCGCTGCCGGGGAGACATAGGCGCCGTCCTTGACGTGCTGGTACGTCCCCAGCGCCCGGAGAGCAACCGCGCCCGGGGGCCCGTAGAACTGTGTCGCGACACCCGCGATGCTGGTGGTCCGGTCAACCGAGAGGCCGCGGGGGATGTCCTTCGCGGCGTCCTGGGCGACCGCGGCAGGGTGGGTCTGGCGGGGGATCGGGATGCCGAAGGTGATGCACAGGGCGGCGAGCAGCGGCCGGTAACCGGCCTGGGTGGGGTGGGTGAAGTCGCCGGAGTAGGACTGATCGGCCGGGTTGTAGTTGGTGGCGGCGTAGTAGAGCTCGATCGTCTTGCCGACGCTGGCGGGGTCGTCGCCCAGCCAGGTCTCACCGTGCCAGTCGAGTACGGTCACGTGGCTGTGTCGCCGCTGGTCGAGCAGGTAGTCACGCATCTCGACGAAGGTGGCGTGGTTGGCGTCGACGGTCCGGCCGTAGTGTGCGCCGGCCTCCACGACGACGAGGAGCGGCTTGCCGAGCTTGCGGGTGTTGTCGACATGCCTGTCGACGGCGCTCTTGAAGGTCGGCAGGTTGCCGGCCCCGAGTCCGGCGTCGTTGACGATGTGCGCGAGCACGGCCATGTCGTAGTCGTCGACTCCGAAGTAGGAGTCCAGACCCACGTTGGCGCCGATCGCGATGCCGGCGACCTGCGCGCCGGACGGGGCACGGACGGTGACCATGTTCGCCAGGCTGGACCCGCCGAGCGATCCGTCAAGGAACTCGATACCGGCAGCGCCCGCGACGGCAAATTCCACGAACTCGGCGTAGGCGTAGCCACTGGCCGGAGGGATCAGCCGGACGGCGTGGATGCCCTTGGCGACCGTGAAGGTGGCCTGGTTCTGGTAGCCCTGGGCACCGTTGCAGTCGACGCTGCCCACCACGACCCCGTCGACCTCGACGCCGAATGTGCCGCCGTCGAGCTCCTTGCTGTAGCGCACGGTGAGCGTGTCGAAGTAGGCCGCGTCCAGGGCCGTGCCGGTCAGCGGAGTGCTGGCGCTGTCACCTCGCAGGCGGACGAAACCCGGGCCGCCGTAAGGCTGCTTCACCCACCCGTTGACCGTGTTCTCGTAGGAGCCGGCGAAGCCGCCCAGGCTCACGACGTAGGTCTGCGCGTCCCCGTGGATTCGCTTGAGCTGCTCGACCGCAGCCCGGTACCCCGAGCCGCTGGCGTTGCCGATGCTGGTGGAGGCGAACTTCAGTCGGAACTTGCCCGTGCGGGCGCGCTGGACCTGAGCCAGGGGGCGAAGGCTGGGGCCCTCGATGTCTCGAGCCTGGGTCTTCAGGTCCTCGATGTCGGCGGCGGCCGCGGTGACGCTGGCGGCCGCGGTCTCAGCGGCGTTCTTGGCCGCCGTCGCGGCGGCCTCGGCCGCCTGGGCGTCGGTGACGGCCTGGGGCAGGTTGGACAGGTCGTTGAGGACCGCGGAGAACGCGCCGGAGGCACCCATCAGTAGTCACTTCCTCTCAGGAAGACCGAGCCGGTGGTGAGGCCGCTCGGGTCGTGGTAGACGAGTCCGCGGGACAGCGAGACGCCGGACATGCCGAACCACTCGCGCGCGGACTCGGACGGAGAGAGCTCGATCTCGAGGATCAGGTGCCCGTCCTCGACGCTCTCGCCGTCGATCAGGTGCACCGTGCAGGGCAGCTCGTAGCTGGTGTTCTTGAGGCTGAACCCCATGAGGCTGTTGGCGCCGCTGGTGGCCGGCCGGCTGATCGCGCCGGGGCTCTGGCCCACGGGCACGGCACGGGCGCCGCGCACGAGCACGCCGGCGACGGACTGCGCGAGCTCGCGCTGCAGCTCGGCGCCCCACTTGAGCAGCGTGACGTCGCGGTCGTCGGGCTCGGTGGCCGGCGGGTCCGGCTTCTTCTTGCCGAGGCTCATGGATCAGCTCGCTTTCTTCCGAGGGCGGGAGCCCTGCGCTACGCCGGTGGCGACCAGGGCGACGCCGCCGAGCACCACGCCGCCGACGATCACGAGTCGTCGTACCTCGGCGGCGAGGGAGTCGGTCAGGTCGCCGGTGGAGACCCCGGAGGGCACCACGGCGGGGTTGGTGATGACGCCGCCCGGCTGGGCGTCGTTGGGGAACGTGGGCAGGCTGGGCGAGTCCTGCGCGCCGGAGAGGTACGGCGCGGGGTCGCGGTGCACGCCGTTGACGCGCACCTCCAGGTGCAGGTGCGGGCCGGTGGTGTTGCCGGTGGAGCCGACCTTGCCGATCCAGGCGCCGGCGCCGAGCTGCGAGCCGACCCCGGCGAGGATCTCGCTCAGGTGGCAGTACCAGGTCTCGAACCCGGGGGCGTGGCTGACCACGATGCGCGTGCCGTAGGCGCCGGCGGGGCCGGCCTGGGTGACGCGCCCGGCCGCGACCGCGTGCACAGTCTTGCCCGCGGGCGCGGCGAAGTCGGCGCCGGTGTGCATCCCCGAGGACCACATGGACCCGCGCTGCCCGTAGGGCGTGCTGATCTTGTGCCCGGGGACCGGGTGCACCCACTTCTTGGCCGGCAGCGGCTTGTGGCGCTTCGCGCCGGTGATGCTCACGACTCGCCCCTGTCGACCGAGCCGCGCCAGGCGCCGATCACGATCAGCGCGAAGCCACCGACCAGGCCGGCGCCGATCAGCACGGCCGGGGCCAGGCTCTTGACGAGCAGCCCGACCACGGCGCCAGCGGTGCCGCTGGCCGCCCCGCCCACGGCGCCGCCGAGGTCGCTCAGCACGTCGCCGGGGTCGGGGACCTCGGGCAGCGGGCCGGGCAGGTCCCAGCCGACCGGGCTGGGCTTGCCGCCGGGCGCCTGGGCGCCGCTGCTGACCTCGGCGCGCACCTTGGTCAGGTGGGTGCGGTACGCCCCGTTGGTGTAGATCGTCCACGGGGTCCAGTGCGACCCGCCGAGGCTGATCGCGGCCATGCTGCGGGCGTTGAACTCCGGCGACTTGAGCCGGGTGGCGTCGCGGGTCTTGCCGGTGCCGCTCTCGGCCTTGACGGACCGGACCTGCCACAGCCCGATCGAGGGGCCCCACGTCGCATCCGTCAGGGAGGTGTCGCCCACGGCGCCGGGGTTCAGCCCGGACTCACCGATCGCGATCGCGGTCGCCATGACGGCGGCCTCGTGCCCCAGCCCGGCCCCGCGGGCCAGCTGGTACACCTGACGGATGGACATGCTCACTTGCGGCCGGGCTTCCTGATCGGGTTCTTGCGCACGGGCGCGCTCTTGCCCTTGGGCGCGGGCACGGGCGCGTTCTTCTTCTGGTTGCGCGGGGGCGCGGTGACCTTGGGCTGGGCGTTGCGGACGGCGGCCGCCTGGCGGCCCCCGCGCACGGTGGAGGCGGGCTTCGCCCCGGGGCGACGTCCCGGCGGCGAGGGCGGCGCCCACGGGAGCCCACCGGGCACGTAGTCGGTGATCGGCGGGCGTACGCCGCCGGTGCCGGGGTTGCCGCCCTGCTCCTCGCGCTCCTCGCGGCGCGCACGCCGCCGGCGGCGCTTCTTCCGCTCGGCGGGGCTGGTGCGGTCCTTCTCCTTCTTCGGCTTCTTCGGCCGGCCACCGCGACCACCGCCGGCCTTGCCCGGCTTGCCCTTGGGGCCACGGGGTCCGCGCGGACCTCGGGGGCCGGGCTCGACCTCTTCGGGCTCCTCGGGGGTGCCCGGGGTGACCGGCTGGGACAGGTCCAGCACGGCGTCGTTGAGGTTGCCGAACTGGTCCTCGACGCTGCCGCTGAGGTTGTCGAGCCCGACCTGGAGCCCTTCGAGCTGCGGCTGCAGCTCGCCGTACAGGTCGGTGGCCGTGGTGTCGGCCTCCCCGAAGTCCTGGCTGCCCCCGCCACGGCGGCCCATCACCAGGGCGAGCACGGCCACGGCCGCGGCCGCGGCGCCGAGCTGGGCCTTCTTGCCGAGCTTGATCCCGGACCGTCCCCCAGCGGCAGCGGACGGCCCGGAAGAGGCGGCGGGCGCGCTGGGGCCCGTGCTGGAGGTCTCCAGCGGACCCTCGAAGCCGGCGCGAGCCATCAGACCACGCTCCGGCCGCGGCGCAGCCGCTCAGCGAACTGCCGCGAGGCGCCCGAGGCTTCCTCGGTGACACCGGTGGCGATGTCGGCGCCACCCATGTCGCGGATCAGGTCGGGGGTGGCGATGCCCATCGCGGCGCCGACGATCTGCGCCTGGACCTGCGGGGCGTAGGAGCCGCCGTAGCTGGTCTCAGGCGAGCCGTCTGCGCCGTGGTAGACGTGCAGCCCCATGCCCTGTGTGCGTCGCAGGATCGCGCGACCGAGCCCGAGCACGATGCTCTCGCGAGGATCGCGCCCGGCCTCGACCACGACGGTCTGGCGGACGTTGGCCCAACCCATGTCAGATCACCGGCCCTGGAATGCCTTGATGATCTGCGCGCTGCCGGCTGCGCCCTTGGTCAGGACGGTGCCGGACTTCGAGCCGTTGTAGACGATCAGGTAGATCGCCAGCAGCCCCGCGCCGTACTTGAGGGAGTTCTTCATGGTCGTGCTCGCTTCCTTGGTGGTTGTGGGGGGTGGTGCTCAGCCGTCCTGCGACTTCTTGCCCTCGCCCCAGCCCTCGGTGCCGGGCTCGGGGCCTGCGTCGTAGCTGACGCCTGCGAGGTCGGGGATCGCGGGTGTGCCGGGGTCGAGCGCCGCGCTCACCAGGTCTGCGATCCACTCCAGGCCGGACCCGACGCGACCGGCGCTGTCTCGCGAGGAGACCACCGCCTGGAGCGCGATCAGGGCCAGGGAGCCGGCGAAGATGCCGCGCCAGCTCACTCGACGACTCCGAGCCGCTGGAGCGCCTCGCCGGCGGTGACCTGGGTGATGATCCAGACCCCGGCCACGACAATGACCAGCCCCGCGAGCCTCACGTCAGCACCCGTACGCCGGCGTCGTCGCGGGTGGTGCCTCGTGCGCCGTCCTCGGCCCCGCCGTCGTCGGGCGGGGTCCATGGACGGTTGACGAACTTGGCCCCGAGCCAGCCGGTCACGCCCTCCTTGCCGTAGCGCAGGTAGTTCAGCGCCAGGACGTAGAGGAAGAGACCGCCGAGGAAGCCGGCGCCGTCGTTGGCCGTGAGCCGGCGCGGCGGGGTGAGCGTGAGCCCGCCCGCCGTCCGGGCCGCGGAGTCGAAGCGGCGCTCAGCCCCGTCGAAGAAGCCCTCTCCCCCGCGTGAGCCCTTCGAGCTCTGCGGCTGCGACTGCGCAGCTCGCATCTGCTCGGCGGTCTCCTCGAGGGTCGACGGCGAGGCGGTCTTGCTCGGCACCGGAGCCGGCGCAGGTGCGGCCGGCGCGGGTGCCGGTGCAGCTGCGCGCGAGCGCGTACCGGTGGCGGGGCGGCCTGCCGTGCGAGCCCCGCCACCGGCCGCGGCCTTGCGGCCGCCGGCGGTGGTCGCGCCGCGGCCAGCAGCCGCTCCACGACCGGCCGCTGCGCCTCCACGCGCAGCGGCGCCGCCGACGGCCATGACGCTCACTTCCCGACGCCCACGGACGCCGAGATCGGGCCGACCCGCACCGACGTGGAGTAGGCCATGAGCCCGACCGACGCAGCGGCCACGATCCCGAACCAGAAGAGCGGGCTCTGCGGGCTCAGGGGCGAGGCGCTGGTGCCGGGGTGGGGACCCGCGACGTTCGCCAGCTCGCGGGCCTCGTCGGACTGCTGGGGGCGGTTGGTGAGGAAGCCGCCGCCGTACTTCTCCTCGGCGCTCTTGATCCACTGCGACATGGCTCAGGCCCCAGCGACGAAGATCGACTCCGCGACGTACTCGGCGGCCGCGTTGGTCAGGGTCAGCCCCGACGCGAGCTCGACGAGCTGGCGGAACTCGGACGTGGTGCCGAGGTCCACCGTGTCGCGGAAGGCGTTCTCCTGCGCGAACTCGTGGCAGAAGAAGCCGTGCGCCTTGCCGATGTCGGTGTTGTAGTACCGCTCGTTGAGGGCGCGGAGGATGATCCCGCTCTCGAGCTCGTCGGGCGTCTCGTTGCCCGAGTAGCGCCAGCCCAGCCGGCCGTAGTTGGCGTCGGTGACCGCGAGCGGCGCACCGGCGCCGGCGCCGTTCCAGACCTGCGTGAAGAGGCGGAGCAGCGTCTTGCCGGCGCCCTGGCCGGTCATGCGCAGCTCGTTCACGCCGAGGCTGAGGTTGGTGTAGCGGGTCTGGATCAGCGAGTGGAACTGCGAGAGGTCCGGCACGACGATGTTGCCGTCGCTGATCGGGATGCTGAACCGCTTGGCGATCACCTGCACCTTGCCGGCCAGGCCGGCCGCGCCGTTGCCCGCGAGGGCGAAGAGCTCGGCGGGCGTGGCCCAGTCGAGCACCAGCGACAGGTCGGTGCTGGAGGTCGCGCAGAAGATCGCGCCCATGAGGTCCACCTGGTCCTCAGCGATGGGCAGCACCCACTCCAGGTCCACGTCGTAGGTGCCGCCGGCGATCGCGGTCGCACCGGAGCCGACGCCCCACGACTCGTGGGACTGCGACAGGGTGCCCTGCTGGATCGTCGACCCGGCGATGGACTGCTGGACGCCGCGGTCGTTGAGGTCGTGGTGGTGCATGAACTCGCGCACCTTGAGCTTGGCGCCCGAGCAGTTGATGAGGTTGCTCTGACCGTTGGCGGTGAAGCGGACCTGGCGCAGCAGGTCGTAGGGCCAGCGGCGGGTGGTGGCGACCGAGCCGGAGCCCGGGGTGACGGTCAGCTGCCCGACGAAGCGGACCGTGACCTCGCTCAGGATGTCGGTCTTCTTGATCTCCACGACGTCCTGCTGGGCCAGGCCCGCGAACGTCTTGGAGACCTCGGTGCCGAGCTTGCGGCGGGTGCGCGCGAAGAACTCGGAGGGGCGGACGGCGGACTCGGGGACCGCGATCCCCTGCATGTAACGCTCAGCGGCCTGGGCCATTGGGGTGTTCCTTTCAAGAACGGGGGTGGTGGTTGCCCCCGGGCACGGCCCCGGCGGACGGGTGGGACATCGGTACGGCGGTCAGCCGTTGCGGCGCACGACGAAGTCGCGGAAGTCCCCGAGGCCGGGGACCGGGAGCCGGTCGGCCGCGAGGTTGAGCATCGTCAGCGCCACGAGGCTCGTGCCGCCGACCGCGGTCCAGAACGCCAGACCGCGAGCGGGGCGAGCCATCAGCCGCGCTTCCCGTACTTGTCGTAGGCCACGACGACGGCCAGGGAGACGGCCGCGGTGTAGATCAGACCCTTGGTGGACATCGGTTCTCCTTCGAGGATGGGGCGCCCGGGTCGGCGTGGGTTTGCCGCGCCGACCCGGGCGTGGGTTCAAGGCGAATCCGATGCCTTTGTCGAGGGAATAACTTGCTATTTGCTCGGCGTGTCGCCTTGATATGGCCCGACCGGACTACAGATCGACGTTGTAAACGAACGCCACGTGATCGACCTTCTCGGGCCGCTTGGTCTCGGCCAGGTGCGGCCAGCGGGTCGGTGCACCGACCACGTGCGCGGTGTCGATCACCCGGCTCCCGTGGGTGCCCTTGCCCGCGGGCGGGAGGCAGCCGGTCCACACCGACTCCGCCCCGAGGGTGTGGGTCAGGTAGCCGCGCCAGTGCGGTGAGCGCTGGTCGAGGTTGGCGTCCATGTGCGCGAGCACCACCCCGGGCGCAGCTGCGATCCGCTCCCCCCAGGCGACGAAGCCGCGGCGAGCGGCCAGCACCCGGTTCTGCTCGGGGTTGCGTCGCCAGCTCGCCGTACCGCCCTGCACGCCCGAGGGCGCGTGGCCGGCCTGCACGCGCACCCGCTCGCGGGAGTCTCGAGCCCGGAGGTCGAGCTGCCCGACCAGGAAGAGCTTGCTCAGCGACCCCATCGACCAGAAGCGCAGCGGCGTGAGCACGATCAGCCTGGCGCGACCGGCCTTGCTCAGACGGGTGGTGTCCCACACGAAGAGGTACTCGTGGCGACGCAGCACCCGGTAGCGCTTCGGCAGGCGGGCGCGGACCTTCTTGACCAGGGCCCGCGACCGCGACTCGGTGGTGGTCAGCAGCCCGAGGTCGTCGACGACGACCAGGCGCGCGACGTACGCCGCCAGGGCGTCGGTGTCGGCGTCGAATCGCAGCGACGCGTGGCCGGCCTTCACCGCGGGCCCCGGAGCAGACCGGCGGTCAGCAGCTTGCCGATCGTGCCCACCTCGCCCTCGGTGCGGCCCTTGCGGCGCCCGGCGACGTAGGCCGCCAGCACCACCGCGGTCATGGACCCGAGCCCCCTCACCTGCGGCTCCGGGCCGCGCGCTGAATCTGGCGCCAGGTCAGCGGGTTCATGCGCCCGCTCTCGACCTTGCCGGGGCGGTCGCGCTGGAACGCCTTCACCCGGTCCAGCGTCCACTTGGTCACGGTGTCGCGGGCCTCGTGGGTGCTCTTGCGGTTGGCCGGCAGCGACAGCAGCCAGCCCTCCAGGCGCTTCACGTGGCCGTCCTTGCACTGGTGGTGCAGGCCGAAGTGGTCGGCGCCGGGCCAGGGCACGAGCGCGCGGCGCAGCTGGGCGGAGACGTCGGCGCGGGCCTCGTCCATGTCGATGTCGTCGGGGTCGGTCTTGCGGCCCGGCGCGTACTCCTTGTGGGCGCACAGCGCGTTGGTGGGCTTGGCCCGGAGGTGGCGCAGGATCGCGGCCGTGCCGCGCACGAGCGACTCGTACATGGCCTCGGGGGTGTCCTCGCCGGTGGTGTTGTCGGTCTCGACGCCGATCGCCTCGGCGTTGCCGGAGTCGTCCCCGATCGCGCCCCAGCCGTCGCCGTAGCCGGCGTGGTTGGCGCGGCCAGCGGCCAGGACGTGCCAGGTGCCCACGGGGTGCTTGCCGCCGCACCCGAGGCAGACCCACAGCTGCGAGAGCGGCGCGGGGATGCCCTCGCTCGGTCGGCCGATCTCGGCCAGGAACGCCGCCAGCGCCGGCGAGGGGCCGGGGGCGGAGGCGTCGTGGTGCCACATGACGCCCTGCGGGTCCCAGGGCCCCGTCGAGCGGGGGCGGCCGCGGGTCTTCCACCCGGGGTACTCCACGACGTCGCAGCCGGCGGCGCGCAGCACGTCGGCCAGCCACGTGCACATGCTGTAGTCGGCCGCGAAGCCGGTCAGCCGCGCCAGGTCGGGGTTGAACGCGGTCGGCTTGACGTCGAGCCACGAGCGGGCTTCGAGGTCAGTCATCGCGAGCTCGTCGGGCAGGTCGACCGGCTGGGTCGCCTCGGTGCGGTCAGTGCTGGGCATGGTGCAGCTCCTTCTCGGTGGTGGTGGCCGGCTTGCGGGCTGCGAGCTCGGCGCGGACCTGGGCGAGGACTTCGCCGGGGTCGCGGGTGTGGAGGACTTCGCCGGTCGTCTCGTCGACGGCGGCGGATCGGGGGCCGGCCGGGGTGAAGGCGTGGCCGTCGTCGGGCAACGCGGCCAGCTGCTCGCACCGGGCCTGCCCCTGGTTGCAGATCGCGCAGCGCTCGTGCGCCTCCAGGGGCCGGCGGGTGACGACGCTCGACGCGGTGCGCCAGTGCTCGCCCTGGAGCGGGATCACGCCCGGGGTGCGGTTGGTGGCGGACATCGCCGCGCGGATCGCTGCGATCGCGACGTCAGGGCCGGGCGCCAGGTCTCGGGCGTACCCGATCTGGGCCACGATCCCGGCCGTGTCCCAGTCGCCGCGCAGCTCGTGGAGGAAGGCCGCGAGGGCGGTCGCCTGCCGGTGGGTGATGTGGGGCCAGCTGCTCATCATTCATTCCTTCCGAAGTCCAGCGGATCGGTGACGCCTGGCGGGTACAGCTCGTCCGGCTCGGCCCCGTACAGACCGTGAGATGAATGAATGCCGGACCCCGAGAGTTCGAGGCGGGGTTCCTCTGGTGGTTCTCTTGATGGTTCGGGGGGCGCTGGCGCCAGGGGGCGGGGGGCGTTTACGCCAGGGGGTCGGGGGGCGCTGGCGCCAGGGGGCGGGGGGCGTTTACGCCAGGGGGTCGAATTGCCGTCCCACAGGTCCGTATCCGAGGTGCGAACGTCCCGGTGCTGAGCCGATCGGTCACACCAGGAGGGACAGCGCACGAGCACCTCGTAGCGGTTCGGGCGCCGGTAGTCGGGCATCCGCTCGCCGCCTCCGTGCTGCACCGAGATGTGCAGCTCCCCGAGCTCTTCGAGGGTCCGCAGCGCGCGTCGCACGTTGCGGTCGTCCACGCCGGCGTAGCGGGTCAACGTCCTGATCGACGGCCAGGCGCCGCCGTCGCCGGCGTGGTTGGCGATGCCGAGCAGCAGCACCTTCGCGGTGCCGGTCGCCTGGGAGTGGTTCAGCACGACGGCCATGTGCTCGACGCTCATCCGCGACACCTCCGGCACTTCCCGCTGGGGTGGGTGGTCCGCTTGCCGCACACGCACGTCGATTGCAGCGGCGTGGGGTGGTGGTGCGCGTAGGCCGCGCGGGCGCGCTCCTGGGCGCGGTTCCAGCGGTCGAGCTCGGCCAGGCGCGCGTCGGCGTCGGCTACCACTGCCGGGCGCGGAGCGCGATCGCGATCCCGGCGACGCCGAGCACCAGGCCGAACGCCTGGAGCACGTAGGTCAGGGCGATCACGACGCCGCCTCGGTCATCGCTGCGACGTCGGTCGCCTGGATTCGGTAGTCACGCCCCACCTTCACCGCCGGCAGCGTGCCGGCCTTGATCCAGCGGCGGACAGTCACCTTGTTGACCCGCAGGGCCTCGGCCACCTCGGGCACGGTCATGAGATTCGGCATGCCCCGGAGTATTAGCCGCGTCGTGACTAATTTTAGGTAGACACGCCGACACATCTAGTCACTTCACGACCGATGAGCGCACACGGCGGTACAGTTGCGAACATGACGACCGCACAGAGCGAGGCGATCTCGATCGCCGTCGAGGTAGGCGCGAACATCCACCAGCAGATGTGGCGCAGGAAGATCAACCAGACGCAGCTGGGCGCCGCGATCGGCGTCTCTCAGTCGACGGCTGGGAAGAAGGTGCGGGGCGAAGTCCCGATCACGGTGGTCGAGCTAATGCAGATCGCCCGGCTCCTTGGTGTGGAGCCGGGCGACCTGGTGAAGCTCCCCCGGTTGGACTCGAACCAACAACCCTCCGATTAACAGTCGAATGCTCTGCCAGTTGAGCTACAGGGGATCGGTGCAGCGCGCACACAGTAGCAAGGCGCTCGTGGCGTGAGAAATCGAGGTCCCTAGCGGCCCTCGACCTGCTGCCGAGCGGCCGTGAGCGCCTCCTGGGCAACCTCGCGGACGGCCGGGTCGGCGGGGTCCACGCCCTCGTCGTACTCGAAGAACCAGCGCAGCTCCTCGCGCCCCGAGGGAGCCCGACGCGCCACCACGCGCAGGTGCCGCCGGGGCGCCACGCGCACCTGGTGCTGGTAGACCACGCTGGCCGTCACCCGTTCGCGGACCAGCTCGAGCAGCCGGGTGGCGCCCTGCAGCTCGACCCGGTGCTCGACACGCTCCTCGCCCCAGGAGCCGAGCTCGCTGACGCGCAGGGTCCCGGTCTCGGCGTCCCAGTCGGCCGCCTCGACCTGCTCCCACGGCAGCCGGCGCACCGGGCCGCCGTGCAGGGACAGGTAGAGGGCGTCGCGGGTGCCTCCGGCCACGGCGTCGTCGGTCTCGGCCCAGGCCAGCAGCCGCTCGCCGCGCGCGACGTCGAGGTCGGGCCGGCCGGAGCCGGGCAACGAGAACCTCATGTGCCCACCACCCGGTCGCGCAGCGCCCGGCGGTGCTGCTCGAGCGCCGCCAGCTCGCCGAACATCCGGTTGTAGGACTCGGGGTCCTCGACCGGGTTGGTGCGCTGCAGCCGCGACTTCACCTCGGTGATCCGTCGCGCGGCGGTCAGCTCGAGGAGGCGCAGCACGTGGTGGCCGACGTACGCCGCGTCGGGCTCCTTGTCGGTCAGCAGCGGCTCGACGGCCAGCATCGAGATCGCGGCCAGCACGTCGGGGTCGGTGGTGGCATCGCGCAGCCGCCCGGCCCAACCGGGGTCGCCGGCGCCGGCGGCCGGGCCGCCCGCCGCGGCCACGACCGCCCACACGCCCCGGTAGGTGGGGTGGGTGAAGTCGTCGGGGCCGATGTCGGCGGTGCTGCGCCCGATGGCCATCGGGTGCTGCACGACCAGCTTGAGGGTCTCGCGCTCGAGCTCGAAGCGCGGGTCGCGCAGGTCGGGCAGCGCCTGGCGCACCGGAGCCGGCGCCTCCCCCGTGCCACCTGGGCCTCCTGGGCCTCCTGAGCTCGTGCTCGCGGAGTCGCGGCGGTCGGGCCGGCCCGACTTCTGCGGCCCGCGCGCGGCCGCCCGGCGTACCTCGGAGCGAGCCTCGTCGGGGTCGGTGCCGACCATCTGCGCCAGCTCGCGGGCGAAGGCGTCGACCTTCGACTTGTCGCGCACGCTCGTGACCAGCCTGGCACCCTCGCGCAGCGCGTCGACCCGGCCGTCGGCCCGGTCGAGGTCGAAGCGGGAGACCACGTTGGAGAGCACGAAGCGGTAGAGCGGCACCCGCCGCGCGACCAGCTCGCGCACCGCGGCGTCGCCCTGCTGGATGCGCAGGTCGCAGGGGTCCATCCCGCCGGGCTCGACGGCCACGTAGGTCTGGGAGACGAAGTTCTGGTCGCCGCCGAAGGCGCGCAGCGCGGCCTTCTGCCCGGCGGCGTCACCGTCGAAGGTGAAGATCACCTCGCCGCGGAACTCCTCGTGGTCGTTGAGGAAGCGGCGCAGCACCTTGGCGTGGTCGTCGCCGAAGGCGGTGCCGCAGGTGGCGACCGCGGTGCCGACCCCGGCGAGGTGGCAGGCCATCACGTCGGTGTAGCCCTCGACGATCACGGCCTGGCTGGAGCGACCGATCTCGCGGCGGGCCAGGTCGATGCCGTAGAGCACCTGGCTCTTCTTGTAGATCGGGGTCTCGGAGGTGTTGAGGTACTTCGCGTCGATGCGGTCGTCGTCGAAGATCCGCCGGGCGCCGAAGCCGATGGTGTCGCCGGAGGCGTCGCGGATCGGCCACAGCAGCCGGCCGCGGAACCGGTCGTACGGCGAGCGGCCGACCGCGACCAGCCCGCCGGTGGTCAGCTCGTCGACGCTGAATCCCTTCTGGCGCAGGTGCTTGAAGAGCGCCTCCCCGTCGCGGGGGGCGAATCCGACGCCGAAGGTCTGCGCTGCGGCCTGGTCGAAGCCGCGCTCGTCGAGGAACTGGCGGGCCACGAGGGCGTCGGGCGTGCCGAGCTGGTCGGCGTACCAGGCCTGTGCCTCCTTGTTCGCCTCGATCAGCCGGCCGCGCTGCGGGCCCTTGGGCTTCTCGTAGGTGCCGTCGCCCTCATCGCGCATCAGCGCCACGCCGGACTTGTCGGCCAGCCGCTCGACGGCCTCGCCGAAGGAGAGCCCGTCGATCTTCATCACAAAGCTGATGACGTCGCCGCCCTCCTGGCAGCCGAAGCAGTGGAAGAAGCCGCGGGAGGGAGTGACGTGGAAGGACGCGGACTTCTCGTCGTGGAAGGGGCACAGCCCCTTCATCGACCCGCCACCGGCGTTGCGCAGGGTCACGTACTGCGAGACGACCTCGTCGATACGGGCCTTCTCGCGCACCTCGGCGATGCTCTGCTCGCGAATCCTGCCCACCACGTCGGCGATCCTACGGGCGGGCGGGCGCGCTCAGTACTCGCCCGTCATCTGGTTGTGGAGGGGCTCCCCCGCGGCGTACCTCTCGAGCTGCTCGCGCACCAGCCGGTGGGCCCGCGGCCACATCGCCGAGGTGGCTCCGCCGACGTGCGGGGAGACCAGCAGACCGGGGGCGTCCCACAGCTGGTCGTCGGCGGGCAGCGGCTCGGTGTCGACGACGTCCACGGCCGCCAGGAGGCGCCCGGCGTGCAGCTCGGCCAGCAGGTCGGCGGTGACCACGACCGGGCCGCGGGCCATGTTGACGACCAGCGCGCCGTCCTTCATCCGGGCCAGCAGGTCGGCGTCGACCAGGCCGCGGGTCTCGTCGGTGAGCGGCACGATCAGCACCACGACGTCGGCGCTGGGCACCAGGTCGGCGAGCTCGTCGAAGCCGTGCACGTGGCCCCGGTCGGTCTCGCGGGCGGTGCGGGCGACCTTCACGACCTCGCACTCGTTGGGCAGCAGCCGGTCCTCGATCGCCTGGCCGATCGCGCCGTACCCGACCAGGAGCACCTGCTTGTCGGCCAGCGAGGGCCGCCACCGGGTGTGCCACCGGCGCTGGTCCTGGTCGCGCACCATGCCGGGCACGTCACGCAACGCGGCGAGGACGAGCGTCAGGGTCAGCTCGGCGGTCGAGGTGTCGTGGATGCCGCGGCCGTTGCACAGGGTGACGCCCTCGGGCACCCGGCTGCGCACGTTGTCGACGCCGGCGCTGAGCGTCTGGACCACCTCGAGGCCGCTCATCCGCTCCAGCACGTCGCCCACCTGCGGGCCCATGGCGTAGGGCGTCGCGTAGAACGCGACGTCGCCGACCGAGTCGGGCACGTGCTCGCGCGGGTCGACGACCTCGTAGCGCAGCCCGCTCGGCACCTCGCCGAGCTCGGCGGGGTCGAAGGGCAGCCAGACGAGCCGGTCACGCTGTTCGCTCATGGCGCGAGGCTAGCCGCGGGCGCGCAGCAGCTCCCAGCGCGCCACGGCGCTGGCGTCGGTGAGCGAGGCGACCTGGTCGACGACCACGCGCAGCCGGCCGGCGTCGTCGCCCGCCTCGCGCCAGTCGTCGGCGAAGGGCCGGTCGAGGGCATCGGGGCCCCGGTCGAGCAGCAGCGCGACCAGCTCGGCGACGAGCGCGCGCTGGCGCACCATCACCGCGATCCGGTCCTCGGCCTGCATCACGTAGTGGGCCGCGACCCCCTTGAGCACCGCGATCTCCAGGCGGGTGCGCTCGGGCACCACGAGGTCGGCGCGGTAGCGGACGAAGGGGCCGTCGGCGGCGGCGAAGGTCGCGGCCTGCACCTCGCCGCAGAAGCGGCCGATCAGGTCGCTGGTGAGGTTCTTGAGCGCGGCCAGGCTGCGCCGGGAGGCGTCGTACGCCGTGGTGGGCCACGAGCCGACCGAGCGGAGCCCGGCGAGCACCTCGTCGAGCACGTCGTCGTCGGCGCCCGGCTCGTACCAGGAGCGCACCGTGGCCCAGACCGCGGCGGTGTCGAGGTCGGTCAGGTCGACGCGGCCCGCCACGGTGCCGTCCTCGACGTCGTGCACCGAGTAGGCGACGTCGTCGGCGAGGTCCATCACCTGCGCCTCGAGGCAGCGGCGTGCGCCGGAGCCCGGCACCGGCGCGCGCATCCAGTCGAAGACCGGCAGGTCGTCCTCGTAGACGCCGAACTTGTGCACCTCGCGCGGTGAGCCGTCGGCGTGGACGCCGCTGGGGGCCTCGGCGGCACCCCGGGCCCACGGGTACTTCGTGCAGGCGTCGAGAGTGGCCCGGGTCAGGTTCAGCCCGACCGAGCGGCCCTCGGCGTCGATGGTCTTGGCCTCGAGCCGGGTCAGCAGCCGCAGCGTCTGGGCGTTGCCCTCGAACCCGCCACAGGCCCCGCTGAGCTCGGCCAGCACCCGCTCGCCGTTGTGCCCGAACGGCGGGTGGCCCAGGTCGTGGGCCAGCGCGGCGGTCTCGGCGATGTCGGGCAGGCTGCCCAGCGCCCGCGACAGGTCGCGGGCCACCTGGGCCACCTCGAGGCTGTGGGTCAGCCGGTTGCGCACGAAGTCGTCGCTCTGCGGGCCGACCACCTGGGTCTTGGCCGCCAGCCGCCGGGAGGCGGCGGCGTGCACCACGCGGGCGCGGTCACGCTCGAAGGGCGTGCGCTCGGGTGCGTCGACCCGCTTGGGGGGCTCGGGCACCAGGCGCTCGCGCGCGTGCTCGTCGTACAG
Organism: Nocardioides salarius; assembly: GCF_016907435.1. NCBI lineage: Bacteria > Bacillati > Actinomycetota > Actinomycetes > Propionibacteriales > Nocardioidaceae > Nocardioides > Nocardioides salarius. Next base: position 4,010,954 of record NZ_JAFBBZ010000001.1, on the reverse strand, counting down.
GTCCAGGGCGTCCATGGCGCCGCCACCCTATGCGGTGCCTCCCCCCTAGACTCACGCCGTGCTGCCCCTCGGAGGACCGGAACCCGCGACCTGGGACGCCCTCGCACTGGCGGCGCGCAACCTCTTCGCCACCCACGCCTGGGCCAGCACCTGGTGGGCCGAGTACGCCGACGGCGCGACCCCGCACGTGCTGGTCGACGACCCCGCCGCTCCCCGGGTGGTGCTCCCGCTGCACGTGCGCGGGCGGGGGCTGCGCCAGGTGCGCTGGATCGGCCACGGCCCCGCCGACCTGCTCGGGCCGGTTTGCGCCCCCGAGGACCTTCCGCGTGCCGCTCCCCTGCTGCGCGCCGCGCTGGAGCGCGGGGACCTGCCGGCCGACGTGGTGCTGCTGCAGGACTGCCCGGTCGCACAGCCCTGGTGGGAGCCCCTGGGGGCGCGCGTCATCAGCACCGAGGTCAGCCCGGTGCTGCGCTTCGCGGCGGACCAGACGTGGGAGTCGTGGCTGGCCTCGAAGAGCAAGAACTTCCGCGGCCAGGTCAACCGCAAGCCCCGCACCCTCGAGCGCGGCCACGACGTGGTGGTGCGCCTGGCCACCGCCGAGACCCTCGAGGCCGACCTCGACGCGCTGTTCGCGCTGCACGCGGCCCGGTGGGAGGGCGACAGCCCCCTGCTCGACCCCCGCCAGCACCGCTTCACCCGCGCCTTCGCCGCGCTGGCGCTGGAGCGCGGGTGGCTGCGGCTGTGGTCGATGGACGTCGACGGCCGCTGCGTCTCCTCGCTGCTCACCTTCGCCTTCGGCCCCGACGTCTACTGCTACCAGTTCGGCCGTGACCCCGGCATGGACCGCGATTCCGTCGGGTTCGTGCTGCTGGTGCACGCGGTGCGCGACGCGCTCGAGCAGGGCGCCCGGGAGTTCCGGTTCCTGCGCGGCGACGAGGACTACAAGTACCGCTTCGCCGACGCCGACGCCCCCGTCGGCACCTTCGCGCTGCCCCGCGGGCTGCGCGGCCGCGCCGCCGTCGCGGTGGCCGCGCGGCGCCGCGCGGGCGAGGGCTGATCAGGCAGCTGCAGAGGCCGGGACGTGCGGCGACTGCTCCACCAGCCGGGTGGTGCTCCTGACCACCAGGATGCCGAGGACCGCGGCGGCGACCCACAGGACCGACCCCACCACGTCGGACAGGTTGGCCGAGGCGATGGCGGAGATGGTCTCGGAGTCCGAGGCGCCGGCCCCGCTGACCAGGGCAGCGGTGACGCGTCCGGCGATCGAGGCGCCGACCACGCTGAGCCACCACGCCAGGACGACGTCGGACTGGCGACCGAGGGTGCTCTGGCTCGCCACCCGCACGTCCTCGACCACCTGGTAGGGCCGCACCAGGTTGAGGAACGGCACGAACCACCCGCCGATCGCCCAGCCGGACCTGTGCTCGAGCCGCGACGGGTCCATCCGATCGCTGCGGTGGGCCTGGAACAGCCAGGTGATCATCAGCACCAGCACGGTGAGGTGGACGAGGGTCAGCACCAGTGCGGCGACCGCGGTGCCCGCGTCGTACGCCGTGGCCTGCCCCAGGTCGACGGCGGCGGGCTCGTCGACCCACCCACTGAAGGTCCGCCAGGCCCAGAACGAGAAAGCGCCGTTGAGGAGGTTGCCCAGCAGGGCCAGCCCGAGGAGGGCCACCACCGCCTGGGAGAGGATGGTCGCCGAGCGGTCACTTTCGCACCATCGAGCAGTCAGTTTCGCACCGTGCAAATCGTCTCGAAAAAAGTTTCGATCTGCCTGTGGAAAACGGCTCCTGACCTGGTGCTTTGTCGGTGGGCCCTGAGATACTTCACTCATGGCCACCACCGCGGCGCACCCCATCAACGGGGCGCTCGCGCGCATGCACTCGCTGCTTGACGAGCTCGCCGAGGTGTCGACCTGGTCGATGAGCCAGGCAGCGACGGCGGAGGCGTTGGTCGACTTCTCGCAGCTCGAGGCGAGGGTGGTCGAGCTGAAGTCGCGGACCCTCGCCCACGCCGAGACGGTGGCGGTGGCGGAGACGAACGCGTCGCCGTCGGTGGCGGTGTGGCACTCCAACGCGACACGGTCGACGAAGCGGGAGTCGTTCCGCCAGGTCCGCCTGGCTGAGGGGCTCGTCCGCTACGACGTGGTGCGGGAAGCGCTCGGTCGTGGCGAGGTGGTCGCGGAGCAGGCGTCGGTGATCTGCACGGCGCTCGATGAGCTGCCCGACGACCTCGACCCGTCGGTCTTGGAGCAGGCGACGAAGGCGCTGGTCGCGTTCGCGGAGGTCCACGACGCGAAGGCGCTGCGGGTGCTGGGCCGTCGGATCCTCGAGGTGGTCGCACCGGAGGTGGCGGAGGCGTGGGAGGCCGAACAGCTCGACCGCGAGGAGCGCGAGGCGGAGAAGTCGGCGGTGTTCCGGATGCGCGAGGACGGCCACGGCCGGATCAAGGGATCGTTCACGGTGCCGCTGCTGGCCGGCCAGATGTTGGAGCGGGCGCTGCTCGCGTTCGCCGCACCCAAGCACCAGATCGCGAACCGCGCCGCTGCAGATGAAGGCGAGCACGATGAGCAGGCACCGGTGCCGGTACGCCGCCCGACGGCGCAGCGGTTGGGTGCGGCGTTCGTGGAGCTCGTCGAGCGCCTCGACCCCCACGACTTGCCGAAGGCCGGTGGGGTGAACGCCACGGTTGTGGTGACGATGACCCTCGACTCGCTCAAGGACGGCCTGGTGGCCGCCACCCTCGACACCGGTGACCGGATCAGCGCCGCCACCGCGAGGCGGCTGGCCTGTGAGGCCGGTGTCGTGCCGGTGGTGCTGGGTGGGAAGAGCCAGCCGCTCGATGTGGGCCGTGCGAAGCGGTACTTCACCCCGGCCCAGCGGGTCGCGATGGGTATCCGTGACGGCGGCTGCACCACGAAGGGCTGTGACGCCCCGCCGGCGATGTGCCATGCCCACCACGACGACCCGTGGTCGTGCCACGGCCACACCGACCTCGACCGCGGACGACTCCTGTGTCCGTTCCACCACCGCCGCATCCATGACCCGGAGTACGAGGCCGACGTCGGGGCTGACAACCAGGTCACCTTCCACCGACGAACCTAGGAGCACTCCGCTCCCGGCCCCGCTGCTCGATCACCGGCGCTGCCGCGCGCCCGTTGGTTGAGGAGGTTGCGCAGCAACCGTCTGATACGGAAGTACGACACTCCTGAGACGCCGTTGGCCTGGAGTGACCGATGTGTCGACTTCCCCGCGCCATGGCGCGGCCCGGGGTTGGCCGCTGGGTTGCTCGAAACCCGGCGAGCCCACGGCGTACGGCGAGTGGGCACCTCACGGGGTCTCGGCGTCGCTCGTCGCTGGCGCTCCTCGCTGCTCGACCAACGGCGGTCCTCGCCGCCGTTGGCGCTCCTACCTGCTCGACCAACGGCGCGATTCAGGCGGCGACGCCGCGGCGGCGTACGAGGCCGACGAGCACCTGCTGCTGCTCGGGGGCGAAGCGGCGCACCAGGAGCAGCCAGGCGCCGAGGTAGACCACCGCACCGGCGACCAGCTCGACCAGCACCGGCAGGTGCAGCAGCACCAGCAGCGCGACCAGCACCACCGACGCGGCGCCCGAGCTCAGCAGCGGGCTCAGCACCCGCGGCCGCTCCCCCACCCGCTGCAGGAAGCCCAGCACCACCACCGCCTGCACCAGGTAGGACAGAGTCGTGGCCAGGGCTGCGCCGGTCGCTCCGAGGACCGGGATCAGGATCAGGTTGAGCGCCACGTTGACGCCCAGCGCCGCGCTGGAGGAGGCCAGCAGCGCACGGTGGCGGCCCAGCACGTGCAGCAGCGAGTCGCTGAAGCTGGCCAGCGCCAGCAGCATCGCGGCGGGTGCGAGCCAGGCCAGCACCGGCGCGGCGGAGGCGGCGTACGTCGCCCCGAAGAGCAGGTCGATGACGTCGCGGCCCTCGGTGAGCGAGACGGCGACGAAGGGCAGGTAGACGAAGCCGCCGACGGCGATCGCGCGCTCGCAGCCCAGCAGGCGCGTCTCGCGGCTGCGGGTGGCGCTGAGCACCGGCAGCACGGCCGCGTTGATCGCGTAGGTCACGAAGAGCACGGTCTCGAGCAGCCGGTAGGCCACCGTGTAGACGGCCACCGACCCGGCTCCCTCGAGGTGGCCCAGGATCAGCACGTCGACGCGGAAGAGCAGCATCAGCACCAGCCCGCTGACACCCACCAGGACCGTCTCGCGCACCGCGGCGGCCAGGTCGGCGCGCTCGAGCTCGCGCAGCGGCTGGCGCACGTCGAGACGGCGGGCGGCGAGCACGTGGGCCAGCCACCCCACGACGGTGCCGGCCAGGAACCCGGCTGCGACCCCCTCGGACCCCGTGCCGGCACCGAGCGCCGCCAGCACCGCGGCGGCGGTGGCCACCCGCTGCACCACCAGGGCCGTCGACACCCCGGCGGAGACCTGCCGGCAGGCCGCGGCCGTGCGGATCGTCTGGCTCCACAGCTCGGGGAGCCCGGCGGCCAGCATCAGCGCCAGCACCGTCCACGACCCGACGGCCGGCACCCCGGCCAGCAGCAGCCCCGCGGCCACCAGGAGCGGCACCGACAGCGCCGACTTCCACACCTGGGTGGCGCGGAAGAGCCGCGGCAGCGACTCGGGCACGGCGCTGCCGCGACGGGTCAGCCCGCTGTCGAAGCCCCACGCGGCCAGCGAGGTCAGCACCAGCATGATCGTGAGCGCGTAGAAGACCGCGCCGAAGTCGTCGGCCGGCAGCATCCGGGCGGCGGCGACGGTCCACGCCAGGGTGGCGACCTTGCCGAGCACCTCGGCGACCGCGCGCACCACGGCGTTGCGGGCAGCCCGCTGGGTGGTGTCGCTGATGACCTGCTCAGCCACCGGCGTCCCCGGTCGCGCGCCCCAGCAGCCCCCGCAGGCAGCCGGCGGCCTTGGCGACGTCCTTGAGGGCGACCACCACCGGCACCCGCACCCAGGTGCCGGGCACGACGTCGACGTCGCGGGCGCGCAGCGCCGGCAGCGCGAGGTAGCCGGCGGCCCCGGCGAGCACTGCGGCGCGGGTGCGAGCCCCGCCGGTCGCGAGCAGCAGCGGCCCCACGGCGTACGCCGAGGCGCGCACCAGGTCGCGGCTCACCAGCTGCCAGGAGCCGGCGCGGCCACCCCACTCGCCGTACTTGGCGTACATCCGCGCCATGTCGGCCAGGTCGCCGGTCTGCGCCCAGGTGACCCGGGCGTCGAGGGCCAGCGCGCTGCGGGCACCGGTGGCCAGCACGGCGTCGCCGAAGACGGCGTCCTCCGAGCTGCGCAGCCGCGCGTCGAAGCCGCCGGCGGCCTCCCAGGCCGGCACCGCGCAGGCCATGGAGCGTCCGTCGAGGCGGCGCGCCGAGAAGCTGCGCCCGCTCACCCGACCGGCCAGCCGGGTCAGGGCGCCGGGGCGCCGGGCCTCCTCGATCGAGGGGAAGAGCGCGACGCGGGCGGCGTCGCGCACCGGGTCGCCGCCGTCGACGTCGTAGACCCCGACGACCAGGTCGACGGGGTCGGGCTCGGCGAAGGCGGCGCGCAGACCGGTGAGCCACTGCGGCCCGGGCGCGCAGCCGGCGTCGGTGCAGGCCACCCGCGGGTGCCGGGCCTCGGCGAAGCCGGTGTTGCGCGCGACCGACAGGTTGACCCCGGGACCCTCCAGCAGCCGGATGCGGTCGTCGCGGGCCGCCCAGGCCGCCAGCTCGGCGCCCGTCGCGTCGGTGGAGCGGTCGTCGAGCAGCAGGTACTCGTCGTCGGGACCGAGCTGCGCCACGACCGCGCCGACGACCTCGTCGACGTGGCCCGTCTCGTTGCGGAAGCAGGTCAGCACGCTCATCGGGGGTCCGACCAGGCCGGCCCCGGGCCGGCGGGCCACGTGGGCCAGCAGCTGCACGGCGCGCTCGGCGCAGGCGCTCGCGTCGGGGTGGTCGGCGAGCACCGCCCGCCCGGCGCGACCGCACGCCTCGCGGGCCTCGGGATCCTGGAGGTCGGCCAGCGCGTGCGCGACCGCCCGGGGGTCGCTCACGGGCACGACACGACCGGCGGCGCGCGCCATCCGCTCGACCTCCGGGTTGCCGGTCGCACCGACCAGCGGCACCCCGGCGCCCAGCGCCTCGAGCGCGACCAGGGAGTAGCCCTCGCGCCCGAAGCGGTCGCCGTCGCCACGGGTCAGCACGGCCACGGCGTCGAAGGCCGCCAGGTGCCGGCCCGCGTCGGGCACCGGCCCGCTCAGCTGCACCCGGTCGGCCACGCCGTGCCGGAGGGCGAGCGCCTCGAGCCGGGTGCGCTCCCCCGGCTCCGACGGGTCGTCGGGGCCGACCACGACCAGGCGCCACGCCCGCGCGGCGTCGTCGGCCAGCGCCTCGATCGCGGTGTCGACGTCCTTGTAGCCGACCAGCCGGCCGAGCACGGCCAGCACCGGGCCCTCGCTGCTCGCCACCCCGTGATCCACCCCGTGCTCCGCCCAGTACGCCGCCGCCTCGGCGCGCGACGCCGGCGCGGGCGGGCGCGGGGGCGGCACGATCGTGGCGTCGGAGCGACGGGTGGCGGCGGCGACCGAGGCGGAGGTGGCCAGCACCGCGTCGCTCATCCGCCCCAGCCGGGGTGCGAGCTCGCGGTCCCAGGAGAAGTCGTGCTTGGCCCAGACCACCGGCACCCCGACCGCGCGGGCGGCGGGCACCACGGCGGCCGCGGCCTTGACCCCGTTGGCCAGCAGCACCTCGGCGTCGCTGTCGTGCAGGCGGTGGCCCAGGTCGAGGTTGCGCAGCGCCAGGTCGCGGGCGCGCGGCCCGGTCGGCAGCACCGTGACCGGCACGCCGTCGGCCTCCAGCGCCGCCCGCAGGGGGCCGTCCTCGAGCATCCAGACCTCGGGGCGCAGCCGTGCCCGGCTGGTGCGCAGCAGGTCGAGCAGCCAGGTCTCCGACCCGCCCAGGGTGCCGGTGGGGGTGACCACCAGGGCCCGCAGCGGGGCCAGTCGCTCCGGACCGTCCGGGGCACCGGCGCGGTCGTCGGTGGTGCTGGAGGTCAACGGGTCTCCTGGGTCGGGGTGGGGGCCGTCGCGCGAGCATGCTCGCACGCGGCCACGAGGGCAGCCAGCACCAGCCACACCGTGGTGAGCACGACAGGGTTGCGCAGGGGGTAGTCGAGCATGCCGTGCGCCAGCACCGGCACCAGCGCGGCTGCGAGCACGCCCGGCAGCAGGCGCACCTCGGCGGCGGGCGGCAGCGTGGCCGTGGCCCGGCGCGCCCGGAGGAGGCCCGCCCCCAGGCCGGCGACCAGGACCAGCAGCGCGCCGAGCCCGACGAGGCCGAACTCGACCGCGGTGTTGAGCAGCAGGTGGTGGGCGTGCTCGACCTCGAGGACCACGCCGGAGCGCAGGGAGTCGCTGGCGGCCTCGAGGAAGTAGCCGCCGGGGCCGTGGCCCAGCAGCGGCGCCTCGGCGACCAGGCGCAGGCCCTCGGCCCAGATCAGCGGCCGCTGGTCGTAGGGGTTGGCGCCGGCCTCACCGACCGAGGCGACCCGGTCGAGCACCTGGCCCAGCGGACCGACCCCGAGCAGGCCCAGGGCGCCGACCACGACGACGAGCCCAGCCCCCAGGCGCAGCAGCGAGCGCCGGGTCGGCGCCACCAGGACGGCCAGCGCGACCACGCCGGCGAGCGCGCCGAACCAGGCACCGCGCGACAGCGAGACACCGAGCGCGGCGACCAGCAGGCCGGCGGCGACCAGCCCGGTCGCGCGCAGGCGCGGTGACGCCGAGCCCAGCCCCACGCCCAGGGCCAGCACGAGCAGCACCGCGCTGAAGAGCCCGAGCTCGTTGGGCTGGGAGAAGACACCGACGGCGCGGCCGGTGACGACGCCACCGCCGTAGAAGCTCTCGGTGGGCCCCGACGCCACCAGCGCCCACGCCGACGAGGCGGCGCCGGCCACCAGCAGCCCCACCACGACCCGCGTGAGCTGAGTAGTGGTGCGCACCCCCGTCAGCACGGCCACGACCAGCAGCACGAGCAGCAGCAGCTGCACGTCGAGGCGGAAGGCCAGGTCGGCGTCGCGGGCACGGGGCGTGGCGAGCGCGGCGACGACGAGGAAGAGACCCAGGGGCACGGCAACCGGCCAGGGGGGCAGCCGCCAGTCGAGCCGGGCCGCCGCCGGCGCCAGCACCGCCACGGCACCGAGCGCCGTCACGAGCTGCACCAGGTCGACCGGGCCTGCGCCGACGTGGCCCAGCGGCAGGGTGAGCGCGACGATGGGCACCACCAGGTCGCTGCGCCGCCAGGCCAGCACGACCAGCACCGGGGCCAGCACGAGCAGCAGCGGGGCGAGCGGACCGGCGACGAGGCCAGCACCCGCCAGCAGGAGCCCCAGCCCCGAGCCGGCCAGCGCCAGCCCGGCCAGCCCGGCGGCCAGCCCGGCGACCCGCCGGGCGCGGGCACCCGTGCGGGCGGGCGGCCGGGCACCGTGCGGCGTACGACGCGGGCGGCGGCGGGGCACGTCGCCCCAGGCCCGCGCCCGGGGGCGGGGCGGGGTCACCGTGGGTGCGCTCACCGACCGCCTCGCTGCCCGCCGAGGGAGGTCAGCGCGGCGCGCACGGTGCGACGCACCACCGGTGCCCGGTCGAGCGCCGCCCACCACTGCCGGTAGCCGGGCAGCTGTGTCTTGAGCCGGAAGGAGGCCAGGGTGTCGGTGGCGTTGACGTCGACCCGGCTGACCGCGTGGGGACCGGCGTCGTCGAAGACCGAGAACGCGACGTCGAAGCCCTCGGCGGCGACCGCCTGTCGCGCGGCCGCGTCGTGGGCGCCGAAGGGGTAGGCGAAGGAGCGCAGCGGGTCGCCGACCAGCTCGGCGAGGCGCCCGTGCGCGCGACGGACCTGGTGGTCGAGGACGTCGGCGCCGAGCCCGCGCAGGTCGAGGTGGTCGGCGCCGTGGACGCCGAGCTCGAGCCACGGCAGCGCATGCAGGTGGCGCAGCTCGTCGGGGTCGAGCAGCGGCTCGTCGGCGGGCCGCGGCAGCCAGGTGGCCGTGCTGCCGGCCAGGTCGGAGGGCACGTAGAGCAGGGCCGGGACACCGAGCCGTTCGAGCACCGGCACGGCCAGCTCCAGCACCGAGGTGAAGCCGTCGTCGATGGTCACCACGAAGGAGCGCCGGGGCCGGTGGGCCCGGTCGGCTCGCGCGGCCAGGTAGCCGTCGAGGTCGAGGGCCTGCCACCCCTGGTCGAGGAGCCAGCGCAGCTGCTGCTCGAAGCGCTCGACCTCGACGAAGAGGTTCTCGGGGTCGTCGTCGCGCCGGTGCGTGCAGAACCCGTGGTACATCAGCACCACGGGCGGTCGACCGCGCGACGCCGGACGCCCGGCGCCGGGCCCCGGCTCAGCCACCGCGCCCGGTCTCGCGCAGGCCGGGTGCCTCCGCCTGGGCCCGGGTGGCGTGGTTGAGCACCACGCCGCGCACCGGGACGCCCAGGCGCTGCAGCCGGGTCGCGGTGCGCGCGACGGCCGCCGTCGACGTGCCCGCACGCACCACCACGACCGCCGAGGCGGCGTGCCCGGCGACGACCTCGCTCAGCTCGCCGGCGCCCAGGGGCGCGCTGTCGCAGAGCACGACGTCGTAGCGGTCGGCGCTGCGCTTGAGCAGGTCGGGCAGGCGGCGGTCGACGAGGTCGTCGACGCCGCTGAGCGGCTCGGTGGTCAGCACCGCCACGGCCCCCTCGCGGTGGACCGTCTCGGCGAGCGGGGCGCTCTCGGTGAGCGCGTCGTGCAGGGCGAAGCGGCTGGGGGTGCCCATCGTGGCGCTCAGACCGGCGTGGTCCAGATCGAGGTCGACCACCAGGGTGGACTGCCCCCGGTCCGCCAGCGTGCGCGCGAGCAGGAAGGACACGGTGCTGGCGCCGGCGCCGGCCTCGGCGCCCACCACCACGACCGGGCCGTCGGGGACGCTGGAGGCGGAGGCCAGGAACCCCGAGCGCAGGGAGCGCGCCGAGGCCAGGATCTCGCTGTCGGGGGCGACCGCGCGCCGCGGCCAGGCGGAGGTGAAGGCGGGCAGGCTGCCGAGCACCGGGCCGCCGGCCGCGCCGGCCGCGTCGCCGCCGGTGCGGGTGCGCGGACGCACCGCCTCGAGGGCGTAGGCGACCACCAGCGCGGCGAGGAGCGCGGCGAGCACCAGCAGCGCCTGCAGCGCCCGGGTGGACGAGAGCAGGCCGGGGGCCTCGGTGCGGGCGCCGGAGAGCACCGTCGCGTCGGCGAGGGGATCCTCCTCGCCCAGCGTCACGGTCTGCTCGGCCACGGCCCGGGCCACCAGCAGCGCGTCGTCGGTGCTGGGCAGGGTGGCTCGCACGGCCAGGTTGCCGGCCTCCTGCGAGGCGGTGACGTCGACGGCGGCGTCGAGCACGTCGACGGAGATGCCGGTCTCGGAGGCGACCTCGCGCAGCACCTCCGGGGAGGTCAGGACCACCGAGTAGCGGCCCAGGGCCAGCTGCACCGCGTCGGTGCTGAGCACGTCGGCCGACTCGGGGGCCACGCCCACCACCGCGACCGCGGTGGTGTCGTCGGCGCGCGTCTCGACGGCCAGGACCCCGACGGCCGCGGCGGGGACCAGCACCGCGAGCAGCACCGCCCAGCGGAAGCGCAGCGCCCTGGCCAGCACGCCCAGGAACGGTGCCCCGGTCACCGGGTCACCCCGTAGAGGTCGCGGAAGGCCTGCCAGACCGGGCGTGGGCGGCGCTCCTCGTCGAGCATGGCGTAGCCCTCCTGGTGCTCGTCGGTGCTCTCGTCGTTGGCCGCGTCCTTGTACCAGAACGCTGCGCCGACGTAGGGGAAGTCCTCGGCGAGCAGCGTCAGGGCCTCCGCGGCGTAGCGGGCCTGGGTGGCCTCGTCGACCCCACGTCGCCACGGCTCGGTCTCGGCATCGTTGTCGTGCACGCTCCAGCCGAACTCGGTGATCCACACCGGGAGCCGGTCGCCGTTCTCGATCATCGTCTCGCGCACCTCGTCGAGGTTGCGCAGGTTCCAGACCTCTCCGTCGTCCTCGACGCTGGGCGCCGAGTCGGCCGGGGCCTGGTAGGAGTGCACCGACATCACGTCGAAGCAGCCGCCCGCCCCGGCGTCGTAGGCGCGCTGGAGCCAGTCGTCGTCGTTGTACATCAGCCCGCCGAAGACCACCCGTGACCCGGGGTCCTCACGGCGCACGACGGGGTACGCCGCGCAGAGCAGCTCGGCGTACGTCTCGGGGTCGGTGCCGTGGTAGAAGACCTCGAGGTTGGGCTCGTTCCAGATCTCGTAGGCGTCGACGACGTCGCCCCAGCGCTGTGCCACCTCGCCCAGCGCGTCGGCGTAGTCGCCGGCGTCGTCGGGACTGGTGTACTGCGCGGTGAAGTCGTCGGGCTCCGACGAGGCCCACGACGGGGTCAGCCAGAACATCACGAGGACCTTGAGGTCGCGCTCGCGCAGCTGGTCCATCACCTCGTCGACCAGGGGCACCGCCCAGCCCTCGTCGAAGCCGCCGGGCCGCGGCTGGAGCATCGCCCAGCCGACGTCGAGGCGCACCCACGAGGCGCCGGACGCCTCGATGCGGTCGAGCACCTCGTCGCGCTCCGCGGCGTCGTAGTGGGTCCAGGTGCCGTGGAACTGCAGGCCCAGGGACGGCAGGGTGGAGGGGTCGGGCGGGTCCTCGACCGTCGCCGCCTGCGTCGTGGCCGTGTCGGAAACCTGGGAGCTCGAGGGGTCGAGCGCCTCGGACCCGCCGGCGCCGTCCTCGGCGCGCAGCAGCAGCACACCGCTGAGGGCCACCGCGGTCGAGACCGCGGCGGCTACGAGCACAGCGAAACGGCCCCCCATGTCGACGAGGCTACCCGGTGCGGCCCGCGCCGAAACACTCGTGCACTGGTGAGGCCGCCCACTCGGGGCGGCGCTGCACCGGCGTCAGTAGGTCGTGACGTGCACGTGGTCGTAGTGGTTGGCGGTGGTCGAACCACGGTCCGACATGCCCCGCCAGCCCTCGCTGCCGCGCTCGACCGACCAGATGCTCTGCGAGTAGATCGCGTAGGAGACACCGAGGCTGCCGGCGTTGGCGCGCACGAACTCCGCGACCTGCCAGCCGCGCGAGCCGCTGACCATGATGTCGACCGCGATGCCCTGGGCGTGCTCGCCGTCGCCGCGGAAGGTGCCGTAGGTGGTGATCTCGGGGAAGGCCGCGCAGACCGCCCGGTGCACCTTGACGATGTTGGGGCTGACGCCGGACGGGACCGACGTGCCGTTGCTGCAGGTGGCGTTCGAGGAGGCAGCCGCGGCAGCCGGCTCGGACTCCTGCTCGTCGACCGGCTTCTCGTCGCTCAGGTAGCCGGCGCTGACCCAGCGCGACGTGCCGCCGACCACGACCTCGTCGCGGCCGTAGAGCGAGCGCCCGGTGACCAGCACCTTCTTCTCGGCACCCAGGACACCGTCCTTGCCGGCCTTCTTCGCCGGGGAGACCCACAGGTTGAGGTCGGCGGTGGTCCACAGCTTGGCGTCGGCGCCGGCGACGGCGGCCTGGACCGCCGCGGGGGCCATCATCTTGTCGAGGGCGGACTTCTTCTCCAGCCGCACGCCCTGGCGCACCGGTGCGGTCGCCAGCGAGCGGTCGGAGGAGCGCGAGACCACGGATCCGCGGTCGTCGAGCTCGGCGGCGGTGATGCCGGCGCTCAGCTCGGAGACCGAGGCGGCGACGGGCACCTCGGTGGCCGTGGGCTCGGAGGAGGCGATGCCGACGGTGACCGCAGAGGCGGTCGCCAGCACGGCGAGGGTCCCGGCCACGACGGTGGCGCGAGGGCGGAGGCGGGCATTGGCGTCCCGCTTGTGGCGTAGGTCTGCCACAGCGCTGATCCTTTGCTGTTGATGACACAGGCGACGCCGGTCCGCTGTGGCGGGCCGGCGAAGTTCCCTACTGAAGCACACCGCAGCGCCGCATCCGGCATCATCGCGGGCAAAATCGTGCGTGTGCTCGCTCACCAGCGCTCAGCCGCCGGTGGTCTCCACGGCGTCCTCGGGGGTGGCCTGCCCGCGCCCGTCGGTGTCGTCGAGCCAGCCCTCGGGCAGCGCGACCCTCGCCCGTGGCGAGCCCTGGCGACCGCGCGGCGCACCCAGCGCGGCCGTCGGGAACTGCTCGTCGGGGTCGAGGTCGGCGAGCAGCGCGTCGAGGTCGGCGAGCGAGGAGACCAGGCCGAGCGAGCGGCGCGCGTCGCTGCCGGCGGCGAAGCCCTTGAGGTACCACGAGACGTGCTTGCGGAACTCCTTGCAGCCGCGCTCCTCGCCCATGTGGCGGCACAGCAGCTCGGCGTGGCGGCGCATCATGTCGCGCACCTCGCCGAGCGTCGGCAGGGTCGCCACCTGCTCCCCGGCGAAGGCAGCGGCCAGGTCGCGGAAGAGCCACGGCCGCCCGAGGCAGCCGCGGCCCACGACGACGCCGGCGGCCCCGGTCTGCTCGACCATCCGCACCGCGTCGGCGGCCTCCCAGATGTCCCCGTTGCCGAGCACCGGGATGTCGACGTGGGCCACCAGCTCGCCGATCGCCTCCCAGTCGGCGCGGCCCGAGTAGGCCTGCGAGACGGTGCGCCCGTGCAGGGCGATCGCAGCGCAACCGGCCTCCTGGGCGATGCGCCCGGCGTCGAGGTAGGTCAGGTGGTCGTCGTCGATGCCCTTGCGGGTCTTCATCGTCACCGGCACCCCGTGGCGCGACGCCGCGCCGACGGCGGCCTCGAGGATCTCGCCCAGCAGCCCGCGCTTCCAGGGCAGCGCGCCTCCCCCGCCCTTGCGGGTCACCTTGGGCACCGGGCACCCGAAGTTGAGGTCGATGTGGTCGACGCCGTGCTCGGTGCACAGGATCTCGGCGGCCTTGCCGACGTGCACCGGGTCGCTGCCGTAGAGCTGCACCGACCGCGTGGTCTCGGCCTCGTCGAAGACGAGCATGTCGAGGGTGTGCTTGTCGCCCTCGACCAGGCCGCGGCTGGTGATCATCTCGCAGACGTAGAGGCCGGCACCCTGCTCGGCACACAGGCGGCGGTACGCCGCGTTGGTGATGCCGGCCATCGGCGCGAGCACCACCGGCGTCGCCACCTCGAGGTCGCCCAGGCGCAGGCCGGGGAAGACGGCGGACGGGGCGGGGCTGGGCATGGGCTCATTCTCGCGGGCCGCCCGGCCCCGCCCAAATCAGGTGGGGAGGCCGACTAACCGTTGCCGTTGCCGTCGCCGTTGTTGTTCTTCTTCTTGCCCTGCTGCTTCTTCTCCTTGGCGGCCTGCTTCTGCTCGGCCGTCTTCTCGCCGATCTTGAGGACCTCGCCGGTCCAGGTGATCGGGTTGAACTCCTGGGCCGGGCGGAAGCTGATCGCCTCGAGGTCGCCCTTGGCGGGCGCCAGGTAGACCAGGCAGGTGGTGACCTTCTTGCCCGGGCCGAACTTCTTGGGCAGCGCCTTCGACGGGCAGGGCTTGAAGGTGCTCACGAACGTGGAGGACTCCACGAGCGTGTTCTCCCCGTCCACGAGGTAGAGCGGCACCCGCTTGCCCCCGAGGTTGTCCTCGCCGACGTTCTTGACCTTCGCGCGCACGAAGTAGGGCTGCGACTTCTTGACGTTCTTGTCGAGCTTCCAGCCCTGGAAGGACTCCTTGAAGGAGGTCTTGCGCAGGTCGGTGACGGTGATGTCGAGGACACCCACGTCCTTCTGGTTGGGCTGGTAGGCCACCGTCGCGGAGTCGCCGACCTCGAGGGCGCTGCCCTGCTCGGTCAGCTCGACCCCGTCGGGCACCGGCAGGTAGGGCGTCTCCTCGGCACCGGCGGTGGGGTCGATCGTGGTGTCCTCACCCGGGGTCGGGCTCGACGACGACGACGCCTCGTCGGCGTCGTCGCCCGAGCAGGCGCCCAGGGCGCCGACCGTGAGGACCAGGGCGGCCAGGGGCGCGACCACGCGGGTGGCGCTCCCCCGGAGGGGGTGGCTGCTCAGCATCCGACCATTGTGCATGCGGCGCCTCACGCACCGAGGAACTTCTCGGCGAAGTACGCCGAGATCCGGTCCAGGCCGATGCGCTCCTGGGCCATCGTGTCGCGCTCGCGCACGGTCACGGCGTGGTCGTCGAGGGTGTCGAAGTCGACGGTGACGCAGAACGGGGTGCCGATCTCGTCCTGGCGGCGGTAGCGCTTGCCGATCGCGCCGGCGTCGTCGAAGTCGACGTACCAGTTGCGGCGCAGCTCGGTGGCCAGGTCGCGGGCCTTGGGCGAGAGGTCGGCGTTGCGGCTCAGCGGGAGCACCGCCACCTTGACCGGCGCCAGGCGCGGGTCGAGGCGCAGCACGGTGCGCTTGTCGACGCCGCCCTTGGTGTTGGGCGCCTCGTCCTCGGAGTAGGCGTCGACGAGGAAGGTCATCAGCGAGCGCGACAGACCGGCCGCGGGCTCGATGACGTAGGGCGTGTAGCGCTCCCCGGCGGCCTGGTCGTAGTACGACAGGTCCTTGCCGGAGTGCTTGGCGTGCGTCGAGAGGTCGAAGTCGGTGCGGTTGGCGATGCCCTCGAGCTCGCCCCACTCCGAGCCCGCGAAGCGGAAGCGGTACTCGATGTCGACGGTGCGCTTGGAGTAGTGCGACAGCTTCTCCTGCGCGTGCTCGTAGTGGCGCAGGTTGTCGGGGTCGATGCCCAGCTCGACGTACCACTTGGTGCGCTCGTCGATCCAGTGCTGGTGCCACTCCTCGTCCTCGCCGGGCTTGACGAAGAACTCCATCTCCATCTGCTCGAACTCGCGGGTGCGGAAGATGAAGTTGCCGGGCGTGATCTCGTTGCGGAACGACTTGCCGATCTGGGCGATGCCGAAGGGCGGCTTCATCCGCTGGCTGGTCACCACGTTGGCGAAGTTGAGGAAGATGCCCTGCGCGGTCTCGGGGCGCAGGTAGTGCAGGCCCGACTCGTCGTCGTGGACGCCGAGGTAGGTCTTGAGCAGGCCGGAGAACTGGCGCGGCTCGGTCCAGGCGCCGCGGGTGCCGCAGTTGGGGCAGGCCAGGTCGTCGAAGACGACGGTGTCGGGGTCGTCGATCCCCTTCTTCTCGGCCACCGCCTCCTGGAGGTGGTCGGCGCGGAAGCGCTTGTGGCACGACTGGCACTCGGTCAGCGGGTCGCTGAAGGTGTCGACGTGGCCGCTGGCCTCCCAGGTGCGGGTCGGCAGGATGACGCTGGAGTCGAGCCCCACGACGTCGTCGCGCATCTGCACCATGGACTTCCACCACTGGCGCTTGATGTTGTCCTTGAGCTCCACGCCGAGCGGGCCGTAGTCCCATGCCGAGCGGGTGCCGCCGTAGATCTCGCCGCAGGGGTAGACGAAGCCCCGGCGCTTGGCGAGGGAGACGACGCTGTCGACGACGGAGGGAGGCGGCTTGGCCACGGAGGGGCTCACTTTCGCGTGCAGGCGCACCGGCTGGCTGCCGGCGGGCGGGAGGACGTGCGGGAAGAGCTCAGCCTAACGACCGGGCGGCCGCCACGTTGAGGTCGGTCCCGGGCTCGACGAGCTCGTAGGCGCTGGCCTCGTCGATCGCCCTCGCGAGCAGGCGCACCGCGCCCATCTTGACGTCGTACGACGACAGCGCGCGGCGGTAGGCGCCCACGTGCTCCCAGCGCGTGGTCAGCACCCACAGCGTGGGCTCGTCGAGGTTGCGCCCCACGGTGCCGTCGACGTAGCCGGGTCGGGCGGCGAGCACCGCGTGCGCGCTCTCGAGGTCGGCGCGGAACTGCACCGCCTCGTCCTCGGGGACGCGGAACCTGTTGACGACGAGCACGAGCCGACCCTAGCCCGGGAGCTCCAGGTAAAGGATATGGTCACCGCGTGCGGCAGCGCCTTCTCGAGACGGTGAGCTGGCGCGCGACGTCGGTCCACCTCCCCGGGGCTACCCCGGGGGCCACCGGTACGTCCGGGCACCGCACCGCGCGCGAGACGCTGCGCTCCGCTGCAGGTCCTCGCGCGCACGACGGGACAGGTCGGGCAGCGCTGCCGCACACCAGGCTCGAGGCTCCCGGACCGCTCGGGTGCCCGGAGGGGGCACGGTGAGGGACGACCTCGCGCACGCGCTGGCCGCGGGACTCCTCGCCGGGAGCTGGACGCAGCGCGGCCTGGTGGCCAGCGGCGCGGAGGTCCTGGGCAGTCGACGCCGGTGGCTGGACCGGCTGGCCCGGCACACGCTCGAGCTGTACCCGCGACCGCCGCTGGACCGCCCGCGGGAGCTGGCGCGCATCGTCGCCGCCTTCGTCGACGCCGACGCCGCGGCGCGACCCGCGACCCGACCGGTCGTGGGCACCCGGATGCTCACCAACCGGTGGGGGCTGCCGACCCTGCACGACCTCAACGACCTCGCGGGGTGGCTCGGTCTCACCAGCAGCGAGCTGGAGTGGTACGCCGATCCGCGGCGCCTGGCCCGCACGACGAGCCAGGGGCGCCTGCAGCACTACCGCGTCAGCCACCGCGTCGCGTCGAGCGGGGCGATCCGGGTGCTGGAGGCCCCCAAGCTCGAGCTGAAAGGCATCCAGCGCCGCCTGCTCGACGAGGTGCTGTCCTCGGTCCCGCCGCACGAGGCGGCGCGGGGCTTCCGGCCGGGTGGCTCGGTGCGGACCTACGCGCTGCCGCACGCCGGGCGGCCGGTGGTGCTGCGCCTGGACCTGGAGTCGTTCTTCGCCAGCGTCACCGTCGCCCGCGTGTACGGGATCTGGCGCAGCGCCGGCTACCCAGAGCCGGTGGCGCACCGCCTGTCGGGGCTGGTGACCAGCGTCCTGCCCCTGTCGCTGTGGCGCAGCGTGCCCAGGCCCGCCGACGACGCCCTCCTCGATGCGCACTGGCGGCTCGGGCGCCGGCTCGCCGCACCCCACCTGCCCCAGGGCGCCCCCACCTCGCCGGCCCTGGCCAACCTCGCCGCCTTCCGGCTCGACGTGCGACTGAGCGCCCTGGCCGCGTCGTGGGGCGGGCGCTACACGCGCTACGCCGACGACCTCGCCTTCTCCGGAGGCCGGTCCTGGGGCACGGGCACCTCGCGGCTGCTCGACGCGATCGAGGGGGTCGTGCGCGACGAGGGCTTCCGCCTCAACCAGCGCAAGACCGGCGTGATGCCGCGCGGAGGGCGCCAGGTCCTCGGGGGTCTCGTGGTCAACGAGCGGCCCCGGGTCTCCCGCGCCGAGGTCGACCGGCTGCGGGCGATCCTGCACAACTGCCTCACCCACGGCCCCAGCACCCAGAACCGCGAGCGGCACCCGGCCTTCGCCCAGCACCTGCGGGGCAGGATCACGTGGGTCGCCCAGCACGACCCCGTGCGGGGCGCCCGGCTGCTGGCCCAGCACGACGCCGTCGACTGGAGCCGCTGACCAGCGCCGTCCGCACCCCTCCACCTCGAGTTGACAACGATTCTCAACTGGCTGAGAATCGTTCTCATGAACCCCCGTCGCGCCCTGCTGCCCGCCACCGCCGCACTGGCTCTCGCCCTGAGCGGGTGCGGCGCCCTGACCTCGGACAGCACGTCCGGGTCGGAGGGCTCCGAGACGGTGGTGGCCGGCCTCTACCCGCTGCAGTACGTCGCGCAGCGCGTGGCCGGTGACGCCTTCGAGGTCGAGAACCTCACCCAGCCCGGCGGCGAGCCGCACGACCTCGAGCTCGGCATCGGCCAGACCGCCGCCCTCTCCGACGCCGCCCTGCTGGTCTACGTCGACTCCCTGCAGCCGGCCGTGGACGAGGCGGCCGAGGAGGTCAGCGGGACCGAGGTGCTCGACGCCGCGACCGTCGTCGACCTGATCCCCTTCGAGGACGAGCACTCCGACGAGGAGCACGAGGGCGAGGAGCACGAGGGCGAGGAGCACGAGGGCGAGGACGAGGACGACCACAGCGGCCACGACCACGGCGAGCTCGACCCGCACTTCTGGCTCGACCCGCTGCGGATGGCCGACCTCGGCGACGCGGTGGCCGAGCGGCTCGCCGAGATCGACCCCGACGAGGCGGACTCGTTCGAGGAGCGCGCCGCCGAGCTGCGCAGCGACCTCGAGACGCTGGACGGCGAGTACACCGAGGGCCTGGCGGGCTGCGAGATCCGCACCGTGGTGACCAACCACGACGCCTTCGGCTACCTCGAGGGCTACGACCTCGAGCTGGCCTCGATCAACGGCTTCTCCCCCGACGCCGAGCCGACGCCCGCCGCGCTCGCCGAGCTGCAGGACCTCATCGAGGACACCGGCATCACCACGGTCTTCTCCGAGAGCCTGGTCAGCCCCCAGGCCGCCGAGGTCCTGGCCGCCGACGCTGGCGTCGACACCGCGGTCCTGGACACCATCGAGGGCCTGACCGACGACACGGCCGACGAGGACTACCTTTCCCTCATGCGCTCCAACCTCGCCGCCCTTGAGGAGGCGAACCGTTGCTGAACCCCGATGCGGACCCGGTGGTCGAGCTGCGCGACGGCGCGGTGGTGCTCGGCGGTCGCCCCGTCGTGCGCCAGGTCGACCTCACCGTCCGGGCCGGGGAGTTCGTGACCCTGCTGGGCCCCAACGGCTCGGGCAAGTCGACACTGGTGCGCGCGCTGACCGGGCTCCGACCGCTGGAGCGCGGCTCGTTGGAGCTGTTCGGCATCCCGATGGGCTCCTTCCGCGACTGGCACCGCCTCGGCTACGTCCCGCAGCGGGCGAGCGCGGCCAGCGGCGTACCGGTCTCGGTGCGTGAGGTGGTCGCCTCCGGGCGGCTCACCCGTCGACGCGTGCTGTCGCTGCCCAGCCGCGCCGACCGGGCGGCCGTCACCGAGGCGCTCGAGGTCGTCGGGCTCGCCGACCGCGCGAAGGACAGCGTCGCCACGCTGTCCGGCGGCCAGCAGCAGCGGGTGCTCATCGCCCGCGCGCTGGCCGGGGGTCCCGACCTGTTCTTCCTCGACGAGCCGACCGCCGGGGTCGACCTGCCCAACCAGGAGGCGCTGGCCGAGGCGCTGGCCACCCTCTCGCGCTCGGGCAGCACGATCGTGCTGGTGACCCACGAGCTGGGGCCGCTCGCGCCGCTCGTCGACCGCACCGTGGTGCTGCGCGACGGCCGCCTCGTCTACGACGGCCCGCCGCTCGACCTCAGCGACGCCCACGGGCACCACCACCACGACCTCGACGCGGGTCGCCACGACCACCACCCCGACGTGGTGGCCCCCTGGGACCGGGAGGACCACCGGCTGTGATCGATCTCCTCGGCTACGAGTTCATGCAGCGCGCGCTGCTCGCGGCGCTGGTCACCGGCCTGGCCGCCCCGGTCATCGGCACCTACCTGGTGCAGCGCCGGCTGGCGCTGCTCGGCGACGGGCTGGGCCACGTCGCGGTCACCGGCGTGGCGCTGGGCCTGCTCACCGGGATCGCCCCGACCTGGACGGCCGTCGTGGTCGCCATCCTGGGTGCGGTGGCCATCGAGGTGATCCGCGACCGCGGCCACACCAGCGGCGACCTGGCGCTGGCCCTGCTCTTCTACGGCGGCCTGGCCGGCGGCGTGATGATCACCGGGCTCGCCGGGCAGACCGGCGCCACGCTGCAGCAGTACCTCTTCGGGTCGATCACCTCGATCTCCCTGACCGACATCTGGTTCACCCTCGCCCTGGCCGTGGTGATCCTCGGTCTCGGCCTGGGCCTGATGCCCCAGCTGTTCACCGTCGCCCAGGACCAGGACTTCGCCAAGGTGGCCGGGCTCAACGTGCGCGCCTACAACCTGCTGGTCGCCGTCCTGGCCGCGGTCACGGTCACGGTGGCGATGCGCACCGTGGGGCTGCTGCTCGTCTCGGCGCTGATGATCGTGCCGGTCGCCACGTCGCAGCAGCTGGCGCGCTCGTTCCGGGCCACGGTCGCCGGGGCCGTGGTGGTCGGCGCGGGTGCCGGCGTCGGCGGCCTGCTCGCGTCGGCGTACCTCTCGCAGTCCTACGGCCTCACGGTGCCGCCCGGGCCCGCGATCGTGCTGCTCGCGCTGGCCTGCTTCGTCGCGACCTGGCCGCTGGGCGTGCTGCTGCGCCGCCGCCAGCGACGTCGGGCGCCGTTCCCCGACGTGGCACCCGACGAGCACGAGGTCACCGCCCACCACGACCACGAGCACGGCCCCGACTGCGGCCACCTCGCGGTCCCCCACGGCGACCACGTCGACTACGTCCACGACGGCCACCGGCACGCACCCCACGGGAAGCACTATGACGAGCACTGAGCGCCCCACACCGCCGTCGCCGGGCCTGCGTCCGACCCGCCAGCGGGTGGCGGTCGCCGAGGCGATGGCCAGCTTCGACGACTTCCGCTCGGCCCAGGAGATCCACGACCTGCTGGGCAGGCGGGGCGAGACCGTCGGGCTGGCCACGGTCTACCGCACCCTGCAGCGCCTGGCCGACGCGGGTGAGATCGACCGGCTGCTCACCGAGGGTGGCGAGGCCATCTACCGCGCCTGCTCGGCGACCCACCACCACCACCTGGTGTGCCGCTCCTGCGGACGCACGGTCGAGGTCGAGGGCCCGGCGGTGGAGAGCTGGACCCGGTCGATCGCGGCCGAGCACGGCTACGACGAGGTCAGCCACACCCTCGAGATCTTCGGCACCTGCCCCGCCTGCCGGGCCTGAGCACCCGGGCGTCGCCTAGGGTCGACGGCGTGCAGGTCGTGGTGATGGGTGTCTCCGCCACCGGCAAGTCGAGCGTCGCCGAGCGCGTGGCCGAGTCGCTGGGGTGGGGCTTCACCGAGGGTGACGACCTGCACCCGCGCGCCAACGTGGCCAAGATGGAGGCCGGCGACCCGCTCACCGACGCCGACCGGTGGCCCTGGCTGACCCGGGTGGGCGAGGCGATGGCCGCCAACGAGCGCGACGGCCACCACGGCGTCGTCACCTGCTCGGCGCTCAAGCGTACCTACCGCGACCGGCTGCGCGAGCACGTGCCCGACCTCTGGTTCCTGCACCTGCACGCGCCGACCGAGGTGCTGGCGGAGCGGATGGCCCAGCGCACCCGCCACTTCATGCCCACCTCCCTGCTCACCTCCCAGATCGACACCCTCGAGCCGCTCGGCGACGACGAGGCCGGCCGCGTCGTCGACGTCACCCCGCCCCTCGACGAGGTCGTGGCGGCCGCGCTCGACGCGCTCGCCGCGCACCGCGACGACGTACGCCGCTCCTAGGGCCGGCGCCGGTCGGCGGCACCCTGACACCCGACGAGCACCAGCTTCGCCCTCGGGGGCCGAGACGTCCCGCAGGGACGGTCCACAGGTGTCCCGAAACCCTTGACTCGAACACGTGTTCTAGTAGAATGGGTTCATGACCACCCAGGAGCTGGAGCGCTGCGACACCGCCGACGCGGTGCTCGCCTACGCCCGCTCCCAGCGCGCGGCCCGTGATGCCGCCGAGGTCGCGATGTACGAGGCGACCTGCACCTGGGCGGCGATGCACACCACCTTCGACCCGGCCCGCGCCGCGGTGCTGCCCGGCACCGACCTGCAGGTCAGCATCGCCGGGCCGGGTGCCCCGTCGGTCTCGGAGTTCGCGATCGTCGAGTACGGCACCGCCATCGGGCTCTCCGCCGACACCGCGGTGGGCTACGTCGCCCACGTGGTCGAGATCCGCTACCGCCTCCCCCACCTCCACGGCGCGGTCACCGCCGGCCGGGTGCCGGTGTGGCGGGCCCGTCGCATCGCCGAGGCCACCCTCGCCCTGCCCGCCGAGGCCGCCGAGTGGGTCGACCGGCACCTCGCCGGTGTCGCCGCCACCTGCTCCTACGCCGCCCTGGCCCGCCTCGTCGAGGAAGCCCTGTGCCGCTTCGACCCCGAGGCCGCCGAGGACAACCGCGCCAAGGCCGCAGAGCACCGCAGGCTCGACATCCACCTCGACACCGCCACCCGCGGCGGCGCCTGCATCGACGGCACCGCCGACATCACCGGCTGCCTCGACCTCGCCGACGCCCTCGACCTCGAGAACGCCGTGGCCCGCGAGGCCCGCAACCTCGCCCTAGCCGGCTCCGACCAACCACTCGACGTACGCCGCAGCCAGGCCCTCGGCGTCCTCGCCCGCACCCAGACCACCCTCGACCTCACCAGCACAGAGGCTCGAGACGGCGACGAAGACCCCGCGCCGCGGGTGCCAGCGCGGCAGGTCGTGCTCAACATCCACCTCACCGACACCGCCCTGGCCGGCACCGACCCCACCACCTGCCGGATGAGTGCAGACCCCTTCGCGCCCTCCGCCGGGCTGCACCTGGCCCGCATCGAGGAGACCCGCAGCTTCCTCACCACTGACCAGCTCTGCGAGTGGCTCCGCGTCCCCGGCACCCACGTCTCCTACCGCACCATCACCGGTGGCGGCCTCGACCCCGAGGCCTACGAGCACCCCTTCCGCGCCACCCAGCCGGGCAACACCGAGCACCTCAACACCAAGCCCACCGGTGAGGTCACCGCCGAGGACATCCGCCGCTTCGCCAGCGCACCCGACCTACGACCCCACCCCCGCCGGCCCCTCGACCTGGCCCAGGAGATCACCACCCCCGGCTACAGCCCCACCGACCGGCTCGCCGAGCAGACGCGGCAACGCCACCCCCGCTGTGTCTTCCCGCACTGCACCCGCCGCGCCCGACGCCGCCGACCCGACGAGGCCCACGCCGACCTCGACCACATCACCACCTACGACCCCGACGGCCCACCCGGCCAGACCACGACCGCGAACCTGGCCACCCTCTGCAGGCGCCACCACCGCGCCAAGACCCACACCGCCTGGACCTACCGCCCCACCCCCACCGGGTTCATCTGGACCAGCCCGCACCGCTACCAGTACCTCGTCGAACCACGAGGCACCACCGACCTCGGCCGACCACCACCACTCACCAGACCGCCGACCCGGCCCGTCTGACCAGCCGACTCGCCGCACCCCCGCCGCAGCAGCACCGCGACGGGGGGCGCCGGCGCGCCCGGACCGTTGATGCGTACGCGTGAGCCCAGGCCGCGGACTTGTCAGGGAAGTCCGGCGCTTGATGGGTGTTGCAACCCCTGACAAGCGCATGAGTCCCCGGCCGGCCGGGGACTCATGCGGCGCACCGGCCGGCTAGGCGTTCGGCAGCGCGCCGCCGTAGCGGCGGTCGCGGGAGGCATAGGTCTCGATGGCCGACCACAGCGCGCGGCGGTCGACGTCGGGCCAGAGCACGTCGGTGAAGACCATCTCGGCGTAGGCGGCCTGCCAGAGCATGAAGTTGGACAGCCGCTGCTCGCCGGAGGTGCGCCAGACCATGTCGGCGTCGGCGAGGTCGGGCAGGTAGAGGTGGCGCGCCAGCGTCTTCTCGGTGATCTTCTCGGGGTCCAGCCGGCCCGCCGCGACCTCGCGGCCGATCGCCCGGGCCGCGTCGGCCAGCTCGGCGCGACCGCCGTAGTTGACGCACATCGTCAGCGTCAGCACGTCGTTGTCGCGGGTCATCTCCTCGGCCGCCTGCAGCTCCTTGACCACCGAGCGCCACAGCCGCGGAGTGCGCCCGGCCCAGCGCACCCGCACCCCCAGCTCGTGCATCTCGTCGCGTCGGCGCCGGATGACGTCGCGGTTGAAGCCCATCAGGAAGCGCACCTCGTCGGGCGAGCGCGACCAGTTCTCGGTCGAGAACGCGTAGGCCGACACGGCCTTGACCCCGATCTCGATGGCGCCCTCGACCACGTCGAAGAGCGAGCTCTCCCCCATCTCGTGCCCGCGCGTGCGGGGCAGCCCCCGCTGCTTGGCCCACCGGCCGTTGCCGTCCATGACGATGGCCACGTGCTCGGGCACGAGCTCGCGCGGCAGCACGGGCGCGGTGGCGCCCGAGGGGTGCGGGGTGGGCGTTCGTACGGCGCGTCTCACGCCCCGGAGCCTACGGCGCCACCGCCGCGCGGCAGCAGCACCCGCGCCCGCAGGCCGCCGCCCGGGGCGTCGTCGAGCTCGATGCGCCCGTCGTGGGCGGCCACGATGTCGCGGGTGATCGCCAGGCCCAGCCCGACCCCGGGCAGCACCTGGTCGCGGGCCGCACGGGTGCGGAAGAACCGCCCGAAGACCTGGTCACGCTCGGCGGGGTCGATCCCGGGGCCGGTGTCGCTGACGCAGACCTCGAGCTCGTCGTCGCCGGGCACGAGCTCGACCCGCACCCGCCCACCGGCCGGGGTGTGCTTGAGCGCGTTGGAGAGCAGGTTGTCGACCACCTGCCGCACCCGCTGGGAGTCGACGTACGCCGCCACCTCCCCGGCGGCGCAGCCCACCAGCTCGACCTGCCGCGCGGCCGCGACGGGGCGGGCGGCCTCGACCTGCTCGCGCACCAGCGCCGCGAGGTCCACCGTCGCCCGCTGCACCGCGGTCGGGCTCGCGTCGGCCACGGCGGTCGAGAGGAGGTCGGCCACCAGCCGCTCGAGGCGGTGGGCGTTGCGCTCGGCGATCTCGAGGTGGCGCACCGCCTGCGCAGGCAGGTCCGCACGCTCGAGCAGCACGTCGAGGTAGCCCGCGATCGAGGTCAGCGGCGTGCGCAGCTCGTGGGAGACGGAGGCCACGAAGGCGTCCTTGACCTCCATCGCCTCCATGAAGTCGGTGACGTCCTTGTAGGCCAGCGCCGAACCCGTCTGTCGGCCGCTCTCGTCACGGATCGAGCGCGCCGAGACCGACAGCGCACGCCGCTCGGCCCCCTGCCCGACCCAGATCCGGATGTCGTCGAACTCCTCGCCGAGCCGAGCCCGGTGGGTCGGCATCTCGTCGCGGGCCATCGCGGTGACCGCGTCGGCGTGGCGCACCTGTCCCAGCTGTCCGGCGGTGCCGTCGTGGCCGTCGGGGAAGGCCAGCGCCATGAAGTCCTCGTGCCGCTTGTTGCGGCCCACGTAGCGACCCTGCTCGTCGAGCAGCAGCAGCCCCACGTCGACGGTGTCGAGGATCGCCTCGGCCGTGCGCCGCTGGTGCTCGATCGTGTCGAGCGCGGCGGCCAGGTCGTGCCCGCGCCTGGTGGCCTCGGCCCGCTCGAGCTGCGCACGACGCACCCCCGAGGCGATCACCAGACCCGCGGTCACCGCCACCGCCGGCGGCAGCACCGCCCGGGCCAGCCCCGCGCCGTCGACGCCGGCGTACGCGATGCCCGGCGCGGAGACGAGCAGCAGCGCGGCCGCGCCCCCCGCCCAGGCGCCGCGCCGGCCGAGGTGCCGGGCCAGCCAGAGCACCGGCAGCACCGAGAGGATCGCGGCGGCGCTGCCCTCGGGGGTCAGCCGGGTCAGGCCCACCACGGCCAGGTCGGCGCCCGCGACCCACACGTAGGGACCGGGCGTGCCCGGCCGGGGCGCGAGCACGGTCGCCAGCGTCACGACGACCAGCAGCGACAACCCGCTGGCGGGCCACGACGGCCAGGCGGGCAGGCCTGCCGGCACGCGCAGCGCGGTCTCGAGGAGCACCAGCAGCGCGAAGCCGCACTGCAGCAGCCGCGGGTCGTCCTGCACAGCGCCTCCTCTCGACGGAGGCTTTACCTTGGCAGACCGGCGGTCGCTCGGCGCGTCTTCGGCCATGCTCGTGGCGAGTCGTGCCACCTCAACGCTCGCCTCAGCGCACGGCTCAGCGCTCGACGTAGGCCAGCGACCTCAGCCCGCGCTCGACGTGCCAGGCCAGGTAGGCCGCCACCAGTCCGCTGGCCTCCTTGCGGGTGCGCTGGTCGGCCTGGGCCACGACGGGCCAGTCGCCGGCCAGCAGGGCGCCGAGCAGCTCGACGGTCGCCGCGGCCGGCCCGGCGGAGCCCGGCAGCCGGCAGGTGCTGCAGAGCATCCCGCCCATCGAGGGGTTGAACCACCGGTGCGGGCCCTCGACCCCGCAGCGTGCGCAGTGGTCGAAGGACGGCGCGTAGCCGGCCACCGACAGCGACCGCAGCAGGTAGGAGTCGAGCACCTGGCCGGGACCCTTGTCGCCGGCCATCATCGCGCGCAGCCCGCCGACCAGCAGCAGGAAGTGCTGGGTGGCCGGCTCCTTCTCCTCGGTGACCAGTCGCTCGGCGGTCTCGAGCATCACCGTGCCCGCGGTGTAGCGCTCGTAGTCGGCGCCCAGCCCGCTCGCGAAGGGTGTCAGCGTCTCGGCCTGCGTGATGGTGTCGAGGTTGCGCCCGTCGGCGAGCTGCAGGTCGACGTGGGTGAAGGGCTCCAGGCGCGAGCCGAACCGCGATGTCGTGCGTCGTACGCCGCGCGCGACGGCGCGCACCCGCCCGTGCTGGCGGGTCAGCAGGGTGATGATGCGGTCGGCCTCGCCCAGCTTGTGGGTGCGCAGCACGACCGCCTCGTCGCGGTAGAGAGGCACTCCCCCATTCTGCCTGGTGGGTGCCCGCGGGTGGGGCCACCCGCCGCTCAGGCGCGGCGCGAGCGCCTCGTGCTCGAGCGCCAGGTGGCCTGGCAGAAGTCGACCGCGACCTGGTCGAGGCGCTGCGGCGAGCGGCGCCACTCCACGATCGAGCGCGCCCGCACGAACTCGGCGGCCGGCATCTCCTCGGCCAGCAGGGCGGCGTCGGCGGCTGGGTGCACGGGGTCGCGGGGGTGGCCCACCACGAGGGTCGGCACGGTGATGGCGCGCCGCTCGGCGGCCGACGGGGCGACCCGTCCGAAGAAGAGCCCGTGCACCACCGCGGCCACGACGTCGGCGCGCTGGTCGAGGGTGTCGAGGCCGATCCCGGCCCAGAACGGCACCAGCCCGCGCGGCACCGGCCGGGTCAGGCGGCGCAGCGTGTTGATCGTGAACGGCGCGAAGCGCGCCGTCATCAGCAGCGGCCCGAAGGCCACGATCGCGGCCTCCAGCGCGTTGTCGAGCACCGGCATCTCGAGCAGCAGCCCGCGCACCCGCTCGGGCGCGGTGGCGGCGACCTCGAGCGAGACGTTCGCACCCAGCGACGTGCCGCCGACCACGGCCTGCGCGACGCCCAGGTGGTCGAGCAGGGCGACGACCTGGTCGGCGAAGGCGCTGACCGAGTAGGCCTGCGGGTCGGCGGGCCGGTCGGAGCGGCCGTGCCCGAGCAGGTCGAGGGTCACGACGTGGAAGCCGTCGGCGGCCAGGCGCCGCGCCAGGGGCTCGTGCATCCGCCGCGGCATCAGCTGGCCGTGCAGCAGCACCACCCACGAGTCGCCGCCGCCGTACTCGGTGAACTCGAGACGGTCGCGAGAACCCTCGGAGTCGAGGAAGAACTGACCGATGTGCTCGGAGACCAGCATGGGCCCAACCTAGGGCAAAGACTGCCGGCCGGCGCCGGTTGTCCGCCGCCACGCCGGGCGTTCGCCGGACCGCACCGCCCGCACGGGTGATGATGACGTCATGCCGACGACGCGCCGAGCGCACCTCAGCGCGCCCTGGAGCGCGGTGGTCCTCGTCGCGGTGTACGCCGTCGGGCTGGGCTCGGTGGTGCTGCGCCCCGACGACAACCCGGTCGCGGTGTGGTGGCCGGCCGCCGGCCTCTCGGTGGTCCTGGTGGCGCTGACCCGCCCCGGGCGCCGCGAGCTGCTGCTCGTGGCGCTCGCGCTCGTGGTGGCCACGGGCCTCTCCAACCTCACCGGAGGGCGGTCGTGGCAGGTCTCCGCGTTCTTCGGTGTCGCCAACACCGCCGAGGCGCTGGTGGCCGGGCTGCTGCTGCGCGCCAGCACCGCCGCCGGGGCCCCACGGGTCGGCGACCTGCGTGACCTGCTGCGCCTGGTGGTCGCCACCGTGCTCGGTGCCGCCACCATCGCCGTGATGCTCCTGGTCGCTGCCGGCCCCCTCGACCTCGGCGTGCCCGTCGAGGTGGCCCGCACCGTGTTCACCTCGCACGCCGCGGCCGTGCTGCTGGTCGTGCCCGCCGCGCTGGTGCCGCGACGCCCGCGGACCCGGCCCGGCTCCGCCGAGCAGACCGAGCCCCGCGGCGCCGCCCGTCTCGAGCTGCCGGCCCAGGTGGCTGCGACCGCCCTGGCCACCGCTGCCGTCTTCCTGCCCCAGGACGCGCTGCCCCTGACCTTCGTGCCGCTGGTGCCGCTGACCTGGGCCGCGCTGCGGCTGGGCCCGCGCGTGACCGCCCTCGAGCTCGTCGTCTTCGCCGGCACGGTCACGGTGCTGACCCAACGCGCCGAGGGCCCCTTCGCGGGCAACGGCCTGGGACCGGTGGCGGCCGCGGGGATCGCCCAGGCCTACCTGGCCTGCGCGGTGCTGCTGACGCTCCCGCTGGCCCTGCTGCTCGACGAGCGCAACCGGCTCTTCGACGCCATCCGGTCCGAGCGCCGGCTCTTCCGCGCCAACTTCACCGACTCGCTGGTCGGCCAGCTGCTGCTGCGCCAGACCGCGGCCGGGCTGGTCGTCGACGAGGCCAACCAGACCGCCGTGGACCTGCTGGGCCGCCCCCACGACGACCTGGTCGGGTGCGACGTGGACGAGGTGGTCGTGGTCGAGGGTGGCTCGGGGCTGGCCGCGCGCCTGCGCGGCACGGGTGCCGGCTGGCGCGGCCAGGGCAGCGTGGTGGGTCGCCGCGACGCCCGGCTCAGCATCTCGGTGAGCCGGATCTCGGCGGGCGCCGACAGCCCGGTCTGGTCGGTGCAGCTGCTCGACGTCACCGCCGAGCAGCTCGCGCACCGGCGCCTGATGGACGCCGAGAAGCTCACCAGCGCCACGCTCGACACCACCGCGTGCATCATCCTCGTCACCGACCTCGAGGCCCGGATCGTGCGGGTCAACGCCGCCACCACCGAGATGACGGGCTACACCGAGGCCGACCTGGTGGGCCGGCGCCTGTGGGAGACCACGCTGGCCCCCGACAGCGCCCACGACCTCGAGACGCTCTTCCTGTGGCCCAACCGCTCCGGGGCCCCGGTCGTGCGCGAGCACGACGCGGTGGCGCTGGGCGGCGAGCGGCGCCGCATCCTGTGGAGCAACAACATGGTCCGCGACGAGGAGGGCCTGCCGGCGTACGCCGTGCTGACCGGCATCGACGTGACCACCGAGCGAGCCAGCGCCGGCCTAGTCACCCACCTGATGCAGGCGGCCGTCTCGACCGCCATCGTCGGGCTCGACGCGCGGGGTCGCATCAGCGTGGTCAACTCGGGCGCCGAGCACCTGCTGCGCCGCGAGTCGGTCGACCTGGTGGGCCTCCCGTTCACGATGCTGCTCGACCCCGAGCAGCTGCAGGAGCGCCTGGGCTGCGCCGACCACGACGCGGTCTTCGCCGCGCTGACCGCCTCGCTCGGCGAGGAGGAGCAGCCCAGCCGCGACTGGTGGTGGGTCGACGGCGAGGGCGAGCGCCGCGTGGTGTCGATGTCGCTGTCGGCGACCGGCAGCGAGGTCAGCGCCCAGGTCGGGTTCCTGTGCGTGGGCCGCGACGTCACCGAGCAGCGCCGCACCCAGGACCTCGTGGTCGCCGCCCTCGAGAAGGAGCGCACCGCCGTCGAGCGGCTCCAGGCCATCGACGAGGCCAAGAACGAGTTCGTCTCGACCGTCTCGCACGAGCTGCGCACCCCGGTGACCAGCATCGTCGGCTACACCGAGCTGCTGCAGGACGGCACGCTGGTGGCGCCCGCCGACGACCAGCTGCCGCTGCTCGACAGCATCGCGCGCAACGGCCAGCGCCTCATCGTGCTGTGCAACGACCTGCTGCTGCTCTCGGGGCTCGACTCGGGCGAGGTGAGCTGGCAGGCCGAGGAGGTCGACCTCGCCGGCCTGCTCGAGGCGGTGCAGGAGGCCACCGCGGCGCTGCTGGTCGGACGCGACCTCGACGTCACGTGGCAGCGCCCGCCGCACCCCGTCGTGACGCTCGGCGACGGCGCGCAGCTCGAGCGGGTGATGCTCAACCTGGTCGCCAACGCGGTGAAGTTCACCGAGGACGTCGGGGTGGTGCGGGTGCGCCTGGAGACCACCGCGGGCGAGGCGGTCCTGGTCGTGAGCGACACCGGCATCGGCATCCCGATCGAGGAGCAGGACGGCCTCTTCGAGCGCTTCTTCCGCTCCTCCACCGCCCAGGAGCAGGCCATCCAGGGCACGGGGCTGGGGCTGTCGATCGTGGCCTCGGTGGTGCAGGCGCACGGCGGGTCGATCGCCGTGCGCTCCGCCCACCTCGAGGGCAGCACCTTCACGGTGCGACTGCCGCTGCAGGCCTGAGCCTCAGGCGCGGTTGACCGCGCTGATGACCGCCTTCAGCGAGGCGGTGACGATGTTGGCGTCAACCCCCACGCCCCAGAAGATCCGGTCGCGCACCGAGCACTCGACGTACGCCGCCGCGAGGGCGTCGCCACCGGAGGACAGCGCGTGCTCGTGGTAGTCGAGCACCCGCACGTCCCACTCCTGCGGCAGCTCGTTGAGCGCCCCCACGAACGCCGCGATCGGACCGTTGCCGGTGCCCTCGAGGGTGCGCATCTCGCCCTCGACCTCGACGTTGACGGTGAGCGCGTCCTTCTCGCCGGCCGCCGAGCTGGTGTGCACGGAGTCGAGGCTCAGGGGGCTCTCGCGGTCGAGGTACTCGGAGCGGAAGACGTCCCAGATCGCCTCGGGCGTCATCTCGCCGCCGTCGGCGTCGGTGCGCTGCTGGACCACCCGGCTGAACTCGATCTGCGCGCGGCGCGGCAGGTCGAGCTTGTGCTCGGCCTTGAGCACGTAGGCCACGCCGCCCTTGCCGGACTGGCTGTTGACCCGGATGACCGCCTCGTAGGTGCGCCCGACGTCCTTGGGGTCGATCGGCAGGTACGGCGCCTCCCAGGGCAGCGAGCCGACCGGCACGCCCTGCTCGGCGGCCTGGCGGTCGAGGTCCTCGAGCCCCTTCTTGATGGCGTCCTGGTGGGAGCCGGAGAAGGCGGTGTAGACGAGGTCGCCGGCGTAGGGGTGGCGCGGGTGGACCGGCAGCTGGGTGCAGTACTCGACCGTGCGGCGGATCTCGTCGATCCCGCCCTCGACGGCGAAGTCGATCATCGGGTCGACGCCCTGGCTGAAGAGGTTCATGCCCAGCGTCACCAGGCACACGTTGCCGGTGCGCTCGCCGTGGCCGAAGAGGCAGCCCTCGACCCGGTCGGCGCCGGCCATCATCGCCAGCTCGGTGGCGGCCACGGCGGTGCCGCGGTCGTTGTGCGGGTGCAGCGAGATCACCGTGTTCTCGCGCCGGGTGAGCTGGCGCGAGAACCACTCGATCTGGTCGGCGTAGACGTTGGGGGTGGAGACCTCGATCGTCGCGGGCAGGTTGAGGATGATCTCGCGCCCGTCCTCGGGCTGCCACACGTCGCTGACGGCCTCGCAGACCTCCAGCGAGAACGGCAGCTCGGTGGAGGTGAAGATCTCGGGGCTGTACTCGTAGCCGATCACGGTCATGTCGAGCACCTGCTCGCCGTGCTTCATCACCATCTCGGTGCCCCGCACCGCGATGTCCTTGACCTCGTCGCGGCTGGCCCCGAAGACCACGCGCCGGAACATCGGCGCCAGCGCGTTGTAGAGGTGGATGTTGGCGCGCGGCACCCCGACCAGCGACTGGACGCTGCGCTCGATGAGGTCCTCGCGGGCCTGGGTGAGCACCGAGATCGTGACGTCGTCGGGGATCCGGTCGCCCTCGATGAGCTGGCGCACGAAGGAGAAGTCGGTCTCGCTGGCCGACGGGAAGCCGACCTCGATCTCCTTGTAGCCCATCTGCACCAGCAGGTCGAACATGCGCATCTTGCGCGCCGGCGTCATCGGGTCGATGAGGGCCTGGTTGCCGTCGCGCAGGTCGGTCGAGAGCCAGCGGGGGGCCTGCTCGATCGTGCGGGAGGGCCAGGTGCGGTCGGGCAGGTCGATCGGCGGGAACGGGCGGTACCGCTCGACCGGCATCCCGCTGGGCTTCTGCGCCGAGCGGATGGTGGAGAAGGGGCTGACGATGTCACTCACGATGGTGGTCCTCGCTGGTGGTCCGGGGGTCTGGCACGGCGGCCGGCGCGCAGGACGAACACTCCGCAGCGAGGGGGTCCGGCTCTGGCTCAGACCTCGCTGCGGCAGCGAAGGAGGAGGTGCTGTCGCATCATGGTCACCCCAGACTAGCGCACCCCCGCCCGGGCCGGTCGCAGCCGTCCACGGCCCGAGCGCCCCGCCGTTCCGGGTCGAGAATCACCCGTAGAGGTGAGCCTCGACGCGCCTGCGCGACCGGTCGCGTTGACTACCTTGCCTTCTCGTGAACGAGCCGAGCGCCCTGACCGCCCCGCGCTCGCGCCGTCCGCTCCGGGTCCGGGTCGTCGACGAGCCCGAGCTGGTCACCCGGGGCATCGAGGCGATGCTGCGCCCGTACGCCGACCGCGCACGGGTGGCCGCCGACGGCACCCACGACGGGACGAACGACGGGACCCCGGGCCTCGACGTGGTGCTCTGCGACCCGTTCCCGGTGCCCCCGGCCGCCCGCGACGTCCTGGGCCGGCTCGCCGGCCACGCCCCGGCCCGGGTGCTGGTCTTCAGCTGGCACACGCACCCGGTGGGGGTGCGGCAGGCGCTCGACGCGGGCGCGCACGGCTACCTCGGCAAGACCGCCAGCGGGGCCGAGCTGCTCGCCGCGCTCGAGGCGGTGGCGCGCGGCGAGCGGCCGACCCCCGACCTGCACCCCCGGGGCCCCGGCGTCGACTTCCCGGGGCTGAGCACCCGCGAGTCGGAGGTGCTGGCGCTGATCTGCGAGGGGCTGAGCAACCAGGAGGTCGCCGAGAGGCTCTTCGTCAGCGTCAACTCGGTCAAGACCTACATCCGGCAGGTCTACGGCAAGACCGGGGTCACCCGGCGCACCCAGGCCGTGGCCTGGGCGCACCGGCACGGCTGGCTGGGCTGAGCCACGGTCCGGCCCGCCCGGCTACGGTGGCGCCATGGCCCGGCTCCTGGTGGTCCACCACTCCCCCACCCCGACGCTGCGCTCGCTCAGCGAGGCGGTCGTCGCCGGCACCCGTGACGAGTCGATCACCGGTGTCGAGGTGGTGGTGCGCGAGGCCCTCGAGGCCGGCGCCGACGACGTGCGTGCCGCCGACGGGTTCCTGCTCGGCACGCCCGCCAACTTCGGCTACATGTCCGGGGCGCTGAAGCACTTCTTCGACACGATCTTCCTGCAGTCCGGCGGCGACCTGGGCCAGGACGGCTCCGCCGGGCAGGGCGAGGCGAGCGGCAGCCGACGCCCCTACGGGCTGTGGGTCCACGGTCGCTACGACACCACGGGTGCGGTGCGCTCGGTGAGCAGCATCGTGCAGGCGCTGTCCTGGCGGCAGAGCGCCGAGGTGCTGGAGGTCCTCGGCGACGTCGACGAGACCGGGCTGGAGCGGGCCTACGAGCTCGGCGGCACCCTCGCGGCGCTGCTCAGCCAGGACTGAGCGCACCGACCACGGGGCGGCTAGGATCGCCCCGCCCGACGCCCGATCCTGGAGTCGGCCCCCGCAGCCCCGACCGACCCGCCACTGGAGACCACGTGCGCCACCCGAGCCGGACCACGGCGCTCGCCGGCGCCGCCACCGTGCTGGCCCTGGCGCTCTCGGGCTGCACCGGCTCGGCCGGCTCCGGCGACGCCCGCGGCGCGGGCGCCACCCAGGGCCGCAACCCCGACCCCGCCCTCGTCGACTCCACCGCGGTCCCCGAGCTGGGCCAGTGCCGCAACCTGCGCCCCGAGGACGTCGCGCTGCCGGCCAACGCCACCGCCGCGGTCGACTGCACCGAGGAGCACACCGCCCAGACCTACGCGGTGGGCACCCTGCCCGACAAGCTGCACGACGCGGCGTACGACTCCGAGGAGCTGGGGGCCTGGGCCTACAAGACGTGCTCGAAGGGGCTGATGGCCTTCCTCGGCGCCGACGAGTCGTCGGTGATGCGCACCATCGTGACCTGGTCGTGGTTCCGCCCCTCCGAGGCCGCCTGGGACGAGGGCGCGCGGTGGTACCGCTGCGACGTCATCGGCGGCGGCGGCGAGGGCGTCGACTACCGGCCGCTGCCCAAGACCGCCGAGGGCCTGCTGATCGGGCTGCCGCCCGACGAGTGGATGGTCTGCGCAAACGGCCCGGCCGTGGCCGGCTCGCCGAAGGTGCCCTGCTCGGAGAAGCACACCTGGCGCGCGGTCACCACGATCAAGGTGGGCGAGCCCGGCGACGACTACCCGGGCGACCGGGTCGTCGAGGTGACCAGCCGCGACTTCTGCTCCGACTCCGTGGCCGCCTGGCTCGGCTACCCGCTCGAGTACGACTTCGGCTTCACCTGGTTCAAGCAGGCCGAGTGGCAGGTCGGCAACCGCCGTTCGGTGTGCTGGGCGCGCACCTCGTCGTGAGACGGGGTCCACGCCACGGTGCCGCCACGCTGGTCGTGGCGGTGGCGTTGGCGCCCGTGCTGGCGGCCTGCACCGCCGACGATCCCGCCCCGGGCCCCGACGCCGCGAGCGCCTCCGGCACCGCCCCGTCCTCGTCCGCCGCCGCGCCGTCCGAGCGCGCCGCGCCGGCGGAGCAGGCGGAGCCGGTCGAGCCGCCACCCACCGCCACCTGCTACCGCCTGTCGTACGACGATGCCGTGGCGCCGACCTCGTCGGCACCGCCGGTGCGGTGCGCGAGCACCCACACGGCCGTGACCTTCGACGCCGGGCCCCTCGACACCGTGGTCGACGGGCACCTGCTGGCCGTGGACTCGGAGGCGGTGCAGGCCGGGGTCGCCGAGCGCTGCCCGGCCGCGCTGGGCGACTTCCTCGGCGGCGGGCCCGACGCGCTGCGGCTGAGCATGCTGCGCAGCGTGTGGTTCACCCCCAGCCTCGAGGAGGCCGACGAGGGCGCGTCGTGGTACCGCTGCGACGTGGTGGCCCTGGCCGGCGCCGAGCGCCTGGCCGAGCTCACGCCCCCCATGCGAGGAGTGCTCGGCACCGAGGCCGGGCGGGAGCGCTACGGGATGTGCGGCACCGCCGAGCCCGGCACCCCCGACTTCACCCGGGTGCTGTGCTCGACCGACCACACGTGGCGAGCCGTGCAGGTCGTCGACCTCGCCGCTGGGCAGGGCTCCCAGGACTACCCCGGCGAGGACGCCGCCCGCGCCCGCGGCCAGGAGCCCTGCGAGGCGGCCGGCCGCGAGGCCGCCGAGGACCCCCTCGACTTCAGCTGGGGCTACGAGTGGCCAGATGCCGAGCAGTGGGCGGCCGGTCGGCGCCACGGCCTCTGCTGGGTCCCCGACTGACCCGGCCTGAATATCACCCTGACCCGGCGCAAACTTCGCACCCAGTCGGCCCGAATCGGCCGCAGGAGACATGGGCCGGGTGGGCGGGAAGTTTGGGCCGGGTGGGCGGGAAGTTTGGGCCGGGTGGGGGGGAAGTTTGCGCCGGGTCGGCGGGGTGGGACGGGTGGCTAGAAGCCGAGCTTGCGCAGCTGGCGGGGGTCGCGCTGCCAGTCCTTGGCGATCTTGACGCGCAGGTCGAGGTAGACGGGGGTGCCCAGCAGGGCCTCGATCTGCACCCGGGCGTCGGTGCCGACCTTGCGCAGGCGCGAGCCCTTCTTGCCGATCATGATCCCCTTCTGGGAGTCGCGCTCGACGTAGACGACGGCATAGATGTCGAGCAGCGGCTTGTCCTCGTCGCGGCCCTCGCGCAGGCCCATCTCGTCGAC
The DNA here is from genome assembly GCF_016907435.1 of Nocardioides salarius. Lineage (NCBI taxonomy): Bacteria > Bacillati > Actinomycetota > Actinomycetes > Propionibacteriales > Nocardioidaceae > Nocardioides > Nocardioides salarius. The sequence goes on along the minus strand of NZ_JAFBBZ010000001.1, from coordinate 3,974,420 downwards.
GACGACGGCGATGGAGTGCGGCAGCTCGTCGCGCACGCCCTCGAGCGCGGCCTCGCGCACCAGCTCGGCGACGATCGCCTCCTCGGGAGCGTCGCTCAGCTCGCCGTCGGGGTAGAGCTGGGGGCCCTCGGGCAGCAGCCCCACGAGGAGGTCCTCGAGCAGCGAGACCTGGTCACCGGCCTGCGCCGAGACGGGCACGATCTCGGCCCACTCGATGCCGAGGTCGGCGCCGAGGGCCTGGATGTCGAGCAGGTGCTGACCGATCTGCTCGGGGGTGGCCAGGTCGGTCTTGGTGGCGATGGCGACCTTGGTGGTGCGCTTGATCTTGGCCATCTCCGAGACGATGAACCGGTCGCCGGGCCCGACCTTCTCGTTGGCCGGGAAGCAGACCGCGACCACGTCGACCTCGGCCAGCGTGGTCTTGACCAGGTCGTTGAGCCGTTCGCCGAGCAGGGTGCGGGGGCGGTGCAGGCCGGGGGTGTCGACCAGGATCAGCTGGGCGTCGGGGCGGTGCACGATGCCGCGCACGACGGTGCGCGTGGTCTGCGGCTTCGAGGAGGTGATGACCACCTTCGAGCCGACCAGCGCGTTGGTCAGGGTGGACTTGCCGGCGTTCGGGCGCCCGACGAACGAGGCGAACCCGCTCCTGTGCTCCGGTGTGCTGCTCATTGTTCCCTCGCTGCGTCGTAGTCGGCCCAGATCTCCTCGTCGGACTTGCCGGCGGCCTTGCCGGCGCGCCAGATGGGCCCCGGGTCGACCGCCCTGGGCTGGCGCTGCGCCCCGCCGCGCCAGTAGCCCATGACGTCGTACGCCGTGCTGGGCAGCCGGCGCTCGCGCATCAGGTGCTTGCGGATCGCCCGCATCTGCGCCGACTCCCCCGCCATCCAGAAGTAGCCCTCACCCTCGGGCCAGACCAGGTCGCCGACCACCTCGGCCAGCGACGACTGCCCGTCGCCGGGCTGCGCCAGCCAGGTCACGTCGCCGCCCTCGGGCAGGTAGCCGGGCACCCGCTCGGGCACCTCGGCCCACACCCGCGTCGGCAGGTCGACCTCCTCGCTGATGCGCGCCATGGCCGGCATCGCGGTCAGGTCGCCGACGAGCATCAGCCAGCGCGCGCCGTCGGGAAGCGTGAAGGAGCCCTTCGGCTCGGTGACCACGACCCGCTGGCCCACCACGTCGGGCAGCTGGGCCCACTCGGTGACCAGGCCGACGTCGTGGACGACCACGTCGAGCACCAGCTCGCCGCCGGCGAAGGAGCGCACCGTGTAGTAGCGGCTCTGGAACTGCCCGGGCACCACGAGGCCGACCCACTCGTCGGGCACCCCGGTGCTGGCGAAGCCGCTCAGGCCCTCGCCGCCGAGCCGCAGGCGCAGCAGGTGGTCGGTGATCCGTTCGCGGCCCAGCACCTGGGCCTCGAAGGTCATCGCTCGCGTGCTCACCCGCCGAGGCTACTCACCACGACGGACGCAGCGGCAATCCGTCGTCGCCGTCAGGGCCGGTGTGCACGGCCAGCACCTGGTGCAGCTGGATCTCGTTGCGCTCGAAGCCCAGCCGCGACCCGGCCATGTAGAGGCCCCACACGCGCGCGGTGCCCTCGCCGACCTCGGCCACGCACTCGTCCCAGTGCTCGACCAGGTTGGCGCACCAGTCGCGCAGGGTCATCGCGTAGTGGCGGCGCAGGTTCTCCTCGTGCACCACCTCGAGCCCGGCGTCCTGGGCGCGGGTGATGATCGTGCCCGAGCCCGTGAGCTCGCCGTCGGGGAAGACGTAGCGGTCGATGAAGGCACCGGTCTCGCGCGGGGCGTTGTCGGGACGGGTGATGCAGTGGTTGAGCAGCCGCCCGCCCTCGCGCAGGTGCACGCGCACGAACCCGAAGTAGGCCGGGTAGTTCTTGACCCCCACGTGCTCCATCAGCCCGATCGAGCTGATCGCGTCGAAGCCGGTCTCGCGCACCGCGCGATAGTCGCTGTGGCGGACCTCGGCCAGGTGCCCGAGCCCGTCGGCCTCGATCGCCTCGCGCGCGTACGACGCCTGCTCGCGGCTCAGGGTCACGCCCAGCGCGTGCACCCCGTAGTGCTGCGCCGCGTGCCGCACCATCCCGCCCCAGCCGCAGCCGAGGTCGAGCAGGCGCATCCCGGGTCGCAGGCCGAGCTTGCGGCAGACCAGGTCGAACTTCTCGGCCTGGGCCTCCTCCAGGGTGGCGCCGGCGTCGGGGTAGACCGCGCAGGTGTAGGCCATGGAGGGGCCCAGCACGTGGCGGTAGAAGGCGTTGGAGACGTCGTAGTGGTGCGAGATCACCTCGGCGTCGCGGTCGAGCGAGTGCCGCACCCCCTCGACGACGCGCCGCCAGCGCGGCAGGTGCTCCTGCGGCGGCGGCGGCGGGGGCTTGAGGTTGGCCAGCCCGAGGCCGCGCAGCAGGGTCACGGCCTCGCCGATCGAGGGGGTGCGGAAGCGCAGCCTGCTCTGCAGCAGCGTCATCGCGTCGTAGGGGTCGCCGGGGTGCACGCCCTCGATGCGCAGGTCGCCGCTGACGTAGGCCCGGGCCATGCCCAGGTCGCCGGGGGCGGTGAGCAGGTAGGCCAGGCCGCGCCGGTCGAGCAGGCGCAGGGTGATGTCGGCGTCCGCGGGGCCCGCGACGGAGCCGTCGTACGCCTCGAACCGCACGGGCATCCCCTCACGCATCAGGGAGGCCACCGCGTCACCGATGGGGATCGTGGAGGTCACTGTCGTCGCACCGCCTTGTCGTAGAGCGAGGTGAGCCGGTCGTCGGGGTCGTGGAGGCTCTTGACGGCGCCCAGGCGGTCGCCGCGGTAGAGCCGGTCGAAGGTCTCGCGGTCGTAGAAGGCCTCGGAGTAGAGCGACTTGTGCCCGCCCAGGGCGTGCACCTGCTCCTCGATGGCCCGGTTGGTCGGCCCGTCGGGCGCGTCGGGACCGACGTGGACGGTGCCCCAGAAGCCGACGTTGACGTAGACCTCGTGCGGGGCCAGCGGGTAGGTCGGCCAGTCCCGGTGGGCGACCAGGGGGCACAGCCACACCGGGCGCATCCCCACGTGCTCGTCGAACCAGGCCAGGAACTCGGGCAGCCGCGCCAGCGGCACCTCGACGTCCTGGACCACCCGCTCGCGCTGCGGGCGGCCCGCGCGACGGTCGAGCCGGTCGACGAGCCCGAGCCGGGCGTCGAGCCCGACGAGGCGGTGGTAGACGTCGGAGCGGCGCCAGCGCCGCGGCCACACGCGGCGCACCAGCGGGTGCTGGGCCCCGAAGGCGGCCGAGCACCAGAACCAGTCGGTGTCCCAGCGCCAGAGGTAGTCCTCCATGGTGAGCAGGTCGGCGCCACGCTCCCTGATCGAGCGGTAGTAGACCTGCTGCCCGGTGTAGTCGCTGGTCGGGCCGGGGTCGTCGGTCCAGGTGGCAAGGCTCAGGTACAGCTCGCCGGGCTCGAAGGCGACCCCGTCGAGGCCGTCGACCCGGGCGCCGTCCCACTCCCGCGTCGCGGTGACCTGCGCGATCGCCTCGACCAGACGGGCCGGGTCGTCGAACCGCACGTGGCGCAGCGCGACCCGCCCCGGCACCGGTTCGAGCTCGATGCGCAGCCGGGTCGCGTAGCCCAGCGAGCCGTAGGAGTTGGGGAAGGCGTCGAAGAGCGCGTCCCCGGGACGGGTGGTGACGACCTCGCCCGCGCCGGTCAGCACGTCCATCTCGAGCACCGACTCGTGCGGCAGCCCGCTGCGGAAGCTCGTCGACTCCACGCCCAGGCCGGTCACGGCGCCGCCGAGGGTGATCGTGCGCAGCTGCGGCACCACCAGCGGCACCAGCGAGTGCGCCAGCGTGGCCGCGACGAGGTCCTCGTAGGTGCACATGCCCTGCACCTCGGCGGTGCCGGCGGCGGGGTCGACCTCGATGACGCCCGTCAGCCCGCTGACGTCGAGGCCGGGGCCGGTGGTCGCGGCCCGGGGCCGGAAGAGGTTCGAGGTGCGCTTGGCCAGCCGGACGGGCGCGCCGTCCGGGATCGCGTCGTACGACGACCGCAGCCGTGCCACGGCCCGCTCGTGCTCGTCCCAGCCGATGCTCCCCACCCCCTCCAAGTTACTCCTGCCGCAGCCGCCGTGCCGCACGGCTCGGCCGTGCGGGTGGGGCAGCGTGACCCGGGGCACGGTAGACAGGGCCCGTGACGTGGCGAGGCATGAGCGCCCTGCTCGGGTCGGCCCACCTGGGCCCGACCCTGGCCGTGACCGCGCTCGCGGGCCTGCTGACCGTGCCGGCGGGCCTCGACGGCCCGCGCGCCGCGCTCGTGGTGGCCGCGGTGCTGACCGGCCAGCTCACCATCGGCTGGAGCAACGACCTCGTCGACGTACGCCGCGACCGCGCGGTCGGCCGCACCGACAAGCCGCTGGCCACCGGGGAGCTCTCGGAGCGCCTCGTGCGTGGGTGCTGCGCCGCGGCGCTGGTGGCCACGGCGGCGCTCTCGCTGGCGCTCGGCCCCGCGGCGGGGCTGCTCCACCTGCTGCTGGTCGCCGCCGGCTGGGCCTACAACCTGGGCCTCAAGGCGACGGCGCTGTCGTGGCTGCCCTACGCCGTGGCCTTCGGCGCGCTGCCGGGCGTCGTGTGGCTCGCCGGGCCCGACAGTCCGCCGGCGTGGGGAGTCGCGGCCGGCGCCCTGCTGGGTGTCGGCGCGCACCTGGCCAACGTGCTGCCCGACCTCGGTGACGACGCGGCCACCGGGGTGCGCGGGCTGCCGCACCGGCTCGGCCCGCGGCTGCTGCCGGTGGCGGCGGTGGCGGTGCTGGTGGCGGCCAGCGCGGTGATCGCGCTCGGCGCCCCGGGCCTGCCCGGCTGGGCGCTGGCGGTCGGGGCCGTGCTCGTCGTGGCGCTGGCCGGCCTGGCGCTCGTGCGACGGGGCCGCGACTCCTTCCGGGCCGCGGTCGGCATCGCCCTGGTCGACGTCGCCCTGCTGGTGGTGGCCGGATGAGCGCCTCCCACGACCTGGTCGTCGTCGGCGCCGGACCCGCGGGCTCGGCCGCCGCCATGGCGGCCCTGGCGCACTCCCCCGACCTGCGGGTGCTGCTCGTCGAGCGTGCCGAGCTCCCCCGCGACAAGTGCTGCGGCGACGGCATCGCCCCGCACGTCCTCGACGTGCTGCGGCCGCTGGGCGCCGCCGACGTCGTCGAGGGCTGGCGTCCGTTGCGCCACCTCACGCTCAGCCGCGGCTCGCGCGAGGTCGCGGGCCGGATGCGCCGCGAGGTGCACGTCATCCCGCGCGAGGTCTTCGACGCCCGCCTCGCCGAGCGGGCCGTCGAGCGCGGCGCCGAGCTGGTGCGCCACCGGGTGCGCGAGGTGCGAGCCGGGTCTGCCGGGGTCGAGGTCGACCACCTGCGCGCGGGGGTCGTCGTCGGCGCCGACGGGGCGCACTCCGTGGTGCGCACCGGGGCCGGGCTGGGCCCGACCGCTCCCCGGGCCCTGGCCCTGCGCGGCTACGCGCCCACCCCGCGAGGGCGCCGGGGCCTGCAGGTGATCCGCTACGGCGAGCGCCGCCAGCCCTCCTACGCCTGGTCCTTCGACCGCGGCGACGGACTGGCCAACGTCGGGTACGGCGAGCTGGTCGGTGGCACCGACCCGCCCACCCGCGCCCTGCTGCTCGAGCAGCTCGAGGAGCTGCTGCCCGGCGCGACCGAGGGCGGCACCGCCTGGCGCGGGCACCACCTGCCGCTCTCAGGACTGGGCTGGCGCCACCCCGACGGCCCGGTGCTGCTCGCCGGCGACGCGGCCGGGCTGGTCAACCCGATGACCGGCGAGGGCATCTACTACGCGGTCGCCACCGGCGCGCTGGCCGGGCGGGCCGCGGCCCGCGCCCTGGCCGCGGACGAGCCGGGGGCCGCGGGGGCGGCGTACGGGCGGGAGGTGCGGGCGCTGCTCGGGCGCCACCTGCGCCACACCTGGGCCGCCTCCCGGCTCTCGCGGCACCCCCGGGTCGTCGACGCCGGCATCGGCGCCGCGGCCCGCGACCAGCGCGTCTTCGACGACCTCGTCGAGATCGGCCTGGGCGGCGGCCGCATCGGCCCACGCCTGGGTGTCGGTCTGCTGGCCCACCTGGCCCGGCCCGCACCTGACCACCACCTGACCACCACCTGACCACCACCTGACTGGGGACCCACCATGCAGATCCTCGCTGTCCGCGGCACGCTGCCCGAGCACACGCACACCCAGGACGAGATCACGGCCGCCTTCGCCGACGTCATCGCGCAGGGCCGGCTCGACGAGCGGGTGCTGCGCCGCTTCCACCGCAACGCCGGGGTCAGCCAGCGCCACCTCGCGCTGCCGCTGGCGGCGTACGGCGAGCTCGGCGGCTTCACCGAGGCCAACGACCACTTCATCACCGAGGCGGTCGCGCTCGGCTCGCGCGCGGTCGAGGAGGCGCTCAAGGCGGCCGACCTGACACCCAGCGACGTCGACCTGGTGGTCTCGGCGACGGTGACCGGGCTGGCGATCCCCTCGCTGGACGCACGCATCGCGAGCGCCACCGGCATGCGGCCCGACGTGAAGCGGGTGCCGATCGTGGGCCTGGGCTGCGTGGCGGGGGCCGCGGGCGTGGCGCGGCTGCACGACTACCTGGTGGGCCACCCCGGCCAGGTGGCGGTGCTGGTCGCGGTCGAGCTGTGCTCGCTGACGGTGCAGCGCGACGACGTGTCGGTGCCCAACCTGGTGGCCAGCGGGCTCTTCGGCGACGGTGCCGCGGCCGTGGTGGCCCGCGGCGAGGCGGGCGAGCCGGGCGCCGCGCGGGTGCTCGACACCCGCAGCCGGCTCTACCCCGACTCCGAGCGCACCATGGGCTTCGACGTCACCAGCGGTGGGCTGCGGATCGTGCTCGACGCCGCGGTGCCCCAGATCGTCGGGCGCTACATCCGCGAGGACGTCGACGGGTTCCTGGCCTCCCACGACCTGACCCGCGCCGACGTCGAGTGGTGGGTCTGCCACCCCGGCGGGCCCAAGGTGATCGAGGCGCTGCAGGAGGCGCTCGAGCTCGAGCACGAGGACGTGCGGCTGACCTGGGAGTCGCTCGACCGGGTCGGCAACCTGTCCTCGGCCTCGGTGCTGCACGTGCTCGAGGACACCCTGCGCGACAAGCCGCCGCGCCCGGGCTCCTACGGCCTGATGATGGCGATGGGCCCCGGCTTCTGCTCCGAGCTGGTGCTGCTGCGCGCCGAGGGCGGTGCCGCGTGACCTCGCTGACCTTCTTCACCGTCGTCGTCGCCCTGGTCGCGCTCGAGCGGCTCGCCGAGCTCGTCGTGTCCAAGCGCAACGCCGCCTGGTCCTTCGCCCGCGGCGGCGTCGAGACCGGCCGGGGCCACTACCCCGTCATGGTGGTGCTGCACTCGGGGCTGCTGGTCGCGATGCTCGTCGAGGCCTACGTCGTGCGCCCCGACGTGCCGCTCGCGCTGGCCGCCTCGATGCTGGTGCTGGTCGTGGCCTCCCAGGCGCTGCGCTGGTGGTGCATCGTCGCCCTCGGGCCGCGCTGGAACACCCGGGTTATCATCGTGCCGGGGCTGCCCCCGGTCACGGGCGGGCCCTACCGGTTCTTCTCCCACCCCAACTACGTCGCCGTCGTCGTCGAGGGCGCCGCGCTGCCGCTGCTGCACCTGTCGTGGGTCACCGCGCTGGTCTTCACCGTGGCCAACGCGGCGCTGCTGACGGTGCGGCTGCGGGTCGAGGACGCCGCGCTGGCCACGCTGCCGCCGGCTCCCGCGGGACCGCTCCAGCCCGGGGCGCGCCGTGCATGACCTCGTGGTCGCCGGCGGCGGGCCGGTGGGCCTGGCCGCCGCGCTGCACGCCCACCGCGCCGGGCTCGACGTGGTGGTGGTGGAGCCCCGCGCCGGGGTCGTCGACAAGGCCTGCGGCGAGGGGCTGATGCCCGGGGCGCTGACGCACCTGGCCGACCTGGGCGTCGAGGTCGAGGGCGTCGACCTGGCCGGCATCCGCTACCGCGACGAGCGGCGCAGCGTCGACGCGCGCTTCCGGGCCGGGCCGGGCCGCGGCGTGCGGCGTACGACGCTGCACGCGGGGTTGTCGCGCCGCCTCGCCGACGCGGGGGTCGAGGTGCGGCACGAGGCCGTGCGCTCGGTGGTCGACCGGGGCTCGCACCTGCTCGTCGACGGCCGGCCGACCCGCTACCTGGTCGCCGCGGACGGGCTGCACTCCCCCGTGCGCCGGCTGCTCGGCCTCGATGCGCCGGTGCGCAGCGCCCGGCGCTACGGCCAGCGCTGCCACCTGCGCGTCGCGCCGTGGAGCGACTTCGTCGAGGTGCACTGGGCACCCCACGCCGAGGCCTACGTGACCCCGGTCGCCCCCGACCTCGTCGGTCTGGCGCTGCTCAGCGGGCGCCGCGCGCCGTTCGCCACGCTGCTCGAGGGCTTCACGGGCCTGCGCGACCGGGTGGCGGGCGTCGAGCGGACCCGCGTCATGGGCGCCGGGCCGCTGCGCCAGCAGGCGCGCGCCCGGGTCGCCGGGCGGGTGCTGCTCGTCGGCGACGCCGCGGGCTACGTCGACGCGCTCACCGGCGAGGGCATCGCGCTCGGGCTGGCCGAGGCCGCCGCGGCGGTCGCGGCCGTGGTCGCCGACGCCCCCGAGGGGTACGACGCCACCTCACGCCGGCTGCGGCGCCGTCACGAGCTGCTGACCCTGGGCCTGGTCACCGCCACCCGGCACCAGGTGGTGCGCCGGCGCCTAGTGGCCGCGGCCGACCGGGTGCCCTGGGTCTTCGGCGCGGCGGTCAACCAGCTCGCGAGGCCGGCATGAGCGGGCCGGTGGCCCAGCCCGCGCGCGAGCAGGTGGTGCTGCTCGACGAGACCGGGCACGCAGTCGGGGTCGCCGACAAGGCCGGCGTGCACCACGCCGACACCCCCCTGCACCTGGCGTTCTCCTGCTACGTCTTCGACCACGACGGCCGGATCCTGCTGAGCAGGCGGGCGCTGAGCAAGCGCACCTTCCCCGGGCTGTGGACCAACTCCGCCTGCGGCCACCCGGCCCCCGGCGAGGCGTTCCTCGACGGCGTGCGCCGGCGGGTGCACCAGGAGCTCGGCCTCGAGCTCGACGACCTGCGGGTGCTGCTGCCCGGCTTCGGCTACCGCGCCGAGATGCAGGGCGTCGTCGAGCACGAGCTGTGCCCGGTGCTGGTGGCCACCACCTCCACCGAGCCCCACCTCGACCCGGCCGAGGTCGAGGAGGTGGTCTGGGAGTCGTGGGCCGACTTCCGCGCCGGCGTCCTCGACGGCAGCCGCGACGTCAGCCCCTGGTGCCGCCTGCAGGTCGAGGCGCTGCCCGAGGACCCGCTCCGCGCGCCGGGCCGCCCCCTCGACGAGCTCCCACCCGCCGCCCGCCCGAGCTGACCCGGCCCAAATGTCCCGCTGACCCGGCCCGAACTTCCCGCCCAGTCGGCCTGACCTGCCTGCCGGGCCACCGAGTCACGTCCAGGGCGCCCCGTGGACGACGCGCTGCCACAGCGGGCGGGGTGCGCAGCCGCGTCGTACGGCGTCGAGGTCGTGGGCGATCGCCTCGCTCTCCGCGCGTTGTTCCGCACGTGTCTCGCCGGTGCTCCTGCCGTCCCAGCTGCCCGACCACCCCTCCCGCCCTCCGGTCGCGGTGCGTCCCGGCGCTTCGAGGTGGACGAGCTCGCCGCCGACCACGTCGAGCCAGGCGCGGTCGTGGACCTCGAGGAGGTCGGCGGAACCGGAGTCGCAGGCGTCGCAGTGGCAGTCCGTCTCCAGCACGCCCACCGGCGGCTCACCGGCTCGCAGGTCGACGTCGACCAGCAGGTCGTCGACTGACGCATCGCCGACGACGCGCAGCGGCAACGCCCCGGCCGCTCGCGGGACCACCCGCCAGCCCCGTCGGCCCGGGACCGCGATGTCGCTCGGGGCGACCCCCTCGCGCGAGGCCACGCCGAGCTCGGTGAGGGCGAGGGTCCAGGCCAGGGCCCGAGCACCCTCGATGCGCCACTTGGCCGGGTCGGAGACCCGCGAGTACTCCTCGTCGAGCGGCTCCCGGTCGGGGTGCGGGCTGGCCCAGCCCGGCGTGCTGGCCGCCGTCACCGCGAAGTGTGCCTCGACCTCCTGCAGCAGCCGTGTCTCGTCCATGCGCGGCAGCCTAGAGCGCCGCTGCGGCCGGGGTCACCGGGTTTGCCCGGGCCGGCTCGAGGCGAAGCTCAGGCCGGGTCGGGGCGAGATTTGCGCCGGGTCGGGGCGAGATATGGGCCGGGTCAGGTGCGGGTGGTGCCGGCGAGGGCGCCCTTGGCGTCCCCGCGATGCACCGGTACGCCGCTGCCGGCGAGGTCGCGCAGCGCGTCGAGGTCGCGCGACGTCACCGCGTCGGCGTGGGTCAGCACGACGGCGGCCTCGAGCCCCGTGGCGCCCGAGGCGACGGCCATCGCGACGCAGACCCCGAGCGCCGAGACCTGCAGGGAGGGCAGGTCGACGGTGGCGGCGGCGTAGGTGCGCCCGTCGGCGTCGCGGACCGCGGCCCCCTCGGCGGCGCGGGTGCGGGCCCGGGTGGAGCGCGCGAGGGTCACCAGCTTCTTGTCCTCGGCGGCCAGCGCCTCGGGGGCGGGGTCCTCGGCGGGGGCGGGGGTGCTCACTGGTCCTCGTCGTCCTCTCGGTGGTCGCGGCTGTCGTCGCGACGGTTGTCGGGGCGGTCCTCTTCGTCGTCGCTGTCGTGCACCGGCTCGAGCCGCGAGATGAGCACGGTGACGATCTTGTTGCGGCGCCCGGCGCTGTCCTCGGCGACGAAGCGCAGCCCGTGGGCCTCGACCGAGGAGCCGGGGATCGGCACCAGGCCGAGGTGCTTGGCCATCAGCCCGCCGACGGAGTCGACGTCCTCCTCCTCGACGTCGTCGCCGAAGATCTCCTCGAGGTCGTCGACGGGGAAGCGCGAGGAGACCCGCACGACGCCCTCGGCGAGGTGCTCGACCTCGATCTCGTCCTCGTCGTACTCGTCGGTGATCTCGCCGACGATCTCCTCGAGGATGTCCTCGATGGTGACCAGGCCGGCGGTGCCGCCGTACTCGTCGACGACGACCGCGATGTGCTGGCGACGCGCCTGCATCTCCTTGAGCAGCCCGTCGACCGCCTTCGACTCGGGCACCCAGTGCACCGGGCGCATCACCGACTCGATCCGCTCGGTGAACTCGGCGTCGGGCGCCTCGAAGTCGCGCCGCACGATGTCCTTGAGGTAGGCCATCCCGACGATGTCGTCGAGGTTCTCGTCGACGACCGGCAGCCGCGAGTAGCCGCTGCGCAGGAAGAGCGACAGGCTCTGGCGCAGGTTCTTGTGCTTCTCGACGTAGACCACGTCGTTGCGGGGCACCATCACCTCACGGGCGGTGGTGTCGCCGAGCTCGAAGACCGAGTGGATCATCCGGCGCTCCTCGCTCTCGATGAGCGAGGAGGCCTCGGCCAGGTCGACGAGCTCGCGCAGCTCGGACTCGGTCGAGAACGGGCCCTCCCGGAAGCCCTTGCCGGGCGTCAGCGCGTTGCCCAGCGCGATCAGCACCTGCGGGATCGGGCCCAGGACCCGCGTGACCAGGCTCAGCGGGGCCGCCGAGAGCAGCGCGACGGTCTCGGCGTGCTGGCGGCCCATCGTGCGCGGCGCCACGCCGACGACCACGAAGGAGACCAGCAGCATCACGGCGATGGCGGTCAGCACGCTGGCCCACCACGCCCCGTGCATCAACTCGTCGACCTGCAGCGCGACCAGCACGATCGCGGAGACCTCGCAGGCCATCCGCAGCAGCAGCGCGGTGTTGAGGTAGCGGGGCAGGTCGTCGAGGAGCCCGATCAGCCGCTTCGCGCCGGCGCGTCCCTCGGCGAGCAGCTCACCGGCCCGGGCGTGGGAGAAGGAGGCCAGCGCGGCGTCGGCGGCCGAGAAGATGCCCGCGAGCACGACCAGGGCGGCCGCCGTCACCAGCAGCCCGACGTCACCGCCGCTCATGCGTCGTCAGTGGCGCGCCACGCGGCCAGCAGCTCGTCCTGCAGGCCGAACATCTCGCGGTGCTCCTCCGGCTCGGCGTGGTCGTAGCCGAGCAGGTGCAGGATGCCGTGCACGGTGAGCAGCTCGATCTCGGCCACGGTGCCGTGACCGGCGCTCTCGCCCTGGCGGCGCGCGATCTCGGGGCACAGCACCAGGTCGCCGAGCACGCCCTCCTCGGGCTCCTCGTCGACCAGGCCCGGGCGCAGCTCGTCCATCGGGAAGGCCAGCACGTCGGTGGGGCCCTCCTTGTCCATCCACTGCTCGTTGAGCTCGGCGATGGTGGCCTCGTCGACGGCCTTGATGCACAGCTCGGCCTGCGGGTGCACGTGCATCCGGTCCATCACGAAGCGGCTGAGCGTGGAGAGACGGCGTACGTCGACCTGCTGGCCGGACTCGTCGAGGACCTCGATGCTCATGGTCGGTTCCCCTGCACGGGTCGGGCGCGCTCGGCGCGGGCGTCGAAGTCGTCGTACGCCGCCACGATGCGGCCCACGAGCCGGTGCCGCACGACGTCGCTGCTGGTCAGGCGGTTGAAGCCGATGTCCTCGACGCCGTCGAGGATCTCCTCCACGACGCGCAGGCCCGAGCGGGTCCCGCCGGGCAGGTCGGTCTGGGTGATGTCGCCGGTGACGACGATCTTGGACCCGAAGCCCAGCCGGGTCAGGAACATCTTCATCTGCTCGGGCGTGGTGTTCTGCGCCTCGTCGAGGATGATGAAGGAGTCGTTGAGCGAGCGGCCGCGCATGTAGGCCAGCGGGGCGACCTCGATGGTGCCGGCGGCCAGCAGCTTGGGGATCGTCTCGGGGTCGATCATGTCGTGCAGCGCGTCGTAGAGCGGGCGCAGGTAGGGGTCGATCTTCTCGCTCAGGGTGCCGGGCAGGAAGCCCAGGCGCTCGCCGGCCTCGACGGCCGGGCGGGTCAGGATGATCCGGTTGACCTGCTTGGACTGCAGCGCCTGCACGGCCTTGGCCATGCCGAGGTAGGTCTTGCCGGTGCCGGCCGGGCCGATGCCGAAGGTGATCGTGTGCTTGTCGATCGACTCGACGTACTTCTTCTGGTTCAGCGTCTTGGGGCGGATCGAGCGGCCCCGGTTGGAGAGGATGTTGAGGCTCAGCACGTCGGCGGGGCGCTCGGTCGTCTCGGTGCGCAGCATCGTCAGCACCCGCTCGACGGTCTCGGTGCTGATGCCCTGACCGGTGCGGATGATGGTGACGAGCTCGTCGAGCAGCCGCTGGGCCAGCGCGATCTCCCCCGGGTCGCCCTCGAGCGTGATCCGGTTGCCGCGCACGTGCACGGCGGCGTCGAAGGCCTTCTCGATCAGGGCGAGGTGCTCGTCACCGGGACCCAGCAGGCTGACCATGTCGATGCTGTTGGGCACCACGACCGTGTGGTGGCTGCGTGCTCCGCTGGTGGGGCTCTCGGCGGGGGTGCTGCGGTCATCGGAGTGGGACATGGATGCCCGGAGGGCGCCTCTCTGTCGTGGGGACGGTGGGTCGAGCGCCTCCCATGCTACGGCGTGGCCCCGAGCAGCACCCACTCAGTAAAGGGGCCCCGACGTAGGCTGGGGCCATGGCCGGGGGCGAGCACGACCTGCGCGAGTGGGACGACGAGGACCCCGACTCCCACGACGACGACTCCGCGCCCTACTGGTTCCCCGGCGAGACGATGCCGCCGCACGCACGGGCGATGGGCCTGACCCACCACACGCCCGAGGGCGCGCTGCTCGACTTCGGCGGCAGGCTGGACCCCACGAAGCGCGTGCACTACTGGACCGCGTGGGCGCTGCTGGTGGTCTTCGGGCTGCCGGTGGTCTTCGCCGTGATGCGGCTCGCCTACCTGTTCTGACGACCCTGACGACCCGGGCGACGGGCGACCCGGGCGATCGGGGCTACTGCCAGGCCGATGACGGCGCGACCGTCAGCACGACCGTGCCGCCCTCCTCGACGGGACTGCCCGGGCCGGGCTCGATGCCCAGCAGGGCCCCGCGGGGCAGGACCACGCGCGAGGTCGTGTCGCCGGCGTCGGCCGGTGGGGCCGGCACGACCCGCACCCGGAACCCCTCGCGCCGCAGGAGAGCGGCGTACGACCGGGTGGTCGCGGGCCGGTCCCCCCACACCGGGGTGCGCCCCGAGCCCAGGGCCAGGGGGACCGTGGTCCGGGCGTCGGGCTGCAGCCGCAGCGAGCCGCGCAGGACGGCGAGGTCCACGTCACCGGGGTCGGAGACGTGCACGACGAAGGCGACCCCACGCGACGGGACGGCGAGCACGCTGCGGCACACGCGCGGCGCGAGCCATCCGCACTCCCGACCGCTCAGCACCGGCTCGCCCCCGACCTCCCCGTCCACCGAGAGGTCCTCGAGGAGCCGCGAGCCGTGCGCCGAGCCGGTGTCGACCACGGCCAGCGACGACACCTCGGTGGGGGTCGTGGGCGGGACGGTGAAGGCGCAGTCGGTCATGGCGCCGGTCTCGACGTAGACCGTGTCCTCGACCGGGAGCAGGCACTCGGTGTCGCCGGTGGTCCACCAGTCCGGGACGGCCACCACCACGCCCCCGGCACCGACCCACCGGTGCCCCTCGGGCGCCGGGGCCCCGGCCCTGGGCGGAGCAGGCACCGAGGCGCCCTCGCCGGAGCAGGAGACCACGAGCAGGCAGGCGACCAGCCCGACCGCGAGCCGCACGAGCCTGGACAGTGACATGGCGGTACGACGCGCGCGCCCGGCGGAGGGTTCCGCCGGGCCGGCTCAGAACCGTCCGACCGGCTCGCCGTCGTAGGCGACCTGGAGGGTGCCCAGGCACATCTCGTCGGTGGAGCCCTCGCCCCACAGCACGTACTTCTCCTCCTGGCCGGCGAAGGCGGGCAGCTTGTCGCGCAGCCACTGCTGGTGGGTGCAGGTCACCGTCAGGGTCTCCCCCGCCTCGAGGCGCAGCGGCTCGACCGGCTTGGAGCCCTGGTCGTCGAAGTCCCACTGGTCGATGTCGAGCAGCGTGCGCTCCTCGGGCGTGCCGGCGTTGGCCACCACCGAGATCTCGCGGCCCAGCAGGTGCATGTGGCCGGCGGCGCCGAGCACCGTCATCGGCTGGCTGACCCGGCGGGTGCAGGTGGTCGTCTCGGAGGGGCCCTGCCCCTCGCCGCACAGCAGGTGCAGCACGTCGGCGGTCGAGGCGGCCGCGCCGAAGCGGCGGCGCAGGTCGACCATCGCCGCGTCGCGCTCGCAGAGCGGGCCGTCGGAGCGCGCGGCCCGGCAGGGCAGCTCGACCGGGGCCGGCATCAGGTAGGTGTGCAGCGGGGTCAGGTCGCGGCTGCCGGGCATCCAGCGCAACCGGGTCGCCGACCGGTCGGCCGACTGGCCGCGCAGCAGGTTGTAGTGCACCTGCATGACCACCTGGGTGCCGGCCTCGAGGCGGATGCCGTGGCCGTCGCGCAGCTGGGTCTCGTCGCCGCCGGGCGCCCACGCCGCCAGCCAGCTGGCGTCGGAGATGTTGGCCGCGGCCCCCTCGACGCCGCTGCCGCCGAAGCAGGTCCAGCCGGGGTCGACGGTCTTGTGGTCGAGCGCACGCGCCGCCTCGACCTGGTCGGGCTCGACGCGGAAGAGGATCACGTGGTGCACGACCTCGGGGTTGCCGGGCACCACCTGGCTGCCGGTCAGCCACACGTCCTCGTCGAGGCCGGGGTCGAGCAGGAAGCAGCGGTAGTCGTCGGTGCCGTCACCGCTGGGGGCCGAGGGCGTGTACTCCTCGGTCATCTCCAGGCTCATCCGCTTCTCGCCGCGGCGCAGCGGCAGCTCCTTGCCCGGCGGCAGCGACGAGAGCTGCTCGGCCACGACCTCGGGCGGGTCGACCGGCGAGAGCACGCTGGCCGGGTCGCCGTCGCGCCGGTCGTCGGTGCCGAGCACGGCCACGCCGGCCACGACCCCGGCCACGGCGAGCAGGCAGGTCAGGGCGAGCACGACCAGGCGGCGTACGCCGGGCCGACCGGTGGTCGCGCCGCTCATCCGGGCGGCCACGTCATCGGACGGCCGGCCAGCACGTGCAGGTGGGTGTGGAAGACCGACTGGCCCGCCCCCTCACCGGTGTTGAGCACCAGCCGGTAGTCGTCGTGCCCCTCCGCGGCGGCCACCGCCGCGGCCGCGGTGACGAGCTCGCTCATCACCGCGGGGTCGCCGGCGGCCAGCTCGGCGGCGTTCGCGTAGTGCGTGCGCGGCACCACCAGCACGTGCGTCGGCGCCTGCGGCGCGACGTCGCGGAACGCGACGGTCCCCTCGGTGACGTGCACGACGTCGCCGGGGACCTCCCCCGCGACGATCCTGCAGAACAGACAGTCGCTCACTTGTTGCCTCCCGCGACGCATCGTCCCACAAATCCGCTGCCGCGCCGCGGTAAACCCCCAGGGCCCCTCGGGCGTCGCACTAGCGTGACCACCCATGCGAGCGCTCCCCCACGACGCCCCGGCACCCTGGGCACCGTGAGCGACGAGCCCGCGCGCTGGAGCGCCGACGAGGCGCTCGAGCAGCTGTACGCCGCGCACTGGCGCGAGCTGGTGCGGCTCGCGGTCCTCCTGCTGCGCGACGTGGGAGCCGCGGAGGAGGTCGTGCAGGACGCCTTCGTGGCCGTGCACGGGCGCTGGGACCGCATCCGCGACCCGGCCAGGGCGCTGGCCTACCTGCGCCAGAGCGTGGTCAACCGCGCCCGCTCGGCCCTGCGCCACCGTGCCGTCGTCCAGCGCCACCTCGCCGCCGCGCCCCCGCCGGCCACCGCGGCCCCGGCCGACGAGCGCAGCCTGGTCGCCGACCGCCGCGCGGCCGTCCTCGACGCCATGCGGGCGCTGCCCGAGCGGCAGCGCGAGGTGCTCGCGCTGCGGCACTACCTGGACCTGTCCGAGGCCGAGATCGCCGACGCGCTGGGCATCAGCCGCGGCGCCGTGAAGAGCCACGCCTCCCGCGGCTCCGCCCGCCTGCGCGAGCTGCTCGCGTCGTACCTCGAGGAGTCCTCATGAGCACCCACGACCGCGACGCCGAGCTGGCCCGCCTGCTGGGCGAGGCGGTCGACGACGTCGAGCCCACCGACCGGCTCGACGAGATCCGGGCCCGCACGGCCAGCCCGGGGCCGCAGCGCCGCTGGGTGTACGCCGGCGGCGCGGCGCTGGCCGCGGCCGCGGCCGTGACCGCCGTCGCGGTGCTCGGCCCCGGGTCCACCCCGACCTCGGCGCCCGACCCGGCCGACCGGCCCTCCGCGACCCCCACGCCGAGCACCGACCCGCCGCCCACCAGCACGACCGCCCCGACCACCCCGCCGGTGGCCGAGAGCGTCACCGCCGCCGTCTACTACCTGGGCGACACCCCGCGCGGCCCCCGGCTCTACCGGGAGTTCCAGGCCGTGCCCGGCGACGGCTTCGTGCCGCTGGCCCCCGCGGTCCGCGCGGCGGTGGAGGGCGACCCCGACGACCCCGACTACCGCTCCCCCTGGGCCGGCACCGGCGCGACCCTCACCGGGGCCACCGGGGACGCCGAGCTCGTCACGGTCGACCTCGCCGGCGACCTGCGTCTGCGGCCGGTCGGGCTCGACCCGGCCGAGGCCGCGCTGGCCGTGGAGCAGGTGGTGCGCACCGCGCAGGCCGCCGTGGGCTCGGCGGCCCCGGTGCAGCTCCTGCTCGACGGCGAGCGCACCGACCAGCTCCTCGGCGTACCCGTCGCGGAGCCGCTGGCCCAGGGCGAGGACCTCGACGTGCTGGCCCTGGTCAGCATCAGCGACCCCGCCGAGGGGCAGCAGGTCGAGGGCACCTTCACCGCTCGGGGGCGTGCCTCGTCGTTCGAGGCGACCGTGCCGTGGGAGGTGCGCGACGCCACCGGTGCCGTGGTGCTCGACGGCTTCAGCACCGCCGAGGGGTGGATGGAGCGCCTCTACCCGTGGGAGGCGCGGATCGACGTCTCGGGCCTCGAGCCGGGCCGTTACACGTTCGTGGCCATGACCAGTGACCCCTCCGACGGCGAGTCGGGCGGGCCGATGACCGACACACGGACCATCGTGGTCCCGTGAGCACGAGGGAGAGCACCATGACCAGCCAGCAGACCAGCCAGCAGACCAGCCGCAGCCGCCGCGGCCCGCTGCACCGCACCCTGGCCGGGGCAGCCGTCACGGCCCTGGCGCTGGGCGTGCTCGCGGGGTGCGGCGACGACGGCGGCGACCGTGCCGACGACCCGGCCCCCGCGGGCAGCACCAGCAGCCCCGGCAGCACCGAGCCGAGCGAGCCCACGACCAGCGCCGAGCCCACCGACACCGCCAGCCCGAGCGTCACCGCCGAGCCCGATCCCGGCGAGACGAGCACCGTGCCGGTCTACTACGTCGGCGACAGCCCGATGGGCCCGCGTCTCTACCGCGAGTTCCGCAAGGTCAGCGGCGACCCGGCGCTGGGTGCCGCCGACATGGTCGCCGCCGGGGTCCCCGCCGACCCCGACTACCGGGCCGCCTTCCCGGTCGACGGCAGCTTCTCCTCGGTCCGCCTCGACGAGCAGGCCGGGCTGGTCATCGCCCAGGTGCCAGACGACCGCTGGGCCGACCGGCCGGCCGACATGTCGCGCAAGCAGGCCCGGCTGGCCGTGCAGGCGCTGGTCTACACGGTGCAGGGCGCGCTGCAGAGCCGCGCGCCGGTGCAGGTGGTCGGCGAGGCCGGTGGTCCGGCGGTGCCGATGTTCGGCATCGACACCGACGGCGGGGTGGCCAACGCCGACCAGCTCGACGTGCTCTCCCTGGTCAGCGTCACCAGCCCCGAGTCCGGCGCCGAGGTGTCGGGCACCTTCACCGCGAGCGGCGTCGCGTCCTCCTTCGAGGCCACCGTTCCGTGGGAGGTCCGCGACGCCTCCGGCACCGTCGTGCTCGACGGCTTCAGCACCGCCGAGGGCTGGATGGACCGCCTCTACCCCTGGCAGAGCGAGGTCGACGTCTCCGGGCTCGCGCCCGGCGAGTACACCTTCGCCGCCATGACCGACGACCCGTCCGGCGGCGAGGGCCCCGGGCCGTTCGAGGACACCAAGGTCATCCGCGTCGGCTGAGCTCGGCAGCGAGTTGACACCACGGGTGGGACGGCGGCTCAGATCGGTATCGGGAAGCGAGCAGGGGCGAGTGTGGAACGATGCGTTCTGTCCGCGGAGCTTCTGACGGCCAGAGAGTTGATGACCCATGGGCGTGCACGGAGGACGGTTCACCGCCGAGATCGAGGGCGACTTCGTCGTGTTCCTGATCGGGATGCGCTTCAACAAACCGTGGAAGGTTTCGAAGTGGTGGCCGGTGGCAACGGCCATGCCCAGGATGCTGCGGGCGATCGACGAGCACCCGGAGCTCGGTTGCCTCGGCTACCAGCAGTGGATCGGGCGGACGACGATCCTGGTCCAGTACTGGCGGAGCTTCGAGGACCTCGACCGCTTCGCGCGCGACTCCGACCTACCGCACCTGGCGCCGTGGCGACACTTCAACAAAGTGGTTCGTGACTCGGGCGATGTCGGGATCTGGCACGAGACATTCAAGGTGCGAGCCGGGGAGTACGAAGCCGTGTACGGCAACATGCCTGCGTTCGGACTCGCAGCTGCGGCCGGCCATGCGCCGGTCGGGCACCGCAAGAACTCTGCGGCAGCCCGTATCGGTGCGAGCGACGCAGATGAGCCGGTCGTCGATCCCTACTGAGCAATCCGGTCCAGGGATGGCGCATGCCTCCGAAGTGCCGGTCAGGGACACCAGGTGATGCCGGACCTGCGGCGGGTCCGCACGTCGGATGGGCGAGCGTGGCTGTGCAGGAGATCGCCCCAGCTCGGTGCGGGCGGGGCCGCCGCGACTACAGGTCGCGGTGGACCTCGCGCGTCGTCGGGGTCTCGGCCGACCTGGTGAGGTTGAGGATCGCCAGGGCGAGCCCGCCCCAGATCACCAGCATCGCCACGACCATCATCACGATCGCCGTCGTGCTCATCGCTGCACCTCCTCGCTCGCGTCGGTGTCGTAGGTCGCGCCGTCCAGCGCCGTCGCCGAGCGCCAGCGCAGCCGCGCGAGCACGAAGCCGATGACGACCACGGCGGCGGCCGACCCCCAGCCGAAGACGGCCAGCATCCAGGTCGGGTAGCCCTCGTAGGGCGTCTGCACGTCGGTGACGAACGCGTCGACGAGCACGTAGGCCAGGGCGAGCGGCGTCACCACGCCCAACAGCGCGCGCCACCACAGCCCGATGCGCACCGAGCTGTGGTCGTTGAGGTGGGCGGCCAGCTGGGGCAGCGCCCGAAGGCCCCACACGACGACGACCATCGAGACCACGGCGACCAGCAGGATGCCGAACTGGTTGATGAAGTGGTCGACGATGTCGAGCACGTACAGCCCGCTGGTGGTGCCGAGGAAGAGCACGCTCACGATGGCCATCGGCAGCGCCACCAGCAGGGTGGCCGCCACCCGGCCGAGCTCGAACTTGTCGCGCACCGCGGAGATGACGACCTCGGTGATGGAGATCAGCGAGGTGATGCCGGCCAGCACCAGCGAGACGAAGAAGAGCACGCCGATCAGGGCGCCGGCCGGGGCCTCGTTGATGATCGCCGGGAAGGCGATGAACGCGAGCCCCACGCCACCGTCTCCTGCGACCTCGCCGACGGCCTCGCCGCTGTCCTGGGCCATGAACCCGAGGGCGGCGAAGACGCCGATGCCGGCCAGCAGCTCGAAGCCGGAGTTGGAGAAGCCGACGACCAGCCCGGAGCCGGGCATGTCGGTGTGGCGGTGCACGTAGGAGGCGTAGGTGATCATGATGCCGAAGCCGATCGACAGCGAGAAGAAGATCTGGCCGAACGCCGCCGCCCACACGGTGGGCTCGGCCAGGGCGCTCCAGCTGGGCGTGAACAGCGCGTCGAGGCCGCTGCCGGCGCCCGGCAGGAAGAGCGAGGCGACCACCAGGGCGCCGAAGCTCAGCACCAGCACCGGGATGAAGACCATCGCGGTGGCGCCGACACCCTTCTGCACGCCCAGCGCCAGCAGGCCGATGACCAGCGCCCACATCACCACGAGCGGCACCAGCACGCCCGCCACGGGGTCAGCGGTCACGCCCGGATCGCTGACCTGCAGGAAGTCGACCAGGAAGAAGGTCTCGGGATCGGCGCCCCAGGCCTTGGTGAAGGAGAAGAACGCGTAGCGCACCGCCCAGGCCAGCACAGCGGCGTAGTAGATCGCGATGACTGCGCAGATGCCGACCTGCCACCACCCCAGCCCCTCGGCGCCGCGGCGCATCCGCGCGAACGACAGCGGCGGCGAGCCGCGGAACTTGTGGCCGATGCCGTAGTCGAGCAGCAGGAACGGCACGCCCGCGGTCAGCAGCGCGACCAGGTAGGGGATGACGAAGGCCCCGCCGCCGTTCTCGTAGGCGACGTAGGGGAAGCGCCAGATGTTGCCCAGCCCGACGGCCGAGCCGATGGCGGCCAGGATGAAGACCCGGCGCGACGAGAAGGCGCCGCGGCGCTTCTCCTCCTCGACGGCGGTGGACGCGCTCATCAGACCTCCCAGGACGCTGGTGACAGGTGCCTCGGCCGACCATGGACGTGACCGGCGGCACCCCACACTAGGACCGCGCGCCCCCGGGCGGGAACCGGGTCGTCAGGACCAGCGGGACGTGCGCGCCAGCAGCGCGGCGCAGGCCACCACCCCGGCGGTCGAGGTGCGCAGCACCTCCTCGCCCAGGCGTACGACGCGCGCGCCGGCCTGGGTGAAGGCGGCCAGCTCCTCGGGCGAGACGCCGCCCTCGGGGCCCACCACGACGACGACGCTGCCACGGGGCGGCACGGCGACGCCCGACAGCGGCTCGGTCGCGTCCTCGTGCAGCACCACCGCCAGGTCGGCGCCGCGCAGCAGCTCGGCCACCTCGGCGGTGCCGGCCAGCGCGTCGACCTCGGGGTGCCACGGGCGGCGGGCCTGCTTGGCCGCCTCGCGCGCCGTCGAGCGCCAGCGGGCCAGCGACTTCGCGGCCCGCTCGCCCTTCCAGACCGCCACCGAGCGCGAGGCCGCCCAGGGCACGACCCGCGCCACCCCGACCTCGGTCAGCACCTCGACGGCCAGCTCGCCCCGGTCGCCCTTGGGCAGCGCCTGCACCACCGTGAGCGACGGGGTGGGCTCAGGCACCCGCTCGGCGCTGACGACCTCGACGGCGAAGACCCGCTTGCCCGTCGAGGTCACCTCGCCCACCACCGAGCGGCCGCGGCCGTCGGTGAGCACGACCTGCTCGCCCACGCGCAGGCGGCGTACGGCGACCGCGTGGTGCGCCTCGTCGCCCTCGACGGTGACCGCGGAGCCGGTGGTGGCCGACTCCAGGCTCGGCACGAGGTGGACGGGGAGCGTCATCGACGGCTCAGTGGGCGTTGAAGGCGTCGCGCAGCCGGCCGAAGACCGACTTCGCGCCGCCCGGGCGGACCTGCCCGTCGGGGGCCTCCTCGCCGCGCAGGGCCGCGAGCTCGCGCAGCAGCTCCTCCTGGCGGGCGTCGAGGCGGCCCGGGGTCTCGACGGCCACGGTGACGACCAGGTCGCCCCGGCCGCCGCGCAGGCCGGGCACGCCGCGCCCGCGCAGCACCTGCTCCATGCCCGACTGGGTCCCCGGGTGCACCTCGAGCTCGAAGGAGGTCTCCAGCTCGGGGTCGCTGCCCTCGGAGGCCACGTCGGCCTCGAGGGTCGGGATCGTCAGCGTGGTGCCGAGCGCGGCCGCGGTCATCGGCACGGTGACCGTGCAGTGCAGGTCGTTGCCCTGGCGGGTGAACACGTCGTGGGCCGCGACGTGGATCTCGACGTAGAGGTCGCCGGCGGGGCCGCCGCCCGGGCCGACCTCGCCCTCCTCGGCCAGCTGCACGCGGGTGCCGGTGTCGACGCCGGCGGGGATCTTGACGGTCAGCGCGCGGCGCGAGCGCACCCGCCCGTCGCCGGAGCACTCGCGGCAGGGCTCGGGGATCACGGTGCCGAAGCCGCGGCAGGCCGCGCACGGGCGCAGGGTGCGGATCTCACCGAGGAAGGAGCGCTGCACGTGGGCGACCTCGCCCTGGCCGCGACAGGTCTCGCAGGGCACCGGGTGGCTGCCCGGCGCCGCGCCGTCGCCGCCGCAGGTGGTGCAGCTGACCGCGGTGTCGACCTTGATCTCGCGGGCCACGCCGAAGGCGGCCTCCGCGAGGTCGATCTCGAGCCGGATCAGCGCATCCTGGCCTCGGCGAACGCGCGGACGCGGACCACGGCCCTGGCCACCGCCCTGACCGCTGCCTCCGAAGAAGGCATCCATGATGTCGGTGAAGGAAAACCCGGCACCCTGGCCGAAACCACCGGCCCCGGCACCGCCGAACGGGTCGCCGCCGCGGTCGTAGGCGGCCCGCTTCTGGGGGTCGGAGAGCACCTCGTAGGCGCGGGAGACGTCCCCGAACTTCTCCTTCGAGGCCGGGTCGGGGTTGACGTCGGGGTGGTGCTGGCGCGCGAGCTTGCGGTACGCCTTCTTGATGGCGTCGGCGTCGGCGTCCTGGGAGACGCCGAGGATGTCGTAGAGGTCCTGGCTCACCATGTTCCTAACGGAGTCTTGACTGGGTGCTGGCTGGGTGCTGGCTGGTGGGTGCTGCGGGTGCTGGTGCTTCGAGGGGCGGCGAGGCGGCTCAGGCCTCGTCGAGGATGCGGGAGACGTAGCGGGCCACGGCTCGCACCGCGGCCATCGTGCCGGGGTAGTCCATGCGGGTCGGCCCGACGATGCCCAGCGTGGCGAGCGACTCGTCGGGCGGGCCGTAGCCGGTGGAGACGACGCTGGTGGAGGCGAGCTCCTCGTAGGGGCCCTCGGCGCCGATCCGCACGGTCACCAGCCCGCCGGTGCCGGCCTCGCCGAGCAGCTTGAGCAGCACGACGTGCTCCTCGAGCGCCTCGAGCAGGGGACGCACCGCGGAGTCGAAGGAGTCGCCGTACCGGGCGAGGTTGGCCGCCCCGCCGACGGCGATGCGGTGGTCGGAGCGGTCGTCGCCCAGGGCGTCGAGGAGCACCTCGACCACCGGACCGCTGGCGCTGCCCGCCTCGGGCCGGGCCGGGTCGGCGGCAGCGGGCGGCAGCCCCCGCAGGGCCGTCATCGCCTCGGCGATGGTCTGGCCGGTGACCGCGCGCAGCACGAGCTGGCGCAGGTCGGCCAGGGCGTCGTCGGTGAGGTCGGCGCCGAGGTCGACCAGGCGCTGCTCCACGCGCCCGGTGCTGAGGATCAGCACCACGAGCAGGCGGCGGGGGGCGAGCGCGACGATCTCGACGTGGCGCACCGTCGAGCGCGAGAGCGTGGGGTACTGCACCACCGCGACCTGGCGGGTCAGCTGCGAGAGCAGCCGCACCGAGCGCTGCACGACGTCGTCGAGGTCGACGGCGCCGTCGAGGAAGCTCGAGATCGCGCGCTTCTCGGCCGAGCTGAGCGGCTTCACCGTGGTGAGCCGGTCGACGAACATCCGGTAGCCCTTGTCGGTGGGCACCCGCCCGGCACTGGTGTGCGGCTGGGTGATGTATCCCTCGTCCTCGAGCACCGCCATGTCGTTGCGCACCGTGGCCGGCGAGACGCCGAGCCCGTGGCGCTCGACGAGCGCCTTCGAGCCGACCGGCTCCTCGGTGTGGACGTAGTCCTCCACGATGGCGCGGAGCACGGCGAGCCTGCGGTCCTCCTGCACGTCGCCTCCTCCGGCCTCTGGTCCGTCACCCGACCACGAGGTTGGCACTCGTGGTCGCGGAGTGCCAATCCTACAAGGCCGGCCGGGCGCTGCTCACCTCTTGACGGCGAGTGAAGGTTAGGCTTCCCTAATCATGGACCTCTCCTCGCTCGTCGGCCCCGCGTCGTACGCCGTCGCCGCCGCGGCGCGCAGCATCCTGGCGTGCCCCGCCACCGCCGACCTCGAGGTCGACCGGCTTCCGCTGCCGCTCGACGACGTGGTGCTGGGCGAGATGGGCGGGCGTCCCACGCTGACCTGCGAGGCCGGCTCGCCGCTGGCCCGGGCCGCCGCGGCCCGCTCGGTGGCCCGGTTGGGACTGGTCGGCGCGGTGCGCGGGCGCGCGGGGGACGCGCTGGTGCTCACCGGCAGGCTGGGCCCCCTCGAGACGGCCGCCTGCGCCTCGTGCGACCACGAGCACCTCGTCGTGGGCCTCGACCCGGCCGCCGCCCTGGTGACCCTCGCCGGGCATCGCCACCAGCTGCCGCTCGCCGACTACCTCTCCCCCGCCCACCAGCTCAACCGCGGCTACCTGCAGCGCAGCCTCGAGCACGTCGAGGAGCACCACCACGACGACCTGCGCCGCAGCGTGGCCGCCTCGACCGGCACACCGCTCGACGACCTCGTCGCGGTGCGGCTGCGCGAGCTCGACGCGCGCGGGGTCACCCTCGAGTGGATCGACCCCGGAGGGGCCCACCAGGTGCGCCTGCGCTTCCCGCGCCGGGCATCGAGCACGGTCGAGCTGGGCAGGCTGCTGCGGGAGGGCATCGCCGCGCCCCTAGGGTGAGGTCATGGTCTTCTCCGAGGTCGCCGACCGGGTCTGGGTGGCCCGGCACGAGTGGTACGACGTCAACGTCAGCGTCGTCGCCGGCGACCGGGGGCTGGTCGTGGTCGACACCCACGGCTCGGCCGCCGCCGGGCGGCGCGTCCTCGACGACGTACGCCGGCTCGGCGCCGGCGAGGTGGTGGCCGTGGTCAACACCCACGCCCACTTCGACCACGCCTTCGGCAACGTCGCCTTCCGCGAGGCCGACCCCGAGGTGCCGATCCACGCCCACGAGGGCGCGGTGGCCGGCCTCGAGGCCACGAGCGTCGCCGACACGGCGGCGGCCCACGCGGGCGGGGCCGACGACCCGCGCCGCGAGGAGGTGCTGGCCACCGAGGTGGTGCTGCCCGACCGCACCTTCTCCTCGGCCACCGTGCTCGACCTCGGCGACCGGGTCCTCGAGCTGGTCCACCCCGGCCCGGCGCACACCGCCGGCGACCTGGTGGTGCTGGTGCCCGACGCGCAGGTGCTGCTGGCCGGCGACCTGGTCGAGGAGTCGGGGCCGCCGTCGCTCGGCGCCGACAGCTTCCCCATGCAGTGGCCGCTCTCGCTCGACATCGTGCTGGGCCTGACCACGGGCGCCAGCACCGTGGTGCCCGGCCACGGCGCCGTGGTGGACCGCGACTTCGTCGAGGTGCAGCGCAACGAGCTCGGCATCGTCGCCGAGACCATCCGCGACCTGGCCGGGCGCGGGGTCCCCGTCGACGAGGCGCTCGCCGCCGGCGAGTGGCCCTGGGAGCCCCGCCACCTCGAGGCGGCCGTGCGGCGCGGCTACGAGCAGCTCCCCCGCAGCCAGAAGCGCCTCCCCCTGATCTGACGGTCCGGGCCGGGTCGAGGCGAAGTTCGGGCCGGGTCGAGGCGAAGTCCGGGCCGGGTCACCTGGGGGTGGGTGACCCGGAGCCGCCGCATGACTAGCGTCACCTCATGAGCGAGAACGAGACCGAGTCCCCCCACCCGACCTCGATCGGCGACGAGCAGCTGCCCGACGACCTGGTGGCCTCCGAGGACAACCCGCTGGCCGAGGGCCTGCCGGCGGGCGAGGACGTGCACCTGCTCGAGGAGGGCAAGCGCGCCGAGCAGATGCCCGACCCCGAGGACGAGCACGACGACGGGGACGGGGACGACGACGGGGACGGGGACGACGACGGGGACGACGACGGGGCGTGACGACGGGGCGTGACGCGTGCGACACCCCGGGCGGGTCACCACCGGCGCGCCCGCCGCGCGACGTCGGTGCGCTCTCCTAGCCTCGTGCGGGTGAGCGACCGATACGGCCACGACGTCCTGTCCGGTGACTGGCGCGCGCCCAAGCGCGGCCGCGCCACCGAGGCGCCCGCGACCCTGGGCGAGGTGGTCGAGGAGGTGACGACCGACTTCTGCGGCGAGGTGGTGCAGGTCGACCGCGACCTCGACACCGTGACCCTGGAGGACCGGCGCCAGCGCCGGCGCACCTTCCCGCTGGGTCCCGGCTTCCTGCTCGAGGGGCGCCCGGTGATCCTCACCGCGCCGGTGGTCCGTGCGGCCCCCGCGCGCCCGACCCGCACCGCGTCGGGCTCCATCGCGGTGCACGACGCCAGGGCGCGGGTGGCGCGGGCCAGCCGGATCTTCGTCGAGGGCCGTCACGACGCCGAGCTGGTGGAGAAGGTGTGGGGCGACGACCTGCGCATCGAGGGCGTCGCGGTCGAGTACCTCGGCGGCGTCGACGACCTCGCCGACCACCTGCGCGACTTCCGGCCCGGGCCGGGACGCCGCGTCGGGGTGCTGGTCGACCACCTGGTGCGCGGCTCCAAGGAGAGCCGCATCGCCGACGCCATCGTGCGCTCCCCCGTGGGCAAGCACGTGCTGATCGTCGGCCACCCCTTCGTCGACATCTGGCAGGCCGTCAAGCCCGACCGGCTCGGCCTGCAGGAGTGGCCCACCATCCCGCGCAGCATCGAGTGGAAGAAGGGCGTGTGCCAGCACCTGGGCTGGCCACACCGCGACCAGGCCGACATCGCCCGGGCCTGGAAGCAGATCCTGGGCCGGGTCCAGTCCTTCGGCGACTGCGAGCCCGCGCTGCTGGGTAGGGTCGAGGAGCTGATCGACTTCGTCACCGAGGAGAGCCCGTGAGCCAGCCGCAGCCGCCGTACGCCGCGCACCCCGGCCAGTTCGGGGGCCTGACCCCGGAGGAGAAGACCTGGGGCGGCGCCGCGCACTGGTCGGCGCTGGTCGGCGCGTTCGTGGCGATGGCCTTCCTGGGCCCGCTGCTGGTGCTGCTGCTCAAGGGCTCGACCTCGCCCTACGTGCGCCGCCAGGCGGTCGAGTCGCTGAACTTCCAGCTCTCCATCCTCATCTACGCCACGGTCTCGGCCGTCCTCGTCCTGGTGCTCGTCGGCATCCTGCTGCTCGCCGTCGTGGGCGTGCTGTGGCTGGTCTTCACGATCCTCGGCTCGGTGCGCACGGCCGACGGCGGGGAGTACCGCTACCCGCTGACGATCCGGATGGTCAGCTGAGCAGCTCGCGCACCACGCCGTCGGCGAGCAGCCGGGCCCGCTCGGTCAGCGCGACCCGGCCCGCCCGCTCCACCAGCAGCCCCCGGGCGGCCAGGCCCGGCACCGCCGCGCGGCCCGCCGGGTCGAGGACGCCGACGTCGATCCCCTCGCGCAGCCGCAGCTCGAGCAGCACCCGCTCCACGCGCCGGTCCTCGGCCCCGAGCACCTCGCGGGCCTGGGCAGGGCTGCGGTCGGCACCGATCCGGTCGGCGTACGCCGCGGGGTGCTTGACGTTCCACCACCGCACGCCGCCCACGTGGGAGTGCGCTCCCGGGCCCACGCCCCACCAGTCGCCGCCGGTCCAGTAGAGCAGGTTGTGCCGGCAGCGGGTCGCGGCGCTGGTGGACCAGTTGGACACCTCGTACCAGCCCAGCCCGGCGGCCACGAGGCGCTCGTCGGCCAGGGCGTACTTGTCGGCCAGGTCGTCCTCGTCGGGCATCGGCAGCTCGCCGCGGCGCACCCGCCGCGCGAGCGCGGTGCCGTCCTCGACGATCAGGGAGTAGGCCGAGACGTGGTCGGGCTCGCAGGCCACCGCGGCCTCGACCGAGGTGGCCCAGTCTGCCTGGGACTCCCCCGGCGTGCCGTAGATGAGGTCGAGGCTGACCTGCTCGATGCCGGCGGCTCGGGCCCACTCGACCACCGCCGGCACCCGACGCGGGTCGTGGGTGCGGTCGAGGACCTCGAGCACGTGCGGCACCTGTGACTGCATGCCGAAGGAGACCCGGTTGATGCCGACCTCGCGCAGCCGCTCGAGCGAGGCGGCGTCCACAGAGTCGGGGTTCGACTCGGTGGTGACCTCGACGTCGGGGGCCAGCCCGAACTCCTGGGCGGCGGCCGCGACCACCGAGCCGAGGTCCTCGGGGCTGAGCAGCGTGGGGGTGCCGCCGCCGAAGAAGATGGTCGAGACCGGCAGGTCGCGCTCACCGAGGACCCGCCGGGCGCGGCGCACCTCCGCCACCGCCGCCTGGGCGTAGGTCGCCCGTGAGGCGCCGGGCGCGCCGCCGGCCGGCCCGAGCTCCTCGGCCGTGTAGGTGTTGAAGTCGCAGTAGCCGCAGCGCACGGTGCAGAACGGCACGTGCACGTAGAGGCCGAAGGCCCGCTCGCCGAGCTCGGCGAGGGCGGCCTCGGGCAGCGACCCGTCGGAGGGGACGGGCTCGCCGTCGAGCGGGGTGGAGGGCATCGGCCCATCCTCCCCCATCCCGGTGGGACCCGGACGCGTCAGGGCCCGGACGCGCCAGGGCCCGCCCACCCCCGGTCGGAGGTGTGACGGGCCCTGGTCGAGCGGCTCGCTCAGCTGTAGAAGCTGGCGATCTTCTCCTTGTTGTTCGACTCCACGACGTTGCGCTTGACCTTCATCGAGGGGGTCAGCTCACCCGACTCGATGGTCAGGTCGTGGTCGAGGACGTCCCACTTCTTGATGGTCTCCCAGCGGTTGAGCTTCGCGTTGAGCTGCTCGACGTAGCCGCCGATCATCTGCTGGACCTGCTCGGAGCGCACCACCTCGGTGTAGTCCTTGCCGGCCATGCCGTTCTCCTCGGCCCAGCCGGCCATCGCGTCGGGGTCGAGGGTGACCAGCGCGACGACGTAGTTGCGCTCGTTGCCGAAGACCATGAACTGGCTGACGTAGGGGCACAGGGCCTTGAACTTGGCCTCGATCGCCGACGGGGCGATGTACTTGCCGCCGGAGGTCTTGAAGAGGTCCTTGATGCGACCGGTGATGGTCAGGAAGCCCTCGGCGTCGAGGCTGCCCTTGTCGCCGGTGCGCAGCCAGCCGTCCTCGGTGAAGGTCTTCTCGGACTCCTCGGGCAGGTTGTGGTAGCCCTGCATGACGTGCGGGCCGCGCAGCTGCACCTCGTCGTTCTCGCCGATGCGGACCTCGGCGCCGGGCAGCGCCTTGCCGACGGTGCCCATCCGGTACTCGTCGGGGTGGCCCACCGTGGCGCCGGCGGCGTTCTCGGTCATGCCGTAGCCCTCGAGGATGAGGATGCCGGCGCTGTGGAACCACTGCGCGATCTCGGAGTTCAGCGCCGCCGAGCCGGAGATGAAGAAGCGGACCCGGCCGCCGAAGCGGTCGCGGACCTTGCTGAAGACCAGCTTGTCGAACAGCCCGTGCTGCAGCTTCAGCGGCAGCGGGACCGACTTGCCCTGGCGCTTGAGCTCGTCGACCTTGGCGCCGACCTCGAAGGCCTTGGTGAAGATCTTCTCCTTCGCCCCGCCCTCGGCCGCCTGCATCATGTGGATGCGCGAGTAGGCCTTCTCGAAGATGCGGGGGGCCGCGCCCATGAAGGTCGGCTTCACGACCGCGAGGTTCTCGATGATCTTGTCGACCCGCCCGTCGATGGCCGTGGCGAAACCGCAGGCCAGCTGGGAGGAGAGCAGCACCTTGCCGAAGGAGTGCGCCATCGGCAGCCACAGGAACTGCAGGTCGTCCTCGTGCAGGAGGTCCTGGACCCGGATGGCCTCGCCCTCGAAGACCCACGAGCGGTGCACCAGGCGCACGCCCTTGGGCCGGCCGGTGGTGCCGGAGGTGTAGATGAGCGTGGCGAGCTGGTCGGGCTGGATCTTCTGGGCGGTCTCCTCGACGATCCCCGGGTGCTCGGCCAGGTAGGCGCGGCCCAGCTCGGCCAGGGCGTCCATGTCGATGACCCAGTCACCGTCGGTGGTGCCCTCGAAGGTGACGACCTTGACCACCTCGGGCAGCTCGTCGCGGTGCGCACGCAGCTTCTCCAGCTGCTCGTCGTCCTCGGCGAAGACCACCCGTGAGCCCGAGTCGCTGAGGATGTAGGAGGTGTCCTCGCCGTTGGTGCTCGGGTAGACGGTGGTGGTCGCCGCTCCGGCGCACATGACGGCCAGGTCGGCGAGGATCCACTCGTAGCGGGTGCCCGAGACGATCCCGACACGCTGCTCGGTCTCGATGCCCAGCGAGACCAGGCCGGCCGCGAGCGCGGTGACGCGGTCGCCGGCCTCGGCCCAGGTGACGGACTCCCAGGCCTCGCCGACCGGGAAGCGGTAGGCCTCGGCGGTCGAGGACTTGGCGACACGGTCGAAGAACTGGACGGCGACGTTCGCAGGCATCGTGTCGACGAAGCTGGCGTCGTGGTTGGCAGGCATGGCGCTCCTGGCTGTGCGGCGGGCGGTGCGGTCGAGTACGGCAGTAACCTAGATCACTTTGCGTACTGGCGCGTAGCAACCCCGGGCGGGTCGTGACCAGATCGCGATCTTCGACGTGGCGGTGGATGTGTGAAACCCCTGCGCACCGGGCATGCTCGACGGCGGTGACGTCTTCCATGGGGGGCGGCGTCGCCTGCCTTGGGGGGTAGAAGTTCTAGTGCAGCAGTCCATCCACGCCCGCAGCGGCCTGTCCGGCATCGGCCCGCTGCTCGTCCTCACCGACCTCGCAGCCGTGCTGGCCACCGGGCTCGTCGTCGACCGGGGCCTGTGGCCGGTGGCCCTGGGCACCGCGGCCCTGGGCCTCGCGCTGGTGGCCAGGAGCCTGGGCCTCTACCAGTCGCGCCTGGTGCTCTCGGTCCTCGAGGACCTGCCGGCGCTCCTGGTGACCACGCTGACCGCGGGGCTGCTGGTCCTGGGGCTCGGGCTGGAGCCCGCCGCGCCGCGCGGCGACGCGATCGCCCGTGCCGCGGTCTTCACCGCCGCCCTGGCCGGGATCCTCGTGGCGGGCCGGGTCGTGGCCTACGCCGTGGTGCGCACCGGTCGCCGGCGCGGCTACCTGATGCACCGGGTCGTGATCGTCGGCGCCGACGGGATCGGCGACCGGCTCGCCCGGGCCCTGCTCGCCGACCCGGCGACCGGCCTGCACCCGGTCGGCTTCGTCGACGACGACGTCGACCCGCGCCGGCTGCCGGCGCCGCTGCTCGGTGGGCTGCGGGCCCTGCCGCGGGTGATGCGCGACCTGAACGTGAACGACGTCGTCTTCGCCTGGGGGGCGCGCACCGACGACCAGACGATCGCCCTGGTGCGCCACTGCCAGGAGAGGCAGTACCAGGTCTTCGTCGTGCCGCGCTTCTTCGAGGTGATGGGTCTCGACCGGGCGCGTCGCGTCGAGGTGGTGCGCGACGTCAGCCTGGTGCGGCTGCGCCGCTGGGCGGTGCGGCCGGGGTCGATGCTCGTCAAGCGCACCCTCGACGTCGCGGTCTCGGCGCTGGCCCTGGTGCTGCTCGCGCCGGTGCTCCTCGGCACCGCCGTCGCCGTGCGCCGTGAGCTCGGCTCCCCGATCATCTTCCGCCAGACACGGGTGGGCCGGGGCGGGCGCACCTTCGAGCTGCTGAAGTTCCGCTCCATGGCCGCCTCGCCCCAGCAGGGCGACACGACCTGGAACATCGACACCAGCGACCGGCTGGGCCCGGTGGGGCGCTTCATCCGCCGCACCGGCGTCGACGAGCTGCCCCAGCTGTGGAACATCCTGCGCGGCGACATGAGCCTGGTCGGGCCGCGTCCCGAGCGCCCGCACTTCGTGGCCCAGTTCTCCGAGAACACCCCCGGCTACCGGCACCGCCACCGGATGCGCACCGGCCTGACCGGGTGGGCCCAGGTCAACGACCTGCGCGGCGACACCCCGATCGACGACCGGGCGCGCGCCGACAACTACTACATCACCAACTGGTCGCTGTGGGGCGACGTCAAGATCGTGATGCGCACCGTGCGCACGGTCGCGCGCCGCGAGCCGCGACGAGACGACGAGCTCATGGACCTCGTCGTCGAGGCCGGGACTCCACCAGACTCAGCGAGAGCTGGCTGACCCGGCGCGCCGCCTCCGCGGCGTCGCGGGTGGCCAGCACGTGCCGCCAGCCGCGCATCCCCTCGGCGTCCGCCAGGCCGGGCTCGGTGAGCCGGCGCACGATCGCCTCGGCGAAGTCCTCGGGCCGGTCGGGCCGCACCATCGCCCCGCACTCGTAGGGCAGGCTCTCCTCGATCCCCTCGATCCACGAGGCGATCACGCTGCGCCCGGCCGCCATCGCCTCCATCGGCGCCAGCGCGGCCCCTTCGTACTGCGAGGGGAAGACCACGACGTCGGCGGCGCTGAGCCAGGCCGGGACGTCGGTGCGCGGCCCGACCATCTGCACGCCCTCGAGCCCCGCCGCCCGCTCGCGCAGCACCTGCTCGT
Source organism: Nocardioides salarius (assembly GCF_016907435.1). Lineage (NCBI taxonomy): Bacteria > Bacillati > Actinomycetota > Actinomycetes > Propionibacteriales > Nocardioidaceae > Nocardioides > Nocardioides salarius. The sequence continues at coordinate 3,941,226 of NZ_JAFBBZ010000001.1, read as the reverse complement.
CGGGACCGCTGCCGACCAGGACCAGCCGGGCTGCGGGGCAGGCACGCAGCACCTCCGGCCAGGCGTCCAGCAGCACATGCTGGCCCTTCTGGGCGCTGAGCCGGCCGATGCACACCACCGTCGGGGCGTCCACGACCAGGTCGAGCGCACGGCGCGCCTCACGGCGCTCGTCGTCGTCGGTGAGGGTGAAGCGCTCCAGGTCGACCCCGTTGGGCACCACCGAGATCGGTGCCAGGACACCGCGCTCGCGGCCGACCTCGGCCTCCCCGTCGCTCACGCACAGCAGGTGGTCGGTCCAGCGGGCGGCGAAGCGCTCCCAGCGAGCGGCCAGCACGGCCTTCGGGCCCCCGCCGGCCAGGAAGGACCAGCCGTGCGGCTGGAAGATCGTCGGCACCTGGCTGCGCACCGCCAGCCGGCCGACCAGCCCCGCCTTCGAGCTGTGCAGGTGCACCAGGTCGGGCTCGAGGTCGGCGAGCAGCCGGGCGTAGCGCCCGACCTCCTCGGCGACCGACGGCCCGGGCTCGCGCGCCGCGTCGAACCAGCGCACCTCGGCGCCGATCTCGCGGGCGGAGTAGCCCAGCCACCCCTCGGAGGGGCAGGCGACCGTGACGCTCCAGCCGCGCTCGACCTGGTCGCGGACGTAGGTCAGCAGCACCCCCGCGGTGCCCTCGCTGGTGGGCACCGAGGTGTGCAGGACACGGGGCCGGCCCGGGTGCCGAGCCCGCTGGCGGCGGCTCAGGCCGCCCACTTGTCCTTGCTCCGCCCGACCAGGACGGCTCCCAGGAGACGGGACCCCGAGGCCACCAGCCGGTAGTGCACCTTGGTCAGCTCGGGCGGGCGCAGCTCGCCCTCGGTCACGGCGAGCAGGACCGCGCCCTGGCTGCCCATGATGGCGGCGTCGTCGTTCTTGGTGATCGAGTTGGCGATCACCACGACGACGTCGAACAGCTCGCGCATCTCCTGGGCCGCTCCGGCGAAGCTGGTCTCCAGCAGCCGGCCGTGGGACTCCGCGCCCCAGCGACCCGACGAGAGCACCTCGAGGCCGTCGACCGGGCCCTGGTTGAGCGCCGAGGACAGCGGGGCGCCACGCAGCACCTCGTAGAGGCCGGCGGTGGAGGGCTCCAGCTGGGTCGGCCGCTTGGCGCCCGCACCCATCCGGGCGTCGACCAGCAGCGTCCGGCGCCCGACACCGGCCAGCGAGATCGCCAGGTTGGCGGCGAGCCACGCGTTCAGGTCGCCGTCGGTGACGCCGGTGACGACCACCATGCCGGCCGGGTCGCCGCTGGCCTCGACCTCCATCGAGACCCGCAGCCGGCGGAAGACGTCGGCGTCGGGGGTGCCGGCGTACATCGCCAGCAGCCCCGGCTCGCGCGGGGGCTGGATGTGGGCCAGCACCGGCAGGTCGATGACCTCCTCGACGGTGGCGGCACTGGAGACGGTGTAGGTGCGCCGGTCGCGCACCAGGGCCGCGGACGCGGCCAGCACCAGGGCCAGCAGCGCGCCCACCCCGATCGCGAGCAGCAGGTTGGGGCTCGAGAAGGTCACCGGCGCGCGGGCCGGGTCGCTGGGTGAGAAGCGGAAGGCGCCCTCGCTGGGGTCGTTGAGAGGCAGTGCGGCCGAGACCAGGTTGGCGATGTCGGCGGCGACCTGGGGGTCGCGGTCGTCGACCTCGACCTCGATCAGCACGGTGCCCTCGACCCACCGGGCGTCGATGGCGCGGCGCAGCTCGTCGGCGCTGCGCTGCACGTCGAGCTGCGAGCGGACCTCCTCGACGATGTCGGTGGAGTTCGCGTTCTCGGCCAGGGTGCCGCGCAGCGCGTCGAGGTCCTCCACGGTGCTGCCGCCGGCGGCTGCCGCGGCCACCTCGGCGCGAGCGGTGTAGGTCTTGGGCGCCAGGACCACGCCGGCGGCCACGGCCGCTCCGACGAGGGCCGTCACCAGCAGGACCAGCAGACGTTGCCTCCACAAGGCACCGCCGAGCTCACGCATCTCCATTTTTTTCTCTTCCCCCCAGAAGCACTGCAGTTCCACCTTCAACGACCAGCATGCCCGGAAGTTCCGCGTAGACCGGTGTGACATGGACGACCCGGGTGGTGGAGCTGGTCCAGGCTTGAGGCTCTCCTACCCGCGGACCCAGTGTCCAAACGTGCACCGACCAGGGGGTGGGCACTCAGGACCCGGCACCTGGCCCGACACCTGGCCCGACACCTGGTCCCACACCCAGGTCCGCGTAGAGCCGCAGGTAGTCGGCACGCATGGCGGCCACCGAGTAGCGCTGCGCGACCAGCTCACGACCCCGCTCGACCAACCGTCGCGCACGGGCCGGGTCGTCGAGGACGGCGACCAGGCCGTCGTGCAGGGCCTCGACCTCACCGGGGTCGACGAGCTCGGCCGCGCCGGCGAGCTCGCCGAGGCCACCGACGTTGCTGGCCACCAGCGGCACCCCGGCGGCCAGGCTCTCGAGGGCGGCCATCGACAGGCCCTCGCGGTCGCTGGCCACCACGGCCACGTCGCTGGCGGCCAGCAGGGCGGGCACGTCGCTGCGGGTGCCCAGCAGGCGTACGCGGTCGCGCAGACCGAGACGCCCGACCAGGCGGTCGAGGCGCTCGCGCTCGGGGCCGTCGCCGACGACCAGCAGCGTGCCGCTCCGCCGCCGGGCCCAGGCCCCGACCAGGAGGTCCTGCCGCTTGGGCGGCACCAGCCGGGCCACGCACAGCGCCACCTGCTCGTCGCGGGCCAGGCCCAGCGACAGCCGTGCCGCGGCACGTGAGGGCAGCACCGGCACGGGCACCGCGTTGGGCACCACCCGGACCCGCTCCTCGGGCAGGCCGTGCAGCACCAGGTCGGCGGCCACCGAGCCGGAGACCGCCACCACCAGGTCGGACCAGCGCTGCAGCACCCGCACCGCCGGGGCGTAGTCGCCGGGGGCCAGGCCGTGCACGGTGCTCAGCACCGGCGGGCGGCCGGTGGCCAGGGTCCCGAGGCGCCCGGTCAGGGTGGCTCGCACGTTGTGCGCGTGCACCAGGTCGGGGCGTGCGCGCACGCTCCAGCGCGCCACCTTCGCGCTGGCCGTGGCCAGGCGGCGTGTGCCGGGCACCCGCATGGGCACCCGCAGGTGGTCGATGCCGGCCTCCTCCAGCCGGCGCGCCCGCCAGCCCACGTCGCTGGCCACGCACACCCGGTGGCCGTCGGCGACCAGGCTGGCGGCCAGGTCGGCCACCAGGGTCTCGGCGCCGCCGGAGCCCATCTCGGCGATCGACATCAGCAGGCGCACGGCGCCTCCTGGGCGTAGAGCGCGGTGAGGCGGTCGAGGCAGTGGTCGAGGGTGTAGCCCGCGAGCACCCGGTGGCGGGCCGCGGCCCCCATCGCCCTCCGACGCTCGGGGTCGTCGCGCAGGAGGGCCAGCGCCGCCGCCACCTGCGAGGCGTCACCGGCCGGCACGACCAGGCCCTCACGCTCGTGGCGCAGCACCTCGGGGACGCCGCCGACCGAGGTGGCCAGCGCGGGCAGCCCCGCCGCCATCGCCTGCAGCAGCACCATCGGACAGCTCTCGGCCAGCGACGTCAGCAGCAGCGCGTCGACCCGCCCGAGGACCTCCTCGGGCCGCGGCACCCGGCCCAGCAGGTCGACCCGCTCCCCCAGCCCGGTGGTCTCCAGCCGCGCCGTCAAGGCCTCCAGCGACGCTCCGTCCCCGGCCAGCAGCACCCGCACGCCCTCGACCGCGCCCAGCGCGTCGACCAGCACGTCGAGGCCCTTGACCGGTTCCACGGAGCCGATCCAGGCCACCACCAGCTCGCCGGGACGTGCCGCGCCGGGCTCGCCGGGCTGGCTGGGCCCGCGGGGCCGGAAGCGGAGCGGGTCGACGCCGTTGGGCACCACGTGCACCCGTTGGGGGTCCAGGCCGACGTGCTCCACGGCGTACGTCGCCACCGCGGCGCTGGGCGAGACGACCTCGGCACCGCTCCACCGGGTGATCCACCGCTCGCCGTGCAGGTAGTAGAGCCGGTCGCGGCGGCGCGGTCGTGCCACCCTGCGGTTGCCGCGCACCAGGTCGCTCAGCGCGTCGGGCACCCCGTGGAGCGTGTAGACCACGCGCGTGCCGCGCAGCGCGGGGGCCAGGGCACGTCCCACCCAGCCGGCGCGCCGGTCCTGCAGGTGCAGCACGTCGGGGCGCAGCCGGTGCAGCTCTCGGGCCAGGCGCACCAGGCCGGCCAGGTCGCCCTTCGAGGTGGCCGCCACCGGGTGCCACACCACCCCCGCCCGCTCGGCGCGGGACGTGCCGGGTCCAGGCGGGCCCACGACGTGGGAGTCGACCCCACGGCCGGCGAGCCCGACGGCGACGTCGACCGCGTGGTCGACCGGCCCACCGTGCTGCTGGGTGAGCACCTGCACGACCCGGCGAGGCGCGCCCGAGGCGCCCACGTCTCAGTCCTCCGGTCCCGGCTCGGGCGGCGCGTCGACGAGCAGCACGGCGCCCAGGGCCACCAGCAGCCACAGGGGCAGGAAGAACTGCTCGCTGAGGAAGCAGGCCGCGGTGGTGGTGCCGACCAGGGCGGCGAGGACGGCCGAGGCCAGCGCCGAGCCGTCGCGGCGCCAGGAGCGCCACGCCCCCCGCAGCCCCGCGACCAGGAGCCCCACGAAGCCGGCCAGCCCCAGGAGGCCCAGCTCGGCGGCCACCTCCAGGTAGGTCTGGTGCGCCACGTCGAGGTCGCTGGTGGCGCTGACCGGCAGCTGCTCGAGCCAGCGCTCGTGCTCGACCCCGAAGGAGCCCGGACCCTGGCCCAGCAGCGGAGCGTCGAGCGCCATCTCGCCGGCGGCCTCCCAGAGCTGGAGCCGCTCGGCCACGTTGCGGTCGGCGACCGCGTCCTTGGCTGTCAGGCTCTCGCCGACCAGGTCGGGGAAGAGCCCCACCACCAGGGCGGTGAGCACCAGGAGCGAGCCGAGCACCCCCATCAGCTGCTGCAGGCTGACCTGGCGCACCAGGACCGCCACCACCAGCATCACCACGAGGCCGATCAGGGCCCCGCGCGAGAACGTGCCCAGCAGGGCGAGGGTGATCAGCACCGTCGCCGCGTCGTACATGCCGGGGCGCCAGCCCGGGCGCCGCACCGCCAGCGAGAGCGGCAGCGCCGCGAGCAGGAAGAAGGCCAGGTCGTTGGGGTCGCCGATCGGGCCCGCCACCCGGCGGTCGAGGCCGTCGGTGAACCGGTCGAGCCCCAGGGTGTAGGAGAGGATGCCGGCCAGTGCCGCGACGGCGGAGGCGCCGACGTAGACCCGGGCCAGCGTCGCGGGAGCGAGCCGGCCCGCCCGCATCGTGTCGACCAGCACCACCAGCAGCGCCAGGAAGCCGGCCCAGCGCACCAGCACGGCACCCCCGTCGGGTGCCCCGTTGACGGCGGTGGAGGCCAGCAGCGCCACGGCGAGCACCGCCGCGGCCGCGAGCGCCTTGGTGCGCGGCCCGCGGTGCAGCCGCCCGCGGCTGCGTCGTACGAGCCAGGACCCGACGGCGAGGGCCGCCAGCACCTTGGTCGCCCGGGGATCGAGCACGGCCAGGTAGTCCTCGAAGAGCGAGGCGGCCACCACCAGCGCCAGCGCGACCTCGAGGCGGGTCAGCATCACCACCAGCGCCAGCCCGGCCACCAGGACCGGGCCCACCAGTCCGGGCGCCAGCCCGACGGCGACCCCACCGGCGACGGCGAGCACGGCCGGCACCAGCACCAGGGGCCACTGACGGCCCGAGCCCACCGTCGCCCCCGCCGGGGGACGCTCGGGCGCGCCGGCCACCTCGGGCTCGGTGGTGGCGTCGGCGTCGGTGCCGCTCATGCGAGGACCTCCCGGCGGCGCAGGAGCTCGAGGACGGCGCGCCATGCATCGGCGCCGACGGCACGCAGCACGATCAGGAAGACGAGCACGGCGACCAGGGTGGTGGCGCCCAGCGCCACCACTCCCCCGCCGGCGACCGGGTCGAGCCCGCGCAGCGCGAGCACGGCCAGCGCCATCGCGACCGAGGCGACCAGCGCCGGGCGGACGTCGGCGCCCAGGCGGGCCGCCGACGTGCCGGGCACGGCGCGGCGGGCCAGGGCGAGCGCCGGCAGCGCGACCGCGGCGACGACGACCACCTGGGCCAGCGCGACGGAGACGATGCCGCGGTCGACCACGACCAGCAGGGTCAGGCCCAGCACCAGCAGGTGGACCAGGCGCACCGCCATCGCCACTCCTGGGCGGCCGGCGGCGTTGAGCACGGTCAGGCAGACCTGGAGCAGTGCGAGCAGCAGCGCGTAGCCCGCGAGCAGCGCGAGCACCGGGGTCGCGGGCGCCCACTCGGCGCCGAGCAGCACCAGGTCGTCGGCCAGCAGCGCCAGCAGCAGGCAGGCGGGCAGCATCAGCGAGAAGGTGACCCCCAGGGCCACCTCCGCGGCCCGGGCCCGGTCCGCGCCCCGGGCACGGCACAGGTAGGGGAACGCGGCCCCGGTGACCACGACGGCCACCATCAGGTAGGGCATGTTGGCGATCCGGTAGGACAGTGAGTAGTGGCCCAGCGCCAGCGCACCGAGCACCCGCGCCACCAGCAGGTAGTCGAGGTTGAGCTGGACCACCTCCAGCAGGTGGGCACCGGAGAACGGGGCGCCGAAGGAGACCAGCGCCCGCGCGTCGGCGCGGTCCCAGCCGGGCAGCACCGGACGGTGCACGACCCAGGCCAGCAGCATCATCAGCACCGCCTGGGTCACCTGGCCCGCGACGAGCGCCATCACCCCGACGCCCTGGATGACCAGGGCGATCGCCACGACGGCGCCGACCACCGCCGAGACCGTGTCGGGGACGATGCGTCGCGCGAAGGCCAGCCGGCGGCGCAGCAGCTCGGTGGTGACGCCGGCGACGGCCAGGCACGGCAGCACGACGGTGAGCCCACGGATCACCGCTGCGCCCCCGTCGTCGGCCCGCAGGCTCGAGGCGAGCAGGGGTGCGGTGGCCCACAGCAGGGCGGCGAGCGCGCTGCTGGTCACCAGTCCCAGGCTCAGTGCGGTGCGGGCGGCCCGCTCGACGCGCTGCGTGCTCCCCTCGAGGTGCACCAGCGCGCTGGCGGTGCCGAGGGTGCCCAGGATGGCCGCGACGTTGGCCACCAGGCTGCCCAGCGCCACCAGGCCCAGCGCCGAGGGGGTCAGCAGCGCGGCCAGGGTCAGCAGCACCACCGTGTGCGCCGCCTTGACCACGACGCCGTTGGTGGCCAGCCACAGCGCGCCCCGGGCGGTGCTGCCGGCGGGATCGTGAGGGGTCGCCGGCGCCGGGCTCGTGCGCGCACGCGTCGACGCCGTCATCTGACACCCCCCGGTGGTCGTCGTGCGGGCCCGACGGGCACCAGCACCTCCTCATTGTTACCCAGACGGTTTCGGTCTACACCTGTACGGTCATACTCTCGGCAGGTGCCGCGGACTGGGCGGCACCCACGTGGCGTGACCAGGGGGATCGTGTGCACAAGCTCGTCGTGGGGGCCCTCGCCCTCGTGCTGACCGGCCTGCTCACCACCGGGTGCAGCACCATCCGCGCACAGGTCGACGGGTCGACCCGCTCCGACAGCACGCCGATCGAGGTGGCGCCCGTGCTCGAGACCGCCGAGTGGGCCGTCAACGACGGGCTCGTCTCGGTGATGGTGCGCAACGACGACTCGCGCGTGCTGCGCACGGCGACGGTCGCCCTGCAGGGCGTCGACGCCGACGGTGTGCTGGTCGGGGTCTGGGACACCGACACGATGGCCGGCGAGAGCGCCTGCTGCACCGTCCTGGGCCTCGAGCCCGGGGAGCAGTTCGGCCTCTACTTCGCCGTGGGGCCGCAGGCCGAGCGGATCGCCGACGTCGAGCTGTCCTTCTCCGAGATCTCGTGGGCCAAGGCCGACGCCGAGCCCGCCGAGCCGGTGGCGGCCGCCGTGCCCCAGGACACGATGCTGGGCCCGGACCGCACGGTGGTCGTCGCCCGCGTCGAGACCGGCGAGCAGGCCGTGCCCCGCGCCCTGGTCCAGGCGGTGCTGCGCGGACGCTCCGGCAAGCTGATCGCGGTCGTGACCGGCCGGTGGAGCTGCTTCGCCGCCGGCGAGGACCGTCGCATCCGCATGGAGCTCTTCCAGCGGGTGCCGGTCGGCACCGGTGTCGACACCGTCACGATCGACCGTCTCGACACCGGCCCGCAGCCGACCTGCCCCTGACCCCGCCTTCGCGGGGTCCCGCGCCCAGTTCCCGCGCTCAGTGCCCGCGATCAGTGCCCACGGAAGAGCCAGCCCAGCGGACGGGGATCCGCGGAGGCGTCCTCGAGGTCGTCCTGGGCGCGCGGCTCGACCTCGGGCTCGCTCGCGCCGGCCTCGGACGGCGCCGTGACGGCGTACAGCGACTCACGCGACTCGGGCGCGGTGCCCTCAGCTGCAGGCTCGGCGTCAGGCTCGGGCTCCTCGACCACGGCCGGCTCGGCCGTCTCGGGCGTCCCGGGCGTCTCGGGCGTCTCGACCTCGACCTCGACCGGCTCGGCGGAGCGCGGCGCGGCCTCGACCGACCGGTCGGAGTCCACGAGCGCCGACTCGGCGTCGCTCAGCCCGTCCGCGGAGCGCTGCACGTGCTGCACCGCGGCATGCGCGCCGGAGAGGAGCGAGCCCAGGTCGCCCAGGCTGCCCCCGATGTCGCCGAGCAGCCGCTCGACCCGGGCACGCAGCTCGGACATCTCGGCGCGCACCTCGGCGGCGGCCTCCTCGCGAGCCGCGCGACGCTGCTCGTCGAGGCCGGAGCGCAGCTCCTCGGCCTCGGCGGCGGCCTGCTGGGTCAGGTCGAGCGCCTCGGCACGCGCCTGCGCGAGCGTGGCGTCGGCCCGCTGACGCGCCTCCTCGACGAGCGAGGCCGCCAGCGTCTCCGCCTCGGCGACCATCGACTCCGCCTCGGCGGCAGCCTGCTGGCTCATCCGGTTCGCCTCGGCCACGATCTCCGCGGCCTCGCGTCGGGCCCCGAGCTCGGCCCGCAGCCGCGAGGTCTGCTCCCCCGCGCTCGACTCGCCGGTCTGCGCGCCTTCGCGCGCGCTGTCGTCGTCGTCCGTCACTGGCCCCCCTAGCTGTGGGCCCGCCCCATGGCGAGCCCGACGGTCTCCGGCAGCCTACCCGCGAATCGCGCGGCTACACCCGTTCACCCAGAGCCGGGCGAGCGCCGGCCTCACTCCTGGACGGCCTTCGCCACGCTGAGCAGCCTGGTGACGTGGTCGCGCTCGGCGGGTCCCAGCCGCGACCCGGCGGCCACCGCGTCCTGGACCACCCACAGCACCCCCAGGACCTGGCGCACCACGGTCCAGGCCACCGCGCGGTCCTCGTCGAGCCCGGCCGCGTCGACGACGGCGTGGAAGCGGCGCCGGATGCCGCCCCGCACGTCGCCGGCCAGCTCCTCCCACCGGTTCCACAGCAGCGGCGCCGGCTCCCAGTGCGGGTCGCCGCTCAGCGGCTTGGGGTCGATCGCCACCCACCGCGACAGGTCCGGGTCGGTGGCCAGCACGTTCGCGTAGTGCAGGTCGCCGTGCACCAGCACACCGTCGCAGTGCGCGTCGCCGGCGAGGTCGCCGACGAGCGAGAGGCACTGCTCCACCATCCGGCGCGGCAGCGGGGCCTGGGGCGGCAGCGCCCGCAACGGCTCGACCTGGCGACCGACGTACTCGCTGAGACGCCGCAGGCGGGGCGGGGCGGGCACGTGGAGCCGCGGGTAGAGCGCGGCGACCTGCTCGCAGTCGGCCACGTCCCAGCCGCCACCGAGGTCGGTGCGCTCGAGCCGGTCGAGCAGGAGCGCGCGCCGGCGGGGGTCGGCGCGGCGCATCCGCACCGCCCCGTCGCCGCCCCAGTGCTGCAGCGCCAGGGCCTCGTGCTCGGTCTCCTCGTCGGGGAAGGCGACCTTGAGCACCGCCGCGGACCCGTCGGGGTCGCGCACCGGCAGCACCACCGCGGTCTCGCCCCACCACAGCTCGGTGCCCGCACGCAGCGACCACTCCTCGACCAGGTCGCCGAGGCGTCCGGGCAGCGCGTCGACGTACGCCGCCCACGCCGGCCCGCGCTCCGCGAACGCCAGCACCGGGTCGGGCAGCCGGGGCAGCGCGACCACGAGCCCTACTTCTTGGTCTTCTCCGGGGCCGGCGCGTTGGAGAGCGCGGCCACGAAGGCCTCCTGGGGGACCTCGACGCGACCGACCATCTTCATCCGCTTCTTGCCCTCCTTCTGCTTCTCCAGCAGCTTGCGCTTGCGGCTGATGTCGCCGCCGTAGCACTTGGCCAGCACGTCCTTGCGGATCGCGCGGATGTTCTCGCGGGCGATCACCCGGGCGCCGATGGCGGCCTGGATCGGCACCTCGAACTGCTGGCGCGGGATCAGGTCCTTGAGCTTGCCGGCCATCATCACGCCGTAGGAGTAGGCGCTGTCGCGGTGCACGATCGCCGAGAACGCGTCGACCGGCTCGCCCTGCAGCAGGATGTCGACCTTGACCAGGTCGGCGGCCTGCTCACCGGAGCGCTCGTAGTCGAGCGAGGCGTAGCCCTTGGTCTTCGACTTCAGCTGGTCGAAGAAGTCGAAGACGATCTCGCCCATCGGCAGCGTGTAGCGCATCTCGACGCGGTCCTCGGAGAGGTAGTCCATGCCGCCGAGCTGGCCGCGCTTGGTCTGGCACAGCTCCATGATCGCGCCGATGTGGTCGCTCGGGCTCAGGATCGTGGCCTTGACGACCGGCTCGCGGACCTCGGCGATCTTGCCCTCGGGGAACTCGCTGGGGTTGGTGACCGCGAACTCGGAACCGTCCTCCATCACCACGTCGTAGACGACGTTGGGGGCGGTGGAGATCAGGTCGAGGTCGAACTCGCGCTCGAGGCGGTCGCGGGTGATCTCCATGTGCAGCAGGCCCAGGAAGCCGATGCGGAAGCCGAAGCCGAGGGCGCCGGAGGTCTCCGGCTCGAAGGTCAGCGCCGCGTCGTTGAGCTGCAGCTTCTCCAGCGCCTCGCGCAGGTCGCCGAACTGGTCGCCGTCGATCGGGTAGAGCCCCGCGTAGACCATCGGGTTGGGGTGCTTGTAGCCGCCGAGCATCTCGGTGGCGCCGTTGTGCTGGGTGGTGACGGTGTCACCGACCCGCGACTGGCGCACGTCCTTGACGCCGGTGATCAGGTAGCCGACCTCGCCGACGCCGAGCTCGCCGGCCTTGACCTGCTCGGGGCTGATCACGCCGACCTCGAGCATCTCGTGGGTGGCGTTGGTCGACATCATCTTGATGCGGTCGCGGTGGTTGAGCTTGCCGTCGATGACGCGCACGTAGGTGATGACACCGCGGTAGGTGTCGTAGACGGAGTCGAAGATCAGCGCGCGGGCCGGCTTGTCGGCCGCGCCGACCGGCGGCGGGGTCTGCTTGACGATCTCGTTGAGCAGCGCCTCCACGCCGAAGCCGGTCTTGGCGCTGACGCGCAGCACGTCCTCGGGCTCGCAGCCCACCAGGCCGGCGAGCTCGGCGGCGTACTTGTCGGGGTTGGCGCTGGGCAGGTCGATCTTGTTGAGCACCGGGATGATGTGCAGGTCGGCGCCCATCGCCAGGTAGAGGTTGGCCAGCGTCTGGGCCTCGATGCCCTGGGCCGCGTCGACCAGCAGCACCGCGGTCTCGCAGGCCTCGAGCGAGCGGGAGACCTCGTAGGTGAAGTCGACGTGGCCGGGCGTGTCGATCATGTTCAGCACGTAGGTGCCGGCCTCGGCGCCCTCGTCGTTGCCGTCCTCGACGCCCCACGGCATCCGCACGGCCTGGCTCTTGATGGTGATGCCGCGCTCGCGCTCGATGTCCATCCGGTCCAGGTACTGCGCCCGCGCCGCCCGCGCGTCGACCACGCCGGTCAGCTGCAGCATCCGGTCGGCCAGCGTCGACTTGCCGTGGTCGATGTGGGCGATGATGCAGAAGTTGCGCAGCGTCGACGGGTCGGTCTGCCCGGGGACGGGCCAGGACTTCGGGGGAACGGCAGGCACGGGGTCTCAGGGATCTCTCGGACGACGGGGCACGGGCGCGGCCATCCTCCCACGGGTGCGGTCGAAGGCCCGCCTCCCGGGGGCGGGTCCTACTCCGGGCTGACCACCATCTCCTTGGCCTTGGCGATGGCGAAGCCCCAGCCCTGCTCGAGGGTCGGCTTCGAGGGCACCGCGATCTCGTCGGGGTTGGTGACCACGTCGAGCAGCACCGGGCCGTCGTGCGCGAGCGCGCGGCGTACGGCGTCATCGAGGTCGTGCGGGTCCTCGACCCGGATGCCCCTCATCCCGACCGCCTCGGCCACCGCCGCGAGGTCGGGGTTGTGCAGCACGGTGCCGAACTCGGCCATGCCGACCTGCTCCATCTCGAGCTTGACCATGCCCAGGCGCCCGTTGTCGAAGACGACCAGCTTGACCGGCAGGTCGTGGCTGACCGCGGTGATCAGGTCGCCCATGAGCATCGTCAGGCCGCCGTCGCCGCACAGGGCGACGACCTGGCGGTCGTGGTCGAGCGCCTGGGCACCCAGGGCCTGGGGCATCGCGTTGGCCATCGAGCCCAGGTTGAAGGAGCCCAGCAGGCGACGGTCGCGGTCGATGCGCACGAAGCGCGAGAGCCAGGTCGTGGCCATCCCGGTGTCGGCGGTGAAGACGGCGTCGGGCGCCGCGTGGCGGTCGAGGAGCCCGGCGAGGAGCTCGGGACGGATCCTGCGCTCGGGGTTGTCGACCTTGCGACGCAGGAAGCCGGTGGGCTTCTTCTCGTAGGCCGGGTCGACGTAGTGCTGCTGCAGGTCCTGCCAGGTCTCGTACGCCGAGCGGGCGCGGTCGAGGTGGCCCCGGTCCTCGCGGCGCTCCAGGTGCGGCAGCAGCGCGCCGACCGCGAGCCCGGCGTCGCCGACCACGGCGTGGTCGACCGGGTGCCGCCGCCCGATGTGGGTGCCGTCGCGGTCGACCTGCACCACGGTGGGCCCCGAGGGGTAGAACTCCTTGTAGGGGAAGTCGGTGCCGACCATCAGCAGCAGGTCGCAGGTCTCGAGGGCCAGCGTGGCCGCGGGGTTGCCGAGCAGGCCGGACTGCCCGACCTCGTAGGGGTTGTCGTGGTCGAAGGCCTCCTTGCCCTTCAGGGCCACCACCATCGGCGCGGCCAGCCGCTCGGCCAGCTCGAGCACCTCGTCGCGGGCACCGGCCGCGCCCTGGCCGACCAGCAGCGTGACCCGCTCGGCCGCGGCGACCGCGTCGGCGGCGGCGCGCACCGAGTCGGGCGTCGGGGCGGCGGTGGCGAGATCGGCGACGAAGCGCGGCACGGCGGTGTCCTTGGCGACCTCGAGCTCGCCGACGTCGCCGGGGACCGTCAGCACCGCGACCCCGCCCTGCTGCAGCGCGGCGTTGCCGGCCTGCTCGAGCAGGGTGGGCAGCTGCGAGGGGTCGGTGACGGTGGCGGTGAAGACCGACACGTCGGCGAAGAGGACGTCGTTGTCGACCTCCTGGAAGAAGTCGCTGCCGATCTCGGCCCGGGGCACCTGCCCGCAGATCGCCAGCACCGGCGCGTGCGACTTCTTGGCGTCGTACAGGCCGTTGAGCAGGTGGATCGCGCCCGGCCCGACGGTGCCCATGCAGACCCCCAGCCGACCGGTCAGCTGGGCCTGGGCGCCCGCGGCGAAGGCGGCGACCTCCTCGTGGCGCACGCCCATCCAGCGCAGCCGCTCCTCGCGGCGGATGGCGTCGGTCACGGGGTTGAGGGCGTCGCCCACGACACCCCAGACCTCGGTGGTGCCGTGGTCGGCGACGGCCTCGATGATCAGCTCCGCGACGGTGGTCATGCGGCCCACGCTCCCGCGTGCGCGTCGCCCGCGGAAGGTCCCGGCGGGTGAGGTCGCGCCGTCCTCCTGGCGCCTCCCGGGGTGTCGCGGCACCGCGGGGGCGCGCGCTGGCGCACGATGGGCCGGTGCACCCGCCGCTGGAGGACCTGCCCCACGGGCTGACCGCGCGCCGCCTGGAGTGGGTGCACCTGCCGCCGCACGTGCGGCGGCTCGTCGAGCAGCGCTGCGGCACCGCCGTGGTCGAGGCCCGTTCGGTGACCGGCGGCTACACGCCCGGCTTCGCCTCGGTGCTGCACGGCGCCGACGGCTCGCGGCACTACGTGAAGGCGGCGTCGGTGACCGCCCAACGCTCCTCCGCCCTGACGTACGCCGCCGAGGCGGCCTCGCTGGCCGCGCTCGACGCGGGCTCGCTGCCGGCGCCGCGACTGTCGTGGAGCCACGGCACCGAGCCGGGGCGGCGCCACCGCGCCGACGACTGGGTGGTGGTGGGCCTCGAGGCCGTGGCCGCCCGCGCGCCGGCGCGCCCCTGGCACGACGACGACCTCGCTGCGGTGCTCGCCACGCTGGTCGACCTGGCCGTCTCCCCCGCGGCCGCCGGCGTCGACCTGACCGACGTCGCGGAGGACCTCGCCGACTGGCCGGGCCGCTGGGCCGAGGTCGCCTCGACGCGGCCCGACCTCGACCCGGCCCACGTGCGCGAGGCCGAGGCGCTGGCCCGCGAGCTCCCCGCTGCCGTGGCCGGCGGGGCCCTGGTGCACGGCGACGTCACCGACGACAACCTGCTGCTGGCCGACGACGGCCGGATGCTGCTGTGCGGGTGGGCGTGGCCGGCCCTGGGCGCCCCGTGGCTCGACAGCCTGTGGGCCCTGGTCGGGCCGCGCTCCGACGGCGTGGACGTCGAGGCGGTGCTGCGGCGCACCCCGCTGCTCGCCACCGCCCCGGCCGAGCGCGTCGACACGGTGCTGGCCGCGACAGCGGCGTACTTCCTGGCCTCGGCGCAGGGCCGCTCGCCCGCCTGGTCGCCGTACCTGCGGCTGGCCCAGCGCCGCCAGGGTGAGGCATGCTGGGCCTGGCTCGGCCAGCGGCGCGGGTGGTGGCCCGGCCCGGCACCCCGCGTCGGCACCGCGACGGGGTCGGAGGATTTGGGCGGGCTCGTGCGCCGCTGATAATCTCCGATGTCGCGTGTGTGGCGCCTGTGTGCCCCTCCGCGCCCCGACTCAGCACCAGACCATTCGTTCTCAACACCAGCAAAGGCATTGCCCGTGGCGAACATCAAGTCCCAGATCAAGCGCAACAAGCAGAACGAGAAGCGTCACGAGCGCAACAAGGCGGTCAAGACGAACCTCAAGTCCGCTGTGCGCAAGTTCCGCGCTGCCGCCGACGCCGGCGACAAGGAGACCGCGCTGGTCGCCGGTCGCGACGCCGCCAAGAAGCTCGACAAGGCCGCCTCCAAGGGCGTCATCCACAAGAACCAGGCCGCGAACCGCAAGTCCGCGATCGCCAAGAAGGCCGCTGCTCTCTGATTCCGCGTCTCCGCCCAGCGCGGAGACCGTCTGGTCCTGAGCCGACCCGCCCGACCTCGTCGGGCGGGTCGTCGGCATTTCCGGACCCGTCGATCCGGGACGGGTCAGCGCGAGATCCGGGCCGGGTCAGCGCTCGCGCAGCTCGGTGACGGTGAGCACGAGGCGCTCCAGGGTGTACGACGCGTCGCTCGCGGCGCCCTTGATGTCGGCGTCGGCGCGGGCCACCGCGCGCACCGCCTCGCCCAGCGCCGCGCTCGACCAGCCCCGGGCCTGGTCGCGCACCGAGCGGACCTTCCACGGCGGGACGCCGATCTCGCGGGCCAGGTCGGGCTCGCTGCGCGAGCGGGCGCCCTTGAAGCGCGCCAGCCCGCGCACCCCGCCGGCGAAGGCGGAGGTGATGAGCACCGCGGGAGTGCCGCCGTCGAGCGCCCAGCGCAGCTCCTCGAGGGCCTCGAGTCGCCGCCCCGAGAAGGCGGCGTCGGCGACCGCGAAGGACTTGGCCTCGGCCCGGCCGCCGAAGTAGCGCTTGACCCGCTCCTCCGTGAGCGTCTCGCCGGGGAAGTCGTTGGTCAGCTGGTGGGCGGCGGCCGAGAGCGAGCGCAGGTCCTGCCCCACGGCCTGGACCAGCGTGGTGGCGGCCTGCTGGTCCATCCGCGCGCCCAGGCTGCGAGCCTCGTTGATGACGAACGAGGGGTACTCGGAGGCCTTGAGCTCGGCGGACTTGACCTCGGTGACCGGGCCGAGCTTGCGCAGCTTGGTGAGCACGCCGCTGCCCTTCTGCCCGCCGCTGTGCACGAGCACCAGCGCGACGTCCTCGGCCGGGGCCGCGCAGTAGCCCAGCAGGCCGGCCACCGACTCCTCGGGCAGGTCCTCGAGCTTGCGCACCACCACGCAGCGGGTGCTGGAGAACAGCGACGGCGCCGACATCTCGCCGAGGGTGGCCAGGCTCAGCTCGGCGGCCGCGGCCTCGGAGAGCTCGGCCTCGGCGTCGTGGGCGCGCACGGCGCTGCGCACGGCGCCGACGGTGCGCTCGCCGAAGAACTCCTCCTTGCCCGTCACGAGCGTGACGCGGCCCAGCACGTCGGCGGCGGAGGGGGCGCGGGGGGCGGAGCGGGCGGCTGGCATGGTGCGCGCAAGCCTGCCACAGCCCGCCGACACCGCCGCCCGGGGCACGGGCGGCTCAGTCGCGGGTGAGCCCCACCGCCTCGCCGTCGCGCACCACCACCGCGAGCGGGCCGTCGGTGTCGGTGCGCAGCACCCGCGCCCCGGCGGCCTCGAGGTCCGTGAGCAGACCGGCGTCGGGGTGCCCGTAGTCGTTGTCGGCGCCGACCGGCACCAGCGCCAGCTCGGCACCCAGCCCGGTGAGCAGGTCGAGGTCCTGGTGCCGGCTGCCGTGGTGGGGCACCTTGAGCACGTCGACCGCCAGGTCGGGCAGCGCCCGGGCCAGTGCCGCCTGCCCGGGCGGCTCGAGGTCGCCGGGCAGCAGCACCCGCACCCCGCCGACCTCGGCGAGCAGCACCACGCTCTGGTCGTTGGCGGTGCTGCCGTCGCCGGGCCCGCCGCGCGGGGTGCTGTCGACGGGGGCGAGGGACTGCAGGGCCACCTCCCCCACGCGCTCGGTGGCGGCGTACGACGCCACGCCGACCTCCGCGCCCGCGGCACCGGCCAGCTCGCCGACCGCCGCCACCGCGTCGGGCGGGTCGAGCAGGGGGCTGGTGACGACGCGGTCGATCTGACGGCCCTCGAGCACCCCGGCGAGGCCGTCGACGTGGTCGGCGTGGAAGTGGGTCAGCACCACGAGGGGCACGTGCTCGACGCCCAGGTCGGAGAGGCAGGTGTCGACCGCGACCGGGTCGGGGCCGACGTCGACGACCACGGCGCTGGCCGCGCCGGCGCGCAGCACCACCGCGTCGCCCTGGCCCACGTCGCAGACCACCACCAGCCAGCCCGACGGCGCGAAGGCCGCCGCCGGCCGCACCACCACGACCACGCCGGTCACCGCGCACAGCAGGATCGTCGGCAGCGGGCGCGCCAGCAGCCGCGGCGCCAGCACCGCCAGCAGCAGGCTCAGCGCGGTGAGCACCGCGAGGGGGACGACGCCGGTGCCCCAGTCGACCGCGGCCGCGGGCAGGCCCGCCCCGCGCTCGGCCACCGCCACGATCCAGCCCACGCACCAGGTGGCCACGGTGCCCAGCAGCCGGCCCACGGGTGGCGCGAGCAGGCCCACCAGTCCCCCGGCCAGCCCGACCACGGTGGCCGGGCCCACCACGGGGGCGGCCAGCAGGTTGGCGGCGACCGCGACGAGGCTGACCTGGCCCGAGATGCCCGCGACCACCGGGGTGCAGGCCAGCTGCGCGGCCGCGGGCACCGCCACCGCCTCGGCCAGCCAGCGCGGCATCCAACGGGCCAGCGCGTCGCGCCAGCCCGGCGCCAGCAGCATGATGCCGGCGGTGGCCAGCACCGAGAGGGCGAAGCCGACCGAGACCGCCAGCCCGGGCTGGACGAGCAGCAGGCCGGTCACCGCGACACCGAGGGTCCGGGGCCCGCGTCGGGCCCCGTCGGTGCCCAGGGCGACCAGCGCCACCGATCCCATCACCGCGGCGCGCAGCACGCTGGGCTCGGTGCGGGCCAGCAGCACGAACCCGACGATGCCGCCCGCGCCCACCAGGAGCAGCCACCGGCCCCGCACGCCGGCGCCCCGCGCCAACCACAGCAGGCTGCCCACCACGAGGGTCAGGTTGGTGCCGCTGACGGCGAGGAGATGGGTCAGCCCGGTGGCCCGGAAGTCGTCGGCCACCGCGGGGTCCAGCCCCACGTCGTCGCCGTCGACCAGCGCGGGCACCAGCACCCGCTCGGGGGCGGGCCGGTGCGCGACCGAGTCGCGCAGCGACTCGCGCACCGCGCCGGCACCGCGCCACCACAGGTCCGGCGGGTCGCGCACCTGCGGGGCGCCGGTGGCGTCGAGGACGGCGGCCAGGTCGTCGCCGTCGGCGGGGCCCAGGCGCCCCTCGGCCAACACGGTGGAGCCCAGGGCCGCGCCGGCCCACTCCGGTGGGGCCAGCACGAGCACCGGCGCGCGCAGCGTGTGGGCGCTGCCCCGACCCTCGACCTCGCGCACGGTGACCCGCAGCCACACGCCGTCGGCGTACGGGCCCTGGAGCGGGCGGGGATCGGCGGTGACGGTGGCCAGCACCCGCACCACGGCCCGCTGCTCGGCGAGGTCGGCCAGCGGCCCGCCGCCCACCTGGTCGTGGCGCAGCGAGGTGCTCAGCCCCACCGCGAGCAGGACGAGCAGCAGCAGCGCGCCGGTGAGCGCCGCGCCCCGCCGGCCTCGCGCCCGGAGCGCCGCCACCCCCAGGCCACCGCAGGCGGCGACCGCCGCGAGCCACGCGGCGGGGGCGAGGGCGCCGACCAGCCCGCCCGTCCACGCGGCCGCGCCCACCAGCGTCATCCGGAGGTCGGCGGTGGCCCGTGCGGGCTCGGCGGGTTCGGCGGGCTCGGGGGGCCCGGCGGGCCCAGCGGTGTCGGCGGACCGCGCGAGGCTCACACCGTCACGAGGGGTGCGAGCTGGGCGAGGGTGGCCTCGCCGATGCCGTCGACCTCGAGCAGCTCCTCGACCGCGGAGAAGGCGCCGTGCTCGGTGCGCCAGGCCAGGATCGCCCCCGCGGTCACCGGACCGACCTGCGGCAGCGTCTCGAGCAGGGCCTGGTCGGCGGTGTTGAGGTCGACCAGGGCCGCGCCCGGTGAGCTCGGTGGCACAGGGGTGCCCCCCGGCGTCACCGGCGCAGCGGCACCGGGCACCCCGACGAGCACCTGCTCGCCGTCGACCAGCAGTCTCGCGAGGTTGAGGCCCATCAGGTCGACTCCGGGGCGGGCACCGCCGGCGGCCTCGAGCGCGTCGACGACCCGCGAGCCCGCCGGCAGCACGGCGATGCCCGGCCGGCGGACCTTGCCGGCCACGTCGACGGTCACCTCGGTCCCCGGCTCCGGGGCGCCGGCCGCGCCGACAGCTGCCGGTGCCGCTGCCGGCTCGGGCGGCACCAGGTCGACGAGCGGCGTCTCCACCTCGGCGACGGTCTCGAGCCGCGGGCCGCTCGGCTCGGGGTCGGAGCGCACCACCCACCACGACGTCACGGCCAGCCCGGCGGCGACCAGCAGCGCGACGACGCCCAGGTGCGCCGACGACAGCAGCGCCCGGCCGCGCAGGGTGGGCGGCACCAGGTCGTGGGCGGCGCCCAGCAGCTCGGGTCGTGGCCGCGCACGGCGGGAGGCGTGGCGCCCGGGCACCGGGACCATCCCCGGGACCGGGCCGGGAGCAGCCGGGGCGGGCGGGGCCGGCGGGGGCGCCGGCGGACCGGCGAGCGGCCGGATGCGGGTGTGCGGCGCCCACCAGTCGTCGTCGGCGTCCGGCTCGGGCTCCTCCTGCTGCAGCGGCGGGGCCGGTGCCGGCCGCACGGCCTCCAGCTCGGCGCTGAGCTGGGCCAGGCGGCGAGCCACGGCTTCCTGGTGCTCGGGGCTGGGTCGTCGACTGCGCATGCAGGCAACCTAGGAAGCCCTCCACCGCCGCAACGACCACCGGACGCGAGCCTGTGGACGACCACCTGCTCGACGCACCCTGTGGACACCACGTGGCCCCGTAGGTCGAGCAGCGAGGGCAGGCCGTCGGTCGAGCAGCGAGGGCCGAAGGCTCGAGCGACGCCGAGACCCAGCGAGCACACGGCGTACGGCGAGCGGTCACGCACCCGGTCTCGGCGACGTTCCTCGCTGGCGCTCGTCACTGCTCGACCAACGACGGCCGTTGGTCGAGCAGCGAGGACCGAAGGCTCGAGCGACGCCGAGACCCAGCGAGCCCATGACGTACGGCGAGCACGCCACTCACCCAGTCTCGGCAACGTTCCTCGCTGGCGCTCGTCACTGCTCGACCAACGACCACCGCCGTTGGTCGAGCAGCGGCGGTCAGGGGTGGAGGGGGGCGACGCAGACGGCGATCATGCCGGGGCCGACGTGGGCGCCCAGGACCGCGCCGAGCTCGCCGCACCACAGCTCGCGGCCGCCGAGCTGGTCGGCGAGCCGCTCGCGGAGGTGGTCGGCGAGCACCTCGGCGCGCTCGGGGTTGGCCAGGTGGGCGACGTAGACGTCGACCTGGGTCTCGCCGGCCGCCTCGACGGCCAGCTCCTCGAGCCGGGCCAGCGCCCGGGCGGAGGTGCGCACCCGCTCCAGGGAGTCGACCCGCCCGTCGTCGATGCGCAGCAGCGGCTTGACCGCCAGCGCACCCCCGAGCAGCGCCGCGGCCGCGCCGATGCGCCCGCCGCGGCGCAGGTACTCGAGGGTGTCGACGTAGAACAGCGAGGCGGTGGCCTCGGCGCGCGCCCGCGCGGCGTCGGCGGCCTCCTGGGCCGAGCCGCCGGCGGCAGCGACGCGCGCGGCGGCCAGGGCGGCGTACCCGGTGCCGATGCCGACCTGGCGGGTGTCGACGCAGACGACCGGCAGCGGCGCCTCGCGCGCTGCGAGCTGGGCGGACTCGTAGGTGCCGCTCATCTCGCCCGACAGGTGCACCGACACGACCGCGCTCGCGCCCGCGGCGTGGGCCTTCTCGTAGGCCTCGAGCATCACCGCCGGCGAGGGCCGCGAGGTCGAGACCGGGGTGTACTCGCGCAGCGCCTGCGCGACCCGGTCGGGCGTCGCGCCCTTGGAGCCCTCGTCGAGCACCTGGGCGCCGATCACCACCTGCAGCGGCACGACGACCAGTCCGTGCTCGGCCACCGCCTGCGGGGGCAGGCTCGCGGTGGAGTCGGTGACGACGACGACCGGCCCCTCGCCGGCTGCGGGCTTGCTCACGCCGTCACCCTGTCAGACGACGATGTTGACCAGCTTGGGCGCGCGCACGACGACCTTGCGCACGACCGCCCCGTCGAGGGCGCGCTGCACGTCGGCGTCGGCCATCGCCAGCTGCTCGAGGTCGGCCTCGGAGATCTCCGGGGAGACCTCGAGACGTGCCTTGACCTTGCCCTTGACCTGCACCACCGCGGTGACGGTCTCCTGCACCAGCAGCGACTCGTCGACCACGGGCCAGCCGGCGCGGGCGACGGTGGGCTCGTGGCCCAGGCGCTCCCACATCTCCTCAGCGACGTACGGCGCGACCAGCGACAGCAGGATCGCCACCGCCTCCACGGCCTCGCGCACCGCCGGGTCGGCGCCGCCCGGGCCCGAGTCGATGGCCTTGCGGGTGGTGTTGACCAGCTCCATGGTGCGCGCGACCAGCACGTTGAAGCGCTGGGTCTCGACCAGCTCGGTGGCCTCCGCGACGGTGCGGTGCACGGCCTGGCGCAGCGCGGTGTCGCCGTCGGCCGGGGCGGTGCCCGGCTCGCTGGTGACGTCGCCGGAGAGGCGCCAGGCGCGCTGCAGGAACTTCAGCGACCCGCCGGGCGACATGTCGGCCCAGTCGATGTCGGCCTCGGGCGGCCCGGCGAAGACCATGGTCAGGCGGATCGCGTCGACGCCGAACGCGTCGATCATCTCGCCCAGGTCGACACCGTTGCCCAGCGACTTCGACATGCCGCGGCCCTCGTTGATGACCTCGCCCTGGTTGAGCAGCGCGCTGAAGGGCTCGGTGAAGTCGATCATGCCCATGTCGTGCAGCACCTTGGTGAAGAAGCGGCTGTAGAGCAGGTGCAGGATCGCGTGCTCGACGCCGCCGACGTACTGCGCGGCGGGCATCCAGTCGCGCACCGCCTGCGGGTCGAACGGGCCGTCGGTGAACTGCGGGGAGCAGTAGCGGAAGAAGTACCACGACGAGTCGACGAAGGTGTCCATCGTGTCGGAGTCGCGCTTCGCCGCGCCACCGCAGGTCGGGCAGGCGACGTTGACCCAGTCCTCGGCCGCGGCCAGCGGCGAGACGCCCTTGGGCTTGAGGTCGGAGCCCTTGAGGTCGGGCAGCTCGACGGGCAGCTGGTCCTCGGGCACCGGCACCTCGCCGCACGCCTCGCAGTGGATGATCGGGATCGGCGCGCCCCAGTAGCGCTGGCGGCTCAGCAGCCAGTCGCGCAGGCGGAAGTTGACGGTGCCGGTGCCGGTGCCGCGCTCCTCCAGCTGCTCGATGATGCGCGCGATGCCGGCGGCCTTGTCGCCCAGCCCGTCGAGCGGGCCGCTGTTGACGTAGGTGCCGTCGCCGGTGGTGGCCTCGTAGGTCTCCTCCGGGTTCGGCTCGCCGGTGTCGACGACGCGGCGCACCGGCAGCCCGAACTGCTTGGCGAAGTCGAGGTCGCGCTGGTCGTGGGCCGGCACCGCCATGATCGCGCCGGTGCCGTAGTCGGCCAGCACGTAGTCGGCCGCCCACACCGCGATCTGCTCGCCGGTCACCGGGTTGGTGGCGGTGACGCCCAGGTCGACGCCGGTCTTGGGCCGGTCGGTGGCCAGGCGGTCGATGTCGGAGGAGCGGCGCACCTCGTCGACGTACGCCGTCAGCGACTCGGCGCGCTCGGGCGCGACGATCTCGGCGGCCAGCTTGGCGTCGGCGGCCACCACCATGAAGGTCGCGCCGTGCAGGGTGTCGGGGCGGGTGGTGAAGACCGTGACGGTGCGGGTCTCCCCCGAGGCCAGGGTGATGTCGAAGTCGACGTGCGCACCCTCGGAGCGGCCGATCCAGTTGCGCTGCATCGCCAGCACCTTGGAGGGCCAGGTGGCCTCCAGCGGCTCCATGTCGTCGAGCAGGCGCTGGGCGTAGTCGGTGATCTTGAAGTACCACTGCGACAGCTCGCGCTTGGTGACCACGGCGCCGCAGCGCTCGCAGGCCCCGTTGACGACCTGCTCGTTGGCCAGCACGGTCTGGTCGTTGGGGCACCAGTTGACCGGCGAGAACTTGCGGTAGGCCAGGCCCCGCTCGCGGAACTTCAGGAACAGCCACTGGGTCCAGCGGTAGTACTCGGGGTCGGAGGTGTTGAGCCGGCGCGACCAGTCGAAGCTGATCGCGTAGCGCTTGAACGACTCGGCCTGGGTCTCGATGTTGGCGTAGGTGAAGACGGCCGGGTTCTCGTCGCGCTTGATCGCGGCGTTCTCGGCGGGCAGGCCGAAGGAGTCCCAGCCGATCGGGTTGAGCACGTCGTGCCCGCGCTGCCACCAGTAGCGCGCGACGACGTCGTGCAGCGCCATCACCTCGGCGTGGCCCATGTGCAGGTCGCCCGAGGGGTAGGGGAACATCGTCAGCGCGTAGCGCTTCTCGGCGCCGGGGGCCGCGGAGCCGGCGCGGAACGGGTCGAGGTCGTCCCAGACCTTGCGCCACTTGTCCTGCACCGCGACGACGTCGTACGTCGCCGCCACGGGGGCGCCGTCGTCGCTGCGGTCGGTGGGTCGCTCGCTCATCTGGGTCTCTCTCACGTCTGGTGGCCGGCGTGTGGGCCGCCGCTGGTCCCGGGCACAAAAAAACCCCTCGTGGCGAGGGGCAGCCGCGTCGAGTCGTCGTCGACGCGGCTAGGCAAGGAGCAGGGCGTGCTGCATGGGGGCAGTCTAGCGCCCGCCGCCCGGCAGGTGGAACCAGCCGGGCGACGGGCGCCGTGGAGGTGCGGGGCTCAGCGGTCGCGGAAGGCGACGACGACCGAGGGCCGCGGGAAGTCGTCGGTGTGCGGCCAGGTGGAGGCCTGGTCCTCGAAGGTGGCCCCGTCGACCTCACCGGGGTGCTGCACGGCCACCCACAGCGAGCGGTTGGCGTCGGTGAGCAGCGGACCGCACGCCTCGGCACCGCGCGGGACGGTGAGGAACTGGGTGACGTTGCCGCGCTGGGCGCCGGCGACCGGCACCCGGAAGACGCCGTCGTTGGAGCCCAGGGCGTTGCCGTCGGTGGAGATCCACAAGTTGCCGCGGTCGTCGAAGGCGACGTTGTCGGGGCACGAGATCGGGCTGACCTTCGTCTTGTCGAAGCCGGCGAAGTAGGTCTCCGGCGCCTCGGGGTCGCCGCAGACGAGCATCAGGTCCCAGGTGAAGGTGCTCGCGCCGTGGTCGGAGCCGGCCGGGCTCATCTCCAGCACGTAGCCGTTGCGGTTGCCCGAGGCCGGGGTGAGCGGGGCGCCCACGGAGGAGCGCACCATCGAGGAGGTCAGCGGGTTCGCCTCGTCGGGCGGGAACGTCGAGCCGCGCTGGGAGTTGTTGGTCAGCGCGGCGTAGACCTTGCCGTTGACCGGGTTGGGCTCGACGTCCTCGGGCCGGTCCATCCGCGTCGGGGCGACCTGGTCGGCGGCCAGGCGGGTGAAGAGCAGCACGTCGGCGACGCTCATCCCGGGCACGAACGAGGTCGTCTCGTCGCACAGCGCGATCCACTCGCCGGTGCCGTCGTGCTCGCCGTCCTCGGTGCCGTCGCCGACGAGCCTGGCGACGTAGAGCGTGCCCGCGGTCAGCAGCGTCCTGTTGTGCCGGCGCGCCTTGGCCGAGGGCCCCGTGCGCATCGAGTCGCGCGAGACGAACTTGTAGAGGTAGTCGCCGCGCTCGTCGTCGCCCATGTAGGCCACCGCGCGGCCGTCGCGGGTCAGCGCCACGTTGGCGCCCTCGTGCTTGAAGCGGCCCAGCATCGTGTGCTTGACCGGCGCCGCGTCCGGGTCGTAGGGGTCGAGCTCGACGATCCAGCCGAAGCGGTGCGGCTCGTGGGGCTCGGCGGCCAGGTCGAAGCGCGGGTCGACGGCGCTCCAGCCCCGCCCCGAGCCGGTGATGCCGTAGCGGGCGTAGGCCTCGGTGTAGCGCTCGTCGCGCTGCTGGCCCTCGGGCAGGTCGAAGTACTGGTTGAAGTTCTCCTCGCCCGAGAGCACCGTGCCCCAGGGGGTGGTGCCGCCGGCGCAGTTGTTGAGCGTGCCCAGCACGGTGGTGCCGCTGGGGTCGGCGCTGGTGCGCAGCCGCTCGTCGCCGGCCGCGGGGCCGTCGAGCACGAAGGCGGTGTCGATGTGCACGCGGCGGTTGTAGCGGGTCTTCTTCAGGCTCTTGACGCGCCGCCAGGACCCGGCGCGCGAGCCGCGCCGGATCTCCACGACCGACATGCCGTGGTTGGCCATCGCGATCGCGGTGATCTCGGCGTCGGTGTAGACGCCCTCGGGGAACATCAGCGCCTCGTCGGTGTACTCGTGGTTGACCACGAGCAGCGAGCGGTCCTTGCGGTCGCGCTTGGCGTCGCGCAGCGGCAGCACCCCGACGTAGTCGCAGTTGTAGCCGAACTGCTGCTTGGCGGCCTCCGGGGTCTGGCGGCGCGCGTCGAAGGCGGGCGCGCCGGCCACGACCCCGTCGCCCCAGCGGATGACCACGTCGTGGTCGAAGCCGGAGGGGGTCACGACCGCGTCGCGGCGGTTGGGGCGCACGGGGGTGAACGCGGCGGTCGCCAGGTCGCCGGAGACCGGGCGGGCCGCGACGCCGGGCTCGGCGGCGGCGGGGGCCACCGCGGCAGCCGCCAGCGTGCCGCCGAGCACCATCATGCCGGAGCCGGCGGCGGCGCCCTTGAGCACCGAGCGGCGGGCCACGGCCTTGGCGATCTCGTCCTGCACGTGGCCGTGGCCGGTGCGGTTGGGCTCGGGGTGGTCGCAGGCGTTGCCGCAGCGGTACTGGCAGGTCATGAAGCTGCGACCGCCGTGGCGGGTGCCGGTGGGGGTGAGCGGGAGCAGCGAGCGGGAGCCCGGGGCGGTGTCCGGCGCGGTGGCGGCCGAGGACGCGGCGGGGCGGGCGGGGGTGCAGGTCATGGCGGGTGGCTCCTGGGTCGAGGGGGTCCTACGCGCCAGCGAACCTAGGGACGCTGCGAGAGCCCGTCGCGACGCTGCGGTGACACCTCGCCGTCGGATCAGTGAACGCCGGGTGCCCGAGCCCGACGGGCCGCGCTGGGCGGCCTTCCGGTCCAGCGCCGGTGGGCGTGCACCAGCGCCGCGGGCTCGGCGTACCCCAGGCGGGCGGCGACGTCGGCGACCGGCAGCCCGGCGCGGAGCAGGTCGGCGGCCAGCGCGCGGCGTACCTCGTCGAGCAGCGCGCGGTACGACGTGCCGGCGGCGGCGAGCTGGCGGCGCAGGGTGCGGTCGGTGCGGCCCAGGGCCGCGGCCACCACCGCCATCGGGGCGCCGTCGGCCAGGCGCTGGGTGATCAGCACCCGCACCTGCTGGGGCAGCCCGGAGGCGCTGCGCCGGTCGGCGGCCAGGTCGCGGCAGACCGCCTCGGCGAGGGCGCGGCGACGGTCGTCGCCGCTGGCCAGCGGCCGGTCGAGCTCGGTGGCGGCGAAGCGCAGCACCGCCTGGTGGGGGCCCACGTCGAGGTGCGCGCCGACCCCGCCCGGCAGCAGCGAGTCGAGCACGGTGCGAACCGCCGTCGCGTCGCGCGCCACCAGGAAGGCCCGCACGTCGGCGGGCAGCGCGCTGCCGTCGAGCTCGGCGACCACGTCGTCGCCGACGACCTCGACGCTCGGCACCACGAAGGCGTAGCTGAGGTCGAAGAAGCGCAGCGCCACCGTCACCACGTCCAGCAGGGTGCGGCTGGTCATCAGCGCGAAGCCCAGCGCCCCGAAGGTGCCCACGTCGTACGCCGCCCCCACGGCGGCGCCCGCGCCGGGGGCCCGCTGGCGCAGGGCGCGCACGACCCGCAGCTCCTGCGCGGCGGTCACCTCGCGCACCCCGCCCGGCCCGAGGTCGTCGAGCCGCAGCCCGGTGCCGAGCAGGAGCGCGGCCGGGTCGTGGCCGCGGGCGCCGGCCCAGCGCAGCAGGTGGCGGACCCCGTCGGCCGAGCGCGGCACGTCGGGGCCGGGAGCCTGCGCGGGAGGCAGCGGGCGGGTCATGTCCGCTATTGTCAACTCGATTGCGCCCGATGTCTCCCCCGCGGCGCCCGCCGGCCCTAGCGTCCTGGGCATGACCTCCCCCGACCCGGCCGCCTCACCCGCCTCGCCCGCCCCGTCCTCCCCCGGCCCCGCCGTCCGGTCGCCGCGCGTCGTCGTGGTCGGCGCCGGCTTCGGCGGCCTGGGCGTCGTGCACGCGCTGCACGAGCAGGGCGTCACCGACGTGACCGTGCTGGAGCGCGCCGACGAGGTCGGCGGCGTGTGGCGCGAGAACACCTACCCCAACGCGGCCTGCGACGTGCCGTCGCCGCTCTACTCCTGGTCGTGGTCGCCCAACCTGGCCTGGGGCCGCCGCTACTCCCCGCAGCCCGAGATCCTCGACTACATCCGGCGCACCGCGGCCGAGCACGGCCTGCTCGACGCCGTGGTCACCGGCACCACCGTGACCGGCGCGCGCCACGACGGCGAGGCGTGGCAGGTCTCGACCGAGGTGGACGGCGCGGCCGGGCCGACGTACGCCGCCGACGTGCTGGTGCTGGCCACCGGCCAGCTCTCCGAGCCGGTGATGCCCGACCTGCCGGGCCGCGACGACTTCACCGGGCCGACCTTCCACTCCGCGCAGTGGCGCCACGACGTCGACCTGGCCGGGAAGCGGGTCGCGGTGGTCGGCACCGGCGCCAGCGCGATCCAGTTCGTGCCCGGCATCGCCGACGAGGTCGCCTCCCTCACCGTCTTCCAGCGCTCGGCGCCCTACGTGGTGCCCAAGCCCGACCAGGCCTACTCGGCGCGCCACCACGCGCTCTTCCGGCGCCTGCCCGGCACCCTGGCCGCCGAGCGGCGCACGGTCTTCTGGCTCACCGAGCAGCTCAACGGGGCCCTGGCCGGCGAGAGCCGGCTCTCGAAGCCGATGACCAAGGCGCTCGAGGCCGCTTGGCGCGCCCACCTGCGGCTCACCGTCAAGGACGCGGGCCTGCGGTCGCGGCTGGTGCCGGACTACCCGCTGGGCTGCAAGCGCCTGCTCTTCTCCAACGACTGGTACCGCACCCTCGACCGCGAGCACGTCGACGTGGTCACCGGGCCGGTCACCGGCGTGGAGCCCGGCGGGGTGCGTGCCGCCGACGGCACCCTGCACGAGGCCGACGTGCTGATCTGGGGCACCGGCTTCGCGGCCACCGACTTCCTGCGCGGGCTCGACGTGGTCGCCCCCGACGGCACCCGGCTGGGCGACGTCTGGGCCGACGGCGCCCGGGCCCACCTGGGCATGGGCGTGCCCGGCTTCCCCAACCTGTTCAGCATCTACGGCCCCAACACCAACCTCGGCGGCAGCTCGATCATCGCGATGATGGAGGCCCAGGCGGGGTACGTCGCGCAGGTCGCGCGCCGCCTCGCCGACGGCCGGGCCCGCGCCCTGGCCCCGCGCCCGGAGGTCTGGGAGGCCTTCGACACCGAGATGCAGTCGCGGCTGGGCGAGAGCGTGTGGGCCGGGTGCACCAGCTGGTACACCGACGGGCCGCGGATCACCACCAACTGGCCGGGCCTGGTCGCGGAGTACCAGCGCCGCACCGCCACCGTCGACTGGTCGGAGCTCGAGGAGGTCGGCTGACCAGCAGCCGAGCGGCCGGCGAGGGCGCCGGCCGGGGTTGGTACGGTCCTGCTGCCAGTCACGCCTCCCCCGGGAGGCCAGGGAACCCGGTGCGACTCCGGGACTGACGCGCAGCGGTGTGGGTGACGGGCGGGACACGTGGCACCTGCGGGTGGCACAGCCACTGGGCCCCGGCCCGGGAAGGCGTCCTGGCCCGGTCGAACCCGAGTCCGAAGACCTGCTGGCCCTCACGGCACCCGCCGGGAGGTCACCACGGGCTCCGCGCACGGGCCCCGACCTCGAAGGAAACGATGGTCGACGTCGCCGTCCCCCGACCCCACTCCCCCTCAGCTCCCGCGTCCCCCTCCTCCCCCCGCTCGCGCCCGGACCGCTGCCCCGGGGTGCTGCGCCCCTGGCCCGCCGACGACGGCGCACTGGTGCGGGTGCGCCTCGTGGGCGGTCGGCTGCCCGGCTCGTCGCTGCGGGCGCTGGGCCGGGTGGCGCTGGCGCACGGTGACGGTCGGCTGCACCTGACCGGTCGCGCCAACCTGCAGCTGCGCGCCCTGCCGTCGGTCGCGACGGTCGACGGTCCGGTGCTGCCGCCCGAGGTGGTCGACGCGATCGTGGCGACCGGCCTGCTCCCGGCGCCCTCGCACGACCTGGCGCGCAACGTGGTGGTCTCGCCGCAGACCGGCCTGGCCGGCGGTCGCGCCGACCTGCGGCCCGTCGCCGCGCGGCTCGACGCCCTGCTCTGCGCCGACCCGACGCTGGCCGCCCTGCCGGGGCGCTTCCTGCACGTGCTCGACGACGGCCGCGGCGACGTGGCCGGGCGCGGGTGCGACCTGGGCCTGGTGGCGCTCGACGCGCGGACCGCCCAGCTGCGGGTGGGCGGGGCCTGGGGCGAGGTCGTCGCCCTGGCCGAGGCGCCGGCCCGGCTGGTCGGTCTGGCCCGCGCCTTCCTCGACGCCCGCGGCACCGGCCCCGGGGCCGCCTGGCACGTCGACGAGCTGGCCGGGCCGCTGGTCCCACCCAGGCCGCCGGACGAGCGGGCGCTGGTGCGCAGCACGCCGCCGGCGTACGGCGCGGTGGCCGGCGGGTGGCACCAGGAGGCCGTTCACGGAGTGCTGGGCGCCGCCGACGTCGACGCCCTGGTCGAGCGGGCGGGTGGCCCCGACGCCGACCTGGTCGTCACGCCGTGGCGCGGCGTGCTGGTGCCGGAGGTCGCACGATGAGCCGGCCGGTCGCGCCGCCGCGGCGCTACGACTACGTCAGCGACGGGCCGGCGATCTACGTCGACTCCTTCGCCACGATCCGCCGCGAGGCGGACCTGTCGGGAGTGCCGGCCGACGCGGAGAAGCTGGCGGTGCGGATGGTGCACGGCAGCGGCCAGGTCGACCTGGTGCCCGACCTGGTGATCCACCCCGGCCTCGTCGCCGCCGCGCGCGAGGCCCTGGCCGCCGGCGCGCCGGTGCTGTGCGACGCACGGATGGTGGCCATGGGGGTCACCGCCAGCCGGCTGCCGGCCGGCAACGAGGTGCTCTGCCACCTCACCGACCCCGAGGTGCCCGAGCTGGCGCGCCGGTGGGGCACGACGCGCACGGCTGCGGCGGTGTCGCTGTGGGAGCCGCGGATGGAGGGCGCGGTCGTGGCCATCGGCAACGCACCGACCGCCCTGTTCCACCTGCTCGAGACGATCCTCGACGGCGGGCCGCGCCCGGCGGCGGTGATCGGCTGCCCCGTGGGCTTCATCGGGGCGCGGGAGTCGAAGGAGGCGCTGGCCTCGTTCGGCGACGACCACGGCGTCGACCTGCCGTTCGTGACCGTGCGCGGTCGCCGCGGCGGCTCGGCGATGGCCTCCTCGGCCGTCAACGCGCTGGCCCAGGAGCAGGAGTGAGCGGGCGGCTGTACGGCGTCGGGCTGGGGCCCGGCGACCCCGAGCTGGTGACCCTCAAGGCGGCTCGGCTGATCGGGTCGGCCGACGTGGTCGCCTACCACGCGGGCGTGGGCAAGCGGTCGAACGCGCGACGCATCGCCGCCGACCTCGTCCCGCCGGGCGTGGTCGAGGAGGAGCTGCGCTACCCCGTCACCACCGGCACCACCGACCACCCCGGTGGGTACGCCGGGGCGATGGCCGACTTCTACGCCGAGTGCGGCGAGCGGCTGGCTGCCCATCTGGAGGCCGGGCGCGACGTGGTCGTGCTCGCCGAGGGCGACCCATTGTTCTACGGCTCCTTCATGTACCTGCACGACCAGCTCGCCGAGCGCTTCGAGACCGAGATCGTGCCGGGGGTGCCGGCCTTCGCCGCGGCCACCGCTGCCACGGCCACACCGCTGGTGCGCCAGACCGACGTGCTGACGGTGCTGCCCGGCACGCTGCCGAAGGCCGAGCTCGCGCGTCGCCTGGCCGACACCGACGCGGCGGTGATCATGAAGCTGGGGCGCACGTTCCCCGCCGTGCGCGAGGCGCTCGCCGAGGCCGGCCGCCTCGACCACGCCCTGTACGTCGAGCGGGCGGCCATGCCCGAGGAGCGCTGGCTGCCCGTGGCCGACGTCGACCCCGCGAGCGTGCCGTACTTCTCGCTGGTGGTGGTGCCGGGTGACTCGCTGGCCGGTCGCGGCCGCCGCGCGCCGCGGGCGGAGCCGCAGGTCTCGGCCGACCGCACGGCACCGGCCGCCGAGCTGCTGGTCGTCGGCCTGGGGCCGGGGCCCGAGCGGTGGCTGACCCCCGAGGTCGAGGCGGCCCTGGCGGAGGTCGACCACGTGGTCGGCTACGCGCCGTACGTCGCCCGGGTGCCGCAGCGGGCCGGGTTGAGCCGGCACGCCTCGGGCAACACCGTCGAGGTCGACCGGGCCCGGTTGGCGCTCGAGCTGGCGCGCGGCGGCGAGCGGGTGGCCGTGGTCTCGGGGGGCGACGCGGGTGTCTTCGGGATGGCCTCGGCGGTCTACGAGGCCGTCGACGCCGACCCCGCGCTGGCCGACGTGCCGGTCAGGGTGCTGCCCGGGGTCTCGGCGGTGCAGGCCGTGGCGGCGCGGGCGGGGGCACCGGTGGGCGCCGACTTCGCGGTGGTCAGCCTGTCGGACCGGCTCAAGCCCTGGTCGGTGGTCGAGAAGCGGCTGCGCGCCATCGCCGAGGCCGACCTGGTGCTGGCCGTCTACAACCCGGCGAGCCGCTCGCGCACCGAGCAGGTGGTCGCGATGCAGAAGGTGCTGCTCGAGCACCGCTCCCCCGACACCGTCGTGGTCGTCGGCCGCGACGTCGGCCGCGCCGAGGAGTCGCTCGAGGTGACGACGCTGGGCGCGCTCGACCCTGCCACGATCGACATGAAGTGCCTGCTGCTCGTCGGGGCGACCTCGACCCGCGTGGGGGCGGGCGGGGCCGTCTGGACTCCGCGGTACGTCGAGCCTCAGGCCGCCGGCGGGTAGTCGTCGAGCACCAGCTGCAGGCGTGCGCGGACGACGTCGACCTGTGGATGGGCTCGATGCTGGGCCGACAGGTCGCCGGGTGGCAGGGCGGGTGCCCTGGAGCGCGCCTGGTGGCCGGTGGGGGTCGTCGTGATCACGAGGCCGTCGTGGACGGTGGCGGTGAAGCCGGGGGCTTCCTTGGCCTGGTTGCAGGCCTCGCACAGGCCTTGGCCGTTGGTGGCGCTGGTGGGGCCGCCGGCGTGGTCGGGGACGACGTGGTCGTGGTGGCGGATCGGGGCGTCGCACCACGAGGTGCGGCACGACTGGTCGCGCAGGTCGATGAAGAGTCCCAGCGCGGCGGGGAAGGTGCGGGAGCGGGAGTCCATCGTGACCAGGGCGCCGGTGCTGGTGGTGTAGAGCCGCCGCAGCGTGGCCTGCGCCTCCGCCAGCGCGGTGGCGACCAGGTCGCGAGCGACCCCGGCCGGCAACGGGCCGTACCCAGCGATCCAGCCCGGGGCATGACCGCCGCCGAACAGGGTCGCGTCCGAGACGGTCAGGTTGACCGCCACCGGCACCGGGCCAGGAACTGGCGCCGGCTCGGCGGACTGTGAGCTGGTGGCGGCCGGGGTGGTGAGGGAGGCGACGAGGGCGTCGGCCATCACCTGGCCCCGGGAGCGCTCGTCACCAGCGGCACGGGCCTGGTCGGCGGTCCGGGTCAGCGCGGCGTAGACCGAGACTCCTTGGGCGACCGGGAGCAGCGCGGTCAACCAGGTCATCGTGTCGGGGGCGGGCCGCAGCGAGACGTGCCGCTCGCCCTCGGCCCTGCGCGAGCGCTTCAGGGCGGCGTGCGGGTCGAGCTCATAGGCGCGAGCCCGGGCAGCGGCCACCAGCCGCTTGTCACCCCACCCCTCGGTCGTCTCGGGGTCGGCCATCAGCTCCGCATCGACCCGACGCCGGTCTTCCAACGACAGGCAGGCGGTCTCGCGGGCCATGAGGGTGGCGCGCCATTCGCCGCACCAACCCGCGCGCATCGCAGCCAGCGTGTGCGGCATCTCGGCCACCAGGATCTTCGCCAACCCCAGGTGGCGGGCGCCACGGTTGGGTGACTCCCGTCGGGCCAGCCCAACCTGCGAGGCCACCCCCACACCCTGCCGCTCGACGGGCAGACCGGCCGCGGCGTGCCGGCGGCGTACGACCTCATCGAGCCGCGCCGTCACCTCGACCTGCAGCGCATCGAGCTGGCACTTCTGCTCCTCGGCTGCGCGCAGCACCTCGACCAGCTCGACCTCGGAGAGGTCGGCCAGGTCGAGACCGGGTGCGGGAGCGAGTGCCATGACGACACTTTACTCGAACAGGTGTTCGAGTGCAAGGGTCTGCAGAGACCTAATCGGGCCCGTCGGGGCCACCCACGCCCTCCTGGCCGGGCCGCTGGCACTCCGCGACCAGTTCCTCCACCTCGCCCGGCCGTCGCCTCAGAACCGCCTTGCTCGGTCGGCTTCACTGCACGAGCGTGGTCGCGGCCGGGTAGTCCTGTCCGGCCTGTTCAAGGTCGCCGTCGATGCCGATGCGGAAGACAACGGTGGTCGTCCTCGTCGGGGAGACGAGAGCCAGCACGTGGGTGTCGTCCTCCCACACGACCTGCTCGATGCACCTGGACCCGGGGTCACCGTGCCGCGTTCTTGACCTGACTCAGCGTCGAGGAACCAGATCGTGGCGCAGTTGCTGCGGCGCAGTCCGCGTGCGACCACGGTGTCCCCGTCGGGGCTGAATTCGTCGAGCCCGCTGCCCTGCGGACTCCTGAAGAGCGGCTCGGCACCCGTGGGGTCGAGCACGCCCCAACCGAACGTCGACAGCTCGGCTGCGATCGTCCCTCGAGCCTCGTTGACCGCGGCAACGGACGCGACGCCGACAAGGTCCCGCGGAGCCTGATCGAGGTCGGTGACGAAGGCTCCGGAGCCGAACGCGCGGTTGACGATCACCTCGTCGCCCAGCACACCGGCAGCGGAGATGAGAGCGTTGATGTTCGGCGCGGCGACCATCTGGGTACGGATCGTGCCGTCGGCCCCGCGGAGGTGAACCGTGGCCGGGGTGGCGACCCCGCTCTCAGGACACGCGAAAGTCGCCCACGCTGCCAGCGTTTGATCGCTGTTGGTCGCGCCGCTTCCGGACGTGCACGGGGTGATGGCGGTGACGCCGTCCACCGTCGACAGAAAGAGACCGTTCGTCCCCTCGAAGTAGCGGTTGTCGGAAACGACGAGCCCGTCCTCGAGGCGGGTGGCAGCGACGATGTCCGCGCCTCGGGGGAGCCGGGGAAGTGGGTAGGAGGGTTCGCCGTCGGGTGGGACGTAGGCGCTGTCGACGAGGAGCCCGATGCGTGGAGCAGGTCCGGTTGGGTAGGTGACAGGCGGCTCCGGGGTTCGGTCCCGATCCGGTGCTCTGGAGGATGGCGCGGACGAAGAAGCACCCGAGGTGGCGGACGGCGGTGCCTCGACTTCGGGCGACGGCTCAGCTGTGCTTGCGCAGGCGCATACGAGGTGGGCCAGCACAGTCGTCGCTGCTGCGCTTGTCAGGAGGGTCATCCACCTACGACGCTCCATCGACGGCGGAAGTTGCCTCTGGACCAAGGACTTCCGCCCGACCAAACCGCCGTGAGGGCTCGGTCCGACCATGCCGTGATCCGCTCGGTCCGTCCGAGTGGCGCGCGCGGCCGCGCGGTCGGCTCTCGTGCCGTAGCCGAACGGGCACAACGCCTTCGCCTGGCCGCCCGGACTCCGGTGCTCCATGGCGACGCACCGCGCGAGGGACTGTTGTGCCCGTTCGACTACGACCTGCTGAGGCCGAACCTGGCGCGGTGCTGGCGTCCGGTCCATCCGCTGTGGGCCGCGGCCCACCCTCCGCCGCGCACTCGCGGGCTCCGGCGTTCCCGGATCAGCGTGCGACGCCGTTTCCCAGCCCAGGACCGCCGACACATCAGGCCCGCCCAACGGGCGGTCTTGACCACCTCGAAGTCGGCGGTCTCCTCAGGTGCCACCCAGTGAGGCTGTCCGAGGAGCGCGCCATCCGGTTCCATGCCGGCCCCTACGGCTTCGTCCGCTCCCGCGCCGCGTCGTAGAGGTACGACTCCCCACCGTCGCGGGCCAGCGCCCGGCCGACCAGGATCACCGCGGCCTGCCGCAGCCCGGCCTCCTCGACCCGGTCGCCGATGTCGGCGACGGTGCCGCGCAGCAGCAGCTCGTCGGGCTGGCTGGCGCGGTGCACCACGACCACGGGGCAGTCGCTGCCGTAGAACTCCTCGACCTCGGCCATCAGCTCGCGGGTGCGGGTGATGGCCAGGTGCAGCACCAGCGTGGCGCCGGTGGCGGCGTACGCCGCGAGCGACTCGCCCTCGGGCATCGCGGTCGAGCGGGCCTGGGTGCGGGTCAGCACCACCGACTGCGCCACCAGCGGGACCGTCAGCTCGCGCCCGGCGAGCGCCGCGGCGGCGGCGTACGCCGGGACGCCCGGGGTGACGTCCCACGCGACCCCGGCGGCGTCGAGGCGCCGCGACTGCTCGGCCACCGCGGAGTAGAGCGACGGGTCGCCCGAGGTCAGCCGCACCACGTCGAGCCCGTCGCGGGTGGCGGCCACCATCTCGGCGACCATGGTGTCGAGGTCGAGGTGCTGGGTGTCGACCAGGCGCGCGTCGTCGCGGGCGTGGCCGAGCACGGCGGCGTCGAGGTAGGTGCCGGGGTAGAGCACCACGTCGGCCGCGCCGATCAGCGCGGCGGCGCGCAGGGTGATCAGGTCGGCGGCGCCGGGGCCGGCGCCCACGAAGTGCACGGTCACGGGGTCTCCTGGTCGGTCGGGAGGGGCCTGGTCCACGCCCACTGGGTCACGGCGCGAGCAGGGGTCCAGCCCGTGAACGAGCCGAGCGGCGCGGCGTGCTCGACCGACGTGCGGGTCAGCTCGCCGCCGTGCGCGGCGTACGCCGCCGCCAGCAGCTGCTCGCTCTCGAGCGTCACCCCGTGCGCCACCAGCCTTCCCCCCGGTCGGAGCCGTTCGCGGCACAGGTCGAGCAGCCCCGGGGCGGTGGCGCCCCCACCGACGAAGACGGCGTGCGGGTCGGGCAGGTCGACCAGCGCCTCGGGAGCCCGCCCGGCCACCACCTCGAGCCCCGGGACACCCAGCCGGGCCGCGTTGCGGGACACCCGCTCGGCGCGGGTGCCGTCGGCCTCGACCGCGACTGCGCGGCAGGTGGGGTGGGCGCGCATCCACTCGATGCCCACCGAGCCGGCGCCGGCGCCGACGTCCCACAGCAGCTGGCCGGGCTGGGGCGCGAGCCGCGAGAGCGCCGCGGCGCGCAGGTCGCGCTTGGTGAGCTGGCCGTCGTGCTCGAAGGCGTCGTCGGGCAGGCCCGTGGCCCACGAGCCGACCACCGGCCCGCGCAGCTCGAGCGCGACGAGATTCAGGTCGGGCACGCCCGCGGGCGGGTCGGCGTGCCAGGCCTCGGCCGTGGCGTCGACCCGCGCCTCGCGCTCGCCGCCGAGGTGGCTCAGCACGCTCATGGTCGAGCCGGCGTACCCGTGCTCGACCAGCAGCCGCGCCAGCACCGACGGGGTGGTGGCGTCGGAGGAGAGCACGACGAGGCGCCGACCCGGCGCCAGCTGGCGCACGACGGTCTCGGGACGACGACCGACCACGGTGACGACCTCGACGGTCTCTGCAGGCCACCGCATCCGGGCCCGGGCCAGCGCCACCGACGACACGGCCGGGTGCACCTCCACCGCCTCGGCGCCGAGCAGCCCGACCAGGGTGCCGGCGATGCCGGAGACGAACGGGTCGCCGGAGGCCAGCGCCACGACCCGGCGCCCGTCGTGCTGCCACAGCAGCGCCGGCAGCCCCTCGCGCAGCGGCGAGGGCCAGGCCAGGCGCAGCTGGTCGACACCGGCGGGCAGCATGGCCAGGTGCCGGTCGCCGCCGAGGACCACCTCGGCCTCCAGCACGGTGCGCTGCAGCGGCTCGGGGAGGCCCTCCCAGCCGTCGTCGCCGACCCCGATCACGACGACGGTGGACGGGCTGGTCGAGGTCACGGGCGCTGACGCTATCGTGACGGCGAAGCCACGAGGTGCCCCGAGGCCCGGTAGAGACAAGCCGGCGCGGAGGGGAGAATCTGGGAAGCCGGTGAGAGTCCGGCACAGGCCCGCTGCGGTGACCTGGAGGGCGCGAGAGCGCCGAGCCGGGAAGTCCGAAGACCGGCCTCGCGGCGCCTATCCGATGGCGGACGAGCGGGAGCCTCCCATGCCACAGCAGTACCCCTTCTGCGCCGTCGTCGGCGCCGACGAGCCCGACGGCCCCTTCGGCGAGATGGCCCTCGCCCTCCTCCTCACCACGATCTCGCCCGAGGTCGGCGGCGTGCTCGTGCGCGGGCAGAAGGGCACGGCCAAGTCGACCATCGTGCGGGCCCTCGCCGAGGTGCTGCCGCACATCGACGTCGTCGCCGGCGACCGGTTCTCCAGCGACCCCCGCGACGACACCCACCTCTCCCCCGACGGCCCCTTCGCCGCCGACGTCGCGGCCGAGTCGCGGCCGGTGCGCCTGGTCGAGCTGCCGGTCGGGGCCACCGAGGACCGGGTGCTCGGCTCGCTGCACCTCGAGCGCGCCCTGTCGGAGGGCCGCACCGAGTACGAGCCCGGCCTGCTGGCCCGCGCCCACCGCGGGCTGCTCTACGTCGACGAGGTCAACCTGCTGCACGACCACCTCGTCGACGTGCTCCTCGACGCCGCCGCGATGGGCCGCGCCACCGTGGAGCGCGACGGCGTCTCGCTGACCCACGCCGCCCGCTTCGTGCTGGTCGGCACGATGAACCCCGAGGAGGGCGAGCTGCGCCCCCAGCTGCTCGACCGGTTCGGGCTCAGCGTCGAGGTCGCCGCCCCCGACGACCCGGCCCTGCGCGCCGAGGTGGTGCGCCGGCGGATCGCCTTCGACGCCGACCCGGTCGGCTTCAGCGCGTCGTACGCCGCCGCTCAGGCCGCGCTGACCGAGCGGGTGCGCGCCGCGCAGGAGCAGGTCTCCCACGTCGAGCTCACCGACGCCGCGCTGCTGCGCATCGCGGAGCTGTGCGCCGCCTTCGGCGTCGACGGGCTGCGCGCCGACATCGTCACCGCGCGCACCGCGGTCGCGCACGCCGCCTGGCAGGGACGCGACCGCGTCGTGCTCGACGACATCCGCGCCGCGGCCAGGCTGGCGCTGCCCCACCGGCGCCGCCGCAACCCCTTCGACGCGCCCGGCATGGACGACGAGCTGCTCGACCAGGTGCTGGGCGACGACCTCCCCGAGCCGCCCGACCCCGACCCCGACCCCGAGCCGGACCCGGACGGCCCCAGCGACCCCGGCGGGACGTCATACGGTGAGGACGAGGGGACGTCCCGCCCGTATGACGTCCCGCAGGAGCCGGAGGACGACGCCGAGCCCGGCAGCAGCAGCGACCCGGCCGACAACGACGCCAGCGCCGGCGCCGGCGACCGACCGGCCGGCGGGGGCTCCCCCGTCAGCGCCGGGCAGCCCTACCGCACCCGCCTGCTCACCGCCCACGGCACCGGCACGGGCGAGGCGGGGCGGCGCAGCCGCGCCATCACCGAGCGCGGACGCCGCGTGGGCGCGAGCGCCACGGGCAGCGGATCGGTGCACCTGCTGGAGACCCTGCGTGCCGCCGCGCCCCACCAGGCCGCCCGCGGCCGCGACGGGGGCCGGCTGCTGCTGCGCCCCACCGACCTGCGCTTCGCCACCCGCGAGGGCAAGGAGGCCAACCTGGTCCTCTTCTGCGTCGATGCCTCCGGCTCGATGGCAGCGCGGCGCCGGATGGAGCAGGTCAAGACCGCGATCCTCTCGCTGCTGCTCGACGCCTACCGCCGCCGCGACAAGGTCGGGCTGGTGACCTTCCGCGGCACCGGCGCCGAGCTGGCGCTGCCGCCGACGCACTCGGTCGACGTCGCCGCCGCCCGCCTGGAGGAGCTGCCGGCCGGAGGGCGCACCCCGCTGGCCGAGGGCCTGCTCGAGGCCGCCCGGGTGCTCGCGGTCGAGCGGCTGCGCGACCCGCGGCGCCGGCCGCTGCTGGTGGTCGTCACCGACGGCCGCGCCACCAGCGGCCCCGACGCGGTCGACCGCTCCCGCCTGGCCGCCGGCCTCCTGGCCGCCCAGGGAGTGGCCAGCGTGGTCGTCGACTGCGAGAGCGGCGCGATGCGTCTCGGCCTCGCCGGCGCCCTGGCCGCCCACCTGGGCGCGGAGCACCTGCCGGTCGGCGAGGTGAGCGCCGAGGCGCTCGCCGACGTCGCGCGTGCGGCCTGATGCCGGCCCCGGACAGCGCGCCGATGTCGCTCTACGAGGCGATCGAGCGACGCCGCGACGTGCGGGCCGAGTTCACCGGCGAGGCTCCCGACGACGCCACCCTGACCCGGGTGCTGGCGGCCGCGCACCGTGCCCCCAGCGTCGGGATGAGCCAGCCCTGGGACTTCGTCGTCGTGCGCGACCCCACCACCCGCGAGCGCTTCGCCGCCCATGTCGCCGGCGAGCGGGCGTCGTACGCGGCCGGCCTCGACGCCGGGCGCGCCGAGACGTTCGCCCGCATCAAGGTCGAGGGCATCCGCGAGGCCGGCCTCGGCGTGGTCGTCACCCACGACCCCGACCGCGGCGGCCCGCAGGTGCTGGGCCGGCACAGCATCGACGACACCGGCCTCTACTCCACCTGCCTGGCCATCGAGAACCTCTGGCTGGCGGCCACCGCCGAGGGCCTGGGCGTCGGCTGGGTCTCCTTCTACCGCGAGCAGCACCTGCGCGACCTGCTGGGCATCCCGCCGCGGGTGCGCCCGGTCGCCTGGCTCTGCGTCGGCCGCACCAGCGGCCTGCACGACGTCCCCGACCTCGAACGCCACCGGTGGCGCGGCCGCCGCCCGCTGGCCGAGGCCGTC
This sequence comes from Nocardioides salarius, assembly GCF_016907435.1. Classification (NCBI taxonomy): domain Bacteria; kingdom Bacillati; phylum Actinomycetota; class Actinomycetes; order Propionibacteriales; family Nocardioidaceae; genus Nocardioides; species Nocardioides salarius. Next base: position 3,901,185 of record NZ_JAFBBZ010000001.1, on the reverse strand, counting down.
CACCACGACAGATACCGGAGCTGACATGCCGCAGGGCCGCCCCACCACCGTCCCCGACGACGGTCTGACCACCGCGCAGCGCCGCTCGCTGCCGCTGCTGATGGTGCACACCGGCGACGGCAAGGGGAAGTCGACCGCCGCCTTCGGCGTCGCGCTGCGCGCCTGGAACCAGGGCTGGGACGTCGGCGTCTTCCAGTTCGTGAAGTCCGCGAAGTGGCGCATCGGCGAGCAGAGCGTGCTCGAGCGGCTCGGCGAGCTGCACGAGCAGACCGGCGAGGGCGGGCCGGTGGCCTGGCACAAGATGGGCGCCGGCTGGTCGTGGAGCCGCAAGGAGGGCTCGGCCGACGACCACGCCGCCGACGCCGCCGAGGGCTGGGCCGAGGTCAAGCGGGCGCTGGCCGAGGAGCGCCACGACCTCTACGTGCTCGACGAGTTCACCTACCCGATGGAGTGGGGCTGGGTCGACGTCGACGACGTCGTCACCACGCTGCGCGAGCGCCCCGGGCGCCAGTACGTCGCCGTCACCGGGCGCCGCGCCCACCCGGCGCTGGTCGAGGCCGCCGACCTGGTCACCGAGATGACCAAGGTCAAGCACCAGATGGACCGTGGCCAGAAGGGCCAGCGGGGCATCGAGTGGTGAGCGCCCCCACCTCCACCCGGCTGCCGCGGGTCGTCGTGGCAGCCCCGGCGACGGGCGCGGGCAAGACGACGGTCGCGACGGGATTCATGGCCGCCCTCGCGCGGGCCGGGCACGAGGTGTCGGGCCACAAGGTCGGCCCCGACTACATCGACCCCGGCTACCACGCGCTGGCCTGCGGGAGGCCCGGGCGCAACCTCGACCCGCACCTGGTCGGCGAGGACCTGCTCGCGCCGCTGCTGCTGCACGGCGCCCGCGGCGCCGACGTCGCGGTCGTCGAGGGGGTGATGGGCCTGTACGACGGCCGCGTGGGCACCGAGGGCTACGCCTCGACCGCTCACGTCGCGGCGCTGACCCGCTCGCCGATCGTGCTGGTGGTCGACATCTCGCGCTCCTCCCGCTCGATCGGCGCGGTGGTGCACGGGATGGCCACCTACGACCCGACCGTGCAGGTCGCCGGCGTGGTGCTCAACAAGGCCGGCTCGCCCCGCCACGCCCGCGAGGTGGCCGACTCGATCGCGCCGACGGGCATCCCGGTGCTCGGCACCATCGGGCGCGACGAGGCCGTCGAGGCACCCTCGCGCCACCTCGGGCTGGTGCCCGCCGCCGAGCGCGGCCTGGCGGCCGAGTCGCTGGACCGGCTGGCCGGGCAGGTGGCCGAGCAGGCCGACCTCGACGCGGTGCTGGCGATCGCGCGCAGCGCCCCCGACCTCGAGGCCGCGCCCTGGGACCCGGCGGTCCAGGTGCGGCCACCGGCAGGCGCCACGACGACCGGGGACCGGCCCGTGGTCGCCGTCGCCGGCGGACGATCCTTCACCTTCCGCTACACCGAGACCGACGAGCTGCTGCGGGCCGGTGGCTGCGAGGTCGTCACCTTCGACCCCGCGACCGACGCCGCGCTGCCGGCCGGCACCCGTGGGATCTACCTCGGCGGGGGGTTCCCCGAGGTGCACGCCGCCGCCCTGGGCGACAACGCGTCGCTGCGCGCCGAGGTGGCGGCCGCGGTGGCCGCCGGCGTTCCGACGGTCGCCGAGTGCGCCGGGCTGCTCTACCTCTGCGAGAGCCTCGACGACGTCGCGATGGTCGGCGCGGTGCCCGCGCGGGCCCGGATGACCGAGCGGCTGACGCTCGCCTACCCCGAGATGACCGCGGTCTCCGACTCGCTGCTGACCCGCGCCGGGGAGCGCGTCACCGGCCACGAGTTCCACCGCACCCACGTCGACCCGGTCGCCGGCACCGCGCCGGCCTGGAGCGGCGAGGGGCACACCGTCGGCTTCACGAGCACCAGCCTGCACGCGGCGTACCTGCACGTGCACTGGGCGGGGCACCCGCAGCTGGCGCAGCGGTTCGTCGACGCGGTGCACCGTGCCTGACGCCGCCGCCGGCGACCCGTCGACCCCGCCGGCCGACCCGCTGCGCCACCACGGTGACGCGGAGGTGCGCGGCGCCGGCCTGCTCGACCTGGCCGTCAACGTCTACCCCGGCCCGCGCCCGGGGTGGCTCGATGCCGCGCTGCGCGCCAGCCTCGACGAGGTCGGCGCCTACCCCGACCCGGCCCCGGCCGAGCGGGCCGTCGCCGCACGCCACGGCGTGCCGGTGGCCCACGTGCTGGCCACCGCCGGCGCCGCCGAGGCCTTCTCGCTGGTGGCACGGCTGCGGCGCTGGCAGCGCCCTGTCGTGGTGCACCCTCAGTTCACCGAGCCGCACGCGGCGCTCGAGCAGGCCGGCCACCGGGTCACCAGCGTCCTCACCCGGCCCGAGGACGGCTTCGCGCTCGAGCCCGCCGCGGTGCCTCACGACGCCGACCTCGTCGTGGTCGGCAACCCCACCAATCCCACCGGTCGCCTGCACCCGGCCGCCGACCTGCTCGCGCTGCGCCGGCCGGGACGCCTCGTGGTCGTCGACGAGGCGTTCATCGACACGGTGCCTGGCGAGGCCGGGAGCCTGGCCGGCGAGCCGCTCGACGGCCTGGTGGTGCTGCGCAGCCTGACCAAGCACTGGTCGATCCCCGGGGTGCGGGCCGGCTACCTGCTCGGGGCGCCCGACGTCGTGACCGCCCTGCGGCGCGAGCAGGTGCCGTGGTCGGTCTCGACCACCGCCACGGCGGCGATCGAGGCCTGCTGCACCGTCGTGGCGCGCGCCGAGGCCGACCGCCGGGCCCGCACGATCGCCGCGTGGCGCGTACACCTGGCCGCGTCGCTGGCGGCGGCCGGTGTCACGACCCTGCCCTCGGACACCTCGTTCCTGCTGGCCCGGCTCGGCGAGGGAGGTCGCGAGCGGCTGCGCGCCCGGGGCGTCGCCGTACGCCGCTGCGACACCTTCCCCGGCCTCGACGCCGGCTGGGTGCGCGTCGCGGTGCGACCGCCCGAGGTCACCGACCAGCTCGTCCGCGCCCTCGCCACCGGCGCGGGCGACCGTCCCCCCACCCCTCCCGGAGGTCCCGTGACCACACCCGTCCCCGTCCAGCCACCGCACGCGCCCAGCGCCCGCGCCGGCGCCGAGCGGCTGGCGGGCCTCGCCGTGCCGGCGGGCGCGCTGGGCCGGCTCGGCGAGCTGGCCACCTGGCTCTGCGCCGTGCAGGGCCAGGTGCCGCCGCGCCCGCTCGACGACGTGCGGCTGGTGATCTTCGCCGGCGACCACGGGGTGGCCCGGCACGGGGTGTCGGCGTACCCGCCCGACATCACCGGCGCGATGGTGCGCACCTTCGTGGCCGGGCGCGCCGGCGTCAACGCGCTGGCCGCCGCCCACGGCGTGCGGGTGCGGGTGCTCGACCTCGGCGTCGACGCCGACCTCGACGGGCTGCCCGCCGAGGTCGGCGCGCACAAGGTCCGTCGCGGCAGCGGCGCGATCCACCTCGAGGACGCCCTCACCGCCGAGGAGACGCAGCGGGCCGTGGCCGTGGGACGCGGCGTGGCCGAGCAGGAGGTCGCAGCCGGGGCGCAGCTGCTGCTCAGCGGCGACATGGGCATCGGCAACACCACCCCCGCGGCGGCCCTCGTGGCCGCCAACCTGGGGCTCGGCGCGAGCGACGTGGCCGAGGTCGCCGGACGGGGCACCGGTGTCGACGACGCCGGCCTGGCCCGCAAGCGCGAGGTGCTGGGCGCCGCGCTCGAGCGGGTCGGTGACCGGGCCGCCGACCCCGTGGAGTCGCTCACCGCCCTGGGCAGCGCCGACCTGGCCGCGACCGTGGGCTACCTGCTGGGGGCGACGCACGCCGGGGTTCCGGTGCTGCTCGACGGGCTGATGTCGGTGGCCTGCGCGCTGGTCGCCGAGCGGATCGCCCCCGGCACCGCCGGCTGGTGCGTGGCCGGGCACCGCTCCCCCGAGCCGGCCCAGACGCTGGCCCTGGAGCGGCTGGGGCTCGAGCCGCTGCTCGACCTCGGGCTGCGCCTGGGCGAGGGCAGCGGAGCGGTCACCGCCGTGCCGCTGCTGCGCAGCGCGGTGGCGCTGCTGCGCGACGTCGCGCAGCTGCGTGACCTGGTGCCCACGGATGCCTGACTCCTGGCGCCTGGCGCTCGGCACCCTGACCGTGCTGCGGGTGCCACCGCCGCGTGCGGTCACACCGGTCGTCGCCGGCCGCGCGATGCTGCTGGCCCCGCTGGCGGTGCTGCCGCTGGGTCTCCTGGTGACCGTGGTCGGCCAGCTCGGCGCCCGGCTCGCCCTGCCCCCGCTCGCCGTGGCACTGGTCGCCGTCGGCGCGCTCGCCGCCGGCAGCCGCGCCCTGCACTGGGACGGGCTCTCCGACGTCGCCGACGGCCTCACCGCCTCCTACGACCCCGCGCGGTCGCTGGAGGTGATGAGGTCGGGCGCGTCCGGCCCCGCCGGGGTGGTGGCGACCGTCGTGGTGCTCGGCGTGCAGGTCGCCTGCCTGGCCCCGCTGCTCACCAGCACCCGCGGCGCACTCGTGGCCGGGCTGCTGGTCTGCGCCTCCCGGGCCGCGCTGGCCGGGTGCTGCCTGCGCGGGGTGCCGGGCGCTCGCCGCGACGGGCTGGGAGCGGCGTACGTCGGCACGGTGCGGCTGCTGCCCGCGATGGGGCTGTGGTCGGTCGCGGCCCTCGCGCTGCTGCTCGCGGCCGGCTGGCCGGGCCTCGTGGCGCTCGCGTTGGCGGCCGGGGTGGTGGCCGCGCTGCTGCGCAGGGTGGTGCGGCGCCTCGGCGGGGTGACCGGCGACGTGCTGGGCGCCGCCGTCGAGCTCTCGCTGGCGGCGATGCTGCTCGGCGTGCTCACCGGGGGCCCGGTCGGGTGAGCGGCTCAGAGGCGCAGCACCCGGCCGGCGACCACCAGGTGCACCTCGTCGCAGGCCTCGGCCACCCGCTGGTTGGTGGTGCCGAGCAGGTCGCGGAAGAGCCGGCCCGACCGGTGCGCGGGCACCACGCCCAGGCCCACCTCGTTGGTCACCAGCACCACGTCGTGGGCGCAGTCGCGCAGCGCCGCCACGACCGCGGCCAGCCGTGCCCCGAGCAGCGCGCCCACCTCGTCGGAGGCCAGGTCCCACGCCCCGTCGGCGTCGAGGAGGGCGGTCACCCAGGTGCCCAGGCAGTCGACGAGCAGCGGTCCGTCGGCCCCCGCCAGCGCGCCGGCCAGGTCGTGGGTCTCGCGCGTGCGCCACGCCGCCGGGCGCCGCTCGCGGTGGGCCGCGACGCGCGCCGCCCAGTCGGCGTCGTCGTCCTCGGGCACCGGACCCGGCGCGACGTAGGTGACGGGCCCGGTGCCCACGAGCGACTCGGCGTGGCGGGACTTGCCCGAGCGCACGCCGCCGGTGACCAGGACCTTCACGGGAGCCTCCAGTGCTGAGCAGATCGGTGGGGATGGTGCTGGGGGTCGGCCTCGACCGCGTGCTGGCCGACCCCGCACGATGGCACCCCGTCGCCGGCTTCGGCACCCTGGCCGCCCGCCTCGAGCACACGACGTACGCCGACCGGCGCGGCGCGGGCGCGGCGCACGTGCTGGTGCTCGTCGGGGGCTGCGTGGCGCTGGGCGGCGCGGCCGAGCGCGCGACGCGGGGCCGGCCGGTGGCCCACGCCCTGGTCACGGCCGTCGCGACCTGGACGGTGCTCGGCGGCACCAGCCTGGGCCGCGAGGCCGCGGAGGTCGCTCGCCTCCTGGAGACCGGCCGGCTCCCCGAGGCGCGGACGCAGGTGGCGCGGCTGGTGGGCCGCGACACCCGCACGCTGACCCTCGACGAGGTGGCCCGCGCCGCGCTCGAGTCGCTCGCCGAGAACACCTCCGACGCGGTGGTGGCCCCGCTGGTGCTGGGTGCGGTGGCCGGGGTGCCGGGGCTGCTGGGCTACCGCGCGGCCAACACGCTCGACGCCATGGTGGGCCACCGCAGCGCCCGCCACGCCCGATACGGCTGGGCCGCGGCTCGTCTCGACGACCTGCTGAACCTGCCCGGGGCACGCCTCACCGCGGCCCTGGCCACGCTGCTGGGCGCCGACCCGGCCGCCAGCCTGCGCGCCTGGCGCCGTGACGCCGGCGCGCACCCCAGCCCCAACGCGGGGCCGGTGGAGGCCGCCTTCGCCGGTGCGCTGGGCGTGCGGCTGGGCGGGCGCACCGTCTACGGCCACGGCGCCGAGGCACGGATCGAGCTGCGGCCGGTGCTGGGCGAGGGGCGTGCCCCGGTGGCTCACGACGTGGCCCGGGGCCGCCGGCTGGCCGACCGGGTGGGGCTGGGGGCGCTCATCTGGCTCGCACCGATCGCAGCCAGGCCAGCGCGCCGGCGACGTCGCTGACGGTGGGCACGCCCGCCGGGGGCGCGGGCCGGCGCACCACGACGGTGGCGACCTCGAGCTCGGCGGCGGCCCGCATCTTAGGCCAGGTCAGCGACCCGCCCGAGTCCTTGGTGACCAGCACGCCGGCCCGGTGCCCGCGCAGCAGGGCCCGCTCCCCCGCCGTCTCGTAGGGGCCCCGGCTGCGCAGCAGCGTCCAGGCGGGTGGCAGCGCCACGTCGGGCTCGTCGACGACCCGGGCCAGCACCGCGTGGTCGGCCAGCGGGCCGGTGAAGGCGGCCAGCTGCTGGCGTCCGACGGTGAGCACGGGTCGGCGCCCGAGCCGAGCGGCCGTGAGCGCGGCCTCGTCGTGGTCGTCGACCCAGTGCCAGCGACCGGTCGGGTCGCTCCAGCCGGGTCGCTGCAGCCGCAGCAGCGGCACGTCGACGCCGGCCGCGTGCGACGAGATGGTGGCGGCGAAGGGGTGCGTGGCGTCGACGACGGCGTCGAGGCCGGCGGCGTACGCGCGCAGCGCCTCGGCGCCCCCGAAGCCGCCGATCCGCACCCGGCCCACCGGCAGCCGTGGGCGCGCCACCCGGCCGGCCAGCGAGGACTCCACGTCGACGCCCGCCTCGACCAGCGCGGTCGCCAGGGCCCGGGCCTCGCTGGTGCCGCCGAGCAGCAGCACCCTCACCGCTGGTCCCCCGCGGCCCTCGGGGCCCCCGGCGGCAGGAACGGCAGCCCGGCCGGCGCGCCGTCGAGCGCGAGCCCCAGCAGGGCGTCGACGTCGAGGTGGGTCTCGACGAGCTCGCCGAGCAGGTCGAGCCGGCGCTCCCTGGCCGCCGGGAAGGAGACCGACGAGGCCACTCCCAGCGCGCGCTCCAGGTAGGTGGCACGGTGGGCGTCGTCCTCGAGGGCGCCGTGCACCATCGTGGCGGTGACCGCACCCGCCTCGCGCTCGCCCTCGAGCCGGCCGTGGTGGATCTCGTAACCGGCAGGCGCGTGGAGCCGCAGCACCTTGTCGGGGGTGAAGTCGGTGACGGCTTCGAGCAGCCCCAGGCCCTCGACGTCGGCGCCCGCCGGTCCCTCGACGCCCTGCGGGTCGCGGATCCGGCGCCCCAGCATCTGCGCACCGCCGCAGATGCCGAGCAGCGGCCGGCCGGCTCGCGCGTGCGTGCGCAGGGCGGTGTCGAGCCCGCGCTCGCGCAGCCAGGCCAGGTCGGCGAGGGTGGCGCGGGTGCCGGGCAGCACCACCAGGTCGGCGTCCGAGAGCCCCTGCGGGGTGGAGGCGAAGACCACGTCGAGCCCGGGCTCGAGGCCCAGCGCGTCGACGTCGGTGAGGTTGGAGATGCGTGGCAGCCGCACCACGACCACCCGCGCCGCCGTCGTCCCGGCCGCCCCGGCGCCCGCGCGGCGGCCCTCGAGGTCGAGGGCGTCCTCGGAGTCCAGCCACAGGTCGGGGCTGTGCGGCAGCACGCCGAAGGTGCGCCGCCCCGTCGCCCCGACCAGCTGCTCGAGGCCCGGTCGCAGCAGCCCGAGGTCGCCGCGGAACTTGTTGACCACGAAGCCGGCCACCAGCGCCTGGTCCTCCGGCGCGAGCAGCGCGACGGTGCCGAGGAACGCCGCGAAGACCCCGCCCCGGTCGATGTCGCCGACGACCACCGTGGGCAGGTCGGCGTGCCGCGCGAGGCCCATGTTGACGTAGTCGCCGGCGCGCAGGTTGATCTCGGCGGGGCTGCCGGCCCCCTCGGCGACCACGACGTCGTGGCGCGCGGCCAGGTCGTCGTACGCCGCGTGCGCGGCGCGCGCCAGGTGCGCGCGACCGGTGCTCCACTCGCGCGAGGACACCTCGCCGGCGGGCCGCCCCAGCACCACCACGTGGCTGCGGCGCTCACCGCCCGGCTTGAGCAGCACCGGGTTCATCGCGGGCTCGGGCTCGACCCGGGCGGCCAGCGCCTGCACCCACTGCGCCCGCCCGATCTCGGCGGTGCCGCCGTCGGGGTGCGCCACGACCATCGAGTTGTTCGACATGTTCTGCGCCTTGTACGGCGCCACGGCCACCCCGCGCGCCGCCAGGGCCCGGCACAGTCCCGTGGTGACCACGCTCTTGCCCGCGTCGGAGGTGGTGCCGGCGATCAGCAGGCCGGCCATCAGGCCCCCGCCCCGGCCGGTGCGTGCGCCAGCGGGAAGGAGCGCAGCAGCCGGCAACCGCCGGCCTGCCACCACTGCAGGTCGACCCGGTCGACCCGGACGCGGGCGGGCAGCAGCGGCGCCACGTCGGCGACCACCTGCTCGCGGGTCACCGGCCCGGCGGCACCGCGGGCGCCGACCTGGTCGAGGCTCAGGTGCGGCACCACGTCGGCGTACCTGCCCTCGTAGGGCGGGCACTGCGGGTAGGCCCCGGCCAGCAGCTCGGTGAGCTCGGCGAAGGCGGCGACCGGCTCGGGCCGCAGGTGCACCATCCCCTCGGGGAAGACCGCCGGGTCGTCCAGCTCGGCGTCGAAGGCCGGGACCGCCGACAGCAGCTCCGCCACGCGCTCGAGGTCGCCCTCGGCGGGTGCGGGCAGCCAGGGCCCGAGCACGGTGACGTGGGCGTGCACGAACCCCGGGTCGGTCGAGACCCAGGCCGGGTCGTGGCCGCGGGTCCGCTCACGCACCCAGTCGTCGAGGGCGGGCACCGGCACGGCCAGCACGCTGTGGCCCGGCCACCGCCCGCTCACGGCGCCCGCAGCAGGTAGAGGTCGAGCACCCAGCCGTCGAGGGCACGCGCGCGCTCCCGGGCCGCGGCGACGTCGTCGAGCACGTCGGCGACCCGGCCGGCGACCAGCTGCTCGCCGGGGGCACCCAGGTTGGCTCCCCACCAGATCGACCAGCCGGTGACGTCGGGCTCGGTGCCGAGCAGCTCGAGGCGCCGGGTCAGCACGACGACGACGTTGCGCTCCCCCGCGGCGAGCGCCTCGGGCAGGCGACGGGCCGTGGTGACGTGCAGGGGGGCACCGACCTCGTGCAGCACCAGGCGGTGCCGGGCCGCGAGCAGCTGGAGGCTGCTGATGCCGGGCACCACCTCGACCGCCAGCCGCACCCGGTCCTGCAGCCGGTCGAGCAGCCGCAGCGTCGAGTCGTAGAGGCCGGGGTCGCCCCACACCAGCAGGCCCACGTCGCCGGGGTGCTCGGCCAGCGCGACCTCCCAGGCGTCGGTGCGGGCGGCGTGCCACGCCTCCACCGCCGCCTCGTAGTCGACGTCGTCGTGGCGGGCGCGCGGCGGGTCCTCGAGCACCACCAGCTCGACGTCGTGCCGGGCGCAGATCTCGCGGCGCACCTCGAGCAGCGGGTCGCCGGTCGACTTCACGAAGGCCAGCACGACGTCGACCGAGCCGATCGCGGCCGACGCCTCGGGGGTCACGTGCTGGGGGCCCATCCCGATCCCGACGACCACGACGCGACGGGTCGCCACCGGCCGCACCACCGGGTCGACCACCGCCTCAGCCATCGGCGCGGTCCTCCAGGTCGCCCTCCAGGTCGAGGTAGACCGCCTGCATCCGCGCCAGCGTGTCGGCGTCGGGGGCCTGCCACAGCCCGCGGTCGGCCGCCTCGTGCAGCTTCTCCACGATGCCGCGCAGCGCCCACGGGTTGGAGCGGCGCATGAACTGCTGGTTGGTCTCGTCGAGCACGTACTCGCGGGCCAGCGACTCGTACATCCAGTCGTGCACGACCCCGGCGGTGGCGTCGAAGCCGAAGAGGTAGTCGACAGTGGCGGCCAGCTCGAAGGCGCCCTTGTAGCCGTGGCGCTGCATCGCGGTGATCCAGCGCGGGTTGACCACCCGGGCCCGGAAGACCCGGTTGGTCTCCTCCTGCAGGGTGCGGGTGCGCACCGCGTCGGGGCTCGTGGAGTCGCCGACGTAGGCGCGCGGGTCGGAGCCGGTCAGCGCGCGCACGGTGGCGACCATCCCGCCGTGGTACTGGAAGTAGTCGTCGGAGTCGGCGATGTCGTGCTCGCGGGTGTCGATGTTCTTGGCCGCCACCTGGATGCGCCGGTACGCCGTGCGCATGTCGTCGGCGGCCGGGGCACCGTCGAGGTCGCGGCCGTAGGCGAAGCCGCCCCAGGCGGTGTAGACCTCGGCCAGGTCGGCGTCGTCGCGCCACGACCCCGACTCGACGACCTGCAGGATGCCGGCGCCGTACGAGCCCGGCTTGGAGCCGAAGACACGGGTGGTGGCCCGGCGCCGGTCGCCGTGCTCGGCGAGGTCGGCCTCGACGTGGGCGCGCACGAAGTTCTGCTCGGGCGGCTCGTCGAGGTCGGCGACCAGCCGCACGGCGTCGTCGAGCATGGCCACCACGTGCGGGAAGGCGTCGCGGAAGAACCCGGAGATCCGCACGGTCACGTCGATGCGGGGGCGGCCGAGCTCCTCGAGGGGGACGACCTGCAGCTCGGAGACCCGCCGCGAGGCCTCGTCCCAGAGCGGACGGACGCCCAGCAGCGCGAGCACCTCGGCCACGTCGTCGCCGGAGGTGCGCATCGCACTGGTGCCCCACACCGACAGCCCCACCGACGTTGGGTGGGTGCCGGTGTCGTCGAGGTGGCGCTGCAGCAGCGAGTCGGCCATCGCGACGCCGGTCTGCCAGGCCAGCCTGCTGGGCACCGCACGCGGGTCGACGGTGTAGAAGTTGCGTCCGGTGGGCAGCACGTTGACCAGGCCCCGCAGCGGGGAGCCGGAGGGGCCGGCCGGCACGAAGCCGCCGTCGAGGGCGTGCAGCACCGCGTCGAGCTCGTCGGTCGTGCGCCCCAGCCGGGGCACCACCTGGTCGGCGGCGAAGGCGAGGACGCGCTGCACCTCGGGGTCGTCGTGCAGCCCGGTGACCGCCCCCGGGTCCCAGTGGGCCGCCTCCATGGCGAGCACCAGCTCGCGGGCCTGCTGCTCGGCGGCGTCGACGGCGCCGGTGGCCTCGTGGCCCTCCTTGAGCCCGAGCGCGACCCGCAGGCCGGGCACCGCCGCCGACTCCCCGCCCCACACCTGCGAGGCGCGCAGGATCGCCAGCACCAGGTTGACCCGGGCCTCCCCGTCGGGCGCCTGGCCGAGCACGTGCAGGCCGTCGCGGATCTGGGCGTCCTTGATCTCGCAGAGCCAGCCGTCGACGTGCAGCAGGAAGTCGTCGAACTCGGTGTCGTCCGGCCTGTCGTCGAGCCCGAGGTCGCGGTGCATCTCGGCGGCGTGCATGAGCTGCCAGATCTCGCCGCGCACCGCCGGCAGCTTGGCGGGATCCATCGCCGCGATGTTGGCGTGCTCGTCGAGCAGCTGCTCGAGCCGGGCGATGTCGCCGTAGGTCTCGGCGCGCGCCATCGGCGGGACCAGGTGGTCGACGATGGTGGCGTGCGCGCGCCGCTTGGCCTGCGCGCCCTCCCCCGGGTCGTTGACCAGGAACGGGTAGACCAGCGGCAGGCTGCCGATCGCGGCGTCGGTGGCGCAGGAGGCCGACAGCGCCGCGTTCTTGCCCGGCAGCCACTCCATCGACCCGTGCTTGCCCAGGTGCACGACCGCGTGGGCGCCGAACCCGCCGGACTCCTCGGGCGCCTCGAGCCAGCGGTAGGCGGCCAGGTAGTGGTGGCTGGGGGCCAGGTCGGGGTCGTGGTAGATCGCGACCGGGTTCTCCCCGAAGCCGCGCGGCGGCTGGATCAGCAGCACCACGTTGCCGGCGGTGATGGTGGCCAGCACGATCTCGCCGGCCTCGTTGGTGAACAGGGTGCCCGGCGCGGCGCCCCATGCGTCGACGACCTGCGCGCGCAGGTCGGCGGGCAGGTCGGCGGTCCACGCGGCGTACTGCTCGGCGGTGATCCGCACGTGCGCGTCGCTGAGCTGGGCGTGGGTCAGCCACTCCTCGTCCTGCCCGCCCGCCGCGATCAGGGCGTGGATCAGCGCGTCGCCCGCCTCGGTGTCGTCGTCGAGCTCGAGGCCCGGCACCCGGCCGGGCGCGCCGAGGTCGTAGCCGGCCTCCCGCATCCGGCGCAGCAGCCGGATCGTCGAGACCGGGGTGTCCAGCCCGACGGCGTTGCCGACCCGGGAGTGCTTGGTCGGGTAGGCCGAGAGCATCAGCGCGACCTTGCGCTGCGCGGGCGGCGTACGCCGCAGCCGGGCGTGGTTGACCGCGGTGCGGGCCACCCGGGCGCAGCGCTCGGGGTCGGCGACGTAGCGCGGCAGCCCGTCGGCGTCGACCTCCTTGAAGGAGAACGGCACGGTGATGATGCGCCCGTCGAACTCGGGGATCGCGATCTGGGTGGCCGAGTCGAGGGGGGTGACCCCGTCGTCGCTGGCCTCCCACTCGGCGCGGCTGCTGGTCAGGCACAGGCCCTGGAGCACCGGGATGTCGAGGGCCGCCATCCGCTCCACGTCCCACGCCTCGTCGTGCTCGCCGGCGCTCGCCGAGGCAGGGGTGCTGCCCCCGGCGGCGAGCACGGTGACCACGAGCGCGTCGAGGGTGCCCAGCGCGTCGTAGAGCGCGTCGGGGGCGGCGCGCAGCGAGCCCGCGAAGACCGGGACGCCGACGGCGAGACCGGTCGCGTCGACCGCGTCGGCCAGCGCGTGCGCGAAGGCGGTGTTGCCGCTGGCCTCGTGGGCCCGGTAGTAGAGGACGCCCACCCGCGGCAGGTCGCTGTCGACGTGCGGGCGCGCCCAGCCCCACTGCGGCAGCGCGACCGGCGGCTCGAAGCCCTCGCCGGTCAGCAGCACCGTGTCGGAGAGGAAGGCGTGCAGCTGGGCCAGGTTCGCCGGCCCGCCCTCGGCGAGGTAGCGGTGCGCCTCGGCGGCCACGCCCATCGGCACCGAGGAGAGCTCCATCAGCTCGGCGCTGGGCTGCTGCTCGCCGCCCAGCACCACGGTCGGCATCCCCGTGGCGGCGATCCGGGCGAAGCCCGAGCACAGGTCCTGCGGCGAGCCCAGCACGCGCCCGACGACGAGGTCGCAGCCCTCGATCGTCTCGGCCATGGACTGGTGGCCGGGCCGCGCCGGGTTGGCCACGACGTAGTCGACGCCGCTGGCCCGGGCCGAGAGCAGGTCGGTGTCGGAGGTCGAGAGCAGCGCGATGCGCGCGCGTCGGTTCATCGTGTTTCTCCTCGGGGTTCTCGCCCCTGGTCGGCGGAGGTCCCGTGGCCAGTGTCTGGCTACGCCCGCTGCTCTCGCAGCGGGCTCACAGTGGCGGAACCGCCCCGGACTTCGGCATCGCTGCCGGCACCGGGTTCCTGGTCACCACGAGACGTGTGCGGCCACCCTAGTCGCCCCGGGCCCCGCGCCGGCGCGGCAGCCGCTGCTCGGTCAGCGGGCGGTCGTGGAGCAGGTGCTCGCCGACCAGGCGCGCCGCCAGGGCCTCGTCGACGCCGGCGTACCAGACGTCGTCGGGCTGCACCGCCACCACGGGCGCGTGGTTGCAGGGGAACAGGCACCCGGTCTGGGTGACCAGCACGTCGTCGTCGCCCAGGCCCTGCTCGACCAGGGCCCGGGCCAGGGCCGTCGCGGTCGTCTCGGCGCCCCGTGCGGTGCAGCGCGGTCCCCGGCACACCAGCACCTGGTGGCGGTGGCCCGGCAGGTCGTCCCACGCCGCGGAGGTCAGCCCGGCCTCCCGGCCGGTGAGCGGGCGGACGGCGCGGGCCAGCACGGTGGCCAGCTCGCCGTCGTGGCGCAGCAGGTCGGCGGCCACGGTGATGTCCGGGGCCTCGGGATGCTGCACCGGCTGCTGCCCCTCCCGCTCGCGCCGCCAGTGCGCGGCGACGCGGCGCAGCCAGGACGCGCCGGGACCGGTGGCGCCCAGGCGCACCCCGACGAGCACCACGCGCTCGGCGCCGAGGTCGGCCAGGCGGGTCAGCTCGCCTGCGAGCGACGGATCGCCGACCTGCAGGAAGGCCACGGTCGCGGCGCGGTCACCGGCCAGGTCGGCGACCCGCCGGGGCTGGGCGGCCTCGTGCGCCGACATGCCCACCAGCACCAGCCGCTCGCGGTCGTCACCGGCCGCCGGGCTCACCGGGTCGCCTCCCTCACCGGGCGGGTCGCGAGCACACCGTTCCAGCGCACGTGCGGTGCCGTGCGCCGTGGGTGCGTCTCGACGTCGACGTCGACGCCGTAGACGTCGGCGACCAGGGCGGGGGTGAGCACGCGAGCCACCGGGCCGGCCGCGGCCACCCGGCCCTCGCGCAGCACGACGACGTCGTCGCAGTAGGCCGCCGCCATCTCGAGGTCGTGCAGCGCGGCCAGGGTGGTCAACCCGCGCTCGCGCACCCGCTCGAGGAAGTCGAGCTGGTGACGCAGGTCGAGGTGGTTGGTCGGCTCGTCGAGCAGCAGCACGGCGGGCTCCTGGGCCAGGGCACGGGCCAGCTGGGTGCGCTGCCGCTCCCCGCCCGAGAGGCGGTCCCAGCCGCGGTCGGCGAGGTGGTCGACGCTGACCAGGCGCATCGCCTGCTCCACGGCCCGGGCGTCCTGGCCGTCCAGGGGCCCGGCGCCCCAGCGCGAGCGGTGCGGCGTCCGCCCGAGCGCGACGACCTGGCGCACGCTCAGCGCCAGGGTGGTCTCCGCGTGCTGCTCGACGAGCGCGAGGCGCCGGGCCCGCAGCCGGGCGGGCATCCGGTGCACGTCGGCGCCGTCGAGGTGCACCGCGCCGGCACCGGGCCGTCGCAGCCCCGCGACGACGTGCAGCAGCGACGTCTTCCCCGACCCGTTGGGCCCCAGCAGGCCGGTGACCCGGCCCGGGCGGCAGACCAGGTCGACACCGTCGAGGACCGGCTGCGCGCGACCCGCCACCCGCAGCCCGACGTCGCTCGCCTCGAGCACCGCGGGGCTCACGACGCCACCCGCCCGCGGCGCAGCAGGTGGGCGAAGAACGGCGCCCCCACCAGTGCGGTCACGACGCCGATCGGGATCTCCTGGCCCTGCACCAGCGAGCGGGCCAGCGTGTCGGCCCAGACCAGCAGCACGGCGCCCAGCAGCGCCGCGAGCGGGAGCAGCAGCCGGTGCTGGGGGCCGGTCAGGAAGCGCACCACGTGGGGGACGACCAGCCCCACGAAGCCGATCGCGCCCGAGAAGGCGACCAGGCAGGCGGTGACCAGGGCGGTGAGCACCATCAGCACCCAGCGCAGCCGCTCGACGTCGATGCCCAGCGAGCGCGCCGAGGCCTCGCCGAAGGCCAGGGCGTCGAGCTGTCCTGCCATCGCCACGAACGCCACCGTCGAGAGCACCGCCACCGCCGCCACGGCCAGGGCGCTGCCCCAGCGCAGCCCGGCCACCGACCCGAGGGTCCAGGTCAGCACCCGCCGTGCGGCGTCGGCGTCACCGGCCAGGATCACCACCATCGAGGTGTAGGCGCCGCACACCTGGGCCGTGGCGACCCCCGCCAGGACCGTGCGCCCCGGCGAGAGGCTGCCGCCGCGACCGGCCGCCAGCACCAGCACCAGCACCAACGCGCCCAGCGCGCCGGCGAAGCCCGCCGCGGCGACGGCGGTCGAGCCGGCCAGCCCGGCGACCGAGACGCCGAGCACGATCACCGTGACGGCACCGACCGCCGCCCCGCTGGAGATCCCGAGCAGGTAGGGGTCGGCCAGGTCGTTGCGGGTCAGCGCCTGCAGCACCGCGCCGCAGCAGGCCAGCGCCGCCCCCACTGCCGCCGCGCCCAGCACCCGCGGCATCCGCAGCTGCCACACGATCTGGTCGTCCAGCAGCCGCACGTCGAGGCCCGGGGCGCCCAGCCGTCGCGCCACCACCTCGACGACGGTCGACAGCGGCACCGGGACCGCCCCGATGCCCAGCGCCGCGGCCATGCTCGCCACCAGGACGGCGGCCGCGAGCAGCAGCACGAGCGTCGTGGGGAGGGCCGGCCGGCCCCGCCTCACGAGGCGTCCAGGCCTGCCAGCTGCTGCGCCACCGACACCGCGCCGTCGACCAGGCGCACACCCGCGGTGGACTCCGAGAACGCGACGGTGACGAAGCGCTGCTCACGCACGGCCCGCAGCCCGCCGAGCACCGGGTCGGCCGCGAGGTAGGCGACCTTCTCGGCGGCGCTCGACCACGAGGCGTCGGCCAGCACGACCACGTCGGGATCGGCCTCGACGACCTTCTCCCAGCTCGCCTCGACCCAGCTGCCGGGCTGGTCGGCGAAGACGTTGGTCGCCCCCACGGCGTCGAGCACCAGCTGGGGGCCTCCGGCGCCCGCACCGACGTACGGCGTCTTGTCGCCGGAGTCGTACCAGAGCACGTCGAGGCCGGCGCCGGCCCGCTCGGCCTCGAGCGCGGCCAGCTGCTGCTCCTGCTCGGCGCGCAGCCGCGCGGCGCGCGCCGGCACCCCGAACGCCGCCGCGACGGCGTCGACCTCCTCCCACACCGCCGCGAAGGACGCGTCGGGGCGCTGGTCGGCGTCGTCGCAGCCGAAGGGCGAGAGGTAGGCGTGGGTGCCCGAGCTCTCGAGCTCGGCCCGGCTGCCGGCGGCGCCCGCGTCGAAGGCGCTGGCGTAGGCGCCGTAGACCAGGTCGGGCTCGACCGCGAGGAGCTCCTCGCGCGTGGGGTACTCCGGCGACAGCACCGGCACGCCGGCGTACGCCGCCGCCCAGCGCCGGGGCACCCGGTCGTCGAGGTAGGCGGTGCCGACGAGCCGGTCCTCGACGCCCAGCGCGAGGGCGACCTCGGTGGCGCCCTGGTTCATCGTCACGGCGCGCTCGGCGGGGCGCTCGAGCGTGCTGGTGTGGCCGCAGCTGCTGATCTCGACCGGGAAGCCGGCGGCCTCGGCGGTGCTCGCGCCGGCCCGCGGCTCGGGCGCGCCGGCGCAGCCGGAGGCCACCAGGACGAGCGCGAGCGCCGCCGGGGCCGCCAGGGGCCGCAGGGATCGCGGGCCGCGCCGGGGGTGGGTGGACGTGGACCGGCAGGGCCTCATGATTTCTCCTCGGGGTTCTCGCCCCTTGCTCGACGGAGGTCCCGTGGCCAGTGTCTGGCTACGCCCGCGGTGCTGCTGCGGGCTCACAGTGGCGGAACCGCCCCGGACTTGCGCCGGGTTCCTGGTCACCACGAGACGTGTGTGCCGCAGCGTAGCCCCGGCGCGCCTAGGCTCGCAGCGGCAGGTCCGGCCGCTGGTCACCCTGCCGCCCGTCCCCCCACGAGTCCCATGAGGAGAGAGTCTTGATCTTCATCACCGCCCGCTTCCGCGTCCGGCCCGAGCACGCCGACGCCTGGCCCGAGATCTCGCGCGAGTTCACCGAGTCGACCCGCGCCGAGCCGGGCTGCCTGTGGTTCGACTGGGCGCGGGCGCTCGACGACAGCGACGAGTACTTCCTCACCGAGGCCTTCGCCGACGGTGACGCCGGTGCGGCCCACGTGCAGTCCGAGCACTTCCAGAAGGCGACGCGCGAGCTGCCGGCCTACCTCGTCGAGACGCCGCGCATCGTCAGCACCGAGGTCGAGGGCACCGGCTGGTCCGAGCTCGGCGAGATGCGCGTCGACTGACGGCGCGACGACCCGCGTGAGCACCCCCTTCGACCGGCTCGGCCCCGACCTGGTCACCACCGACCCCGAGGTCGTCGCGTCCTTCGCGCGCGACGAGGCGGCCCTCGGGGTGCAGGGCGGGGCGGGCGGGGCCGGGCCGCTCGCCGTGGTCAGCCCCCGCAGCACCGCCGACGTGGCAGCCGTCCTCGCGATCGCCCACGAGCACCGGGTGCCGGTGGTGGTGCGCGGCGCCGGCAGCGGCCTGTCCGGCGCCGCGGCCGCGCCCGACGGATCAGTGGTGCTCTCCACCCGGCGGCTGGCGCGGGTGCTCGAGGTCGACCCGGTCGAGCGGCTGGCCGTGGTGCAGCCCGGGGTGGTCACCGGCGACCTCCGCGCGGCCGCCGCCGACGCCGGCCTCTTCTACCCGCCCGATCCCGGCAGCGTCGCGTTCTCGACCGTCGGCGGCAACGTCGCGACGAACGCCGGCGGCATGTGCTGCGTGAAGTACGGCGTCACCGGCGACTTCGTGCTCGGCCTCGAGGTGGTGCTGGCCGACGGCACCGTGGCCCGCACCGGGCGGCGTACGGCCAAGGGCGTGGCCGGCTACGACCTCACCGCGCTGGTGGTCGGCTCCGA
Source organism: Nocardioides salarius (assembly GCF_016907435.1). Lineage (NCBI taxonomy): Bacteria > Bacillati > Actinomycetota > Actinomycetes > Propionibacteriales > Nocardioidaceae > Nocardioides > Nocardioides salarius. Next base: position 3,882,760 of record NZ_JAFBBZ010000001.1, on the reverse strand, counting down.
GGGCACCCTGGGCGTGATCACCGAGATCACCGTGCGGCTGCTGCCGGCGCCGGGCCCGGCCCGCACGCTGGTCGCGACGTTCCCCTCGCTGGGCGCGGCCGGCGCCGCGGTGGCCGCCGTGACCCGGGCCGGGCTCGACCTGTCGATGCTCGAGGTCATGGACCGCACCACCCTCGACGCGGTCGACCGGCTCACCGGGATGGGCCTGGGCGCCGACGGAACCCCGGCGGCGATGCTGCTGGCGCAGGGCGACGGCGGGTCCGCGGCCGCCGTGCTCGAGGCGATGGCGGTGCTCTGCGGCGACGCCGGCGCCGAGGACGTCGTGGTCGCCGACGACGCGGTCGAGGGCGAGGCCCTGCTCGAGGCGCGCCGCCAGGCGCTGCCGGCGCTCGAGCGGCTCGGCGACTGGATCCTCGACGACGTGTGCGTGCCCCGCGGACGGGTCGTCGACCTGCTCGAGGGGATCGAGCGGGTCGCCGCCGCCCAGGCGCTGACCATCGGGGTCTTCGGGCACGCCGGCGACGGCAACATGCACCCGACGATCGTCCACGACGCCGCCGACCCGGCCTCGGTGGCGGCCGCGGCCCGCGCGTTCGACGCGATCACCTCGCTGGCCCTCGACCTCGGCGGCACCATCACCGGCGAGCACGGCGTGGGCCGGCTCAAGCGCGACTGGCTGGCCCGCGAGCTCGACCCCGGGGCGATGGCGATGTCGCGGGCGGTCAAGGCGGCGCTGGACCCGCGAGGCATCCTCAACCCCGGGTGCGTCCTGGAGCCCTGAGGGCCTCCCAGCGCCGGCGCCAGTCACGGGCGAGGTCCCCGCCCTCCACGCTCTCGCGCTCGCAGGACACCAGCCGGTCGCGGGTGTCGGCGAGGCACTCGTCGCGCCCCGCACCGCCGTGCAGCAGGTCCCTGCTCTCGTCGACGCCCCACAGCTGGTCCCGCCCCCCGCGGCCGCGCACCTCGTCACGCCCGGGGCCGGGCACCAGGAGGTTGGGGCCACCGTCACCGACGAGCAGGTCGTCGTGGGTCGTCCCCACCGCCCCCTCGACAGCCCGGAGGCGCACCACGCGCTTGCGCACCCAGCGGTCCAGGACACGGGCGCGCCCCGTCCCGAGGTCGACCCGCACCCGGGCCCGCGACCCCGTGGCGACCAGCGCGTCCTGGCCGGCGCCGCCGTGCACGAGGCGGGTGAAGGCCGAGAAGCCCAGCAGGTCGTCGCCGCCACCACCGCGCACGACGTCGTCACCGCGGCTGCGGCCCACCACGTCGTCGCCCGGACCGGCCAGTATCTTCTCGGTGGCCGGGGTGGTGGTGATCACGTCGTCGCCCGCGCCGGCCCGGACCACGCGGGGGCCGCCCAGGCTGACGTCGTCGTGGGCGGTGAGCGTGACCTCCTCCACCCCCGTCACCTCCACACCGCCGGGGAAGCGGTCGGGCGGGTCGTGCACGGCGACCTGCACCCCCTCGGACATGGCCGACAGGTCGACCCTGTCGTAGCCCTTGCCGCCCAGCGCGTAGGCCGCCTCCTGGGACACCGTGATCAGGTCGTCGCCGCCACGTCCCTTGGCGCCTCCCCGCACGAGGTGGAACACGTCGTCGTGGCTGGAGCCGGTGAACCCGCGCGGCGCACCGTGGTCGCCGAAGCCGACCAACCGGTCGCGGCCCCAGCCGGTCACCACCCCGGCCGCCTGGTCGACGACGACGCCGCGCGGCGCGCCCGCGTAGTCGACGCGCCCGCCGCCGGCCAGCACGTCGTCACCGCCCCGGGGCGCCAGGATGCCCCCGAAGTGGGTGCTGAGCCGGTTGGGCCCGTCGTCGCCGACCAGGGTGCCGCCGTCCCACGCCGTCAGGTCCTCGATGCCGCTGAGCCGGTCGTGGCCGGAGTCGCCCCGGGCCAGCCCGGTGCGCAGGTCGGCCGCGACCCGCCGCCAGCTGCCCCTGCTCTCCAGGTCGCGGTGCGCGAACGTCGCTACGTCTCGCCCCGGTCCTCCGCGCAGCTCGTCGTCACCGAGGCTGCCGTCGATCTCGTCGTCCCCGCCGCCACCGACCAGCACCTCGTCGCCCCGCGAGCCGAGCACCAGGTCGTCGAAGTCGGTGCCGCGCAGCTCCTCGACCCCGTAGACCTCCGTGTCACCGTGCCCGCGCACCAGCCACCGGTCGAGGTGGGCCCGCACCGGCGCGGGGTCGTCGGCGTGGTCCAGCCGGTCCTGACCGGGTCCGGCCAGGACGAGGTCGCGACCCGCGCTGGCACGCACACGGTCGTCGCCGGCGCCGGCGCAGATCACGTCGTCCCCCGGAGTGCCGGCCAGGTCGTCGTCGCCGTCGGTGCCGGTGATCGTGCAGCGCGGGTCCGGCTGCCAGTCCACGACCTCGTACGAGCCGGTGAGCAGCGGACCGGGCTCGCTGCGTCCCGTGTCAACCTCGACCACCCGCCGGCCCCCGTAGGTCCGCACCAGCACCCGCTCGCCGCTGGGGGCCCACACGAGGGAACCGGGCGGCCCGGGCACGGGCCGGGGCTCGGCGGCCGGGCCGCCGGCGGAGTCGAGGTCGACCACCAGCAGCTCGTCCTGCGTGGAGAGCAGCAGCCGTTCCCCCGTCGGGGACCAGGCGAGGTCCTGCGGTGCCTCGTCGAGCTCAGCCAACACCGTGGTCGCGCCCGTCGCGCGGTCCACGGCCACCACCTCGAAGCCCCACCTCGGGGTCGCGTCCGCACCTCGCGAGTAGGAGCGCAGGACACCCAGGCGCGAGCCGTCGGGCGAGGAGGTCAGGCCCCCGGTCCCTCCCACGAACGAGTGCACCAGCCGGGCGCCGCCGGAGTCGACGGCGACCTCCCACAGCTCGCTGCCCGCGCCGGTGCGCACCAGCACGGCCGCGTGCTGGGACCCGGCCCAGACCATCTCGTCGACGAAGCGGTCGGGGACCCGCACCGGCCGGCGCTCACCGGTCACGACGTCCACCGCCATGGCGTCCTGGTCGCCGGGGGCCGCGTGGTCGAGCGCCAGCACCCGTCGGCGGTCAGGGGACCAGTCCACGGCCTCCAGCGAGGTGTAGGCGAGGTCGGCGGGGTCGGCGGCGTAGAGCGGGGTGCGCGCGTCGTCGGAGTCCGCGGCCCGCGCCTGGAGGGTGCCGCCCGACCACGACCCGGCGAGCAGGGTCCCGCCCTCCGTCTCCCAGCTGTACGCCGCGTCGGCGGCCCGGGCAGGGGGCGCCGTCGACGGCCCGACCGGCAGCGGCACGACCAGTGTGAGGGCCACTGCCAGGGCCGCCAGCAGCCCCGGCACGACCAGCCGGCGGGCCACGCCGAGCGGGACGGGGGACGCGACCCTGCGCGGGGCGGGACGGGGACGAGGACGCACGGCAGCTCCAGAGGTCGAGGACCGTCAGGTTAAGGGAGCGCCACGACGACGAAGACCCCCGGCTCAGCGCCTTCGCGCTGTGCCGGGGGCCTGTCTTCGTTGTGGAGCTGAGGGGACTCGAACCCCTGACCCTCTGCATGCCATGCAGATGCGCTACCAGCTGCGCCACAGCCCCAGTCCGTCTGCCTCCCCGTTGCCGGTGAGCGACCTGCGGAACATTAGCCGACGGCTCCGACGATGTGAAATCCGGGGTCAGGAGACGGTGCGGTTGTAGGCCTCGAGGCGCAGACGGCCGTCGCCCGCGTGCTCGCGGAAGACCACCCAGCCGCAGTTGGCCAACCCCTGGAGGGTCGCGAACTGCGTCTCCGGCCAGCCCAGCAGCGCGCCGGTGGCGACCCGGATCGCGGCACCGTGGGAGACCGCCAGCGCGGTCCCGCCCTCGGGCGTCGCGCGCAGCAGCTCGCCGAGGGCCTCGCTCATCCGCAGCCCGACCTCGGCGGCCTTCTCGGCGCCCGGCACCACGTCGTACTCGCCGGAGCGGAACGCCGCGAACTCCTCGGCGTCGAGCGTGCGGTACTCCTCGTGGGTCAGGCCCTGCCGCTCGCCGAGGTGGAACTCGCGCAGCCGGGCGTCGTACGCCGCCCACGCGGGTTCGCGGCCCAGCTCGCGCAGCACCGGGGCCACGGTGGCGCGGGCCCGGGCCAGGTCGGAGCACCACACGACGTCGGGACGCAGCGCGGCCACGACCGGCGCGGTGCGCGCGGCCTGGTCGCGCCCGGTGTCGTCGAGGTCGACGTCGAGCTGGCCCTGGATCCGCTTCTCGCGGTTGGAGGCGGTCTGGCCGTGCCGGAGCAGGACCAGGGTGCGGCTCACGCCGGGTCGCGCGGAGCGCTGGGGCCCGTGGCGTCGGCCGGCAGGGCGATCACCGGGCAGTCGCGCCAGAGCCGCTCGAGGGCGTAGAACTCACGCTCCTCCTCGTGCTGGACGTGCACGACGATCTCGCCGTAGTCGATGAGGACCCAGCGCCCGTCGCGCTCGCCCTCGCGGCGGATCGGCTTGGCGCCGACCTCGCGCAGCTTGTCCTCGACCTCGTCGACGATCGCCTTGACCTGGCGGTCGTTGGAGGCGGAGACGAGGAGGAAGGCGTCGGTGATGGCCAGCTGCTCGCTCACGTCGTAGGCGAGGAGGTCCTGGCCGAGCTTGTCGCCGGCTGCGCGCGCGGCGGCGTGCACCAGCTCGATGGCGTGGTCGGTGGCGGTCATGTGGCTCCGGTGTCGGTGGATGGTGTCTCGGTGGCGGGGTAGAGCTCGTGCTTGGCGATGTACTGCACGACGCCGTCGGGCACGAGGTACCACACCGGCTCCCCGCGCTGGGTCCGCGCACGGCAGTCGGTCGAGGAGATCGCCAGCGCAGGGATCTCCACCATCGTGACACGGTCGGCGGGGATCGCCCGCAACGTCTCCTCGTCCATCTCGTAGCCGGGACGGGTGCAGCCCACGAACTGGGCCAGGTCGAAGAGCTCGTCGGCGTCGCGCCAGGTGAAGATCTCGGCGAGCGCGTCGGCGCCGGTGATGAAGTAGAGGTCGGCCTCGGGCAGCCGCTCGCGCAGGTCGCGCAGGGTGTCGATGGTGTAGGTGCGCCCGCTGCGGTCGATGTCGACGCGGCTGACGTTGAAGCGCGGGTTGGCCGCGGTCGCGATCACCGTCATCAGGTAGCGGTGCTCGGCGGTGGTGACCTCGCGGTCGGCCTTCTGCCAGGGGTCGCCGGTGGGCACGAAGACGACCTCGTCGAGGTCGAACCACGCCTGGACCTCCGAGGCCGCCACGAGGTGCCCGTGGTGGATGGGGTCGAAGGTGCCGCCCATGACGCCGACCCGGCGCCGACGCGTCATGAGCCGAGGCTCAGCTGTGCTCGCGGCCGTTGCCGAAGCCCAGCAGCGCAGCCAGCAGGCCGAGCATGATCACCAGGACCAGCAGGCCGATGCCGTAGGACAGCACGTGGTTGACCTCGTGCTCGGCCTCGGAGGCCAGGACGACGGTGCTCTGCAGGATCTGGGCAGCGGTCATGGCGCAAGACTACCGCCGGGCCGGCACCCGGCCGGCACCGCCTCAGCGCACGTGGCCGTCGCCGGTGACGACGTACTTGGTCGAGGTCATCTCGGGCAGCCCCATCGGGCCCCGCGCGTGCAGCTTCTGGGTGCTGATCCCGATCTCGGCACCGAAGCCGAGCTCGCCGCCGTCGGTGAAGCGCGTGCTGGCGTTGACCAGCACCGCCGCGGAGTCGACCGCGGCCACGAAGCGGCGCGCGGCCGACTGGTCCTCGGTGAGGATCGCCTCGCTGTGGGCGCTGGAGTGGCGGCGCACGTGGTCGATGGCCGCGTCGATCGAGCCGACGACGCCCACCGCCAGGTCGAGCGTGAGGTACTCGGTGTCCCAGTCGTCGTCGGTGGCCGGCACCACGCCCGGCAGCGCCGCGGTCGTGGGGTCGCCGTGGACGGTGACCCCGGCCTCCTGCAGCGCGGCCACGACCCGGGGCAGGAAGGTGTCGGCGAGGTCGGCGTGCACCAGCAGCGTCTCGGCGGCGTTGCACACGCTGGGGCGGTGGGTCTTGGCGTTGAGCACCACGGCCAGGGCCTTGTCGAGGTCGGCGGCCCGGTCGACGTAGACGTGGCAGTTGCCGACCCCGGTCTCGATCACCGGCACCGTCGACCCCTCGACGACGCTGCGGATCAGCCCCGCTCCCCCGCGCGGGATCAGCACGTCGACGCGGCCCCGGGCGCGCATCAGCGTGGTCACGCTCTCGCGCGAGTCCGCCGGCACCAGCTGCACCACGTCGGGGTCGAGGCCGGCCCCGGCCGCCGCGTCGCGCAGCACCTCGACGATCGCCGCGTTGCTCACCGCAGCGCTCGAGGAGCCGCGCAGCAGCACGGCGTTGCCCGACTTCAGGCAGATGCCGGCGGCGTCGGCGGTGACGTTGGGCCTGGCCTCGTAGACCATCGCCACCACCCCGAACGGCACCCGCACCTGGCGCATCTCCAGCCCGTTGGCCAGGGTGCCGCCGCGCACCACCTCCCCCACCGGGTCGGGCAGCCCCGCGACGTCGCGCAGCCCCTGGGCCATCGCCTCGAGGCGCTCGGTGCTCAGCCGCAACCGGTCGACGATGCCCTCGGGCGTGCCGTCCTGCTCGGCGCGGCGCACGTCGTCGGCGTTGGCCTCGAGCACCTGCCCGGCCCGCTCGAGCAGCGCGTCGGCCATGGCGTGCAGCGCGGCGTCCTTGGTGGCGCGGGTGGCCTGCGCGAGGCCGTGGCTGGCCGCGCGGGCGCGGTCGGCCAGGACGAGCACGGGGTCGGTGCTGGCGTCGGTGCTGGCGTCGATGCTGGCGTCGGTGCTGGCGTCGATGCTGGCGTCGGTGGTGGCGTCGCTCATGGCGCGATCGTAGACGTGGCGGGGTGGCCCGCCGGGCGCCCTCCTAGGCTGCGGACATGCGCATCGTGCTGCTCGGCGACAGCCACCTCGACCGGGTCCGCCGCGACCTGCACCGCCTGGCTCCCGAGCCCGGCGACGAGGTGGTCAACGCCGCCGTCGGCGGCTCCTTCGCCTTCGAGCTGCTGGGCCAGGCCCACGGCGTGCACCTGCGGCCCGAGGACGCCGTGGTCGTCTCCGTCGGCACCAACGACGCCGCACCGTGGAAGGCCGTGCCGCCCTACGACTTCGAGGTCAACCTGCGCGAGCTGCTCGACCACCTCGTCGAGCTGGGCACGCCGCGCCTGGGTCGCCTGGTCTACCTCACCCCGCCCGGGGTCGACGAGGCGCGGCTCGGCGGGCCCGGCGACCGCACCAGCGCCGTCGTGGCGTCGTACGCCGCCATCGGCGCCCGGCTCACCACCGAGGCGGGTGGCCGCGTCGTCGACGCCCTGGGCCTGCTCGCCCCGCTCGGCGCGGCGGCGTACCTCGACGACGGCGTGCACCTGACCGGCGCCGCCTACGACCTCCTGCTCCCCGCCCTCGCCGACGCCCTGCGCTGACCCTCCTCCACGGGCGGGGCCCCGTCGGGACGTCATACGGGCAGGACGTCCGTCGCTGCGGAAGGTATGACGTCGTGCGGCCGGAGACGCCGAAGGGCCCCGACCACGTCGTGGTCGGGGCCCTCGGTGAGGTGAGCCGGGGGCTCAGCCCTTGCGCTGGTTGATCTTCTCGGTGGCGGCGGGCAGGACCTCCTTGAGGTCACCCACGACGCCGAAGTCCACGAGCTCGAAGATCGGGGCCTCCTCGTCCTTGTTGACCGCCACGATCGTCTTCGAGGTCTGCATGCCGGCGCGGTGCTGGATCGCACCGGAGATGCCGTTGGCCACGTAGAGCTGCGGGGAGACGGTCTTGCCGGTCTGGCCGACCTGGAAGGAGTGCGGCATCCAGCCCGAGTCGACCGCGGCGCGCGAGGCGCCCACGGCGGCGCCCAGCGCGTCGGCCAGGCCCTCGATCGGGGCGAAGTCGCCGCCGGTGCCACGGCCGCCGGAGACCACGATCGCGGCCTCGGTCAGCTCGGGGCGACCCGAGGCCTTGCGCGGCTGGGCGGCCACGATCTGGGCCTTCTTGGCCGAGTCGGAGATCGTCGCCGCGAACTCCTCGACGGTGCCGGCACCGGCCTCCTCCACCGGAGAGGTGGAGTTGGGCTTGACCGTGATGATCGGGGTGCCGTGGGTGACCTTGGCCTTGACGGTGAAGTTGCCGGCGAAGACCGACTGGGTGGTCACGCCACCCTCCTCGACGTCGACGGCGTCGGTGATCAGGCCCGAGCCGGTCTTGATCGCCAGGCGGGCAGCCACCTCCTTGCCCTCGTAGCCGGAGACCAGCAGCACCGCGGCGGGGCTGCTCTTCTCCACCAGCTGGGCCAGCGCCTCGGCCTTGGGGGCCACCAGGTAGCCCTTGATCTCGGCGTCGTCGACCACGTAGATCTTCTCGGCGCCGAAGGACTTCAGCTTCTCGGCCGCGGCCGAGGCCACGTCGGAGCCGCCGAAGACGACCGCGGCGGGCTCGCCGAGCCGCTTGGCAAGGGCGAGGAGCTCGAAGGTGGGCTTGCGGATCGCGCCGTCGACGTGGTCGACGACAACCAGGACTTCAGACATGTCGGTCGCTCCTCAGATGAACTTCTTGGAGGCGAGGAAGCCGGTGAGCGCCTCGGCGCCCGAGCCGTCCTCGTCGGTGACGATCTCGCCGGCGGTGCGCGGCGGGCGGGCGGCGGTCTCCTCGACCTGCGACCACGCCACGGACAGGCCGACCTGGTCGGCCTCGACGCCGATGTCGGACAGCGCCCAGGTCTCCATCGGCTTCTTCTTGGCCGCCATGATCCCCTTGAAGGAGGGGTAGCGGGCCTCGCCGGTCTGGTCGGTGACCGAGAGCACCAGCGGCATGCTGGCGCCGATCACCTCGGTGGCGGTGTCGGAGTCGCGCTTGATGCGCACCTGGTCGCCCTGCGACTCGATGACCGAGGCGAAGGTGACCTGGGGCAGGTCGAGGCGCTCGGCGAGCATGGCCGGGATGACCGAGCCGGAGGCGTCGGTCGAGGCCATGCCGCACATGACGAGGTCGACCGGCTTCTCGGCGCCGGCCTTCTCGATGGCCTTGGCCAGCACCAGCGAGGTGGCGACGTAGTCGGAGCCGGCGATGGCCTCGTCGGAGACGTGGATGCCCTTGTCGGCACCCATCTGCAGCGCCTTGCGCACGGCGTCGACAGCCTTCTCGGGGCCCACGCACAGCGCGGTCACCTCGGTGTCGTCGCCGGCCTTCTCCTTGAGCTGCAGCGCCTGCTCGACGGCGTACTCGTCGAGCTCGGACAGCAGGCCGTCGACGCCCACGCGGTCGACGGTGTTGTCCGACTCGAACTGGCGGTCGGCGGTGGCATCGGGCACGTACTTCACACAGACAACAATGTTCATGGGATCTGGCCCGGTCAGGGCCCCTCCTGTGCACTCGGTGGTCTCGGCGAGGTTACCCGTGAGTTGCAGTGCGGCGGTACACCGTCCGCGGTTGGGTATCTCACATGCATGACAGCGGTGCTGTCACGGTCGTACGGGGTGGAACGGGGTGGTCAGGGCTTGATGACGCGCTCGAGGAGCCGGCCCACCACGAGGTAGGCGACCGCGCCGAGGCCCCAGTTGAACAGGGCGTTCTTGGTCTCGGCGTTGGATCCGTCGAACTCGCGGATGCCGTTCTCGCGGGAGAAGACCCCCAGGTCGACGCCGTCGGCGAGGTCGAGGACGGCGGAGACCAGGGCGTTGTCACGGTTGGCGTCGATGGCGATCAGGAGCGCGCCGACGGCCAGCACCAGCGCCAGCAGCACGAAGACGGTCCAGACCAGCGTGCCGACCCGCGAGCGCAGCGCGGCCACGCTCATCGACGAGCCGCCCCGCTTCGCCGGCGCCGCGGCTGCGGCGCTCTCCTTGCCGGCGCCCTTCTCGGTGCTCTCGTCGGAGCCCTTCTCGGTGCGCTTGCCCAGCCTGCCCAGTGCCACGTGCGTCTCCTTCGAAGGGGGGAGCGACGAGCCGGCTCAGCTACCCGTGAACTGAGCCTTGCCCGGTCCGTTCTCGACGAAGGATGACATACCGATGGTCCGGTCCTCGGTGGCGAACAACGAGGCGAACTGCATCCGCTCGATCTCCAGGCCCGTGTCGAGGTCGACCTCGAGGCCCCGGTCGATGCTCTCCTTGGCCGCGCGCACGGCGTACGTCGCCGCCCCGGCGAACTGGCGCGCCCAGGCGGTGGCCTCCTCCAGCACGCTCTCGTCGGGCACCACCTTGTCGACCAGCCCGATCGCCAGCGCCTCGTCGGCCTTCACGAAGCGACCGGTGAAGATGATGTCCTTGGCCTTGCTCGGGCCCACGAGCCGTGAGAGCCGCTGGGTGCCGCCGGCGCCGGGGATGATGCCCAGCAGCACCTCGGGCTGGCCCATCACGGTGCGCTCCCCCGCGACCCGGATGTCGGCGGCCAGCGCGAGCTCGCAGCCGCCGCCCAGCGCGTAGCCGTTGACCGCGGCGACGACCGGCTTGGGGATGCGCGCCACGGCGGTGACGGCGGCCTGCAACGGGCCGGAGCGCTTGACCATGTCGGTGTGCGACATCTCGGCCATCTCCTTGACGTCGTTGCCGGCGGCGAAGACCCGCTCGCCACCGGTCAGCACGACGGCCTTGACGTCGTCGCGCTCGGCGACCTCGGCGGCGACCGCGACCAGCTCCTCCTGGACCTGGATGGAGATGGCGTTCATCTTCGGGCGGTCCAGGCGGATGGTGGCGACCCCGTCGGCCACCTCGAGACGCACGAACTCGGCTTGATCGGCCACGGGCACAACCTCTCTGGTCGGTAAAGATCGACGGCGTGCGCAGGGCGCACCCGGGCATCGTGCCACTGGCGCGCACCGGCCTGGGAGACTGGTGCGTGTGACTCCTTCGACGTGGACCCACCTCGGCCAGACCGCACAGGTCTGGCCCGGGCGCAACTGGCCCCTGGGGGCCACCTGGTCGGCGGAGTCGACGAACTTCGCCGTCTACGCCCCGGCGGCCACCGAGGTGTGGCTGTGCCTGTTCGAGGAGGGCCCCGACGGCGGCGAGCTCGAGGTGCGCCACCAGCTGACCGAGCAGTCGCTGGGCATCTGGCACGGCGCGCTGCCCGGGGTGCGCCCCGGCACGCCGTACGGCTATCGCGTCGACGGGCCGTGGGACCCCGCCGAGGGGCTGCGCTTCAACCCCGCCAAGCTGCTGCTGGACCCCTACGCGCTGGCCGCGACCGGTGACCTGGTGCCCGGTCAAGCCGCGTTCGCGCACGTGTGGGGGCGCACCGACGTGCGCGACGACCACGACTCGGCCGGGCACGTGCCGCGCGGCGTGGTCGTCGACCCGGCCTTCTCCGACTCCCCCGAGGGCCCCTTCGACTGGGAGGGCGACACCCCGATGCGCCGCCGCTGGCGCGACACGGTGATCTACGAGGCGCACGTCAAGGGCCTCACCGCCCTGCACGACCGGGTGCCCGAGCACCTGCGCGGCACGTACGCCGGGCTCGCCCACCCGGCGGTGACCGACTACCTGCGCGACCTCGGGGTGACGGCCGTCGAGCTGCTGCCGGTGCACCAGTTCGTCTCCGAGCCGTCGCTGACCGAGCGCGGCACCACCAACTACTGGGGCTACAACTCGATCGGCTACTTCGCCCCGCACGCGGCGTACTCGAGCTCGGGCGAGCGCGGCCAGCAGGTGCGCGAGTTCAAGGAGATGGTGCGCGCGCTGCACCGCGCCGGGCTCGAGGTGATCCTCGACGTCGTCTACAACCACACCGCCGAGGCGGGCCCGCTCGGCCCGACGCTGAGCTTCCGCGGCCTCGACGACCGCGGCTTCTACAAGCGCGTGGCCCCGACGCTCGACCCGCTCACCGGCGAGAGCACCTTCGACGACACCTACTGGGACGTCACGGGCTGCGGCAACACCGTCGACTCCAACAACCCGCTGGCGCTGCGGCTGATCCTCGACTCGCTGCGCTACTGGGTCACCGAGATGCACGTCGACGGCTTCCGCTTCGACCTGATGTCGGCGCTGACCCGCACCGGCTACGACGTCGACATGAACTCCGACCTGCTGGTGGCCATCGGCCAGGACCCGGTGCTGCGCCACGTCAAGCTGATCGCCGAGCCGTGGGACGCCTCGATGGACGGCTACCTGGTGGGCGGCATGCCCCCGCCGTGGGTGGAGTGGAACGACCAGTACCGCGACGAGATCCGCGACTTCTGGCGCAACCACAACCAGGGCACGCACGCGGTGGCGACCCGGCTGGCCGGCTCCTCCGACCTGTACGCCGACGACGGCCGCTCGGCGTACGCCTCGATCAACTTCGTCACCGCCCACGACGGCTTCACGCTGCGCGACCTGGTCAGCTACGAGCACAAGCACAACGAGGCCAACGGCGAGCGCAACCGCGACGGCACCGACAACAACCGCTCGTGGAACCACGGCGTCGAGGGCGAGACCGACGACCCGGCGATGCTGGCGGTGCGCCGGCGCCAGGCCGCCAACATCATGGCCACGCTGTGCCTGTCGAACGGCGTGCCGATGATCACCGCCGGCGACGAGCGGGGCCGCACCCAGCGCGGCAACAACAACGCCTACTGCCAGGACAACGAGATCTCGTACGTCGACTGGCGCCCCGACGACGCGTGGCTCGACGTCTACGAGGTGACGCGCGCGGCCCTCGCCCTGCGCCGCGAGCACCCCGCCCTGCGCCAGCGGCACTGGTTCGAGGGCCGGCCCACCATCCGCGGTGGGCCCAAGGACCTCGCGTGGCTGCACCCGAGCGGGCGCGAGATGTCACCGGAGGACTGGCACGACCCCGAGCTGCGCACCGTCGGCATGTTCGTCTCCGGCCAGCCGCTGCGCGCCCCCGGGCCGCGCGGCGAGCAGCAGGTCGACGCGTCGTTCATGATCTGGTTCGGCTCGGGCTGGCTGCCCCAGCGGGTCTCGCTGCCCGAGAACGACTGGGTCCAGCGCGGCGAGGTCGTGCTCTCCACCGACCCCCGCCTCGCGGTGGGCACCGTGGTCGAGGCCGGTGGCGAGCTCACCGTGGGCCGGCGCAGCGTCGTGGTGCTCTGCAGCACCACGACCTGAGCCGGCACCCTCACGCGGGCAGCGCGACGACCCCGAGCTCGGCGTCGGAGGCCAGCAGCGGGTGCTGCGGCAGCACCCGCACCGTGTAGCCGAACGCGCCGGCGTGGCTCAGCGCCACGTCACCGTCGAAGCGGAACCGGCCGCCGCCGTAGGTCTCGGCGAGCACCAGCTCGGCCCGGTGGGAGTCGATGATGGCGTCCTCGGCGTCGGCGCGGCCGTGCACCAGCTGCACCGTCACGTCGGCGGGGTCCAGCTCGCCCAGCGACACGAACGCCCGGGTCGAGAGCACCGCGCCGACCTCCGGCGAGTCGCCCACCCCGCTGCTCTCGACGTGCTCGACGCGCACCGCGGGCCACGCCCCCAGCACCCGGCGCTTCCAGGCGGCCAGGTCGACGGCGCCCGCGTAGTCGCTGTTGAGCTCGCGGGCGTGGCCGGTGGCCGGGGCGTAGAGCTCGCGCACGTAGTCGCGCACCATCCGGGTCGCCAGCACCTTGGGCCCCAGCGAGCGCAGCGTGTGGCGCAGCATCTCGACCCACCCGGTCGGCACGCCGGCGTCGTCGACGTCGTAGAAGCGCGGGGCGACCTGGTTCTCGAGGAGGTCGTAGAGCGCGGTGGCCTCGAGGTCGTCGCGGCGGTCGGGGTCGTCGAGCCCGTCGGCCGAGGGGATCGCCCAGCCGTTGCCGCCGTCGTACCACTCGTCCCACCAGCCGTCGAGGATGGAGAGGTTGAGCCCGCCGTTGAGGGCCGCCTTCATGCCCGAGGTGCCGCACGCCTCGTAGGGGCGCAGCGGGTTGTTGAGCCACACGTCGCAGCCCGGGTAGAGCGGCTGGGCCATCGCGATGTCGTAGTTGGGCAGGAAGACGATCCGGTGGCGCACCTCGGGGTCGTCGGCGAAGCGCACCATCTCCTGGATCAGCCGCTTGCCGCCGTCGTCGGCGGGGTGGGACTTGCCGGCGATCACCAGCTGCACGGGCCGCTCGGGGTCGAGCAGCAGCCGCTTGAGGCGGGCGGGGTCGCGCAGCATCAGCGTCAGCCGCTTGTACGACGGCACCCGCCGCGCGAAGCCGATGGTCAGCACGTCGGGGTCGAGCGCGGAGTCGATCCAGCCGAGCTCGGCGGGCGCGGCGCCCCGCTCGACCCACGAGCGGGACAGGCGGGCGCGGGCGTCGTCGACCAGGCGCTGGCGCAGCTCGCGCTTGACCGCCCAGATCCGGCCGGCGTCGACCTCGTCGGCGGCGGCCAGGAACGCGCCGGCGTCGTCGGAGTCCGGGTCGACGCCCTCGGCCAGGCCGAAGACCTCGCGGGCCACCCAGGTGGGGGCGTGCACGCCGTTGGTGATCGAGGTGATCGGCACCTCGGCCTCGTCGAAGGCCGGCCACAGGCCGCGGAACATCCCGCGGGAGACGTGGCCGTGCAGCTCGGAGACGCCGTTGGCGCGCTGGGCCAGGCGGAAGCCCATCACCGCCATGTTGAAGACCGCGCCGTCGCCACCGTCGTAGTCCTCGGCGCCGAGCGCCAGGATCCGCTCCAGGGGGACTCCCGGGGTCGCGCCGCCCTCGCTGAAGTACTGCTCGACCAGGGTGCGCTCGAAGCGGTCGATGCCCGCGGGCACCGGGGTGTGGGTGGTGAAGACGGTCGAGGCGCGCCCGATCTCGAGCGCGGTGTCGAAGTCGAGACCGGGGCCGTCGGCGGCCGCGGTCAGCTCGCGGATGCGCTCCAGGCCCAGGAAGCCCGCGTGGCCCTCGTTGGTGTGGAAGACCTCGGGCTCGGGGTGGCCGGTCAGGCGCGAGAAGACCCGCAGCGCGCGCACGCCACCGACGCCGAGCAGCAGCTCCTGGCGCAGACGGTGCTCGGAGGTGCCGCCGTACAGGCGGTCGGTGACGTCGACGTAGTGCTCGGGGTTGCCCTCGACCTCGGTGTCGAGCATCAGCAGCGGCACCCGCCCGACCGAGGCGACCCAGATGCGGGCGACCAGGTCGGGCCCGCCCGGCATCGCGATGGCGATCGTGGCCGGCGTGCCGTTCTCCTCGCGCAGCAGCGAGATCGGCAGCTCGTCGGGGTCCAGGACGGGGTAGGTCTCCTGCTGCCAGCCCTCGCGCGAGAGCGACTGGCGGAAGTAGCCGTGGCGGTAGAGCAGCCCGACGCCGATGATCGGCACGCCCAGGTCGCTGGCGGCCTTGAGGTGGTCGCCGGCCAGGATGCCCAGGCCGCCCGAGTACTGCGGCAGCACCGCGGTGATGCCGAACTCGGGCGAGAAGTAGCCGATGGCGCGCGGGGCGGCGCCGCCGGCCGGGCCGGCGAGGGTGCCGGCGGCGGTGCGCTGCTGGTACCACCGCTCCCCCTCGACGTAGGCCGCCAGGTCGGCGCGGGCGGCGTCGAGCCGGGCCACGAACGCCTCGTCGGCGGCCAGCTCCTCGAGCCGGTCGGCACCCACGGAGGCCAGCAGCCGCACCGGGTCGTGGCCGGTGGACTCCCACAGCGCGGCGTCGACGGTGGCGAAGACGTCCTGGGTCGGGGGGTGCCACGACCAGCGCAGGTTGCCCGCGAGCTCGCTGAGGGCGCCCAGGCGGGCGGGGAGGACAGGGCGGACGGTGAATCGTCGGATGGCGCGCACCCGCTGACGCTAGCGGCTGTGTGGAACGATCCAAAAGGCTTCAGAAGATTTCTTTGAGGTCACGAACCTGTCACATAGTCAGGTTTTAGGCCGTTTCGGCGGCCGGGCGCATAACCGCTCACGGCGCCCGCCGTTGAGAGGCCATGACCCTTGACCCCGTGCGCAGCCGCCGCCGCAGGACGGCGGCGCTGGCCCTGGTGACCGCCACCCTGGTCCCCGGCCTCGCGCAGCTCCCCGCCCTCGCCACCAGCACCGCCGCCGCTCCCGCGCCCCTCGGCGCCGACGACGTCACCACGCTCGCCGACTCGGTGCCCGGCCTCTCCGACCTCGATGCGCGCGGCAGCGTGCTGCCGAGCCTGGCCCAGCGCCGGGTCGCCGAGGACCTGGGCGCGATCAGCCTGCGCTGGAACGACTTCGGCACCCCCGCCTCGATCCTGCCGACCGGCGGCGTGCTCGCGAAGGCGGCCTTCCCCGGCGCCGGCGCCGCGAACGCCGAGAAGTCCGCCCGCGCCTGGCTCGAGGCCAACGCCGCGGTCTTCGGGCTCGACGCCTCGCAGATGCGGGGCCTCGAGCTGGTCAACGCCCAGGAGCTCGCCGCCTACGACGGCGCCCCGCACCCCGGGTACGCCGTGCTGCTGCGCCAGCGCTTCGGCGACCTGACCCCCGCCCTGGGCTCGATGGTCACCGTGGGCGTCGCCCGCGGCGAGATCGCCTACGTCTCCTCCTCGCTGGTGCGCGCCGAGGCCGACCTCGACGCCTCGTCGGCCACGCTGAGCCCGCTGCAGGGCTGGCTGGCCGCGGCCCGCAACGTCGGTCGCGACCTGGGCGCCGGCACGGTGGGCGACATCGTCAGCAGCGTCACCGACGACTGGACAATGCTCACGGTGCCGGGCTTCGCCCAGCCCCAGCAGGTCCGCCTGCGGGCGTTGGCCAGGGCCGATGGCTCGGTGCGCCCGGTCCTGGAGGCCAACGTGGTCGACAGCGGCGCCGGGGAGGCCTTCGCCTACACGCTGCTGGTCGACGCGGTGAGCGGCGAGGTGCTGCACCGCGAGAACAAGGTCGAGCACGACCAGGTCAACGACGTCTTCACCGGCGCCTTCACCGGTGACCAGTGCGGGCCGGTGCACGACTTCGAGCTGGCCGACGACAAGACCCGCACCATCAACGCGCTGGGCCTGAGCACGCCGGCCGACGACATCACCGTCAAGATCTTCGGTCCCGGCAAGGAGCTGCTCCTGACCCAGGACCTGCTCACCAGCCCCGAGCTGGCGACGTACTCCTCGGACGATCTGGCGGCCGGCATCTACGGCGTCCAGGTCTGCCCCTTCGACTCCGCCTCCGCGGTGAGCGGCACCTACTCGCTGCTGCTGACGACCAGCGACCAGGGCGCGCCCTCCACCGGCGGCGAGCTGTTCTCGCCGAGGTGGCGCTACTTCACCGCGAACCCGTCGATGAGCTCGGTCGACGACGAGTCGACCCCCAGGAACTCGGTGATCGGCTGCTGGGTCGCCGGGCCCGGCTGCACGCTGCCCTCCGGCCCGTTCAAGAACGTCGCCTCGACCTACCCCTGGGACGCGCTGGACGCCACCGGCGCCACCACCGCGACCACGGTCGGCAACAACGCCAACACCCACGAGGCGTGGGCCAGCCCCCTGACCCCCGGCGGGCTGTTCCAGGCCCCGGTCTCCCCCACCCGGGAGTACACGGGCGAGTTCACCGACGCGTGGAACAACTCCAAGTGCGACCCGACGCAGCTGGTGCCCGGCGGCAACGACATCGAGTTCTCGACGCAGAACCTCTTCGTCTCCCACAACCGGATGCACGACTACAGCTACTACCTGGGCTTCACCGAGTCGAACTACAACCTGCAGCTCGAGAACTTCGGGCGCGGCGGGGTCGAGGGCGACCAGGAGGTCGGCAACGTGCAGGCCGGCGCCCTCAGCGGCGGCCAGCCCACGTACCTGGGTCGTGACAACGCCAACCAGATCACGCTGCAGGACGGCGTGCCGGGCATCACCAACCAGTACCTCTTCCAGCCGATCGCCGGCGCCTTCTACGCCCCGTGCACCGACGGCGGGCTCGACATGGGCATCGTGGGCCACGAGTACACCCACGCCATCAGCAACCGGATGGTCGCCGGGCCCGACGAGGGCCTGACCTCCGCCCAGGGCGGCGCGATGGGCGAGTCGTGGGGCGACCTGGTCGCCGCGGAGTACCAGTTCAGCCACGGCTACGACAACGGCGGCAACATCTGGGCCGTCGGCGTCTACGCCACCGGCAACAAGCGCACCGCCATCCGCGACTACGCCATCAACCGCAACCCGCTGAACTTCAGCAACGTCGGCTTCGACACGACCGGCCAGCAGGTGCACGCCGACGGCGAGATCTGGAGCGGCACCCAGTGGTCGGTGCGCCAGGCGCTGGTCAAGAAGCACGACCGCCGGTTCCCGTACGCCGACGAGGGCCTGCAGCTGCGGTGCGCCCAGGCCACCGACGACGCCAGCCCGCTGGCCCCGCAGGTCTGCCCCGGCAACCGCCGCTGGGTGCAGCTGATGTTCGACGCCTTCCTGCTCCAGCAGGGCGCCACCTCGATGCTCGACGCCCGCGACGCGATGCTCGCCGCCGACCGGATGCGCTTCGGCGGCGAGGACGTCAAGGTGATGTGGAAGGCCTTCGCACAGCGCGGCATGGGCAAGGACGCCTCCACCCCCGACGCCGACTCCGAGCACGTCAAGGGCGGCTTCGCCTCCCCCAAGCAGCGCAACGGCAAGGTCACCTTCAAGGCCTCGCGCGGCGCCGGCAAGATCTATGTGGGCGACTACCAGGCCCGGGTGACCCCCGTGGCCGACACCTCGCCGAAGACGAAGCTCGACGCCACCGTCCAGATGGTCCCCGGCAGGTACCGGATGCTCTACACCTCCGGCAAGGGCGGCTTCAAGCGGTTCACCCTGCGCGTCAAGGCCGGCCAGAGCAGGACGGTGCGCCTGACCAAGCAGAAGAACCTGGCCGCAGCCGCCAACGGCGCGACGGTCATCGACGCGACCGAGGGCTCGCTCAACACCGCCCACCTCATCGACGGCAAGGAGGCGACCAACTGGGGCGCGGTCACCGAGACCAACGTCGACGAGTCGAAGCCGTTCGTCTCCGTCGACCTGGCCAAGGGCACGCACACGATCCGTCGGGTGCAGGTCAGCGCGCTGCTGACCCCCGCCCCTGCCACGGACGAGACGATCCCGCTCGCCACCGACGAGGACCCGGCCTCCGGCTCGCGCTTCACCGCGCTGCGCCGCTTCGCCATCGAGGTCTGCACCAGCGGCTGCGACTCGGCCAAGGCGTCGTGGAAGCGGATCTTCACCTCGAGGGCCAACGCCTTCCCGGCCGGTCGTCCCCGCCCCGTCGCGCCCGACCAGACGCTGCGCTCCTTCAAGGTGCCGGCCAGCCGCGCCGCCGCGGTGCGCCTGGTGACCCTGGAGAACCAGTGCACCGGCACCCCGGGCTACGCCGGTGAGCAGGACAACGACCCGCTCAACGACACCGACTGCGCCACGGCCTCCGACCGCGGCACGATCGTGCACGCCTCCGAGCTGCAGGTCTACGCCCGCTGACCCACCCGCACCACCGCACCACCACCGTTGGTCGAGCAGCGAGGGCCGAAGGCTCGAGCGACGCCGAGACCCCGCAACCACCCGGCGTACGGCGCGCGCGGGCCTCACCGGGTCTCGGCGACGCTCGTCGCTGGCGCTCCTCCCTGCTCGACCAACGACCGTCACCACCGTTGGTCGAGCAGCGAGGGCCGAAGGCTCGAGCGACGCCGAGACCCCGTGAGTCCATGGCGTACGGCGAGCACGCCACTCACCGGGTCTCGGCGACGCTCGTCGCTGGCGCTCCTCCCTGCTCGACCAACGACCGTCACCACCGTTGGTCGAGCAGCGAGGGCCGAAGGCTCGAGCGACGCCGAGACCCCGCAACCACCCGACGTACGGCGCGCTCGGGCCTCACCGGGTCTCGGCGACGCTCGTCGCTGGCGCTCCTCGCTGCTCGACCAACGACCGTCACCACCGTTGGTCGAGCAGCGAGGGCCGAAGGCTCGAGCGACGCCGAGACCCCGTGACCACCCGGCGTACGGCGAGTGGGCAGCTCACCGGGTCTCGGCGACGCTCGTCGCTGGCGCTCCTCCCTGCTCGACCAAACGGCACTCGTTGGTCGAGCAGCGAGGGCCGAAGGCTCGAGCGACGCCGAGACCCCGTGAGTCCATGGCGTACGGCGCGCTCGGGCCTCACCGGGTCTCGGCGACGCTCGTCGCTGGCGCTCCTCGCTGCTCGACCAACGACCGCCCCACCGTTGGTCGAGCAGCGAGGGCCGAAGGCTCGAGCGACGCCGAGACCCCGTGAGTCAAGGCAGGTCCTCACCCACAGGCGGTCGACACCGGCCACGTGCGAGTGTGGGCAGGTCGCCGTAACGCCCCTCGATCAGGGCGACCCTCTTCGCCCGGCTCCACCCCTGGATCCGCTTCTCGTAGGCGTAGGCCTCGTCCCTGCGCTGGAACTCCACGGCCCAGACCAGCCTCACCGGTCGTCGTCGGCGGGGTTTGGTGTAGTCCGCTCCCTCTCCCCGGTCGTGCTGGCTGACACGGCGCTCGAGGTCGGTCGTGCTGCCGACGTAGAACGAACCGTCGGCGCACTCGAGGATGTAGGTCCAGGCCATGTCTGGAGGCTTCCCCAGGACAAGGCCATCGCTGTCGTACGTCGCTTCCCCCTGTGGAACGGGCGCCGGCGCCGCGGGCCTGTGCAGTGGGCGTGGTCACCTTCGGCGTACGGCGAGCGCGATCGTCGCCGGGTCTCGGCGACGCTCGTCGCTGGCGCTCCTCACTGCTCGACCAACGGAGGTCGTACGACGAGTGGGCAGCTCACCGGGTCTCGGCGACGCTCGTCGCTGGCGCTCCTCACTGCTCGACCGACGGGGGTCGGGGCCTCTCACCCTGGTGGCGGCTTGCAGGTGGGGGCGCTGGCCGGAAGGGTGGAGCCCATGGTCGGACGCATCCCTGTCATGGACGTCAGCCCGCTGGTCGACCTCGGTCGCCAGCCGGCGAAGGCGACCGTCGGTGAACCCTTTCCCGTCGCCGCCACCGTGTTCCGCGAGGGCCACGACAAGCTGTCGGCCGAGGTGGTGCTGACCGGGCCCGACGGCCGACGCGCCGCGCCCGTGCGGATGGAGAAGCTCCCGGACCCTCCCGACCGCTACCGCGCCTGGGTGACGCCCGACGCCGAGGGCGCCTGGACCTTCGAGGTGCAGGCCTGGTCGGACCCGTTGGCCACCTGGCAGCACGACGCGGGGCTGAAGATCCCCGCCGGGGTCGACGTGGAGCTGATGTTCACCGAGGGCCGGCTGCTGCTCGAGCGGGTGCTGGCCGACCTGCCGGCCACCGACCCCGGTCGCGAGGTGCTGCGACCCGCGATCACCGCTGCGCAGGACACCGAGCGTCCCGCCGAGGCCCGGCTGGCGGCGCTGCAGGACCCCGCCCTGCTCGAGGTGCTGCACGCCCACCCGATCCGTGAGCTGGTCAGCGTCGAGGGCCCGTTCCCGGCGTACGCCGACCGCGAGCGCGCGCTCTTCGGCAGCTGGTACGAGTTCTTCCCGCGCTCGGAGGGCGCGACCCGCGACGAGGCCACCGGCAAGGTCACCAGCGGCACTCTGCGCACCGCCGCCGAGCGGCTCGACGCGGTGGCCGAGATGGGCTTCGACGTCATCTACCTGCCGCCGATCCACCCGATCGGCGAGGTCAACCGCAAGGGCCCCAACAACACCCTGACCCCCGGCCCCGACGACACCGGCTCCCCGTGGGCGATCGGGTCGAAGGACGGCGGCCACGACGCCATCCACCCCGACCTGGGCGACTTCGACGACTTCGACGCGTTCGTCGCGCGGGCCGGCGAGCTGGGCCTGGAGGTCGCGCTCGACCTGGCCCTGCAGGCCGCGCCCGACCACCCGTGGGTCACCGAGCACCCCGACTTCTTCACCACCCGCGCCGACGGCTCGATCGCCTACGCCGAGAACCCGCCGAAGAAGTACCAGGACATCTACCCCATCAACTTCGACAACGACCCCGAGGGCATCCGCCGCGAGGTGCTGCGCATCGTGCGGCTGTGGATGTCGCACGGCGTGCGGATCTTCCGGGTCGACAACCCGCACACCAAGCCGGTGGAGTTCTGGGAGTGGCTGCTCGAGGAGGTGCGCCGCACCGACCCCGACGTGATCTTCCTGGCCGAGGCCTTCACCCGCCCGGCGATGATGCGCGGCCTCGGCGCGGTCGGCTACCACCAGAGCTACACCTACTTCACGTGGCGCACCGCCAAGTGGGAGCTCGAGGAGTACCTCACCGAGCTCGCCACCGAGACCGACCACATGATGCGGCCCAACTTCTTCGTCAACACCCCCGACATCCTGCACTCCTACCTGCAGTACGGCGGCCCGGCGGCGTTCAAGATCCGAGCGGTCCTGGCGGCCACCGGCTCGCCCACCTGGGGCGTGTACGCCGGCTACGAGCTGTACGAGCACGTGGCGGTCAAGCCGGGCAGCGAGGAGTACCTGGACTCGGAGAAGTACCAGGTCCGGGTGCGCGACTGGGAGGGCGCCGAGGCCGAGGGCCGCACCCTCGCGCCGTACCTGACCCGGCTCAACCACCTGCGCCGCCAGCACCGTGCGCTGCAGCTGCTGCGCACCGTGGTGATCCACGGCAGCGACGACGAGAACGTGCTGGTCTTCAGCAAGCAGGCGGTGGCCGGCGACCCCACCAGCGACACCGTGATCGTCGTGGTCAACCTCGACCCGCACGCCACCCGCGAGACCACCGTGCACATCGACCTGCCCAGCCTGGGCATGGACTGGGGCGACTCCTACGTCGTCCACGACGAGATCTCCGGCGAGGCCTGGAGCTGGAGCCAGCACAACTACGTGCGACTCAACCCCCACCACGAACCCGCTCACGTGCTGAGCGTCAGGAGGACCGCGTGAACGACGCCCAGCCCGGCCAGGGCGCCCAGGTCACCCACCTCGACGGGCCGCCCCTGGGCGACGACCCGGTCGTCGACGGCCACACCGACTCCGGCGTCGACGCCGGCCACGCGGCCTACGCGACGCCCGACTGGTTCAAGTCGGCGGTCTTCTACGAGGTCCTGGTCCGCTCCTTCCGCGACTCCAACGGCGACGGCACCGGCGACTTCAAGGGCCTGGTCGAGAAGCTCGACTACCTGGAGTGGCTCGGCGTCGACTGCCTGTGGGTGCCGCCGTTCTTCCCCAGCCCGCTGCGCGACGGCGGGTACGACGTGGCCGACTACACCGGGGTGCTCCCGGCCATCGGCACGATGGAGGACTTCCACTACTTCCTCGACGCCGCCCACGACCGCGGCATCCGCGTGATCATCGACTTCGTCATGAACCACACCAGCGACCAGCACCCGTGGTTCCAGGCCAGCCGCTCCGACCCCGACGGCCCCTACGGCGACTTCTACGTCTGGTCCGACACCGACGAGCTCTACCAGGACGCGCGGATCATCTTCGTCGACACCGAGCCGTCGAACTGGACCTGGGACCCGGTGCGCCAGCAGTACTACTGGCACCGGTTCTTCCACCACCAGCCCGACCTGAACTTCGACAACCCCGCGGTGCACGACGCGATGATCGAGGCGATGAAGGTCTGGCTCGACATGGGCCTCGACGGCTTCCGGCTCGACGCGGTGCCCTACCTCTACGAGCGCCCCGGCACCGACGGCGAGAACCTGCCCGAGACCCACGACTTCCTCAGGAAGGTGCGCCGCATCGTCGACGAGGAGTACCCCGGGCGGGTGCTGCTCTGTGAGGCCAACCAGTGGCCGCAGGACGTCGTGGAGTACTTCGGCGACTTCGAGTCCGGCGGCGACGAGTGCCACATGGCCTTCCACTTCCCGGTGATGCCGCGCATCTTCATGGCGGTGCGCCGCGAGTCGCGCTACCCGATCTCGGAGATCCTCGAGCAGACCCCGGCGATCCCGCACAACTGCCAGTGGGGCATCTTCCTGCGCAACCACGACGAGCTGACGCTCGAGATGGTCACCGACGAGGACCGCGACTACATGTGGTCGGAGTACGCCAAGGACCCGCGGATGAAGGCCAACATCGGCATCCGCCGGCGCCTGGCCCCGCTGCTCGACAACGACACCAACCAGATCGAGCTGTTCAACGCGCTGCTGCTGAGCCTGCCCGGCTCCCCCGTCCTCTACTACGGCGACGAGATCGGGATGGGCGACAACATCTGGCTGGGCGACCGCGACGGGGTGCGCACCCCGATGCAGTGGACCTCCGACCGCAACGCGGGCTTCTCCTCGGCCAACCCCGGCCGGCTCGACCTGCCGGTGGTCCAGGACGCGATCTACGGCTACGAGTCGGTCAACGTCGAGGCGCAGATGGAGAACCCCTCCTCGCTGCTGCACTGGACCCGCCGGATGCTGCAGGCCCGCCGCCACCACCCGGCGTTCGGGCTCGGGGAGTTCCACGACCTCGGCGGCTCGAACTCCACGGTGCTCTCCTACGTGCGCACCCACACCGACGAGGACGGCCACGAGGACGTCATCCTCTGCGTCAACAACCTCTCGCGGTTCCCGCAGCCGGTCGAGCTCGACCTGCGGCGCTTCGAGGGCCGGCGCCCGATCGAGATCATCGGCGGCGTGCCGTTCCCCGAGATCGGCGAGCTGCCCTACCTGCTCACCCTGGCCGGCTACGGCTTCTACTGGTTCCGGCTCACCACGCCCGAGCACCACGAGGAGGGCCAGCTGCTGTGAACGACCCGACGAGTACTCCCGACCCGCAGGTCTTCGTCGACTACCTGGGCCGCACCCGCTGGTTCGGCGGCAAGGGCCGGCCCTTCGCCGTCACCGGCGTACGCCGCGTGGGCACGGTGCCCGGCTCGGTGCCGGGCGGCCCGGTGGTGCTGCTGTGCCTGGCCGAGGTGACCTACGACGACGTGGGTGACGACGCCGCCGACAAGGTCGAGCACTACCAGGTGCCGCTGGCGCTCTACCCCGAGCCGCAGGAGCGGCTCGAGCACGCGCTGGTCGCCACCTGGGACGACCCGGGTGCCGGGCGGGTGCACGGCTACGACGCGCTGCACGACCGCGAGGCGATGGCCTGCTGGCTGCGCTCCTTCGACCGCGCGGGCGGTGAGCCGGGCGGCAACCTGGTCGACGAGGCCAGCTCGCTGGCCTTCCACCGGCTGCCGGGCCACGACCTCGACCTGGAGTCGCACTCGACGCTGTTCTCGGGCGAGCAGTCGAACTCGTCGGTGGCCTTCGGCGAGGACGCCCTGATGAAGGTCTTCCGCAAGGTGACGCCGGGGGTCAACCCCGACGTGCAGGTCCACGAGGTGCTGAGCCGGGTCGGCTCCCCCGACGTGGCCGCGCTCTACGGCTGGCTCGACTGGGTCGACCCCGAGCAGCGGGCCGGTGACCGGCACGACGCCGACGACCCGGCCGACACCGGTGGCGGGGTGATGCAGCTGGCGATGCTCCAGCAGTTCCTGCGCACCGCCTCCGACGGCTGGGACCTGGCGCTGTCCAGCGTGCGCGACCTGTTCCGCCAGCCCGAGCTCCACGCCTCCGAGGCCGGCGGCGACTTCGCCGGCGAGGCGACCCGGCTGGGGCGCACCCTGCGCGAGGTGCACCTGCTGATGGCCGAGCACTTCCCCACCGCGACCGTGCGGGGCGCCGACCTGGCCGGCACCATGGCCGGGCGGCTGCCCGCGGCCCTTGCAGCCGCCCCGGGCCTCGAGGAGCACCGCGCGTCGCTCGAAGCGCTCTTCACCCGGGTCTGCGAGCTCGGCGAGGTGCCGGTGACCCGCATCCACGGCGACCTGCACCTGGGCCAGACCCTGCGCACCGCGCTGGGCTGGAAGATCGTCGACTTCGAGGGCGAGCCGGCCAAGCCGCTCGCCGAGCGGCTGCTGCCCGACTCCCCCTGGCGCGACGTCGCCGGGATGCTGCGCTCCTTCGACTACGCCCCGCGCGTGGTCGAGCGCACCTGGGCCGAGGACGACCCCGACGGGGCCGACGTCCGCGCCCTCAAGGCCGCCGAGTGGGCCAACCGCAGCAAGAACCACTTCCTGTACGCCTACGCCGACGGCGACATCGGCGACGAGCAGCGGACCCTGCTCGACGCCTACGTCGCCGACAAGGCCGTCTACGAGACCGTCTACGAGACCCGCAACCGGCCGACCTGGGTGGACATCCCGCTCCAGGCCGTCGCCGAGATCGGAGCACCATGACCCCCCCGACCCCGCAGCAGCCCGTCCAGGCCACCCCGAAGCCGGTCGACCGCGCCGAGCTCGACCAGCTCGTGCGCGGCGAGCACGGCCACCCGCACGCCGTCCTCGGCCCGCACCCGCACCAGGGCGCGGTCACCGTGCGCGTGCTGCGCCCGCTGGCCTCCTCGGTCACCGTGTGCGGCGAGTGGGGCGAGACCCCGCTCGACCACGAGCACGAGGGCGTGTGGGTCGGCGTGCTGCCGGTCGCCGAGGTGCCGGCGTACTCGCTCTCGGTCAGCTACGAGGGCGAGCCGTGGGACTCCGACGACCCCTACCGGTTCCTGCCCACGCTGGGCGAGATGGACCTGCACCTGATCAACGAGGGCCGCCACGAGCAGCTGTGGACCGTCCTCGGCGCCCACGTGCACCACTACGACGCCCCCGGCGGGACCGTCTCCGGCACCTCGTTCGCGGTCTGGGCGCCCTCCGCGCGCGGCGTGCGGGTCAAGGCCGACTTCAACTCCTGGGACGGGCGCGAGCACCCGATGCGCCAGCTCGGCACCTCGGGGGTCTGGGAGCTGTTCGTGCCCGAGGCCGGCACCGGGACGTCGTACAAGTTCGCGGTGCTGGGCCCCGACGGGCAGTGGCGCGACAAGGCCGACCCGATGGCCTCCTGGGCGGAGAAGCCGGCCAGCACCGCCTCGCGCGTCTTCGAGTCCTCCTACACGTGGGGCGACGAGGAGTGGATGGCCGCGCGCGCCGACAAGGCCGCGGTGCAGGCGCCGATGAGCGTCTACGAGGTGCACCTGGCCTCGTGGAAGAAGAACTACGACCAGTCGATGTGGTCGTGGGAGCAGATGGCCGAGGACCTGGTCGCCTACGTCGTCGACCTCGGCTTCACCCACGTCGAGATGATGCCGGTGATGCAGCACCCCTTCGGCGGCTCGTGGGGCTACCACGTGACGTCCTACTTCGCCCCCGACGCCCGCTTCGGCGACCCCGACGGCTTCCGGCTGCTCGTCGACCGGCTGCACCAGGCCGGCGTCGGCGTCATCCTCGACTGGGTGCCGGGCCACTTCGCCACCGACGAGTGGGCGCTGGCCCGCTTCGACGGCACCCCCCTCTACGAGGACCCCAACCCGCAGCGCGGCTGGCACAAGGAGTGGGGCAGCCACATCTTCAACTTCGGGCGCCGCGAGGTGCGCAACTTCCTCTACGCCAATGCCATCTACTGGTGCGAGGAGTTCCACGCCGACGGTCTGCGCGTCGACGGCGTCGCCTCGATGCTCTACCTCGACTACTCGCGCGAGGAGGGCGAGTGGACCCCCAACATCCACGGCGGGCGCGAGAACCTCGAGGCCGTGCAGTTCCTGCAGGAGATGAACGCCACCGTCTACCGGCGGGTGCCCGGCGTGGTCACGATCGCCGAGGAGTCGACGTCGTGGCCGGGCGTGACCCGCCCGACCGAGCACGACGGGCTGGGCTTCGGGTTCAAGTGGAACATGGGCTGGATGAACGACTCGCTGGCCTACCTGGCCAACGACCCGGTGCACCGCTCCTACCACCACGGCGAGATGACCTTCTCGCTCGTCTACGCCTTCTCCGAGAACTACGTGCTGCCGATCAGCCACGACGAGGTCGTGCACGGCAAGGGCTCGCTGCTGCGCAAGATGCCGGGCGACCGCTGGCAGCAGCTGGCCAACCTGCGCGCCTACCTCGGCTTCATGTGGGCCCACCCGGGCAAGCAGCTGCTGTTCATGGGCGTCGAGCTGGGCCAGGAGTCGGAGTGGGCCGAGGCCCGCGAGCTCGACTGGTGGCTGCTCGACCACCCCGAGCACCGCGGCGTGCACAGCCTGGTGCGCGACCTCAACAGCACGTACGCCGACTCGGCGGCGCTGTGGGCGCGCGACAGCTCCCCCGAGGGCTTCATGTGGCTCGACGGCAACGACGCCGGGCGCAACACCTTCTCGTTCGTGCGCCGCGCCCCGGGCGAGCCCGACC
The DNA here is from genome assembly GCF_016907435.1 of Nocardioides salarius. Classification (NCBI taxonomy): domain Bacteria; kingdom Bacillati; phylum Actinomycetota; class Actinomycetes; order Propionibacteriales; family Nocardioidaceae; genus Nocardioides; species Nocardioides salarius. The sequence goes on along the minus strand of NZ_JAFBBZ010000001.1, from coordinate 3,854,879 downwards.
TGGTGTGCGTCTCGAACTTCTCGGCGGTGCCGTACCACGGCTACCGGCTGGCGCTGCCGGCCACCGGCGAGTGGGACGAGGTGCTCAACACCGACGCCGAGACCTACACCGGCTCGGGGGTGGGCAACTACGGCTCGGTGACCGCGGTCGCCGGTGAGCACGCCGGCCAGCCGGCGCACGCCGACATCTCCGTGCCGCCGCTGGCCACGGTGTGGTTCCGGGCGCGGTCCTGAGCGCGGGGCTGGGCGCGGGGCTGGGCACGGGGCCGGGCTGGCAGCGGCTGGCTAGGGTGGCGGCGTGACCGACGAGCACCCCACCCTGACCGACGGCACGGTCACGCTGCGGCCGACGGCCCCGGCCGACCACCCGATGTCGCCGCACGACGATGCGGCGCTGCTGTTCTCGGTCGTCGTCGACGACGAGCCCGTCGGCAGCCTCGGCGTGGTGCGCAAGGACGCCACCACCGTCTGGCTCGAGGGCGGCCTCGACGACGCCCACCGGGGCCACGGCTACGCCACCCGTGCCCTGCGGGTGCTGGTCGACTGGTCGCTGACCGCCGAGCACGAGGGCGGGCTGGGAGCCACCCGCGTCGAGTCGCGCATCCCCGTCGACGCCGAGGGCGCCCTGCGCGCCGCGACCCGGGCGGGGCTGCGCCGCGAGGGTGTCGAGCGGGTGGTGCCGGGCGAGAGCACGACCGAGGGGTACGTCGTGCTGGCACGACTGGCCACCGACCCACCGCTCAGCGACCCCGGGGCGTTCCGGGCGCTGCTCAACTCCTTCCTGCCCCGCAAGCGCGCGATCAGCCAGATGCTGGTGCGCGACCGCGACGGCCGGGTGCTGATGTGCCAGCTGACCTACAAGCAGGACTGGGACCTGCCCGGCGGCGTGGTCGAGGTCGGCGAGTCGCCGCAGCTGGCGGTGGCCCGCGAGGTCACCGAGGAGCTGGCTCTCGAGATCCCCGCCGGCCGGCTGCTGCTCACCGACTGGCTGCCCACCTGGGGCGGCTGGGACGACGCCATCTGCCTGGTCTTCGACGGGGGCGAGCACGACGCCTCGATCACCGAGCAGATCGTCGAGCAGGCCCGCGAGATCCGCAGCGCCCGCTTCTGCACCATGGACGAGGTCCACGAGCACGCGGCCGAGTTCACCGCCCGACGGGTCGCGGCCGCGCTCGCCAACCTCGACGGCGAGGCCGCGGCGTACACCGAGAGCGGCCGCAGCCACCCCTGACCCGGCCCATACTTCCCGCCGAGCCGGCCCAAACTTCCCACCGAGCCGGCCCGAACTTCCCGCCGAGCCGGCCCGAACCTCCCGCCGGACGGACCGGGCCGGGTCAATGCGAAGTTTGCGCCGGGTCAGTGCGAAGTTCGGGCCGGGTCAGCGGCGGGTGCGGTGCTGCAGCCAGCGGCGCAGGGCCAGGGCGGGAAGGCGCGAGGAGCGCCCGCGCAGCGGGACGACCACGGCGTCGAGGCGGCGCCGGCCGGGGTAGAGCAGCGTCGAGGGGCTCGAGGAGTCCTCCACCGCGCCCGAGTCGATCCACCCGAGCGCCGGGTCGTCGTGGAAGTCCTCCAGCACCGCCACCTCCAGCTGCAGGCCCGGGGAGCTCGACGAGTAGGCCTCGTCGAAGGCTGTCTTGACGTGGAAGGCACCGCCGCCTCTGACCAGCACGCACAGCGAGGCGACGACCGTCTCGCCGCCGCGCAGCTCCCACAGCTGGGCGCGCCCGGCGGCGCAGGCCTGCACGAAGGTCTCGGTGAAGGCCCTCCCCCGGGCCGACGAGGCCGCCACGGCCGTGCCCGCCTCGCCCTTCCAGCCACCGGCCTCGAGCTCCAGGAAGCGACCCAGCGCAGCCTGCGGGTCCACGCCGCTGCGGTCGACGAGCGACACCTCGGCACCGAGCTGGCGCTCGAGCCGTCGACGGGTGCGACCGAGCTTGCGGCGACGCGACGAGCTCAGCCGACCGTCGAGGTACGTCGCCTCCGCGCGGCGGTGCACCACCGGACGCTCGGTCGAGGCCAGCACCACGGTGTCACCGCGGCCGAGCGCCGCATCGAGTGAGGAGCGCACCACCCCGTCGCCGGGCAGCTGCTCGAAGGAGAGCCAGCCGGTCGTGCCCGAAGCCAGCCGGCCCAGCGCGCTCGCCCAGGTCGCCTCGGGGTCGGGGCTGTCGAGCAGCGGGGTCTCGAGGAAGCAGTCGTCGTGGCCCCAGGCCCGGTAGGTCGGCACCGGCACGCGGCGGTAGCCGCGCGAGCGCAACAGCGGCAGCGCCAGCTCGAGCAGACCGGCGCGCTCGACGACGAGCAGCTCGGCGCCGGCGCCGTCGGGCAGGTGCCGTGCGGCGGCCAGCACCGGCCCGGCCTCGACGTACGGGTTCGGCTCGACCGCCCTTGCGGCCAGGGCGTCCCACGCCTCGCGCAGCGGCGGGTCGACCTCGCGCAGCGGCACCAGGCGGGCGCGGCGGCGCGCCGGCTCAGTCATGGTTCCCCCGGCGCCGGCCCCGCTCGCGCAGCGCCGCCAGCAACGGCCCGGGGTCGCGCAGGTCGGCGTGCGGGTGCACGGCCCCCGGCGCGTGCGCCAGGGTGGAGGCCAGGTCGCGCAGGAGGCCGCCGCGCCGCTCTCGCCGGGCCCGCGACACGTCCTCGAAGAACGACTGGAACCGCACTCCCACCCGTCCGGGAGCGACCGGGGCGACGTCGTCGCCGAGCGCCGCGCGCGCCCACAGGTCGGGCAGGGGTACGCCGCTGCCGACGGCCAGCGCGAGGCTGCCGTAGAAGCGGCCGTTGAGGTCGATCAGCCGCGGCGGTCCGTCCGGCGCCGACATGAACTGCAGGTTGGCCAGGCCCCACCAACCCATCTCGTCGAGCAGGCGGCGCACCCCGTCGAGCAGCTCGGGGTCGACGGGCACGGTGACGGCGCGGCAGCTGGTGAGGCGGCTGGAGAGCCGTGGGCTCCACTGCTGCACCGCCCCGAGCAGCCGGCCCTGCTGGTCGACCACGACGCTGAGGGCCGAGAGCCGCCCGTCGACGACCTCCTGCAGCAGCGGTCCCCCACCGGCGGCGGCCATCTGGTCGGCGACCTGCGTGGCCTCGTCGCGCCCCGCGCAGACGCGGGCCATCAGATGCCGGGCGCTGCCGCCGGCGGCGGGGTCCCAGTGCAGCCGGGCCTTGACCACCACCGGGCCGTCGACCGACGCCAGCGAGGCCGGCGTCGCGATCTCGGTGTGCGGCACGGCCAGCCCGACGCGTCCGGCTGCCTCGACCAGGGCCAGCTTGTCGATGGCGCGCACCACGTCGGCGTGTGCGGCGTACGGCACGACGCAGCCGATCTCGTGGCGCCGGGCCGAGAGCAGGAGCACCTCGATGTCGTCGGCGCCGAAGACCACGTCGTAGCCGTGCTCGGCCACCAGCGCCGCGACGGCGGCGACGAACGCGTCGGGATCGTGCTCGGGGGCCGGCACGGAGAAGTCCCGGTGCACGGCCCGGGACCGGGCCAGCTCACCGTGGGCGGAGGCCACCCCGACCTCCCAGCCGGCGGCGTGCAGCGAGCGCGCCGCGGCCAGCACGTGCACCCCGCCGCTGTGCACGACGAGGGCACGACGAGGCGCCTGGCCGGTCGCCGAGACCCGGCCCGAGGAGAGGAGCACCGGGACATCCTGCCAGCCGGCAGCCCGCCCACCACCACCGTGGGCAGGGGGCGCAGGCGGAGATACGGGCCGGGTCAGCGCGAGATCCTGGCCGGGTCAGCGCGAGATTCTGGCCGGGTCAGCAGGTCGCGGGCCAGCATCGTGGCGCCCACCACCGCGGCGGGCATCACGACCACGGCGCCCAGCGGCACCAGGAAGCACGCCTGCGTGGCGACCCCGAAGCCCAGCACCCGGCCGGGGTGGGCGCGCAGGAGCTCGCGCCGGGCGGCGCGGTCCATCCCCCGGGCCGCCAGCGGCCGCGAGAGCAGCTCACCGGCCAGCAGCCGCCCGGAGACCACGAGGCCGACGCCGGCGCCGACGACGGCACCGACGACCGGCAGCAGCCCGACCGCGAAGACGCCCACCGCCGTCACCAGCCCCAGCAGCACCAGCACCGCCGAGTCGCCCAGCGAGCGCCAGGCCGAGGGCCCCTCGTCGGGGACCGGCCCGCCCAGCATCGTCTCGGTGGCGACCCAGATCCGCTCGTAGAACGGGTCGCCGACCGTCAGCGTCACCGCGGTGAAGGTGACCGAGGTCAGCACCAGGAAGCCGACGACCACCAGGAGGGCCAGCCCCAGCCGCAGCAGCCCGCGCAGCACCTCCGCCCACCCGTCGGCGAACGGGGTCGCCCACGCCACCAGGTCGCCGAGGTTGACCAGCAGCCCCACCAGGGCCGCCAGGATCGCGAGCAGCACCAGCAGTGCCGGCACGATCCCCAGCAGCATCAGCCGCGGGCGTCGCCGCCACATGCCCAGGCCGGCGCCGACGTACGCCGCCCCGGCGAGCAGGCCCACCGGCTCAGAAGAGCGCGGAGGCGAGGTTGCCGCGCCCGCGCAGCACCCGCTCGTCGTCGTTGCCGACGGCTGCGAAGAGGCCCAGCAGGTGCTCGCGCGCCTTGGTGCGGTCGTCGCCGCTGGTGCGCCGCACCAGGTCGACGAGCCGGTTGAAGGCGTCCTCGACGTGCCCGCCGGCCAGGTCGAGGTCGGCGCAGAGCGTCTGCGCCTCGACGTCGTCGGGGTCGGCCGCCGCGGCCGCGCGAGCCGCGTGGAGGTCGACGCCCTGGGTGCGCTGCATGACCTTGGCGATCGCCAGGCCGGCGACGGCCTCGGCGTCGGCGGGGTTGGCGTCGACGAGCTTCTGGTACTCCGCGACCGCGGCGTCGATGTCGCCCGACCCGAGGGCGTCCTGGGCGGCGGCGTAGCGCGGGTCGACCTGCTCGGTCTCCTCCTCGTCACCCGCCGGGGCACCCGCCCGCGGCTGGTGCCGCCCGGTCATCCCCTGCGCGGTGAGCTGCTGGACGACCTGGGTGAGCGCACCGCGCAGCTCCTCGAGCGGCACGACGTCCTGCAGCAGCGGCGCGGGGCGGCCCTCGAGGACGGCCACGACGTAGGGCAGCGACTGCACCTGCACGGCCTGGGCGATCTGCGGGGAGGTGTCGACGTCGACGAGACCGACCAGGAAGCGGCCGTCGAACTCGTCGGCCAGGGAGGCCAGGTCGTCGGCCATCTGGCCGCTCTCGGGCAGCTGGGTGCGTGAGTAGAAGGCCAGCAGCACCGGCGCGGTCATCGACGACTCGATGGTGGTCTGGAAGTTCTGCTCGTCGACCTGCACGGCGTAGGCGCCGCTGCCGCCGGCGCCTCCCGGGGCACCACCGGCGGCGGGCGCGCCGGGCGCACCGGGCGCTCCGGGGGCGGCCGGGGGCGCCTGGGCCGGGCGCTTCAGCGCGGAGAGGTCGATCGCACCGGGACGGGAGAACGGCTGCTGCGTCATGTCCCCCATGCTAGGGATCCTCGCGCGCGTCGCGAGGACCGGTCCGGCCGATGTCTCGACGCGGGGCCCGCGAGGGCGCAGTCTCGTAGGCATGCTCCGCGTGCGGGTCCTCGGAGAGCGCAGCGCCGTCGACGACGCGACCGGCGAGGTGCTCACCCGTTCGGCGCGCTCGATCGCGCTGGTCGCCTACCTGGCGCTGCACCGGGGCACCCCCCAGCCCCGGGTCCGGATCGCCGAGGCGTTCTGGCCCGACTCGGCCCAGCAGCAGTCGCTGACCAACCTGCGCCGCGAGCTGCACCAGCTGCGGCGGCTGCCCGGCGCGGGCGAGGCCGTGGTGGTGAGCGGCACCGACCTGACGTGGACGGGCGAGGGTGACGTGGTCGTCGACCTCGTGGAGCACCTCACGGCGCGGGACCGGGCGCTCGTCCACGCGACGGACGGCCCGGGCGCCCTGCTGGAGCACGGCGAGCTCGCGCTGGCGGCGTACGGCGGCGACCTGCTGCCGGGCCTGTACGACGAGTGGGTGCTGGCCCAGCGCGCGAGCCTGGTCGAGGGCGCCCGCGAGCTGTGCAGCGCGCTGGCCGTGGCCGCGGGGGCCGCGCAGCGCTGGGACCTGGCCGTGCGCGCGGCCCGCCGCCGGGTCGCGCTGGACCCCCTCGACGAGACGGCGCACCGCGACCTGATGCGCCTGCAGGCCGCGCAGGGCGACCGGGCCGGGGCGCTGAGCACCTACCACCGCTGCGCCGACGTGCTCGAGGAGCAGCTGGGGGTGGCGCCCGACCCGGCCACCCGCGAGCTGCGCGACACCCTCGTGAGCGGGGACCGGGGGTCGTCACCGCAGACGGTGCCCCGCTCGGCCGGGTCCCCGGCGCCGGCGGGGCCGGTGGGCCTGGTGGGCCCGGTGGGCCTGGTCGGCCGCGACGAGGAGCTGGCCTGGCTCGAGCGGGCCCTCGACGACGTCGAGCGCGGCGGCGTGCGCACCGTGCTGGTCAGCGGCGAGCCCGGGGTCGGCAAGACCCGGCTGGTCGCCGAGCTGGCCCACCGTGCCACCGCCGACGGCGCCTGCGTGGCGCTCGCCCAGTGCTACGCGGGTCTGGACCCGATGCCCCTGGCACCGGTCGTGCAGTGGCTCGGCGAGCCCGGGCTGGAGCGGTGGCTCGAGGCGCTGCCCGCCCGCTGGCGCGACGAGGTCGACCGGCTGCTGCCCGGCGGGGGCGCGGCCGCCGGGGGCGACACCCGCGGCGTGGTCGACACCTGGCGTCGCCACCACTTCCTCCGTGGCCTCGCCGAGGCCCTGCGACCGCCCGGGCGAGCGGTGGTGCTGGTCCTGGAGAACGCGCAGTGGTGCGACCTGGAGACCCTCGACCTGCTGGGGTTCCTGCGCAGCCTCGAGCCCCACCGGCCGCTCCTGCTGGTGCTCACCGCGCGCAGCGGCGACCCGACGGCCGACCGCGCCCTCGACGGGTGGGTACGCCGCGCCCGCGCGGTGGCCCCCCTGCGCGAGCTGGCGCTGCGACCGCTGCCCCCCGCCGCCAGCGCCGACCTGCTGCGCCACCTCTGCCCGCAGGCCGGCGACGAGCAGGCCCGGCTGCTCCACGACGTCACCGGGGGCTTCCCGCTCCACCTGGTCGAGGCGGTGCGCCGGGACCCGGGGCTGGCGCGGCTGCACGCCGCCTCCCCCGACCTGGCCGCGCTGCTGCGGGGCCGCTTCGACGACCTGGGCCCCGACTGCCGGGCCGTCGTCGAGCTGGCCTCCGCGGTGGGACGCGACTTCCCGCTCGACCTGCTGCGCGCGTCGTGCGAGCTGTCCGCCGAGGCGGTGGTCTCGGCCGTCGACGAGCTGTGGCGGCTGCGGATCCTCTCCGTCCACCGCGAGCGTTACGACTTCTCCCACGACCTGCTGCGCCGGGCGGCGTACGAGCAGCTGACGCCGGCGGCGCGCTGGCTCCTGCACCGCAGGCTCGCCGCCGGCCTCGAGGAGCTGCACGCCGGCGACCTCGACCCGGTGGCCGACCTGCTCGCCGACCAGTACGCCCGGGCGGGCTCCACGCAGCGCGCCTGCGAGCTCTACCAGCGTGCTGCCCTGCTGGCCGACTCCGTCTTCGCCCACGCCGACGCCGCCCGCCTGCACCGTCGCACGCTGCGACTCCTGGCCGACCTGCCCACCGGCCCGGGCCGGGACCGGCGCGAGCTGCAGGCGCTGTCGGGGCTGGCGCGCGCGCTCAACGCCTCGCGGGGCTACTCCGACCCCGAGCTCGCCGCGACGCTGACCCGGGCGGTCGACCTGGGCGAGCGTGCCGGCCTGGTGGGCGCCACCATGGACGCCCTGGTGGGCCTGTGGGCGGCCCGGTTCGTGCAGGGCGACATCCCGCGCGCCCACGCGATCGCCCTGCGCGCCCTGGCCCTGAGCGAGGCCGCCGGCGACGCCGACCCGACGGCCGACCTGCTGCGCTCGCAGGCCCACTTCGCCTGCGCCGGCTCGCTGCTCTCCCTGGGCGGGGCGGCGGACTCCCTGCAGCACTTCGACCGCGCGACCACCCTGGCCGCCGACGAGGCGTCGCTGAGCATCGGCAGCCACCCCACGGTGCACGCCCACGCCTGGTCGGCCCACGCGCACTGGCTGCTCGGCGACCCGGGCACCGCGCGCCGGCACGCCGAGGAGGCGGTCGAGCGGGCCCGGGCCCTCGCCCACCCCTACAGCCTGGCCATCGCCCTGGGCTACGCCGCGCTCACCCAGCAGCTGCTCGACGACACCGCTCGGCTCGCCGCCTCCACCGACGAGCTGGCGGCCCTGAGCCGGCGGCACGGCTTCGCCTACTACGCCGACTGGGGCGAGGTGCTCGCCGGGTGGAGCGCCGACAGCAGCGCCGGGACGGCCCGGATGGAGCACGCGGTCGCCCGGCTGCGCCGGGCCGGGGCCTTCACCCGGATGCCGTACTGGCTCGAGCTGCTGGCCCAGCGCACCACCGACCCGGTCCGGGTGGTGGCGCTGCTCGACGCCGCCACCGTCAGTGCGCGCACCCACCACGACGTCTGGTGGCTCCCGGAGGTGCTGCGGCGCCGGGCCGCCCTGCTGCCCCCCGCGGCGGCGACGGCGACGCTCGAGCAGGCCGCGGCGCTGGCGCGCGACCACGGCAGCGTGACGCTGCTCCGACGCTGCTGCGACGACCTCGACACCGGCCGAACGCTGGCCGAACGCCCCGCTCCCTAGCGTCGGTCGGCGACGGGCAACGGCTCGTCCCACCACCGATCCAGGAGCCCTGACATGACCACGACCGCACCCACCAGTCCCGGCACCCACGCCGCGGGCCCCGTGCCCTGGGAGGAGCTGGCACCGCTGCTGCGCGGTCCGCTCGTGCTGCCCGGGGACGACGACTACGACGAGGCCCGCGCGGTCTACAACGGCATGATCGACCGGCGGCCGGCGGCGCTCGCGCGCTGCCGCGACACCGTCGACGTGGTGGCGGCGGTCGGCTTCGCCCGCGAGCACGGACTCGACGTCGCCGTGCGCGGGGGCGGCCACAACGCCGGCGGCCTCGGGGTCTGGGACGACGCCCTGGTGGTCGACCTGTCGCTGATGCGCTCGGTGCGGGTCGACCCCACCACGGCCACCGTGCGCGTCGACGGCGGCTGCACCTGGCAGGACGTCGACCACGCGACCGTGGGCTTCGGCCTGGCCACCCCCTCGGGGTTCCTCAGCTCCACCGGCGTCGGCGGCCTGACGCTGGGCGGCGGGGTCGGCTACCTGAGCCGTCGCTACGGCCTGACGGTCGACAACCTGCTCTCGGCCGACGTGGTGCTCGCCGACGGGCGCCTGGTGACCGCCGACGCCGAGCACCACCCCGACCTGTTCTGGGCGCTGCGCGGGGGCGGGGGCAACTTCGGTGTCGTCACCTCCTTCGAGTTCCGCTGCCACCCGGTCGGCGAGGGGGGCGTGGTGATCGGTGGCCCGGTCCTCTACGACATCGGGGACACCAGCGAGGTGCTGCGCTGGTACCGCGAGCTGCTGCCCTCGCTGCCCGAGGAGCTCAGCGGCTGGTTCGGGGTGCTGACCATCCCGCCCGCCGCCCCCTTCCCGGAGGAGCTGTGGGGCCGCAAGGCGTGCGGCATCGTCTGGTGCTACACGGGTCCGCACGACCGCGCCGACGAGCTGCTCGACCCGGTCCGCTCCTTCGGCCGGCCGCTGGTCGTGGGCATGCACGAGATGCCCTTCAACGTGCTGCAGTCGGCCTTCAACGCCCTCTACCCCGCCGGGCTGCAGTGGTACTGGCGGGCCGACATGTACGAGTCCATCAGCGACGAGGCGGTCGACGTGCACAGCCGGTTCGGCGAGGCGCTGCCGACCGGACACTCCACCATGCACCTCTACCCCATCGACGGTGCCGCCTCGCGGGTGGCGCAGGACGCCACGGCCTTCGCCTACCGCTCGGGCGGCTGGGCCGGGGTGATGGTCGGCGTCAGCCCGGACCCCGCCGACAACCCGGCGATGACCGAGTGGGCCAAGGGCTACTGGTCCGAGCTGCACCCGACCTCCGCCGGGGGCGCCTACGTCAACTTCATGATGGACGAGGGCGAGGACCGGGTGCGGGCCGCCTACCGCGGCAACTACGCCCACCTGGTCCAGGTCAAGACTGCCTACGACCCGACCAACTTCTTCCACGTCAACCAGAACATCCGGCCCGCCTGAGCCGCCGAGCCGCCGCGCCGGGCGTCGCTCAGGCGGCGCCCAGCGCCCGGACGCTCCACCCGGCGGCGCGCCACGCGTCGGGGTCGAGGGCGCCCCGCGCGTCGACGACCGCACGCTGCGCCACGACCTCTCCCAGGCGGCGCGGGTCAAGGCCGCGGAACTGGTCCCACTCGGTCAGCAGCGCCACCACGCGGGCGCCCGCCGCGGCCTCGAGCGCCGAGTCGGCGTACTCGAGGTCGGGGTGGGTGCGGCGGGCGTTGTCGAGCGCCTGGGGGTCGACGACCACCACCCGGGCACCCTCGTCGTGCAGCCGCTGGGCCACCTCGAGCGCGGGGGCGTCGCGCACGTCGTCGGAGTGCGGCTTGAAGGCGGCGCCCAGCACGCACACGCGGGCCCCGCGCAGGTCGCCGCCGGCCTGCTCGCGGACCAGCTCGACGGTGCGCAGCCGACGACGCCGGTTGATGTCGTCGACCTCGCGCAGGAAGCGCACGCTGCGCCCGGTGCCGAGCTCCTCGGCGCGGTGCACGAAGGCCCGGATGTCCTTGGGCAGGCAGCCGCCGCCGAAGCCCAGCCCGGGCTTGAGGAAGCGCCCGCCGATGCGGTCGTCGAGGGCGAGGGCCGCGGCGAGCTGGTGCACGTCGGCGCCGGAGGCCTCGCACACCTCGGCCATGGCGTTGATGAAGGAGATCTTGGTGGCCAGGAACGAGTTGGCCGCCCCCTTGACCAGCTCGGCGGTGGCCAGGTCGGTGACCACGCAGGGCACCTGCGCGGCGAGCAGCGGCGCGAAGACGGCCTCGAGGACGGCCCGGGCCGTCCCGGCGGCGACGCCCAGCACCAGGCGCGAGGGCCGCAGGGTGTCCTCGATCGCGTGGCCCTCGCGCAGGAACTCGGGGTTCCAGGCGAGCTCGGCCGCCGCACCCGCCGGCGCGAGCCCCGCGAGGAGGCCGGCGAGCCGCTGGGCGGTGCCGACGGGCACCGTCGACTTGCCCACGACCAGGCAGGGCCGCTCGAGGTGCGGGGCGAGCGCGGCGACCGCACCCTCGACCTGGGACAGGTCGGCGCCCATCGAGCCGGCCAGCTGGGGGGTGCCGGTGCACACGAAGTGCACCTCGCCGAAGGCCGCGACCTCCGCGACGTCGTCGGTGAAGCGCAGGCGGCCCGAGTCGAGCGCCTTGCGCAGCATCTCGGGCAGGCCGGGCTCGTGGAAGGGGACCCGCCCGGCGGCCAGCGCGGCGAGCCGCTCGCCGTCGCGGTCGAGGGCCAGGACGTCGTGGCCGAGGACCGCCATGCAGATGGCGTGCGTCGCGCCCAGGTAGCCGGTGCCGATCACGGTGAGTCGCATGGACCCACCGTGGGCAGCGCGCCCGACACCCGCGCAGCGCCGCCGTGGAGGTGCGGTGAACGGCTGCGGAACGGTTGCGGGGCCCGGTCGCGCGCCGTTGCCGCGGCGTTCACCGGCGTGTGCGCCACCGGCCGCCGGGGGCCCCTAGCGTCACCGCGTGCCCCAGCCCGCCCGCCGGTCGAGCCCCTCACGGCGCACCCTGCACCTCGGCGTCCTCGGCTCGCTGCTGGTGCTCGTCGGTGGTCTGGTGATCAGCGCGGTGCCCGCCAGCTCGTGGGTGGCCGACCTGCCGTGGCGGCACTCGATGCCGGGGCGGATGAGCGGGCTGGTGGTCGTGGTCGGCGGCCTGGGTCTGCTCAGCGCCGCCTGGATCCGGCTCTGGCGGGCCGCCGGGCACGGCCGGGCCGAGCTGCGCCTGGTGCGCACGGCCACCGTGCTGTGGAGCGCACCTCTCCTGCTCGCCCCTCCCCTGTTCAGCCGGGACGGCTGGAGCTACGCCGCCCAGGGCGAGCTCACCCGGCTCGGCCTCTCGCCCTACCGCTGGGGCCCGGGCGTGCTCTCCGGCCCGGTGGTCGAGGCCGTCGACCCCCGCTGGCTGGGCACCCCGACGCCGTACGGTCCGCTGCCGCTGCTGTGGGGCGCGGGCACCGCGCGGCTGGTGGACTCGCCGTGGGCGATGGTCGTGGGCCACCGCGTGCTCGCCCTGGCCGGGCTGGCGGTGCTGGCCTGGGCGCTGCCGCGCCTGGCGGCGTGGACCCGGTACGACGCCGCGCTCGTCTCGGCGCTGGTGCTGCCGAGCCCGCTGGTGCTGGCCCACGGCGTCGGCGGCCTCCACAACGACCTGCTGGTGGCCGGGCTCGGGGCGGCGGCGCTGGTCGTGGCCGCCGAGCGGGGCTGGCTGCTCGGCGCCGCCACGGGCGGGCTGGCCGCGGCGGTCAAGCTGCCCGGCGGCCTGGTCTGCCTGGGGGTGCTGCTCGTGTCGCTGCCCGTCGGCGCAGGCCTGCGCGAGCGCGTGGGCCGCGGGGCCCAGGTCGCGCTCGTCAGCGTGGCGACGCTGGTCGGGGTGGGCGTGGTCGCTGGCACCGGCAGCGGCTGGGTGCACGCCCTGGGCGTGCCCGGCACCGTGCACACGCCGCTGGCGCTCAGCGCCACCCTCGAGCTGCTGCTGCCCGGCGCACGGCTGCTGGCGCAGGTCGCCGCGCTGGCGCTGGTGGCCTGGCTGGGCCTGCGCGGGCGCACCGGCGACCCCGGGGCGGCGCTGCGCGCGAGCGCGCTGGCCTTGACCGCGACGGTGCTGCTCAGCCCGGTGGTGCACCCCTGGTACGCCCTGTGGTGCCTGCCGCTGGCTGCGGCCTGCCACCTGCGCGGCCGGGCACTGGCGCTGCTGGTGTGGTTCTCGTTCGCGCTGGGCATCACCGCGCCCCTCGACTCCGAGCTGCGCGGCCTGCACGTGGCGATCGCGCTGACGGCCACGCTGGTGGTGGGTCTGGCGATCGCGCTGACCTGGGCGGTCAGGCCGTCCGCGCTGCCGCCCCCGGCTCGTCGCCGCGTCCGTCCCTCGCTGCCGGGGTGAGCCCGGCGTGCACGGCCAGCATGTCGTGCACGGTGCGGTCCCAGGCGAAGAGCTCGGCGCGCGCCCGGGCCGCGGGGCGCGCCACCGCCTCGGGTCGCGCGGCCAGGGCGAGCACCGCGTCGGCCAGGTCGTCGGGGACCGGACGCCCCCAGGCGCCGCACACGTCGTCGACCAGCTCGCGCGCCCCGCCGTACGACGCCGTCACCACGGGGGTGCCGCAGGCCAGTGCCTCGAGCACGGCCAGGCCGAAGGTCTCGCCGGGGCAGACCGAGAGCGCGACATCGGCGCGGCCCAGGTGCTCGGCCAGCGCCCGGCGCCCGGCGACGTGGCCGTGGAAGGTGACCGGCGCGCCGCCGGCCAGCTCGACGAGCTCGGCGCGGTGCGGCCCGGTGCCGTAGACGTCGAGGTGCACCGCGACCCCGCGCCGGTGCAGGGCGACGGCGGCACCGACCGCCAGGTGCGGGCTCTTCTCCCGGGAGAGCCGTCCGGCGTGCACCAGCCGCAGCACCCGGCCACGGGGATCGCGGGCCTCGGGCGGGGCGAAGGTGTCGAGGTCGACGCCCAGGGCGACCCGGTGCAGCCGGGTGCCGGCGGCGCCGGCGACCTCCTGCAGCTCACGGCGGGCGAACTCGGAGGTCACCACGATCTCGTCGAAGCTGCGGGCCAGGAGCCGGTTGAGCACCGAGACCGGCGCAGCGATCCCGGGGGTCCCGGCCTCGCGGCCGGTGCGCAGCGAGAGCATCGCGTCGAGCCGTTCGTGGGAGAACAGCACCGAGCGCACCCCGCGGCGCCGCGCCCAGTGCGCCACCGGCCACAGGGTCGCCTTGTCGGAGACCTCCACCGACGTCGGTGCGAACTGCTCGAGGACCTCCCCGACCCGCCAGGGCTCGACGATCAGCCGGTAGCCACCGCCGACGCGCGGGGCCCGCAGCTGCACGACGTCGCCGTGCTCGGTGGTGGTGCGCCGGTCGCGCGGGCCGGGCACCACCAGCAGCCGGGGCACCCCGGCGGCCGCGTAGCCCGCGCCGAGGGTCTGCACGGCCGTCTTCATGCCACCGGAGGCGGGCCCGACGAAGTTGGCCAGCTGGGCGATCCGCACCCGCTCAGGCCGCCGCTCGGTGCGGTCCCGGACGCAGCACCGCCCGGTAGTGCTGCTCGACGAGCTGGTCGACGACGGCCGCCCAGCCGCGCTGGGCCACCTCGCGCGCGGCCCGGTCGGCCAGCTCGTGGCGCAGCACCGGGTCGGCCACCAGCCGGGCGACCTGCTGCGCGAGCGCGCCCTCGGCGCGCGGGTCGTAGAGCAGCCCGGTGCGGCCGTGCTCGACGAGGTCCAGCGGCCCCCCGGCGGCCACCGCCACCACGGGCACCCCGCTGGCCTGGGCCTCCTGCACGGTCTGGCAGAAGGTCTCCGACTCGCCGGGGTGCACGAAGACGTCGAGGGTCGCGAAGGCCCGGGCCAGGTCGGCTCCGCCGAGCATCCCGGTGAAGACGGCGTCGGGCATCCGCCGCTCCAGCGACTCCCGCTCCGGCCCGTCGCCGACGACAACCACCCGCACGCCGGGCAGCCGGGAGACCTCGACCAGGCGGCGTACCTGCTTCTCGGGGGCCAGCCGGCCCACGTAGCCCACCAGGGTCTCGCCACCCGGTGCCCACCGCTCGTGCAGCGCGGCGCTGCGCCGCGCGGGCCCGAAGAGGTCGAGGGAGACCCCGCGCCGCCACAGGTGCAGGTCGCCGACCCCCAGCGCGGCGAGCTGGCGGTAGGAGGTCGTCGAGGGCACCAGGGTGCGGTCGACGCGCCGGTGCAGGCGCCCCACCCACGCACCCGCGAGCAGGTCGGCGCGCACGCGGTAGTGGCGCGCGAACCCGGCCACGTCGGTCTGGTAGACCGCCACCGTCGGCACGCCCAGCCGCCGCGCGGCACGCAGCCCGACCGCCCCGAGCGCGATCGGGGAGGCCAGGTGCACCACGTCGGGGTCGAAGTCGACCAGCGCCCGGTGCACCGCGGCGTCGGGCAGCCCGATCGGGAACGAGCGGTAGGTCGGCAGCCCGACGGAGCGCACCCGCACCACCGGCACCCCGTCGTACGACCCGGGGCCGGGGCCGGGCGCGACGATGATCGCCTCGTGCCCGGTGCGGCGCAGGTGGTCGACGACCTGGCGCACGGTGTTGGTGACCCCGTTGACCTGGGGCAGGAACGACTCGGTGACCACGGCGACTCGCATGCCCCCAGGCTCGGGGGCGCCGGTGGACGGGTCAGGAGCGGCGGGGCGGCGTGCGGGTGATCAGTCGGTGAACGCCGAGAGCAGCCCGTCGGCGGCGGTGTAGGGGTCGGTGCGGCCCTCGGCGACCGCCACGGCGAGCTCGTCGAGCTCCTCGCGACCGCCCACGTCGGCCCAGCGCCGGCGCAGGGTGGTGACGGCGATCGCCTCCACCTCGACGCGCGCCCGTCGGGTGCGCCGCCGCCCCAGGGCGCCGGTGCGCTCCGACCACTCGCGGTGCCGGTCGAGCTCGGCGACGACCTCGTCGACGCCCTGGCCGGTCTGCGCGACGGTCTTGACGATGCCGGGTCGCCACGCATCGGCGGGCCGGTCGCCCAGGGAGAGCATCGAGCGCAGGTCGCGGCGCACCCGGTCGGCGCCCTCGCGGTCGGCCTTGTTGACGACGAAGACGTCGCCGATCTCGAGGATGCCGGCCTTGGCGGCCTGGATGCCGTCGCCCATGCCCGGCGCGAGCAGCACGACGGTGGTGTCGGCGGCCGCGGCCACCTCGACCTCGCTCTGGCCCACGCCGACGGTCTCGACCAGCACCACGTCGAAGCCGGAGGCGTCGAGCACCCGGACAGCCTGCGGGGTGCTCCAGGCGAGCCCGCCGAGGTGGCCGCGCGAGGCCATCGAGCGGATGTAGACGCCGTCGTCGGAGGCGTGGTCCTGCATCCGGATGCGGTCGCCGAGCAGCGCACCGCCCGAGAACGGCGACGACGGGTCGACGGCCAGCACCCCGACCCGCTTGCCGGTCGCGCGCAGGGCGCCGACCAGGGCGTTGGTGGAGGTCGACTTGCCCACGCCGGGCGAGCCGGTGATGCCCACGACCTGGGCGTGGCCGGTGTGCGGGGCCAGCGCGGCCATCACCTCGCGCAGCGCCGGGGACTCGTCCTCGACCAGCGAGATCAGGCGTGCCACGGCCCGGACCTCGCCGGCGCGGGCGCGCTCGACGAGGTCCGGGACCAGGTGGTCAGCTCGTCGGGACACGCACGATGAGGGCGTCGCCCTGGCCGCCGCCGCCGCACAGGGCGGCCGCGCCGACGCCGCCGCCGCGGCGCTGCAGCTCGAGGGCCAGGTGCAGCACCACGCGGGCACCGGACATGCCGACCGGGTGGCCCAGCGCGATGGCGCCGCCGTTGACGTTGACCTTGGCCTCGTCGAGGCCCAGGCTGCGCGCCGACTCGATGCCCACGGCCGCGAACGCCTCGTTGAACTCGACCAGGTCGAGGTCGGCGGGCGCGATGCCCTCCTTCTCGCAGGCCTTGGCGGTGGCGTTGGCGGGCTGCATCTGCAGGGTGGAGTCGGGCCCGGCGACCATGCCGTGGGCGCCGATCTCGGCGAGCCAGGTCAGGCCGAGCTCCTCGGCCTTGGCCTTGCTCATCACGACCACGGCGCAGGCGCCGTCGGAGATCTGCGAGGCGGAGCCGGCGGTGATGGTGCCGTCCTTGGCGAAGGCGGCGCGCAGCTTGCCGAGCGACTCCGCGGTCGTCTCGCCGCGCACGCCCTCGTCCTGGGAGACCACGACCGGGTCGCCCTTGCGCTGCGGGATCTCGACCGGCACGACCTCGTCGTCGAAGACGCCGTTCTTCCAGGCCTCGGCGGCGCGCTGGTGGGAGCGGGCCGAGAACTCGTCCTGCTCCTCGCGGCTCAGGTTGGTGCCCTGGGCGTTGCACTGCTCGGTCAGCCCGCCCATGGCCTGCTGGGTGGCCTGGTCGAAGAGGGCGTCGTAGGCCATCGAGTCGACGAGGGAGACGTCGCCGTACTTGAACCCCTCGCGCGACTTCGGCAGCACGTGCGGTGCGTTGGTCATCGACTCCATGCCGCCGGCCACGATGATGTCGGCCTCGCCCGCGCGGATCATCTGGTCGGCCGTCGCGATCGCGTTCAGGCCCGAGAGGCAGACCTTGTTGACGGTGATCGAGGGGACGCTGGCGGGCAGGCCGGCCAGCAGCCCGGCGGTGCGGGCGGGGTTCTGGCCGGCACCGGCCAGGATCACCTGGCCCATGATGAGGTAGTCGACCTGCTCGCCGGTGACACCGGCCTTCTCGAGGGCCCCCTTGATGGCCACGCCACCGAGGTCGGCGGCGGTCTGGCTCTTCAGCCCGCCGAGCAGGCGGCCGATCGGGGTGCGGGCCCCCGCGACGATGACGGTTCCGGACATGTTTCCTCCAAGGACGACGACTGCGGGCGGGTCGGCAGTGGTGCGGACCACGCCTCACCTCGACGATACCGACGAGTCACTTCGGTGGGTACCGGGCGCCGGGCCCCGGTCGTGAGGCACACGTCACAACTGCGCCGGGACCGTTGTCGCGGAGCGCCCCGGCGTACGACCATGCTCGCCATGACCTCCTCCCCTGCTCCGGCACCCGGTCCGCTGGGCGTGCCCGGCCACCTCTTCACCGCCATCGACCACGTCGGGATGGCGGTGCCCGACCTCGACGAGGCGATCGCGTTCTACCGCGACACCTTCGGGATGCGCCTGGCCCACGAGGAGGTCAACGAGGAGCAGGGCGTGCGCGAGGCGATGATGGCCGTGGGCGACTCGACCTCCCACGTGCAGCTGCTCGCCCCGCTGTCGCCGGAGTCGACGATCGCGAAGTTCATCGACCGCAACGGCCCCGGCTGCCAGCAGGTGGCCTACCGCGTCACCGACGTCGAGGCCGTCAGCGCGGTGCTGCGCGAGCGCGGCGTGCGGATGCTCTACGACGAGCCGCGCCGCGGCACCTCCGACAGCCGGATCAACTTCGTGCACCCCAAGGACGCCGGCGGCGTGCTCGTCGAGATCGTGGAGCCCGCCGCCCAGCACTGAGCCGTGGGTCACACGGGGTCGACCCCGTGGTTACCCAGCAGTAATCTTCGCGACCAACACCTCGTAGAGCCCGCCCAACCCACAGGAGCCCACGTGCAGCACATCCTCGACGCGATCATGGCGGGCGACACCGCCCCGGACGACTTCGCGAACCTCGACCTGCCCGAGTCCTACCGCGCCGTGACGGTGCACGAGGACGAGGTCGACATGTTCGAGGGCGTCGCCACCCGTGACAAGGACCCGCGCAAGTCGCTGCACGTCGAGGACGTCGCGCTGCCCGAGCTGGGCCCGGGCGAGGCGTACGTCGCGGTGATGGCCTCGGCGATCAACTACAACACCGTGTGGACCTCGATCTTCGAGCCCGTCTCCACCTTCGGCTTCCTCAAGCGCTACGGCCGGCTCTCCGAGCTGACCAAGCGCCACGACCTGCCCTACCACGTGGTCGGCTCCGACCTCGCCGGCGTGGTGCTGCAGACCGGCCCCGGCGTGACCAAGTGGAAGCCCGGCACCGAGGTCGTGGCCCACTGCCTGTCCGTCGAGCTCGAGGACGCCGAGGGCCACGACGACTCGATGATGGACCCGCAGCAGCGGATCTGGGGCTTCGAGACCAACTTCGGCGGCCTGGCCCACATCGCCCTGGTCAAGTCCAACCAGCTGATGCCCAAGCCGGCCCACCTCACGTGGGAGGAGGCCGCCTCGCCGGGCCTGGTGAACTCCACCGCCTACCGCCAGCTGGTCTCCCGCAACGCCGGGCAGATGAAGCAGGGCGACAACGTGCTGATCTGGGGCGCCTCGGGCGGCCTCGGCGGGTTCGCCACCCAGTACGCCCTCAACGGCGGCGCCGTGCCGATCTGCGTGGTCTCCAACGAGGAGAAGGCCGCGATCGCGCGCTCGATGGGCGCCGAGCTGATCATCAACCGCTCCGAGGAGGGCTACCGGTTCTGGAAGGACGAGCACACCCAGGACCCCCAGGAGTGGAAGCGCTTCGGCGCCAAGATCCGTGAGCTCACCGGCGGGGAGGACATCGACATCGTCTTCGAGCACCCGGGCCGCGAGACCTTCGGCGCCTCGGTCTACGTGACCCGCAAGGGCGGCACCATCACCACCTGCGCCTCGACCTCGGGCTACATGCACGAGTACGACAACCGCTACCTGTGGATGAACCTCAAGCGGATCGTCTCCAGCCACTTCGCCAACTACCGCGAGTCGTGGGAGGCGAACCGCCTGGTGGCCAAGGGCATGATCCACCCGACCCTGTCGCGCACCTACACGATGGACGAGGTCGGCCAGGCCTCGCTCGACGTGCACCACAACCTGCACCAGGGCAAGGTCGGTGTGCTGTGCCTGGCCCCCGAGGAGGGCCTGGGCGTGCGCGACCACGAGATGCGCGAGAAGCACCTCGACGCGATCAACCGGTTCCGCGGGGTCTGACCCACCCGTTTCCCACCCCTCTCCCGGGCCCGTCCGGGACCGTCCGGCGACCCGCCTGCAGGCCCTGCAGGCGGGTCGCTGCGTGTCCGGGCGCGGCGCCGCGCCCGCTCCGTCGCACTCACAGCGAGATCTCAGGCGCCAGCGGGGGTGGCGAGGTGTGATCCGGGCCGCGCATCGGCCAAGATGAGCACCGGGAGCACGCCGACTCGGGCGCGCGACACCAGTTCCTCCCCCCAGCGCGGCAAGAAGGGTTTTTCTCGATGAGCGACCAGGGCCTGTCCATCTTCGACGACGAGCCGGAGCGCCCCTCGGGCGACGGCGACAAGACCCAGGTGATCCCCACCGTCGGCAGCGGTCCGGCGGCGCCGGCGGGCGCGACGTCGGGCTCGCGGCCCGGCGCCGGCGCCCAGCGAGGCGCCTCGGCGGCCAAGCCCTCGGGCGGCACCACCGGTGGCGCGGCGGCCGGGGCGGGCCGTCCCGAGACGCCGACCTTCCCCACCGTGCGGCGCGGCGGCTACGACGCCGCCGCGGTCGACACCAAGGTGCGCCAGCTGGTCGGCGAGAAGAGCGGGCTCTCCAGCGCGCTCGCCGAGTCGGAGCGCCGGGTGGCCGAGCTGCAGCGCGAGGTCGCCACGGCGCGCGAGGAGCTCGCCGAGAGCGAGCGGCCGTCGTACGCCGGGCTGGGCGGGCGCGCCAGCTCGATGCTGCGCCTGGCCGAGGAGGAGGCCGCCGAGATCCGCGAGACCGCCGAGCGCGACGCCGAGGAGATCCGGGGGCAGGCCACCCGCGACGCCCAGGCGATCCGGGCCGACGCCTCCCGCGAGGCCGAGGACATGCGGATGGTGCAGCTCAAGGAGCTCGAGGAGCACCGCACCCGGGTCCTCGCCGACGCCGAGCAGGAGCTGAGCCTGGCCCGCAGCGAGGCCGCCGACGTGCTCGCGGCCGCACGCCGCGAGTCCGACCAGCTGCGCCTGGCCGCCGAGCAGGAGTCGACCGAGATGCGCACCTCCGCCCAGCGCGCCGTCGAGCAGGCCCGCGCGGCCGCCGACCGCGAGGTCCAGGAGGCCCGGCGCACCCTGGCGGTGGAGAAGGAGCGCCTGGCCCGCGAGGCCAGCGACCACCACCACACCGCCATGGCCGAGACCCAACGGCTGGTCGCCGAGGCCGAGCAGCGCGCCAGCTCGGCCGAGGAGCGGGCCGCCCAGGCCACCGCCCGGGCCACCCAGCACCGCGAGCAGGTCACCAAGGAGGCCGAGGCGCTGCTGGGCCGGGCGCGCCGCGAGGCCGAGCAGATCGTGGTCTCGGCACGCACCCAGTCGGAGTCGATCAGCTCGACGAGCACGGCCGAGGCCGAGCGCGAGCTGGCCAAGGTCCGGGCCGAGGTCGAGCGGCTGCGCAAGCGCCGCGACGGCATCACCGCCCAGCTGGCCTCGCTGGCCGACCTGGTCAACGCCTTCGGCGACGACGAGGAGACCAAGGCAGACGGCCCCGCCTCGTGAGCGGGACGCACGCGGACGAGGTCGCCGACGGGCCGGAGGCCCCCGCCGAGGAGACCCCCGCGCCCGACGGGGCCGCCGCGGACTCGGGGCCCAAGCCCGGCGACCGCGAGGACCTGGGCACTCCCGGGCCGCCGCTCGACCGGCGCGCCCCGTTCTACCTGGGCTTCTTCGGCGGCCTCGGCGCGTTGACCGCGTGGTGGCTGGGCTCGACGCTGCTCTCGATCAGCAGCACCCTGCTGCTCGTCGTGGTCTCGCTCTTCCTCGCCGCGGGGCTGCACCCGGCGGTCGAGGCGCTGGTGCGTCGCGGCATGCGCCGCTCGCTGGCGGTGCTCACCGTCATCGTGGTGTTCCTGGTGGCCGTGGGGCTGTTCACCGTGGCCATCGTGCCGGTGATCACCGACCAGGTGGCCGCGATCACCGAGAACGCACCCGGCTGGTTCGACCAGCTGCAGCAGAACCAACGGGTGCAGCAGCTCAACGAGGAGTACCAGGTCCTCGACAAGGCCCGCGACTACCTCAGCGGCGGCGACTTCGTCGGCACCCTCTTCGGAGGGGCGCTGGGCATCGGGCTCGCGGTGCTCGGGGCGCTGTTCAACGCGTTCATCATCGTGGTGCTGACCCTCTACTTCCTGGCCTCGATGAACTCGACCAAGGCCGCGCTCTACCAGCTCGCCCCCGCCTCGCGCCGCGAGCGCGTCGCCAAGCTGGGCGACCGGGTGCTGGCCGGGGTCGGCGGCTACGTCTCGGGTGCCTTCGTGGTGGCCCTGGCCGCGGGGCTGTCCTCGCTGGTCTTCCTGTTCGTCGTGGGCCTGGGTGAGTACGCCGTCGCGCTGGCCTTCGTGGTGGCGCTGCTCGACGTGATCCCGATGATCGGCGCGACCATCGGCGCGGTGATCGTGACCGCCATCGGCTTCGCCACCGACCCGACGATCGGGCTGGCCTGCCTGATCTTCTACGTGGTCTACCAGCAGGTCGAGAACTACGTGATCTACCCGCGGGTGATGTCGCGCTCGGTCGACCTGCCCGGCGCGGTCATCGTGATCGCGGCGCTGGTGGGCGCGGCCCTGCTCGGCGTCGTCGGTGCGCTGCTGGCCATCCCCACGGCCGCGGCGATCCTGATGCTGGTCCGCGAGGTCTTCGTCCGGCGTCAGGACACCGCATAGCCGCGAGCCGGCGCGAGTTCCCCGCGAGCCGGCGCCAGTTCCGGCCCGGCTGGACTCAGGCCCCGGGGTAGATCCGGTAGCCCTGCATCCGGGTGTGGCTGAAGGACTCGTAGAGGCCGGTCGCGGTGTCGGTGATCAGGTCCATCCGCAACGTCCCGGTCGCCTGGAACGTCGCGACCACCAGCAGCCGCGCGATCCCCCTGCCGCGGTGGTCGGGGTGCACGGCCACGAAACCCAGGTGCGACTGCAGCACCCCGTCGCCCAGCGCCTGCGCCCAGCCGACCAGCTCGCCGTCGACGTCGGCGACGTACGCCGCCGCGCCCGGCGCCGTGCAGACCCGGTGCACGACCTCGGCGTCGGTCAGCGACGGCCACTGCACGGTGGTCGAGAGCCGGGCGATCGCCCGGGCGTCACGGTCGTCCTGGTCACGGTAGGGGCGGATGTCGGCGGTCGCCATGGCAGGCAGGGTATGCGCGACCCCGACCGCCCTGGGCGAGGAGGTCGCGGAGCGGCCTGGGCGACCCACGACAACAGCTTCACCAGAGAGCCGTCTGCGAGTTCGTCGATCGTTCGACCAACGGCCCATCCCGTTGATCGAACGATCGACGAATCGGGAGAGCCGTCCCGACGGACCGCCCGGGAGGCTCAGGTGACGACGGGCTCGGTGCGCACCACGCGCGACTCCCCCAGCTTGACCACGACCACGCCCGCGAGCACCAGCACGCCCCCGAGCAGCTGGACCAGGCGCGGCAGCTCGTCGAGCAGCACCCACGCGAAGACCACGGCCGCCAACACCTCGGTCAGCGCGACGAAGGAGGCCAGGCGCGAGCCGAGGCGCCGCCCGGCCGCGATCCCGCTCGTGTAGGACAGCCCCGCGGTGACCAGGCCCAGCAGCAGCACCGGCACCCACCAGGCGACCTCGCCGACGGCGTACGTCGCCGGGGCGGTGCCGGCCGTCATCGGCATCAGCCCGGACAGGCCCAGCCCGGCCAGCACCAGCGACCCGACCACCAGCCCGCCCGCCGCCAGTGCGAAGGGCGGCAGCCCGTTGTCCTCGTCGGCGGAGATCACGAAGTACGTCGCCGCGCCCACCATGGCGCCCAGGCCCCAGGCCACGCCCGGCAGGCTGATGTCGGCCCCCGAGACCACGTCGAGCACCAGCACCAGGCCCGCGGCGGCCAGCGCGGCGCCGACCAGGGTGACGGCGCTGGGCCGCTGGCCGTGGCGCAGCCACAGCCACACGACCACCGCGGCCGGGGCGGTGTACTCGATGAGGAGCGCCGGCCCGACCTGCATGTACTGCACGGCCGAGAAGTAGCAGAACTGCGCTCCGGCCACCGCCAGCACGCCGTAGGTCACCACCAGGCCGATGTTGCGCCGCAGCAGCCCCCACCGTCCCCGCAGCGAGACCAGTCCGAGCGGCAGCACGACGACCGCGGCGATGGCGACCCTGATCAGCACGGTCGCGCCCGGGCTCCACCCGGTGTCGAGCAGGCCCCGGGCCAGGGCGCCCGAGAGCCCGAAGGAGAGGGCCGAGACCAGGGCGAAGGCCAGGCCGGCCCCCAGGCGGGACGTCGCGGCGGCGGGCACCGGGGCGTCATGGGTCAACGTCGTCATGGGTCATGACGCTAGAGGGGGTTTGGTAACGTGTCAATGTGGTTTTCGCTCATGACACCGAGATGTCCCTCCAGGCCGCCGTGACCCTGGCCAACACCGCCCTCGAGCCGGACACGCTGACGACCGTCGGGGAGCTCGACGAGTTCTACAGCACCCACCAGTACAGCGGGCGGCACGAGCAGACGCTCGACGAGCTCGACGAGGTGCGCGCGCTGCGCCCGGTCCTGCGCGGGCTGATGCTGGCCGAGCGCGACGACGCCGTCGAGCTGGTCAACACCATGCTCGCCGAGGCCGGAGCCGTGCCCCGCCTGGTGCGCCACGAGGGCTACGACTGGCACATCCACGCCTGCGACCCCGACGCCGACCTCGTCACCCGCATGAGCGTCGAGACGGCCATGGCGATGATCGACGTCATCCGCACCGACGAGATGTCGCGCCTGGGCGTGTGCGCCGACGACGACTGCGACGGCATCGTCCTGGACCTCTCGCGCAACCGGTCGCGGCGCTTCTGCTCGACCACCTGCGGCAACCGCAACGCCGTCGCCGCCTACCGGGCGCGCCAGAGCGACACGGCCTGAGCTCCGCTCGCCGCCCGCCTCCCGTCGACGTCGACGTCGGCGTCGGCGTCGGCGTCGGCGAATCCCGCCATCCGGAGCCTGCGGGTGCCACACTGGCCCCGAACGAGAAGGAGGCCCTGATGCGCGTGCTCGTCGTCGACGACGATCCGGACCTGTCGATGCTGATGGCGCTGGTGCTCTCGCGCCAGGGCGGTCACGAGGTCGACACCGCCGGCGACGGCGTGGAGGCGCTCGCGCTCCTGGGCACCAGCGACTACGACATCGTGGTGCTGGACTGGAACATGCCGCGGCTCGACGGCCTCGGCCTGTGCGCGGCCATCCGGGGCGACCTGCAGCGACCCGACCTCCCGCTGCTGATGGTCACCGCGCTCCCCGACCACGCCACGGCGCGGGCCGCCGGCATCGACCAGGTGCTCGGCAAGCCGTTCAGCACCTCCGCGCTGCTCGGCGCGGTGGACGGCCTGGCCCAGCCGGCCTAGAAGTCGAAGAGGTCCCCGAAGCCCTCGCCGATCCCGCCCAGCCCCTCACCGATGCCCTCGCCGATCCCGCCGAGGGCGTCGAAGCCGCCCATCCCGCTGAAGAGCAGGCCCGCGAACATCCAGTCCATGGGCGTGAAGGCGCCGTAGTAGCCCTGCGCGTAGGGCTGGTAGGCGCGACCGCCCTGCCAGTAGGGCACTCGCCGGGTCCCGACCATCACCTGGCGTGCGTCGGGCTCGGCCCCCGCCCGCACCCGCTCGGCGTCCAACGCGCAGGCGGGCACCTCGCGGCGGGCGCCGCCGGACGGGGTGAACGGCACGTCGGTGGTGGACAGGCCGTGGCGCGGGTCGAAGAAGCACGGTGGTCGCCGCGTCGGCAGCGGTTCGCCGTGCACGCGGGCCTGCACGCACGCGACGGCGTAGCGCCCGTCCTCGATGATCCTCGTGACGTCCTCGACCTGGTCCGGGCTGGTGATCGCCTCGCCGGCCGCCTTCGCGGCCTCGTAGGCGTCGAGGGCGCGCTGGTAGTCGGCGTTGGCCCCCGCGTCCAGCGTGTGCCCCAGCATCTCGGCGTCGAGGTCCTGCAGTTCGGTGCCCAGCGCGGTGACATCCTCGAAGACGAGCTGGCGCACCGGCGCCAGCTCGGCCTGCCGCGCCTGCTCCGCACGCCGCCGGCCCGCCTGGGTCACCCACAGCAGCAGGCCGCCGCCGGCGGCGAGGGCCAGCAGGACGATCAGCAGGTCGGGCATGCCGTCATCCTACGGACCCCCACCGCGGGCGGGCGGGCCTCAGCGGCTGCTGTAGTCGCGGAAGCCGCGCTTGGTCTTGCGACCCAGGTAGCCGGCCGTCACCAGGTGCTCCAGCAGCGGCGCGGGCGCGAAGCCGGGCTCCCGGAACTCCAGGTAGAGCTCGCGCTGGATGGCCAGCGACACGTCGTTGCCCACCACGTCGAGCAGCTCGAAGGGACCCATCGGCAGCGCACAGCCCTGCTTCATGGCGGTGTCGATGTCGTCGGCGGTCGCGTAGTGCGCCTCGAGCATCTTCACCGCGTCGTTGAGGTAGGGGAAGAGCAGCGCGTTGACGATGAACCCGGCACGGTCGGCGCAGGAGACCGCGACCTTCCCGATCTTGGCGCACAGCGCCCGCGTGGTCTCCGCGACGTCGTCGTCGGTGGCCACGGTCGAGACCACCTCGACCAGCTTCATGATCGTGGCGGGGTTGAAGAAGTGCATCCCGACGACGTCCTGGGGACGCGAGGTCACCCGGGCCATCTCGATGATCGGCAGCGACGAGGTGGTCGTGGCCAGGATGGCGCCGGGCCGGCAGATCTCGTCGAGGTTCTCGAAGAGCGTGGTCTTGATCGCCAGGTCCTCGGCGATCGCCTCGACGACCAGGTCGACCTGCGCGAGGTCGTCGAGGCTGGTGGTGCCGCTGACGCGCGCCAGCACCTCGCTCTTCTGCTCCTCGGTGGCCCGGCCGCGCTGGATCTGCTTGTCGAAGTTCCTGGTGATCGCCGCGCGCACGCCCTCGACCTTCGACTCGGCGCGCCCCACGCACACCACGTCGTGGCCCGCCTTGGCGAAGACCTCGACGATGCCGGCGGCCATGGTGCCGGTGCCGACGACGCCGACGGTGCGGATGTCGTGCTTGAGCTGCGGTGCGTCGTCGGCCGACGGGGTCGCCGCGTCGGGCACCACGGTCGGGCTGTCGGGCGCCTCGTAGGTGTAGAAACCGCGGCCGGTCTTGCGGCCCAGCAGGCCCGCGGTGACCATCTGCTTGAGGATCGGCGTGGGCGCGTGCAGCCGGTCGCGGCCCTGGCGGTACATCGTCTCGAGGATCTCGTACGCCGTGTCGAGACCGATCAGGTCGAGCAGCGCCAGCGGGCCCATCGGGTAGCCGCAGCCGAAGCGCATCGCGGCGTCGATGTCCTCGCGCGAGGCGTACTTGCCCTCGAACATCGACGCGGCGTGGTTGAGGTAGCCGAAGAGCAGCGTGTTGGCGATGAACCCCGCCTTGTCGCCGCACACCACCGGGCTCTTGCCCAGGCGGCCCAGCACGGCCTGAACGTCGGCCAGCACCACCGGGTCGGTGACGACCGTGCGCACCACCTCGACGAGCTGCTGGACCGGGGCCGGGTTGAAGAAGTGGATGCCCACGACGCGACCGGGGTGGGACGTGGCGGTCGACAGCTCGGTCACCGAGAGCGACGAGGTGTTGGTCGCCAGGATCGTGCTCGCGTCGACGATCGAGTCGAGCTCGCGGAAGATCTGCTGCTTGGTCGCGACCGACTCGACGACGGCCTCGATGACCAGGTCGGCGCCGGCCAGGTCGCCGAGCGAGGTGGTGGTCCGGATCCGCCCGACCAGCTCGGCGGCCTCCTCCTCGGTGAGCTTGCCGCGCGCGACCGCGCGCCCGGTCGACGCCTCGAGGTGGCGGCGGCCGCGAGCCGCGCCCTCGTCGTCGAGCTCGACACCCACGACGTCGAAGCCGTGGCGGGCGAAGACCTCGGCGATCCCGGCGCCCATCGTGCCGAGGCCCACGACCCCGATGGTCGTGAACTCGCGGGAGGCGGCGGGTGTGGCGGCGGTCTCAGGGGAGGTCGTCATGGCCCGCATCATGGCACGCGGAGGGCCGTCGCACCGTGGCGTAGTTCACTCGCGAGTAACGTGATGCCCGCCACACTCACTCCTGGCGGCGCAGCACCAGTCGCATCACGACCCGCTCCCCCGCCTCGTCGAGGCCCCGCTCCTGCTCCCGGGCCCGCAGCTCGGCCAGGACGCCGACCGGCTGCACCACCTCGAAGCCCAGCCGCGCGTAGAACGGCGCGTTCCAAGGCACGTCGCGGTAGGTGCACAGGCTCAGCTCGCCGAACCCGTCCCACCGCGCCTCCTCCGCCGCGGCCTGCACCAGTCGGGCACCGGTGCCGCGCCGCCCGTGGGCCGGCAGCACGGAGACCTGCTCGAGGTGCGCCCTGGTCTCGTGGCCGTCGTCGAGCAGCACGACGTGGGCGAAGCCGACCACCTCGCCGTCCACGACCGCCACCAGCAGGTGCCCGGGCTGGTCCGCGCGCTCCCCACCCGTCGGGGCCGGGCCGGTCAGGGCCGGCGGCAGGTGGTCGAGGTGCTCGCGGAACAGCGCACCGCCCGCCTCCTCCACCGACGCCAGGTGGCGCAGGTCGGAGGGGCGGGCGGCACGCAGGACCGGGCCCGAGCCGCTCAGGTGGTCGCTCGCTCGTCGCGGGGGACCTCGGTGATCTCGCCGCTCGCGCGACCCTCGCGCCACTTGCGGACCTCCTCCTTGACCTTCGGCAGCAGCAGGTAGCAGCCGAGCAGGTTGAAGATCGCGCAGACGAAGAGCATGCCGTCGGCGAAGCTCAGCACCGAGCCGAGGTTGACGACCGCACCCAGCGCGGTGAAGACGCAGAAGATGAGCTTGAAGGCGTTCTCCTTGCCCTTGCTGCGCCCCACCAGCGTGGTCCAGGCCTTGAGCGTGTAGTAGCTCCAGGTGATCAGCGTCGAGAAGGCGAACAGCGCCACGGCGACGGCGAGCACGTTGTCGAAGCCGGGCAGGAAGGAGTCGAAGGAGCGCGAGGTCAGCACCACGCCGGTGTCGCTGGTGACCGACTCGCCGGCAGCGGCCCGGTCGAGCAGGTCGTTGTAGAGCGGCACGTCGGCGATGACGATGGTCAGCGCGGTCGCCGAGCAGACGACGACGGTGTCGATGAAGGGCTCGAGCATCGCCACGAAGCCCTCGGAGACCGGGTGCTTGGTCTTGACCGCCGAGTGCACGATCGGCGCCGAGCCGACGCCGGCCTCGTTGGAGAAGGCCGCACGCTGGAAGCCCACGATGAGCACACCGAGCGCACCACCGGTGACACCCTCGGGGTTGAACGCGCTGGAGACGATCGTGCCGACCGCGTCGGGGATCTGCGTGACGTTGCCGAAGATCACCAGCAGGCAGGCGCCGATGTAGAGGATGCCCATCAGCGGCACCAGCTTGGAGGTGACCCGGGCGATGGAGCGCACGCCGCCCAGGATGACCAGCCCGACCAGCGAGGCCAGGACGATGCCGAAGATCAGCGCGGCGTCGTCGGAGGCCAGCCAGCCGTCCTCGCCACCGGTGATCTCGACCGCCTGGGCGTAGGTCTGGTTGGACTGGAAGGCGTTGCCGCCCAGGGCGCCGAAGAGGATCAGGGCGACGGCGAAGATGCTCACGCCGATCTTGCTGGCCGTCGCACCGAAGCGCTCGAAGGCCACCGGCAGGTACTTGAAGGGGCCGCCGGTGACGGTGCCGTCCTCGTGCACCTCGCGGTAGCGCACCCCGAGCGTGCACTCCACGAACTTCGTGCACATGCCGAGCAGACCGGCCAGGATCATCCACAGCGTCGCGCCCGGACCACCGACGGTGACCGCGACCGCGACACCGGCGATGTTGCCGAGCCCGACCGTGCCCGAGACCGCGGACGACAGCGCAGCGAAGTGGGTGACCTCGCCGGGGTCGCTGGCCCGGGAGTACTTGCCCAGGACGAGGTCCTTGGCGGTCTTCAGCGAGGTGAACTGGATGCCCCGGAAGTAGATCGTGAAGATCGTGGCCGCGGCGACGAGCCAGAACACGATGAGGGGGAAGGAGTAGTCCCCCAGGGGGACCTGCCAGAAGATCACATCCGTCACGGCGGTCGCGATCGGCTCGAAGGCGTTGTTGATCGCCTCTTCCACACCGCCCAGGAAACCGTCGGACTCCGCTGCGAGCGGGATCAGCATGGTCGTCATGGACGTTTACTCAACCCGACCAGACCTGTGAGCGCAATCACCCACACCGCCCGGGACCGCCCCGGATGTCGTCGGGAGGTAGATTCCGGCCCCGTGAGACTCGTCGTTGCCCGCTGCCAGGTCGACTACGCCGGTCGGCTCACCGCGCACCTGCCGATGGCGACCCGGGTGCTGATGATCAAGGCCGACGGGTCGGTGCTGGTGCACTCCGACGGCGGCTCCTACAAGCCGCTGAACTGGATGTCGCCGCCGTGCACGCTGGCCGAGGGCCACGACGAGCACGGCACCGCCGAGTGGGTGGTCACCTCCACCAAGACCGGCGACAGCCTGCGGATCCTGCTCGAGGAGGTGCACAGCGACTCCTCCCACGAGCTGGGCGTCGACCCGGGCCTGGTCAAGGACGGCGTCGAGAAGCACCTGCAGGAGCTGCTGGCCGAGCACCCGGCCACGCTGGCCGAGGGCCTGGTGCTCGTGCGCCGCGAGTACCCCACCGCGATCGGCCCGGTCGACCTGATGTGCCGCGACGGCGAGGGCCGCTCGGTGGCGGTCGAGATCAAGCGCCGCGGCGAGATCGACGGCGTCGAGCAGCTGACCCGCTACCTCGAGCTGCTCAACCGCGACCCGCTGCTCGCGCCGGTGCGCGGCATCTTCGCCGCCCAGGCGATCAAGCCGCAGGCGCGGGTGCTGGCCACCGACCGCGGCATCTCGTGCGCGGTCGTCGACTACGACGCGCTGCGCGGCATGGACGACGCCGAGGCTCGCCTGTTCTGAGACCCCCTGCGACGCCCGGGGCCCGTAGGGTCGGGGCGTGCTGATCTTCCACATAGCCACGGCGGCGGACTGGAGCGCGGCGCTGGCCAGCGGGGCCTACACCACCTCCACGCGTTGGCGCACGCTCGAGCAGGAGGGCTTCGTCCACGCCGCCCGTGCCGAGCAGTGGCGCGACGTGCACGCGCGCTACTACGCGGACGCCGACGAGCCGCTGGTGCTGCTCGAGATCGACACCGACCGCCTGCGCAGCCGGGTGGTGGAGGAGCCGGCCCTCGCCGGCGGCGCCGAGACCTTCCCGCACGTCTACGGACCCATCGAGCCCGCGGCGGTGCTGCGCGCCGTGCCGGTGCCCGAGGCCCTCGCCGCCACGTCCTTCAGCAGCCTGTTCCTGCGCGAGCTGGTGCGAGCCGCACTGCTCGGCGTGCTCGTGGTCGTCCTGGCCGCCGTCGGCGCGCTGCTCCTCGACGAGACCCTCGGGGGGTGGGGCGTCCTGGTGGGCGCCGTCGCCGGTGCCGCGCTGGGCGTCGTCGTGGCGCGGGTCCTGGGCCGGCGACGCGCCCGGACCTGAGGGCCTCAGCCCACCAGCGAGGCGACCTCGTCGGCGCAGCCCCAGCTCAGGGTGACCCCGGCGCCGCCGTGCCCGTAGCAGTGCACGACGTCGCCCACCCGCTCCAGGCGCACCGAGGGCCGGGCCGGGCGCAGCCCGACCCGGTGCGCCAGCACCCGCGCCCCCTCCAGCTGCGGCACCAGCCGCGTCGCGCGGGCCAGGACCTGCTCGGCGGTCCGCGGGTCGGGCGTGCGGCTCCACTCCCCCTCCTGCGCGGTCCCGCCGACCACGACGTCGTGCTCGCGCGGCACCACGTACGTCGGTCCCTCGCCGTCGAGCACCCACCGCTCGAGCCCGACCTGGGCCAGGCGCACCACCTGCCCCCGCACCGGCACCACGCTCGGGTCGGCGCCGAGCAGCCGCGCGCCGATGCCCACGCAGGAGACCACCAGGTCCAGCCCGGAGGCCCGCCCGGGCACGGGAAGCGCCGACAGGTTGAGCCGCGAGACCGTGCCGCCGAGCTCCTCGACCCGCCCCAGCAGCCAGCGCAGGTAGACCGGCATCTCGACCACCGGGGCCACGAACGACCAGCCGTCGGCGTACCCCTCCGGGGGCGATGCGACCCTGGTCAGGTCGGGCACCGCCGAGCGCCACCACGGGTCGGGCGCCGGCAGCCGGAGCAGCTCGGAGCCCTCCTGGAGGCGCACCCCCGTGCCCGGCACCTCGGCCAGGCGGGCCAGCTCGGTGAAGCAGGTCGCCGACCACGCCGTGACCCGGTCCTGCGGCAGCGCCCGGTAGGGATACCAGATGGCCGCGGCCACCGCGCTCGTCGTCTCGAGCGGCAGGTCACGGGCGACGACGTCGACCCGGTGACCCGCCTCGAGCAGCCGCACCGCACAGCTGAGCCCCACGACACCGGCACCGACCACCACGACCCTGCTCATGGCCCAGAGTCTGGCACCGCGCCCGTCGCGCCGCAGCCGCCTCGACGGACGTCACACACGTCACATACCGACGGTCTGTGAACGCGGGCCTTGTTGACATACGTTCAACACCATGACCCGGACCCTGCGCACCCTTCTCGTCGGTCTCGTCGTGGGAGCGCTCAGCGGCGCCCTGCTCGGGGCCCTGGCCGGCCAGGCCAGCGCCGAAGGCGCCCGGCCCACGGTGATCTCGCGCGAGGTGGCCTTCGACCTGGTCAACACCAACGACACCGACCTGCTCTGCCTGCCCGACGGCGAGGACTACGTCGTGCGCGCCCGGCTCGTCGGCCCGCGCCAGCAGGTGCTGGGCCGGGCCGGCGCGCGGCGCATCAACCTGCTCGTCCACGACGCCGGCACCGGCGGCTGGTTCTGGGGCGCGGGCTCGCCGCGCCGCTACGACTACGCCCGCCAGCTGGCCCGCCGCGGCGAGACCTCGCTGGTGCTCACCCGGCTCGGCTACGACGAGAACCGGCTGGGCTCGGGGCGCGACACCTGCCTGGGCGCCCAGGCCACGATGCTGCACCAGGTGGTCCAGCACCTGAGGTCGGGCCAGTACCGCTTCACCGGTGACGTCGGGACCACGACCCCGCACGCCGGCCACGTGGTCGTCCACGGGCACGGCACCGGCGCCGCCGTCGCCCAGCTCGAGGCCTCCACCTTCGACGACGTCGAGGGGCTGGTCCTGATGTCGTGGACCGACAACCAGTTCTCGCAGCGTGCGCTCGCCGAGTCCGCCCGCCAGGGCACCACCTGCCTGAGCGCCGACTACGCCCGCTACGGGGAGAGCCGCGCCGACTTCCGCTCGCTCCTCTTCGGCTCCGCCCCCGCGCAGGTGCAGCGCCGCGCCGCCCGACTGCGCAACGACGTGCCGTGCGGCGACGTGCTGAGCCTCGCCAGCATGGTGACGGCCCTGACCCTGGGCACCGGCGACATCGAGGCCCCGGCCCTGCTGCTGTACGGCGACCAGGACGCGCGCACCCGCGCGGGCGCCGCCGAGCAGCAGGCCGGTCGCTTCCGCTCCAGCGAGTCCGTGCGCACCCGCACCTTCCGCGGCACGGCCAGCGCGCTCCCCCTCGAGCGCCGGGCCCCGCAGGTGCGTCGCGAGGTGCTGGCCTTCCTGGCCGCGCTCGGCGAGCGCGGCTAGGCACTCCGGACGGGGACGGCCGGGTCCGCGCCTACGCGCCGGCGACCCGGGGTGCGGTCGGGTCGTCGAGCCCGGAGTCCTGCTCGCGCGCGACGTACTCCTCGATGTCCTCGACGTCGTCGAGGTTGCGGCGCACCACGGCCAGCAGGTCCGACATCGTGGCGATCTCCTCGACCTGCTCCTTGATGAACCACTGCAGGAACTGCTCGGAGGCGAAGTCCTGCTCCTCGCGGGCGGTACGCACCAGGTCGTAGATCTGCTCGGCGACCTGGCGCTCCTGCTCCAGGGCCAGGGCGACCGGGCCCACGACGTCGTCGAAGGAGGAGAGCGGCGCGGGGACCCCGGGGATCACCACGGCCGAGTCGGTGTCGAGCAGGTACTGCACCATCATCATGGCGTGGTCGCGCTCCTCGAGCGCCTGGGCGTAGAAGAACGCCGCCATCTGCGGCATCGTCTCGGCGTCGTAGTGAACGGCGCAGGCCAGGTACTGCTGGTGCGCGGCCAGCTCGTTGCCGATCTGGGCGTTGAGCTGCTCGACGAAGCGCGGTGCGGGCACGGGTTCCTCCGGTGGTCTGGCGGGGCTGGTGGCCCTCAGGCCGAGGCGGCCAGCTGCTTCTTGGTCACCTTCGAGCCGTCGAGGCGCACGAGCTTGCGCTTCTTGACGGTGTAGCCGGAGGGCAGGGTGCCCTCCTTGAGCATCCGCAGGGGACAGCGACCGCACTTGCTGCGCGACTCGCAGCACTCGGTCTTCGGCAGCTTGACCACCGTCGAGCCCTTGCCGCTCTTCTTGGAGCCGTGCTTGGCGCCCTTGCCCTTGCCCATGCCGCTCACGGTAGCACGGGGTTAGGTGAGGCTTACCTGCCGTTCCACCGCGTCAGTCCAGGTCGTTGGCCGCGCGGATGACGTCGACGATGCCGCCCATGATCTCGGTCAGCCCGAAGTCCTTGGGCGTGTAGACCGCGCCGACACCCAGCTCGGCGAGCCGGCGGGCGTCGGAGTCGGGGATGATCCCGCCGACGATGACCGGGATGTCCCCGGCGCCGGCCTCGCGCAGCCCCGCCAGGATGGCGGGCACCAGCTCCATGTGCGAGCCCGACAGGATCGAGAGCCCCACGCAGTGCACGTCCTCGGCCACGGCCGCGGAGACGATCTGCTGCGGGGTCAGGCGGATGCCCTGGTAGACGACCTCGAAGCCGGCGTCGCGGGCGCGCACGGCGACCTGCTCGGCGCCGTTGGAGTGGCCGTCGAGGCCCGGCTTGCCGACCAGCAGGCGCAGCCGGCCGCCGAGCTCGTCGCCGGTGGCCCGCACACGCTCCCGCACGGCGGTCAGCTCGGTGCCGGCCTCGGCCACGCCCACGGCGCCGGAGACGCCGGTCGGGGCCCGGAACTCGCCGAACACCTCGCGCAGCGTGCCGGCCCACTCACCGGTGGTCGCCCCCGCGCGGGCGGCGGCCAGGGTGGGCCCCATCAGGTTCTCGTCGCCCTGGGCGGCCTCGGCCAGCGCGGCCAGGGCTGCGGCGACCTCCTGCTCGTCGCGCTGGGCCTTCCAGGCCTCGACCGAGTCACGCGCCGACTGCTCGGCGCGGGGGTCGGCGGTCATGATCGCCCCGTCGAGGTCGGAGGTCAGCGGCGACGGCTCGGTGGTCTCGTAGCGGTTGACACCGACGATGACCTCCTGGCCCTCCTCGATGCGCGCGCGGCGGGCGGCGTGCGCCGAGACCAGCTCCTCCTTCATGTAGCCGGACTCGACCGCGGCGATCGCGCCACCCATCGCCTGCACCCGGTCGATCTCGGCCTTGGCGCCGGCGACCAGCTCGGCGACCTTGGCCTCGATGACGGTCGAGCCGTCGAAGATGTCGTCGTACTCGAGCAGGTCGGACTCGAAGGCCAGGACCTGCTGCAGCCGCAGCGACCACTGCTGGTCCCACGGGCGCGGCAGCCCGAGGGCCTCGTTCCAGGCCGGCAGCTGCACGGCGCGGGCGCGCGCGTTCTTGGAGAGCGTGACCCCGAGCATCTCGAGCACGATGCGCTGCACGTTGTTCTCGGGCTGGGCCTCGGTCAGGCCGAGCGAGTTGACCTGCACGCCGTAGCGGAAGCGGCGCATCTTGGGGTCCTGCACGCCGTAGCGCTCGCGGGTGATCTCGTCCCACAGCTCGACGAAGGCGCGCATCTTGCACGTCTCCTCGATGAAGCGCACCCCGGCGTTGACGAAGAAGCTGATCCGGCCCACGACCTTCTCGAAGTCCTCGTCGGCGACCTGGCCGGACTCCTTGACCTGGTCGAGCACCGCGATCGCGGTGCACAGCGCGTAGGCCAGCTCCTGGGTGGGCGTGGCCCCGGCCTCCTGCAGGTGGTAGCTGCAGATGTTGATCGGGTTCCACTTCGGGATCTGGTGGACGGTGTAGGCGATCATGTCGCTGATCAGGCGCAGGGAGTGCTCGGGCGGGAACACGTAGGTGCCCCGGGAGAGGTACTCCTTGATGATGTCGTTCTGGGTGGTCCCGGCCAGCTGGGCGGCGACCTCCTCGGGCGTCAGGTCGGGGTTCTGCTCCTCGGCCACCACCTGGTACATCGCCAGCAGCCACATCGCGGTGGCGTTGATGGTCATCGACGTGTTCATCGACGTCAGGGGGATGTCGGCGAAGAGGTGGCGCATCTCGCCCAGGTGCGGCACCGGCACCCCGACCTTGCCGACCTCGCCGGTCGACATCACCGAGTCCGGGTCGTAGCCGGTCTGGGTCGGCAGGTCGAAGGCCACCGACAACCCGGTCTGTCCCTTGGACAGGTTGTTGCGGTACAGCTCGTTCGACGCCTGCGCGGTCGAGTGGCCGGCGTACGTGCGCATCACCCAGGGGCGGTCCTTCTCAGGACGCGCGAGCAGGGGTCGGTCCTTCTCCGTCATGGACAGAGGGTAGAACGGGATCTACGCGCTGGTAACCGGCTCGGGTGTGGCTTATCCGACACCCAGGGCCGCGCGGTCGACGTCGACGACCCGGATCAGGTGCGAGAGGTGCAGCAGCCGACGCACCGCCGGGCCGCAGCCGCGCAGGGTCAGGTGCCCCCCGCGCAGGTCGGCCGCCCTGCTGGCCACGGCCAGCACCCGCAGGGCCGTGACGTCGGCGCCCGAGACCGCGGAGAGGTCGACCACGACGTGCCCGTGGCGGGCCAGGTGGTCGTAGACCGCGGCACGCACCTCGGTGGTGCTGCGCACGTCGAGGTCGCCCTCGAGCCGCAGCGTGGCTCCGTCCCTGCTGATCCGCATGTGCCCTCCCGCCCGCTGGCCCCGCTCCCCCGGTGGAACGCGACTCGGCGTGGTCGTCCTCACACACCTTGACGTGTCGGCGGCCCGGATGGTTGCACCGTGCGGCCACTTTTCTGCTCCGTGTCGCGACCGACCAGCGCGAGCGCACCCGTGCCGAGCCCCAGCAGGGCCATCCCGGCCACCCCCTCGGGCGCGAAGATGTGCCCGACGTGCACCAGCCAGGCCCCCGCCAGCAGCACCATCCCGACCAGGCCGACCAGCACGGGAGCGCGCAGGCGCACGACCTGGTCGACGACCAGCACCCCCACGCAGACCAGCAGCGCCCACGAGCCGACCTCGCCCAACGGCGTGCCGATGCGGAACATCTGGCTGACCGCGGCCGGTCGCTCCACGCCCGGCCCGAGCTGGTGGGTCACCCAGCCGGCGCCGATGCCGCTCACCACGTCGAGCGCGGTGTAGAACGTGGCGTAGACGTAGGCCGACAGGCGCACCACCCAGGCGACCGCATCGGTGCGCCCCCGCACCAGCACCGCCAGGGCCACGCCGACCAGCGGGAAGACCAGCAGGCCCGGCACGTGCAGCGCGAACCACCGCCACGCGGTGTCGTACGAGAGCCCGTGGGGGTGGAACAGGCCGGCGGCGGCCAGGGTCAGGCCCGGCAGTGCCAGCGCCAGCGGCCAGAGGAGTCGGCGTGCCATGCGCCGAACCTACGCACGCCCCGGAGGCGCTGCACCCACCCGTGGCTACCCTTCAGCCATGGTCAACCTGACGCGCATCTACACCCGCACCGGCGACGCCGGCGAGACCCGGCTCGGCGACATGAGCGTCACGACGAAGACCGACACCCGGTTGCAGGCCTACGCCGACGTCGACGAGGCCAACGCCCACCTGGGCCTGGCCGTGGCCCAGGGCGGCCTCGAGGACGACGTCGTGCAGCTGCTCGTGCACGTGCAGAACGACCTCTTCGACGTCGGGGCCGACTTCTGCACCCCGGTGGTCGCCGAGCCGGAGTACCCGCCGCTGCGCATCACCCAGGACTACGTCGACCGGCTCGAGGGCTGGTGCGACCACTACAACGAGCCGCTGGAGAAGCTGCGCTCCTTCATCCTCTCCGGCGGCACCGTCGGCGGCGCCCACCTGCACGTCGCGCGCACGGTCGTACGCCGCGCGGAGCGCTCGGCCTGGGCGGCGCACGCCGAGCACGGCGAGAGCATGAACCCGCTGGCCATCACCTACCTCAACCGGCTCTCCGACCTGGTCTTCATCCTGGCCCGCCACGCCAACCGAGAGCGCGGCGACGTGCTGTGGGTGCCCGGCGGCGAGCGCTGAGGCGACGTCGTGACCCCTGACCGGTTCTGGCGCCTCGTCGAGCTGCTCGCCGGCACCGCCGACGAGGAGACCGTCCCCCGGCTGGAGGCGGCCCTGGCGCCCGGTGAGCACGAGACCTTCGCCGACGCGGTGCAGGACCACGTCGACCGGTTGCTGGCGCGACGGGAGGTGCCGGGCTCGCACGCCGGCGACACCGCCGAGCACCTCGCGGCGGCCGTGGTCGCCGCGGGGCGCGACACCTACGAGCGCGAGCTCGCCCTCGACACCCCCCTCGACCCCGGCCGGTGGCGCTGGGAGGAGGCCGAGAGGCTCCTGGTGGCCGGGCTCGTCGCGGAGGAGGAGCCCCACGACGGCGTCGGCGACCTCGCCGAGCAGCTGGGCGTCCACCTGCAGTGGCGCTCGGTGCAGGTGCCGGACGGGGTGCTCACCAGCTGGGGCGAGGAGGTCGCCGAGATCGACGGGGTCCTCGGCGACGACCCCGCCTTCGGACGCGTCCCCGCCGACGACCCGCACTGGCACGAGGCGCTGCAGCGCCTCGCCGAGGACCCCGAGTTCCACCACCGTCGAGCCGCCGTGGCCGGCCTCGAGCTGCACGTCGTGGTGCGCGACACCGACGAGGCGACGCTGAGCGCCTTCCCCGACGCCGACGCCGCCGAGCACGTCGTGCTCGTCGTCCCGGTCGAGGCGATGACCGCCGACCCCCACCGCGCCGAGGCCTACGTGGAGGCCGTGGTCACCATGCTCGTCTCGTTGACCGAGGACTAGGACGCCACGCCGGCCGTGCGGTCCCGCGTGGCGCCGACGCTGAGCGCCGCGGGGAGCATGAGCACGGCGACGACCAGCAGCACCTCGAGGGTCCCGACCCGGTCGGCGAGCCGACCCAGCAGCGGCGGGCCGGCGAGGAACGCGCCGTACCCGATCGTCGAGACCACCGAGACGCGCAGCGCGGCGCCCTGCGGGTCGTCGGCGGCTGCGCTCATCCCGACCGGGAAGCCCAGCGAGGCGCCCAGCCCCCAGGCCAGGATGCCGGCGGCGACCACGACGGGCGAGCCGCCCAGCACCGTGGCCAGGGTCCCGGCGCCCGCCAGGGCGGCGCAGCCCAGCAGCACCGGGGAGCGGCCCCAGCGGTCCAGCAGCAGCGGGCCCAGCAGGCGACCGGTGGTCATCGCCACCACGAAGAGCGCGAACCCGGACACCCCGACCCACGTCTCGACCCCGTAGCCGTCGATGAGGGCCAGCGAGAGCCAGTCGTTGGCGGTGCCCTCGACCATCGCGAAGCAGAGCACCATCAGGCCGATCGCCAGGGTGCGCGGCTCGGTCCACGCCGAACGGCGCGCCGGGGCTCCGGGCGCCGGGTCGTGGCCACCGGCCGCCGGGCGGGCGGGGGCGAAGCGCGCGGCGCTCCCCCAGGCCAGCGCCCAGGCGAGGCCGGCGACGCCGGTCAGGTGGACGAGCAGCGGCACGTCCAGGGCCACGACCAGCACCCCCAGGCCCGCGCCGATCATCGAGCCCAGGCTCCAGCCGGCGTGGAAGCGCGGCATGATCGTGCGGGCCAGGCCCCGCTCCACCTCGGCGGCCTCGACGTTCATGGCCACGTCCCACACGCCGGTGCCGGTGCCGTGCACCAGCAGCCCCGCCGCGGTGACCGGGACCGACCCGGTGCTCACCCCGAGCGCTGCCAGGCCCAGCCCGCACGTGTCGAGCCCGGCCCCCAGCCGCACGGTGGCACCGCCGCCGATCCGGTTGATCACGTGGCCGGTGCTGGGCAGGGCCACCAGCGAGCCCGCCGCGACGGCGAGCAGCAGCAGCCCCAGCGAGCCGTTGCTCAGGGCCAGCCGCTCGCGCACGTCGGGCAGCCGGGAGACGAGGGAGGCGAAGACCAGCCCGTTGAGCACGAAGGTCAGCGCCACCGCGTTGCGGGCACGCAGCAGGGTCGTATCGGGCCGATCGACGGCCCGCTCAGCGGTGCGGGGCATCCGCCCATCGTGCCAGTTGACCGGTCAACCAGCCAAGGCGCCCCTGTTGGTTGAGGAGGTTGCGCAGCAACCGTCTCGAAACCCCGCGACCACACGGCGTACGGCGCGTGGGCACCTGCCCATTGGTCGAGCAGCGAGGGACGGAGGCTCTGCGCGGAGTGGTCACAGACAACGTCTCGCAGTGCTGCTGACTCGCCGTTCGTGACCACTGCGCGCTCAGCAGGATGGCCCGGCGTACGGCGCGTGGGCACCTCACCGGGTCTCGACGACGTTCCTCGCTGGTGCTCGTCACTGCTCGACCGACGGCGTCGGTCAGCGGGAGCCGGGCATCTCCGCACCCGGGGGGCGTGCCTCCAGCCACGACTGGAAGCCGGTCAGCGACGACGTTCCCATCGCCAGCTCGACGTCGGCCCCGGTGGCGCTGTGGCACACGATGACCACGTGGTCGGGGAACAGCGAGGACTGCTCGGCACCCTCCGGCGCGCGGCGAGCCTCGTAGGTCAGCTCGCTGCGCTCCCAGGTGCGCTTGGGCCGTGGCGACAAGGAGAAGATGCGGAACCACTCGAGCTGCTCGCCCGAGTAGCGCCCGATCCCGAGAAGCCAACCGCGCCCGGCCCTGTCGGACCGGACGCGGTGGCTGAGCTCGAAGGTGCCGCCGTCACGAGCGATGACACGACGGCGCACGACCAGGGCGAGGCCGTAGAGGAGGACGAGCACCAGGAGCACACCGGCTGCGTCGAGCAGCCACTGCCACACCGGCATCCACGTCCCCCTGCCTGAGTCCCGACCGCGCTGAGGGCATCACCCTAGCGGCACGGTCGGGACTCCAGCAGGTGGGGTCAGCCCGCCTTCTCGGCCGCCCGGATCCGGGCCTGGGCGCGCCGCAGGTGCAGCTCGCGCTCGTCGCCGGTGGGCAGGCCCTCGGCCGCCTCCAGCGCCGCCTTGGCCTCGTCGATCTTGATCTCCTCGGCGAGCAGGGCGTGCTCGGTCAGGATCGAGACACGGTCGCCGGCGACGGAGAGGAACCCGCCGTCGACCGCCGCGTGCACGACACCCTCGACCGAGCTGATCTCCACCGCGGCCTCGGTGAGCAGCGACAGCAGCGGGGCGTGCCCGGGCAGCACACCCAGGTCACCCTCCGTCGTGCGCGCGATCACCATCGACGCCTCGCCGGACCACACGGTCCGGTCGGCGGCGACCAGCTCGACCTGCAGGCCGGTGCCGACCTCGTCCGCCATCAGAGGTTCTTCTGGATCTCGGCCCACTTCTTCTCGACGTCGTCCAGACCGCCGCACATGAAGAAGGCCTGCTCGGCCACGTGGTCGTACTCGCCCTCGGCGATCTTGTTGAACGCCTCGATCGTGTCGGCGACCGGGACGGTCGAGCCCTCGATGCCGGTGAACTGCTTGGCCACGTAGGTGTTCTGCGAGAGGAACCGCTGGATGCGGCGCGCGCGGGACACGATGACCTTGTCCTCCTCCGACAGCTCGTCGACACCGAGGATGGCGATGATGTCCTGGAGCTCCTTGTTGCGCTGCAGGATCTGCTTGACGCGGATCGCGCAGTCGTAGTGCTCCTTGCCGATGTACTGCGGGTCGAGGATCCGCGACGTCGAGGTCAGCGGGTCCACGGCCGGGTAGATGCCCAGCGAGGCGATCTCGCGCGACAGCTCGGTGGTCGCGTCGAGGTGGGCGAACGTGGTGGCCGGCGCCGGGTCGGTGTAGTCGTCCGCGGGGACGTAGATCGCCTGCATCGAGGTGATCGAGTTGCCTCGCGTCGAGGTGATCCGCTCCTGGAGCACACCCATCTCGTCGGCCAGGTTGGGCTGGTAGCCCACGGCCGAGGGCATCCGACCCAGCAGGGTCGAGACCTCCGAGCCGGCCTGGGTGAACCGGAAGATGTTGTCGATGAAGAGCAGCACGTCCTGGTTCTGCACGTCGCGGAAGTACTCCGCCATCGTCAGCGCCGAGAGCGCCACCCGCAGGCGGGTGCCCGGCGGCTCGTCCATCTGGCCGAAGACGAGGGCGGTCTGCCCGAGGACGCCGGCCTCCTCCATCTCGACGATGAGGTCGTTGCCCTCACGGGTGCGCTCACCGACACCGGCGAACACCGACACACCACCGTGGTTCTTGGCCACCCGGGCGATCATCTCCTGGATGAGCACCGTCTTGCCCACACCGGCGCCGCCGAACAGGCCGATCTTGCCGCCCTGCACGTAGGGCGTCAGCAGGTCGATGACCTTGATGCCGGTCTCGAACATCTGGGTCTTCGACTCGAGCTGGTCGAAGGCGGGCGCCTTGCGGTGGATGCCCCAGCGCTCGTGCTCGGCGAGCTGCTCGCCCTCCTCGAGGTTCAGCACGTCACCGGTGGCGTTGAAGACGCGACCCAGGGTCACGTCGCCGACCGGCACCATGATCGGCTCACCGGTGTCGATGACCTGGCCGCCGCGCACGAGGCCGTCGGTCGGCTTCAGCGAGATGGCACGGACCATGCCGTCACCGATGTGCTGGGCCACCTCGAGGGGCAGCACCGTGGTCTCACCGTTGAGGACGACCTCGGCGGTGAGCTTGTTGTAGATGTCGGGCATGTTGTCGACGGGGTACTCCACGTCGACGACCGGGCCGATCACGCGGGCGATGCGCCCCACGCTGGCGCCGCCGGCCTGGGTGGTCTCTTCAAGCGTTGCAGTCATGTCTCTCACTCACTCCACTTATTCGGCACCGGCGTTGGCATCGGCGAGCGCGTTGACGCCACCGACGATCTCGCTGATTTCCTGGGTAATGCCGGCCTGGCGGGCCTGGTTGGCGATCCGCTTGTACTTCTTGATGAGCTCTTCGGCGTTGTCGGTGGCCGACTTCATCGCCTTCTGGCGAGCGGCGAGCTCGGAGGCGGCCGCCTGCAGCAGGCAGAAGAAGATCCGCGACTGGACGTACTGCGGCAGCAGCCCGTCGAGCACCGCCTCGGGCGAGGGCTCGAACTCGTAGAGCGGCAGCAGCTCGGACTCCTCGGGGGCCTCCTCGCCCTCGACGACCTCGAGCGGCAGCAGCCGCACCGCGGTCGGCTCCTGGGTCAGCATCGACACGAAGCGCGTGTAGACCACGTGCACCTCGTCGACGTCGCCCTCCTCGCCCTGCTCGCGCAGGAACCGCTCGATCAGGGTCTCCCCGATCTCCGCGGCGACGTCGTAGGACGGCTGGTCGGAGAACCCGGTCCAGGTCTGCTCGACCGGACGCTGGCGGAACTTGTAGTACGCCTCGCCCTTGCGGCCCGCGATGAAGGTGTCGATCTCCTTGCCCTCCTCGCGCAGGCGCTCGGCGAGCCTCTCGGCCTCCTTGAGCACGCTCGAGGAGTAGGCCCCGGCCAGGCCACGGTCGCTCGTGACGATCAGGACGGCGGCCCGCTTGGGGTTCTCCTCCTCCTTGGTCAGCGGGTGGTCGACGTCCGAGAACGTCGCCACCGCCGACACCGCACGGGTCAGCTCGCGGGCGTACGGCGCTGCCGCCTGTGCCCGCTGCTGCGCCTTGACGATCCGGGACGCAGCAATGAGCTCCATGGCGCGCGTGATCTTCTTC
This sequence comes from Nocardioides salarius, assembly GCF_016907435.1. Classification (NCBI taxonomy): domain Bacteria; kingdom Bacillati; phylum Actinomycetota; class Actinomycetes; order Propionibacteriales; family Nocardioidaceae; genus Nocardioides; species Nocardioides salarius. Next base: position 3,811,638 of record NZ_JAFBBZ010000001.1, on the reverse strand, counting down.
ATCGACTCGGTCGACTTGATCCGCGCGCGGTACTCACGCAGCGATACGGCCATGGTCAGCCCCGCTTCTGCTTGACGATCTGCTCCTGGCCGAGCTCGTCGTCCTCCATCGCCTCGGCGTCGGCCTCGTGGCCGATCTTGATCGAGCCGCCGTCGGAGGTCTCGAACTGGTCGAGGAAGGAGTCGTACGCGCTCTCCAGGCCGTCCTCGTCCTCGAACTTCTGCGTCTCGCGGATCGAGGACAAGATGCCCTCGTGCGAGCGGCGCACGTAGTCGATGAACTCCTGCTCGAAGCGGATCACGTCGCCGACGGGCACGCGGTCGAGGCGACCGGTGGTGCCCAGCCACATCGAGACCACCATGTCCTCGAGCGGGTACGGCGAGTAGGCCGACTGCTTGAGCAGCGCCATCAGGCGCTGGCCGCGGTCGAGCTGCTGGCGCGAGGCGGCGTCGAGGTCGGAGGCGAACATCGCGAAGGCCTCCATGGCGCGGAACTGCGCCAGGTCGACCTTGAGCGAGCCGGTGACCTTCTTCATCGCCTTGGTCATGGCGGCACCACCCACGCGCGAGACCGAGACGCCCACGTCGATGGCCGGGCGCTGGTTGGCGGCGAAGAGGTCGGACTGCAGGAAGATCTGGCCGTCGGTGATCGAGATGACGTTGGTCGGGATGAACGCCGAGACGTCGTTGGCCTTGGTCTCGATGATCGGCAGGCCGGTCATCGAGCCCGCGCCCAGCTCGTCGGAGAGCTTCGCGCAGCGCTCGAGCAGGCGGCTGTGCAGGTAGAAGACGTCACCCGGGTAGGCCTCGCGGCCCGGCGGGCGACGCAGCAGCAGCGACACGGCGCGGTAGGCCTCGGCCTGCTTGGTCAGGTCGTCGAACACGATCAGGACGTGCTTGCCGTCGTACATCCACTGCTGGCCGATGGCCGAGCCGGTGTACGGCGCGAGGTACTTGAAGCCCGCCGAGTCCGAGGCCGGCGAGGCCACGATGGTGGTGTACTCCAGCGCGCCGGCCTCCTCGAGGGCGCCACGCACGGAGGCGATGGTCGAGCCCTTCTGGCCGATCGCGACGTAGATGCAGCGCACCTGCTTCGTCGGGTCGCCGGAGTCCCAGTTCTGCTTCTGGTTGATGATCGTGTCGATCGCGATCGTGGTCTTGCCGGTCGCGCGGTCACCGATGATCAGCTGGCGCTGGCCGCGCCCGATCGGGGTGAGCGAGTCGATCGCCTTGATGCCGGTGGCCATCGGCTCGTGCACCGACTTGCGGTCCATCACCGTCGGGGCCTGCAGCTCCAGGGCACGACGACCCACGGCGGAGATCTCGCCGAGACCGTCGATGGGGTTGCCGAGCGGGTCGACCACACGGCCCATGAAGTCGTCGCCGACCGGGACCGAGAGGATCTCGCCGGTGCGGCGCACGGTCTGACCCTCCTCGATCTTGTCGAAGTCACCGAGGATGACGACGCCGATCTCGCGGGTGTCGAGGTTCAGGGCCAGGCCCCGGGTGCCGTCCTCGAACTCCAGCAGCTCGTTCGCCATGGCCGAGGGCAGACCGCTGACGCGGGCGATGCCGTCGCCGGCGGAGGCGACGTAGCCGACCTCTTCGCGGCTGGACGCGTCGGGCTGGTAGTCGGCGACGTACTTGGCAAGCGCGTCACGGATCTCGTCCGGACGGATGGAGAGCTCCGTCATCTTGGTGCCTTCTCTCTTGTGTCTCTACGAAGTCGGGTTGGTGCGGGCGGTCAGCCGACGAGGCGGCGGCGGGCGTCGTCGAGACGGCTCGAGATCGTCCCGTCGATGACGTCGTCGCCGATCTCGACCCGGATGCCACCGAGGACGGCGGGGTCGACGACCACGTTGAGGTGGACGGGCCGGCCGTACTGACGCTCGAGGGCGCCGGCGAGGCGGGCGCGCTCGTCGTCGGGCAGGTCGCGTGCGACCCGCACCGTGGCGACGCCCTGGTGCTGGGCCTCGGCGGCCACCTTCTGGTACTCGGCCAGCGCCACACCGACGGTGCGGTAGGTGCCGGCGAGCGCCTGGGTGACCAGGCTGAGCGTGGCGGGAAGGACCTTGCCGGCGAGGAGGTCCTCGACGAGCCGGGCCTTGTCCTGGTGGGAGCGGGCGGGGTCGGAGAGTGCGTCGCGCAGGGCCGGCGTCGACCTGACCGCCTGCCCGAAGGCGAACATCTCGTCGGCGAGGCGCGAGGCGTCGCCACCCGCCGAGCGCACCAGCGTCACGACGCTGAGGTGCTCGAGGGCGTCGGCGAGGTCACGGGTCCTGGTCCAGCGACGGCTCACCGCCGCGCGCAGCACGACCAGGGCCTGCTCGCTCACCTTGCCGCCGAGGACCTGGTCCACGAGTCCCTGACGGGCCTCGGGGGCCACCGAGGCGTCGGTGACGAAACGCCGCAGCGCCCCCTCGCCGCGCAGGGTCGTGGCGACCGAGAAGAGGTCGCGACTGACCTGCGTGGCGACCTCCGGCGAGCCGGAGACCGAGGTCTCCAGCTCACCGGTCAGCGTGGCGACGGCGTCGGCCGATGCTCCGCGGAAGTCCGAGGTCATCTCAGTTGACCCCCGGCGTCCCGGTCTCGAGGTCGGCGAGGAAGCGCTCGACGACGCGACCCTGGCGGGCCTCGTCCTCCAGGCTCTCCCCGACGATGCGACCGGCCAGGCCCGTGGCCAGCGAGCCGACCTCGGCGCGCAGCGACGCGACCGCCTGCTGGCGCTCCGCCTCGATCTGCGCCTTGCCGGCCTCGACGATGCGGGTCTGCTCGGCCTGCCCCTGCGCACGCAGGTCGCTGACGATCGCAGCGCCCTGCTCGCGGGCCTCCTCACGGATGCGCGCCGCCTCGTGGCGGGCGTCCGCGAGCTGGGCCTCGAGCTCGGCGAGCTTGGCGTCGGCCTCGGCCTGCTTGGTCTCCGCCGCCGCGAGGCCGCCCTCGATGGCGGCGGTGCGGTCGGCGTAGGCCTTCTCGAAGTTCGGGACGACGAACTTCCAGATCAGGCCGAGCAGGATGAGGAACCAGACTGCGCCGAGAATGATCTCGGACAGGTGCGGGATCAGCGGGTTGAGCTCTTCCGCTGCCCGAACGGACTCAGACATGTATCACCTCGTGAGGTAGGGCGCCGAGGCGTAGGTCACTGGATGGCGAAGGCGAGCGCGATGCCGATGATCGCCAGGGCCTCGGCGAGCGCGAAGCCGAGGATCGCGATCGACTGGAGGCGCGACTGGGCCTCGGGCTGGCGGGCGACACCGTTGATGTAGGCAGCGAAGATCAGGCCGACCGCGATGGCGGGACCGATCGTGGCGACGCCGTAGCCGAGCATGTTGAGAGAGCCGGTCACAGCTTTCCTTTCGTCGTGACGCAGGGCGCGTCGTGGAGTCTCATGACTTTGTTGACCATATGAAGTTGTGGGAATCGGGGGTGCGGACGGGCCGCACGGTGCGCCTGGGCGCGGTCGGCTCAGTGCTCCTCGGCAACCGCACCGGCGACGTACATCGCGGTCAGCAGCGTGAAGACGTAGGCCTGCAGGAACATCACCAGCAGCTCGAGGGCGCTGACGAGGAAGAACATGATGATCGCACCGATGCCGCCCACGATGTTGAGCGCGGAGGGCGAGGCCTCGACCAGCAGGTACTCGCCGCCGAGAGCGAAGAGGATCAGCAGCAGGTGGCCGGCGAACATGTTGGCGAAGAGTCGCAGCGCCAGCGTCACGGGGCGCACCACGATGTTGGACAGGATCTCCAGGGGCACGATCAGCAGCAGCATGACGCCGCTGACACCGGCCGGCACCGAGACGTGCTTGAGGTAGCCCAGCGCGCCGTGGCGCCAGATCCCCACGCCGTTGTAGAGCAGCCACGAGAGTGCCGCCAGGCCGTAGGCGTAGCCCGAGTGCGAGAACGTCGGGAACTGCACGATCGGGATCATGCCGAAGTAGTTGTTCACCAGCACGAAGGTGAACAGCGCGAAGAGGTAGGGCACGAACTTCATGAAGTGCTCGGAGCCGATGGACTCGCGGGCGATGGAGTTGCGCACGCCGCCGTAGACGAACTCGCCGGCGAACTGCATGCGTCCGGGGACGATGGCCGCCTTGCGCGACATCGCGTAGAAGAGCGCGAAGATCAGCACCACGGACAGGCTGACCATGACCATCGGCTTGGTGACCTCGCCGATGATCGGCGGCAGGTCGAAGTCAGCCGGCCCAGGGGGCGTGAAGCCCTCCGCGGCCATGATCACCGCAATGGTGTCAGACATCAACGCCCTGTCTCCTTCGTGTCGCATCCGGTGCAGAAGATCGTGCTCGTGCTCATGGTGCCCGTGCTGGGCCTGGTGGTCACGCCTCGGGGTCCGGGGGCTCCTGCGGTGCGCGTCCGAAGCGGACGATCACCACGTAGAACCCCAGCACCGCGCCGAGCACGAGGCCCGTCGGCAGCAGGAACGCAGTCCCCAGCCAGCGGTCCCCCGCCCAGCCCAGGCCGCCGTAGAGAAGCACACCGGCGCCCAACGAGCCGAACGCGGCCCAGGGGTCCGTCGACGGCTCGCTCGAGCGATCGGGGACGTGGTCTCTCGGCGCCATGGCGATCCGGACGATAGCAGTCGTGGGTCACGTCGCGTCACCCGCGTCCTCGGAGGTACGCGAGCGCTCGCGCAGGTCGTAGACGGGGATGCGCACCCGGACCGCGGCCGTGACCTGCCCGGCCATCCAGGCCAGCACGACGGCCAGCAGGCCGCCGAAGAGCCAGCGGCGCTCGGCGACCCCGGCGAAGGCGGGCTGCTCGGACAGCGTCACCAGCAGGACCACCACGAGCATCAGCTGCAGCGTGTAGGTCAGCAGTGCCACCATCAGCGAGGCGTGCGGCATCAGGCCGCTGACGACGTCGACGGTCACCGACCCGAAGAGCATCACCCCGAGGACGGCCAGCGCCCCGATCAGGGCCGCGCCCGCCGCGTCGGGTCCGGCGACGAGGGCGCCGACGCCCGCGACCAGCAGGCCGGGTGCCAGTGCCGCAGCCGCGACGACCCCGTGCAGAGCCACCGCGCCGGGGCGGCGGTGCTCGTGGGCGGTCGTCGCGGACGTCATCGGCGGCCGTTCTCTGGGGGACAGACGGGGGTCGAGGTGTGGTGCGGAACCAGCCGCGCCACCTCGTGAAAACTATCACAAGGTCGCCGGGGCCCGGCAACTGGAACGATCCAGGGCCGCCTCAGGCGGGGGGTCCGGCGGGCACGGCGTGCCCGGGCCGGTGCAGCACCGGCAGCAGGAAGGTCAGCGCCACCGTCAGCCCGGCTCCCCCGGCCAGCGCAGCCACCACCCACGGCCCGGAGTAGAGGCTGGCCAGCACCGTCCCGAAGGCGACCAGGGCCGCCCACATCCACATGATCAGCACGGCACGACGCTGCGAGTGGCCGATCTCGAGCAGCCGGTGGTGCAGGTGCTGCTTGTCGGGGGCGAACGGCGACCTGCCGGCCCGGGTGCGGCGCACCACGGCCAGCACCAGGTCGAGCAGCGGGACCACCAGGATGGTGATCGGCAGCAGCAGCGGCAGCAGCGTCGGGGCCAGGCTCGCCTGGGAGCCCGCCCCGCCCTGGGACAGGTCGGAGCCGGCGAACTGCCCGGTGAGGGTGACCGCGCTGGCCGAGAGCACCAGCCCGATCAGCATCGACCCGGAGTCGCCCATGAACAGCCGGGCCGGGTTGAAGTTGTGGGGCAGGAAGCCCACGCAGGCCCCCGCCAGCGCCACCGCCAGCAGCGCCGCCGTCGTGGCCCGGGGTGCGTTGTTGAGGCTGGTGAGCTGGTAGCAGAACAGGAAGAACGCCAGCGCACCCACGCCCACGACGCCGGCGGCGAGGCCGTCGAGGCCGTCGACGAAGTTCACCGCGTTGATCGTCGCCACGACCAGGAAGCCGGTCAGCAGCGCGCTCTGGGTGGGGTCGAGCGAGAAGACCTGCCCGTCGGGGCCGGTGAAGAAGTAGAACTGCACGCCGAAGGCCACCAGGAACCCGGCCGCCAGCAGCTGGCCGCCCAGTTTGGTCAGGGCGTCGAGCTCGAAGAGGTCGTCGAGCACCCCCACCGCGCAGATGAGCGCGCCCGCGACGATCACCACACCGGCGTCGCGGAAGACCACGGCCCCGCTCAGCGAGAGGAACGGCAGCTCGCGCGCGACCAGGTAGGCCGCCACCAGCCCGCCCAGCATCGCCAGGCCGCCCAGGTAGGGGATCGGCTCCGCGTGCACGTCGCGGTCGCGGACCCGGGCCACGGCCCCGGTGCGCAGCGCGATCTCGCGCGCGATCACCGTGAGCAGGTAGGTGACCGACGCCGCGACGAGGAAGACCAGGATGTACTCGCGCACCGCTCGCCCGCTCAGTCCTCGGCGGTCAGCGTCGCGCCGAGCGGCTCGAGGACGGCGTTGAGCTGGTCGAGCGAGAGCGCACCGACCCGCAGCACGCGGCCCTGGGCGCCGGTCACGTCGACGATGGTGGAGGGCTGCGCCCCGTCGGCGCCCTGCGGGCTGGGGCCGGCGTCGACGATCACGTCGACGTGCTCGCCGAGCATCTCCTGCGCGGCGTCGGCGTCGGTCGCGGCGGGACGGCCGGTGAGGTTCGCCGAGCTCACCGCCAGCGGGCCGGTGCGCTCCAGGAGCTCACGGGCGACCTCGTGGTCGGGCATCCGCACCGCCACGGTGCCGCGGGTGTCACCGAGGTCCCACTGCAGCGAGGTCTGCTGGTGGCACACGATGGTCAGCGGCCCGGGCCAGAACGCCTCGACCAGCGCCCGTGCGTAGCCGGGCACCCGCACGGCCAGCGCGTCGAGCGTGGTGGCGGCGCTGACCAGCACCGGCGGCGGCATGTCCCGACCGCGGCCCTTGGCCTTGAGCAGCGCGCGCACCGCGGCCGGGTCGAAGGCGTCGGCACCGATGCCGTAGACGGTGTCGGTGGGCAGCACCACGAGGCCGCCGCGCTGGACGGCCAGGCTGGCGGCGTCCAGCGCCTGCTCGCGCTCGTCGGGCGTGGAGGTCCCGTGGCGTTCCATGGAGGTCATCGTGCCAGCCTCGCCGTCACGAAGCGTGCACGCCCTGCCAGGTCGCGGTGGTCGCGCACGTCGCGCCACCGCCCGCTGGCGCTGAGCACGTCGGGTGCGGAGGAGCCCTGCACGTCGGCGTGCTCGGCCCCGAGCACTCCCCCGGGACGCAGCAGCACCGCGGCGCGACGCTCGAGCACGCGCAGCGCGTCGAGCCCGTCGTCGCCGGAGAAGAGCGCGAGGTGCGGATCGTGGTCGCGGGCCTCCGGGGCGACCGACTCCCACGCCTCGAGAGGCACGTACGGCGGGTTGCACACGACCACGTCGACGGTGCCGGCGAGCTCCTCGAGCTCGGTGGCCATGTCGCCCAGCCGCAGGTCGACACCGGTGCCGAGCAGGTTGCGCTCGGCCCAGGCGTGGGCGGCCGGGTCGAGCTCGACGGCGTGCACCCGCGCCGCGGGCACCTCGTGGGCCACCGACCTGGCCACCGCGCCCGAGCCGGTGCACAGGTCGACGACCACCGGCTCGTCGAGCAGGCCGGCCTGCTCGACCGCCCAGCCGGCCAGCAGCTCGGTCTCGGGGCGGGGCACGAACACCCCGGGCCCCACGGCCAGCTCGACGTGGCGGAACCAGGCGCGACCGGTGAGGTGCTGCAGCGGCTCGCGGGCGGCGCGGCGCGCGACCAGGGCGTCGTACGCCGGCAGCGCGTCCGGCCCGACCTCCTCGACGAGCACCAGTCGACCGCGCTCGGTGCCCAGCACGTGGGCGAGCAGCTCGGCGGCGTCGTGCTCGGGGCTGGGGACGCCGGCCGCACGCAGCCGCTCCACAGCGGTCGAGAGGACCACCCGCCGCGCGGTCACTCAGTCCTCCAGCGCAGCGAGACGCGCGGCCATGTCGGCGTCGGTGCACGACGCGATGACCGGACCGAGGTCGCCGTCGAGGACCTGGTCGAGGTTGTAGGACTTGTAGCCGGTGCGGTGGTCGGAGATGCGGTTCTCGGGGTAGTTGTAGGTGCGGATGCGCTCGGAGCGGTCGACGGTGCGCACCTGGCTGCGCCGGGCGTCGCTCGCCTCGGCCGCGGCCGCCTCCTGGGCCACCGCCAGCAGCCGGGCGCGCAGGATCCGCATCGCCTGCTCCCGGTTCTGCAGCTGGCTCTTCTCGTTCTGGCAGCTGGCCACGATGCCGCTCGGCACGTGCGTGATCCGCACCGCGGAGTCGGTGGTGTTGACGCTCTGGCCGCCGGGGCCGCTGGAGCGGAAGACGTCGATGCGCAGGTCGTTCTCGTCGATGCTGACGTCGACCTGCTCGGCCTCGGGCAGCACCAGGACCCCTGCCGCGCTGGTGTGCACGCGCCCCTGCGACTCGGTGACCGGCACCCGCTGCACGCGGTGCACGCCGCCCTCGAACTTCAGCCGGGCGAACGGGGCCTCCCCCGGCTCGGGCGTGCCCTTGGCCTTGACCGCCACCGTGACCGACTTGTAGCCACCCAGGTCGGACTCGGTCGAGTCGAGGACCTCCACCGACCAGCCGTGGCGCTCGGCGTAGCGGGTGTACATCCGCAGCAGGTCACCGGCGAACAGGGCGGACTCCTCGCCGCCCTCACCGGACTTCACCTCCAGCAGCGCGTCCTTGTCGTCGGTCTCGTCGCGCGGCACCAGCAGCCGGCGCAACCGCTCGGCCGCCTCCTCGCGGCGCGCGTCGAGCTCGACCGCCTCGTCGCCGAAGGCGGGGTCCTCGCCGGCGAGCTCGCGCGCCGCGCCGGCGTCCTCGCCGAGGCGCTGCCACTCCCGCCAGGTGCGGATCACCGCCGAGAGCTCGGAGTAGCGGCGGTTGAGCCGCTTGGCCAGCCGGGCGTCAGCGTGCGTCTCGGGCTCGGCGAGACGCTGCTCGAGCTCGGCGTGCTCGGCGAGCATGCTCTCGACGGCCTCGAACATCGGTGGCTCCTGGGGTCGGACGAGCGACGGGCGGGACGGGGCTGGACAACGGGGCGGGACAACGGGGCGGGACAAATGACGAGCGCCGGTCCACCGCCGCGGGGCGGTGGGCCGGCGCTCGAGGTGGAGCTACTTCTTCTTGGCGTAGCGGGCCTCGAAGCGGGCCACGCGGCCGCCGGTGTCGAGGATCTTCTGCTTGCCGGTGTAGAACGGGTGGCACTGCGAGCAGACGTCGGCACGCATGGTGCCGGAGGTCGCGGTGCTGCGGGTGGTGAAGGTGCTGCCGCAGGTGCAGGTCACCTGGGTCTCGGTGTACTCCGGGTGGATGTCCTTCTTCATGCTTCCCTCTTTCGTCGGGGCCGCCGGGTCGCCGCCGTCTTCTCCGCGGGTGCGGTGCGGGGACGTGAACCGGAGCCGGTCGTATTGTGCCAACCAAACTCGGCACCTTCCAATTCCAGCCGGGCCGTGACCGGGGCTCAGCCGTCGGACTGGAGCGGGATCCGCACCACGACGCGGGTGCCCCGGCCCTCCTCGGAGTCGATGCGCACGTCGCCGCCGTGCTTGTCGACGATGGTCTGCACGATCCGCAGCCCCAGGCCGGTGCCGGCGATCTCGTTGGTCACAGCGTTGGAGGCGCGGAAGAACCGGCTGCCGAGGCGCTCAAGCTCGGCGGAGGGGATGCCGATGCCCCGGTCGAGCACCGTGACGACGCCGGAGCGGCGCCCGTCGGTCTCCTCGATGCGCAGCGAGACCGTGACCCGGCCCTGCTCGAGGCTGAACTTCACCGCGTTGCTGAGCAGGTTGAGGAAGGCACGCCCGAGCATCGGCCGGTCGGCCAGCACGACGACGGGGTGCTCCCCGAGGTCCTGCTCGACCACGATGCCGCGGCCCGAGGCGGTGATGGAGACGTCGGTGACGGCGTCGCGCACCAGCGGGACCAGGTCGACCGCCTCCAGCGAGGTGGCCCGGTTCTCGGCCTTCGACAGGGTCAGCAGGTCGTCGATGAGCGTCTTGAGGCGGGCCACGTTGCGCCGGCTGGCCTCGAGGATCCGCTCGTGGCGCGGCGACATCGTGTCCTCGAACTCCTCGGCCACCATCTCGAGGTAGCCGTGGATCGTGGTCAGCGGGGTCCGCAGCTCGTGGGAGACGTTGGAGACGAAGTCGTCGCGCGCGGTGTCGAGCACGCGCAGCTCCTCGGTCACCTTGTGCTCCACCGCGCGCGCCCGCGACTGGGCGTCGGCGAGGTCGTTGAGGGCCAGCGCGACGGAGCGGACCTCGCGCGGGCCCTCGGGCCGGGCCCGGACGGTGGGGTCCTTGGCCATCTGGTGCACGACGCCCTCGAGCGCCACCAGCGGGCGCGAGACCTCCGCCAGCAGCCGCGCCCGGGACCGACCGACCACGAGCCAGCCCAGCAGGGTCAGCAGCGCCACCGACCCGATGGTGGCCCGCAGGCGCCAGGTCGCGGCGGCGCTGGCCTCGCGCACCCGACTGCCGAACAGCGCGGCGGTCTCCTGGTGCGCGGCCCGCACCTGCTCGAAGAGGCGCTGGCCCTGGCGGTAGCGACGCAGCTGGAAGGTCTCGGCACCGCCGGGCGCCTGGACCCGTGGCTGGGCGTAGTCGACCAGCCAGCGCTCGGCAGCGTCGCGCTGCGCCTGCACCAGGGCCATCAGCGGTGCGTCGGCGGCGGCGTACTGCGCGACGACCTGCTGGTGCCCCGGCAGCCTGGCGAGCGCCTGCTGGTAGTCGTCCAGCGCACCGGGCTCGCCGCTGCGCGCCCACGCGCCGACGGCCGACTCGAGGTCGGTCAGGTCCTGCAGCACCGCCTGGTTGCCCACCGAGGCCGGCTGCAACCCCTCGGTGAGGTCGTCGACGGCGCGGGTGGAGAGCACCACGCCCACGATCGCGATCAGGGCGATGACCCCGATCAGGACGGCCAGGCGGTGCAGCGCCGGGGTCAGGGTCCGGGCGACGGTGCGCGGGCTCGAGCCCTCGGTGACGACCACCGTGTCCGCGCCGCGCTCAGACCGACCGGGACAACAGCGCCTCGACCCTCGCCGCGAGCTCACGCGGGCTGAAGGGCTTGGTGATGTAGTCGTCGGCGCCGGAGTCGAAGCCCGACTCGACGTCGGACTCCTGCGCACGCGCGGTCAGCAGGATGACGGGAAGGTCGGCCAGCCCCGGGTCGGCACGGATCGCACGGATGGCCTCGAGCCCGGAGACCCCCGGCATCATCACGTCGAGCACCGCCAGGTCGGGCCGCGAGGCCTGGCACGCCTCGACAGCCGCGGCGCCGTCGGCCACCGCGGTGATCTCGTGGCCCAGGGTGGAGAGCTTGAACTCCACCAGCTCTCGGATGTCGACGTCGTCGTCAGCGACCAGGATGCGTGCCACGTTGCGAGGCTTCCTCTCTCTCCGGCTGACCCTCCGGCCTCCCTAGGAGGGCCGCCAGCATGTGGGCGACAGCGTATCCGTATCGCTGCCGCGACGACGGGCACACCGCCGATTCGGCCGTGCCGGGCCCGCGTCGACGTCGTACGCCGACGCCGGCCGCGGTCACCGGCGCGCTGCCCGGCCGGGCGCGCGCTGGAAGCCGCTGAGCATCTCGTAGTTCGTCTGGGTGCTCGTCAGCCGCTCGCGGAGGTCGCGCATGGCGGCCTCGCTGCCCTGCTGGGCCAGCGCGTCGACCAGCGCCTCGACGACCGGCAGCTCGCCCTCGCCCAGGAGCAGCTCGGTGTGACGGGTGCCGGAGCGGGCGACGTCGACGGCGGGGAAGACCCGCCGCATCGCCAGCTCGCGGCTCAGCCGCAGCTCCATGTTGGCCGTGCCGGTGAGCTCCTCGAAGATCACCTCGTCGACCTTGGAGCCGCTCTCGACCGTGGCGGTGGCCAGCACCGTCAGCGAGCCGCCGTTCTCGATGTTGCGGGCCGCGCCGAAGAACTGCTTGGGCGGGTGCAGGGCCGTCGAGTCGACGCCGCCCGAGAGCACCCGGCCGTTGCCGGTGCCGGCCAGGTGGTAGGCACGACCGAGCCGCGTGATGCCGTCGAGGAGCACGACGACGTCGTGGCCCAGCTCGACGAGACGCTTGGCCCGCTCGATCGCCAGCTCGGCGACGACCGTGTGGTCGGAGGGCTGGCGGTCGAAGGTCGAGGAGATGACCTCGCCCTTGACCGAGCGCTCGTAGTCGGTGACCTCCTCGGGCCGCTCGTCGACCAGCACCACCATGAGGTGGCACTCGGGGTTGTTGGCGCTCAGCGAGGCGGCCACGCCCTGCAGCACGGCGGTCTTGCCGGCGTGGGCGGGCGAGCTGATCAGCCCGCGCTGGCCCTTGCCGATCGGCGCCACCAGGTCGATCGTGCGGCCGATGAGGTCGTCGGGACCCTTCTCGAGGCGCAGCCGCTCGGAGGGGTGCAGGGGCGTCATCTTCTCGAACTCCACCCGGGTGCGGGCGGCGTCGGGGTCGGCGCCGTTGACGCTCTCGATGCGCACCATCGGGTTGAACTTCTCCTTGCGCTCGCCCTCGCGGGGCTGGCGCACCTGGCCGACGACCGCGTCGCCGCGCCGCAGCCCGAACTTGCGCACCATCGAGAGCGAGACGTAGACGTCGTCGGCACCGGGCAGGTAGCCGCTGGTGCGCACGAACGCGTAGTTGTCGAGCACGTCGAGGATGCCCGCGGCGGGGACCAGCACGTCGTCCTCGAGCACCGTGGTGTCGGGCTCGTTGCGCCCGCCGCCACCGCCACCGCCGCTGCCGCTGCCGCCGCGGGTGCGGTCCCGGTCGCGGCCGCGACGACGCCGGCTGCGTCCACGTCCGTCGCCGTCGTCGTCACCCTGGTCCTGCTGGCCCTGCTGGCCCTGCTGGCCCTGCTGGCCCTGCTGGTTCTGCTGGTTCTGGTGCTGGTGCTGGTTCTGGTTCTGCTTGCCGCCCTGCTTGTCCTGCTTGTCCTGCTTGTCCTGGTTGCCCTGGTTGCCGGACTGCTTGTCCTGCTGCGACTGCTTGTCCTGCGCGGACCTGTCCTGCTGCCCGCGACCCTGCTGCTCGCGGCCCTTGTCCTGGCCCTTGTCCTGGCCCTTGCCCTTGTCCTGGCCCTTGTCCTGGCCCTTGCCCTTGTCCTGGCCCTTGTCCTGGGCGGGCTGCTCAGGCTGGGCAGCAGGCTGGGCGGCGGCAGGCTGGTCGGCACGCACCCGCGTGCGCTGGCGCGTGGTCGTGGTGGTCCGGGTCGTGCCGGCCGAGGCGGGCGCCTCCGGGGTCGTCTCCTGGGGCTGGGCCTTCGGCTCGGACTGGGCCTTCGGCTGCGACTGGGTCTTCGGTTGCGACTGGGCGGCCTTGATCGCCTCGACCAGCTGGGCCTTGCGCATCCCTCCGGCACCGGCGATGCCGAGCCCGGTGGCCAGTGACTTGAGGTCGGCGATGAGCATCCCGTTCAGTCCCCCTGCCCGCTTCTTGGGGGTGCTGGCCTCGTCGGGCGCGGGGACGGAGTCTTGCGTCACGTGGGTCCTATCGACGTCTCGCGGAGCCGCCGGGGCTGGCCGGGGGCTGCTGGTCACTGGTCCCGCCACCGCACGGCGGAGAGGGACGCACCCCGCAGATCGCGGGTGCACGCCGGAGGAGCTGGTCGTCGGCGCGCGGTCAGACTAGCACCGGCGCGCGGCGGGCTCAGAGCACCCGCACGCCGCTGGTGTCCAGGGCCAGGTAGGAGGCCCACCAGCCCGCGGGGCACCTCTCGAGCAGCGAGGCGGTCAGGGCGGTCGCCGGGCCGTCGCAGAACGCCAGGACGGTCGGTCCGGCCCCGGACACGACCGCGGCCACGCCGTCGGCGCGCAACCGGTCGACCAGCTCGAGCGACTCGGGCATCGCCGGGCGGCGGTAGTCCTGGTGCAGGTAGTCGCGGGTGGCGCGCAGCAGGTGCTCAGGCTGACCGGCCAGCGCGGCCACCAGCAGCGCGGCCCGACCCGCGTCGGCCGCGGCATCGGCGTGCGGCACCGTGGCCGGCAGCAGCCCGCGGGCCTGCTCGGTGGAGACCGGGGTCGGCGGCACCATCACGACCGCGCCGACGCGCGGGTCGACCGGGCAGGGCACGGCGTAGAAGCCACCGTCGTCGTCCCGACCAGCGACCACGAAGCCGCCCAGCTGGGCCGGAGCCACGTTGTCGGGGTGTCCCTCGAGGCCGGCGCACAGGTCGAGCACCCGGTCGTCGTCGAGCAGCAGCGCACCGCCCGCCACCAGGGCACGCCCGAGCGTGACGCCGGCGACGATCGCGGCGGAGGACGAGCCCAGGCCGCGCGCGTGCGGGATCACGTTGCGGCAGTGCAGCCGCAGGCCCGGGGGGCGCACGCCCATCGCGTCGAAGGCCACCTGCATCGCCCGCACCACCAGGTGGGTGGCGTCGCGCGGCACGCCATCGGCGCCGGCGCCCTCCACCAGCACCTCGACACCGTCGCCGACGACCTCGGCCTCGAGCTCGTCGCGCAGGTCGAGCGCGAGCCCCATCGAGTCGAAGCCGGGACCGAGGTTGGCCGAGGTGGCCGGCACCGTGACGCGCACCGGCCCGGTGACGAAGGAGGTCATCGGGTCAGGCGAGCCCGGCGGCGCGGGCGGCGGCGACGACGTCGTTGTCGATCACGGTGTCGACGATGCCGGGGCGTCCCTGCTCGGCCTGGGCGACCGAGTAGGCCTCCAGCGCCGTCGCGGTGTCCTTGAGGCCGTGCCCGGTCACGGTGACCACGACCGTCGAGCCGGCGTAGGACTCCCCCGCCTCGAGCTCCTGCAGCAGCCCGGCGACGCCGGCGGCCGAGGCCGGCTCGACGAAGACGCCGTCGCGCTGGGCCAGCCTGCGCTGCGCGTCGAGGATCTGCTCGTCGCTGACGGCTGCGAACCGGCCGCCGGACTCCTCGGCCGCCTCGACCGCGAGCGACCACGAGGCGGGGTTGCCGATGCGGATCGCGGTGGCCTTGGTCTCGGGCTCGGGGAACGGCTCGCCGGTCACCAGCGGGCTGGCGCCCTCGGCCTGGAACCCGCGCATCACCGGCCGCCTGGTGGCGCGGCCGAGCTCGGCGAACTGCCGGTAGCCCATCCAGTACGCCGAGATGTTGCCCGCGTTGCCGACCGGCAGCAGGTGGAAGTCGGGGGCGTCGCCGAGGAAGTCGACGATCTCGAACGCCGCGCTCTTCTGGCCCTGCAGCCGCACCGGGTTGACCGAGTTCACCAGGGCCACCGGGTACTGCTCGGCCAGCTCCTTGGCGATCTGCAGGCAGTCGTCGAAGTTGCCGCGCACCATGATCACCTGGGCGCCGTGCACGATCGCCTGGGCCATCTTGCCGGCGGCGATCTTGCCCTCGGGCACCAGCACCAGCGGGGTCAGGCCGGCCTTGGCGGCGTACGCCGCCATCGAGGCCGAGGTGTTGCCCGTCGAGGCGCAGACCACGGCGCGCGCGCCCTCGTGCTTGGCCACCGAGATCGCCGCGGTCATGCCGCGGTCCTTGAAGGAGCCGGTGGGGTTGTCGCCCTCGACCTTGAGGTGCACCTCGGCGCCGGTCAGCCCGGAGAGCCACTCGGAGTGCACCAGCGGGGTGCCGCCCTCGCGCAGCGTCACCGCCGGCGCGTCCTGCGGGATCTCGAGCAGGTGGCGGTACTCCTCGATGACCCCGCGCCACTGGTGGGTGGCGCGACCGGCCTCGCGGTCGAGCTGGTGGGTGCTCACTCTGCTCCTCCTTCGACGCGCATCACCGAGCTGACCTCGCGCACGATGTCCATCTGCTGCAGGTGCTCGACGGTGGCGCGCAGCTGGGCGTCGGTGGCCTCGTGGGAGACCACGACCAGCTGGGCGTCGTCGTCGCGGCCCTCCTGGTGCACGGTGCGGATCGAGACGCCGTGCTCGGCGAAGGCGGTCGCGACCGTGGCCAGCACACCGGCGCGGTCGTCGACGTCGATGGCCACGTGGTAGCGGGTGCGGGCCTCGCCCATCGGCAGCACGGCCCGGTCGGCGTACGCCGACTCGCCGGCGCCGGTGACGCCCTCGCGCCGGTTGCGGGCCACGGTGACCAGGTCACCGAGCACGGCCGAGGCCGTCGGCGCGCCGCCGGCCCCGGGACCGTAGAACATCAGCTGGCCGGCGGCCTCGGACTCCACGAAGACGGCGTTGTAGGCCTCGCGGACCGAGGCCAGCGGGTGGCTGCGCGGGATCATCGCCGGGTGCACGCGCACCGAGACGGCCTCGTCGCCGCCCGGCTGCTCGCGCAGCTCGCAGATCGCCAGCAGCTTGACCACGCAGCCCATCTCGGTCGCCGAGGCGACGTCGGCGGCGCTGACCTCGGTGATGCCCTCGCGGTGGACGTCGGAGGCGGTGACGCGGGTGTGGAAGGCCAGCGAGGCCAGGATCGCGGCCTTGGCCGCGGCGTCGAAGCCCTCGACGTCGGCGGTCGGGTCGGCCTCGGCGTAGCCCAGCTCCTGGGCCTCCTCGAGCGCGTCGGCGAAGCCGGCGCCGGAGGAGTCCATCTTGTCGAGGATGAAGTTGGTGGTGCCGTTGACGATGCCCAGCACCCGCGTCACCTTGTCGCCGGCCAGCGACTCGCGCAGCGGGCGCAGGATCGGGATCGCGCCGGCGACGGCGGCCTCGTAGTAGAGGTCGCGACCGGCCTTGGCCGCCGCCTCGAAGAGGGTCGGTCCGTCCTCGGCGAGCAGGGCCTTGTTGGCCGTGACCACGGACGCACCGTGCTCGAGCGCCGACAGGATCAGGCTGCGCGCGGGCTCGATGCCGCCGATGACCTCGACCACGAGGTCGACGTCGTCGCGGGCCACCAGGCCCTCGGCGTCGGTGGTCAGCAGCCCCTCGGGCATCTCCACCTCGCGGGCCGCGTCGAGGCGGCGCACGGCCACCCCGGCCAGCTCGACCGGCACACCCACGCGGGCGCCCAGGTCGGCGGCCTGCTCCACGAGCAGGCGCACCACCTGGGAGCCCACCGAGCCACAGCCCAGCACGGCCACCTTGAGCGGCTTGCCACTCTCCGTCACGACTCGATCACCTCGGGGTCATCCACGTCCGTTGCCAACAGGTCCTGCTCAGTCTCACGTCGTACGACCACACGCGCGACCCCGTCCCGCACCGCGATCACCGGGGGGCGCAGCGTGTGGTTGTAGTTCGAGGCCATCGAGCGGCAGTAGGCGCCGGTGCCCGGCACCGCCACCAGGTCGCCCGGCGCGACGTCGCCGGGCAGGAACTCGTCCTTGACCACGACGTCGCCGGCCTCGCAGTGCTTGCCGACCACCCGGGCCAGCAGCGGGGCCGCCGCGGAGGCGCGCCCGGCCAGCGTGCAGGAGTAGTCGGCGTCGTAGAGGGCGGTGCGGATGTTGTCGCTCATGCCCCCGTCGACCGAGACGTAGGTGCGCACCGCGCCCCCGTCGAGGCGCACCGGCTTGACGGTGCCGACCTCGTAGACGGTGCAGACCGAGGGTCCGACGATCGCGCGGCCCGGCTCGATGGACAGGGCCGGCACGTCGATGCCCAGCGCGCGGCACTCGTGCTCGACGATCGCCGACATCTCCGCGGCCAGCTGCGCCGGCTCGGCGGGGTCGTCCTGGGTGGTGTAGGCGATGCCGAATCCGCCGCCGAGGTCCATCTCGGGCATCGTGACGCCGAGCTCGTCGGCTACCCGTGCGTGCAGCGCGAGCACGCGGCGCGCCGCCACCTCGAAGCCCGAGGAGTCGAAGATCTGGCTGCCGATGTGGGAGTGCAGGCCCAGCAGCTCGAGACCCGGGGCCTCCTGCACGCGGCGTACGGCCTCGAGGGCGTCGCCGGAGGTGATGGAGAAGCCGAACTTCTGGTCCTCGTGGGCGGTGGCGATGTATTCGTGGGTGTGCGCCTCGACGCCCGCCGTCACCCGCACCATCACCCGCACCGTGGTGCCCAGGCGCTCGGCGACCTCCGCGAGCCGCTCGATCTCGGCGGTGGAGTCGGCGATGACCCGGCCCACGCCGAGCCGCACCGCCCGCTCGATCTCGGCGGGCGACTTGTTGTTGCCGTGGAACCCGACGCGGTCCATCGGGAAGCCGGCCCGCTCGGCGACCGCCAGCTCACCGCCGGTGCACACGTCGAGGCACAGCCCCTCGTCGGCGACCCAGCGCGCGACGGCGGTGCACAGGAACGCCTTGCCGGCGTAGAAGACGTCGTAGTCGGCGAAGGCGTCGCGGAACGCGGCCGCCCGCGAGCGGAAGTCGGTCTCGTCGAGCACGTACGCCGGCGAGCCGTGCTCGGCGACCAGGTCGGGCAGCGCGACGCCGCCGACGCTGAGCACGCCGTCGTCCTTGCGCGCCGTGCGCGACCACAGGTGCTGGACCAGCTCGTTGGGGTCGGCGGGCTGGCGCAGCCAGGAGGGACCCTTCAGGGCCCCGTCGGCGTGCGCCCAGCCGGCCTCGTGGGAGACGGGCACTCAGCTCACATCCGCTCCGGCGTCGAGACCCCGAGCAGGCGCAGGCCGTTGGCCAGCACCGTGCGGGTCGCCGCCACCAGCACCAGGCGGGCCCGGTGCAGGTCGTTCGGCTCCTCGTCGCCCATCGGCAGCACGCGGCAGTTGTCGTAGAAGCGGTGGTAGACCCCCGCGGTGTCCTCGAGGTAGCGCGCCACCCGGTGCGGCTCGCGCAGCTCGGCGGCGCTGGCCACGACCCGGGGGAACTCGGCCAGCGCACGCAGCAGCTCGCCCTCCTTCTCGTGCGAGAGCAGGGCGGGGTCGAAGTCCTCGGGCACCGAGCCGGGCCCGGCGAAGCCGAGGTCGGCGGCGTTGCGCAGGATCGAGGAGATCCGGGCGTGCGCGTACTGGACGTAGTAGACCGGGTTGTCGCTGTCGGCGCGCGACCACAGGTCGAGGTCGAGGTCGATGTTGGAGTCGGAGCTGTAGCGCGCCAGGGCGTAGCGCGCGGCGTCGACGCCGATGGCTCCGACCAGGTCGTCGATGGTGACCACGGTCCCGGCGCGCTTGGACATCCGCAGCGGCTGCCCGTCGCGGACCAGGTTGACCATCTGGCCGATCAGGATCTCGAGGTTGGTGCCCGGGGTGTCGCCGAAGGCGGCGCACATGGCGTTCATCCGCCCGACGTAGCCGTGGTGGTCGGCGCCGAGCATGATCAGGCAGCGGTCGAAGCCCCGCTCGCGCTTGTCGAGGTAGTAGGCGAGGTCGCCGGAGAGGTAGGCGCCCTGGCCGTCGCTCTTGATGACGACCCGGTCCTTGTCGTCGCCGAAGCGCTCGGTGGCCAGCCACACCGCGCCGTCCTGCTCGTAGACGGTGCCGAGCTCGCGCAGCCGGGTGACGGCCCGCTCGACGGCGCCGGACTTGTGCAGCTCGTCCTCGTGGAAGTAGACGTCGAAGTCGACACCGAAGTCGTGCAGGCTCTGCTTGATCTCGGTGAACATCAGGTCCACGCCGACCGCCCGGAAGGCCTCCTGCGGGTCGGGGTCCTGCAGGGCGTCGGGGCGCACCTCGAGGACCCGCGCAGCGATGTCGTGGACGTACTGCCCGCCGTAGCCGTCCTCGGGAGCCGGCTCCCCCTTCGCCGCGGCGAGCAGCGAGCCGCTGAAGCGGTCGATCTGCGAGCCGTGGTCGTTGAAGTAGTACTCGCGGGTGACCTCGGCGCCGGTCATGGTGAAGATCCGGCCCAGGGCGTCGCCCACCGCGGCCCAGCGCACGCCGCCGATGTGGATGGGCCCCGTCGGGTTGGCCGAGACGAACTCGAGGTTGATCTTCTCGCCGGCGAACGCGTCGGAGGCGCCGTAGGCCTCGCCTGCGGCGACGACCTGCGCGGCCACCGCGCCCTGGGCGCCGGCGGACACGGAGATGTTGAGGAAGCCCGGGCCGGCGATCTCGACGTCGGCGACGCCGTCGACCGCGGCCAGGCGCTCCTGGACGAGCCCGGCGAGGGCGCGCGGGTTGGTCCCGGCCTTCTTGGCCAGCTGCAGGGCGACGTTCGTGGCGTAGTCGCCGTGCCCCTTCTGCCGGGGTCGCTCCACGGTCACGCTCGCAGGGACACCGTCCGGCAGGGTGATCGCACCCTCGTCGGACAGCGTCGTCAGCACGTCGACGATCGCGGTGGAGAGCTGTTCGGGAGTCACCCGTCCAGCCTATCGGCGCCCACGGTCGCGACCCGCATCGATGTCGGGGCCTGGGACCGGCCGCGGCGGCGGCCTACCGGATTCGTCGCCCCGACCCCGGAGTTGTAGGGTGACGCCGTCCCGCAGCCGTTGCGCAGCGTGGCATGCCTCCGTAGCTCAGGGGATAGAGCACTGGTTTCCGGTACCAGTGGCCGCAGGTTCGAATCCTGCCGGGGGCACCCGACCGCTAGGCCCGGTCCACGTCTGTGGGCCGGGCCTTCTGCGTCCTCCAGCGACGCCTCTGACCCGATCGGACTGGTCTGTACCAGCCCGAACGGACTACCTAACCCCGGCGCGCCCAGCCCGTTCTACCTGTCGAGGGATCGAACCACTGGTCCCCACCGGGAGGGGAGGGTGCTCCACACGCTTCTTCCGGCCCCCACGTCCCGCAGCGCCGCTGCGCCGATGAAAGTAGGAGAGCGTGAAGAAGTCCCTCAAGAGGGCCGCTGCGGCGTCCGCCGTCTGTGCGGTCAGCCTTGCCGGCACCCTCGCCGCGAACCCCACCGCCGTCGCCGGTGAGTCCACCGAGGCGCGGGCCAACCAGAAGACGATCACCGACTTCGGCATGAAGGCGCTCGCCTTCGGCACCAAGGTCTCGGTCGGCGGCATCGACATCAAGAGCCTCAAGGACTCCCTCGACATCCTCGCCTGCACCCGCAGCGCCGGGGTGGAGCGCGTGAAGCCCTCGAAGCTGAGCACCGACCAGATCACCGCGCTGATCGCCGAGAACGCCCCGGTCGACATCGCCAAGCTGATCAGCATCTCCCCCAGCACCAGCCGCACCTCGACCTACCGCGAGGGCCGCGTCACCGGCACCCGGGCCGTCAACACCATCGCCGACATCACCCTGGGCGGCGAGCTCGTCGAGGACCTCAAGATCCCGACGCTCAAGATCAAGGGCCTGAACTCGGTCGCCGATTCCTTCCACGACCCGGCCGACGCCGACGGCGACGGCAACCCCTTCGGCACGGCCGAGAGCTTCGGCTTCGAGGGCATCTCGCTGGACTACGAGGGCACCGTCGTCGAGGACACGCCGCTGGCCGACCTGCTCGACATCGTCAACCAGGTCGCCGCGCCGGTCAACGAGATCGTCGACCAGCTCATCACCCTGCTCACCGACACCGTCGGCGGCATCATCGAGATCCCGGGCCTGGGCTCCATCGGCCTCGGCAGCTCGTTCAGCAACATCGGCGAGCACTCGGCGTCCTCGGGCGCCAGCGCGCTGGCCATCGAGGTCGACCCCAGCGAGACCGACAACGACTCCCCCGTGCTGCTCAAGCTGGGCTACGCCCAGTCGCGCATCGCCGACTCCGTGCCCTCGGGCGTCTTCCGCTCCACGATCATGGGCCTGGACTTCGAGGCGCTGCCGATCAACGACGACGTGGCGCTGCTCAAGATGGGTGGCATCGGCACCCAGTCGATCCCCTGCGAGGGCACCGGCAACAAGAAGGTCGTCAAGACCATCGAGGGCGAGCGCAGCATCCCGCTGAGCCTGCCCGGCCTGGGCGGCGTCGCGGTCCTCGACGGCCTCGAGTACTCCTACAAGGCCAAGCAGATGTCGCGCGGGCGCGCCCGTTCGATGGCCAAGAGCTCGCTGGGCTCCTTCTCGATCCCCGCGCTCGACCTCGAGATCACCGGCATCAGCTCGAAGCTCAACCTGCTCAGCCGCAAGGGCGAGCGGGTCCGCGGCTCCGACAAGCCGAAGTTCAAGGTCGCCGACATCCTCTACAAGGGCGAGAGCCTGCTGCCCGAGGGCGGGCTGAAGATCCGCGAGACCGTCGAGTTCACCATCGACGAGCTGCAGCAGACCGGCTTCATCACCTTCGGCCCGCGCTTCACGCGCAACTACTACGGCGCGAACCTGTCGGCGATGAACGTCAAGATCCCGGGCATCCTCGACCTCGACCTGGGTTGGGTCGAGTCGAAGATCTACCCCCGCTGACCGGCTGAGCCGACCAGCACCGCAGCACCGCAGCACCGCCCGCGACCGGGACGGCCCACCAGGGCCGTCCCGGTCGTGGCACGTCCGGCGCCCTCAGCAGCCTGCGTCAACAGCCGGGGGGCAGCGTGGCGTCGCCGCGCGCGGCCGCCCCCAGGCGACGGGCCTGGGTGAGGTTGGGCCGCACCACGCTCATCCCGCGGATGGTCGCCACCGCCCCACCCACGACGCAGGTGGTGATGCGAGCGGGGTCCACCCGCGCGACGGCGCGCGCCAGGCGGAACAGCTCGCCGGGCCCGAGGTCGGTGTCCATGTGCTGGACCACGCTGAGCACGCCGCGCTCGACGAAGCCCGGCCGGTCGGCCTTGGCGCGGATCTCGGCACCGATGCCGCGCAGCACCCGCTGCTGGTTGGCCGAGCGGGCGAAGTCGCCGCCCGCGAGCGTCTTGCGGATGCGGGAGAAGGCCATGGCGCCGTACCCGTTGAGCCGGATGCGGCCCTGGGCGAAGCCCTCGGGCTTCAGCGAGCTGTCGGAGAAGCGGCGCGGGTTGGTGACCGTGATGCCGCCGATGTCGTCGACCAGGTCCTCGAAGAACGGGAACCGGGTGACCATCACGTAGTCGGGCTGGACCCCCACCATCGCGCCCACGGTGCGTCCGAGCAGCTCGGGCCCGCCCAGCACCATGGCCGCGTTGACCCGGTTGGCGGAGTGGCCCGGGATGGGGACGAACGAGTCGCGCGGGATGCCGATCGCCGAGGCCGCCCCGGTGCGCGTGTCGATGCCGACCATCTGCAGCGCGTCGCCGCGCGAGCGGGTCATCGACTGCCCGGGCCGCGCGTCGGAGCCCACGGCGAGGATCCACACCACGTCGGGGCTCAGGTCGACCGCGCCGGAGCGCTGCGCCTTCACCAGGGCGACGTCGCCCGGCGCCACCTCCGGCGGGGGCACCACGAGGGCGGTGCCGGCCAGCACCGTGCCGAGCAGGGCGGTGCGCAGGCCGCGCCCGGCCCGCGTGCGCCTCCTCGCCGTCGTCGTCGTGGTCGTGGTCGTGGTCATGACCTGCTCCTGTCCCGGCCGCGCTGGCGCGCCTTGCCGCCGCGCGGGCCGCTCGTCGGCTTGGGCCCCTGCAGCACGTCGTACCCGAAGATCCGCCAGCCCTCGCGGTAGAGCATGAACAGCCGGGCGCTCACCCGGACCCGGCGCTCCACCTCACCGCTGGTGCGGTAGTCGAGCGTGGTGCGCGCCGTGACGCCGCGCGCGGTCTCCTGGGTGGCCAGGATGTCGACCACGACGCGCCGCCGCACGGGGGTCAGGGCGTCGATCCGCTCGCCGAGGCGGTGGCTGGTCATCCGGTCGAGGTCGCGGCGGGCCGCCTGCGCGGCCCCGGGCGTGAAGCCCGGGAACACCGAGCGGTAGCGCCGCCGCGGGTAGGTGGCGTCGACGAACGCCGCGTCCCACCAGCGGTCCACCGCGCGTCCTACACCGGTGGCGACCCGGCGCCGCTTCACCGGACCCAGCGCTCCGACCACCTCCCCCACCGCCAAGTCGGTACGCACGCGGCGCGCCGGGCGGGGCTCGCCGCCCGTCCCGGGCCGGCTGCTCGCGGCGGGGCCGGAGCCCTCGCTGCGAGGCTCCTCGCCGGTGCAGGCGACCAGTCCGGGGGTCGCTGTCAGGACGACGACCAGGCCGGTCATGAGGGTCCGGCGGGGCCCGCCGGGGTGTGGCGACGGCATCGTCTGCTCCTCTCGTGGTGTTAGTCCGGCAACACCCTGTCCGAAAGCAGGCCCAACCTCGGCATTTGCTGGTGCGTGGGTCTAGCCTTGACCACCGACTCCACCCATCCACGCGCGCTCATCGGAAGAGGCGAAGCAAGCCGTGCCGCAGTCCCCCAGCAGTTCCCCCTCCACCTCCCCCGAGGTCTCCGACGACTTCGGTGCCAACGAGTGGCTCGTGGAGGAGATGTACGAGCGCTACCGCAAGGATCCGAGCAGCGTGGAGCCCAGCTGGGCCTCCTACTTCGAGGCCAACGGCAACGGCGCCAGCACCGGCTCCGCCCCGGCGCAGCAGGCCCCGCAGGCCGAGAAGACGCCCGAGAAGACGCCCGAGAAGAAGCCCGAGGAGCAGGCCGAGAAGAAGCCTGCGTCGAAGCCCTCCGGCACGTCCGAGACCGCGAGCTCCGAGGCGCCCGCCCCGGTCGCCAAGCCGCGCCCGGAGACCAAGGCCGCCGAGCCCTCGAAGGGAACCACCACCCCGATGGCCAAGGAGTCCAAGCCGCCGGCCCCCGCCGAGGCCAGCGACGAGCCGACGTACAAGGTGCTGCGCGGCGCGCCGGCCCGCACCGCGGCCAACATGGACGTCTCCCTGACGGTGCCCACCGCCACCTCGGTGCGCTCGGTGCCGGTCAAGCTGCTGTGGGACAACCGCACCGTCATCAACAACCACCTCGCCCGCGCCCGCGGCGGCAAGGTCTCCTTCACGCACCTGATCGGCTACGCGCTGGTCAAGGCCCTGAAGTCGATGCCGGAGATGAACAACTCCTACGCCGAGGTCGACGGCAAGCCCAACCTGGTCACCCCCGCCCACGTCAACCTCGGCCTGGCCATCGACCAGAAGAAGTCCGACGGCACCCGCCAGCTGCTGGTGCCGAGCATCAAGGGCTGCGAGGCGATGGACTTCGCCGGCTTCTGGACCGCCTACGAGGACATGGTCACCAAGGCCCGCGACAACAAGCTGGGCGTCGTGGACTTCCAGGGCACCACCATCAGCCTGACGAACGTCGGCGGCCTGGGCACCAACCACTCCGTGCCGCGCCTGATGACGGGGCAGAGCGCCATCATCGGCGTCGGCGCGATGGAGTACCCGCCGGAGTGGCAGGGCGCCTCGGAGGAGGCGATCGCGCGCAACGCGATCTCCAAGGTGATGACCCTGACCTCCACCTACGACCACCGCGTCATCCAGGGCGCGCAGTCGGGTGAGTTCCTCAAGCGGGTCCACCAGCTGCTGCTGGGCCAGGACGGCTTCTACGACGAGATCTTCCGGTCGCTGCGGATCCCCTACGAGCCGATCCGCTGGGGCCACGACATCGCGACGTCGCACGACGACGAGATCAGCAAGCAGGCGCGCATCCTTGAGCTGATCCACGCCTACCGGGTGCGCGGTCACATGATGGCCGACACCGACCCGCTGGAGTACCGCCAGCGCACCCACCCCGACCTCGAGATCGAGACGCACGGGCTGAGCCTGTGGGACCTCGACCGCGAGTTCGCCACCGGCTCCTTCGGCGGCACCGGGCGCCGCTTCATGCGCCTGCGCGACATCCTGGGCATCCTGCGCGACTCCTACTGCCGCACCACCGGCATCGAGTACATGCACATCATGGATCCCGAGCAGCGTCGCTGGATCCAGGAGCGTGTCGAGCAGCCGCACACCAAGCCGCCCCGCGAGGAGCAGCTGCGGATCCTGCTCAAGCTCAACCAGGCCGAGGCCTTCGAGACGTTCCTGCAGACCAAGTTCGTCGGCCAGAAGCGGTTCTCGCTCGAGGGCGGCGAGACCACGATCCCGGTCATCGACGAGATCTGTGAGGCCGCGGCCGAGTCGGGCCTCGACGAGGTCACGATGGGCATGGCCCACCGTGGCCGGCTCAACGTGCTGGCCAACATCGTGGGCAAGAACTACTCCCAGATCTTCCGCGAGTTCGAGGGCAACATCGACCCCCGCACCGTGCAGGGCTCCGGCGACGTGAAGTACCACCTCGGCGCCGAGGGCGAGTTCGAGGCCGAGAGCGGCGAGACCGTCAAGGTCTCGGTGGCCGCGAACCCCTCGCACCTCGAGGCCGTCGACCCGGTGCTCGAGGGCATCGCCCGCGCCAAGCAGGACGTCCTCGACCAGGGCAGCGCCTACCCGGTGCTGCCGCTGCTGGTCCACGGCGACGCGGCCTTCGCGGGCCAGGGCGTGGTCGCGGAGACCCTCAACCTCTCCCAGCTGCGCGGCTACCGCACCGGCGGCACCGTGCACCTGGTGGTCAACAACCAGGTCGGCTTCACCACCTCCCCCGGCTCGTCGCGCTCCTCGCTGTACTGCACCGACGTGGCCCGGATGGTCCAGGCGCCGATCTTCCACGTCAACGGCGACGACCCCGAGGCCTGCATCCGCGTGGCCCGGCTGGCCTTCGAGTACCGCCAGGCCTTCAACAAGGACGTCGTCATCGACCTCGTCTGCTACCGCCGGCGCGGCCACAACGAGGGCGACGACCCGTCGTACACGCAGCCGCTGATGTACGACCTGATCGAGCAGAAGCGCTCGGTGCGCAAGCTCTACACCGAGTCCCTCATCGGTCGTGGCGACATCACGATCGAGGAGGCCGAGCAGGTCCTCAAGAACTACCAGCAGCAGCTCGAGCGCGTCTTCACCGAGGTGCGCGAGGCCACCGGCCACCCCTCGGAGTGGACCACGGTCCCCGACTACCCCGAGAAGCCCAGCGGCGAGGCCGACACCTCGGTGCCGCTGGAGTACCTCAAGCGGGTCGCCGACGCCTACGTCACCCCGCCCGAGGGCTTCACCGTGCACCCCAAGGTGATGCCGCAGCTGCAGCGCCGCGCCAAGGCCATCACCGAGGGCCCCATCGACTGGGGCACCGGCGAGGTGCTGGCCTTCGGCGCGCTGCTGATGGAGGGCCGCCCGGTCCGCCTGGCCGGCCAGGACTCGCGCCGCGGCACGTTCGTCTCGCGCTTCGGCACCATCATCGACCGCGTCAACGCCGACGAGTGGACGCCGCTGTCGTCGCTGACCGAGGACCAGGCCAAGCTCTACCTCTACGACTCGCTGCTCTCCGAGTACGCCGCGCTCGGCTTCGAGTACGGCTACTCCGTGGCGCGTCCCGAGGCGCTGGTGCTGTGGGAGGCGCAGTTCGGCGACTTCGTCAACGGCGCGCAGACCGTCATCGACGAGTTCATCTCGGCCGGCGAGACCAAGTGGCGCCAGCAGTCGGGCGTCGTGCTGCTGCTGCCGCACGGCTACGAGGGCCAGGGCCCCGACCACTCCTCGGCCCGCATCGAGCGCTTCTTGACCATGGCCGCCGACGAGGCGTTCGTGGTCGCCCAGCCCTCGACGCCGGCGTCGTACTTCCACCTGCTGCGCCAGCACTCGCTGGGCGAGGCGCACCGCCCGCTGATCGTCTTCACGCCCAAGTCGATGCTCAAGCGCAAGGAGGCCGCCTCGCAGCCCGAGGACTTCACCTCGGGCACCTTCCGGCCCTTCATCGGCGACGCCGACGCGGACGCCTCGAAGGTGGACACCCTGCTCATCTGCTCGGGGCGCGTGACCTGGGACCTGATGGTCGAGCGGGCCAAGCGCGAGGGCTCGGAGCGCTTCGCCATCGCGCGCGTCGAGCAGCTCTACCCGCGACCGCTCGACGAAATCAAGGCCGAGATCGCGCGCTACCCGCACCTCAAGACGGTGCGCTGGGTGCAGGACGAGCCCCGCAACATGGGCCCGTGGCCGCACTACCAGCTCAACGCCTGGCCCGAGGTCGACGCACAGGTGGAGCCGGTCACCCGCCCGGAGTCCTCCTCCCCGTCGGTCGGCACCGCCAAGCGCCACCAGGCCGAGCAGAAGGACCTGCTCGACCAGGCGTTCGCCTGAGGCCATGTACTACACGGACCGGGGCATCGAGGAGCTCGAGCGACGCCGGGGTGACGAGGAGGTCACCCTGGCGTGGCTCGCCGAGCAGCTGCAGGCCTTCACCGACACCCACCCGGAGTTCGAGACCGCGGTGGAGCGGCTGGCGACCTGGCTGGCCCGTCTCGACGATCCGGAAGACTGACCTGTCAGAATGCGGACGCGGGGGCGGTGGCGTGGCTAGACTCCGGCCATGAGCACGGACGCGACCTCCTCCCCCGCTCCCGGCGACGGCTCGGTGGACTACCCGCCGGCGCCCTGGCAGATGGTGGGCCAGATGTGGGTCTCGGTCTTCCGCGTCGGCCGCGACGTGGACGAGCGGCACCCGAAGGGCGTCTACGGCGCCGCCTTCGTCTCCTACGAGGAGGGCAGCCCGCTGACCTACTCCGAGCTGCTGGTGGCGCGCGTGATGCGCACCCCCGCCGGCGAGCGCCGGGTCAGCATCACCGACATCTGGGTCGACTCCCCCGCCTCGGTGGCGGGCGGTCGTGGGCTCTGGGCGATCCCCAAGGGGCTGGGCGACTTCGAGTCGTCGACCTCGCAGCGGGGTCCGCTCTCGCGGGCGTCGTGGTCGATGAGCACCGCCGGGCAGCCGGTCGCCAGCGCGCGCTTCAGCGACCTGTCGTCACTGGCGCCGCGGGTGCCCGCCAAGGGCGGCACCTGGCAGGCCCCGATCGATGCCCACACCGTGCCGGTGGAGACCGGCATGGCCGGGCGCTCGAAGGTGGCCCCGTGCACCGCCCGGTGGGACTTCGACCCCGCCGGCCCGCTGGGCTGGCTGGCCGGTCGGCGGCACCTGCTCTCCTTCCGCCAGCGCGACTTCACGCTGTCGTTCGGCTGAGCAGGCTCACTCCTCCGAGCGCTCGGCGGCGCGGCGGGCGGCCTCGCGGATCTCGAAGACCTCGGTGGCCAGGCCGCCCAGGGCGCCGGCCACGCCCTTGACCGCCCCGGTGACGATCGTGGCGACCTCGCCGACGGTGGTGGCCGCGGCCTCGACGGCGCTCTGCGCGGCGTCCTTGCCGATCTCGGCACGGCTCAGCCGCTCCTCGCCGCGCTGCTCAGGGGTCTGGCTCATGGCCCCAGTCTCACCGCCACGGACGCTCTTGGCCAGGTGGGCTCGCTCACGCTGGACGACTCAGGCGGCGGCGGGCTGCTCGGCCGCCTGCGACGGCTGCTCCCTGCGACGGTCCGGGAGGGCCAGGCGGCAGATCTTGCGGGCCACGCTCAGCAGCTGCTTGCCCAGCGGGCCGGTGTTGTAGGGCAGGCCGTAGCGCTCGCAGATCTCCCGCACCTCACCGGAGATCTCCGGGTAGCGACGGGCGGGCAGGTCGGGGAAGAGATGGTGCTCGACCTGGAACGACAGGTTGCCGGTCATCAGGTGGAACAGCGACCCGCCGTCGATGTTGGCCGAGCCCAGCAGCTGGCGGTAGTACCAGTGCCCGCGGGACTCGTCCTCGCACTCCCCCTCCGAGAAGGTCGCCACCCCGGCCGGGAAGTGCCCGCAGAAGATGATGTTGAAGGCCCAGACGTT
Source organism: Nocardioides salarius (assembly GCF_016907435.1). NCBI lineage: Bacteria > Bacillati > Actinomycetota > Actinomycetes > Propionibacteriales > Nocardioidaceae > Nocardioides > Nocardioides salarius. The sequence goes on along the minus strand of NZ_JAFBBZ010000001.1, from coordinate 3,782,405 downwards.
GCGCACCAGGTTGGCCGTGGCGTTGCCGGCCAGGGTCAGCGGGAAGAACGGTCCCGTCAGGGCCGGGAAGAGCACGTAGTCCTTGAGCGCCTGGCGGCGCACCTTGCGCATGATCCCCGCGTGCAGGGCCTTGTTGTCGGCCAGGGAGCGGCGGCCGGCCACGATGTTCTCGACCTCCAGGTCGTGCATCGCCACGCCCCACTCGAAGAAGACCATCAGCAGGAACGCGTAGACGGGGTTGCCGAGGTAGTAGGGGTGCCAGGGCTGGTCCTCGTCCATGCGCAGGATGCCGTAGCCGATGTCGCGGTCCTTGCCGAGCACGTTGGTGAAGGTGTGGTGGATGTAGTTGTGGGAGTAGCGCCACTGCTCGGAGGGGCACACGTTGTCCCACTCGTACATCCGCGAGCTCAGGCCGGGCTCGCCCATCCAGTCGTACTGGCCGTGCATGACGTTGTGGCCGATCTCCATGTTGTCGAGGATCTTCGAGACGCTCAGGGCCGCCACGGCCAGCGGCCAGGCGGGCGGCAGGTAGAACAGGGCCCGGCCGGCGACCTCGAGGCGGCGCTGCAGGCGCACGACCCCGTGGATGTAGTCGGCGTCGGCCTCGCCGAGGTCGGCCAGCACGCGCTGGCGGATCGCGTCCATCTCGGCGCCGAGGGCGTCGAGCTGGACGGGGGTCAACCGGGGGCTGCTGGTGGTGGTGCTGGTCATGGGAGGTCCTCTCGGTTGGTGGCGCCCTCGGGCGCCGGGAGGTGGCTCAGAGGTCGACGGTGCAGCTGCCGACGGGGGCGGACACGCAGATGCGCACGTCCTCGTCGGGACGCGCGGACTCCTCGCCGGTGACGACGTCGCGCACGGTGCCGCTGGTCTTGCGGGTGGTGCAGGAGAAGCAGATGCCCATCCGGCAGCCCGTCTGCGGGCGCAGCCCGAGCGCCTCGGCCTGGGCGAGCAGGGTCTCGCCGGTGTTGGCGGCGCCGAGCCCGCTGCGGGCGAAGCTCGTCTCGCCCTCGGCCTCCTCGGCGCCCAGGGGGCTGGCGGGCGCCTTGAAGTGCTCGACGCGCAGCCGCTCGCTGCCGTCGTACGCCGCCTGCACGGCCTGCACGAGCCCGGTCGGACCGCAGGCCCAGGTGTCGGTGTCGCGGAACCCTGGCACCAGACGAGCCAGCGCGGCGGGACCGAACCGCTGCCCGCCCGCCCCGGTGTGCACCACCCGCACGTCGACGTGGTTGTCGAAGCGCGCGATGGCGGCGAGCTCCTCGGCGTAGATCTGCTCGGCGGCGCTCCTCGCGTAGTGCAGGAAGGTGACCGGGCGTCCGGCGCGCCCGTCGTAGCCGTCACGCAGCAGCGTGCGCAGCATCGACATCACCGGGGTGATGCCCGACCCGCCGCTGATCAGCAGCACCGGGTGCGGGCTCGGCGTCGCGGGCGTGGCATGCATGGTGAACTCGCCCCCGGCCTGGCTCAGGTGCAGCAGGGTGCCGGGGGTCGCCGCGGTCGCCAGGTGGCGCGAGAGCGAGGTGCGCTCGTCGCCGTCGTCGTGGGCGCGCACCGTGAGCGTGAACCGCTCCCCCGGGCCCGAGGCCGCCGACGACACCGAGAAGCAGCGCGTGGCCCGACGAGCCCCCGGCAGGTCGACGCCGACCTGCACGTGCTGCCCCGCGCGGTGCCCGCGCCAGGTCGAGGTGGGTTGCACCGTCAGCGTGCTGACCGGGTGCACACCCGTTGTCTCGCGCCGCACGTCGACGACACGTCCCCGCACCTCGTGCGCGGCCCAGAGCGGGTTGACCTGCTCGAGGAACCGGTCCACGCTGTGGGGCGAGGCCAGGGCGGCCGCGGCGCGGGACTGCAGGACGGCGCTGAGGACACCCATGACTTCCTCCACAATTCAGTGAACGTGCGTACACCGAAACTATGGCGACCCACCTGGCCCGCCGTCAACGGCACCCCCGCGTGAGCCGCACCACCCGGGGCCCCGGGCCCGCAGCGGGGCGGCCACCCGACGGCGATAGCATCGACGCGTGACCCAGACCCGTGTCGAGCGCAAGGAGCGCACCCGTCGAGCGATCCTCGACGCCGCGCTCGAGCTCTGCGAGGACAGCAGCCTGGTGGCCCTCTCGCTGCGACAGGTCGCCAAGGAGGTGGGGATCGTCCCCACCGGCTTCTACCGCCACTTCGACTCCATCGAGTCGCTGGGCCTGAGCCTCGTCGACGAGTCGTTCGCGTCGCTGCGAGCACTGCTGCGCGACGTGCGGCGCGACCAGGGCTCCACCACCGACATCGTCGACGGCTCGGTCTCCATCCTGGTCGACCACGTCCACCGCCAGCGCTCCCACTTCGCCTTCATCGCCCGCGAGCGCACCGCGGGCCAGCCGGCGGTCCGCGAGGCCATCCGCCACGAGATCGAGCTGTGCGAGCGCGAGCTGGCCACCGACCTCGCCCGGCTGCCGGGCACCGCCGACTGGTCGCCCGAGGACCTGCGCATCCTCTCGGGCCTGATCGTCTCGGCGATGGTGGCCGTGGCCGAGGAGATCCTGGCCGCCGCCCAGCGGCCCGAGGCCGAGAAGCAGATCGTGGAGAAGGCCCGCACCCAGCTGCGGATGGTGCTGGTCGGCGCCCTCAACTGGCGCTCGCGCACGTGAGGACGCAGCGGCCGGCGACCCGCTAGCCCCGAGGCGTGAGCGACAGGTCGGTCAGCACCGCGTCGTCGGGCAGGTCGAGGGCCTGCAGGATCGCAGCGGCGACGGTGGCCGGGTCGATCCACTGCGACGGGTCGTAGTCCTTGCCCTCCTGGGCGTGCACCTTCTCCTGCATCGCCGTGGCGGTGCGGCCGGGATAGATCGTGCTCACCCGCACGCCGTGACCCGACTCCTCCGCGCGCAGCGAGTCGGCCAACGCCTTGAGCCCGTGCTTGCTGGCGGCGTACGCCGACCACTGCGGCTTGGCGACGAGCCCGGCGCCGGAGTTGACCAGCACGACGGTGCCGCGCGCCGAGCGCAGGGCCGGGAGGGCCAGCCGGGTCAGGACGGCGGGGGCCACGAGGTTGACGGTGACCGTCTCGACCCAGGCCGCAGCCGAGAGCTCGGCCACGGTGCCCAGCTCGACGACGCCGCCGGCGTGCACGAGCGAGTCGAGCCGCCGCGGCAGCCGGTCGGCCAGCGCCTCGACCGCAGCGGGGTCGGCGAGGTCGGCGACCAGCGTGCGAGCACCGGGGCAGGCCTCGGCGAGCTCGCCGGCACGCTCGTCGGAGCGGGCCAGCAGCCACACCTCGTCGCCGCGCTCGCGCAGCCGACGGGCCAGGACCTCGCCGATGCCCGACCCGGCGCCGGTCAGCAGGTGGGTGCGGGTGCTCACGGTCGCGCTCAGCGGGTCAGCACGACCTTGCCGAAGACATCGCCGTCGATCATGGCGGCGAAGCCCTCGGCGGCCTGCTCCATCGGCAGGATCCGGTCGACGAGCGGGCGGGCGCCGGTCGCGTCGAGCATGGAGACCAGGGAGGCCAGCTCGTCGCGGGTGCCCATGGTCGAGCCCACCACCGAGAGCTGCAGGAAGAAGATGCGGGTCAGCTCGGCGTCGTCGAGCTGGGGACCGGAGGTGGTGCCGGAGATGACCAGGCGACCGCCCGGCTTCAGCGAGCGCACCGAGTGCGACCAGGTGGCCCGGCCGACCGTCTCCATCACGGCGTCGACCTTGACGGGCAGCCGTGCGCCGGACTCGAACACCTCGTGGGCCCCGATCTCGAGCGCGCGGGCCCGCTTGGCCTCGTCGCGGCTGGTGGCCAGCACCCGCAGCCCCGCGGCGCGCCCCAGGATGATCGCCGCGGTGGCGACGCCACCGCCGGCGCCCTGCACGAGCACCGTGTCGCCCGCGGTCAGGTCGCCACGGGTGAAGAGCATCCGGTAGGCGGTCAGCCAGGCGGTCGGCAGGCAGGCGGCCTCCTCGAAGGAGAGCGAGGCCGGCTTGGGCACCACGTTGCGGCGCGGCACGACCACCTTGTCGGCGAAGGTGCCCTGGTGGCGCTCGGAGAGCAGCGAGCGCTTGGGGTCGAAGGTCTCGTCGCCGCTCCAGGACGGGTCGCTCACCACGGCGTGCACCACGACCTCGTTGCCGTCCTCGTCGAGGCCGGCGGCGTCGCAGCCGAGGATCATCGGCAGCGCCTCCTGCCTGAGGCCCACACCGCGCAGCGACCACACGTCGTGGTGGTTCAGCGAGGCCGCCTTGACGGTGACCGTGGTCCAGCCGTCGGGGGCCTCGGGCTCGGGGCGCTCGCCCACCACCAGGCCGGACAGCGGGTCGTCGGAGGAGAAGGAGTCGGCGTAGACGGCGAACATGTGGCTCACGTTACTCGTCGGCGACCACCCGCAGCGGTGAGGGCCCGCACCGCGTCAGCGGCGCGCGACCCCGTCGCGCCGCGCCGCCTCGGCGACCGCGCTGGACACCGCGCCCGGCACCCGCTCGTCGAAGGGCGAGGGGATGACGAAGGTCTCGCTCAGGTCGTCGCCGACCAGCTCGGCCAGGGCGTTGGCCGCCGCGAGCTTCATGCCCTCGGTGATGCTGGTGGCGTGCACGTCGAGCGCACCGCGGAAGATCCCCGGGAAGGCCAGCACGTTGTTGATCTGGTTGGGGAAGTCCGAGCGGCCGGTGGCCACCACCCGGCCGTACTTGTGCGCGATGTCGGGGTGCACCTCCGGCGTGGGGTTGGCCAGCCCGAAGATGATGGCGTCGGGCGCCATCCGCGCCACGTCCTCCTCGGGCACGGTGCCGCCGGAGACGCCGAGGTAGACGTCGGCGCCGGCGAGCACGTCGCCCAGGGTCCCGGTGCGCCCGGTCTTGTCGGCCGTCATCTCGGCGAGGGCCTTCTTGACCGGGGTCAGGTCGCCGCGCGAGGAGTGCAGGACGCCCTTGCGGTCGGTGACGGCCAGGTCGGTGATGCCCGCCTCGAGCAGGATCTTGGCGACGGCGACGCCGGCGGCCCCGGCACCCGAGATGACCACGCGGGTCGTCGCCGCCTCGCGACCGGTGATCTTGAGCGCGTTCTTCAGCGCGGCGAGCGCCACCACGGCGGTGCCGTGCTGGTCGTCGTGGAAGACCGGGATGTCGAGGATCTCCTTGAGGCGGTCCTCGATCTCGAAGCAGCGCGGCGCCGAGATGTCCTCGAGGTTGATGCCGCCGAAGCTCGGCGCCAGGCGGGCGACGGTCTCGATGATCTGCTCGGTGTCGGTGGTGTCCAGGCAGATCGGGACGGCGTCGACGCCGCCGAACTGCTTGAACAGCACCGCCTTGCCCTCCATCACCGGCATCGCGGCCGAGGGGCCGATGTCGCCGAGCCCGAGGACCGCGGTCCCGTCGCTGATCACCGCGACCGTGTTGGGCACCCAGGTGTAGTGCTGGGTCATGCTCGGGTCGGCGGCGATCGCCTCGCACACCAGGGCCACGCCCGGCGTGTAGGCCAGCGACAGGTCGGCGGCGTCCTTGAGCGGCGCGGTCGCGGCGACCCGCATCTTGCCGCCCAGGTGCAGGTCGAAGACGGGGTCGCCCTCGAACGGGTGGCTCGTGGCGGTGGCCGGCTGGGGCGGCTCGGGGACTGAGGACATCTCGTTGAGGTCTTTCCAGGCTGAGGGCCGTCGGGGACGGATCCGGCTCGACGGGCGGGGTGGTGCCTCGGAGCGCCGGGACCCGGGCGGGGTGCGCGTGATCGCAGTCTCGCACAGCGGGGCCGACGCCCCGGGGGGCGTCCCACCGTGCGGTGGGTCACACCGCACGGGCGCGACGCGCCTCAGAGCCGCCGGGGCCGCGGCCAGGCCCGGGCGACCACGACGCCCAGCACGTCGGGCTCCGGCACCGGCCCCCGGTGCCGCGAGTCGACGCCGACGTCGGGGTCGTCGCTGAGCAGCCACCACCCCGGCGTGCCCGACGCCGTACGCCGCCGCTCGGCGGCACGCTTGACCGCCAGCGTGCCGTCGCCCAGCCGGGCGACGACCACGCGTCCGGGGCGCACCGCGCGCCGGTAGGAGACGAGCAGGCGGTCACCGGGGCGCAGGCCCGGGCGCATCGAGTCGCCGCGCACGAGCGCCCAGCCCCACGGCCGGCTCCGGGGGCTGGTGGGGCGCGGGGCTCGACCCGCCCGAGCGGGTGGGGACGTGTCGCTCACGCGGAGTAGTGTCCCAGCCAGAAGCCAGACGACGTACGAGAGGACCTGCATGTTCGCCAAGCTGTTCGCACCCACCGTCGAGGTCTCCGCCCACTGCGACCTGCCCTGCGGTGTCTACGACCCCGCGCAGGCCCGCATCGAGGCCGAGTCGATCAAGGGCATCATCGCCAAGGTCGCCGACAACGACGACCCCGACTTCCGCACCCGCGCGATCATCATCAAGGAGCAGCGCGCCGAGCTGGTCAAGCACCACCTGTGGGTGCTGTGGACCGACTACTTCAAGCCCCCGCACTTCGAGAAGTACCCCCAGCTGCACGTGCTGGTCAACGAGGCCACCAAGCTCGCCGGCGCCTCGGGCGCCAAGGGCGCCCTCGACGCCGAGGTCGCCGACCAGCTGCTGGCCAAGATCGACGAGATCGCCGAGATCTTCTGGGAGACCAAGAAGGGCTGAGGCTCGGAGCGGGTCACCTGGCCCGCAGCTCTACCTGGTCGACGCCGTCCCGGTCCGCAGCGAGTCTGCGAGCGGTCCGAGGGCGGCGTCGAGCACGTTCCGGCTTCACGTCGCGAGACATCCCGACAGAAGGTCTGGCGCTGGTGAGCCCCTGCGTCCCCCACGGTGCCTGCCGACTCCCCGGCCGGTCGTCTACTATCGGGAACCGGAGATGAGAGCCGCACACGAACGCGTCTGGGGAGTCGAGACATGCAACAACGGGTGAGCAACCTGGGTCCCCTCGAGGCTGTCATCATGGAGCGGATGTGGGCGCGCGGTCGGCCGACTCCCGTGCGTGAGGTGCTCGACGAGCTGGAGCATGAACGCAGCCTCGCCTACACCACCGTGATGACGGTGATGGACAACCTGCATCGCAAGGGCCTCCTGGGGCGTGAGCGGGTCGGACGGGCCTACCACTACGTCCCGGTGCAGTCTCGTGAGGAGCACACTGCTGCGCTCATGAGCGAGGTGCTCGCCGACACTGCCGATCGTGGGAGTGCGTTGCTGCACTTCGTGGAGCAGATGCAGCCCGAAGAGCTGGACCGACTACGTTCGGCTCTCGACCGGCGCAGCTCGACGAAGAGCGAGGGCGAGTGATCGCCGACGTCGCGCTGGTCGTCGTGGCAGTTCTCGCCGCGACGCTGGGGCCGAGGTTGTTGCAGCGCTCCACCTCGATCGAACGATCGCCCTGGGTGGGCATCGTCCTGTGGCAGAGCCTGAGCGTGTCAGCCGTCGCGGCTGTCGTGCTGACCGGGGCGGCACTCGCGTTGCCCGCAGTGCCCCTCAGCAACGACCTGGCCGCGCTGCTCTCGGCATGCGGTGCGGCGTTGCGCGCACAGTACGAGACTCCTGGTGGTGCGGCAGCCAGCGCGACGGGCGCCGTCCTTGCCGTGAGCGTGCTGGGGAGGGTCATCTACTGCCTGGCGGCGGAGGTCGCCCTGGCGCGCAGCCAGCGGGCTCGGCTGCGGCGGTCGCTGCTCATCCTCGCCCAGACCGACCCGTGCACCGGCGCCCTCGTGCTCGAGCACGACGCCCCGGTGGCGTACTGCGTGCCCGGCCACGGCGGTCGCGTCGTGATGACCAGCGCAGCACTCGACACGTTGCGGCCCGACGAGCTCGAGGCAGTCATGGCGCACGAGCGCGCTCACCTGGTCGCGCGTCACCATCTGGTGCTCGCCGTCTCGAGAGCGCTGGCGAGAGCGTTCCCGGGGGTGCCGGTGTTCCGCGATGCTCATGTGGCCCTGACGCGGCTGGTCGAGATGCACGCCGACGACGTGGCTGCCAGCTGCAACGAGCGCCTCAGCATTGCCACGGCCGTGGTCCGCATGGCGGAGTCGAAGGCGCCCGCCGCCGCGCTCGGTGCCGGCGGTCCGACATCCGTGGCCCGAGTACGACGCCTGCTCGCGCCCGCAGACCCGCTGCGGGCCAGCGGCGTGGCGGCGGCGCTGGTCATCGCCGCTGTGCTGGTTCTCGCGCCTCTGGGCATCCTCGCCGCACCCGCCGTGGTTGCTGCGACCGCCGACCTGTGCCCCATCGACTTCCCCACCGACACCGTCTGACTGCACCCCGCACGGGGTGCAGCCACGGCGTACCGACCCCGGCGTGGCTGCGGGCCGGTGGCTAGATCGGAGGCTGCCATCCCGCGATCAGGCCCTGCATCCGGCTGATGAGCGCGGTCCAGACCCCGGTGACCTGCAGCAGACCGAGCAGCACCAGCACGGCGCCGCCGGCGGCGGTGACGGCGCGGGCATGTCGGCGCGCCCACGCCACCGAGCCCATGAAACGTTGCATGCCGGCTGCGACCAGGATGAAGGGGATGCCCAGCCCGGCGCTGTAGGCGAAGGAGAGCGCAGCACCGCGACCTGGGTCGGCACTGCTGGTCGCCAGGGTGAGCACGGCGGCCAGGGTGGGCCCGATACAGGGCGTCCACCCGAGTCCGAACAACGCACCGACCAACGGTGCACCGGCCAGACCGGTCCGCGGACGACGGTTGATCCGTACCGTTCGGTTCAACCATGGCAGCCGCCACAACACCCCGCTGAAGACCAGTCCGAACAGGATCGTCAACGCGCCGAGGATCCGGATCAAGGTCTCCTGGTGCTCGAAGAGCAGCGCCCCGAGCGAGCCGAACAGGGCGCCGTACGCGGTGAACACGGCGGCGAAGCCAGCCACGAACAGCACCGCGCCGGTCTTGGCGCGACCTCGCCGGTTCCTCTCACCAGTCTCGGCATCCTTTCGCGTCGCGTCGGCAGGGAACGGCACGTCCTGACCCGCGAGGCCGCCCACGTAGGAGAGGTAGCCGGGCACCAGCGGCAGGCAGCACGGCGAGAAGAAGGACAGGAGTCCTGCCGCCACCGCCACGAGACCAGCCAGGATCAACGGTCCGTCGAAGACGAGCCCCTGCACGCCCTCAGCCAGCGTCGCCGCCGACATCCGGTGCCTCCTTCGACGACCCGGGCGTTGGCTCCAGCACGTCGTCGACCAGGGCACGCAGGGTGCGGTACGTGGCCTGCCCGATGACCCGGGCGGCGACATCGCCGTCACGGTCGACCACCAACGTGCTGGGGATCGCATTGGGGGGCAGCATGGCGCGCAGTGCGAGCAACGCCTCGCCCGACTGCTCGGTGGTGATGCTGGGATAGGTGAGCCGGTACCTGCGCTCGAAGGCGATCGCGGCGTCGTCGGTGTCCCGGACGTTCAGACCCACGAACTGGACGCCCTCGGCGCGAGTCTCCTCCCAGACCCGTCGCAGCCCCGGTGCTTCGGCACGGCAGGGTGGGCACCACGATCCCCAGACGTTGATGACGAGCACCGACCCGTCGTGCTCCGCGGTGTCGAACTCGGACCCGTCCAGCGTTGCGCCGCGCAGCCGCGGCAGTGGCTCACGGTCCGCCACGGCGATCTGCTCCACCACGCCCTCCCCCGTGATGTACCCGGGCCCGCCTGAGCTCCCAGTGGTCGGAGAGCCACAGGCAGCGAGCAGCACCGCCGAAAGGGCGGCAACCACCGTGAGCCGCCCACCCGCCACACGCGTCCGCATACCGCCTCCACACCAGTCAGCATCTACTAAGAATGATCGTATCAAGATGCTCTGATTCGACCGGACTGCACCCGTGGTTGCTGACGTGGGGAGCGACGTCGCCATCGTCGCAACCCGCCGCGCGCCGAGCCCGACGCTCTCACCGCGTCGATCTGCGAGACCGCGCTCCAGCAATGACCACTCCGGCGATCGCCGCGCCAGCTGCCACTACCAGCCCGATCCAGGACACGGTGGACGCCGCGTCGTCGCCACCGGCGTCATTGGAGTCCGTGCGCTCCTGGTTCTCTAGTGGATCGAGAGGCTGCTCACCGCTGGGGCTGGGCGACGCGGTGCGCTGCCGGACCAGTGCAAAGCTGAGGGAGCCCACGACGGGGTGGCCGTCGCGCGAGACGGCTCGGAATTCGATCTCGTAGATGCCCCGCCGGGCGGCCGACCGCACGGGGATCACGAGCGTCCTAGCGTCGATCTCCACCTCTCCGCGACGAAGCTCCTGGCCGTTCGGTCCGGTGACCGAGCCCGAGCCGGATCGCGGCCGCTCGCCGAGGTCGATGCGCACCTCCTCGGGCAACGCCGCGACCTCCTCGCCGTTGCGCGGCGAAGTTCCGACCACCTCGTCGTGGGCGAACGCGGCCGTCGGCACGAGCAGCCCGAGCAAGACCGTCGTCGCGACGTACCGACCCATCGCACGCGCTTCCCTGTCCCCGATTGATGCGGAGGCCGCCGACCAGACGACCACCGTCCCATTACTATTATGCATCGTAGTCACGTGAAGGAGATGCCATGATCAGGACCGTCCACCGACGGAACTGGCGAGGCCGCACGATCCGGCTGGCCGTGGTCGCGTTCCTCGGCGTGGTCGCGATGCTGGTCGCCGCTTCGCCCGCCAGCGCACATCCGGTCCTGCTCTTCAGCGATCCGGCGTTGGATGGAGCCGTTCCCGACTCTCCGGGATCGGTCAACCTGGTCTTCAACGAGCCGGTGGTCTCCACGGACCGAGCCGTGGCCATCACCGACAGCAGTGGTTCGGCTGTTCCGACCTCGCCGCCGAGGACCGAGAAGGGTGGCACGGTCCTCACCGCATCCGTGACCCAGAAGCTCGAGCCGGGCATCTACCAGGTCCAGTGGGAGGCCACCGGGGTGGACGGGCACGGCGCGAGAGGTGAGTACCGCTTCGCGGTGGGCACCGTGATCACCGGCGACCAGACAGCCAGCACCAGCCAACCCACGGACTGGTCCGCGGCTGGCCTCAGGTGGCTGCTGCTGGCAGGTTTCGCCGTGGCCTTCGGAGGGCTCGTGGGCGAACGCATCACGTCCCGGGCCGGCCGGCGGACGCCGGGTTGCCCAGCGTGTGCTCCTGGGCCCAACTGGGCGCCCTCCTCGGTCTTTTCGCCGCCACAGCGGCCGCAGCCCGGCTGGCACTGAGGGCGGAGAGCATCTCGGTCCTGTGGGAGAGCGCAGCCGGACGCGTCGTGCTGGCCCATGCACTGGGCTTCGGGGTCGCTCTCCTGCTCCTCGCACTGCGGCGGCCTTCGTATGCGCTGCTTCCGCTCCTCGTCGTTGCTCTCGCCGAGGGCGTCGGCTCGCACAGCGAGATCGAGCTCCCTGTGGTCGGCGGTTTGCTGACCGCCGTCCACCTGGTTGCAGCCGGAATCTGGGTCGGGGCACTGCTGCACGTAGCACGAGCTGCTGTGAAGTGGCGGGCCACCAGAGCGGCGGTCCAGTGGGCGTTGCTCCGGTATGCGAAGATCGCCACGATCTCGTTCGTGGTGATCGTCGTGACCGGCTTGACCATGGCACTGCTGCTGGTGCCGCTGCCTGCACTGACCGGCACAGGCTACGGACGCGCGCTGCTGGTCAAACTCGCGGCTGTGGTCGCCGTGGTCGGAATGGCGCTGGCGGCACGGCGGGCCCTGCGGTCCGAGCGGCTGGGTCGCGCGACCCGGACGGCACGGTTCGAGGCCGTCACGCTCGTCGTCGTGCTGGGCGCCACGTCCGTCCTCGTCTCCACGCCCACACCGGGCGCCTTCAGCGCCCCTCCTCCCCCGCCACCCACCGGAGTCGCCGTTCCCGCCGGCGGCCTGGCCGGTCAGGTCGGCGTGAACCTGGTCGCGAGCGAGGGCCAGGTGGTCGTCCGGCTGACCACTCCCAGCGACGGCAACGAGTACGACGTCAGCGAAGCCCCGGACTACACACTGTCCGCGCAGCTGCAGTCTGCGACCGGGACGCAGGAGCCCGTGGAGTTCCGGGCCTGCGGCGAGGGCTGCTTCGTCGCCGCCCTCGACTGGGCCGACGGCGACAACGTCCTGAATCTTCGTGCGACCGCGTCGGGGTGGCGCGGTGGCAATGTCGCAGCCCTGGTCCCGTGGCCGGCGGAGCCCGCCGAGGACCTGCTGGAGCGCACGCTCCGGGTGCTTGACGACTTCGACCAGGTCACCATCTACGAGGCGGTGACCAGCGACGGCGAGGCAGGGCTGCCGCAACCGAGCCCCGCGACCCTCAGCATGGCTGAGTTCCTCGAAGGCGAGCCGTACAGCGCGGGCGTGGCGCCGATCGCAGCCAGGAGCACCGCCGACTCCGGCGCCACCAAGCTGCTGATGGGCTTTCCCTCCGCTGGGACCTACGTCGAGGTCACGCTCGATGGTCTCGGACGCATCAGCCAGGAGGTCCTGGCGGCCCCGAGCCATTCCATCAGCAGGAGGTTCTTCTACAAGGACGACTGACAGGGACCCCGTAGCACCGCAGCCTCCACCGGGGAGGCACCCACGACGATGGCACGGGCTCGACTCAATGCCTGCTCGCAGCGTCCTCCAGGATCTTGGCGACCAGCTCGTCGAGCGTGTCACGGTCGAGGCGTCCGATGTGCTGGTCGACGATCTCACCATCCGGCGCGAGGAACAGGGTCACCGGCAACCCCGGTACCTGGGTCGCGCGCAGCAGCTCGGCGGCAGGGTCGACGACCTGCGGGTAGCGCACCCCCACCTCCTCCAGGAACGGACCCGCAACAGTGGACGGATCCTTGGTGCCGACCCCGAGGAATGCGACCTGCCCGCCGAGGTCGTCGTGAGCAGCCTGCAGCATCGGCATCTCCGCTCGGCAGGGCCCGCACCAGGTTGCCCACAGGTTCACCACCATCGCCCTGCCCCCGAGGTCGCGCAACCGCACCTCCTCCTGTGAGGTCAGGCAGCGCAGGCTCAGGTCGGGAAGGACGCGCACGCCACCGCCTTCGCCGTTCGCGTCTCTACCGTCCCGTCCGGCCGGGTTCCGAGACGGCAGCGACGAGCAGCCGGCCGATCCAGACACGGCGACCGGCGCAGGGGCGAGGTCGCTCGACCCCGCAGCGCTCCCGGATGGCTCCGGCGAGGTCCTCGCACAGCCGCCCGCCACCAGCACCAAGGACACCAATGTCACAGACGACCGACGTATCCACACGGCACCAACTCTACTACCGAACGTAGTACGCTGCGTTTGTCATGAGAGCCGCTGCCACCATCTTCCTGCTCGGACGGAAGTCCTCGCCGCCGTCCTTCCACCCCGTCACGATCGGTGCTCGATGACTCAGCTGCACGCAGACAAGCCCCATCGCGAAGATCCGGACGAGGCCGCGGCGACGATCTCGCCCTCACCGGTCGGCATCGGCGTGCTCGGATGGGCCAGATGGGCGTGGCGCCGGCTCACCAGCATGCGCACGGCAGTGATCCTGCTGACCCTGCTGGCCCTGGCCGCGGTGCCGGGCAGCCTGTTGCCCCAGCGGGGCGTGGCGAGCGACCCCGCCGCGGTGCCGCAGTTCTACGCCGAGAACCCTGACATCTCCCCCTGGCTGGACCGCGTGGGACTCTTCGGCGTCTACGCCTCACCATGGTTCGCTGCGATCTACCTGCTGCTCCTCGTGTCGATGACCGGTTGCGTGCTCCCGAGGTGCGCCAAGCTCTGGCGCGACTTCCGTAGCGAACCGACGAAGGCTCCCACCCGGCTGGATCACCTGGAAGATCACCGCCGAGACGTCTTCGTCGGCAGGCGTGATCACGGAGAGACATCGACGTCCCGGGTGGACGCGCTCGAGCTGGTCGAGTCGGCGCTGCGGCGGCGTCGCTTCCGGGTCCGAGTGGCTGACGGAGCAGTGAGCGCCGAGAAGGGGCACGTCCGCGAGGCCGGCAACCTGCTCTTCCACCTGTCGTTGCTGGTGCTGCTGTTCGGGATCGCCGGAGGCAGGCTGTACGGCTACGAGGCGCGAGTCGCGGTCGTGGCGGGCGAGTCGTTCACCAACGTCGCCTCCCAGTACGACGACTTCAGCCCGTCGGTCTGGACCGACGTCAATGCGCTCGAACCCTTCAGCTTCCGATTGGAGTCCTTCGAAGCTGACTTCGAGACCTCCGGAGCCCGCCGCGGTGAGCCTCGATCCTTCGATGCGCGCCTCCGGGTCGAGTCCGGCGAGGACTCGTGGACGGCGCACGTACGTCCCAACCAGCCCCTCGAGATCAACGGCACCAAGATGTTCCTCACCGGGCACGGCTACGCGCCCGTCGTGACGGTGCGCGACGGCACCGGCGCCACCGCGTACTCCGGCCCGGTCATCTTCCTCCCCGCCGACAACAACCTCACCTCCGACGGCGTCATCAAGGCACCGGATGCCCGCCCTGCCCAGCTCGGGCTCGAGGGGCTCTTCCTACCCACTGCGGCCGACATCGGCGACGGCGCCTTCTCGGCCTACCCCGACCTCGTCAACCCCCGGCTGCTGCTCACGGTCTGGACCGGGGACCTCGGGCTCGACGACGGGTTGGCCCAGTCCGTGTACACCCTCGACAAGTCGCGGCTCCAGCAGGTCATGCGACCAGGCTCCGATCAGCCCTTCGGTCCCCAGCTCGCCCCCGGCCAGACGGTGCGACTCCCCGACGACCTGGGCACCGTGACCTTCGACGGAGTCCGCCGGTTCGCCAACTTCCAGGTCGCCCGCGACCCCGGCAAGGAGCTGTCGTTGCTGGCGGCGCTCATGCTGCTGGGCGGACTGACCACCTCGCTGATCGTGCGCCGCCGCCGCGTCTACGTGCGAGTCCACGACGACGCCGGGACGGTCGTGGTCCAGTACGCCGGCCAGTCCGCGACTCGACGTGGACTGCCGCACGGCGAGATCGACTCGATCGCCGACGACGTACGCCACGAGCTCGACCGCCACCGGCAGCCCCACCGGAAGGATGCACCATGACCACCGACCTCCTCGCCCGCCTCTCGGACGGACTCGTCTACTCCACCATCGCCGTCCTGGCGCTCGCTTTGCTCGCCCACGCGGCGTCCACCGCCCTGAGGTCGCTGCCCACCCGGCATCCCGGCGCGTCGTCGACGCTCAGCGTCTCCGCCCGGGGTCGGACAGCAGGCGCTTCCCGCGCTGCCGAGGCCGCAGGAGCCACGGGGTCCACCAGGGAGCGCGACGCCACGGACACCCGGGCAGGCGAAGGACCCGCCCTCGTGGTGGGCGCCTCCGCAGTGAGTCTCACCGTGCTCGGGACGCTGTTGCTCGTCGCCGGCGTCATCGTGCGTGGGTTGGCCGCCGGCCGTGCGCCCTGGGGGAACATGTTCGAGTTCCTCCTGGTGCTCTCGCTCGCCGCCGGGGGTGCCTACGTCGCGCTCGTGCGACGTCGCGCCGTCCGGGAGGCGGGGGTCTGGATCGTCGCCCTCATGCTGTTGGCGCTCGGCCTGGCTGTCACGAGCTTCTACACGCCCGTCGACGACCTGGTCCCGGTGCTCGACTCGTACTGGCTCGTCATCCACGTGGCCGCTGCCATCGTCTCCGGCGGGGTCTTCACCATCGGCGCCATCACCGCCGCCCTCGGCATCCTGCGGAGGCGGTGGGAGGCCCGACCCGTCACCGAGCGGTCACAGCGCTACGTCGCCGCACTGCCGACCGCATCCTCGTTGGACCGGGCCAGCCACGCCGTCCACGTCTTCGCCTTCCCCGTCTGGACGTTCGCCGTGATCGCCGGGGCGATCTGGGCCGAGAACGCATGGGGCCGCTACTGGGGCTGGGACCCGAAGGAGACCTGGGCCTTCATCACCTGGGTCTTCTACGCCGCCTACCTGCACGCCCAGAGCACCGCAGGACTGCGAGGCTCGCGCGCCTCCTGGTTCGCCCTGGCGGGCTACGTCGCATTCCTGTTCAACTTCTTCGGCGTCAACCTGTGGATCTCCGGCCTCCACTCCTACGCCGGAGTCTGAGGCGGCACCCGGATGCGGATGCGCCTCTACCTCGCCCCGACGGATCGGCACCGTTCGGTGACCTGGGTCGCCGCGCTCGGCGCTGCCGCCAGCCTCGCACTGCTGACGTTCGGCCTACCGCCGATCGATCTCCACCCACCCTGGCACCACCTGGGACTGATGGACCCGCTGTGCGGGGGCACCCGATCCGCGCGGCTGACGATGGAGGGAGACCTCGCCGAGGCTTGGCGCTACAACCCCCTGGGCATCGCCGCGGTCCTCGCCGCCTTCGCGACCCTCGGCCGAGCAGCGCTGGGTGTGGTGAGCGGTCGGTGGGTCGACGTGCACGTCCGCTCGACGAGGACAGCGACGCGAACCCTCTGGACGCTCGCAGCCTCGACCTTCATCGCGCTCTGGGTCCGGCAGCAGCTCATCGCCGATCTGCTCGTCCAGCAGACCTGACCCCTGGCGTCGATAGAGCTGGCATGAAGGCGGTGCCGCGGCCGTGGGCGTGCCTGACTCCCCGCTGACGTCCCAGCAGCGGACCCTTTTCAGAACCCCTTATACTATGAATCATAGTACACATCGCAGCGGGAGAAAGGACCACCTCGCGGGAGACATGGATGGACTGGGCGGCATGAGCCTGCTGATGGGCTTCGGGATGCTGCTGGGAATGGTGGTCTTCATCGCCATCGTGGCACTGGCAGTCGTGGGCGCCATCTCGCTCACGCGCCGTGGAGGTCGAGGTGACCGGAAGCTCGAGACCCACCACGGACGCGAGCCAGACGACGAATCCCGAGCCTGAGCCCGGACTGGCACCGCTGATCACCGCGCGCACACCCCCGACCAGGAGACGAGAAACATGCCCCGCACCGTCAGCGCTGAACCTCAGGCCGAGCAGTCCTCCCGAGGCAGCACGGCGTCAGCGCGATGGTGGTTGACGATCGCCGTCGTGGCCGCGCTGCTCGCTGCCGCCGGTTGGTGGGCGCTCCGAGCGACAGACACCTCGGACCAGGCTGGCGGCGTGCTCGAGCACGTGCACGGTCTCGGTGTCGAGCCCAGCACCGGAGCCCTGCACGTGGGCAGCCACTACGGGCTGTTCCGGGTCGATGAGGACGCCGGTGCGCTGGCCGGTCCGATCAGCGACCGGGTACAGGACTTCATGGGCTTCACGGTCGCGGGCCCGGACCACTTCCTCGCATCGGGCCACCCCGGGAAAGGACAGGACGGTCCGAGCTCGTTGGGCCTCATCGAGTCCACCGACGGGGGGCAGAGCTGGACCAACCGGTCGTTGGCAGGTCAGGCGGACTTCCACGCGCTGGAATACCGCCATGGCCTGGTCTACGGAGCGGACGCAGCGACCGGCGGCTTCATGGTCTCCGATGACATGGAGACATGGGAGACCCGGTCCACCGGGGTGGTGTTCGACTTCGCGGTCAGCCCGACCGACCCTGACACCGTGATCGCCACCACCGCGGAAGGACCGGCGCTGAGCACCGATGGCGGTCGCTCCTTCGCCCTGCTCGAGAACGCTCCGCTTCTCATGCTGGTCAGCTGGGACACCCAGGGAACGGTGACCGGCCTGGACCCGGTCGGCACCGCCTACACCAGCAAGGACGCGACGACCTTCGTCAGGGCCGGCTCGCTCGGCGCCCAGCCCGAGGCACTTCATACCGACGACGACGGGCACGTCTACGCCTCAGTGGAGGGTCGTCTGTGGCGCTCCACCGACGGCGCGCGGACCTTCGACCGATACCCGTCGAGATGATCCGGAGGATCGCGGCTCTCCAGCTGACGTCGACCCCCGAGGCCGCAGCTCGATGGCGGCCTTGGCTCCTAGGAATCTTGTTGCTGGCTGCGACGGGTGTCGCCGTGCTCGTGGACCTGCCGTCGGTGGACGCTGTCCGTGACGGCATCGGGGACCTCGGGTGGGCCGCGCCGGCAGCCTTCGTCGCGGCCTACGCCGCAGGAACGCTGGCGCCCTTGCCCAAGAACGTGCTGACGGCGGCCGCCGGTCTGCTGTTCGGCTTCACCCAGGCCCTGGCGCTGGTGTGGGTGGCCGCCGTGCTCGGCGCCGCGATCGCCTTCGCACTGTCCCGGCACCTGGGTCAGGCATCGTTCCAGAACCTCGGCTCAGCGCGCATCGCGCGGTTCGACGCGCTCGTTGCCGAGCGCGGGCTGGTCGTGCTCCTGGCGCTGCGCCTGGTCCCGGTCGTGCCGTTCACGGCCATCAACTACCTGGCCGGGCTCACCCGGATGTCGTGGACGAGCTACCTGCTCGGCACTGCACTCGGGATCGTGCCCGGCACCGTCGCCTACGTCGCGGTCGGCGCCTTCGGGACGGACCTCGGGACTTGGCAGTCCTCGCTGTCGCTGGGGGCGCTCGCCGTCCTCTCGGTGGCCGGCTTCATGGCCCTGCGCAGACGAGACAACGGTCTCGGACGAGAGGACCCGCCTGAGCGGAGCTGAAACGCCGGTCGCTCCTGGGGAAGTGATGTACCGACCGGGGTGCCGCCACTCCCACAGGATCAGCCGCTGGACGCGAGGATGTGGCAGACCTGGGTGTTGGTGCAGTCCGCAGGGTCGAGGCGCTCGCTGCGCGCGATCAGGCCCTCCAGCTCTTCCGCCATCGTGACGAGCTCGCGCTGCCGGGCCCTGATCTCGTCCAGCTTGGCCAGGAGCAACGACTGGACGTGGGCGCACGGGACGGCGCCCTCCCTGCGCTGGTCGAGGACGCTGCCCAGCTCGACCAGGGTGAGCCCGGCAGCCTGTCCCGAACGGATGAACGCCAGCCGGGCCAGGACCGATTCGTCGTAGTCCCGGTACCCGTTGGGGCCCCGTTCCGGCTGGGGCAGGAGGCCCCGGCGCTCGTAGAACCGGATGGTCTGCGCCGGCACACCAGCAGCCTCAGCCACGTCCCCTATCCGCATGGCTCCACCCTAGGGGTTGACCTTGCACCGTGGATCAAGGTCTAGCGTCCCAGCCATGGACGTCACACTGCTCTACTTCGAGGACTGCCCGAGCTGGAAGATCGCCGACGAGCGACTCGCGGCCCTGGCCTCCGAGCGCGGCGACCTCCGGGTCACCCACCACCTCGTCGAGACCCCGGCTGAAGCCGAGCGCACCGGTTTCCGGGGCTCACCGAGCATCCAGGTCGACGGTGTGGACCTCTTCGCCGAGCCCGGCGACGCGGTCGCCCTGGCCTGCCGTCGCTACCCCACGCCCGACGGGTTCCAGGGCGCCCCGACGCTCGACCAGCTCAGGGCGGTCCTGGACGTCCCACGAGAGGAAGCTCCCCATGAAGCAGACCTATGACCTGATCGTGGTCGGCGCCGGCATGGCCGGGGTCGCCGCCGCGAACAAGTGCGCGGCCCAGGGCTGGTCCGTGGCGATCGTCGACTCACTGCCCTACGGCGGCACCTGCGCCCTGCGTGGATGCGACCCGAAGAAGATCCTGCGCCGCGGCGCCGAGGTCATCGACAGCGCCCGGCTGATGAACGGCAAGGGCATCGACAGCGACGGACTCGCGATCAGCTGGGCGGACCTGATGAAGCACAAGCACGGCTTCACCGACCCGGTCCCGCAGAGCATGGAGGACGGGCTGGGCGACAGCGGGGTCACCACCCTGCACGGCCGCGCACGGTTCACCGGCCCGCGGACCCTCGAGATCGACGGCGTCGCGCACGAGGCCGACCGCTTCCTCGTCGCCACCGGCGCGCAGCCACGTCCCCTGGACTTCCCGGGCCACGAGCACCTCATCGACAGCTCCGACTTCCTCGACCTGGCACAGCTGCCGGACCGCATCCTGTTCGTCGGCGGCGGCTTCATCTCCTTCGAGTTCGCCCACATCGTCGCCCGGGCCGGCACCAGCGCCGTCGTGGTCGACCGTGGCGAGCGACCCCTCAAGAGCTTCGACCCCGACCTCGTCGAGCTCATGGTCGAACGCAGCACCCAGGTCGGCATCGACCTGCGGCGCCGCACCAGCATCGTGCAGGTGCAGCCGAGCGACGACGGCTACCAGGTCACCATCGAGCGCGACGGCGAGCAGGAGACGATCCAGACCGACCTCGTCGTGCACGGCGCCGGCCGGGTCGCCGAGCTGGCCGACCTGGGGCTCGACGCCGCAGGGGTCGAGTGGGGCGAGCGCGGCATCCAGGTCGCCGCGCACCTGCAGAGCACCACCAATCCCGCCGTCTGGGCCGCCGGCGACTCCGCCGACACCGCCGGCATGCCGCTGACACCGGTCGCCGTCTCCGAGGCCAAGGTCGCCGCCTCCAACATGCTCAAGCAGACGACCACCGCGCCCGACTACGCCGGCATCCCCACCGCGGTCTTCACCATCCCCGAGCTGACCCGCGTGGGCATGCTCGAGGCCGAGGCCCGCGACCAGGGCATCGACCTCGCCGTGCGCTACTCCGACACCAGCGGTTGGTACTCCAGCTACCGGATCGGGGAGACCGCCTCCGCGGCGAAGATCCTCATCGACCAGTCCACCGACCAGGTCGTGGGAGCCCACCTGTTCGGACCGGAGTACGGCGAGCTCGTCAACACCCTGGGCCTGGCCGTCAAGCTCGGCCTCACCACCCGACAGCTGAAGTCAGCGACCGCCGCCTACCCCACCGTGGGCTCCGACCTCGGCTCCATGCTCTGAGCCACGCCGTACGGCGCTCAGACGGACATCGAGCGCGGCAGCGCCGCCTCGAACGCCTTGAGACGCCGGATCAGCACGACGTCGCTGATCACCACAGCCGACATGGGCGACATCGGCACCAGCGGCATGACCGGGAAGGCGGGTGGCTTCTTCATGCCTGCAGGCTAGGAAGGCACCCGGCCAACGGGTCAATCACCGGACGGGTGAAACGGTCCGGGTGGCCGGTGGGACCCGCTAGTCCCGGAGTCCTGAGCTACGGCGGAAGTACTCGTCCTCGTCCAGCTCGCCCGCGGCGTAGCGGCGGCGCAGGATCTCTTCGGGAGAATCCGCCCAAGGAACCTGGCTGGCGCGGCTCCCGGGGCGCACCGCTCGGACCACGACGACTCCGAGCCCCACGAGGAGTGCCAGACCCACCACGCCCCAGATCGTCATCCACAGCATCATGCCGCCCATCACGTCCACCATCTCCTCGGTTCCCGTCTTACAGGTCACTGCGGCTCGCGGATCGAGCCTAGCTCGGGGCGCGAGCATGCGTCGCCGCCGATCATCCGACGTAGACCGAGATCAGCGCGAACACGGCGAACCCGGCGGTGAGGGCGATGGGGCCGAGGGGGCTGGTCTCGCCTTCGTGGGCTTCGCTCAGCATCTCTTCGACGACGACGCTCGTGAGCGCGCCTCCGGTGGCGGCGAGGACGGACAGGGTGACGAGCTCGGGTGCGTCGCGGAGGGCGAAGTAGCCGAGGGTTGCCCCCACGATGATGGGAACAGCGAACGAGACGGACATGAGGACGCGGGTGCGGCGGGTCATCTCGGTGCGACGCAGGGTCGCGACCGAAGCAAACCCCTCGGGGAGGTCTGCGGGGACCTGCCCCAGGGCGAGAAGCAATCCGAGAACAGGGTTGATGACCGTTCCGGTACCGATCATGACGCCATCGCTGAAGAGGTCGATGGACACACCGGAGTAGATGGCGAGCGGACCCTTGGACTCTTCGCTAGTCCCGGTGCGGACTTGGACGTATCCGATAGCGCGTTCCAGAGCGACGAACACTGCGCCACCTCCTACGAACGCGGCGATGGGCACCCACGGCGGGTCGGCGGTGAGTGCTTCGGGCATGAGCTCCAGGCCGACGACGGCCAGGACGATCCCGGCGGCGAGGTGCAGGGCGAGGCTGAGCGATCGTTCGGACACGTCGACCACCTCGGCCGCCACCCCGCCGAGGAAGTTGCCGGCGGCGGGTAGGCAGGCAAGGACGAGGACGAGCGTGAAGCCCTCCAACATCGAGGGTCCTTTCTCACGTGGGTGCGTGTGGTCGCGCAGTCAATGACGTCGACCCCACCGGCGGCAGGTGCGACGGCTGCAGTCGGTGCCACGGCCAGCCGGTGCGACGGGCGGCCCCGGGCCCCGCTACTCCTCCGAGCACGTTGCAGCGACGGCAGGGCCGCAGCCGCAGCTCTCCCCGCGCCAGGCATCCAGCCCTTCGCGGGCCGCGACCGCGGCGATGACGAGGCCGGCGACGGGGTCGGCCCACGACCAGCCGAGGGTGGCATTCAGGACCAGACCGACCAGCAGCACCGCTGAGAGGTAGGTGCACAGCAGGGTCTGCGTGGAGTCGGCCACCACGGCGTTGGAACCGAGGGCTCGACCGGTGCGGCGTTGCGCCCAGGAGAGGAACGGCATGATGAGCAGCGAAGCGGCCGCCAACCCGATCCCCACCGGTGAGGGGTCCGGCTCCGCATCTGTCAGCAGCGCTCGTCCGGACTCGAAGGCGATGTAGGCGGCGAGCGCGAAGAACGAGATCGCCATCAGCCGCAGCGCCTGCTTCTCACGCGACTCGGGGAGCCGGTGGCGGAACTGCCACAGGATGATCAGACCTGACGACACCTCGACCACGGAGTCGAGCCCGAAACCCACCAGCGCAACAGATCCGGCGACGACACCGGCGGTGACGGCGATGACGGCCTCGATGGCGTTGTAGGCGACGGAGGCTGCGGCGAGCAGCTGGGCTCGACGTCCCAGCTGTGCCCGATCGGCCACGGACACGGTCTGGTCGGTGTGCGCGGGGGTGGTCACGAGCCCGCATCCTCGTGCAGCTGGACGCCGTGGTCGGGGCACAACGTCACCGCATCCCCCGTCGCGTCCAGGAGTCGTTCAGCGGCCTTCCACAGGTCCATCAGCGCCTCCTCGTGGTTCAGCGAGTACACCGTGGCCCGCCCCACGGGCCGGGCCGTCACCAGGCCGCAGTCGCGCAAGCACGCCAGGTGCTTGCTCACTGTGGACTGCGCGAGACCCAGGTGTGCGGTGAGATCGACGACTCGGTGCTCGCCCAGCGAGAGGTGCCGCAGGACGGAGATGCGGGACGGATCCGAGAAACCGTGGAACAGGCAGGCTGCCGCGGTCAGCCCGTCGGTGGCGCCAGCGCGGCCAGCAGCGCCATTCTCCTCTGTCATCGTCATATGGCGATGCTAGTGCCCCCACAGGTCGCCTTGTCAAGCGAGGCGACTGAGGCGTTTGCGGGGGCCGCCCCCGGGGTAGCACCAGGGGGGCCGGCACCCTGCCGTCGTCACACGTCCGCGCCGGCCCACTAGGGTGCCTGCCACCCCCATCTCCTCGAGGACGGCCCCCATGTCTGCCACCACTGCGACGACCGGTCCGGTCGCGGACCGACCCGACGTCGAGATCCGCCTGCCCGCGGACGGCGCCTACGTCTCGGTGCTGCGCACGACCACCGCGGGCCTGGCCGCCCGGCTCGACTTCACCATCGACGACATCGAGGACCTGCGCATCGCCGTCGGCGAGGCCTGCGCGATGGTGCTGCCCGAGGCCGACACGGCCTCCGACTTGGTGGGTCAGTTCCACCTGCGCCCCGGCGAGCTGACCGTCTCGGTGGCGGTCGACGCCGCCGCGCCCTCCGCGCCCGACTACGACAGCTTCGCCTGGCAGGTGCTCACCACGCTCGCCGACGCCGCCACCGTCGGCACCAGCGAGGGCCGCTTCGTGGTCACCATGGTGATGCACCCGACCGCCCTCGGCGCGGGCGAGTAGCCGGTGCCCGCCTCCCTCCCGCCGGACCCTCCGGTCGCAGTCCCGACCCTCCTGCCCGGCGAGGCGCCCCCGGACCCTCCGGAGGACGACGACGCGACCCGGCGCCGCCTGGGCATCGAGCAGACCAGGCGGCGCAGCGCCGAGCTCTTCACCCAGATGCACGAGGACGGCGCCGCCGACGCGGTGCGCGAGGGTGCGCGCGACTCGCTGGTGCACCTGCACCTGCCGCTGGTCGAGCACTGCGCACGGCGCTTCCGCAACCGTGGCGAGCCCTTCGAGGACCTGGTGCAGGTGGGGACCATCGGGCTGATCAAGTCGGTCGACCGCTTCGACCCCGAGCGGGGCGTGGAGTTCTCCACCTACGCCACCCCCACCATCATCGGCGAGATCAAGCGCTACTTCCGCGACAAGGGCTGGGCGATCCGGGTGCCGCGGCGGCTGCAGGAGCTGCGGATGCAGATCGGCAGCGCCACCGCCGAGCTGACCCAGTCGCTGGGCCGCTCCCCCACCGCCGGCGAGCTGGCCGAACGGGTCGGCTGCAGCGTCGAGGAGATCATCGAGGGCATCGAGTCCTCCAACGCCTACTCCACCCTCTCCCTCGACGCCACCGACGACTCCGACGACGGCACCTCCTCGATGCTCGACGCCCTCGGCGCCGACGACGAGGGTCTCGAGCACGTCGAGATCCGCGAGTCCCTCAAGCCGCTGCTCGACCGGCTCGAGCCCCGGGAGAAGCGGATCCTGCTGCTGCGCTTCTTCAAGAACCAGACCCAGTCGCAGATCGCCGAGGAGATCGGCGTCTCGCAGATGCACGTCTCGCGGCTGCTCAGCCGCACCCTCGACCAGCTGCGCGCCTCGCTCGAGACCCCGGACTGACGCTCGGGCTACTCGCGAGGGGCCGGCTCGTCGCCGAGGGCGCGCATCGACTCGGGGTGCACCAGCCCCGCGATGGCCACCCCGCTGCTCACGGCCAGCACCACCACGACAGCCCAGGCGCCGCGGAAGCTGAAGGCCAGGCCCAGCCCGATGAGCTGTGCGAGCAGCAGGGGGCCACGGGACCAGGAGGCCAGACGGGTCAGCGCGCCGGCACACACGAGGAGCAGCAGCCCGAAGAGCGCGAAGAAGGCGGAGGTGGTCGTGCCCAGCGCCAGCCGCTCGCTCGACAGGCTGGCCAGCTCGGCCGCGGCGAGCAGCAGCAGCACCAGTCCCTGCACCGCGCCGATGGAGGCGGCGACCAGCAGGGGCGCCGGGGCACGGTGGCGGTCGGGGCTCGTCTCGGGGTCCACGACGACGAGCGTAGAGTGCCCCGCCGAGGCCTCATCGCCCGCCCACTTGGCAAATTGTGGTCGCTGTGACGTAGGAGACCCGACTCCTTGCGGCGTTGGGGGTTGTTTAACGGTCCAATCGTTGGGACGCTGGTCGCTGCGCTCGTCGTCGTCGCGTGCACCTTCGCGTGCCCAACGTCGCAGCCTCGCAGGCCCTGCCGCCCCTGGCCTGCACGTCGTACAGAAAGAGGGACACCCCAGCCATGGATTGGCGCCACCGTTCGGCCTGCCTCGACGAGGACCCTGAGCTGTTCTTCCCCATCGGCAACACCGGCCCGGCCATCCTCCAGATCGAGGAGGCCAAGCAGGTCTGCCGACGCTGCGACGTGCGCGAGCTCTGCCTGCAGTGGGCCCTCGAGGCCGGCCAGGACCACGGCGTGTGGGGTGGGCTGAGCGAGGACGAGCGCCGCGCGCTCAAGCGCCGCAACGCCCGCGCCCGGGTGCGCACCGCCTGAGTCGCCGGCTGGGTCGGCGGCTGGGTCGGCGGCGGGCTCGGATCCGGAGGCGGCACTAGTCCAGCGGCAGGTCGATGTCGACGCGGGTGCCGGGCCCGTGCGGCACCTGGCCCAGCGCCAGGTGGCCGCCGAGCTCGGACTCCACCAGCGTGCGCACGATCGAGAGGCCCAGGCTGGTCGAGCCGGCCAGGTCGAAGTCGGCGGGCAGCCCGTGGCCGTCGTCGTCGACGGTCAGGTGCAGGCTCGACCCCGGGCGCTGCACGCGCACGGTGACCGTGCCCTCGCGCGCGTCGTCGACCCCGGCGTCGTAGCCGTGCTCCACGGCGTTCTGCAGCACCTCGGTCAGCACCATCGACAGCGCGGTCGCCGACTCCGAGGGCAACCGGCCGAACGCGCCCTCGCGCCGCACCCGCACCCGCCCGGGGGCGGCGCTGACCTCGGTGACCATCTGCCCGAGCCGGTCGGCGATCTCGTCGAAGTCGACGTCCTCCTCGACGGCCTGGCTCAGCGTCTCGTGCACGATCGCGATCGACCCGACCCGGCGCACGGCCTCCTCGAGCGCCTCGCGAGCCTCGGGCGAGCCGATCCGGCGCGCCTGGAGGCGCAGCAGCGCGGCGACGGTCTGGAGGTTGTTCTTCACCCGGTGGTGGATCTCGCGGATCGTGGCGTCCTTGGTGATCAGCTCACGGTCGCGGCGGCGCAGGTCGGTGACGTCGCGCACCAGCACCAGCGCGCCGAGGTGCTCGCGGTCGGAGCGCAGCGGGATCGACCGGGCGATGAGGGCGACACCGTCGCCGCTCAGCTCGGTGTCGCGGTGCACGCGCCCGCCCATCACCGCGCTCAGGGTCTCCTCGTCGACGCGGCGGCGCGGCGGGACCAGCGAGCGGGTCAGGTCGGGCAGCACGTGCCCGGCCAGGTCGCCCGAGAGCCCGAGCCGCCGGAAGACCGACTGGGCGTTGGGACTGGCGTAGACCACGCGCCCGGACGGGTCGACCCGCACGAACCCGTCGCCCACCCGTGGCGAGTCGGCGTGGTCGCTGCGCTGGCCCGGGGGCGGGAAGTGGCCCTGGGCGATCATCCGGGTCAGGTCGGCGGCCGACTGCAGGTAGGCCAGCTCGAGACGGCTGGGGGTGCGCACGCCCAGCAGGTTGGTGTTGCGCGCCACCACCGCGATCACCCGGCCGCGCCGGCGCACCGGGATCGTCTCCACCCGCACCGGCACGTCGTCGCGCCACTCGGGGTCGCCCTCGCGCACCAGCCGACCCTCGGCGTGGGCGCGGTCCAGCAGGGGGCGCGAGCCCGTGGCCGCGAAGTCGCCCAGCACGTCGTCGACGTACGCCGTCGGCGCGGTCGTGGGCCGCATCTGCCCACCCGCCCAGAACCCCGAGCCGGTGCGGTCGGGCAGCCACAGCACCAGGTCGGCAAAGGAGAGGTCGGCGATGATCTGCCAGTCGGCCTGCAGCAGCTGGAGCCAGGCCACGTCGTCGTCGTCGAGGTCGGTGTGGGCACGGACGAGCTCGGCGAACGACGACACGCCGACAGCGTAGTGCCGCACCGTGGCGGGTCGCCCCGGTGACCGGTCCGCAGGTGCGCCGGGGGGCGGGGTTTGGCAGGATGGGCGCCATGTCGGCGTCGTACTGGAACCAGGTGCTCGCCGACGGTCTGACGGTCCCCGAGGACCGTCCTCTCGGGGACCTCACAGCAGAGCTCACGCGCATGCTCGGCGACCCCGATCCAGGCCGTCGGGACGAGATCGCACTGCTCACCCTCACCGCGTGGATCGAGCGCGGCGTCTACGACGACCTGATGGTCGGCCTGGGCGACGGGATGAGCGAGGGCCTGCGGGTCGGCGTCGAGGTGCCCGGCACCGACGACGTCTTCCGTCGCAGCTGCTCGGCGCTGGTGCTGGCCCGGTGCCTCGAGCGCGCCAACGCGCACGGTCTCGTGGGCCAGCCGACCATCCTCGACTGGGGCGACCGGCTGGCGACCTGGCTGCTGCGCGAGCAGGACCTGCGCAGCCTGGTCGAGGGCAAGGGCTGGGCGCACGCCGTCGCGCGGGGCGCCGACGCCATCGGCGCGCTGGGCGGCTCGCCGCACCTGGGGGCGCCGGAGCTGACGGTGCTGCTCGACGTGGTCGCCGACCGGGTGCTGGCCGAGCCGCTGCCGGGGCAGCCGCCGTTCGACCACGGCGAGCTCGACCGCCTCGCGATCGCGACCCTGCAGCTGCTGCGCCGCGACCTGCTGCCGCTGACGGTGCTCGAGCCCTGGGTCAACCGGGTCGCGAGCGCCGCGACCGAGGCGATGGCCGCGCCCGCCGGCCACGATCCCTTCCCCCGCTGGAACCACGCCGAGGGCTTCCTGCGCGCGCTCTACGTGCAGCTCGCGCTGACCAGCCGGCCGCCGGCCGTGCGGGCCGACCTGGTGCTGGTGGTGGTCGACGCGCTGCGTCGCACCAACCACGCGTTCCTGGGCTGAGCACGCCTCGGTAACCTGCGTCACATGAGTGAGCAGACCACCGACCAGGGCGCCGACCGGCCCGCCACCACCACCTCCGCGCGCGCGGGCGAGGAGCTCACCGGCCACGCCGGTGTCCTGGCCACGGCGGCGGCACGCGCCCACGGCGTCGAGACGATGTTCACCCTCTCCGGCGCCCACGTCTTCCCGATGTACGACGCCGCCGTCACCGCCGACCCGCCGATGCGGCTGCTCGACGTGCGCCACGAGCAGACCGCGGCCTTCGCCGCGGAGGCCACCGGCAAGCTGACCCGGGTGCCGGGACTCGCGGTGCTGACCGCCGGCCCGGGCGTCACCAACGGCGTCAGCGCGATCGCGCAGGCCCAGTTCAACGGCTCCCCCATGGTCGTCGTCGGCGGTCGCGCCCCGCAGAACCGTTGGGGATCCGGCAGCCTGCAGGAGCTCGACCAGCCCCCGATCCTGGCGCCGGTCTCGAAGCTGGCGCGCACCCTGCCCACCGCCGGTGAGGTGATGGACGGGATGAACGAGGCCTTCACGCTCGCCGGCTCCTCGCACCGCGGCCCGGTCTTCGTCGACGTGCCGATGGACGAGTTCTTCAACAGCGCCAGCGGCGTCGTGCCCGCCGGCGGCCCGCAGCGCGGGGCCGAGCCCGACACCGACGCGATCGACACCATCGCCGGGCTGCTGGCCGCCGCCGAGCGCCCGGTGCTGGTGCTGGGCACCGACGTGTGGGCCGACCGCGCCGAGGAGGCCGCCCTGCGCCTCGTCGAGGCCACCGGGGTCCCGACCCTGACCAACGGGATGGGCCGCGGCCTGGTGCCCGGCGGGCACCCGCTGCTGGTGACCAAGGCCCGCGGCCAGGCGCTCGGCGGCGCCGACCTGGTCGTCGTCGTCGGCACCCCCCTCGACTTCCGCCTGGGCTACGGCGTCTTCGGCGGCAAGGACGGCGCCCCGGCGGCCCGGGTCGTGCACGTGGCCGACTCCCCCGCCCAGCTCTCCGGCCACGCCGAGCTCGCGGCCTCGGTCTGCGGCGACCTCACCGCGGTGCTCGACGGCCTGCTCGGCGCGCTCGAGCGCCGCGGGCAGACGTCGTACGCCGCGTGGGCGAGCAGCCTGCAGGAGACCGTGCGCGCCGCCACCGAGCGCGACCGTGCGCTGCTCAGCGCCGAGGCCGACCCGATCCACCCCGCCCGCATCTACGGCGAGCTGGTGCCGCGCCTGGCAGACGACGCCGTGGTGATCGGCGACGGCGGGGACTTCGTGTCGTTCGCCGGCAAGTTCGTGGAGCCCAAGCGGCCCGGCGGCTGGCTCGACCCGGGCCCCTACGGCTGCCTGGGCGCCGGCCTGGGTGCCGCCATCGCCGCCCGCATCGCCCGGCCCTCCGCCCAGGTGGTGCTGCTGCTCGGCGACGGCGCCGCGGGCTTCTCGCTGATGGACGTCGACACCCTGGTGCGCCACGGCCTGCCCGTGGTGATGGTGATGGGCAACAACTCCGCGTGGGGCCTGGAGAAGGGCCCGATGCAGATGCTCTACGGCTACGACGTGGCCGCCGACCTGGCGCCGCGCACGGCCTACCACGAGGTGGTCAAGGCCCTCGGCGGCGCCGGCGAGAGCGTCACCGACCCGCGCCAGATCGGCCCCGCCCTCGACCGGGCCTTCGCCTCGGGCGTGCCCTACCTGGTCAACATCATCACCGACGTGGACGCGGCCTACCCGCGCGCCACCTTCGGCATCTGAGCGTGCGCATCCGCCTGGCCCGGCCCGACCAGCTGGTCGTGGTCGGCGACGTCACGGCGGCGGCGTACGCGCCGTTCCTGGAGGGGCCCGACGACCCGTACGTCGCGCGGCTGCGCGACGCCGCCGCGCGCGCTCGCGAGGCCGAGCTGTGGGTGGCCTCGCCCGACGACTCCGACGAGGTGCTGGGCAGCGTGACCGACTGCCCGCCCGGCTCCCCCTGGCGCGAGGTCGCCGCCGACGGCGAGGGCGAGTTCCGGATGCTCTCGGTCGCGCCCGGCACCCAGGGGCAGGGCGTCGGTGCGGCGCTGGTCGAGCACGTGCTCCAGCGCTGGCGCGAGCGCGGCACCGGGGCCGTGGTGCTCTCGTCGCTGCGCGAGATGGCCGGCGCTCACCGGCTCTACGGCCGCCTCGGCTTCGAGCGGCTGCCCGAGCGGGACTGGCAGCCGGTCCCCGACGTCCACCTGATCTGCTTCCGGAGGCACCTGTGAACGACCCGATGCACGCCACGACCAGCCACCAGGTCACCGAGGCCGACACCGCGATCGCGGTCGGGTCGGGCTCGCTGCCCGTGCTGGGCACCCCCCGCCTGCTGGCGTGGTGCGAGGCGGCCACCTGCGCCGCGATCGACGCCACGCTGCCCGACGGCTCGACCAGCGTCGGCACCCGGGTCGAGCTCGAGCACCGCGGCGCCAGCCCGGTCGGGGCCACCCTCGAGGTCACCGCGACCCTCACCCACGTCGACGGCCGGCTGCACCGCTTCTCGGTCGCCGCCCGGCACACCGGCGACTCGGGCGGCAAGGTCGTGGCCTCGGGCGAGGTGACCCGCGTGGTTGTCGACGCCGAGCGGTTCCTGGCCCGCCTCTGACCCGGCCCGAACTTCACCCCGACCCGGCCCAGACTTCCCACTGACCCGGCCCGAACCTCCCCGTTCCCCAGGAACTGGCGCCGGCCCGGCGGGGGTGAATTCGTGCCCGGGACGGTCATTTGAGAGACTGACCCTTGGCCCAGCCACGGGTCGACCGCGATTCGGAGGAGAACACCATGGGCAAGACCGGCCGCAAGCGCCGCGCTCGTCGCAAGAAGGGCGCGAACCACGGGAAGCGCCCCAACGCCTGAGCGCACACGTGACGAGACCCCGAGCCGGATCGGCTCGGGGTCTCGTCGTTCCTGCGGCAGGCAGCGCCCAGCACTAGATCTTGCCGGCCACCTCGTTGAAGGTGGCGGTCAGGTTGGTGCCGATCAGCTGGACGGCGACGATGATCGCCACGGCGATCAGGCTGACCATCAGGCCGTACTCGACGGCGGTGGCGCCGCGCTCGGAGCGCTTCTCCTTGAGGTCGCCGATGAGCACGAGGGTCATGAGCTGCAGCTTCTCGATCATGGGGTTCTCCTGGGGATGAGGGGCTCCGGAGGGTCCGGTGCCGGGTGCTGGTCCCCCGTCCGGGGTCCCTGTGGTGCTTCCAGACTCCCGCGGCCCGCGGGGCCGGTAGTCCAACTCCGGTACCCGGCGACGTAGTCATTTCGGGCCATGCGCGTGGCCGTCCCCCGGACGCACTCGAGCCGCGCCCCGGGAGAGGTGGGCGCGGCTCGGGCGGCTCGGGAGGGACAGGTCAGCCGGGGCTCGGGGCGTGGTCCAGCAGCAGCCCCAGGCGGTGTGCCTGGGCCAGCGCCTGGGTGCGGTTCGAGACCCCGAGCTTGCGGAAGATGCGGTTGAGGTGGGTCTTCACGGTGGACTCCCCCATGTAGAGCCGGCGCGCGATGCCGGCTGTGCCCTCGGCCTCGGCGACCAGCCGCAGCACCTGCTGCTCGCGCGGGGTGAGCCGCACACCGGCCCCGGCCGCTCCGCGGGCCAGCGCGCCCGCGAGGCTGGGCGCCACGAAGGCGCGCGGCGCGCGTGCCGCCCGGTGGGCGGCGGCGACGACGTCGGTCCCGCGCGTCTCCTTCGTCAGGAACGCCGACGCCCCGGCCTCCAGCGCCGTCAGCACCGCCTCGTCACCGCGGTGCATCGTGAGCACGACCAGCCCCACCGTGTCGCTGGCGGCCCGCAGCCGTCGTACGACGTCGAAGCCGCTGCCGTCGGGCAGCTCGAGGTCGGTGACCACGACGTCGGGCGTGAGCACGGCCGCCATGGCCAGGCCCTCGGCCACCGAGCCGGCCTGGCCCACGACCTCGTCGTCGCCGGAGCGCTCGAAGACCCGCGAGAGGCCCTGCCTGATCAGCTCGTGGTCATCGATCAGCAGCACACGCACGGTCGTCTCCCTTGTTGATGGTCTCGCGGTGGTCGCCCGGCGTGACCAGCACGACGCTGGTGCCGCCCCCGGGTCGTTCGCCGACGGTGAGGTCACCGCCCAGCTGCCGGGCACGCTGACGCATCGACTCCAGGCCGAGGTGCCCGGGCCGAGGCTTGGCGCCCCCGACGCCGTCGTCCTCGACGTCGAGCCGCAGCGAGCAGCCGTGCCGGCGCAGCGTCAGCCACAGGGTGCTGGCACACGCGTGCCGGTCGACGTTGGCGACCGCCTCCTGCGCGATCCGCAGGACCTGCAGCTCGAGCTCGGGCGCCAGGCGCGGTCCGGTCTCCTCCAGCAGCACGTGCACCCGCAGCCCCCGGCGCGCGGCGATGCGGCGCACGCACCCAGCGATGGCGTCGGCCACGCCGGCCTCGCCCACGAGGTCGTGGTGGAGGTCGAGGACGCAGGAGCGCATCTCGCGGGTCAGGTGCGCGACCTCGTCGCGCAGCTCGCCAGCGGTGCGGGCGAGCTCAGCCGAGTCGGCCAGGTCCACCAGCTCCTCGGCGAGGTAGCCGATGGCCACGTGCGCTGCGCCAGGCCGTCGTGCATCTCGCGCGCGAGGCGCTGCCGCTCGGCGTGGGTGGCACCGCTGCGGATCGAGCCCGCCAGCAGCGCGGTGTCGAGGCGCAGCGCGAGCGACCCGAGCTGCTCGCGGACGTCGTCCGCGTCCGTGCGGGCGGCGCGGTCCGCACGCTCCAGCACGAGCGCACCGAAGACGACCTCGCCGGCGCTCAGCGGCAGCGAGACCAGGGAGTCGACCGACCGGGCACGGGCAGAGCCGGCCGCCAGCCGGGCCTGCGCCTCGTCGCTCTCGCCGAGCCGCCCGCAGGAGGACAGCAGGCGCGGCGTGCCCTGGTCGTCGAGGACCCACAGCGAGGACCGGTCGGCTCCCACGAGGTCGCGGGCGGTGACCTGCAGCTCGCGGGCAAGCACGTCGACGTCGACGTCGAGCCCGCGCTCGTGCACGAGACCGTGCAGCTGTTCGACCAGCTGGTGGGCCGCTGCGTGCGGCGCACGCGAGTCGAGCACGGCACGGCGCGTCCGGGTGCGGCCGGCGGCGAGCAGGCCGGCGCCCAGGCCGACGACGGTCCAGAGGACCAGGGGCCCGGGCTCCCCCGCCCCGGCCACACCGGTGGGGACCGCCAGGTACGCCGCTGCCCCGGCGGTGACGGCGCAGGCCCAGGTGAGGACGGCGGACAGGGAGCCGCGGCGCAGCCCGGCCAGGACGACCGGGACGCCCACGACGACGAGCAGCGGCTCGGCACCGTGCCCCACGAGGAGCACCACCACCGAGGTGACGGCCCCGTCGAGGGGGCCGTGCCAGGAGCTGCCCAGGGTGCGGGGCGACCGGTCGAGGACGCTGACGGTGACGGCCAGCGCGACCAGCGTCACCAGGGCGTCGAGCGAGGACAGCAGCACCCCCTCGGTCAGCAGCTGGCCGACCACGAGGGCCAGGGCGCAGACCCGCACCAGGACGCGCAGCCGCCGGGCCTCGGTCTCGGGAGCCGTCGCCCGCGCGACCCGCCCACCGCTCCCGCTCATGCGAAGATCTTCGCCATGCTCATGCCGGCGGGGCCGAGCACGATGATGAACAGGCACGGCAGGATGAAGAGCACGAGCGGCACGGTGATCTTCACCGGGACCTTCATCGCCTTCTCCTCGGCGCGCTGGCGGCGCTTCACGCGCATCTCGCGGCTCTGGATCCGCAGCACCCGGCCCACGGGGACGCCGAGCTGGTCGGCCTGCACCATGGCCAGGCAGAAGGAGCGCAGGTCGGGCAGCGTCGTCCGCTCGGCCATCGCCCGCATCGCCTCGGTGCGACCGACGCCGAGCTGCATCTCCTGGATCAGCCGCTGCAGCTCCTGGGAGAGGGGGCCGGTGGTCTGCTGGGCCACCCGGTGCACGGCCGCGTCGAAGCCCAGGCCCGCCTCGACCGAGATCGTGAGCAGGTCCATCGAGTCGGGGAGCTCGCGCTGCATCAGCGCCTCCCGCTTCTGGCCGGCGTTGTGCAGCAGCACGTTGGGCAGCACGTAGCCGAAGGAGCCGGCCGACGCGGCGACGAGCAGCACCGCGAGCGGGGAGCGACCGCCCGACCAGGCCCAGGCGAGCGCGAGCAGAGCGAGGACGGCGGCGCCCAGCACCTTGGTGCCGATGAGCCGGGAGACGTCCCAGCCCGCCGGGTTGCCCGCCACGTCGAGCCGGCGCTGCAGGCGCTCGGCCGTGCCGGCCCGCACCACCCGCCGCCCGATGCCGACGAGCCGGTCGCCCAGCGGCGCCAGCACCCGCTCGTTGAAAGGACGCTGCACCTCACCGCGCAGTGCGTCCGGGGCCGCGTCGAGCGCGTGCACGAGCGCCACGGAGCGACCCACCGCGGCGCGCTCGACACTGAGGGCGCCGACGACGGACAGCGCCAGGGTGCCGGCCACCACGAGCATCAGGGCACCGCCGAGAAGGAGCAGCATCGGGGACATCTCAGACCTCCACCTTGACCATGCGGGACATCGTGAACGAGCCGAGGGCCAGCAGCAGGCCGGCGAGAGCCAGCAGCACCAGGCCGACCCCGGTCGTGTAGAGCGGGCGCACGAACTCGCCGCGCGTGAGGAGCAGGAAGACGAACATGCCGACCGGCAGGCAGCCGAGGATCCAGGCGGAGAGCCGTCCCTCGGCAGACAGGGTCCGCACCTGGCGGCGCAGGAACTCGCGCTCGCGCAGCGTCTCGGAGACGGTGGTCAGGAGCTCGGCCAGGTTGCCGCCGACCTCGCGCTGGATCCGGATGGCCATCACCACCCAGGCGAAGTCGTCGCTGCCCATCCGCTCGCCCACCGAGTCGAGGGCCTCCTCGATGCCGACGCCCAGGCGGTGCTCCGAGAGTGCCCGGCGCAGCTCACCTGCCATCGGCTCCTGGCCCTCCCGGACCACGGTGTCGATCGCCTGGGCGACCGAGAGTCCGGCGGAGAGGCCACCCGCCACCAGCGACAGGGTCTCTGCGAGCTGGGCGCCGAACGCCGCGAGCCGCTTGCTGTGCTTGCGGCGCAGCCACAGCTCGGGCAGCACCGCACCGGCAGCGAGGCCGAGCACCAGCAGCACGGGGCCACCGAGCGCGAGGCCGAGAGCGGCGGGGGCCAGGACCAGCCCGGCCCGCAGCAGCAGCCACTCGGCCACCGTGATCTCGAGGCCGGCGCCCGCGAGCCGGCGCGCCACGCGCTGCTCGAGGTCGGGGCGCACCAGCCGGTCGGTGAGGCCGACGGCCGAGGCCTTCAGCCCCGAGCCGGCGGACTCGGAGGGTGCGGTGCCGAGGTACGCCGCCAGCTGGGACTGCGCCCGGGTCGGCCCGCGCGCGGCCCCCAGGGCGACGGCGGTGACCACGAGCAGCCCCAGGCCGAGGCCTGCGAGCCCGAGGAGGAAGGCGGTGCGCCCCACTGTCGTGGCGGCCGGCGGGACCGCCGCCGGCGGGACCGGGGCGCTGCCGAGCGAGACGAGCGCCGAGTCGAGAGGGGCACCGGGAGAGGCGGGGTCGAGCACCGCGAGGGTGACCTCGTCGCCGACGTCGGCGGGACGGGTGAAGGAGAGGAGCACCTGGCGCTCCAGCGCGTCGGCCTCGGCAGCGAACAGCCCGGACAACGCGCTCTCGTCTTCGGCGTCGACCACCGTGCCCCCGGCCTCCTGCACGAGCTCGGCCAGGAGCCGACGGTCGCGTGGGCGCTGCTCCAGCGCCACCGCGTCGATGCCCGCTGCAGTGCCGGCGACGGCTGCGGCCGCCCGGGTCACGTCGAGCCTGCTCCCGCGGTCGCGCCCGTCGGAGAGCAGCAGCACCGAGCGCGCGCCCCCCGAGCCCGTGGCGAGCGCCGCGCGGGCGACGCCGTCGTGGAGACGGGTGCCCGCGCCCAGGGCGATCTGTGCCAGCGCCTCGGCGACGGCGTCACGGTCGGTCGTGGGGGCGACCGGCTGGCGGACCGAGCCGGCGAAGGTCACCAGACCGACCCGGACGTCGTCCGGCACGGTCTCGAGGAAGAGCAGCGCCGCCTCGCGGGCCGCAGCGACGGGAGCACCGCGCATGCTCCTGCTGACGTCGAGGGCCAGCACCGTGGTCCGTTCCACGGCGCCCGCGACCACCGGCTCGACCACGGCCTCCACGACACGTCCGTCCACCTGCAGCGCCAGCTGCTCGACCGACTCGGGGGCCACGTCGGCGCCCACGCCGAGGAGCACCGACACCGTCGCGTCGTCGGCGGCCTGCACCAGCTCGATCTCGACGTCGTCGCCCGGTGTGGGGCCCGCCTGCACCGGCGCGGGCGGGGCCACGGCCCACACCAGCGCGCCGGCCAGCACCACCAGCACCGGTCGCACGTCCACGACCCTCATGAGTGCACCGCCCCGGCGAAGAGCATCGGGTCGACCTGCACGTTGCGCTCGCCCAGCCGCTCGAGGAACCGCGGCCGCAGCCCCGTCGAGCGGAGCCGTCCGAGAGCCCGGCCCTCGGCGTCCCAGCCGGCCGAGTGGTCGAAGCGGAAGACCTCCTGCAGGGTGATCACGTCGCCCTCCATGCCCGCGACCTCGGTGACGGAGGTAAGGCGTCGCGACCCGTCCTTCAGACGCGACTGCTGGATGACGACGTCGACGGCGCTGGCGACCTGCTCGCGGATGGCGCGCACCGGCAGCTCCAGCCCGGCCATCATCACCATCGTCTCGACCCGGGACAGCGCGTCTCGCGGTCCGTTGGCATGCACGGTCGACAGCGACCCGTCATGGCCGGTGTTCATCGCCTGCAGCATGTCGAGGGCGGCCGCGTCGCGGATCTCGCCGACGACGATGCGGTCGGGCCGCATCCGCAGCGAGTTGCGCACCAGGTCGCGGATCGTCACCGCCCCCCTGCCCTCGATGTTGGCGGGACGGGACTCGAGGCGCACCACGTGGTCCTGGTGCAGCCGCAGCTCGGCCGCGTCCTCGATGGTCACGATCCGCTCGTCGTGCGGGATGAAGGACGACAGCACGTTGAGCGTCGTCGTCTTGCCGGCACCGGTGCCGCCCGAGACCAGCACGTTGAGCCGCCCACGCACGCAGGCCTCGAGCAGGGTCGCGGCCTCGGCGGAGAGCGTGCCGAAGGCGACCAGGTCGTCGACCGTGTAGGGGTCGGGGGCGAACTTGCGGATGGTGATCTTGGAGCCGTCGAGGGCCAGTGGCGGGATGACGGCGTTGACGCGGCTGCCGTCGGGCAGCCGGGCGTCGACCATCGGGCTGGCCTCGTCGACGCGGCGACCGACCTTGCCGACGATCTTGTCGATGGTGCGACGCAGGTGCGCCTCGTCGGCGAAGGTCGCGTCGACCGGCGTCAGGTGCCCGTCACGCTCGACCCAGATGTCCTCCGGGCCGTTGACCATGACCTCGGTCAGCGCCGGGTCGCTCAGGAAGGGCTCGAGCGGCCCGTAGCCGAGGATGTCGTCGGCGATCTCCTGGGTCAGGCGGGTGCGGTCGGTGCCCGACATCGGGCGGTCGGTGGCGGCCACCGCCACCTGCAGGGCCGCCCGCACCTGCTGCTCGAGCTCGCTCTGGGTGGTGTCGGCGTCGTACAGCTTGGGGCCCAGGCTGCGCACCAGCTCGGCGTGCACGATCCGCTTGAGGTCGGCGAAGGGATCGCGACCCACACGCGGTCGCGGGGCGGCGGCCCGCGGCGCCGGCCGGTCTCCGGCCCGCTCGACCGGGGCGCCGCGCGAGGGGGACGTGTCCCGGTCGCGGACGAGCTGGAGACGATCTGCGAGAGACATGTCAGCCCACCTTCTTCGTGCGGCGCAGGCGCCGCGGAGCGACGCGGTGCGAGGTGGTCGGTGCGGCGGAGCCACGGCGCGCATCGGCCTCGGCGCCCGTCGCGGCGGCCAGGGAGCGCAGCGCCTTGGCGACCGCGTGGCCGGGGTGCGAGCGCACGATGGTCTCGGCGCGGTTGACGCAGGAGAGCACGGCCCGGTGGGCCGGCACGTCGACCAGCACCGGCAGGCCCAGGGTGGACTCGAACTCCGAGGCCGCCAGCCCGGCCCTGGAATCGGTGCGGTTCAGCACCAGCCGCCAGCGTTCGCGTGGCAGGTCGAGCAGGTCGAGGGTCCCGGTGGCCAGCTTGAGGCTCTTGAGGGAGGGGACGTCGGGCGTGCCGACGAGCAGCAGCAGGTCGCAGTGGTCGAGCGCCTGCAGCGCGGCGTCGTCGAACGTGCCGCCGGTGTCGACCACCACGACGTCGAACATCTCGGCCAGCGTGCCCAGCACGTCACCGATCGGCTCCACGGGTACCCGTTCACCGAGGTGGATCGGTGCGGCCAGCACCGACAGCCGCTCGGAGTGCTTCGTCAGCAGCGAGCCGACCCCGCTGGGGTCGATCTCGCCGTCGAGGCGGGCCAGGTCGGCCAACGTGTGGGCCGGGGTGAGCCCCAGCAGGATGGCCACGTCGCCGCAGGTGACGTCGAGGTCGACCAGGCACACGGTGCGGCCCTCGTCGGCGAGCGCGGCCGCCAGGTTGGTGGCCACCAGGCTCTTGCCGACCCCGCCCTTGACGG
Source organism: Nocardioides salarius (assembly GCF_016907435.1). Classification (NCBI taxonomy): domain Bacteria; kingdom Bacillati; phylum Actinomycetota; class Actinomycetes; order Propionibacteriales; family Nocardioidaceae; genus Nocardioides; species Nocardioides salarius. The sequence continues at coordinate 3,744,028 of NZ_JAFBBZ010000001.1, read as the reverse complement.
AGAAGAGGGTGACGACCAGGCCGGCCTCGTAGGCCCCCGGCGCGAGCGGCGCCTGCACCACACCGGCGCAGCGTCGGGCCAGCTCCCGGGCCCGTGCGACGGCCCCGACCAGCCCGTCGACGTCGGCGGCGTCGACCACGGCGCGGACGCCCGCACCGAGGGCCCGGGTCAGCACCGCGGTGTCGATGCCGTCGTGGACGAGCACCACGGCCAGCCACGGCCGCAGCAGCCGCTGCTGCTCGGCGAAGCCCGTGGCCTCGGACAGCGCGACCGAGGTCCCCAGCACCACGACCTGCTCGTGCGGGTGTGCGGCGAGGTGCCGGTCGAGCTCCTCGAGCGTGCCGAGTGCGGTGGCGGCGGCACCGAGCGCCTCGTGCCACAGGTCCACCAGGGCGGTGTCCTGCTCGACCAGGGCGGTCACGACGCGCTCCCGGCGAAGATCTCCGGCATGATGTCGCGTGCGGTGACGCCCCGGTTGCTGCTCACCTCGGACTTCTCGGTGCGCAGCGCGAAGGCGAGGTCGCCGTTGCGGGAGGCGTAGATGACCCGCTCGGCCTGCTCCTGGTCGACCGCGATGGTGAGGATGGTCCGGGGGATCTGCTCGGTCGTCTGCTCGCCCTCGTCGGTCGTGGTGGTCAGTGCCGCCATCGAGGTCGCCCCGACGCCGATCACCTCCACCTCGGGCAGCAGCAGCCGCGTGTAGGGGGCCAGCTTCTGGGTGGTGCCGTCGGCCTTGTAGACCTCCGGGTCCCCGGAGGCGAAGATCGCCACCCTCGACCCGGGGGCCACGAAGCCGGCGACCCTGGCCGGGTCGGTCAGCTCGACGCTGATGGCCAGCCGGTCCTCAGGGATCGTCAGGGTCTCTCCCGACCCAGGAGCCCCGAACTGCTGGCCGATGACCTGCTGGCCGGGGTAGGTCGCCGCCAGCGCCACCTCGTCCTCGATGGAGGCGGAGGAGGCCAGGGCGCCGTCGACGAGGTCGTCGCGCAGCACCTCGTCCTTCGCGAGCTTGCCGGCCGCCTGCGCGTCGGCCACGGACTCGCCGGCCTCGATGGTCTCCGTGGCGACGAGGACCTCGACCCGGTCCTGGCCAGCCGTCGCCCGGGTCTCGATGCCCTGGACGTAGAGGAGGACCATCGTGGCGCCGAGCGCGGCGATCAGGAAGGCGGTCCCGAACAGGATGCTTCGTCGTGCCATGAGAGTGTCCTTCGATCGTGGTGCGGGATGGGTGGGGTCGCTGGCTGCGTCGTCACTCGACGAGGACCAGGACCTTGGTGCCCGAGCCGGTGTAGTCGACCTCGTCGCCGACCGCCGGTGCCGTCGGAGGGAGCGCGTCCTGGCTGAACAGCACGACACGCACCTCCCGGATGCCGGACGGCTCGGTGACGAGGCCGTTGAGTGCGCTGATGGAGCCCGGCGCCGCCCGCGTGGCGGACAGGGCCTGGTCGGTGATGAAGCCGGGACGGAAGGCCACGATCGGCCAGGACTTCTTGCCGGTGGAGGGGTCGGTGTCGACGATGGGGATCCAGAAGAAGCGCGGCGAGGCGAAGATGTCGGCCGAGAGCGCGCCGGCACCCACCGCGTTGCCGGCGACGAGGTCGCTGAGGTGCGCGCCGCCCACGACGTAGCAGCTCAGCAGGTCGTCGTTGATGTGCCTGCCGAGCACCGTCGCCGAGGTGCGGCTGTCGTCGCCGCTGCGGCTGCAGCCGTTCGTCGAGGCCGCGTCGAGCCGCCCGGGCAGTGAGCCCTTGCCCGAGACCAGCCCGGCGTTGGTCGCCGAGATCTTCAGGCCCGGCTCGCTCGCCAGGCAGTTGGTGCCGTCGACCGGCGCGCTCTTCGACTCGACGCTGCCGGGCTTGCCGCTGCACTCGCCCGCCGGGCTGGGGTGGAGGGCCAGGGCCGGCTCGACACCCAGGATGATGTTGCGCTCCAGCACGTGCGACGTCGAGTCGGCGCGCGGCACGTCGATCGTGCCGAAGTTCCCCTCCAGCGAGGTGTCGCAGTAGAGCTTCTCCTCGCCGACGGTGAACCGCTGGGCCTCGTGCGGCTCCGACCACTTCCCCGCCTCGAGCACCCGGACGTACCAGACGTCGGGCACGTCGAGCACGGCCGAGGGCACCTGCAGCGTGATCGTGTCGGGTTTGCCGTTGGTGATGCCCAGCGCCGTCACCACGTGGTGGTACGGCGGGCCGCCGGCGCCGGTGAACCCGACCCCGTCGGCCTTGTCGAGGAACTTGCCGGACAGCGTCACCGCCATCGACGAGGTTCCCTCGGGCGCCGAGGTCGGGGTGGTGGTGAACTCGGCCTTGTTGTGGGAGCCCGAGTCGGGGTCGAGCGCCGGGACCGGGGCCGTGGTGGCGCTGGGCCCGCTGTCGTCGCGGATCGTCTGGGCTCCGTAGTCACAGCCCTGCACCCCGAAGTACGGCAGCACGGCGCCGGCGGCGGGAGACCTCACCTGGGCCGCGGCCCGCGCCGCGACGTCGAAGCTGTCGTCGTCGGACAGCACGCGCCCCAGGCCGAGCGGCACCTCCGAGCGGGGAGCCCACAGCTCCACCTTCCAGTCACCCGGGCACCGGATGAAGCCGTCCTGGTCACCGGGGCCGCCGCCCAGGTCGATGGGGTACTGGCCGGGCACGGCGTTGCCGGCGCGGGTCAGGTAGTCCTCGGCGGCGCTGACGACCTCGGCGTTGCAGCCGGCCTCCTGGTCGAGCTCGGCGACGGCGGCCATCACGGCGATGTCGACGTCGGTCTGGAGCAGCGACTTCTTGGCGTAGGCCTGGCCGAGGTCCACCGCGAGCGCGCCGACCCCCAGCAGGACCACGGCGAGCACGGCGAAGAGGATCGCGACGGCGCCGCGGTCGTCGCGCGCCGCCCCGGCCCGGCGGGCGCTCATGACCCGCACCCGCCCGCCGGCACGTTCTCGATCCGCGAGGTCGCCGACTTGTCGATGGCGGCGTCGAAGAACGGGAAGAACCCGAGGTCGTAGCTCTCGAAGGTGACCTGGACCGTGATCTCGTCACCGACGCCTGCGCCGGCGGCCCTGGTCGCGGTCACCGTCGCGCCGGTGCCGGTCGGGACGCCTTCCAGGGCCTTGGCCCCGGCGGCCTGGACCGCGGCCGTGTCGCAGGGGTCGACCGCGCCGACCCGGGCCGCCTCGCGGGCGGCGTGGCCGGCTGCCTGCCAGGACCAGAACCAGAAGCCGAACTGGAGGATCCCGAAGACCAGCGTGAACAGCACGAGCGCGACCAGGCCGAACTCGACTGCTGCCGCTCCCCTGTCCGAGGCACGTGCCGCACGACGTGACGCCATCAGATCCCCTTTGCACCGGTGTCCAGGTGCGTGACGCTAGGGGGCCGAGCAGAGAGCCAAAGTAAAGTCAAGGGGGTAGTGCCCCATATTGGCGACGCCAAGGTAAAAGGCGTCTAGCCCATTTGGGGCACGTTCCTCAGCGCTCGCGCGCGGCGGGTCAGTGCTCGCGCGCGGCGGGTCAGCGCTCGGTGATCTCCACCTGCACCTGACGCATGCGCATCATCACGCGCTCGCGCAGCTCGGCGGGAGCCGCCTCCGAGCAGGAGCGGGCGACGATCTGCTTGACGGTGCGCTGCAGGTCGTACTTCGCCAGGCACGGGTTGCAGGAGTCGAGGTGCAGACGCACGGCGTCGCAGTCGGAGGCGTCGAGCTCGTTGTCGAGGAAGTAGACGATGCGCTCGAGGAAGTCGACGCACTCCTCGGCCGACACCTCGTCGGGGTGCTCGTGGTCGTGGGGCCGGTCCTCGTGGGACGGGGTCTCGTTGCTGGTCATGACACCTCCCCCGGCACCGTCGAGGCGGGCAGCAGGTCGTTGCGGCGCACGTGGTCGGAGAGCATGTCGCGCAGCTGGCGACGGCCGCGGTGCAGCCGCGACATCACCGTGCCGATGGGGGTGTCCATGATCTCGGCGATCTCCTTGTAGGCGAAGCCCTCCACGTCGGCGAGGTAGACCGCGAGGCGGAACTCCTCGGGCAGGCGCTGGAGGGCGTCCTTGACCTGCGAGTCGGGCAGGTGCTCGAGCGCCTCGGTCTCGGCGGACTTCAGCCCCGAGGAGGTGTGCGACTCGGCACGGTGCAGCTGCCAGTCCTCCACGTCCTCACCCATCGACTGCTGCGGCTGGCGCTGCTTCTTGCGATAGGTGTTGATGAAGGTGTTGGTCAGGATCCGGTACAGCCAGGCCTTCAGGTTCGTGCCGGGCTTGAACTGGTGGAAGGAGGAGTAGGCCTTCGCGAAGGTCTCCTGCACCAGGTCCTCGGCGTCGGCGGGGTTGCGGGTCATCCGCATCGCCGCCGAGTAGAGCTGGTCGAGGAAGGGCAGGGCGTCGCGCTCGAAGCGCGAGGAGCGCTCGGCGTCGGTCTCCGTGTCGCGGTCGACGACCTCGGGGGTCGTCGAGGCGTCGTCAGGGGTCAGGTCCGCGGGCGCGGGGGCCGGGGACTCGGTGGTGTCGCTCATCGAGTCCCAGCCTAGCCGCGGTGCGGTCGGTTCCAGCAGGGCCATCACGCTGGGGGAACCAGCGAGGCCGCCCGGATGTTCCCGGCACCCGGGAGACGCCTCAGGAGCGGGAGCCGGGGCTGCTGCCGACCACGTCGCGCACCAGCCACTCCAGGGTCGTCTCGACGAGCACCGCGAGCGCCTCCTCCTGCGTCAGGTCGCCACGCTTGAGCACCGCGAAGCCGTGGTCGGCGCCGGGCACGACCGAGAGCACCACGTCGGCGGGCAGCTCGTCGGGGAACTCCTCGGGGCGGCCCATCGTGTCGCGCTCGCCCTGCACGACCAGCGTGGGTACGCCGCACCCGGTGAGCTCGTCGAGCCGCGAGCGCTCGGGCCTGCCCGGCGGGTGCAGCGGGAAGGCCAGCGCCAGGCAGCCGACCGCGCCGAGGTCGCGCGCGCACCGGGTCGCCGAGCGGGCCCCGGCGGAGCGGCCGCCGACCACGAGCGGCGTACCCGTCGGGTGCAGCGACGCCAGCGCCGCGGCCGCCGCCCGCAGTCCGTCGTCGAGGGTGGGCGGCGGCGAGGCGACCTTGCGCCCGGCGACGCGCCACGGCTGCTCGAAGCGCGCCACGGTGATGCCGTTGGGCGGCAGCGCGGCGGTGAGGGCCTCGAGGTCGCGGGTGTCGATGCCGACCCCGGCCCCGTGGCTGAGCAGCAGGCGGCAGCCCTCGTCGGCGGCCGGGGTGACGACCAGGCGGCCGGGGCCGTGGGGGGTCTCGACGGTGCAGGTGGGCTCGTCGCCGCTCATGGCGTCCCTCCGGACGGCGCGGCCACGAGGTCGTCGGCGAGCTCGTCGGCGACCCCGTCGGGCAGGTCGTCGAGCGGCAGCGGCGTGACCAGCTCGGGACCGTTGTTGCGCACGTTGCTGACCAGCGGTGCGACCGGGTAGGCCTCGAGCCGCCCCGGGGCGGCGGGGCTGAGCAGCGCCGAGAGGTCGGCGGCGCCCGGGGCCCTGGTCGGGTCGAGCCACTGCGCCCACCGCTCGCGCTCGACCATCATCGGCATCCGGTCGTGGATGCGACCCAGCGCGTCCTCGGCCTCGGTGGTGATCACGGTGCAGGTCCAGCGGAACCGCTCGGGGTCGTCGTCGTCGCGGGTGGGGTCGCGCCAGATCTCGTAGAGGCCCGCCATCGCGAGCACCCCGCCGTCGGCGGGCCGGATGAAGAACGGCTGCTTGCGCGGCCGGCCGGCCGCGGTGGTCTGCGAGGTGGGGTACCACTCGTAGTAGCCGTCGGCGGGCAGCAGGCAGCGGCGCCGGGCGAAGGCCCGCTTGAAGGCCGGCTTCTCGGCCACGGTCTCGCTGCGCGCGTTGATCATCCGGTTGCCGATCGAGGGGTCCTTGGCCCAGGAGGGCACCAGTCCCCAGCGCAGCACGCGCAGCTGGCGCTCCGGCTCGGGGTCGGCACCGTCGGTCCCGTCGGCACCGCGAGGGGGTCGCTGCACGACGGCGTAGACCTCCTTGGTGGGCGCGACGTTGTAGTCGGGCTCCAGCGGGGCCGCGATGCGCGGCTGGTCGATCTCGAACTCCTCGATGAGGTCCTCGGGCCGACGGCTCGAGGCGTACCTGCCGCACATGGCCTCCACCCTAGTCGCGCCCTCACCCCGGGAGGCGACCTCAGCGCCGGGCGGTTCGTGTAGACAGGGGCGCATGTCCTTGAGCCGCATGTTCGCCCGTCCCCTGATCGCCGCCGGGATCCTCTACGGCGCCCAGAACGCCCTGCGCCACACCGACGACCTGGCCCCCAAGGCCGCGGCGGTGACCGACAAGGTGGTCCCGGCCGCCAAGAAGGCCGTGCCGCAGGCCCGCGTCATCCCCGACGACCCGGCCACGCTGGTGCGCATCAACGCCGGCGTGCAGATCGCGGCCAGCCTCGCGCTGGCGACCGGGCGCGCGCCGCGCCTCTCGGCGGGGCTGCTGACCGCCTCGCTGGTGCCGACCACGATCGCCGGGCACGCCTTCTGGGCCGAGTCCGACCCCGACGCCAAGCGGACCCAGCAGATGGCCTTCTTCAAGAACCTCTCCATCATCGGCGGCCTGCTGATCACCTCCGGCGACACCGACGGGCGCCCCGGGGTGGCCTGGCGTGCCCGGCGGGCCGGCAAGGACGCGCGCCGCGAGGCCACGCACCTGGCGAGCGCGGCGAAGCACGAGGCGCGGCTGGCCCGCGCCAAGTCCCCGATCGGCTGAGCACCGGGACCCGAGCCGGGGTCGGTAGTCTGCGCGGGTGCCCGACGCTGCTGCCGACCCCCGCTCCGCCCCCTCCGAGCACTGGCCCGCGCCACGGTCGAGGGGGCCGGTCACGGCGACCGTCTCGCTGCCCGGCAGCAAGTCGCTGACCAACCGGGCGCTGGTGCTGGCCGCCCTGGCCGACGGCCCGAGCGTCGTACGCCGGGCGCTGCGCTCGCGCGACACGACGCTGATGGCGCGCTCGCTGAGCGCGATGGGCGCCCACGTCGACACCGCCGCCGAGGACTGGCAGGTCACCCCCGGGGCGCTGCGCGGCCCCGCCCACGTCGACTGCGGCCTGGCCGGCACCGTGATGCGCTTCGTGCCGCCGGTCGCCGCCCTGGCCGAGGGTGAGGTCTCCTTCGACGGCGACCCCCACATGCGCAACCGCCCTGTCGGCGAGGTCCTCACCGCCCTGCGCGGCCTGGGCGTCGAGGTCGACGACGCCGGACGCGGCGCCCTGCCGTTCACGGTGCGCGGGCACGGGTCGGTGCGCGGCGGCACGGTCGTGCTCGACGCCTCGGCCTCCTCGCAGTTCGTCTCGGCGCTGCTGCTGGCCGGGGCCCGCTACGACCGCGGCGTCGACGTGCGCCACGACGGCAAGCCGGTGCCCTCGCAGCCGCACATCGACATGACCACCGCGATGCTGCGCAGGCACGGCGTCGAGGTCGACGACTCCTCGCCCAACCGCTGGTCGGTGGCCCCCGGCCCGGTGCGCGCCGTCGACCACCTCATCGAGCCCGACCTCTCCAACGCGGCGCCGTTCCTCGCGCTGGCCGCGACCACCGGCGGCACCGTGACGGTGCGCGACTGGCCCGCCAGCACCACCCAGGCCGGTGACGCGCTGCGCGAGATCCTGTCGCTCATGGGCTGCGAGGTCGCGATGGTCGACGTGCCCGACGCGACGTCGGGGCGCGGCCTGCGGGTCACCGGTCCCGACCGGCTGCAGGGCATCGACCACGACCTGCACGACGTGGGCGAGCTGGCGCCGGCGGTGACCGCGCTGTGCGCGCTGGCCGAGGGCCCCAGCCACCTGCGCGGCATCGCGCACATCCGGCACCACGAGACCGACCGGATCGCCGCGCTGGCCACCGAGCTGGGGGCCCTGGGCGCCGACGTGGTCGAGCACCCCGACGGGCTGAGCCTGCGCCCCGCGCCGCTGCACGGCGGGCTCTTCCACACCTACGCCGACCACCGGATGGCGCACGCCGCGGTGATCGTCGGCGCGGGCGTCGACGGCGTCCTGGTCGAGGACGTCGCCACCACCGGCAAGACCTTCCCCGACTTCGCCGGCTTCTGGTCCCGGCTGCTGGGCCCGGCCGCGGACGAGCGGGGCTGAGGCGGCGGTGAGCCCGGTGCGCGGTCGCTACTCGACCCACGACCAGGAGCACTACGAGCGACCGCGCCGGCGCACCCGCCCCCGCACCAAGGAGCGACCCACCTACGACGACGCCCTCGACGGCCTGGTCGTCACCGTCGACCGCGGGCGCTACACGCTGCTGGTCGAGGAGCGCACCGTCACCGCGATGAAGGCCCGCCCGCTGGGGCGCAAGGCCGTCGTGGTCGGCGACCGGGTGCGCGTGGTGGGCGACACGACCGGCGACGACGGCTCCCTGGCCCGCATCGTCGAGGTGCACGAGCGCAGCACGGTCCTGCGGCGCACCGCCGACGACGACGACCCGGTCGAGCGGGTGATCGTCTCCAACGCCACCCAGCTGGTCGTGGTCACCGCGCTGGCCGACCCCGAGCCGCGCCCGCGGCTGCTCGACCGCGCCCTCGTGGCGGCGTACGACGCCCGGATGGCGCCGCTGCTGTGCATGACCAAGTCGGACCTCGCCGACCCCGAGGTGCTGCTGTCCACCTACCGCTCGTTGGGGGTGCCCTGGGTGGTGACCCGGCGCGGCGGCGACCTCGACGAGCTGCGCGAGCGGCTGGCCGGGCAGGTCAGCGTGATGGTCGGGCACAGCGGCGTGGGCAAGTCGACCCTGGTCAACGCCCTGGTGCCCGACGCGCACCGCGAGGTCGGCCACGTCAACGCGGTCACCGGCCGCGGCCGGCACACCTCGACCTCGGCGTACATGCTGCGGCTGCCCCCGCTCCCGGGACGCTCCGAGGCCGAGGCGGGCTGGATCGTCGACACGCCCGGCATCCGCTCCTTCGGCCTGGCCCACGTCGAGCCCGAGCACCTCATCGAGGCCTTCCCCGACCTCGACGAGATGACCGAGGGCTGCCCGCGCGGCTGCACCCACGGCGAGGACGAGCCCGAGTGCGGGCTCGACGAGGCGGTCACCGCCGGCGAGGCCGACCCCGACCGGGTGACGTCCTTCCGGCGGCTGCTGGCCGCCCGCTCGGCCTCCGACCACTAGCCTGTGCCCGTGCCCTCCGACGCGACCCCTGCGCACGACTACACCGACGACCTGCGCCTGGCCCACCTGCTGGCCGACGACGCCGACTCGCTGAGCACCGCGCGCTTCAAGGCGCTCGACCTGCACGTGATGAGCAAGCCCGACCTCACGCCGGTCACCGACGCCGACCAGGCGGTCGAGGAGGCGATCCGGCGCACCCTGTCGCGGGTGCGCTCGCGCGACGCCGTGACCGGGGAGGAGCAGGGCACCACCGGCAACAGCCAGCGCCGCTGGATCGTCGACCCGATCGACGGCACCAAGAACTTCGTGCGCGGCGTCCCGGTGTGGGCGACCCTGATCTCGCTGGTCGTCGAGGACGAGGTGGTGCTCGGCGTCGTCTCCGCGCCGCAGCTGCAGCGGCGCTGGTGGGCCTCGTCCGGCAACGGCGCGTGGACCGGCCGCTCGCTGCTCAAGGCAACCCGCATGCAGGTCTCCGACGTGCGCCGCCTCGAGGACGCCTCGCTGTCCTACTCCTCGCTGTCGGGCTGGGACGAGCGCGGGCGCCTCGACGACATGGTCGGGCTGATGCGCCGCTGCTGGCGCACCCGCGCCTACGGCGACTTCTGGTCCTACATGCTGGTGGCCGAGGGCGCTGTCGACATCGCCGCCGAGCCCGAGCTCGAGGTCTACGACATGGCGGCCCTCGACGTGATCGTGCGCGAGGCCGGGGGCCGCTTCACCAGCCTCGACGGCACCGACGGCCCGTTCGGCGGCAACGCCCTGGCCACCAACTCCCACCTGCACGAGGCGGCACTGACCTTCCTCGGCTCGCTGCCCGACGACCACGACGGCGGCGAGGACCCCGACTGGCCGCGCAGCGGCCCGGGCTCGGTCTCCCCGCTGCGGGGGCGCCGCGGCAGCGAGTAGCGCCGCCCCGTCCACGACCTGGGCGGGTCCCGTGCGTGAGCGCGCTCACACTTGTACCGTCGAGGTAGCGGCCGCCGACGTCGGCGACCCCGGTCACGGAGGTGCAGGCACATGAGGATCGCGGACCTGTTGAGCGACAAGCACGGCGAGGGCGTCGTGACCATCTCCCCGGAGGCCGGCGTGCGCGAGCTCGTGGCGCTGCTCGCCGAGCACAACATCGGCGCTGTCGTCGTCAGCTCCGACGGCAGCGCGATCGAGGGCATCGTCAGCGAGCGCGACGTCGTGCGCCGCCTGGCCCAGGACGGCACGGTCGTCAACAACACCGTCGGCGCGATCATGACGCCGGTGGTCGAGTGCGCCGAGCCCGACACCGACCTCGACGCGGTGATGCAGCTGATGACGCAGCGCCGCATCCGGCACGTGCCGGTGCGCCAGGCCGGCGCCCTGGTGGGCATCGTGAGCATCGGCGACGTGGTCAAGCACAAGATCGACCAGCTCACCTTCGAGCGCGACCAGCTCGACTCCTACGTGCACCAGGCCTGACCGGCCCCGTTCACCCGCAAGACATCGACGCATGTCACTATTGATGCATGTCGATGTCCGGATGCGCCCCTGACGACCCCCTGGCCGGCTGCACCCCGCTGGCCCGCGAGCCGCTGAGCGCGGAGCAGGCAGCCGCCATCGCGCCGATGCTCAAGGCCGTGGCCGACCCGGTGCGGCTGCGCCTGCTCTCGCTGGTGCTCTCGCACCAGGACGGCGAGGCGTGCGTCTGCGACCTGCAGCCGGCCTTCGACCTCTCCCAGCCCACCATCAGCCACCACCTCAAGGTGCTGCACGAAGCCGGCCTGCTGCACCGCGAGAAGCGGGGCGTGTGGGTCTACTACCGGGTGCGGCCCGAGGCGATGCAGGCGTTCCTGACGCTCTTCGCCGCCGTTCCCGACCCGCTCTCCGGCGCGGCGAGCACCACCACGACGACCACCGCAGGAGCACCGGCATGAGCACGACGCAGCAGTCCCCCGACACCGCGGTCGTGGCCCGGCTCTCGACCCTCGACCGGTTCCTGCCGGTGTGGATCCTGGTGGCCATGGCCGCGGGGCTGCTGCTGGGGCGCAGCGTCTCGGGGCTCGACGAGGCGCTGGCCCGGGTCGAGGTCGCCTCGGTCTCGCTGCCGATCGCGATCGGCCTGCTGGTGATGATGTACCCGGTGCTGGCCAAGGTGCGCTACGACGAGCTGGGCCACGTCACCGCCGACCGACGCCTGCTGGTGGCCTCGATCGTGCTCAACTGGCTCGTCGGGCCGGCGCTGATGTTCGCGCTGGCCTGGCTGCTGCTCCCCGACCTCCCGGAGTACCGCACCGGCCTGATCATCGTCGGCCTCGCGCGCTGCATCGCGATGGTGCTGATCTGGAACGACCTGGCCTGCGGCGACCGCGAGGCCGCGGCGATCCTGGTGGCCATCAACTCGGTCTTCCAGATCGTCGCCTTCGCGGGCCTGGGCTGGTTCTACCTCGACGTGCTGCCCGGCTGGCTGGGCCTCGGCGACGAGGGCGTCGGCGGTGCCGACGGGGGCCTCGACGTCTCGGTCTGGTCGATCGCGGTCTCGGTGCTGATCTTCCTCGGCATCCCCCTGCTGGCCGGCTTCCTGACCCGCACGCTGGGCGAGCGGGCCAAGGGCCGCGAGTGGTACGAGGCCCGGCTGCTGCCGGTCATCGGCCCGTGGGCGCTCTACGGCCTGCTCTTCACCATCGTGGTGCTCTTCGCCCTCCAGGGCGACACGATCACCAGCCAGCCGCTCGACGTGGCCCGCATCGCGCTGCCGCTGCTGGCCTACTTCGCCCTGATGTGGGCGGGCTCCTTCGCCTTCGCGATGGCGCTGGGGATGACCTACGAGCGCACCACCACCCTCGCCTTCACCGCGGCCGGCAACAACTTCGAGCTGGCCATCGCAGTGGCGATCGGCGTCTTCGGCGTGACGTCGGGCCAGGCCCTGGCGGGCGTCGTGGGACCCCTGATCGAGGTGCCGGTGCTGGTGGCGCTGGTCTACGTGTCGCTGTGGGCACGCAAGCGGTTCTTCACCACCTGACCTCCACAGTTTCCTCAACAGCCTGTTGAGTATTAGGCTCACGCCATGACGCAGCCGACCGCCGCCCACGACGCCCGCCTGTCGATCGGCGACCTCGCCGACCAGACCGGCGTCTCCCCCGCCACGCTGCGCATGTGGGAGCAGCGCCACGGCTTCCCGGTGCCGCAGCGTCTCGAGAGCGGGCACCGGCGCTACCTCGGGACCGACGTCGACGCCGTGCGCCGCGTGCTCGAGAGCCGCGACGCCGGCACCCGCCTCGACGTGGCCATCGAGCAGGCGGTGCGCGCGCTGCAGGCCGAGGCCGAGCCGCGCACCCCCTCGGTGTGGGCCGAGCTGCGCCGACGGCACCCGCAGCTCGACACCCACCGGCTGACCAAGTCGACGCTGCTGGCGCTGTCGTGGGCGATCGAGGACGAGTTCGCCGCCCGCGCCGACCGCGCCCACCTCTTCGGGCTGTTCCAGGTGCAGCGCAACTTCGAGCGCGCCGAGCAGCGCTGGGACGAGCTGGCGCGGGTGGCCGCCTCGACGTACGTCTTCGCGGACTTCGACGACGTGTCCGACCGCTCCACCAGCGACACGCGCCGCCCGGTGCGGGTGCCGCTGGCGGCCGACGCGCCGATGCGGCGGGAGTGGGCGGTGGTCGTCGACAGCGTCGACCTGCCCATCGCGCTGACGGCCTGGGAGGTGCCCGGCCAGGACGACGTCGCCAACCGCGACAAGGTCTTCGAGTCGGCCTGGACGGTCGAGCCGCGCGCGGTGCGCGACGCGGCGCGCGTGTGCGCCCGTGTGGCCGCCGACGCCGGCGCGCCCGGGGCCGCGGCCACGCTCTACCACCTCGCCGACGAGCCCGGCCCGGGCATGGCCGACCTGCGCTCGGTGACCACCCTGTTCAACCGGGTCGTCGCCTACGTCGACCGCGCGCCGCGCTCGCACGCGTGAGCGGTCCGGCCGTCGGCGCCGTCGACGTCGCGGTCGTGGGCGCCGGGCTGGCCGGCCTGCAGTGCGCCCGCGAGCTCGTCGGGGCGGGTCTCGACGTGGCGGTGCTCGAGGCCGCGGAGGCGGTCGGCGGCCGGGTGCGCTCCGAGCGGGTCGACGGGTTCACCGTCGACCGTGGCTTCCAGCTGCTCAACCCCGCCTACCCCGCGGTGCGGCGCTGGGTCGACACCACGGCGCTGGGCCTGCAACCGCTGCCCGCGGGGGTCGCCGCGCGTCTCGACCGCGGCACAGTGCGGGTCGCCGACCCCCGCCGCGAGCCACGGCTGCTGCCGGCGACGCTGCGCGGTGCGCTGCCGCTGCTGCACGGCGCTCCGGCCGCGGCCCGGTGGGGCCGCCCGCTGCTGACCCGCGACCACCGCGGGCTGGTGCGGCGGGCCGCCGCCACCCGGGCCGACCGGTCGCTGCACGCCGCCCTCGACGCCCACGGGGTGCGCGGCGACCTGCGCCGGGTGCTCGACGCGTTCCTGGCCGGGGTGGTGCTCGACGACAGCGGCGAGACCTCCGACCACTTCGCGCTGCTGCTGACCCGCGCCTTCCTCGACGGCACGCCCTCGCTGCCGCGCGAGGGCATGCAGGCGCTGCCCGACCAGCTGGCCCGCGGGCTCGGTGCGCGGCTGCGGCTGGGCAGGGGCGTCCACTCCCTGCACCACGACGACGACGGGGCGAGGCTGGAGACCGACGACGGGCCGCTGCGGGCCCGGGTCGTGGTGGTGGCCACCTCGGGGCCGGCCGCCTCCCTCCTCGTCGGCGAGGCCGCGTTGCCGACCCCTCGCACCCGCGGCGTGGTCACCCACTGGTGGACGCTGCCGCCCGGCCTGGTCGAGCCCGGGCCGGGCCTGCTGCACGTCGACGCCCGCAGCCGTCCGAGCGGCCCGCTGGTCAACACCGCCGTGGTCTCGGCCGCGGCGCCGTCGTACGCCCCGGCGGGCCGGCACCTGGTGCAGGCCTCGGCCCTGTGGCGCCAGGATGGGCCGGCACCCGACGAGACGACGATGCGGCGCCACGCCGCCGAGCTGCTGGGGGCCGGCGGGTCGGGCTGGGAGACGGTGGCGCGCCACGAGGTGCGCGACGCCCTGCCCGCGCAGCCCGTTCCTCTGGCGCACCGCCAGGAGCAGGTGCTCGGCCCCTCGCTGGTGGTCTGCGGCGACCACCGCGACACGGCCTCGCTGCAGGGTGCGCTGGTCAGCGGCCACCGCGCCGCCGCTGCGGCGCGACGGCTGGTCGGCGCCCGGTGAGGCGTTCCCGTTGAGCGCGGCGAGCGCGCCCGAGGTGGTGCTGGCCCTGGTGGCGAGCGCACACCTGGGCTTCCAGGCCACGGTCACCGTGCTGGTCTACCCGGCGCTGGCCGGGCTGGCCGACGAGCCGTCGTGGGCCCGGGCGCACGAGTCGCACAGCCGCCGCATCACACCGCTCGTCGCGGTGCTCTACCCCGCGCTCGTGCTGAGCGGGGCGTGGCTGGTCGCCGACGGTCCGGGGGCCGCGGGGTGGACGGCCCTGGTGGGGGTGACGGTGGCGATCGGTGCGACCGCCGTGTCGGCCGCACCCACGCACGGACGGCTGGGCCGTGACGGCCCCACCCCCGCGCTCGTACGCCGCCTGCTGCTGGCCGACCGGGTCCGCCTGGCCGGTGCCGTGGTGGCCGCCGTGGGGGCGGTCGCCGTCGCGCTCTGACCTCAGGCGCGGGCCGGCGACAGGTCGGGCAGGCTCTCGAGCAGACCGGACAGCTCGGGTGTCGCGGCGGCCTCGCCCAGCGCGTCGACGAGCGCCGCGTCGTGCACCGGCCTGGCGTCGGCCAGCACAGCCCGTCCCTCGGCGGTCAGCTCGGTGTAGATGCCGCGCCGGTCGTCCTGGCACAGGATGCGCGTGAGCAGACCCCGGCCCTCCAACCGGTTGACCAGGCGGGTGGCCGCGCTCGGCGAGAGTGCCGCCGCGCGGGCCAGCTGTGCCATCCGCATGTGCCAGCCGTCCTGGCGCGAGAGGGCGTCGAGGACGGTGTACTCGACCACCGAGAGCCCGGTGCGGGTCGACAGCTCGCGCTCGAGGGCCGACTCGATGACCGCGTGCAGCGCGGCCAACCTGCGCCAGCCGCTGGCGCGGACCTCGACGGCGTCGTCCTGGATGCCCATGCGCCCAGACTACCAGCGTTTGGCTATTGCCCGCGTGTGCAACTAGTTTAGTTGCACACGCGCTTTATTGATGAGTGCACCAATGAAAGGAGTGGACGTGCCACTCGCTCTCCTCGCCCTCGCCGCCGGCGGCTTCGGCATCGGGCTCACCGAGTTCGTGATCGCCGGGCTGCTGCCCGAGGTCGCCACCGACCTCGCCGTCGACGAGGCCACCGCCGGGTGGCTGATCTCCGGCTACGCCCTCAGCGTCGCCGTGGGCGCGATCCTGGTCACCGCCGCCGTCTCCCGGTGGCCCCGCAAGCAGGTGCTGCTGGGACTCATGGTCCTCTTCGTGGCCGGCAACCTGATCTGCGCCGTCGCGCCGACGTACGACGTGATGCTGGCGGGGCGGGTCGTGGCCGCGCTGTGCCACGGCGCGTTCTTCGGCATCGGGTCGGTGGTGGCGGCGGGCCTCGTGGCCCCCGAGCGCAAGGCCGCCGCGATCGCCACCATGTTCGCCGGCCTCACCGCCGCCAACGTCCTGGGAGTGCCCCTCGGCACCCTGCTGGGCCAGCAGCTGGGCTGGCGCTCGACCTTCTGGGCCATCACCGTCATCGGCGTCGTGGCGATGGTGGCGATCGCCTCGCTGGTGCCCGCGACCTCCCCCGACGAGGAGCCCGCGTTGCCGCTGCGCCACGAGCTCGGCGCGTTCCGCAGCCGCCAGGTCTGGCTCTCGCTGGGGGTGACCGTCCTCGGCTACGGCGGCATGTTCGGCGCCTTCACCTACATCGCCTACACCCTCACCGGGGTCAGCGGCTTCTCGAGCGGCGCCGTGCCCTGGCTGCTGGTCCTCTTCGGAGCCGGCCTCGTGGTCGGCAACACCGTGGGGGGCAGGGCCGCCGACCGCTCGGTCGCGCGCACCCTGGTGGTGGCGATGAGCCTGCTCGTGGTCGTGATGGCGGTCTTCTCGGTGGGCGCCTCCTCGAAGCCGCTCACCCTCGTTGCGCTGGTGCTGATGGGGGCGCTGGGGTTCGCGACCGTGCCGGCCCTGCAGATGCGCGTGATGCAGCACGCCGGCGACGCACCGACCATGGCCTCCGCCGCCAACATCGCCGCCTTCAACGTCGGCAACGGCTTCGGGGCCTGGATCGGCGGGGTCACCATCACCGCTGGTCTCGGCTACGCCTCACCGCTGTGGGCCGGCGCCCTGGTGACGACGGCGGGACTGCTGGTGCTGCTCGTGGCCGAGGCGCAGGTGCGCCGTCAGTCGAGCGCGTCGAAGGCGTCGGGCTTGTCGAGCAGCGAGAACCTGCTGGCGGGCCAGACCCGGGCGAACACCTTGCCGACCACGAGGTCGGTGGCCACGTAGGCGTCGGTGGCGTCGCAGCTGCCTGCCTCGGCGTCGGCGTCGGCCTCGGCCCCCTCCTCCCGGCGGCGGTCGCGCTCCTCGGAGACGTCGCAGCGCAGGTGGAAGCTGGAGTCGGCGGAGTCGTCGCGGTGGTCGCCCATCACGAAGACCGAGCCCTCCGGCACCGGGCCGGCCGACCACTCGCACGAGGCGATCATCGGGCCGTCGCAGTCGCGGTCGTTGCGGGTGAAGACGCTGGAGTCGAGCGGCTCCCCGTTGACCAGCAGCCGGCCCTGGTCGTCGCAGCAGGTGATGGTGTCGCCGGCGACGCCGATGACGCGCTTCACCAGGTGGCCGCCGGCGGGGTAGAGCCCGATCCGGCTCAGCGTGCTGGCCACGGCACCGGTGGGACCGGCCGACTCGGCGGGGCTCAACCAGCTGCCGGGGTCCTCGAAGACGACGACGTCGCCGCGCTGCGGCTCACCGGTCCAGTAGGAGACCTTCTGCACCAGGATGCGGTCGTTGACCTCCAGGCCGGGCTCCATCGACCCCGAGGGGATGTAGAAGGCCTGCACCAGGAAGGTCTTGACCACCAGCGCGAGCACGACCGCCAGCCCCATCAGCAGCAGCGACTCCTGCCACAACGGCATCGAGTGGCGCTTGCCTGCCCTGTCGGCGGCTGACGCTTCGTCCGGCACGTGCCCTCCTTCACTGCGCCGGCACCCCACCGGTCGCGGCAGACCCTACCCGCCGGGCACTAGGGTCTGACCCATGGACAAGCCTGAGATCGACTTCCCCGACTTCGACCCGCCCGCCGACCTCGTGGTCACCGACGTCACCGTCGGCGACGGCGCCGAGGCCTCCTCCGGCCAGACCGTGTCGGTGCACTACGTGGGCGTGGCCCACTCCACCGGCGAGGAGTTCGACGCGTCGTACAACCGCGGCACCCCGCTGCAGTTCCGCCTCGGCATCGGCCAGGTCATCAGCGGCTGGGACCAGGGCGTGCAGGGCATGAAGGTCGGCGGCCGCCGCAAGCTCGTGATCCCGCCGCACCTGGGCTACGGCGACCGCGGCGCCGGCGGGGTCATCAAGCCCGGCGAGACGCTGATCTTCGTCGTCGACCTGCTCGGCGTCTCCTGAGCACCGGCTGAGCACCCCTCGAGCACATGGGCCACTTCGGAGACCACCAGATCTCGATCTACGTCGACGGGATGATCGGCGGCACCACGCCGGCGATCACCACCGACCTGGCATCGCTGGAGACCGCTGCGGCCCAGGTGCTCGACCCCGCCCCGCTCGGCTACATCGTGCCGAGCGCGGGCGGGGGCTCGACGGCGCGCGCCAACGTCGCCGCCTTCGAGCGCTGGCGGATCGTGCCGCGGATGCTGCGCGACCACGCCACACGCGAGCTGTCCACCGAGGTGCTCGGCACCGCGATGGCCGCCCCGGTGCTGCTGGGGCCGGTGGGGGTGCAGACCCTCGCCCACCCCGACGGCGAGCTGGCCAGCGCCCGCGCGGCGACCGCGATGGGGCTGCCGTTCGTGCAGTCCACGCAGGCCGACCACTCGATCGAGCAGGTCGCCGAGGCCTCCGGCGACGGCGCCCGGTGGTACCAGCTCTACTGGCCCTCCGACCCCGAGCTCTGCGAGAGCTTCCTGGCGCGGGCCCAGGCCTCCGGCTACACCCACCTCGTCGTCACCCTCGACACCACGATGCTGGGCTGGCGCCCCCAGGACCTCGACCGCGGCTACCTGCCGTTCCTGGCCAACCAGGGCATCGCCTCCTACACCACCGACCCGGTCTTCAACGCCCGCCTCGAGAAGCCGGCCGACGAGGACCCGGTCGGCGCCGGCATCGCGTTCGCCGGCGTCTTCCCCAACCCCGGCCTGAGCTGGGACCAGCTGCCGTGGCTGCGCGAGCGCTGGCCCGGCCCGATCGTGCTCAAGGGCGTCCAGCACGTCGACGACGCGCGGCTGGCCCGCGACCACGGCGTCGAGGGCATCGTGGTCTCCAACCACGGCGGCCGCCAGGTCGACGGTGCGGTGGCCTCGCTCGACGTGCTGCCCGGCATCGCCGAGGCCGTCGGGGACGACCTGTGCGTGCTCTTCGACTCGGGCGTGCGCTCGGGCCCCGACGTGTTCAAGGCCCTGGCGCTGGGCGCCGAGGCGGTGCTGCTGGGCCGGCCCTACCTCTACGGCCTGGCCCTGGGCGGGCAACCTGGTGTCGAGCACGTGCTGCGCTGCCTGCTGGCCGAGCTCGACCTGACGCTGGGCAACGCCGGCTACGCCAGCCACCGCGACCTGGGCCCGGAGGCACTGGTGGGGGGCTGAGTCCCGGCCGCTACCAGGGCAGCCCGTCGTCGTACGTCGCCTCGTCGGCGACGCGCGCCGCCTGCGGTCCGATCCGCACCACGTCACCCATCGTGAGCTGGCGACCGCGGCGGGTCTCGACCTCGCCGTTGACCAGCACCTCGCCGGAGGCGACGACCTCCTTGGCCTGCGAGCCCGACTCGATCAGGTTGGCCAGCTTGAGGAACTGGCCCAGCCGGATGACGGACTCCTCGCGGACGGGGACGTCGAAGGGCTCCACTGGTTCAGGCACTCCCCCAGTCAACCACTCGCGCGACGGCGCGCGCCTCAGGCCGCCTGGAAGTCGTCGGCGAGGACGACCTGGAGGTGGTGGCGGTAGAGGTGGACCACGGGGCCCAGCCCCTGGGATTGCCGGGGTTGCTGGGGTGGCTGGGGCGGTGGGTCGCCGGGTGGCAGGGCGGGTGCCCTGGAGCGGACCTGGTGGCCGGTGGGGGTCGTCGTGGTCACGAGGCCGTCGTGGACGGTGGCGGTGAAGCCGGGTGCTTCCTTGGCCTGGTTGCAGGCCTCGCACAGGCCCTGCCCGTTGGGGGCGCCGGTGGGGCCGCCGGCGTGGTCGGGGACGACGTGGTCATGGTGGCGGATGGGGGCGTCGCACCACGGGGTGCGGCACGACCGGTCGCGCAGGTCGATGAACAGTCCCAGCGCGGCGGGGAAGGTGCGGGAGCGGGAGTCCATCGCGACCAGGGCACCGGTGCTGGTGGTGTAGAGCCGCCGCAGCGTTGCCTGTGCCTGCTCGAGGGCGGTGGCGACCAGGTCGCGTGCGTACCCGGCCGGCACCGGGCCGTACCCGGCGATCCAGCCCGGGGCGTGACCGCCGCCGAACAGGGTCGCGTCCGAGACGGTCAGGTTGACCGCCACCGGCACCGACGCGGGGGCCGGGCCAGGAACTGGCGCCGGCTCGGCGGACTCTGAGCTGGTGGCGGCCGGGGTGGTCAGGGAGGCGACGAGGGCGTCGGCCATCACCTGGCCGCGGCCGCGCTCGTCACCAGCGGCACGGGCCTGGTCGGCGGTCCGGGTCAGCGCGGCGTAGACCGAGACTCCCTGGGCGACCGGGAGCAGCGCGGTCAACCAGGTCATCGTGTCGGGGGCGGGCCGCAGCGAGACGTGCCGCTCGCCCTCGGCCTTGCGCGAGCGCTTCAGGGCGGCGTGCGGGTCGAGCTCGTAGGCCCGGGCCCGCGCCGCGGCGACCAACCGCTGGTCGCCCCAGCCGTCGGTGGTGGCGGGGTCGGCCATCAGCTCCGCGTCGACCCGGCGGCGGTCCGCCAGGGACAGGCAGGCGGTCTCACGCGCGACGAGGGTGGCGCGCCACTCGGTGCACCACCCGGCCCGCATCGCGGCCAGGGTGTGCGGCAGCTCGGCCACCAGGATCTTCGCCAGCCCGAGGTGGCGGGCGCCCCGGTTCGGCGACTCGCGCCGGGCCAGGGCGACCTGCGAGGCCACACCGGCGCCCTGCTTCTCCGCGCGCACACCGGCGGCGGCGTGGCGGCGGCGTACGACCTCGTCGAGTCGCGCCGTCAGCTCGACCTGCAGCGCGTCGAGCCGGCACTTCTCCTCCTCGGCCGCGCGCAGCGCCTCGACCAGCTCGACCTCGGAGAGGTCGGCCGGGTCGAGACCGGGTGCGGGAGCGACTGCCATGACTACACTTTACTCGAACAGGTGTTCGAGCGCAAGGGTTCGAAAGGACCAGTTCGGAGCCGTCAGGGCCGCCCACGCCCTTCCTGGCCGCGCCGCCCACACTCCTCGACCCGCTACCCCACCTCGGAGGCCCGTCGGCTCAACGGCAGCTCCGCGAGCAGCACCCGGCCGTCGGAGAGCGGTCGCAAGGGGTCAGCGGTGACCTGGCAACCACTCGTCGCCCGCACCCGGTTGCTGGCCCACCGCTGGCCTGGCCGGGTCGAGCCCATCGGTGCGTTGGCAACCGAACCCACAGTCGGAACGGTTGCTGATGCACCGCCCGCCAGTGGCAGCCCTCCCCCACGCCCGCGCCCCACCTCGTCAGCCGGGTTCGGTGAAGCTGACCGGCTTGCCCGCGGCTCGGGCGTAGTCGATCTCCCGTCGCGTCGACTCACCGACGTACCCGCCGGGATTGACGACGAGCACGCGGTCGGCGAGGTCGATCTTGCGCAGGTGGAGGGCGTCGAGGACGGCCTTCTGCTCCGACGTCGGCGACTCGTCCGCCTCGCTGGGGGCCACCACGATGACTCCGGCGAAGGTGAGCTCGCGGTTCGCCTCGCGCATCTGGGTCATGAACCTCGCCGATCCGCAGATGCAGACGATCTCAGGACGGCCGATCACGAGGCGACCCTAGCGACGTACCCGCATGTCACGCTCGGCAGGAACTCGCGCCGGCTCGCGAGGAACTCGCGCCGGCTCGGGTCAGGGCAGCAGCACGTCGAGGGTGTGGATCAGCACGCCGACCAGCCCGCCGACGATGGTGCCGTTGATCCGGATGAACTGCAGGTCGCGGCCCACGTGCAGCTCGATGCGCTCGGCGGCCTCGCGGCCGTCCCAGCGCTCGATGGTGTGGGTGATGACGGCAGTGACCTCCTGGCCGTAGCGCTCGACGACGAAGACGGCGGCGTCGGCGGCGCCGGCGTCGAGGCCGGCGCGCAGGTCGGGCTCGGTGACCAGGCGGTGGGCGAACCGGTCGACCTCGGTCTGCAGCCGCTCGCGCACCGCTCCGCGGGGGTCGCCGAGCGACTCGGTCAGGGCCCGGCGCAGGGCGTCCCACAGCGCGATGGCGGTCGCGATCACCTGCGGCTGGTCGAGCAGGCGGTCCTTGAGCGCCTCGGCCCGCTCGCGGGTGCCGGGGTCCTCCAGCAGGTCGTGCGAGAGCTGGCGCAGCATCGAGTCGAGCGCGGCCCGGGCGCGGTGGCGCGGGTCGTCGCGGATGTCGGAGACCCAGCGCACCAGCTCGAGGTGGATGCGCGAGGTGACCCGCTCGTTGACGCTCTGCGGGGCCCACCACGGCGCCCGCTCCCCCAGCACCTCGGCGACGGTGTCGGGGTTGTCGACCAGCCACCCGTGCAGCTCGTCGAGCACCAGGTCGATCACCCCGTGGTGCAGGTCGTCGCGCATCGCCTCGGCCAGCAGGTTGCCCAGCAGCGGCGAGATCGGCTCCTCGCGGAAGCGCGGCACCAGCGCGTCCTCGACCAGGCTGCGCACGTGCTCGTCGCGCACCTTGGCCAACCCGGTGGCGACCACCTCGGCCACCTCGTCGACCACCCGCCGCGAGTGCTCGGGCTTGGAGAGCCAGGCGCCGACCCGGGCCGCGACCTGGGCGGCGCCGACGCGCTCGCGCACGACGTCCTCCTGCAGGAAGTTCTCGCCGACGAACTCCTGCAGGCCGCGGCCCAGGTCGTCCTTGCGGCGCGGGATCAGCGCCGTGTGCGGGATCGGGATGCCCAGGGGGTGCCGGAACAGCGCAGTCACCGCGAACCAGTCGGCGATCGCGCCCACCATCGACGCCTCGGCGCCGGCGTTGACGAACCCCCAGAAGCCGTCGGCGCCACGGGTCAGGGCGTAGACGACGGCCGCCAGGAGCAGCAGCCCCAGCGCCACGCTGCGCATGCGGCGCAGCGCGCGACGGCGTACGTCGTCCTGCGTGGTGTCGGTGCGAGGGGCCGGGGCCGCGGTCTGGGTGCTCATCAAGGCCAGATTCTCGCGCACGGGTGTCTGGTGCGAGACTTCGCGGCATGTCGGCACCCTCATCCACGGCCCGCACCGTGATCACCTTCGGGACCTTCGACGTCTTCCACGTCGGGCACCTGCGCGTCATCGAGCGCGCCGCGGCCCTCGGCGACCGGCTCGTGGTGGGCGTCTCCGCCGACGAGCTGAACATGCGCAAGAAGGGTCGCGAGCCTGTCTTCAGCGAGGGCGAGCGGATGGCGATCGTGGCCGCGCTCAAGCCGGTGCACGCCGTCTTCCTGGAGGAGAGCCTCGAGCTCAAGCGCGACTACATCCTCGAGCACGGCGCCGACGTGCTGGTGATGGGCGACGACTGGGAGGGCCGCTTCGACGAGTTCCGCGACATCTGCGACGTCGTCTACCTGCCGCGCACCCCCGCCATCTCGACGACCGCGCTGATCGAGAAGATCTCCGCGACCGGCTGACCGGCGCGTCCGGCCGGCCGTGGGCGCCGGGGCGGTGCAAGGTGGTCCAGACCTCCCGCGGGCCCCAGACGCAGGCCCCCGACGCTAGGACCACGATGCGCCGCAGACCCGCCGCCCCGCCCCGCCGCCGCACGACCGCGGCGGCGCTCGCCGTCGCCATCGCCGCCGCCCTGCTCACGAGCACGGCCGGCGCCTCCACCCCCGGGCCCGACCTCTCCGACGTCCCGGCCCTCCCCGCCGGCCCGGGTGAGACGGGCGACCCGGGCGACGACCCGCAGCAGGCGCTCGCCGCCGCCCGCGAGGCGCTCGGCCTGGCCGGCTCCGCGCAGGGGCGCGGCCCGGGACAGGCCGTCGGCGAGGCCCGCGAGGCGACCCTGGCGCTGCGCGACCTGCAGGTCGCGCTGCCCCGTCTCGCCGACGACGAGCGCGACCTGGGCGAGGCGCTGCTGGCCCGGCCCACCGACGGCGACGCCGACCCGGTCGGCCAGGGCTACGCCAGCCGCTCGAAGCGGATCTGCGGCGACCACGTGTGCGTCCACTACGTGACCAAGGGCGCCGACAAGCCCTCCAGCCAGGCGTGGGTGCGCACCACGCTCGCGGTGATGGAGCGGGTGTGGGACTTCGAGACCGGCCGGCTCGGCTACCGCACCCCGGTCAGCGACCGCTCCCTGCCGAAGCGGGAGAACGGCGGCAACGGCAAGTTCGACGTCTACCTCAAGGAGCTCAGCGGCCAGCGCCTCTACGGCTACTGCTCCCCCGAGTACCTCGTCAAGGGCAACAAGCGCCTGGCCAACGGCTACTGCGTGCTCGACGACGACTTCGCCCGCTCCGAGTACGGCCGCAAGCCCAAGGACACGCTGCGCGTCACCGCCGCCCACGAGTTCTTCCACGCGATCCAGTTCAACTACGACTACCGCGAGGACCGCTGGCTGATGGAGTCGACCGCGACGTGGGTCGAGGAGCGCTTCGCCGACGACGTGAACGACAACCGGCAGTACCTGCCCGTGGGCCAGGTGCGGGTGCCCGACGCGCCCCTCGACGTCTTCAGCACCACCTTCGGGCGCCACTACGGCAACTGGGCGTGGTGGGAGCACCTGAGCCAGCGCCACGGCAACGCCCTCGTGGCGAAGGTGTGGAAGCAGGCGGGACAGTTCCGCGGCGCCGGGCGCGACTACTCGACCAAGGCCCTGACCAGGGTGCTGCGGTCGAAGGGCGGCTTCAGCCGCGAGTACACCCGCTTCGTCGCCGCCAACCTCGACACCCGCGCGTCGTACGCCGAGGGCCGGCACTGGCCCAGCCCCACCCGGGCGGCCAGCGCGCGGCTGACCAAGGACTCGCCCACCGCGACCCGGCGCACCGCGGTCGACCACATGGCCGCCAAGCACGTCGACCTGAGCCCCGCCGCGGCCCTCAAGGGGCGCAGGTGGCGCCTGCGGCTGGTGCTGGACGGGCCGGGCTCGGCCTCACGGCCGATGGCCGCGGTGACCGTGACCACCACGAAGGGAGCCGGCACGCAGCGGATCCTCAGCTTCGACGACGACGGCCGGGCCAGCACCTCGGTGCCGTTCTCGGCCTCCACGGTGGAGTCGGTCACCGTCTCGTTCGTCAACACCTCGACGAGCTTCGACTGCCACGAGGACAAGCCCTACTCGTGCTCGGGCGTGGCCAGGCACGACGAGAAGCCGTTCCGCGTCGTGGCCAAGGCCTTCCGCCGCTGAGCCGCGGACCTGCTCGACCTGCTTGAACTGGTCGAGCTGCTTGACCTGCTTGAACTGGTCGAGCTGCTCGACCTGGTCCCCGAAGGGGCGGTCGGCGACCTCGCCCAGGGTGTCGACCACCCGGACCACGGTGGCGCCGGCCGGCTGCGACAGCCCGCCGGTGAGCTCGTCGAGGCTCTGGGTGACCGCGGCGGCCACGGGGTCGAGCAGCGAGGAGACCGGCCCCTCGCCTCCGCCGCCCGGCGGGGTGCCGGGGTTGCCGGGCGGGGTGCTGGGCGGGGTGCTGGGCGGGCTGGGCGCGGGACCCTGCGGGCCGCGAGGTCCGGATGCCGAGGGCGCCGGCTGGGCGACGGGCTGGGCGACGGACTGGGTGACGGGCTCGGCCGGCGTGGCCCCGGGCTGGGCCACGGGCGCCGCGGGCTGGCCCTCGGCCCGGTCGGTGGCCTCGGGGGCCGGGCGCCGGGACAGGGGGCCGGGGGCCTCGGGCCGCAGCTGCGCGCCCGTCAGGACCCGCTGCTGGGCGGCCAGCACCGGCTTCTCGGCGCCCAGGTCGGGCAGCACGTCGACCAGGGTCGTGGTCACCACCAGCGCCGCGACGAAGGAGCCCGCGCCGACCAGCAGGCCGGCGTAGCCCAGGCGCACGTCGCGGTCGCGCCGGGTCACCACCCTGCGCCTGCGCACCACCACTGCCACCACCTCGTCGTCACGTGTCTGAGCCGGAGGCTACTGACGCCGAGCCGCGCGCGCAGCCCCCGGGGGCCAACGATGTCCGGGAGGGCCAGGGGAAATGACCGAAAGGACGACGGCGCTGTCTAGGGTCGGGCGGGTGAGCGAGCGCCGGGGCACCGACCCCCAGGTCGACGTGTGCGTCATCGGGGCCGGGCAGGCCGGGCTGGCGGCCGGGTTCTACCTGCAGCGGGCCGACCGCGAGCGGCGCCGGCGCGGCGACCGCGCGCTGTCGTGGGTGGTCCTCGACGCGCACGACCGGCCGGGTGGCTCCTGGCCCGAGACGTGGCCGAGCCTGCGGCTCTTCTCCCCCGCCGCCTACAGCTCGCTGCCCGGCTGGCCGATGCCGCGCTGGAGCGGCGAGGACAACCCGCCCGCCTCCCACGTGGTCGCCTACCTGCGCGACTACGAGCAGCGCTACGGCCTCGACGTGCGCCGCCCGGTGCGGGTCCACGAGGTGCGCCGCGACCACGGCGAGCGGCTGCGGGTGCGCACCGACCACGGCGACTGGTCGGCCCGCTCGGTGATCAGCGCCACCGGCACGCAGTCGCGGCCCTTCGTGCCGGCCGTGCCCGGCGCCGACGAGTTCGAGGGCACCCAGGTGCACACCGCCGGCTACCGCGGCCCCACGGCGTACGCCGGGCAGCGCGTGCTGGTCGTCGGTGGCGCGAACTCCGCGGCCCAGGTCGCCGCCGACCTGCTGCCGAGCGTCGAGCGGCTGCACTGGGCGGCGCTGCGCCCGCCGCGCTACCTGCCCGACCACGTCGACGGGCGGGTGCTCTTCGAGACCGCCACCCAGGCGGTGCGCGACCGGGCCGCCGGCCGGCCGGCCCGGAGCGTGGCCTCGCTCGGCGACATCGTCGCCGTGCCCGCGGTCCGCGAGGCGCGCGACCGGGGCGGGCTGCGTGCGGTGCCGATGGTCGAGCGGCTGACCCGCCCCGGCGCGCGCTGGCCCGACGGGCACGAGGAGCCGCTCGACGCGGTGGTGTGGGCCACCGGCTTCCGGCCGGCGCTGGGTCACATGCGCTCCCTGGGCCTGGCCTCCGCCGACGGTCACCTGCTCACCGAGGCGCCGGCGGGCGGCACGATGCCGGTGCAGGCGGCCGGGGAGCCCCGCGTGCTGCTGCTGGGGTACGGCGACTGGTGCGGGCCGGCGTCGGCGACGCTGGTCGGCGCGGGTCGCCCCGCGCGGGAGTCCGTGGCCGCGGTCGAGGCCCTGGTCGACCGGTCCGCCGGCTCAGGCGAGGACTGAGGGCCCCAGGTCGAGGTCGGGCACCAGCTCGACGAGCAGCCCGCGGACCCGCTCGTCGAGGTCGGCCACGATCGCGCGCACGGTCTCGGGGTCCTGCCCGCCCGGGTCGGCGACCGGCCAGTCGACGTACCGCACGCCGGGCACGTAGGGGCACTCCTCGCCGCAGCCCAGCGTGATGGCCATGGTGCTGGCGGCGATGGTCTCGCGGGTGAGCCGGGTCGGCACCTCCTGCGAGGTGTCGAGGCCGAGCCGCTCGAGGGCGTCGGCGACCTCGGGGTGGATGTGCTCGCCGGGCTGGGTGCCGGCCGAGAGCGCGCTGACCCGGCCCTGCGCGTAGTGCTCGGTCAGCACCCGGCTGATCACGGAGCGGCCGCCGTTGCGCACGCAGGCGAAGACGACCTGCGGGACGTCGGCGTGGCCGGAGTGGTCGGTGGTGCTGGTCATGCGTTCTCCTCGGGGTGGTGGGGCTCCGGGCCTTGCTGGGGGCTCGTCCGGGGGCTCATCCGGGTGGCCAGCAGGGCGACGCGGCGCTCGATCTCGGTGGCGGCGTCGTCGAAGGCGTCGTCGGTGCCAACGGGCACCGGGTCGGGCACCGACCAGTGCGGGCCCAGGGGCTCGCGGCCGGCGAGCTCCTCGTGGGCCCGGTCGCAGACGGTGACCAGCAGGTCGCCGTCGGCGGCGACGTCGGCGAGCCGCACCGGGGAGCCGGCCAGGTGCAGGCCGCGGCGCTGGGCGACCGCTCGGGCACCGGGGGCGACCTGGTCGGCGGGGTGGGTGCCCGCCGAGACGCCCGGCACCGTCGCCGCGCTGTTCCACAGCGCCGCCGCCAGCTGGGAGCGCGCGGAGTTGGCGGTGCACACGAAGACCACCCGCCGCGCGGCCAGGGCCTCCTGGGCGTCCGAGCCGGTGACCAGGAGCGCGTCGAGGGCGCCGGGCAGCAGGGTCACGTAGCTGCGCCGCCGGTCGGCCTGCGAGGGGTGGCGGCGCACGAGCCCGGCGCGCTCGAGCACCCCGAGGTGGTGGGCCAGCAGGTTCGAGCTCAGCCCGAGCGCCGCCCGCAGCTCCCCGGGCGAGGCGTCGCCCAGGCTCAGCAGGTCGACGACGCGCAGCCGCGCCTCGTCGGCCAGCGCCGCGTGCCGGGCCACCCGCACCGCGAGCGCCTCCCCATTCGCCTCAACATCCATTGAGGCTATTCAACCAGATGTCAGCGCACGGTGATGCGGGTGCCCTCCCCGGCACGGGCCACGACCTCGCCCACCACCGGGTGGCCGGGCAGCTCACCGGCGACCAGCAGGCCCCCGGAGGTCTGCGCGTCGGCCAGCAGCACCAGCTCGTCCTCGTCGACCCCGGCATCGAGGTGGGGGCGCACCCAGTCGAGGTTGCGGCGGCTGCCGCCCGGCACGAACCCGGCGGCGTACGACGCCCGCGCCGGCTCGAGGTAGGGCACGGCCGCGGCGTCGACCACCGCGTCCACCCCGCTGGCCCGGCACATCTTGTAGAGGTGGCCCAGCAGCCCGAAGCCGGTGACGTCGGTGGCGGCGGTGTGGCCCGCGACCAGCGCGGCGCGCGAGGCGTCGCGGTTGAGCGCGGTCATCACCGCGACCGCCTCCTCGAAGACCTCGCCGGTCGCCTTGTGGCGGTTGTTGAGCACCCCGAGGCCCAGCGGCTTGGTCAGCGTCAGCGGGGTGCCGGGCGCCGCGGCGTCGTTGCGCAGCAGCCGGGACGGGTCGGCGGTGCCGGTCACGGCCAGGCCGTACTTGGGCTCCGGGTCGTCGATGCTGTGCCCGCCGGCGAGCAGGCAACCGGCCTCGGCACAGGTCGCCGCTCCCCCGCGCAGCACCTCGGCGGCCACCTCGAAGGGGATCCGGTCGCGCGGCCAGGCCAGCAGGTTGACCGCGACCAGCGGCTCCCCGCCCATCGCGTAGACGTCGGAGAGCGCGTTGGCGGCCGCGATCCGCCCCCAGTCGTAGGGGTCGTCGACGACCGGGGTGAAGAAGTCGGTGGTCAGCACCACGGCGCGGTCGGCGTCGAGGCGCACCACCGCTCCGTCGTCACCGTGCTCGAGCCCGACCAGCAGGTCGGCGCCGGCGGCCACCGGCAGCCCGGCCAGCACGCGTTCGAGCTCGCCGGGCGGCACCTTGCAGGCGCAGCCGCCCCCGGAGGCGTGCTGGGTCAGTCGGAGGGTGTCTTGCGGAGTCGTCTCACCGGTCACACGCACACAGTGCCCGATCCCTGGCGACGCGCCTCCTCCTCTCGGGCGCGAATGCGCTCTCGCTGCGGCACCACGACGTACTTGGGGTCGCGCGCGGACTCCTTGCCGGCCTCGAAGACCGCGAAGCGCAGCGCCAGCGAGCCGGCGGAGTACGACGCCCCGGCCACCCGGCGCAGCCACGGACGACGCTGCCCGAGCGCGCTCAGCCCCAGCCCGGTGACGGTCAGGGCGCGCGAGAGCTTGGTCAGCTTGCCGGCCAGTCCCTTCTCGTAGGGCTCGGCGAGCATGCCGAGCCGCTGCTCCATCACGCGGCCGATGCCGAGCTCGGCGACCGCGCCGACACCCGCCATCCGCACCGCGGGGCCGCTCTCGGCCGCGGGAGCCAGCATCATGGCGGTGCCGCCCGCCGCGGCGGCCGCGGAGCTGCCGAAGACGAACGGCAGCTCGCGGTGCGCCTCGTGCCAGACCGGGATCGCGGTGTTGGAGAACAGCGCGGCGGTGTAGGTGGCCAGGGGCGGGCCGAACACGGCGGCCCCGGCCCCGGCCAGGCGGCCCAGGCGGGGCGCCACCCCGGTCACGTTCGAGGCCGCGGCGGCGCCGGCGAGGGTGCTGAACGGCGCGAGGATGTAGGAGCCGACCGACAGGGGCGAGGTCGGCTTGAAGACCCGCAGCATGTTGAGGAACCGCTCGGGGCGGCCCAGGTCGTGCACCAGCGCGACGGTGCCGATCGCGGCGCCGGTGGCCGCGGTCAGCCGGGTGACCCGCTCGAGGCCCGGGCGTCCGCTGAGCGCCGCTCCCTCGGCCAGCAGCGACGAGCCGCCGGCGATGCCACCGATCCACAGGTAGATCGGGACGTCGGGGGTCTTCCAGGTCGGTTCCTTGAGGATCGGGCGCCCGTAGTAGGACTGGAACTCCGGCTCCGGCACCATCGACTGCTCGCCACGCTTCATCGGCGCCTCCCCAGGAAGGACGCGGCGCCGAGACCGGCCAGGGCCAGCGCACCGGCCCCGACGTGGCGCCACATCGAGCCCAGGTCGCGCGTGGTCACCACCGGGTCGGGCGGCAGGCCGTAGACCTCCGGCTCGTCGAGCAGCAGGAAGAACGCCCCGTCGCCGCCCACCCCGTCGTCGGGGTCGGCGCCGTAGAGCCGGGCCACGTCGACGCCCTGGTCGTGCAGCTGCTCGACCCGGGCGTCCGCGCGCTCGCGCAGCTCGTCGAGGTCGCCGAACTGGATCGACTCGGTCGGGCAGGCCTGTGCGCAGGCGGGCGTCTGGCCCTCCTTGAGCCGGTCGTAGCACAGCGTGCACTTGAAGGCGCGCCCGTCGGGCTTGCGCTGGTCGATGACGCCGTAGGGGCAGGCCGGCACGCAGTAGCCGCAGCCGTTGCAGATGTCCTCCTGCACCACCACGGTGCCGAACTCGGTGCGGAACAGCGAGCCGGTCGGGCAGACGTCGAGGCAGGCGGCGTGCGTGCAGTGCTTGCACACGTCGGACGACATCAGCCACCGCACCCCGCTGTCGCCGGAGGCCGCGCCCTGCGGGTCGCCGTCGACGAGGTCCTCGCCCAGCGTCACCTCGCGCTCCCAGCCGGGTGGCTTGCTGCCCGGCATCCCCAGGTCGGTGGGCGGCGCCCCCGTCGAGGGCGCTCCCACCGGCTGCTCGATGAAGGCGACGTGGCGCCAGGTGCTGGCGCCGAGCTGCTGGGTGTTGTCGTAGGACATCCCGGTCAGCAGGTAGCCGTCGTCGGGCACCTGGTTCCACTCCTTGCACGCCACCTCGCAGGCCTTGCAGCCGATGCACACCGAGGTGTCGGTGAAGAAGCCCTTGCGGGGCGGGTGCTCCTCGTAGCCCGCGTTCTCGCTGGGGTCGTCGAGGCGTCCCCACAGGGACTCGGGGGACAGGAACTCGCTGAGCCTGCTCACGTGTCGGTGCCTCCGTCGGTGGGGTGGTCCAGGTCGACGCCGGCGCGCCTGCGGTAGTCGTCGACGTACGCCGTCAGGTCGGCGCCGCGCGGGCGGCGGCCGGGGCGGATGTCGCAGGTGCCGACCTTGTCCTGGATCGAGACGTTGGGGTCCATCGTCACGTTGACCAGGTCGTTGGGCGAGTCGCCCTTCGAGATGCCGTTGACGCCCCAGTGGTAGGGCAGGCCGACCTGCTCGACCCACTGCTCACCCAGCCGCAGCGAGCGCAGCCGCTCGGTCACCAGCACCCGTGCCTCGATGGCGGTGCGGGCGGTCACGATGGTCACCCACTGGCCGTGCTCGAGGCCGCGCTCGGCGGCCAGGCGCGGGGAGACCTCGCAGAACGGCTCGGGCTGCAGCTCGGTGAGGTAGGGCAGGGTCCGGCTCATCGCCCCCGTCGTGTGGTGCTCGGTGAGCCGGTAGGTGGTGAACACGTAGGGGAACACCTCCGAGAAGCTCGGGTTGATCGGGTTCGACGGGGTCGAGAGCTGCTTGCGCCCGGGGTTGTTCTGCTGGGCGTAGACCGGGTTGTGCACCGGCGACTCGGGCGGCTCGTAGTGCGCCGGCAGCGGACCGTCGGCGACCCCGACCGGGGCGAAGAGCCAGCCCTTGCCGTCGGTCTGCATCACGAACGGGTCCTGGCCGCCGATGGCGTCGGGACCCTTCGCGCCGTCCTCCGGCACGTGGTCGGGCGCCCGGTCCACGACGAAGTCGGGCACGTCGGAGCCGGTCCAGCGACCCTGCCCGGCGTCCCACCACACGTAGCGCTTGCGCTCGCTCCAGGGGGTGCCGTCGGGGGCGGCCGAGGCCCGGTTGTAGAGGATGCGCCGGTTGGCGGGCCACACCCAGCCCCACTCGGAGGCCACCTGGTCCTGCTCCCAGTGCGGCTTGCGCCGCCGGGCCTGGTTGACCCCGTCGGCGAAGACGCCGCAGTAGATCCAGCAGCCGCAGGAGGTCGACCCGTCGGCCTTCAGCTCGGTGTAGGACGAGAGCGGTGCCCCGTCGGGCCCGGTGCCGTTGATCTCCCGCAGCACCGCCTCGGCGTCGGGCTCGCCGTGCTCGTCGACCGGGTAGTCCCAGGCCAGGTCGAGCAGTGGACGGTCCATCTCGTCGGTGGAGCCGGCGAGCTTCTCGCGGATCCGGTTGCCGAGGTCGACGTAGAACTCCAGCTCGCTCTGGCAGTCGCCCGGCGGCTGGACCGCCTGGTCGCGCCACTGCAGCATCCGCTGGGTCTGGGTGAACGAGCCGGCCTTCTCGACGTGGTTGGCCGCGGGCAGGAAGAAGACCTCGGTGCCGATCTCCTCGGTGACCAGCTCGCCGGTCTCGATCTCGGGGCCGTTCTTCCAGAAGTCCGCGGACTCGATCATCTGCAGGTCGCGCACGACCAGCCAGTCGAGGTTGGCCATCCCCAGGCGCTGCATCTTGCCGTTGGCCGAGCCCACGGCGGGGTTCTCCCCCACCAGGAAGTAGCCCTTGACCCTGCCCTCGATCTGCCCCTTGACCGTGCTGTACGTCGAGTGGTCGCCGGTCAGGCGCGGCAGGTAGTCGAAGCAGAAGTCGTTCTCGGGCGTGGCCGCGTCGCCCCAGTAGGACTTGAGCAGGCTGACGGCGTAGGAGCGGATGTTGCCCCAGAAGCCCGCCTTGCCCTCGTCGGCACGCACCCACTCGTCGAGGCTCTGGTGGTGGTCGGCCAGCGGCATCGGCAGGTAGCCCGGCAGGATGTTGAACAGCGTCGGGATGTCGGTGGAGCCCTGGATGCTGGCGTGCCCGCGCAGCGCCAGGATCCCGCCGCCCGGACGCCCGATGTTGCCCAGCAGCAGCTGCAGGATCGAGGCGGTCCGGATCATCTGGGCGCCGGTGCTGTGGTGGGTCCAGCCCACGGCGTACGCGAACGCGGTGGTGCGCTCGCGACCGCTGTTGGTGGTCAGGGCCTCGGCCACCTGGCGCAGCTGCTCGGGCCGGATGCCGCAGGCCTGCTCGACCATCTCGGGGGTGTAGCGCGCGAAGTGCCGCTTGAGGATCTGGAAGACGCAGCGCGGGTGCTGCAGCGTCTCGTCACGCAGCCCCTTCCAGTTGACCGGCGCTCCTCCCGAGCCGTGGCTCTCGGAGCGGGCAGCCTGGTGCGAGCGCTTGGCGTCGTCACCGGTCGCGGCCGCGTCGGCCTCCTCGCGCAGCTCGCGGTCGCGCTGGCGCTCCTCCTCGTTCATCTCCTCGGGCGGCTCGTAGCGCCACGAGATCGGGTCGTACTGCCCGGTCTCGGGGTCGAAGCCGGAGAACAGCCCGTCGAGGTCGTCGGGGCCCTGGTAGTCGGCGTCGATGACGTTGGCGGCGTTGGTGTAGGCCACGACGTACTCACGGAAGTCGAGGTCGTTGCTCAGCACGTGGTTGACCAGCCCGCCCAGGAAGGCGATGTCGCTGCCCGCGCGGATCGGGACGTGCAGGTCGGAGACCGCCGAGGTGCGCGTGAACCGGGGGTCGACGTGGATGACCGTCGCGCCCCGGCGCTTGGCCTCCATCACCCACTGGAAGCCCACCGGGTGGGCCTCCGCCATGTTGGAGCCCTCGATGAGGATGCAGTCAGCGTTCTGCAGGTCCTGCAAGCTGGTGGTAGCCCCACCACGGCCGAACGAGGTACCCAGACCGGGCACCGTGGAGGAGTGTCAAATACGGGCCTGGTTCTCGATCTGTATCGCCCCCATGGCCGTGTACAGCTTCTTCATGAGGTAGTTCTCCTCGTTGTCGAGGGCTGCCCCTCCGAGGCTGGCGATGCCGAGGGTGCGGCGCGTGCGCCGCCCCTCCTCGTCCTCCCACTGCCAGAACTGCTTGCGGGTGGCGATGACGCGGTCGGCGATCATGTCGAGCGCGGTCTCGCGGTCGAGGTCCTCCCACTCGGTGCCGTGCGGGCGGCGGTAGCGGACCTTGGTGACCCGGCTGGACGAGGTGACCAGCTGCTTGCTGGCGCTGCCCTTGGGGCACAGCCGCCCCCGCGAGATCGGGCTCGCCGCGGAACCCTCGATCTGCACGACCTTCTCGTCCTTGACGAAGACCTTCTGGGCGCAGCCCACGGCGCAGAACGGGCAGACCGAGTCGACGACCCGGTCGGCCTGCACGGTGCGCGGCTCCAGGGTGCGGCTGCGCTGCGACATCGCCGCCGCCCCGCGGCCCAGCTTGTCTCGACCGAGGACCTGCCGCACCAGCGGCCACCCGAGGAACTGCTCCATGGGCTGCACCCTGCCGCACCGCCTACCCGGTTGCCAGCACCCGAGGGGGTGGGGCGTGGCGGGCCCGGGGGTGGGACGGGGGCGAGACGACTCCGGGCTATGTTGAGCACGGAGGCGTACCTCGTCTGGTGACGGGCGCGGCCCTCAAAGCCGTTGTGACCGGGCATCCCGGTCAGGCGGGTTCGATTCCCGTCCGCCTCCGCCAGCTCTGCCCAGCAACCGTCGCCGGAGGACCCCCGTGGAGGACGCCCGCCGCCGGGTCCCGCGCACCGACACCGTGCTGGGCGACCCGGCCCTGGCGCCGACCCTGGAGCGGCTGGGCCGGGCGCGGGTGAAGGCCGCGGTCGCCGAGGCCCAGACGGCCTGCCGCGAGGCCCGCCTGGCGCCCGACGAGGTGGTGGCCGCGGTGCTCGCCGCGCTGCCGGCCGCGCCGGTGTCGATGCGACGCGTGCTCAACGCCACCGGCGTGGTGGTGCACACCAACCTGGGCCGGGCACCGCTGTCGGCGGCCGCCGTCGACGCCCTGGCGCTGGCGGCCGGTGCAACCGACGTCGAGCTCGACCTCGAGACCGGTCTGCGCGGACGCCGCGGCGCGGCGGCCCTCGCCGCGCTCGCCGCGGCCGTGCCCGACGCCGGCGGGGTGCACGTGGTCAACAACGGCGCCGCTGCCCTGGCGCTTGTGACCTGCGCGCTCGCGGCCGGGCGCGAGGTCGTGGTCTCGCGCGGCGAGCTGGTCGAGATCGGCGACGGCTTCCGCATCCCCGAGCTGATGGAGTCGCTGGGGGCGCGGCTGCGCGAGGTCGGCACCACCAACCGGGTCCGCCGCGAGGACTACGAGCGGGCGGTCACCGACCGCACGGCGTTCGTCCTCAAGGTGCACCCCTCCAACTTCCGCGTCGAGGGCTTCACCTCCGCCGTGCCCGTCGAGGGGCTGCAGGGGCTGGGGGTGCCGGTCGTGGCCGACATCGGGTCGGGGCTGCTCGCCCCGCACCCGCGCCTGCCCGACGAGCCCGACGCCGCCACCACGCTGCGCGCCGGCGCCGACCTGGTCACCGCCTCGGGCGACAAGCTGCTGGGCGGCCCCCAGGCCGGGCTGCTGCTCGGCGAGACCGGGCTCGTCCAACGGCTGCGGCGCCACCCCTTCGCCCGCGCCCTGCGCGTCGACAAGCTGACCCTGGCCGCGCTCGAGGCCACCCTGACCGGGCCGGTGCCCCCGGTCGCGGCCGCGCTGGCCACCCGCCCCGACGAGCTGCTCGAGCGCGCCCGCCGCCTGGCCGCCGCGATCGGCGCGCCGGCCGAGGCCGTGGCCTCGCAGGGCCGTGTCGGCGGCGGGGGCGCGCCCGGGGTGCCGCTGCCCAGCGCCGCCGTCGCGCTGCCGCACCGGCTGGCCGCGCCCCTGCGCCACGGCTCGCCCGCGATCGTGGGCCACGTGCACGAGGGGCGGCTGCTGCTCGACCTGCTGGCGCTGCCGCCCGCCGACGACCACGCCCTCGCCGACGGCGTACGGCGCCTGCTCGCGCACGACGCCGAAGGGGGTCGCTGAGTGCACGTGGTGGCGACCGCGGGCCACGTCGACCACGGCAAGTCGACGCTGGTGCGTGCCCTGACCGGGGCCGACCCCGACCGGCTGGCCGAGGAGAAGCGGCGCGGGCTGACCATCGAGCTGGGCTACGCGTGGATGGACCTGCCGGGCACGGGCGAGGTGGCCTTCGTCGACGTGCCGGGCCACGAGCGCTTCGTGTCCACGATGCTCGCCGGCGTCGGGCCGGTGCCGGTCGCGGTGCTGGTGGTGGCCGCCGACGACCCGTGGATGCCGCAGACCGCCGAGCACCTCGCGGTGCTCGACGCCCTGGGCGTGCGGCACGGCCTGCTGGTGGTCTCGCGCGCCGACCTGGCCGACCCCGCGCCGGCCCTTGCCCGGGCCCACGATGAGCTCGCCCGCACCGGCCTGGCCGGGGTGCCGCACGTCGTGACCCGGGCCGGCGACGAGGCGGGCGTCAGCGCCCTGCGCCAGGAGGTCGGGGCCGCGCTCGCGCGCGTGCTCGCCGGGGTGCCCGCGCCCGACCCGGGCGCCGACGTGCGGCTGTGGGTCGACCGGGTCTTCCACGTGCGCGGCACCGGCACGGTGGTCACCGGCACCCTGCCCGCGGGCACCGCCCGCGAGGGCGACGAGCTGGCGGGGCCGGGCGGGACGGTACGGGTGCGCCGCGTGGAGTCGCTGGGACGCCGGCGCGACGCGGTGAGCGGGGTGGCCCGGGTGGCGCTCGCGCTGGCCGACCGCTCCCCCGGCGCGGTGGCCGCGCTGGGCCGCGGCGACGCGCTCCTGACCCCGGGCGCGTTCCTCGGCGTCGACGTGGTCGACGTCGAGGTCAGCGGCCCCGACCTCGACGCCCTGCCCGAGCGACCGCTGCTGCACGTCGGCTCGGCCCAGCTCGCCGTGCACGCGCGCCCGCTCGCCCCGGGGCTGGCCCGGCTGCGGCTCGACCGGCCGCTGCCGCTGCGCGTGGGCGACCGCGCGGTGCTGCGCTCGACCGGCGACCGGGTCGTGCGCGGCGTGCGCGTGCTCGACCCGCGCCCGCCCTCGCTGCGCCGCCGCGGCGCGGCCCGGGCGCGGGCGGTCGACCTGGCCGGCCTCGACGGGACCACCGCCGCCGACCTGCGGGTGCGCGGCCTGGCCCGCGACGACGACCTGCGCCGGGCCGGGCTCGACCCCGCCGCGGCACCGGCGGGCACGGTGCGCGCCGGCGGCTGGCTGCTCGACCCGGCCCGGGCGGCGGTGGCCCTGGAACTGGCGTCGGCGGCGCTGGCCGAGCCCGCTGCCGCCGACGGGCTGGCGCCCGCCGAGCTCGCGAAGGCCGCCCGCCTGCCCGATCCCGCCCTGCTGGAGCCGGTGCTGGGCGGCACCGGCGCACCGCCGGCCCGCCTGGAGGACGGCCGCTGGCGCACCGGCGCCGCAGGGGCCCCCGACGTCCCCGCCGACCTCGTCCCGGCCCTGGCGCAGCTGCGCGAGGAGCTCGCGTCGGGCCCGTTCGTCGCGCCCGGCGCCGACCGGCTGCGCGAGCTGGGCCTCGACGCCCGGGCCCTGGCCCGCCTCGACCGGGCCGGTGCGGTGCTCCACCTAGGCGGCGGCGTGGTGGTGCGCGCCGGCGCCGACGAGGAGGCGCTGGCGGTGCTCGGCGGTCTCGACCAGCCGTTCCCCGTCACCGCCGCCCGCACCGCCCTGGGCACCAGCCGTCGCGTCGCCCTCGCGCTGCTGGCCCACCTCGACCGCACCGGCCGCACCGTCCGGCTCGCCGACGACACCCGGCGCCTGCGCACCCCCCGCTGACGCGAGCCGGCGCCAGTTCCCCGCGAGCCGGCAACAGTTCCGGCCGTCCGCACCGTGGGCGGGGTGTGGCGCACGCCACTGCACCCGCCTAACCTTCGCGAGCCGTCATCGGCACCCGTGCACCCACCCGCCGCCGCCTGGAGTCTCCGTGTCCCGTCGCCCCGCCCTGCTCGCCGCCGCCGCCCTCGCCCTGGTCGGCACCCTGCTGCCCTCCGGCACCACGGCCGTCGCCGAGCCGGCGACCGCCGAGCGCGTGGGCCTGCGCTACGTCGCGATGGGCGACTCCTACAGCGCCGCGTCGGGGGTGCTGCCGCTCGACCCCGCCGCCCCGGTGCAGTGCCTGCGCTCGCTGCGCAACTACCCGCACGTCCTGGCAGAGGCCGTGGGCGCCCGGCTGAGCGACGTCACCTGCGGCGCCGCCGACACCGGCGACTACCGCGGCTCCCAGTACCCCGGCGTGGCACCCCAGCTCGACGCGCTGAGCCGGCGGACCCGGCTGGTCACGATGACCATCGGCGGCAACGACAGCAGCGTCTTCATCAACTCGATCCTGCAGTGCGGCGCCGCCGGTGTCACCACGCTCGGGCAGGGCAGCCCCTGCAAGGAGCAGTACGGCGACTCCTTCACCGACACCATCCGCGAGACGACCTTCCCGGCGGTCCGCCGGGCGCTGCGCGACGTGCACCGCCGGGCACCCAAGGCCGAGGTCGCCATCCTGGGCTACCCGTGGATCATGCCCCGCCGCGAGGGCTGCTACCCGCTGATGCCCGTGGCCCGTGGCGACGTGCCCTACCTGCGCACCATCCAGCGCACCCTCAACAACGCCGTCAAGCGCGCGGCGAAGGCCACCGGGTCGACGTACGTGAACCTCAACAAGGTCTCCGACGGCCACGACGCCTGCCAGCTGCCGGGCACCCGGTGGGTCGAGCCGGTGCTCGCCGGCACCAACCCGGTCATCGTGCACCCCAACGCGCTCGGCGAGGAGCAGATGGCGGCGCGCACCCTGGCGGTGCTCGGTCTGCCGGGCACGATCACGCCCTCGCCGCTGCCCTGACCGACCCTCCCCGGCGGCCCCCGGCCCCGCCGGGCTCACGGGGCTCACGGCGCGGTGAAGTGCTGGTAGTCGGGCTGGCTCCACGTGCCGCCCCAGGTCCAGCCGATCCGCTCGAAGGCCCGGGTCACCACGTCACCGCGGCGGACCACCCCGGGGGCGACGTCGGCGCCGGGCGCCCGGGAGACCTGCGCGAAGCGGCGTCCCGACGGCGGTCGCACGCCGTCGTCGGTGACGTAGGGGTTCTCACGGGGGTTGATGTCGACCGCGGCGCCGAAGGCGTGCCGCGACCAGCGCTGGGTGCCGGCCACGCGCCGGCAGTTGTAGCCGGAGGTGTTGTCGGCCGCCATCGAGCGGTCGTCGTCGCCACCGTAGGCGTCGACCAGGCGCATCCGGCGGATCGGGAAGCCGGCGTCGTAGAGCTCGCGGAAGACCCCGACGAGGTCGACGGCGTGGTCGCGGTGCACCACGATCTCGCCGGTGCGCGCGCGACCCTCGAGGTCGACGTGGCTGACGGTGAGGTGGCGCAGCCGGTCCAGCGGCACCGGGCAGCGGTCGGGGTCGTGGCTGCGCCGCATCCGGCGGGCCAGGTCGGGCCCGATCCGCCGCACGCTCGCGTCGTACGCCGGCAGCCCGGCCTGCTCGGCGCCGGGCCCGGGCGCGCGGGGCTCCTGGCCCGGCACCGGGTCGAGGCGTGTGCAGGAGCGCAGGTCGCGCCACCGGGCGTGGCCGTCGTCGCGGGCCGCTCCCTGGAGCAGCCGCGGCTGGCCGCCGCCCGCCGGGATGGTGGCCGGCCGGAACGTCTCGCGGCGCACCTCGCCGTCGACGACCCGTAGCCGCAGCACCCCGGTCTGCGGCCGTCGGCCGTGGTACCAGAGCAGGCCACCCAGGCCGTAGCCCACGTAGGTGTCGTCGAGCATGCCGGCACCCTGCAGCTGGTGGGCGTGCGCGCCCACCACGACGTCGGCGCCGGCCTCGCCCAGCGCGGCCGCGAGCCTGCGCTGGTCGCCCGTCGGGCACCGGGCGCCCTCCTGTCCCCAGTGCAGGTAGACCACGACGAGGTCGCCGGCCCGGTCGGCGCGGCGCACGGCGCCCCAGCAGCCGCCGCGGCGGGTCCTGGCGGGCCGCGGCGAGGCCAGGGCTGTCGGCGCCGGCGGCCCAGACATCGTCGGCGCTCTCGCGCGGCGAGGCGTCGGCGGCCAGCACGGCCACCGTGGTGCCGCCGACCTCGACCCGGTGCGGCCGGTGGGCCGTGCGGGCGTCGCGGCCCACACCGACCACCGCGACCGGGGCGTCCCGGGCGGTCCGCAGCGTCTGCCGCAGCCCGGCTCGGCCGTGGTCGGCGCCGTGGTTGTTGGCCATCGAGACCACGTCGACGCCGGAGCGCGCCAGGAGGTCGAGCGCGGCGGGAGGGCTGCGGAACCAGTAGCGGTCCCCGGGGTCCTCCAGCTCCTTGCGCGTCGGTGAGGTCCGGGTGGTCAATGCGCTCTCGAGGTTGACGATGGCGACGTCGGCCTCGCGCAGCACCGTCGAGACCGGGCCGAGCGTGGCCCTGGGCCGCTCCAGCAGGGCGCGGACCCCGGCCTCGAAGTGCACGTCGCCC
This sequence comes from Nocardioides salarius, assembly GCF_016907435.1. Lineage (NCBI taxonomy): Bacteria > Bacillati > Actinomycetota > Actinomycetes > Propionibacteriales > Nocardioidaceae > Nocardioides > Nocardioides salarius. The sequence continues at coordinate 3,703,924 of NZ_JAFBBZ010000001.1, read as the reverse complement.
CCGATCGCCAGCGTGACGACGCCGCTGGGCCGCGGCGCGCCGGCGGCGTCGCCGTCGGCCCCGTCCTGGGCCGCGCCGCGTCCCTGCGCCGCCTGGCCCGGGGCGGTGCGCTCGCGGTCGTCGGGGGCCGACCGGTCGTCGTACCGCTGCGCGGTGACAGCCAGCACGGCGACGACGAGCGCGCACACCACAGCCAGGACGATGACGCGACGTCGCTGTAGGGACATGTCTTGGCCTCCCCCTCCATCCTCCGAGGGGCCTCCAAACGAGGCCTGCAGGAGTCCCCGGCGGCCCGGTCAGGCGGCCAGCGCGCGGCGGATCCGGCGCCCGGCGAGCTCGGCGGCCACCGACACGGCGAAGGAGGCCAGCAGCAGCGTGGTGACCACCGGGAACCGGAACAGGTTGAGGTTCTCCTGCAGCAGCCGGCCCAGCCCCGCAGCGCCCACGACCCCGACCACCGCGGTGTCGCGCACGCAGATCTCGAAGCGGTAGAGCGTGTAGGTCACCAGCGACTGCGCCCCCGCGGGCACCGTGGCGGCCAGCCCCGCCACCGAGCGGGCCACCCCCACGTCCTGCAGGGCCGTACGCGGGCGCAGCGGCACCGACTCCCACGCCTCCGCCACCAGGCGCCCCAGGATGCCGCCGGTGTAGAGCCCCAGCGCGACGGCGCCGGGCAGGATGCCGGGGAAGAAGGCCAGCAGCGCGACGACGGCCCAGACCGTGGGCGGCACCGAGCGCAGCGCCAGCAGGAGCAGCCGGGCCACGCCCCAGGCGCCCCAGCGCAGCACCCCGCCGCCTCGTCCGTCCCGGTCGCGGCGCGGCCGCGAGGCCAGCGGACCGACCGCGAGGGTCAGCACCACCGCGACCGCCATGGCCAGCACCGCCATCGCGATGGTGTCGAGCACGCCCGCGCTCAGCGTCGACCACCCACCCGGCGGCAGGGCCGGCGGCAGCAGGTCGTCGACCAGGCGCCCCGACAGCTCACGGGTGCGCTCGGAGAACAGCCCGGCCCAGGAGACGTCGGCGTACCACCAGGCGACCACGAGCATCGGCAGCAGCGCCCACCCCGACCACCGCACCCACCGCGAGCCGGTCGCCGGTGCGCCGGTGCGCCCGCTCGACCAGTCCGAGCAGCTGGCCACCGCCAGGCCGGTGCGCACGCGGGTGCTCCACAGGTCGACGACCGCCGAGAGCAGGAGCACCGCCCCGATCAGGGTCCACACCTCGTCCCAGTTGCGCGACTGCAGGCTCACCACGAGCTCCTGGCCCAACCCGCCGACCCCCACGACGCCGAGGATCACCGCCGACCGGATGGCGCACTCGAACCGGTAGAAGGCGTAGGACAGCAGCAGTGGCAGCGCGCCGGGCAGGAGCCCGTAGGCCAGCGCCGGCACCGGCGCCGCGCCGGCCGAGCGCAGCGCCTCCAGGGGGCCGCGCGCGGTGGAGTCGAGGGTGTCGGCGACGACCTTCGCGGTCTGCGCGCCGAACGGCACCGCGATGGCGACCACCGCGGCGAGCGGGTCGAGGCCGAGCACGCTGACCAGCAGCAGCGCCCACACGAGCTCGTGGATCGAGCGCGCAGCCACCAGCACCCCCCGCAACGGCAGGCGTACGACGCCCACCCACCGGCCGGGGCGCTGGCCCCAGGCGACGTCGCTGAGCACCAGCCCGCCCACGGCGCCGAGCACGAGCGCCCCGGCTGTGCCGAGCAGCGCGAAGGCGACGGTCACCAGCAGCGCGCGCCAGACGACCGCCAGGAACTCGGCGTCGAGAGCGGGGTCGAGCGCCTTGCCGAGGAGGTCGTCGACCAGCGCGAGCCCGCCGGTGTTGACCAGGTCGACGCTGCCGTCGAGGGTGCGCAAGCAGGCCCAGGCCAGCGGCAGCACCACGACGGCGAAGGCGACCAGTCGGCGCGCCCGGACGCTCCGAGCGCTGGCGCCCCGACGCGGTGCGGTGCGCGACGGCGCTGCGTCGAGGGTCGTCACAGGACGTAGAGCTCCTCGAGGTGGTGCTCGGCGAGGTCGGGAGCGGCGACGTCGAAGGCGATGCGGCCCTCGCGCAGCCCGATGGCGCGGGTGCAGTGGGCCCGGGCCAGGGCGGGCTGGTGCAGGCTGACGACGAGGGTGGGGGCGGCGGCGCCCTGCTGCTGGCCGACCTCGGTGAGCAGGCGCAGGACCTCCGCGGCCCGCGCCGGGTCGAGGCTCGAGACGGGCTCGTCGGCCAGCACCAGCTCGGGGCGCTGCAGCAGCAGCCGCGCGATGGCGACCCGTTGCCGCTCGCCGCCGCTGAGCCGCTCGGTGCGCTCGTGCACGGCCCAGCCCAGGCCCACCTGCTCGAGCACGCCGCGCACCTCGGCCATCCCGGTGGGCCACACCAGCGAGCGCAGCGCGGTCGCGGTGCTCATCCGGCCCAGCCGACCCGCGTTGACGTTGTGGAGGACCCGCACCTGCTCGACGAGGTCGAGGCGCTGGTGCACGGTGCCGATGCGGGCCTGCAACCGGCGTCGCGCCCGGGCCCCGAGCAGGTCGGGCCGCTGGTCCAGCAGCTCGACGGTGCCCCCGGTGGGTCGCAGCGAGCCGTTGAGCAGTGCGAGCAGCGTGCTCTTGCCGGCGCCGCTGGAGCCCAGCAGCGCGACCCGCTCGCCGCGGTGGACGTCGAGGTCGAGGTCGGCCAGCGCGTCGCGGTCGCCGAACCGGCGCGAGACCCTGGTGAGCCTGACGACGGGCCCCGCCCCGGCCTCGTTCACGCCAGCAGCCCCAGGTCCTTCGCGACCGCCTCGATCTGGTCGTAGTTCTCGTTCTCGGTCGGCACGAACGAGGTGGCCCCGAAGAGGTCGAGGACGGCGGCGTCGTCGGGGTCGGCGGGGTCGAGCCCGAAGAGCATCCGGGCGATGGCGTCGGTGGTGCCCGCCCCGAAGGTCTCGTCGAGGTCGGGGCGCGCCAGCCAGTGGTAGTCGGCGTACCCCGGCGTGCGCCACAGCACCACCACGTCGGAGAGGTCGACCTCGCCGGCGTCGACGGTGGCCCGCCAGACCTGCTCGTTGACGGCACCCACCTCGAAGCTGCCGCTGGCGACCGCCTCGATCGTGGCGTCGTGCGAGCCGCTGAAGCCCGGCGCGCCCCTGAGGTCGGCGACGTCGAGCCCGGCCTGCTCCATGAAGTACTGCGGCATCAGGCGGCCCGAGGTCGAGGTGTCGGAGCCGAAGGTCAGGCTGTGCCCGCGCAGCGCGGTGAGCCCCTCGGTGTCGTCGAACGGCTCGAGGCCCGAGGCCGCGGTGGCGATGAAGAGGCTGTGGAAGTCGGCGTCGATGTCGCGCTGGGCGATGGCCCGGGCGCCCTCGACGCGGCTGCGGGCCTGCACCCCGGTCAACCCGCCCATCCAGGCCAGGTGGATGTCGCCGACCTCGAAGGCCCGCACCACGGCGGTGTAGTCGGTGACGGCCTCGTAGGAGACCTCGAGCCCGGTGGCGTCGGCAACAGCGTCGGCGACCAGGCCGTAGAGCCGGTTGAGCTGCTCGGGGTCCTGGTCGGGGATCGCCGAGATCCTCAGCACCGCGGTCGAGCCGCCCGACGCCCCGGCTCCGGAGCCGTCGTCGGTGCCGTCACCGCACGCTGCCAGCAGCAGCAGGCCGGCGGTGCCGCCCAGCAGGGCGCGACGGGTGGGGTTCATCGATGACGTCCTTCCGAGTGGTGGTCGCCGCCGCAGCATCCTGCCCCGCGACGGTGGAGCGCACCACCCCGGTCCGCCCTGCGGTCGGGGCGACCGCTGGGCGAGCGGCCTAGGCTGGCAGCATGAACGCGCACCGGCTCCGATCCGCCCGCACCGGCGCGGGGCTGGTGGTCGGCGTCCTGCTGCTCGCCGCCTGCGGCACCAGCACCGGTCCCACCACGAGCAGCGACACCACCGGCACCAGCACCGGCTCGGCGAGCCCGACGCCGTCGACCGCCCCGGACGACGCGGCCTCTCCCCCGGCTGCTGGCACGGCAGACAACCCAGGCAACCCCGGCAACCCGCTGTACGACGTCTCCTCGAGCACCGTCGACGGTGCCGGCTGGGACGGGGCCGACCTGGCCGGCAAGCCGGCGGTGCTGTGGTTCTGGGCGCCGTGGTGCCCCACCTGCCGTGCGCAGATCTCCGGCGTCGGCGAGCTCGCGAGCACCCACGGCGACGACGTCGCCGTCATCGGGGTGGGCGCGCAGGACGACGCCGACGCGATCGCCGAGTTCGCCGCCTCCGTCGACCCCGCGGTCACCAACCTCTCCGACGCCGACGGGTCGGTGTGGCGCCACTACGGGGTGACCGCGCAGAGCACCTACCTGGTCCTCGACGCCGACGGCGAGGTGCGCGCCGAGGGCTACCTCGACGAGGCCGAGCTGGCCGGGATCGTCGACGACCTGGTCGAGCAGGCCGGCTGAGGCTGCCCCGTGTCCGAGGGACTGCTCGCCGTCGCCCTCGGGGCCGGGATGCTGGCGGCCGTCAACCCGTGCGGCTTCGCGCTGCTGCCGGCGTACGTCTCGCTGCTGGTCGCGGGTGACGACTCCCCCGACCGCTCCCGCGCCGTGCTGCGCGCGCTGGGCCTGACCGGCGCGATGACGCTCGGGTTCTCGGGCGTCTTCCTGGTCTTCGGCCTGGCCGTGGCACCCGTCGTCTCGCAGGTGCAGCGGCACCTGCCGTGGGTGACGGTGGTCCTGGGCGTGGCCCTCGCGCTGGTGGGCGCGTGGCTGGTCGCGGGCCGCCGGCTGGTGCTGCCGTCGCTGCCGCGGCTGGGCCGCCGCCCACGCCGGGCACGGCCCCTGCAGCGGTCGTTCTGGTCGATGACCGGCTTCGGCGCCGGGTACGCCGTGGCCTCGCTGTCGTGCACCGTCGCACCGTTCCTGGCCGTCGTGGTCGCGGGCTTCCGCAGCGACTCGGTGCTCGAGGGCGTCGCGCTCTTCGCGGCGTACGCCGCCGGGATGGGCTCGGTGGTCGGCGCCCTGGCCGTGGCGACCGCCCTGGCCTCCCCCACCACCGTGCAGCGCCTGCGCCGCTCGGGCGCCTGGGCGCCCCGCGTGGCCGGTGCGGTGCTGGTCGTCGCCGGCGCCTACGTCGCCTACTACGGCTGGTGGGAGCTGCGGATCCTGGGCGGCGCGGACGCCGCCGACGACCCCGTGATCGGCGCCGCGGCGGCGCTGCAGCGCGCGATCGTCGACGTGGTCGGCGCGGTCGGGCCGGGCGGCTGGGCGCTCATCGTGCTCGCGCTGGTCACCCTGACCCTCGTCGTCTCCCGGCTGCGGCGCCGGGCCGCGCGGACCAGCGCGCGCCCGGCGGAGCGGGCTGCATGAGTCCCCGGCCGGCCGGGGACTCCTGCGCTTGTCAGGGGTTGCAACACCCCTCAAGCGCCAGAGCCCCCTGACAAGTCCGCTGGGCCGTCGCCGCGGCGTACGCCGCCGTAGATCGCGCGGCGCACCACCCACGGCTGCAGCACCCGGTCGAGCGCCCACCGCGGCACACGCGCACCGCGGCCGGTGGGACCGTAGACGCGCATCCCGTCGCGCTGCGGCCCGAGCACCGAGCCCCACCGCCGCCCGGGCACCAGCAGGTCGGCCAGCGGACGGCCGTCGAGGTGGGCGAGCACATTGCCGGCCAGCAGCCGGTGCCCGAAGTTGCGTGCCGAGCTGCGCAGCGGGTCGCTGGCGGCGACGTCGCCGATGGCGAAGACGCCCTCGCAGCCGGGCACCCGCAGCTGCGGGTCGACCCGCACGAAGCCGCCGTCGTCGAGCAGCGCGGGCGGCAGCCACCCCGTGTGCGGGCGCACCCGGCCCACGGCCCACAGCACGACGTCGGCCTCGACGGGTGGCTGGCCGGTGCTGAAGCGCACCGGCCCGGTCCCCAGCCGCTCGAGCCCGGCCGGGTCGGGCAGCACCGCGCGGTGCCCCGCGAGCAGGCGCACGCCGGCAGCCTCCAGACGTCCGCGCACGTGGGCCCAGGTGCGGCCGTGGTGCTGCGGCAGGGCCCGCTCGCCGGGGAAGGCCAGCCGGACCGACCGACCGGGCCACGTCTCGGCGATGTTGCCGGCGGCGCTGACCGCGGCCGCGCCGCCGCCGACCACCAGCACCGACCGGGCGGCGGCCAGTCGCTCGTGGTCGGCGCGCAGGGCCCGGGCCACCTCCGCGTCGTCGCGCACGGCGTCGGAGCGCCAGAACCCGTTGGCCACCCCGGTGGCCACCACCAGCACGTCGTAGCCGAGGTCGCGCCGCGCCCCGCCGGCCTGCTCGGCCTCCTCGACGGACACGCTGCGGGCGGCGGCGTCGAGCCCGACCAGCCGGCCGTGCACCACCGCGGCGCGCTCGAGCCGACGGAAGGCGGCGTACGGCGTGCGGTAGTCGCGCGACCACTCCTGGGGACGCGTCAGCCGCAGCCCGAGCTCCTGGCCGCTGACCAGGCCGGTGGTCGGCGAGACGCCGGTGACCTGCAGCGCCGGTCGCCGGCGCAGCAGCTCGACGGCGCTGAGCACCCCGGTGTCGCCGAGGCCGGCGACCACCACCCGGACCGGGCCGGGCGCCCGTCCGCCGCTCACCGCGGCGGGCGCGGCACCAGCGCCGGCACCCGGTCGATGACCTCCTGGTAGCCCGGTCGGCGCTCGAGGCTGCGCGCGTCCATCATCGGGATGCTCGCGCCGAGCAGGATCGCCAGCACCAGCACCGGACCCGGCAGCACCCACCACCACAGGTCGGGGGCGGCGGCGAGACCGAAGAGGGCCACCGACACCCAGAACAGCAGCTCGCCGAAGTAGTTGGGGTGCCGCGACCAGGCCCAGGGTCCGGTGTCGAGGACCTGGCCCGGCGTGCGGGCGCGGGTGAAGCGGTGCAGCTGGCGGTCGGAGACGTGCTGCAGCAGCACGGCCCCGAGACCGACGACCAGCGCGAGCGCGTCGAGCCAGCCCACCTCGCGCGCCGAGCGCGTCACCACCAGCACCGGCAGGGTGGCGAGGAAGACCTGGAGCGTCGGCACCAGGTGCACACCGGTCAGGTCGACGAGCAGGGCGGCTCGCGGGGCCCGCGCCCGCAGCAGCGGGTAGCGCCAGTCCTCGTGCGGCAGCCCCGGGTAGGTGATCGCCCAGTTGGCGGTCAGCCGCACCGCCCACAGGCCCACCACCAGCGCCACCAGGCCCAGGCGCACGGGGTCGGCGTCGGGGTCGCGCTCGACCCACCACCACGCCAGCAGCAGCGGCGGCGCGACGCTCCACCAGGCGTCGTAGCACGACGAGCTGCCCCACAGCCGGCTCCCGGCGAAGACGACCAGCGTCGCCACCACGTCGGCCAGCAGCGTGTCGAGCACCAGCCACGGCGTGGCGGGCCCGACCAGCAGCCACGCCAGACCGGCGCCCGCCGCGGCGAGGTAGAGGACCGCGATCCGCGCCAGCGACGCACCCTTGCTCATCCCGGCAGACTAGAACACGTTCTCGTTGGGTGGTGCGGGTTCAGGGCGAGAGCCGGCGCCGGGTCGGCATCTCGGCGGCCGCCCCGTGCTCGGCCCGGTCCCGGCCGACCTCGTCGAGCCGTCGCGCCAGCCGCGCCGACCACGTCGACGCGCTCAGCCCGTGCAGCGCCACGCTGAGCAGCACCGTCAGGCAGGCCACCTCGAAGACCGCCTCCCCCGTCGGGCCGCCGGCCTCCTCCACCACGAGCAGCGCGAAGAGGATCGAGGCCAGCCCGCGCGGGCCGAACCACCCCAGGAACAGCCTCGTCTCGAGCAGGGTCCGCGAGCCGGCGAGCGCGACCAGCACCGGCAGCAGGCGCACCACGGTCAGCGAGCACACGGCGTACGCCGCCGAGCGCCAGGTGACCTCGTCGAGCACCGGCCCCACCAGCACGGCCCCGAAGACCAGGAACGTGGTGACGGTGAGCAGCTCGCCCTCGTCCTCGGTGAAGTCCTGCACGTGCGCGCAGTGCCCGCGCGCGACGTGGCCGAAGGCCAGGCCGGCGGTGAAGGCGGCGATGAAGCCGTTGCCGCCCAGCAGCACCGCCCCGGCGTACGCCGCCGCGACGACGCCCAGCGCGGCCAACTGGCGGTAGACGCCCTCGACGGCCCCGGCTCGGGAGCGCCGGTCGAGGAGCCAACCGCCCACCAGCCCGGCGACCGCGCCCGCGCCGACACCGGCCCCGACCTGGGCCAGCGCCAGGCTCCACCACCCGTCGGTCCCGGCGCCGGCGGCACCGTCGGCCACCGCGACCGCCAGCAGCACGGTGACCACCGGCAGCGCGATGCCGTCGTTGAGCCCGCTCTCGACATTGACCGCCTGGCGGATGCGCACCGGCAGCCGCCGGTCGCTGACCACGGCCAGCCCGAGGGCCGCGTCCGTCGGCGCCAGCACCGCGGCGAGCAGCGCGGCCCCCACCAGCCCGAGCCCGGGCAGCAGCAGCGCGCCCGCGAGCGTGCCCGCGAGGATCGTCAGCGGCAGGCCCACGCCCAGCAGGCGCACCGGCAGTCCGAGATGGCGCCGCAGCTCGCGCAGGTCGATGCGGATGGCGTCGGTGAAGAGCACCAGCGTGAGTGTGACCTCGACGAGCACGGTGACGACCTCGCCGTCCAGCTCGAGGTCGACCAGCCCGGCAGCCCCGGCCAGCAGGCCGACGCCGGTGAAGACCATCGGCGCGGTGACCGGCGACAGGCTGAGCCGCGACGAGACCAGCGCGTAGCCCAGCACGGTCAGGGCCAGCAGCAGCAGCTCGCTCACGTGCCCGCCCCCTCGGCGTGTCCTCCCCGCAGCATCCGTCGACCGGCCAGCGCCGCGAGCACCGTCAGCGCCACGAGCACCGCCAGCCCTGCGAAGAGTCGCCCGGGGCTGGTGCCGAAGGCCCCCAGCGCGGCGTAGGCGATGGTGCCGGGCACCATCCCCACCGCGGTGCCGAGCAGGTAGGCGCCCAGGCCCAGCGGCACCAGGCCCGCCGCGTAGTTGATCGCCGTGTAGGGCACCACCGGCACCAGCCGGACCGCGACGACCGCGACCAGCCCGTGCTCGCGGAAGAGCGTGTCGACCCGGTCGAGGCGGCCCCCGACCAGCCGGTCGACGGCCTCACGTCCCAGCAGCCGGCTGAGCCCGAAGGCGACCAGCGCCGCCAGCATCGCCGCCCCCCACGCCAGCACCGCGCCGACGACGAAGCCGAAGAGCACCGCCCCCAGCGCCGTCATCAGCCCCTTGGGGGTCGGCAGCAGCGCGAGCGCGGCGTACCCCAGCACGAAGGCGAGCGGGCCCCACGCGCCGGCGTCGTCGACCCGCTCGCGCAGCGACGAGACCTCGGGCACCCGCCCGGTCGCCCAGGCCAGCAGGAGCGCCAGCACCAGGGCCCCCAGCAGCGCCAGTCGTACGACGCTGCCGCGCGCCGGGCGCGTCATGGGCGCCCGCGTGGCGTCGCCGGTCGGGTGCATCCGGCCACGCTAGCGGGGTCTGCGAGCATCGTGCCCATGGCCGACAGGGACACCCGCAAGACCCAGCCGACCACCGCGGACGTCGAGGCCTACCTCGACTCGGTCGAGCAGCCGCGCCGCCGCGAGGACGCCCTGGCGGCGCTGGCGCTGATGCGGGAGGTCAGCGGCGCCGAGCCGCGGATGTGGGGAGCCTCGATGGTCGGGTTCGGCCGCCAGGACTACACGACCGCCGACGGCAAGCAGCACCAGTGGTTCGCGATCGGGCTGGCGCCGCGCAAGGCGGCGCTGACGCTCTACGGGCTCACCTACTACGACAGCAACCGCGACCTGCTCGAGCGGCTGGGGCCGCACACGACCGGCAAGGGCTGTCTCTACGTCAAGCGGTTCGAGGAGCTCGACCACGAGGTGCTGCGCGAGCTGGTCGCGCGCTCGTGGGAGGCCAACCACTCGGGTTGAGCGACCTGGCGGGAAGGTTCGGGCCGGGTCAGCGGGAAGTTCAGGCCGGGTCAGCGCGAAGTTCGGGCCGGGTCGAGCTCGAGGTCGACCATCAGCTCGTCGGCGAGGCGCTCGAGGTCGGCGCGGACCTCGGCGTTGGCGCCGGGAGGCATCCGCAGGGTGGCGCGGGCCTCGAAGAGGGTGCCGCCGCCCATCGGGGCGTCGACGACGTCGGTGAGCAGCTCCTCGATGCCCACGCCGCGCGCGGCCAGCGCCGAGGAGATCTCGGCGACGATGCCCGGGTGGTCCTGGCCGACCAGGTGCAGGGTGAAGGTCGCGGGCCCGTCAGCGGGCTGGGCGTCGGCCGGCCCGGCGTCCTCCACGCGCACCGTGAGGCCCTCGGCGGCGAGCGCCGCGAGAGCCTCCTCGAGCCCGGCGCGCTGGGTGTCGGGCACCTCGACCAGCGCGATGCCGGCGAACTTCCCGGCCAGGCGGGTCAGCTGGCTGCGCTGCCAGGAGCCGCCGCGCGCCTCCACGAGCGCGGAGACGGCCGAGACCAGCCCCGGCCGGTCGTCGCCGATGACGGTCAGCAGCAGGGAGGCCATGGCCGCAGGCTACCGCCCGCGCGGGCCCCGGCCGGCGTGGCTCAGGCCAGCGCCAGGAAGAGCTTCTCCATCTTCTTGACGTCGACCCCGTCGAGGTCGTCGTCGTTGGCGGTCAGGCACTGCTGCAGGCCGGTGGCCACGATGGCGTAGCCGGCACGCGAGAGCGCCTTGTTGACCGCGGCGAGCTGGGTGAGCACGGACTCGCAGTCCGAGCCCTCCTCCATCATCCGGATCACGCTGGCCAGGTGGCCGTTGGCGCGCTTCATCCGGGTGATGATCGCCTTGATCTCGTCGGGCTCGAGGTCCATCAGGTGGTTCCTTCCAGGGAGGCGAGGGCCTTCGAGAGGCGCTCGCGGGCATCGGTGGCGACGCTGCGGATCGCGTCGCCGGCAGGACCGTCGGCGTCCCCGAGTCCCACCGACATCATGACGTCGGGGTCAAAGGCCTCGACGACGGTGGTGGTGTCGTCGAGCGCGCGCACGACCACGTTGCAGGGCAGCAGCGCGGCGATCGAGGGCTCGACCTCCAGCGCCTGGTGCGCCAGCTGCGGACGGCAGGCGCCCAGGATGACCTGGGGCGCGACGTCGACGTCGAGCTTCTTCTTCAAGGTGGCCTTGAGGTCGATCTCCGTGAGGACCCCGAAGCCGGCCTCCGCCAGCTGCTCGCGCACCGCCTCGACGGTCTCGTCGTACGGGCGGTCCAGGGTCGTGCTGATCGTGTAGCTGCTCATGGACGTCCTCTCGTCGAGTCGTCACCCGGACGGGTGACGTGGCTGCTTGCTCCACGAACTATACATCCCCCTAGGGGGTTGTGCTAGGTTGGCAAGCATCCCCCCCAGGGGTTCGAGAGCGAGCCCTCCCGACCACTTCGCAGAGGAGACGACATGCGAGAGATCGACATCGACCAGGCCGCCGCAGCGCTCGAGCAGGGCGCCACCGTGGTGGACGTGCGGGAGCCCTCCGAGTACGCCGACGGCCACCTGCCCGGCGCCGTGAACATCCCGATGGGCCAGCTGCCCGGCCGCACCGACGAGCTCGACAAGGAGACCACCACCTACGTGGTCTGCGCCTCGGGCAACCGCAGCGGCGCGATGACCGACTTCCTGACCGGATCGGGCTTCGACGCCGTCAACATCGCCGGCGGCACGTCCGCGTGGATCCGCGCCGGCCGTCCGACCGAGAAGTGAGGAGCACCATGAGCGAGCACACCCAGCAGGACGAGCTGACCGTGCGGGTCATCGAGACCTCCACCCTCGGCGACCGCAGCTACGTCGTCCACGACGGCGAGGTCGCCATCGTGGTCGACCCGCAGCGCGACATCGACCGGGTCCTCGAGATCCTCGAGTCCGACGGCGTGCGGCTCACGCACGTCTTCGAGACCCACATCCACAACGACTACGTGACCGGCGGGCTCGCCCTGGCCCGCGAGACCGGCGCCGCCTACCTCGTCAACGGCGAGGACGACGTCTCCTTCGAGCGCACCCCCGTCGCCGACGGCGAGGTCGTCGAGGTCGGCGACCGGATCGCGGTGCGCGCCATCGCCACCCCCGGCCACACCTTCACCCACCTGTCGTACGCCGTCACCGACGGCGGCGAGCCGTTCGCCGTCTTCACCGGCGGCTCGCTGCTCTTCGGCGCGACCGGCCGGCCCGACCTGATGGGCCCCGAGCACACCGACGCCCTGGTGCGCCACCAGCACGCCTCGGCGCACAAGCTGGCCGAGGAGCTGCCCGACGAAGCCGAGGTCTTCCCGACCCACGGCTTCGGCTCGTTCTGCTCGGCCACCCAGAGCGACGCGACCTCCTCGACCATCGGCCAGGAGAAGTCGCAGAACCCGGTGCTGACCCAGGACGAGGAGACCTACGTCCGCGAGCTGCTCGACGGCCTGGGCGCCTACCCCGCGTACTACGCGCAGATGGGCCGCCGCAACGCCGAAGGCCCCGACGCCCCCGACCTGAGCACCCCCGAGCGCGCCGACGCGGCCGAGCTGCGCCGGCGCATCGAGGCCGGCGAGTGGGTCGTCGACCTGCGCAACCGCACCGCCTTCGCGGCCGGTCACGCGCCCGGCACGGTGAACTTCGGGCTCGACGGCGGGTTCGCGACGTACCTGGGCTGGCTCATCGAGTGGGGCACCCCGGTGACCCTGCTCGGCGAGAGCGCCGACGACGTCGCCGAGGCCCAGCGCGAGCTGGTGCGCATCGGCATCGACCGCCCGGCGGCGCACGCCACCGGCGGCCCGAAGGACTGGAGCGACCGCAACCTCGGCAGCTTCGAGACCGCCACCTTCGCCGACCTCGCCCAGGTACGCCACCACCGTCCGGTGGTCGTGCTCGACGTCCGTCGCGTCGACGAGCACGAGAAGGCCGCGATCGACGGCGCCGTCAACATCCCGATCCACGAGATCCCGCGGCGCGTCGACGAGGTGCCCGAGGGCGAGGTCTGGGTGCACTGCGCCGGGGGCTACCGCGCCTCGGTCGCCGCCTCCTTCCTGGCGGCCGCCGGTCGCGACCTGGTCTCGATCGACGACAGCTTCGAGAACGCCGAGAAGGTCGGCCTGCACCTGGTCGGCCCCGAGGCCTGAGCGTGACCTTCGTCCTCGCCGTCGCCGCCGGCGCGCTCATCGGGCTGTCCCTGGGCGCGCTCGGCGGCGGCGGGTCGATCCTGGCCGTGCCGGTGCTGGTCTACCTGCTCGACCAGTCGGCCACGCAGGCCACGACCGGCTCGCTGGTGGTGGTGGGGGTGACGTCGCTGGCCGGCGCCGTCTCCGCGCACCGCCAGGGCAACGTGCTGCTGGGACGCGGCGTCGTCTTCGGCGTCGTCGCGATCGGCGGCGCGGCCGCGGGCGCCACCGGTGCCGCGCTGGTCAGCGACGACGTGCTGCTGGCCTGCTTCGCGGCGCTGATGCTGCTCGTGGGCGCCCTGATGGCCTGGCGCCGGCTCGCCCACAGCGACCCGACGAAGCCCGACCGGGGCGGCCGGCCGGGTCTCGACGACCCGATCATCACCTTCAGCCCCACCTTCGCCTGCAACTGCCCGCGCGCGCTCAAGGTGCTCGTCACCGCCACCGTGGTCGGCCTGCTGACCGGCTTCCTCGGCGTGGGCGGCGGGTTCCTGGTCGTGCCGGCGCTGCTGCTGGCCCTGGCGCTGCCGATGACGTACGCCGTCGGCACGTCGCTGGTGGTCATCACCATCACCTCGGCCTCGGCCCTGGTCGTGCGTGCCGGCGCCGGTGCCGCTCCCGACTGGTGGCTGGTCCTGGCGCTCACCATCGCCTCGTCCATCGCCGCTGTGCTGGGCGCCCGCCTGGCCGACCGGATCGACACCGACAAGCTCCAGGGAGCCTTCACGCTCCTCGTCCTGGGCGTCGCGGTCTACACCGCCGCCCGCGCCTTCCCGGCGCTGCTCTGACCCACAGACCTGACTCACAGAACGGACCCCCATGAGCACCACCACGACCCCGGCCCACCGGGCCGGGACCCCTTCCGACGAGACCGCACCGCCCTCGGCCGGCCCCCTGGGCCGCCTGGGCCTGTGGGTCACCAGCCACGGCAAGCTCGTGGCGATCGTGTGGGCCCTGCTGATCGTCGGGCTGGGCGTCTTCGCCCCACAGGTCGAGAAGAACCTCTCCGGTGCCGGTTGGCAGGCCGACGGCTCCGAATCCGTGGCCGCGCGCGAGCTGGCCCGCGACAGCTTCGGCGGCAACGCCTCCTCGGCGATCCAGGTCGTCGTGCACTCCGACGAGGGCCCGGTCACCGAGGGTGAGGGCAAGGCCGTCATCGCCGAGGTCACCGCGATCCTCGAGGACGAGCCGCGCATCGCCGACGTGATCGCGCCCCAGCCGGGCGCGACCCTGTCGGAGGACGGCTCGACCGCCATCGTGCTGGCCGGCGCCGGCGTCGACACCAACGAGATGGTGCGCGTCGCGACCGACATCAAGGAGGAGCTGCAGGGCCTGTCCACGGACACGGTCCAGGTCAACCCGACCGGCTCGTCGCTGCTGTGGTCGGACTTCAACGAGGCCAACCTCGAGGCGATGCTGCAGTCCGAGCTGATGTCGTGGCCGGTGACCATGGCCATCCTGGTGCTGGCCTTCGGAGCCCTGGTCGCTGCCGGGCTCCCGCTCATCCTGACCCTCTCCGGCCTCGTCGCCTCGGCGGGCTCGCTGGTGCTGATCAACGAGCTGGTGCCGGTCTCGATCTGGGCGATGAACTTCGCGATGATGTTCGCCCTGGCGCTGGGCATCGACTACGCGCTGTTCCTGGTGGTGCGCTACCGCGCCGCCCGGGCCGCGCGGCCGCACGACAAGCCGTGGGCGATCGCGCAGATGATGGACACCGCCGGCAAGGCCGTGCTCCTCTCGGGCCTGACCGTGCTGGTCTCGCTGTCCGCGGTGATGATCGTGCCCTCGCCCTCGTTCCGCTCGATGGCCGGCGGCATCATGCTCTCGGTCGTCTTCATCCTCGCCGCCACGCTGACCCTGCTGCCGCTGGTGCTCAACAAGCTCGACGACAAGATCAACAAGGGCGCGCTGCCCTGGTCGAAGTCCGGTGAGCACCGCTCGCCGCGCTTCGAGGCCTGGGGCGAGCGGCTGTGGAAGCGCCCGCTGGTCTGGGGCCTGGCCTCGCTGGTGGTCCTGCTCGCGCTCGCAGCGCCGATCATGGGCCTGAAGACTGCGATGCCCTCGATCAAGGTGCTGCCCGAGGAGTCCTCGGCCCGGGTCGGCTACGACCTGGTCCAGGAGTCGTTCGGTGAGGGCGCCCCCGGCACCCTCCAGGTGGTCGCCGACGCGGCCGACGCCGACGAGACCGCCGCCACCCTGCAGGCCGACGGGGGCATCGCCGGCGCGATGCCCCCGATGCCGGCCAGCGACGACAGCGACCTGGTGCTCATCCAGGCCGTCCCGACCGTCGACCCGTCCGACCCCAAGCTCGGCGAGACCGTCGACCGGCTGCGGGGCGACCTGCCGGAGTCCGCGCTCGTCGGTGGCGCCGCGGTCGAGAACCTCGACCTCAAGGCCCAGCTCGACGAGTCCACCCCGCTGGTGATCGGCATCGTGATGGTGCTCGGCTTCCTGCTGCTGCTCTTCGCCCTGCAGGCACCGCTCATCTCGCTGCTGGGCACCCTGGCCAGCCTGCTCTCGACGGCCGCGGCCTTCGGTGTGGCCCGGCTGATCTTCCAGGAGGGCTACGGCGCCGACTTCCTCGGCTTCGAGCCCCAGGGCTTCCTCGACGCCTGGGCGCCGGTGTTCTTCTTCGCGATGATCTTCGCGATCGCCATGGACTACACGGTCTTCCTGCTGGCCTCGGCCAAGGAGCACTACGAGCGCACCGGCGACCCCAAGCAGGCGATGGTCGGCTCGCTGGCCCACTCGGGCCGGGTCATCTTCGCGGCCGGCGCGGTGATGGTGGCGGTGTTCTTCACCTTCGCCCTCTCCGGCCCGATCCCGCCCAAGGAGATGGGTGTGGTGCTCGGCATCGCGGTGCTGCTCGACGCCTTCCTGGTGCGCCTGGTGCTGCTGCCGGTGATGCTGCGCCTGACCGGCAACGCCGCCTGGTACACCCCGGCCTGGCTGCGCAAGGTGCTGCCGAACATCACCTTCGCCCACGACTGATCCCCCACGACGACTGATCCACGACTGAACGACGACTGCGGCCGAGGCCGCGGGAAGGAGAGGCACCATGTGCCGCCCCACCACCTGCAAGACCTGCCAGAAGACCACCTGGGCCGGCTGCGGCAACCACGTCGCCCAGGTCAAGGCGAGCGTCCCCGCCGGCCAGTGGTGCCCCGGGCACTCCCAGGCCGAGCTCCGCGAGGCGCGGGAGGCAGCCAAGGGCGCCGGCTCCCAGGGCGGCTGGTTCAGCCGCCTGCTGGGCCGCTGACGCACCACCGCACGTGACCGGAGGGCCGGCGGGAGGGACACCTCCCGCCGGCCCTTGCGCGTCCCCACGCCTCGGGTACGGTCTTCCAAAGATCATTGGAGGAATGGATGGACGACGAGCGACGCAGCTCCCTCTTCGACGAGCTCGGGGTGGTCGGCAAGGCCTTCGCCAGCCCGCGCCGCCTCGAGCTGGTCGACCTGCTGGCCCAGGGCGAACGCACCGTCGACGCGCTGGCCCGCGCCGCGGGCATGGGCGTCACCACGGTCTCGGCCCACCTGCAGGTGCTCAAGCTGGCCAACCTGGTCAGCACCCGGCGCGAGGGCACGCGCGTGCACTACCGCCTCGCCGGTGACGACGTCGCGGCTCTGTACGACGCCCTGCGCACCGTGGGCCGGCACCGCTCGGCCGACGTGGAGCGCGCCCTGGCGGCCTACCTCGACGTGCCCGGCTCCGGCGAGGTCGGCCTGGTGACCCGCGACGACCTCGCGGCGGCCCTCGACGAGGGCAGCGCCGACGTCATCGACGTGCGCCCCGTCGAGGAGTTCCTCGCCGGGCACGTGCCGGGGGCCCGCAGCGTGCCGCTGGAGGAGCTGGCCACCGCGGTCGACGACCTGCGCGCCCGTGGCCCGGTCATCGCCTACTGCCGCGGCGCGTTCTGCGTGATGGCCCACGACGCGGTGCGCATCCTGGCCGCCGCCGGCATCGATGCCCGCCGCCTCGAGGACGGGATGCTCGAGTGGCGCACCCACGGGCACCCCGTCGAGGTCGGCGCATGACCGCCTGGACGCCGCGCCGCTGGGGCGCCGCCGTCGTGGCGAGCCTGGCGTTCGCGCTGGTCGTGGCCGTACCCACCGACCTGGTCGACACCCCGATCTTCGGCCGCGAGGTGCCCCCGACCTGGTGGGCCTGGCCGTCGCTGGTCGTCTCCTCGCTGCTGGCCGGCCTGCTGGTGGCGACGTACGTCGCCGCACCGGAGCAGCAGGGGCCCGACCCCGCCGGGCGGGGCGGCTGGATCGGCGGCACGCTCACCTTCTTCGCCGTCGGCTGCCCGGTCTGCAACAAGCTCGTGCTCCTCGCCCTCGGCAGCGCCGGCGCGATGACCTGGTTCGAGCCCGTCCAGCCCCTCCTCCAGCTCGTCGCCGTCGCCCTGCTGGCCTGGGCGTTGCAGCGCCGCCTGGCCGGCGAGAGCAGCTGCGCCACCCCCACGAACGTGCCCGCCTCCACCGTCCGGAGTGATCCCTCGTGACCCGCAAGCGCACCTCCCCCGTCGTCCCGCTCGCCGTGGCCGGCATCGCCGCCGTCGCCCTGGTCGGCGTGCTCGTCGGCACCGGCGGCTCGGACGACTCCCAGCCCGACGCCGGCGCCCGCGCCGAGGTCACCGACACCTCGCCCCAGGTGGCGCCGGATGACGACCCGCTCGCCCAGCTGCCGCGCCGGGAGAAGGGCGACCCGATGGCCCTCGGCGACGTGGACGCCCCCGTCGTGATGGTCAGCTACTCCGAGTTCCAGTGCCCCTTCTGCGGGAAGTTCGCCCGGGACACCGAGCCGGAGCTGGTGGAGCAGTACGTGGAGGACGGCACCCTGCGCATCGAGTGGCGCGACTTCCCCTACCTGGGCCAGGAGTCGGCCACCGCCGCCCTGGCCGGACGTGCCGCTGCTGCGCAGGGCAGGTTCTGGGAGTTCCACGACGCGATGTACGCCGACCAGCCCAGCCCCAACAGCGGCGCGATCGACCAGGAGTACCTCGACGCCATCGCCGAGGAGATCGGGCTCGACGTCGCCGACTTCCGCCGCGACATGGCCAGCCCCCAGGCGCAGCAGGCGATGGCGGCGGACTTCACCGAGGGCCAGCAGATCGGGGTCACCGGCACCCCGGCGTTCATCATCAACGGCCAGCCGGTGATCGGTGCGCAGCCGACCGCGACCTTCGAGCAGGTCATCGAGGACGCCGCCGACGCCGCCGCTGACGACACCGCCTCCCGATGACCGAGATCGGCGTGGTCGCGGCCTTCGCCGCCGGCGTGCTGGCGCTGCTCTCGCCGTGCAGCGCGCTGCTGCTGCCGTCGTTCTTCGCCTACGCCTTCGCCGACGCCCGTGCCCTGGTGGCCCGCACGACGGTCTTCTACCTCGGCCTGCTGCTGACCCTGGTGCCACTGGGCACCGGCGCCGGCTTCGCCTCCGAGCTGTTCTACGGCCACCGCAGCACCCTGATCGCGGTCGCGGGCTGGACGATCATCACCCTCGGCGTGCTGCAGCTGCTCGGGCGCGGCTTCGCCGTGCCGTTCTCGGCGCGCCTGCAGTCGTGGGCGGGCTCGCGCAGCGGCAGCGGCTGGGCGTCGACGCTGGTGCTGGGCGCCGTGTACGGCCTGGCCGGCTTCTGCTCCGGCCCGGTGCTGGGCGCGATCCTGACGGTGGCCGCGACCTCCGGCTCGCCCTGGCAGGGCGGGGTGCTGCTGGCCGTCTACGCGCTGGGCATGGCCGCGCCCCTGCTGGTCCTGGCCGCACTGTGGGACCGCTACGACCTGGGCAGCCGGCGGTGGCTGCGCGGTCGCACGCTGTCGTGGGGCCGCGTCAGCGTGCACACCACCTCCGCGGTCGCCGGCGTGCTCTTCATCGTCATCGGGGTCCTGTTCCTGCGCTACGACGGCACCGCGGGCATCACCGGCGTGCTGGGCGTCGACACGGTCGACCTCGAGTTCGCCGCCCAGCAGGCGATCGGCGAGTGGGCGGCCGCCATCCCCCTGTGGGTCGTGCCTGCCGCGGTCCTCGTCGTGGCCGGGCTCACGGCGCTGCGCCGGGTGCGCCGCGACGCGGGCGGGAACAACGACCAGGCGACACCTGTTGGGACCAGTAACCCCCCTAGGGGATGACCACTTCCGACCGAACAGGAGACCACCCGATGGCCACCACCGACCTGACCGCCGCCACGTTCGAGACCACCATCAGCGACAACGAGATCGTCCTGGTCGACTTCTGGGCCTCCTGGTGCGGCCCGTGCCGCCAGTTCGCACCGGTCTTCGAGAAGGCCTCGGAGGAGAACAGCGACATCGTCTTCGCCAAGGTCGACACCGAGGCCGAGCAGAGCCTGGCCGCCGCGGCCAACATCACCTCGATCCCGACGCTGATGGCCTTCAAGGGCGGCACCCTCGTCTTCGCCCAGCCGGGCGCCCTGCCCGCGCCGGCGCTCGGCGAGCTGATCGGGGCCGTGCGCGCCCTCGACGTCGAGAAGGCCAAGGCCGAGGCAGCCGCCCAGTCCGGCTCCTGAGGATTCCCTCGCGCCGGGCTCACCCCCCGACCCGGACGACGCCCATCATGCCGGCGTCCTCGTGGTCGAGGACGTGGCAGTGGTAGACGGTGCGGCCGGGCAGGTCGAAGGCCACCCGGACCGTCACCGTCCCACGCGCCGGGACGTTGACCACGTCGCGCCACACCGGGTCCTGCACCGGACCGTCACCGGCGTCGAGCACCTGCATCGGCCACACGTGCAGGTGGAACGGATGGTCCATCGAGCTGTCGTTGCGGATCGTCCAGTCCTCGACGGCCTCGAGGGCGACCTCCTGGTCGGTGCGGTCCGGGTCGAACGCGCGCCCTCCGAAGGTGAAGCTCATCCCGCCCATCCCCATGCCGGTCTCGAGGACGAGCTCGCGGCGGCGCGTGGGCTCCTGGCCGCGCAGGTCGCGCGCCGCCACGGGGCTGGGCAGGGGACGCCCGCCCCCGACAACGGTCCCCGCCACCTCGAAGGTCAGCAGGTCGACCGCATCTGACGCGGCTCCGTCGCCGCCCATCATCCCGCCCATCCCCGACTCACCCCGGTCGACCGGCACGAGCCGGACCGTGGTGGAGCCGGAGACCGCCGTCAGCACCATGTCGGCCCGGTTGCCGGGAGCCAGCACGACGGCCTCCCCCGCGCTGGGCTCGGTCAGCGGACCGAGGTCGCGTGCCACCAGGTCCAGCTGCTGGTCGCCGAGGTCGAGCTCCAGGTAGCGCGAGACGCAGGCGTTGACCACCCGCCACCGCTCCCGCTCGCCAGGACGCGCCTCGAGGACGGGCATCACCTGGCCGTTGGCCAGCACCAGGTCGCCCTCGCGACCCATCATCCGGTCCTGCATCGAGGCCCCCTTGAGGGACCCGGACTCGTCGAGGCTGATGTCGGAGACGACCAACACCCGCTCACGGGCCACCTCGACCTCCGCACCGCCGGCGGCGTCGGGGGGATCCTCGACCACGATGGCGCCGTACAGGCCCCCGAAGACCTGGTCGGCCACGTTGCCGTGGTGGTGGGGGTGGTACCAGAACACCCCCGGCGGGTGGTCGTCGGGCAACCGGTGCTCGTACTCGAACGACTCCCCCGGCTGCACGGCCACGAAGACGTTGTCGCCGTTGCCCTCCGGGGACACGTGCAACCCGTGCACGTGGAGGTTGGTGGGCGCATCGAGCCGGTTCACCAGCTCGATGCGCAGGGTGTCGCCCGGTCGCACCCGCAGCGTCGGGCCCGGCAGCCCGTCGTTGTAGCCGAGGACGTCGGCCCGTCGCCCCGCCACCAGGCGCTCCCCACGACCAGCCACGAGCCGCACGTCCAGGAGGCCCGACTCGCTGCTCACGACCGCCGGCTCCACCAGTGCCGCACCGGTGCGGGGCTCGAGGGCCGACTCCGGCCCGAAGCGCCACCAGCCAGCGGCTCCCGCGCCCGCCGCCAGCAGGCCGACGCCGCCGATCCGCAGCGCCCCGCGGCGCGTGACCCCCCGCTCCTGCGGACCCGACCCGCCGGCGCTCACCGCCGCCCTCGCGCCCACCACGCCACGACGGCGAGCAGGCCCAGCACGAGCAGCGTCACCAACCACGAGCGGATGTCGGCGACACCCCAGCCGCCGCTCTCGACGCCGGGGGTCCCCTGTGCCTTCACCAGGGCCTGAAGAATGACCACCAGCTCGCTCGGCATCACGTCAGGTCCTCCTCGGAGTGCGTGCCCATCTCTCCCAGCCGCAGCAGGCAGTGCTGGCGCAACGGCTCTGGGAACCCGTCAGCCAGTCGGTAGAACCCCATCCTTCCCTCGCGGCGCCGGCGCACCAGGCCAGCGGTGC
The DNA here is from genome assembly GCF_016907435.1 of Nocardioides salarius. Classification (NCBI taxonomy): domain Bacteria; kingdom Bacillati; phylum Actinomycetota; class Actinomycetes; order Propionibacteriales; family Nocardioidaceae; genus Nocardioides; species Nocardioides salarius. The sequence continues at coordinate 3,682,517 of NZ_JAFBBZ010000001.1, read as the reverse complement.
GCAGCATCCGCAGGCCATAGCTGGCAGCGTCCTCGCTGACCTCCAGGGCGAGCGCCAGGTCGCCCACGCACAGCTCCTCGGCGGCGTCGAGCGCGAACAGCAGGCGCATGCGGGTCGGGTCGGCGATCAGCGTGAGCACGCTGGTCACGTCGGAGGCGACCTCGGCGGACGGGAGCCGGTCACGGGCCCGTGCGACCGCGGCCCGGTCAACCGGATGGGTGTGGACGCTCATGTAGCTCCTCTCCTAGGCTTGTCCGCACCATCGTACGGACATGCGGAAGAGGAGGCACTGTGCTCGAGCTCGTCACCACGCTGGCACTGGTGGCCGGGGTGCTGCTCACCCTCCTCGTGTGGCACCGGGTCCTCACGGTGGACTCCACGCCGCTGCTGGTGCTGCCGCACACCTCAGGTCGGGTGCCGCTGCAGCACGCGCTGTCGCGCTACCACCCGCGCTGGTACGCGGCCAGCGTCGTCTTCCTGGCCTTCGACGTCGAGATGCTCTTCATGTACCCCTGGGCGGTCGTCGTCGAGGACCTCGGCCCCGGCGCCGTCATCGAGATGTTCGCCTTCCTGGCGATCCTGCTGAGTGCCGTTGCCTGGGCACGCCGCGAGGGGGCCTTCCGTTGGGCCTGAGACAGCTCCTCGTACGTGCCGCGACCAGCCGTCCGCGGGTGCTCGTGATCGAGATGCCGGGCGGCACGCAGGCACGGATGGCGGCCGAGCGCGAGCTCGACCGCCGCGGCTGGCCCCCCGGCACAGCGCCGGGGAGCGCCGACGTGCTGCTCCTGGCAGGCAGCGTGCCCGAAGAGCTGGCCAGCGCCGTCGACCTGCTCTGGGACCAGCTGCCGGGCCCCCGGACCCGGGCCTGTCCCACCGGCCCCGACGACGTCGTCGCCGAGCTCGACAGGGCCCAGGCGTCCCTGCGCGACGACCCGCAGCAGCGCCTCGACGCCCGCGAGCGCGACCGCGAACCCGCGGGCTCCTGGGTCGAGGACGACATGGACCACGGCGACATGGACCACGGCGACATGGAGATGGCACCGGGAGGCATCCCGCTCGCCGAGGGCGACGACGACCGCGACGGGCTGGAGATGGACGTCCTGGTGCACCCGCTCGGCCCCCTGCTCGACCACTGGCCCGGCGGTCTCGAGCTGCACACCCGGCTGCACGGCGACGTCGTGGCGCACGTCGAGGTGCAGCGCCCGGCGAGCCCCACCCACGTGCCGGCCGCCGTCGCGGCCTGGGACGCCGTGGCCCGCGTGCTGTCCCTGGTCGGCGACGACGTCTGGGCCGCGCGTGCGCGGGCGGTGCGCGACCAGCGACCGGGACCCGAGCTCGACGGCGGAGGCCGCCGGCTGCGTGCCCACCTGACCCGCCTGGCCCAGCACCACGTGCTGCCGCACTCCGTGACCGACGTCCTCGGGCGGCTGCTCGACGAGCGCATCGACGTCTCGACGCACCGGCTCGACGACGAGGCGCTGGCGTCCCTGCTCGAGGGCCATGACCTGGGCGACGTGCGCCTGCTGGTCGCCACCCACGCACCGCTGCTAGAGCCGTCAGCCGCAGGAGCCGGTCGTGACTGAGGCGCTCGCGGCCACCACCGGCGCCGCCGGGGTCCTGCTGCTGACCTTCGTGCTCGCCTGGACGGCCAGCGCGTCGTACGCCGTCGCGACCGGTCGCAGCGGCGGCGACGCCGTGCTGCACGCCCCCCGCGAGACGGCCCGGCTGCTGCGCCAGCGCCGGCGCGACACGATCTCGGCCGACCGGCTGCTCTGGCGCCTCGCCGGCTGGTCGCTGCTGCCCGTGGCCGTGCTGCTGGTCGCACTTGTGCCGCTCGAGGACGCAGCGCTGCTGCCCGGCTCGCTCGGCGTGGTGTGGGCCAACACCCTCGACATCCTCGTGTGGGCCTTCGTCTGGCTGGTGGGCTGGGGCGCCAACTCCGTGGTCGGCCTCGTCGGCGGCTACCGCTTCCTGGCGCTCGCCCTCGCCTACGAGCTGCCGCTGATGTTCGCGCTGGTCGCGCCGGCCCTGGCCGCCGGCAGCCTCGACCTCGCCGTCGTCGCCGGCGCCCAGGGCTCGCTCTGGTACGCCGCGTGGATGCCGGTCGCCTTCGTCGCCTACCTGCTGGGGGTGCTCGGCTTCTCGGTGCTCGGGCCGCTCGTCGCACCGGCCGGACGCGAGAGCGCCGAGGGGGTGCTGGCCGAGCTGTCGGGGCCGGACGCGCTGGTGGTGCGCGCGGCGCGCTACGCCCTGCTCGGTGCGGGTGCCGCCGTGGCGGTGCCGCTCTTCCTGGGTGGCGCGTCGGGACCGTGGCTGCCCGGGGCGGTCTGGGTGCTCCTCAAGGCGCTGCTGCTCACCGCGGCGCTGGCCTGGGTGGCCGGCCGGCTGCCCGCCCTGCGGGTGCACCGGCTGATGGAGCCGCTGTGGACGGTGCTGCTGCCGCTGGTGGTGCTGCAGGACCTCGTCGTCGGCATCGTCGTCGTGGCGGGCCGGTGAGCCCGGTGAGCACGATGGGTCTGGTCGATGTCGCCTTCTGGGCCTGCGCGCTGGTGGCGGTGGCGATGGGCGTGCTGGTCTTCGTGGTCGACTCGATGGCGCGGGCGACGTACGCCTTGGCGGCCTCGTTCGTGGCCACCGGGGGCGCGCTGCTGCTGATGCAGCAGTCCTACCTCGGGGTGGTCGTGGTGCTGATGATGGTGATGGAGATGGCCGTGATGGCCGTCTACATGGTCATGTTCATGGGGATGAACCCAGCGCTGATGCCGATGAGCATGGTGCACTCGCACCGCGCCGCCATCGGGGTCGCGGTCGCGACCTTCGTGGCCCTGGGCAGCGGCGCGGTCCTGGTGCCCTGGCCCGAGCGCCGGGGCTCGCCCTCGCCCGACGTCACCGAGGCGCTGGGCACCGCCATCATGGAGAGCCACATGCTGGTGATGATGGTCGTCGGCCCGGTCATGGTCGCCACGATCGTCGTGGGCGTGCTGCTGTCGTCCTCGCGCACCCGCTACGACCGGATGGGCGACGACCTCGACCAGCCCGCCCTCGACCCGCCCGCCCTCGACCGCCGCGAGGAGCGCCGATGACCCTCGAGACCGTCCTGCTCGTGGCCTCGGCCCTGCTGGCCGTGGGCCTCTACGGCGCCCTCTCGCAGCAGGTCGTGGTGATGGTGATGATGGGCCTGGAGCTGATGATCGCCGGCGTGCTCCTCGCGCTCGGCGGCTTCTGGTGGTTCCTCTCCCCCGACCCCTCCGGCCAGGTCCTGCTGCTGGTGGTGCTGGCGGCGATGACCGTCGAGATGGCCACCGGCTTCGCTGTCGCCACCCTGCTGCACCGGCGTGCCGGCTCCGACATGACCGACATGGCCACGGAGCTGCACGAGTGAGCGCCCCCGACCTGCTGCTCGTCCTCGTCGTCGCGGTGCCCGCGGCCGTCGGGGCCGTGCTGGTGCTGGCCGGCCCGTCCCGGTGGTCGGCGGCCGCCGGAGGGGCCACCCTCGCCGCCGCGGCGACGGCATCGGTGCCCGCGGTCGTCGCCGGCGCGGAGGTGTCGGTGCCGTTCGTCGCCGGATCCCGGTGGGGGCTGACCACGAGTGGTCCGGCCGAGGTGCTGCTGCCCACCGTCCTGGTCGTCGCCACGCTGGTGCTGGTCGTGGCCGGGGGCGTGCCCGAGACCCGGGAGCCGCGCTTCACCGGGCTGATGCTGCTCTTCACCGCGGCGGCGGCGCTGACCGTCCTGGCCACCAGCCTGCCGGGGCTGCTGGTGGGCTGGGAGCTGATGGGCGCGGCGTCGTACGCACTGATCGGCTACCGCTACGCCGACCCCGGCCGGGTGGCCTCGGGGGCCACCGCCTTCCTCACCACCCGCGCCGCCGACCTGGGTCTCTACCTGGCGACGGCGGCCGCCCTGGCCGGCGGCACCGACCTCTCGCTCGACGCGCTGGCCGGCATCGAGGGCGGCTGGCGCGACGTCGCCGCAGGCGGGGTGCTGGTGGCTGCGCTCGGCAAGGCGGCCCAGCTGCCGTTCTCCTTCTGGCTGGCCCGCGCCATGGACGGGCCGAGCCCCGTCTCGGCGCTGCTGCACTCCGCAGCCATGGTGGCCCTCGGCGGCTACCTGCTGGTGCGGCTGTCGCCGCTGCTCGAGGCCACCGGCTGGGCCGCGCCGACCGCCGCCTGGCTCGGCGCCGCCACCGCCGTGGTCCTCGGGGCGGTGGCCCTCACCCAGACCGACCTCAAGCTCCTGCTGGCGGCCTCCACCAGCGCCCAGCTCGGCTTCGTCGTGCTCGCCGCGGGCGTCGGTGCGACCGCGGCCGGCACCGCCCACCTGGTCGCCCACGCCGCGGTCAAGGCGCTGCTGTTCCTGGCGGCCGGTGCCTGGCTCGAGGCGCTGGGCAGCAAGCGGCTCGACGTGCTCACCGGCGCTGCCCGACGCTGGCCGGCCCTCGGTGTCCTGGCCGTGGCCGCCCTGCTCGCGCTCGCCGGGCTGCCGCCCCTGTCGCTGTGGGGCACCAAGGACGCCGTGCTGGCCGCCGCCCACGCCGAGTCGGCTGCTCTGTACGCCGCCGCCCTGGTGGCCACCGCGCTCGCGGCGGGCTACGCGGTGCTCGCGCTGGTGCACCTCGCGCGTCCTGTCCCTGCCCGACCGGCCGAGCAGACGGGGCGGGTGCCGCGCCGGATCCCGGTGGCGCTGGCCCCGCTCGCACTCGGGGCGGTGCTCCTCGGGGTGCTGGCCCTGCCGGCGGTGCTCGAGCGGCTCCCCGGCCGGGTGCCCGCCGACCCGACGTGGCCCGAGCTGGTCGGTTCGTCGGTGCTCGTGCTCGCCGTGGCCGGCGCCACCGCGTGGCTGGTCGGACGGGGCCGTGAGGCACCCGCGCCGCTGCGGCCGCTGCGCGCGTGGCTGCACGACTGGCTGCGCCTGGAGACCGCGGTGCACCTGACGGTGGTGCGACCGACCGTGCGCCTCGCCGAGGCGGCCGCCCGGGTCGACGACCGGGTGCTCGCCCGTGCCGTGACCGGTGCCGCGGGGGCGACGGCGCGTCTCGCGGGGGTCTCCGCCCGCGCCGACGACCGGGTGCTGGCCCGCGCCGTGACCGGCGTCGGGACAGCGGGGCTGGCCTCCGCCCACGGCTCCGACCGCGCCGACGCCGGCACCCACCGGGCGGTCCACGGCGTGGCCGGCGCGCTGGTCCGGGGCGGGCGCGCGGTGCGCCGCAGCTCGGCGAGCGGCCAGCTGCACCACTACTACCTGCAGCAGGTCGCCCTGCTGCTGCTCGTGCTCGTCGTCGTGTCCCTGGTCGTCCTCGTCGGAAGTCTGAGGTAGAGCGTGCTCTCCGTCCTGGTGCTCCTCCCCCTGCTCGCCGCGGCCGCGCTGCTGGTCCCGGCCGTCCCCGACCGGTGGGCCCGGTGGGCCTTCGTGGGCGTGACGACCCTCGAGGTGGTGCTGGCCGCGGTGCTGTGGGCCCGGTTCGAGGACCCGGGCCCGGGCGCCCTGGCCTTCGAGCAGCAGGTGCAGTGGATCCCCGGCCTGGGGGCGAGCTACCACGTCGGGCTCGACGGGCTCTCGCTGGCACTGGTCCTGATGACCACCGTCGTGTTCGCCGCGTGCGCGGTCTACGCGCTCGGCGACGAGCAGCGCCCCCGCCTGCAGGCCGCCCTGTTCCTGGCCCTCGAGACCACCTGCCTGGGGGTCTTCGCCGCCGCCGACCTGATCGTCTTCTTCCTCTTCTTCGACCTGTCCATCGTGGGCATGTACTTCTCCATCCACGGCTGGGGCCACGGCGACCGGGCGCGCTCGGCGCTGCAGTTCTTCCTCTACACCTTCCTGGGCTCCCTGGCGCTGCTGCTCGGCTTCATCGGCCTCTACGTCGCCTCCGAGCCACGCACCTTCGACATGGTTGCGCTGTCGGCCGACCCGCCGCTGCAGGGCAGCGGCGCCACCGGGGTGCTGGTGCTCGGCGCGGTGCTGCTCGGGCTGGCCGTCAAGACCCCGACCGTGCCGTTCCACACCTGGCTGCCGCCCGCGCACACCGACGCGCCGGCGATCGGGTCGGCCGTGCTGGCCGGCGTGATGCTCAAGCTCGGCACCTACGGGTTCGTGCGGATCGCGATGCCGATGCTGCCCGAGGCCTGGCGCGCCTGGGCACCGGTGCTCGTGGCCGTCGGCGTCGTCTCGGTGCTGTGGGGCGCGCTGGTGGCGCTGGCGCAGAGCGACCTGAAGCGGATGGTCGCCTACACCTCGGTCAACCACATGGGCTACGTCGTGCTGGCCGTCGGGGCGGCCGGGATGCTGGGAGACGGCCCGGCCGACGACGGGGCCCGGGCCACCGCGGTCACCGGCGCGGCGACCCAGATGGTCAGCCACGGCCTGCTGACCAGCGCGCTGTTCCTGCTGGCCGGGGTGCTCTGGACCCGCCGCGAGAGCTACGACCTGGCGGCGTACGGCGGGCTCGCCGCGGACGCCCCCCGCTTCGCCGCCCTCCTGGTGCTGGCGGCCCTGGGCTCGCTGGGCCTGCCGGGGCTCTCCGGCTTCGTCGCCGAGCTGCAGGTCTTCGCCGGCGCCGTCGCGGTGGTGCCCTGGAGCGCGGTGGCCCTGCTGGGCATCCTGCTGATGACGGCGGTGCTGCTGCGTGCGGTCCAGCAGCTGCTCACCGGTCCCGTGAGCGGGCTCGCCGAGGGCTTCGCCGACCTCCGGGCCCGCGAGTGGGCGCCGATCGCCGTGCTGCTCGTCCTGGCGGTGGCGATCGGCCTGGCTCCGCGTCCGCTGCTCGACCTCCTCGAGCCCGCGGCCGCCGCGGCGGCCGCCCTGGTGTCCCGGTGACGCCATGAGCATGACCACGAGCGTCCTGGCGCTGCTGCCCGAGCTGGTGCTCCTGCTCGGGGCGGTCGGCTGCCTGCTGCTGGGGTCGTGGACCCCGCGGCTGCGCCAGCGCCGCGTCCGGGCGGTGGCCGCGCTGACGGGGCTGGTCTTCCTCGCCGCCGCGGTCCGCGGCCTGCTGTCCGGCGCGACCACCGCGTTCTCGGGCACGTTCGCGGTCGACGAGACGACCGGGCTGCTGCGGCTCGTGGTCGGCGTCGCCCTGCTCGTGCTGCTGGTGCTGGCCGGCGACGAGGTGGCCGGGCACCCCCGCGAGAGCGAGGTCTACGTCCTGCTCCTGCTGGGGGCCGACGGCGTGCTGGTGGTGGGCGGGGCCACCGACCTCGCCGTGCTCGTGGTCGGCTTCCTGCTGGCCAGCATCCCCCTCTACGGGCTGATCGGGCTGTCCGCGGCCGCCACCGCCCCCGAGGCCGCGCTCAAGACCTACCTGGTCGGTGCGCTCTCGGGCATCGTGCTGATGCTGGGGGCCGGCGTCCTCTTCGGCCTCGCGGGCACCACGGCGTACGCCGACCTGGGCGCCGGGGTGCGCGACGCGCCGGCCGCCGCCGGGGCCGCCGGAGTGGTGCTGGTCGCCTTCGGGCTGCTGTTCAAGGCCGGGGCGGTGCCGGCGCACTTCTGGGTGCCCGACGCGGTGCAGGGCTCGTGGGTCACCAGCGCCGCCTTCCTGACCACGGTGCCCAAGCTGGGGGCGGTGGTGGCGGTGATGCGGCTGCTCGAGGCGCTGCCCCGCCAGGACGTGTGGCCGCTGCTGGTGGCCGCCCTGGCCGCGCTGGGCATGACCGCGGGGAACCTGGCGGCGCTCACCCAGGGCGACGTGCGCCGGCTGCTGGGCTGGTCGACCATCAGCCAGGTCGGCTACCTGCTCGCCGTGGTGGCCGCCGTGCCGAGCGTCGAGCGGGCCCGCCCGGCGGTGCTGCTCTTCCTCGCCGGCTACGCCGTGACCAACCTGGCCTGCTTCGCCGTGCTGCGCGCCGAGCCGGAGCGCGTGCGCGTGGACCAGTGGCGTGGCGTCGCGCGGCGCCGACCCGGGCTGGTCGCCGCGCTCGGCGTGGCGCTGCTCGGCCTGGTGGGCACCCCGCCCACCGCGGTCTTCGTGGCCAAGGTCGCCACCATTGCGGTCACCTGGGAGGCCGGGCTGGCGTGGCTGGCCGTGCTGGTCGCGGCCAACACGGTGCTGAGCCTGGCCTACTACCTGCGCTGGCTGGCGACCTGCCTGGCCCCGGCGGGCCAGGACGAGGGCCAGGACGAGGACAGCACCACGCGGCGGCTTCCGGCCGGGCTCGCGATGGGCTGCGCCGCCGGTGCGGTCGCTCTCGGCCTGGTCGCGGGGCCCGTGCTCGCCCTCGGGTGAGGGCGAGCACCGGGCTCAGCTGACGATCTCGACCGTCGTCTCGCGCTGCGAGGGGTTGCAGGAGCGGTCGCCGGTGTAGGTGACCACGACCCGGCGCTGGCCCGGCCGCATGGGACGGCGCTTGCCCAGCGTGGTGCGCACCTTGCCGTCGCGCAGGGGCACGGTCTTGGTGCGGCTGCCGACCTTGATGCTCACCCGCCCGGTCGGCGTCACCGCCAGCCCCCGGGGCGGCACGAAGTCGACCAGCACGCGCACCCGCCCGCGCCGCGAGCGTGCCGAGGGCACCACCTTGACCGGCGTGGTGACCCGGCCGGCGGAGACGACGTCCTGGGTGGGCTCCGCCCCCGGGCTGGTGGCCCTGACCAGGGCGGTGATCTCGCTGCCCAGGTCGGCCTCGGTGCAGCGGTAGCGCAGGCCGGTGGCCCCGCTCACGGCCTTGCCGTCGCGGCGCCACTGCACGCTGACCTTGGCGCCCGAGGGCTCGTAGGCTCCCGGGTCGAGCTTGAGCGGCTTGCCCGGTCGGCTGCGACCGGTGACCTCGGGGCGCCGGGTGGCCCGCACCTTCGGCGTGCTGCTGCGGTACCTCTTGACGATCCGGTGGGCCTCGGAGCGCACGTCGTCGAGCCGGGCGTAGAGCAGCTTGCCGGGGCAGGCTGTGTCGTTGGTGTCGCGGTGGCCGTCGATGATGCGCAGCGTCGCCATCGCGCCGGCGGCGTACCTGTCGCTGCCCTCCGAGCGCACCGTGATCTTGCCCCGCGGCTTGCGGCCGTACTGGTCGAGCTTCCAGGCCGCGAGGTCGGCCAGCGCGCCCAGCATCTTCTTCGACGGCCCGGCGACCTCGTAGTTGCCGATGGCCGCGACGCCGGCCGAGGTGGCGTTGAAGCCGAGGGTGTGCGCGCCGCGCACCGGCTTGGTCACGCCGCCGGCCCGGCCCTCCCAGAGCCGGCCGTACTTGTCGACGAGGAAGTTGTAGGCGATGTCGCTCCAGCCCAGGTTCTGGGTGTGGTAGCGGTAGAAGCCGCGGATGATCGCCGGCACGTCGGCCGGGGCGTAGTCGTTGCCGCTGGCGCTGTGGTGCACGTGCAGCTGCTCGATGGTGGAGTTGTAGCGCGGCGAGCCGTCGCGCCAGGACTCCGTGGCGCCCCACTGCTTGCGGGTGCGGATCGCGGGCCGCGGCACCGGCTCGCCCTGGCGCGCGGCCGTGGAGCGCCCGGCGACCAGCGAGGCCGGCACCTCGTCGAGCTCGTCCTCGGGCCGCGGCGCGGGGTGCAGCAGCACCAGGGTCAGCGCCTCGGGGCGCACGCCGCTGACCTGCACCTGCACGCCCTCGGCGGGGCCCACCCAGCGCAGGTGGGTGCCATTGACCGCGGTGTCCTCGGCGTCGGTGGGGTCGGGGTGGTCGTCGAGGGTCGGCAGCACCGCCCACTGGCCCCACTGGCCGGCGACCTTCGAGCGCACCGACACCTCGGCGGTGCTCTCGCCCTGCCAGGTCACCGCGACCATGGAGTGCACGGAGGTGGGCAGCGCCCTGGTCGACCAGCGCGCCTGCGAGGAGCGGCGCAGCATCGTGTCGTCGAGGCGCACCTCGAGGGACTTCACATCCGACCCGCTGTCGGCGGAGAGCTCGAGGGCGCCGCCGGGCGCGAGGTCGTCGTCGGGGCGTGAGGAGGGGTCGAGTCGCACGGCGACCCCGACCGCGCCGACGGCGACACCGCCGACGACGGCCGCCTTCACGAGGGAACGTCGGTGGGTGGGTTCGGGGGGCATGGGGCGATTGTGCCGAGAGCGTGGCTCCAGATCCGGGAGGCACGACCAGGAAGGCTCAGTCCTTGGCGGCGCCTCGCGGTGCCAACGCGGCCAGCATCCCCGACCGGTCTGTCGGTAGGTCGAACTGTGCGCTGAGGACCACGAGCAGATGATCCACGAGCTCGTCGAGCGCGCCCTGCGCGACCTGCCGGTCCGAGGGGTCTTCGACGCCTTCACGTGCAGCGGCGGTCACGAGGTCGAGATCTCTGAGGAGCGACCCGAGACCGAGCCGGGGGTCGCTCTCACGGAAGTAGAACGTCTCGGAGTTCTGCACCAGGTCGACCGTGACGGCGCTCAGGGCAGCTGTCCATCGGTGCAGCTGGTCGACGGCGACCCGGTCGTGAGCCGTCGCTCGCAGGGCGGCACTGAGGTCGAGGGCGAGGGAGCGGCGCCGCGCCAACGCCGGGTAGATCTGGCTGGTCCACCCGATGGCCGCGGTGAGCACGCCGAAACCCAGCAGTCCCTGCAACGGGACCAGCAGCCGCGCCCAGGGCTGGGTCAGGACCACGTCGCCCAGGCCCAGGGTCGCGAGGGCGACCGACGAGAGGTAGGCAGCCCCCTCGACCCCGCCCCGGCTGGGCACGCCGTGCCCGTACGTCGCGCCAGCCGGGAGCAGCGGGAGGTAGAGCAGGGCGAACCCGGCGACCAGCAGGGCGATCCACAGCAGCATGGCCAGGACGACGGACAGTGGTCCCGCTAGCAGCTCGCCCCGTCGGCCGGCCCGTGAGCCCACCGCCCACAGCGCAGCGCAGATCCGCGCACTGAACGCGCCGTGGTCGCCGGGATGGAACAGGGTGTGGAAGACGTCCCTGAGCGCCAGCAGCACCAGGAGAGCACCCACGACGGCGGTCACCACGTCCATGCCACCACCCTAGGACTCCCCATTACTATCGTCACTAGTACAAGTGTCACGCCACCGGGGCGGCGGGGCACGGCCAACACCGCCCTGCTCGCGCATGCCACCGGCGCCCGACGGGACAGCACCCTGGCTGGCCGCGACCTGCTCCCCAGACGTGGGGGGGTCATGACAGGTTGCGCGCGGTGTGCGCCGCGGCTCTGCGTCGTACAAGGCTGAGCATGTCCAGGCGCTCGTCTGTGCGCGCCTGTCATGGTGTGCCCTGGTAGGTGAACAACGGCGTCCAGGTCGCCCCGTCATCGCTGGAGGTGAACAGGCCGGCGTCGCTCGCGGCGTACCAGGCCTCGTCGCCGGCCTCGAACGCGGAGGGGCTGCCGGGCAATCTGGCCCGTGTCTGCCAGGTGGCGCCCTGGTCGCGCGAGAGCAGGGTCGTGCCGTCGGGAGCGAGTCCGCCCAGCTCGTCGTCGGTGGGCCAGTCGAGGAAGGTCAGGACCGGGGCTCCGGAGAGCCCACTCTCGTCACCGGTCGCTGCGTATGAGCGCAGCCGTCCCGTGCTGTCGGTGGCCAGGGCGCGTTCTGGGTCGGTCGGATCAGCCGCGACGTCGATGAACTGGCCCTCGGCGAGCAGGTCCCACTCACGACCGTCGGAGCTGGTCAGCAGCCGCCCGCCCACCGAGTCAGCACCCCAGATGCGGGTCTCGGTCGAATCCAGGGCATGGAAGTCGGCCTCGCCTTCGAGGCTCGCGCTCGACCACGTTGCTGCGGTGTCACTCGACTCGAAGAGCCCCAGGTGCGGGGCACGGTTGCTGTCGAGCTGGGGGTGCCCGCTGGCAAGGAACCGACCTGGCCCGGCCACGGTGAAGCCCATCGTGTCGAAACGTTCGGTGCCGACCGGCTGCACCTCTCCGCTGTCGCCGACCGCGAATACGCCCTCGTGCGCGCCGACGTAGAGGCGGTCGTTGCCAGGATCGATGCCGATGCCGTGGATGTGTCCGACTGCGACGGTCCCGCCGGCTCCGACAGCCCCGGGTGCGCTCGAATGATCGTCGCCCCTGAGCACCCAGACCATGAGGGCGACGGCGAGCAGAGCCCCGGTGCCGCCGATGATCAGCGCTGCTCGGCGCTTGGGGGCGGGAGGTCCCTGAGGGGTGCGGTACGGCACAGAGACGGAATGTGAGGTGTTCATCGACGGTGCTTTCGTGTGTGAGCCGCATGAGCCGGCAACAGATGAGGGACCCGAGCGGCCCCACCCAGGGGCGGGGGAAACGCTTGCTGGGTGAGGCCGCTTCACCGGGGCGTGAAGCCCGGGGTCAGGGGCTGAGCAGGCCTTCAAGCTGCTCGATCTCGATCTGCTGAGCGGACTCGATCTCCTTGGCCAGCGCAATCGCATCCGGGAACTCGCCGTTGCCCTGTTCGGCCTGTGCCATCTCGATCGCGCCGGTGTGGTGCGCGATCATCATCTCGATCCACATGTCCTGGAACTCGGCGTCGGAAGCCTCGGCCAGGCCAGTCATCTCGTCGGGGCTCATCATCCCCGACATGCTCGACATGTCGTCGCCACCCATGTCCATGCCGCTTGATGCGTCAGGGACGTCCTGGCCCCAGTCGGTCAGCCACGTCGTCATGGTCTGGATCTCGGGCTCCTGTGCGCCTCGGATCTCGTCGGCGATGGCGGCAACCTCGGGGTCCAGGACGCGTCCCTGGGTGAGAGCGACCATCTCGATGGCTTGGGCGTGGTGGGGGATCATGTCGGTGGCGAACTGCACGTCGGCGCCGTTGAAGACGTCGCCGTTCTCGGCTGTCCGTCCCGCGGAGGGGTCGGCGGTGGCGTCGGTCGCATCGTCGCCGCAGGCAGCGAGGGCGCCGGACAGGGCGAGGACGGCAGCGCTGGCGATGGCGACGTTCTTGATGCGGGTAAGGGCGAACACAGTTGTCTCTTTCCTTGATGCCGCACAGACGCGGCGTGAGGTACGTGCGGGCGCGAGGACCACCCGAGCTCACGATGCGGAGAGCTCGGTGGCAGCGCCTGTCAGCACCTTTGGATCGAGAGGGCGTACAAGTCGGGCGGGTCAGAGTCGCGAGTGCGCGACGGAAGGACGCCCCGGCTCGTGTTCGTGGTCACGACCGAAGAGAGCGGGTACGAGAGACCGCGGCGACGCAGCGCCAGGAAGATCGCGCCGGCTAGGAGCGCCAGACACAGAGCCATCCCGACGTACATGTCTCCGGACTCGACGACGCCGCTGGTGGGAGCGGCACCGCCGCTCTTCATGGCGGTGTCCAAGCTGGTGCCCGTCACGTCGGCGGCCGTGTGGATGCGCATGGTGACGTCGTCCACGGTATTGGTGGACCCGGCCCCCATGGCTTGGTGGGTGCCCGTGCGGTACGACTCGGCGGGGCCATGGCTCGCGGTCCCGTGATCGGACAGGCCGTGCATGGAGGAAAGCCCGGCCAATGTCACGAGCAGCACGAGGAGGCGTACGCCGGAGGACCCCCCGCGGCGCCGCGCTGGGACCAATCCCATTCGCCTCACACGCCGTAGCCTATGGTGCGGCTACAAGGGTCATTTCAACGGGGCGGGTGCCTCAGAGACTTCGCCGTTCTCGTCGTCGGACCGCTCACAGTGCAGCGCAGATCCGTGCACTGGACGCGCCGTGTTCGCCTGGATGGAACAAGGTGTGGAAGACGTCCCTGAGCCCCCAGGACTCCCCGCTACTATCGTCACTAGTATGAAGCGTCACGCCATTGGCTCTCCGCGATGATTCGCACAGCGGTCACGGTGCTCGGATCAACGGCGGCGGCGCTGGCGCTGGGCCTCGCCTTCGACTCGGCGACGGTCCGCTGGTTCGCACCGCTGGCGGTGGGTGCGGTCCTGGTGGGCTGGAGCAGGGCACGCTCATGGCGAGGCGCCCTGACGGGCGGGCTCTCGTTCGGTCTCGCCTTCTGGTCGACCCACCTGTGGTGGGTGATCGCCTCGACCGGACCGCTCGCCTGGGGCGCACTGGTGACCTGGGGGGCGGCCGGCACGGCCATCACCGCCCTGCTCGCGCGTGCCACCGGCGCCCGACGGGGCAGCACCCTGGTGCTGGCGGCGACCTGGTGGGGCGTGGAGGCTGCGCGATCGAGCTGGCCGCTGGGGGGCCTGCCCTGGGGGCGGTTGGGGACCACCGCGCTCGACACCCCCTGGTCCGGCCTCCTGGCGTTCGCCGGGGTCGGCGGGACCAGCCTCCTGCTGGCCTGGGCGGGAGTGGTCGTCACCCGTCGACCCGTCACCTGGCTGGCTCGGGCAACCGACGTCCGTCGACCACGCAGCGAGGGCGTGCACGACACGGCAGGTCGCGTGGCCGTCACCCTGTGCCTCGCATCACTGCTCGTCGCCGGCTCGACCACCGACCCCGGCCCCAGCACCGAGACCGCACGGGTGGCGATCGTGCAAGGAGACGTCCCCGGCGACGGCACCAGGGTGCTGGAACACCGCGAGGCGATCCTGGCCAGCCACCTCGCCCTGACCCAAGCACTGTCCGAGGAGCTGCGCGCCTCGGATCAACCGCTCCTCGACCTGGTCGTGTGGCCGGAGAGCTCGCTACCGGCCGACCCGCTGGTGGATCCCGCGGTCCGCGCTGCGGTCGAGGCCAGCGTGGTGGCGACCGGCGACGCGCCACTGCTCATCGCCGCGATCGCCGAGGGCCCCACCGCCGGCACGGCCCTCAACCAGTCGCTCCTCTGGGGTCGTGACGGCCCGGGCGGCCGCTACACGAAGGCACATCCCGTGCCGTTCGGCGAGTACATCCCGTGGCGGGACCGACTGGCCTGGATCTCCCCGCGCCTGGACGAGATCCCGCGCGACATGCTCGCGGGTGCCGAAGCACCGAAGCCACTGCCCGCTGGAAGTCTCGACCTGGCGGTCGGGATCTGCTTCGACGTCGCCTACGCCGACACGATCGGCGCCCAGGTCCGGGCGGGCGCGGACCTGGTCGTCGTCCAGACCAGCAACGCCGCGTTCACCGGGACCTCCCAACCCGAGCAGCAGTTCCTGATCTCCCGCGCCCGAGCGGTGGAGACCGGACGTGACATGGTCGTCTCATCGGTGAACGGCGTGAGCGGCCTGATCGCCGCCGACGGGTCGGTGCGCTCCCGGCTCCCCGTGACCACACCAGCGGCCCGGGTCGTCGAGGCAAGGCTCTACGACACGACGACACCAGGCGTGCGGGTCGCTCGCTTCAGCGACGTCGTCGGAGTCCTGGCGTTGACATTGCTGCTCGTCCGCCTTGCGCTGTCGAGCCTCCTCCGGCGCCGGGACACGGCCGTCGAGACACCGGCCGACCGATCTCGAGCGGCTGGCGCGTGACGACGCCCGCGATCGCCGCCCATGTCCCCACTTGCTCACGAGCGCTCGAGGGCATGGGCGACCAGCACGTGCGGTGGTGCCGTGCGCGCAGGTGCGCCCGTTCGTGGACCAGCACCCAGTCGAGCTGGACGGGCGAGAGAGCCGCGTGGGCCGCTCGGGTCACCACGGTTGGAGGACACGGACCGCGCAGCGAGGCGGCGATCACGCCAGCGGAGGCTGGGGGTCCGCTTCCGGACGCTCACCGGCGTCAGCCACCAGTTCGCGCAACGCCACCAGGTCCTCGGGGCTGAGCTGTTCGACGAAACGCAGCAGGACGCCGCTGCGGTCGCTGGCGCCGACCATCGCCTGCCCCATCAGCTCCGCCGTGTGGCTCTCGCGAGACCCGGTGGGGCGGTAGAGGTAGGCACGCCCCTGCTTTTCCCTGAGCAACAGGCCCTTGCGGTGCAGATTGTCCATCACCGTCATGACGGTGGTATAGGCCAGCGGCGGTCGTCGGGTCATGTCCTCGAGCACGTCGCGCACGGTTGCCGGGCGGTCCCAGGACCAGAGTCGTTCCATCACCGCCGCCTCGAGTGGCCCCAGACCCATGCCTCCCCCCGTCCCGTCGCCCGATCGCCATGCTAGCCCGCACCCCGCGTCGCGCCCCGCATCCAGCCCTTGGCTACGATCGTGCTTCGTAGCCCCTCTCCGGAAGGTCGATCGATGTCCACCCTCCACCCCCGCCCCGGCCGCGCTCGCCGCAGGTCACTCGTCACGGCAGCACTGCTGCTGACTGCTCCGCTGGTCGGATGTTCAGGTGGCGAGCAGTCCACGCAAGGTGAGGCCGCCTTTTCCCCCGACCACGTGCACGGCTTGGCGGAGGAGCCCGGGACCGGACGGCTGCTCCTGGCCACCCACGACGGACTCTTCGCGCTGCGCGCCGACGGTGATGCCCCCTCGGCGGTCGGGGAGCTGAACACCGACCTGATGGGATTCACCGTCACCGCCGGCGGCGACTACTACGCCAGCGGCCACCCCGGGCCCGGCGAGGAAGGCCCGGCGGCCCTGGGGCTCATCACCTCGGGCGATGCTGGGCAGACCTGGCAGGGGGTCTCCCTGGCCGGGGAAGCGGACTTCCACGCGTTGGACGCTGCTGGCAGCGCGTTGTACGGCGTCGACGGCGCCGTGCGACTGCTGCGCAGCTTCGACGCCGGGCTGACCTGGAGCGAGCGCACCCTGCCCGAGCCGGTCGCCGACGTGGCTGCCGATCCGGGCTCCGATGCCCTGGTGGCGACCAGCGAGGCGGGGCTCCTCCTGAGCACTGATGCCGGCGAGAGCTTCTCGCCGCTGACGGACGCGCCGCTGCTGATGCTCGTGGACTGGGCCGAGGACGGCGGTCTCGTGGGCATCTCTCCCACCGGCCAGGTCCACACCGCCGAGGACGCCGACGACGAGTGGTCCGAGCAGGCCACGGTGGATGGAGCGGTGCAGGCGATGACGGTCACGACGTCGGGTGCGGTCTACGTCTCCACCCAGGACGAGCTCCTGCGCAGCGACGACGGCGGCAGCACGTTCAGCACGGTCACCTCCTACTAGACCCGACCCGCTGACCCGCCCCAGTCCGGGCGAACCCCCTCCACCTCGTCTCGCGGTCGAGGTTGCCCAGGTCGCGGCGGTGGTCTCCCGCTGCTGGGACGTCAGGCGATCCCCGAACAGCGCCGAGCTCAGGGATACGGCCAGGCGTTGGGCACGCAGCCGTCGAGGACCACGGTCTGCTGCAGCATCACCGGGGCGGGCAGGCCGGGGCCCGGGCAGCTCTCGTGGCCGTTGCCCAGCGCGTGCCCGACCTCGTGGTTGACCAGGTAGCGGCGGTAGCCGCGCAGCCCCCCGTCGTAGGCCAGCGAGCCCCGCACCCAGCGCACCGCGTTGAGCGCCACCACTCCCCCGTTGCGGCACGACAGCTCGCCGCGGGTGTTGAGCGGGGCGCAGAAGCGGTCGGTGGTGGCCGGCGTGGTCACCAGGATGCGCAGGTCGGGGTCGGCTGCGGTGGGCTCGAGCACCCCGGCCTCGCCGCGCACCCAGCTGCGCGGGTCGCCCAGGATGGCGCGCACCTGCGCGGCGACCTCGGCGGCGTCGATGCCCGAGGCGGCCAGCCCGCGCTCGACCTCGACCGTGTACGTCGTGAGGGTGCCCGGGGGTGGCGGCTGCTCGACCGGGGCCACCTCGAAGGTGCCGGGGCCGGCGTACGGCACCGGCTCGGGCTCCGGCTCCGGCTCCGGCTCGGGGCGTGGGTCGCGGCCGCGCACCGGGTCGACGACGGCGGCTCCGACGTTGCCGAGCGAGGCGGCCGTGCGCCTCGGCGCGGAGTCGGCGGCAGCGGGCGCGGGGGTCTCCTCGGCGACCGAGGACTCCGCGCCGACCGGGCCCAGCATCGCCAGCGCGCCGAGCGCAAGCGCCCCTGCCGCGCCGAGGCCGACCACGGCCCGGTGCCGACGGGGCACCGCTCGCGGCGCGGGTCGTGGCGCGCGGTGCCGTCCGCTGCTCACGTCTCGCCGACCCCCTCGTGCCGCGCAGGACCCCGGCGGCCCCACGCACCCGGCCATCGTAGGCAGCGACGGCGGTGGCGGCAGCCCCGGGCCACCGCCGCGGCGACCGTGACTCACAGGTTCCTCCCAGGCAGCGCACAGCCACCGACCGGGACGGCGCGCAAGGATGGTCGCGTGACACCGACGCAGAGCACCCCGCCCGAGGCCCGGCTCCTGGTCGTCGACGACGAGCCCAACATCGTCGAGCTGCTGGCGGCGAGCCTGCGCTTCTCCGGCTTCGAGGTGCGCACCGCCCCCGACGGGCGGGCGGCCCTCGACGTGGCCCGCGACTGGCGACCCGACCTGGTGGTCCTCGACGTGATGATGCCGGGCATGGACGGCTTCGAGGTCGTGCGCCGGCTGCGCTCCGAGGGCCGGCTGTGCCCGGTGCTCTTCCTGACCGCGCGCGACGGCGCCGAGGCCAAGGTGCAGGGGCTGACCCTCGGCGGCGACGACTACGTCACCAAGCCGTTCAGCCTCGAGGAGGTCGTGGCCCGCATCCGCGCGGTCCTGCGGCGTACGACGCAGGGCGCGGCGAGCGTGCCGTCGACCCGGTTCCGCTTCGAGGACGTCGAGCTCGACGAGGACTCCCACCAGGTCTGGAAGGACGGGCGCGAGGTCACGCTCTCCCCCACCGAGTTCAAGCTGCTGCGCTACTTCCTGCAGAACCCCGGGCGGGTGCTGAGCAAGGCCCAGATCCTCGACCGGGTCTGGCAGTACGACTTCGGCGGCGACGCCAACGTCGTGGAGTCCTACGTCTCCTACCTGCGCCGCAAGGTCGACACGACCGAGCCGCGGCTGCTGCACACCGTGCGTGGCGTCGGCTACGTGCTGCGCGTCCCGAGCGGGGCCTGAGCGTGCGCGGGCTGGCCGGGCCGGCCGGGCCGGCCGGGCTGGCCGGGCTGGTGGGGCGGGTGCCGCTGCGCCGGGCGCTGGTGGCGACCCTGCTGCTGGTGGTGACCCTGGCCCTGGTCGGCTCCGGCCTGGCCACTCACGCGACCCTGCGCGGCTACCTGCTCGACCGGGTCGACGAGCAGCTGCGCGGGGTGGCGCCGGTCCTGGCGGGCAGCACCGGGCTGGGCGAGACGCCCACCCGCTCCCGGGGCCCCCAGGGGCGCGGCCCGCTGCCCAGCGAGTTCGTGGTGCAGGTCGTCGACGAGTCGGGCCAGGTCGTGCTGGGGCCCACGAGCAACCTCGTCGACGACGAGCCGCTGCCGCTGCTGCCCAGCGACCCCGCGGCCGAGGACGCCGAGGACGCCGAGGACACCTTCACGGTCGGGGCGGTCAGCGGTGACGGCCGGTGGCGGGTCCGGTCGGTGCCGGTGACGCTGGCCGACGGCTCCTCGGGCACCCTGATGGTCGCGCAGAGCCTCGACGACGTGGAGGGCATCCTCGACCGCCTGGTGCTGCTGCTGCTGGTCATCGGCGTGGTCACGCTCGCCGTGGTCGGCGCGGTCGGCTACCTGCTCGTGCGGGGCAGCCTGCGCCCGCTGCAGGACGTCGAGCGCACGGCCGCCGCGATCGCCGCCGGCGACCTGTCCGAGCGGGTGCCCGAGGCCGACGAGCGCACCGAGGTCGGCCAGCTGGCGGCGGCGCTGAACGTGATGCTCGGCCGGGTCGAGTCGGCCTTCGCCGAGCGCGAGGCGGGCGAGCAGGCGGCGCGCACGTCGGAGGAGCGGATGCGCCGCTTCGTCGCCGACGCCAGCCACGAGCTGCGCACCCCGCTGACCACGATCCGCGGCTTCGCCGAGCTCTACCGCCAGGGCGCGGTCAGCGACGACGACGGCGTACGCCGCGTGGTCGGGCGCATCGAGTCGGAGGCGCAGCGCATGGGCCTGCTCGTGGAGGACCTGCTCCTGCTGGCGCGCCTGGACCAGCAGCGGCCGCTGGCCAGCGAGCCGGTCGACCTGCTCGACCTGACGACCGAGGCGGTGGAGAGCGCACGGGCGGTGCAGCCGGACCGCCCGGTCGTCCTCGAGGTCGGCTCGCTCGACGGGCTGCCCGTCGTCGTGGGCGACGCGCCCCGGCTGCGCCAGGTGCTCGACAACCTGCTCGGCAACGCGCTGCGGCACACGCCCGAGGACACCCGCGTGACGGTCTCGGTCAGCACCCGCAGCGGCGACGACGGCGCGCCCGCGCGCGTCGCGGTCGAGGTCGCCGACGAGGGGCCCGGCATGGACGCCGACCACGCGCGCCGGGTGTTCGAGCGGTTCTACCGCGCTGACGAGTCCCGCAACCGCACCGACGGCGGCACCGGTCTCGGGCTGGCCATCGCCAGCTCGCTGGTGCAGGCGCACGGCGGCACCCTCGGCGTCGACACCGCCCCCGGGCGGGGTGCGAGGTTCCGGGTCGACCTGCCCGCCGAGCGGTGAAGACCGACCAGGGTCGCGGGAGGCTCAGGACCAGGCCTCGACCGGGTTGGGGAAGTGTCGCGCCGGGCCGTCCTCGACACCGGTGACCTCCTTGGGCGACCCGACGAGCTGCGGGTCGGGTCCACCGACCAGCTCGTGGTCCTTCGACGGGTACTCGAACCGCGAGAGCAGCACCCGCATCGCCTCGAGCCGGGCGCGCTTCTTGTCGTTGGACTTGATCACCGTCCACGGCGCGTCACCGGTGTGGGTGTGGAAGAACATCGTCTGCTTGGCGCTGGTGTAGGCCTCCCACTTGTCGAGGCTCGCGAGGTCGGTCGGCGAGAGCTTCCACTGCTTGACCGGGTCCTGGCCGCGGGCCTCGAAGCGGGCGAGCTGCTCCTGCTTCGAGACCGAGAACCACAGCTTGACCAGGTGCATCCCCGACCGCACGAGCATCCGCTCGAGCTCGGGGGTCTCGCGCATGAAGTTGAGGTACTGCGTGGGCGTGCAGTAGCCCATCACCCGTTCCACGCCGGCCCGGTTGTACCAGGACCGGTCGAAGAGCACGATCTCGCCGCCGCTGGGCAGGTGCGGCACGTAGCGCTGGAAGTACCACTCGCTGCGCTCGCGCTCGGTGGGCACGCCGAGCGCCACCACCCGGGCACCACGCGGGTTCAGGTGCTCGGTGAAGCGCTTGATCGCCCCGCCCTTGCCGGCCGCGTCCCGTCCCTCGAAGAGCACGGCCACCCGCAGGCCCGAGTCCTTCACGTGCGCCTGCAGCTTCAGCAGCTCGATCTGCAGCCTGCGCTTGGTCCGCTCGTAGTCGCGGCG
Source organism: Nocardioides salarius (assembly GCF_016907435.1). Lineage (NCBI taxonomy): Bacteria > Bacillati > Actinomycetota > Actinomycetes > Propionibacteriales > Nocardioidaceae > Nocardioides > Nocardioides salarius. The sequence goes on along the minus strand of NZ_JAFBBZ010000001.1, from coordinate 3,661,543 downwards.
GCCGAGCTTGGCGTCGTACGGGTAGCCCTGGCGCCACGCCGGCAGGCCCTCCGGCCCGGCCAGGTCGTCGAGCTCGTCGCCCTCGGGGCGCAGCTCCTCGTTCAGGTCCGCGATCTCGTCGAGCTCCGCGGCGTGGGACGGGGTGGTCGTCATGCCCTCCACGGTGGGCGAGGCGACCAGCGTCCGTCAGGGCGAGCGGGGAGCCGAGCAGGCCCTCGCGCCCGGCGACGAAGGCGGCCAGCGCGACCGTGGCGACCGCGGCCAGCACGTTGATGGCGAGCATCGAGGCGCTCTTGACCAGCACGAAGGTCTCGAGCGTCTGGGTCTGCAGCAGCCACAGGGTCAGCGCCGCCTTGCCGATCCCCAGCGCCGCCCACAGAGCGGTGAGGTGCCAGAAGAGCCGCCGGATGCGCGGACGCATCGCGATCTCGAGGTCCATCGGGTAGAAGTCGCCGGCCAGCCGGGCGACCATCGGCCGGGCGCTGGCGAGCGAGAGCAGGAAGAGCAGCCCGACGACGCCGTCGCTGATGACCGGCTGCAGGAAGTAGAGCCAGGTGCTGTCGGCCAGCACCGAGAGCAGGGTGCGTCCGGTCAGCAGCACGGCAGCCAGGACCAGCAGTCCCGAGGTGCGGCGCCCGGTCAGCAGCCGCCAGCCGATGGCGCCGTACGACCAGAGCAGGGCGGCCACGACCGCCGGCCACACCCCCGCCAGGGCGAAGACGCCGTAGAAGAGCACCGCCGGCACGACGACGGCCACGAGCAGGCTGGAGCAGACCCGGCGCACGACGGAGCCGAGGCTCGGGCAGTGGGACGCGGGGGCTGCGGGGTGGGCTGCCAAGTGATGGTTCCTCCACCGCGGGTGACGACGTCGACAGGGCGTCAGGGGAACCCACGGCGCTGCCAGCCTACGAGAGCCGGCCTGAGGTCACGGCATCGTCGCGTCCGATTGACCGGGGCCGGTCGCCTCAACGAGTATTGCCTCAACATTCATTGAACTACTGAGGAGCACCGCCGTGACGACCCACCACCCCGACCCGCTCGAGCACCGCGTGGCCGTCGACGCAGCCCTCGACCGCCTCGCCACCGAGTTCGCCGCCACGTTCAACCGCGCGACCATCGACCGCCTGCTGCGCTCGTCGGTGCGCGAGCTGAGCGCGACCGCGTCGGTGGTCCACTACGTCCCCCTCCTCGCCGAGCGGTTCGCCCGCCAGCGCCTGCAGGCGCTCGCGCGCACCGAGGGCCGCGTCGACGACGGGCGGCCGGTCGTGCTGTTCCTGTGCGTGCACAACTCCGGGCGCTCCCAGATGGCGCTGGGCCTGCTCGAGGAGCTGGCCGGCGACCGCGTGGTCGGTTGGTCCGGCGGCTCCGCGCCGGCCGGCGGGCTCAACGACGTGGCGGTGGCGGCGATGGCCGAGCGGGGCGTCGACATCTCCTCCGAGTTCCCCAAGCCGTGGACCGACGAGATCGTCGGTGCCGCCGACGTGGTGGTCACCATGGGCTGCGGCGAGGCCTGCCCGCTGCTGCCGGGCAAGCGGTACGAGGAGTGGACGCTCGACGACCCCGAGGGCCAGGACCTGGCGCAGGTGCGCGCGGTCCGCGACGAGATCGAGCGGCGGGTCCGTCGGCTGCTCGACGAGCTGGGGGTCCCGGCCTCGTCCTGACCCGGCCTCGTCCCGGCCCGGGCCCGTCGGGTCACCCAGTGCCGTCGCCGGCCAGCGCGGCACCCTCGGCGAGCAGCAGCTGGGCCGCTGCGTAGGTGAGCATCACCGCCGACTCGAGGCGCTGCGGCGGGTCGGTGAGCCACAGCTCGCGCAGCCCGATGATCGCGTCGGAGAGCAGGAACAGCCCGGCACCGGCCATGGTGCGGCGCCGCGCCGCCGCCCCGACCGAGGGGCCGACCTGGGTGCTGGTGGCGGCCATCGAGGTCAGCACCGCCGAGTACGCCGCGATCGTCGCGCCCAGCCGGCGGTCCTGGCGCGCGGCGGCCAGCGCGAGCGGCGGCGCGGTCAGCCCCCACAGCAGCCCGAGGGCCGCCGGGGCCGGCCAGCGTGGTGCCCCGCGCCGCGACCGGAAACCGCCGATGTAGGCAGCGTGGCCCAGCGCGAAGGAGCCGGCGCCGGCCATGAACCTCTCGGGGGCCGCGCCCAGGAGGAGCACGTCGCCGCCCCACCCGCCGGCCTGCGCCGCGAGGGTCGTGGTGCGCAGCGGCGACCCCGTCGCCCGCGGGTCGGTGGCGAGCGACGCCGCCAGCACCGGCATCAGCAGCGGCTTGGTCACCGTCCTGGCCCGGTGCGCCCGCCGGCCGGCGGTGCCGGCGAGCAGGGTGTCCAGGGCCGCGACGGCGACGTACGCCGATCGGAGCCGGCGCGACGTGGTGCGGCTGGGGACCAGGGCCATCCGCTGACGGTAGTGCCTGGCGGGCGGCTCAGGCGATGGTGTCGACGACCTGCTCGTCGCCGGCCACCTCGCCGACCAGGCGGTCGCGCAGGTGCACCAGGTCGGAGACGGAGTCGAGGAAGTGGCGGGTGCTGTCGCCGACCTGGAGGTCGTCGAAGTAGTGGTGGCGCATCGCCAGCCGGGCCAGGTGGTGCTCGTCGCGCTCGAGCCGCGCCGTGAGCAGGCTCGTGAGCCTGCCGACCGTCGTGCTGTCGACCACGTCGGCGCAGCGGCTGACGGGCACCTCGCGGCGCAGCCGCTCACCGTCGTGGTGGCGGTCGGTGAGGAAGATCGGCTTCTCGGTGCGCAGGTAGAGCCAGTCGAGGCCGACCGAGGAGACGTCGGTGATCATCGCGTCGCAGTCGGGGATGACCGCGAGGATGTCGCCGCGCAGCACCTGCGCGTGCCCCGCCCCGGGGTCCCGCTCGCCGGCCTCGGCGACCAGGCGCAGCACCTCCAGGTGCGCGTCGCGCACCGCCGGGGTGGTGCTGGTGACGATCTTGGGGTGCGGCTTGTAGACCAGCCGCACGTCGGGCACCTCCAGCACGGCCTCGACGATCAGCGCCCCCAGCACGTCGAGGGAGGTGTAGTCGTTGTAGTCGGCGTCGCCCTCCCACGTGGGGGCGTAGAGCACCGTGCGACGGGCGCTGGGCGCCAGCAGCGGCGCCGGGCGCAGGTCGAGCTGGGGGCGCCCGGTGCGCACCAGCCGACGGGTGTCGAGCTCGAGCAGCCCGCTGTCGTGGCGCTGCACCGCGGCCTCGCCGGCCACGAAGACCCGGTCGTATGCCTTCGCGTTGTTGCTGGCCATCGACTGCTTGTCGCTCTCGCCGTGGTTGATGTGCACGTGCAGGCGACGGCCGTCGAGCAGCGACTGGAAGTTGAGCATCGAGTTGTTGCAGTAGAGCACGACCTTCGCGTCGAGCCGGTCGTAGAGCGCGGTCAGCTCGGGGAACTCCACCGCCGTGAGCACCGGCAGGTCGGTGCGCTCGCGCAGCACCTCACCCGAGGCTGCGTCGCGCACCACGATCGCCACCGGGTGCTGCTCGTGCAGCAGCGCCAGCACGTCGAGCCACTGCACGAGCTGGTAGGTGCGGGTCGGGTCATCGGCGAAGTAGGCGATGACGTGCACGTCGTTCACGAGCGGAGTTTACGCCCCTGCCCCCTCACCTGCCGCGCCGCGGCGGGCGCTGCTACCGAGATCGGTGTAGATCGGCGACTGCACCTGCTCAGGCGGCGTGGTCGATGCGGCGGGTGCCGGTGGGGTCGACGAGGTAGATGGCACCGAAGCGGTCGCGCCACAGGAAGATGCCGGGGAAGGGTTGCTTGACCCGCAGGTGTCCGAACGTCTTGACCCGGTGGTGGGTGGCGGTCATCGGTCCGTAGTTCCCGACCTCGCTCGACCCACCGGCCACCCCGGGCGCCCAGGGGTCGGTGTGGTCTGTCTGCATCGTGTTGCTGGTGCAAGAGGAGAAGGGGAAGACGTCGGCCGGCGAGATCACGCGCACGGCCCGCCTATGTCGCGCCGGGATCTCGTAGGCATCCACGGGCACCTGTCCGAGTGGGTCGAACACCGGGCGGATCGTGAACCTCGCGTGCCGACCGAGGACCTCGCGGACCCACTCCCGGGTCACCGGGCCGTGGCCCTCCACCCTCGCGATCGCCGGGACGCCACCGGTGCCGCTGTCGGTGCTGATGTCGTGGCCGTCGAGGTGGACCACCACCTCCACCCTCGGTGTGAGCCCGGTCAGGTCGAGGTCCTCGGGAGCCGTGTCGGGGTGGGCGAGCATCAGCACCGCCAGCACCCGCCGCTCGTCGGCGCACACCACCGTGGTCGCCTCGTCGGGCTGCTCCTCCCCGACCGGTTGACGGATCGGGTCGGCGGCGTGCGGATCATCGGGCAGCTGCCCGCGCAGCCGCTCCGCGAGCGCACCGATGGTGGCGTCGAGCTGGGTGATCACCGGGATCGGGGCGCGGATCAGGAACGAGGCCATCCCGTGCTCGGGCTTGCCCACGATCTTCGCGAACGTCGCGCGCCGGGCACGCTCCTCCTTCTCCCGCGCCAGCTCCGGGGCCGCGGCGGCGACCTTGCCCACCACCAGCGCCTCGAACCGCGTCCACGGAATCCGACCGTCCGCGGACTCCGCGACCTCCGCATCGACCCACTCCGCCTCCACCGCGGTCAGCTCACGGGTCTTGGTCACCACGAACCGGGCATACGAGGACCGCACCTCCCCGGCCACCACCCGTGCCCACAGCACCGGGTGGCGGTGGTGCAGGTCCTGCGCGTCCGCGATCAGAGCAGCCGCCGCGTAGGTGGTGCGCCCGATCCGGACACCCAGCTCGGCGGCCGCGAACTCACTGACCGGCGCGGTGCCCTCACCGCCGTACTGGCGCGCCTTCTCCCGCCCCGGCAGCACCGCCACCTTGGGACCCAGCACCCCAGGGCGGGCGGGGTCGTGCAGCACCGCCCACCGGTACGCCACCCGCAACAACCCCACCTCAGCCCGCTGCGCCGCGGTCGCGAGCTCGGCAGCGGTGTCGAGGACAGCCTCCTCCGACATCTCCTCCACCACCGCGTCCTTGAGCATGACTCCACCCAATCACCAGCCGCCGACATTCCCGCCTGACCCGCGTTTCCGCAGGTCAGACGGATGATGACGAGGCCGGGCGCCTCGTCGGCCCTAGGCCGCGCGGGCGCGGGTGCGGCGCTCGGCGAGCACGTCCTCGAGGACGTCGGGGAAGTTCGTGATCACCCCGTCCACCCCGCGGTCGAGCACCAGGTGCATGTCGGCCCGCTCGTTGACGGTGTAGGTGTGCACCTCCATGCCGGCGTCGTGCACGGCGTCGACGTACGCCGCGTCGAAGGAGCGGAAGCTCGGGTTGATCTGGTCGGCCCAGGTCGACAGCTCGGGCAGGAGCGACTCGGCGGGACGACCGAGCAGTCCGACGGGCACCGAGGGCTGGATCTCGTGGTAGCGGGCCATGGAGGCCCAGTCGAAGCTCTGCACGACCAGCCGCTCGGACCGGACCGCGGAGGTGAGGTAGCCGGGGAAGCTCGCGAGCTCGTCGGCGACCTGCTGCTCGATCCCGGGGTAGAGGGCCGGAGACTTCACCTCCATGAGGATGCCGGCGCGGCCGCGTCGGAGCTGCTGGACCATCTCGGCCATCGTCGGGATCGGCTCGCCGGCGTACTCCTCGGAGAACCAGGAGCCCGCGTCGAGCTGCTGCATCTCGGCATAGGTGAAGTCGCCCACCCGCCACGGCGCCCGGTCGGGGAAGACCTCCTCGACGTCGGTCGTGCGCGCGAGGGTGGTGTCGTGCACGAGCACCAGCACTCCGTCCTTCGAGCGCTGCACGTCGGCCTCGACCAGGTCGGAGCCCATCTCCACCCCCAGCTCGAAGGCGGCCATCGTGTTCTCCGGGGCGTGGCCCATCGCGCCGCGGTGGGCGACGTTGGCGACGCCGACGTGCTCCGGCGGACCGGCCGCCGCGACGGCGGACGGTGCGAGGAACGCCGAGGACGCCGCGGCGCCGGCGAGGGTGGTGGCGAGCAGGACGGACAGACGTGAGGCCACGCGCATGATCGATCTCCCGAGCGGGTCGAAGTGGGGCTGACGACCCGGACGCTGTCGGCCGAGTGCGACGCCCCGATGACCGCGGGGTGACCTGGCTGCGACGCCGGCCGGAACTCCTGGCCTGCGCGACGACGAGGGCTGGCGACACCCCGGGAACGCCAGAGGCCCCCTCTCGCCAGCATTGGTGAGAAGGGGCCTCTGAGCCTTGTAGCGGGGGCAGGATTTGAACCTGCGACCTCTGGGGACGATCTGGTCGCCCAACTGCTACTTCGGAATGCCTTTGGTCAGCTTTGGTTGCCTCGGTCGGAAGACGCTCGTGCCGTCGCGCCGGGTGAAGACCGGCGGGACGGTCGCGAGCTCGGGCGGCGTCAGCCGCAGCGACCAGGCCTCTGCGGCGTCGACGATCATCCCGGTGACCGCCTCGCGTTCGGTCGTCGTCGCGAAGCGCCAGGACATGGTCTGCCGGGGGCTTCGGCGTACAGGTTGACGCGGCGCCACGTGGAGCGCTTCTCCTCGACCTCGGCGAGAACGGAGGAAGCGAGCGCGTCCACGACATCGAGCGGTACGTCGTCCGCGCGAAGTGTGCGCGGCGCTGCGTCGCTCGCGAGGTCCCGCGCCCAGGCGGTGGCGTCCTCGCCCAAGTGTGCCGACGCCGTACGCCGCCACACGTCGGTGAGCTCGGCCAGAGATCGGGACTGCTTCGACGGCCGCGTCGCGAGGCTGGCCTGGTTGCGGATCCTGTGCACGACGGCGCGGCTCGGTCGGTGGCCATGCTTGGCGACGTACTGCTGAATGAGGTCGTCGGCCGCGGCGTCGATCGCGGTTGCTCGGCTTGAGAACAGCTTCGAGAGGGACTGTGGGACACCCGCGATGACCCACTCGCGATTGCGGTCTCGGCCGCGGGATCGCGGCTCCCAATCGACTCCGAGCGCGCGGGTGAGATGGTCAGCGAAGACGGCCTGGTGCAGCTCGGACACGGCCACTGCCCAGGCGTACACCGCCTGGCTGTCGAGAGAACGCCACTTGCGGTCGATCGAGGTCAGCGTCTTGTTGCTGATGACGACGTGGGTGTGCAGGTGGGGATCCCCGGCGCGGGAGTCCCAGTGCTCGTAGGCGGTCGCGATGAACCCCGTCGTCTCGACCTGCGCGACGGCGCCATCGGGCGTCCCGACGCCCATGCGGGTAGCAGCGAGCACGCAATCCATGAAGTCGAAGACATCCCCGATCGCGTCGTGGTGGGCGTTGGCGATAATCGCCTGTGTGCCGGCGTCGGCGACACCCCACAGGACGCTTGCCGACTTCGGGATCGAGAACGAGAAGTCGAAGCCGGCCACCGCCTTCTGCTTCGTAGTCCCGTAGATGGGGTAGGCGCGGCCGAGCCGCTCGCCGGTGACCGGATGGCGGCCGTGGTCGATCAGCAGCTCCAGCTGAGCCTGGGTGACCTCGCCGCCCTCCTTGAGTCCGAGGTCGGCGACTCCGGAGCCGATCCACCTTCCCGGCGGTGGTGCCGGTCTCGCGTAGTAGCGCGTGAGCGGAGTCGAGAAATCGCGCTCCCCATCGCCGACGACAACCGTCTTGAGCAGGTACTTGTAGCCGTTCGGGCCTGGCATCGACGAAAGGCCCTAAGGTGTCGGATCCGTGAGGCATGCTGTCTGGTGATGCCCGACGAGCCCATCGACCCAGCAGCTCGGCAACATGCTGAAGAGGTCGCCAACCTGAAGTTGCTCTTAGACTCAGGCGGGCGCGAGTACGCCCTGCGATCGCTCGATGAGCGTGGCGGCGCTCAGGAGCTCGTACGCCAGCAGTACTCCGGGCGCTACCCATTCGAGCTGCTCCAGAATGCGAACGATGCCGCCCGCGAAACGGGAACGAGTGGTCGCGCACGATTTGTGCTGACGGAGACTGCACTCCTGGTCGCGGACAACGGCACAGGTTTCGGCGAGCGCCAGGTCAAAGCGATCTGTTCGCTAGGACGATCTTCCAAGGGGCCAGGCACCTCGATCGGCCACAAAGGACTCGGGTTCAAGTCCGTCGGTGAGATCACCGACCAACCACAGATCATCTCAACGGGCACCAACTTTCAGTTCGACTCCGTCCGGCTCTCTCGCGACCTGCAGGAACTCTTCGGGACCCTTCCGCCCAAGCAACGATTCCCGGTCTATGCGTTCCCCTATCGAGTCAGCGAGGTCGACGTCGATGCTGATCGCGAGGAGATTGCTCGCCTGCGTTCAGATGGCTTCGCGACAGTCATTCGCCTGCCGATTCGGAGCGGTGTTGCGAGAGAGACTGTTGCGCAGCACCTCGTCACGAACCTCTACCCGAGGCTGCTCCTCTTTCTGCCCGACGTTGACCATCTCGAGCTCGGCGGAACGGATTCGGACTTCTCGGCCGAGGTTGCCCGCCAAGACGACGGCACGGTCGAGCACGTGCTCATCGAGACAGACAGCGGCAGCGAGGAATGGCTCATCTACCGCGGAGCAGTCTCGCCGGAACGCGATGTGCTCGAACCCATGGGGGAAGCGTGGTCCGAGGTCGACGAGGTTCGCTTCGCTGTCGCAGTCCCTCTCGACCAGGACTCCCAACCCCTGACATCCGAGACCTTCCCACTCCACGTCTACTTCCCCACCGAGGAGAACCCGGGACTCCACGTCGCTGTGCACGCCGAGTGGGCGCTCACGATGGATCGCCGGCGGATCGCAGGAACCCCGGAGGCGATCGAGTTCAATCGTTTCCTGCTCGACTCTGTTGCCGACTTCGTCGCCTCGTCCGTGGCGGTCGAGCTGGTCAACCGCTGCGGACAGAGCGCCGCGAGCGTGAACGTGCTGCTTCCACTCGACGGACAGGACCTCGATGGTGGCGCTGGCCGCCTGGTCAATCGGTGGCGAACCCTCCTGTCGGAGGTCGACTTCCTGCCCTTCGTTGACGACACACTCCGTAAGCCGGTCGACGCCCAACTCCTCCCGGCCGGAGTGCCCGATCCGCATGCGGCCCATACGCTGACGACCCTGCCGCCGGCCAACACCCTGCGTCCGGACGTCGAGTCCGTTCCGTCGATCCGGACGTTCGTCGCCTCCGTGACCGAACGCGCGCCGCTTGGGGAGTCCGACTTTCTGAACCTGATGTCGCCGCCGACCAGTGAGACAGTCCACGCGCTCTACTCATTCCTCGTGGGATGGCGCAATACGCACGGCCTGTCTCTTATTCACAAGCTGCAAGACGTCCGCTGTGTTCTCACCACCAACGGCCAGTTCCTCGCGCCGGCAGAGCAGACGATCTTCTTCCCTCGGCGGGACTCGTCCCTCCCGGACGACATACCCGTGCCCATCGCAGCAATTCCCGACGTCGAGGGCGCCCAGGGACTCCTCACCGATCTCGGTGTAAAGGACTTTGAATGGCGCGATCTCATCCGCGAGTACCTCGTCAAAATTCTGGAGAACCCGGATGCCGATCCAGCCGAGCGCAAACGCGCGATGGATGGCTTGCGGGCCTATCAAGCCGTTCGACGAAGCGGCGGTGAGGAAGTCGGGGCTCTGCTCGGACGGGTCCTCCTGCCCACACGTCTGGCTGGAGGCAACGAAGCGGTGGGCCTTCGACGCGCCGACCGGATGTATTTCGGCACCGATTGGACGGGCTCGACGCGGCTCGAGCAGATCTATGGCCCGTTCGGCGAAGCAGAGTTCCTCGCGGCCGAAGTGCCGGAGGATCCCGACGCCCTCCGCACCGAGGTGGACTTCTATCGGATGCTCGGTGTTGTCGAGCATCCGCGTCTGGACTCAGCGACCGGACGTTACACAGTCGGAGGCACTCGCCATCCCCAAGCCGAGGATGTCACGTTCGCGGAATGGCTCGCTTCGCTGCCCAATCAAGGGCGTAGGTGCACTCAGGGACATGAGGGCAGCCAAGAACTCACCGTCAGCTTCAAGTTGGACAGGTTCGCAGAGCTTGCCGAGACCGGCGATCCCGTTCGGCTGCTGCCGCTGTGGCAAGAGCTCGCACTTCATTGGGGCAAGGTCTACGAGGAAGGCCTCGACTCGACCATCCGGTGTACCCACGGCTGGCACTCGTCGGACAAGAACAGGGAGGTCGAATCCCTCTTCGGCTACCTGCTGCGGACGCGGGCTTGGGTCCCAGTCGAGCTCGCAGGCAAAGCGACAGTGGCCCGTCCGGGCGCCGCATGGGTAGAGACCACGGAGCCGCCACCCCGAATCCGCGAGCGCATACCGCGAATCAGCGAAGCGATGTACCGAACTCGGGGCGGCTCGGCACTCGCGACAGGACTCGGCCTCATTGAAGCTGGACGACCTGGGGTCGACGATCTGTTACGCGTCCTGGCGTCTGTGGCCGAGGAAGCCGACAGTCTTGGATCCAGCAATCGAGAGATCGACCTCGCCGCCCGTTGGGTTTTGCGCACCATCGACGATGTGCTCCCGCCCGGCGCCGATCCGCATCCCGATCCGAGCCAGGTCCGCGTCTTGGCTTCGCACCGCGGTTCGACGTCGTTCGTGGCGCAACCACCCTTTGCCGAGGATGCCTTGCTGCGTGACACCTGGGAGCAACTGCGACCGGTCCTGTCTGCAGACACAGGGCTCACACGACTCACGTCATACCTGAGCCTGGTGAAACTCGACGATGCGGTCATCACTACTCCTATCGCCTACGAGGAGCATCGAGGCTCGACGCTCGAACGGGTACGTCGAAAGCTCGATGCGACGAAGCCGCACATCTTCGCCCTGGTTCTAGCCGAGAACTCGCGAGCTGAAGTACGTGTCCGACCCGCGCTCCGGCGACTCGAGTTGGTCGTATGTGACCGCCTTGTCCTCAAGTACACCTATGAGGGTGATGAAGTGGAGCGCGAGGACGCAACCTGCTTCATCGCCACGCGACAAGAGCTGTATGGCCGAGCTCGACGCAACATCGGCACGGCGTATCTGGAGCTCGACCCCTCAACAGGCGAGCCCGACTGGTTCGCTGTCGGCCGCCAGCTCGCCCAACACCTCGACGTCATGGGTCATGCCGACGCCATCACAATGCTGCTCAAGATGGACAGGGCGGACCGCGAGCGGATGATGACGGATCGCCAGATCCCTCTGGAAGCTGTGGCCGAAGCCCGCGAGCGTTTGCAACTCCCCCTCGAGGACGAGCAGGAGTCGACCAGCACCCTCGATGCTCTGATCGCGGCCGCATCGGCGAACACAGCCGAACTCGCCGTCGACGACGTCGACGACGTCGAGTATCCCCCGGCGCCGCCAACCGACGACGACCTTCATCTGCCGACGTCGCCCAATGACGACAACGCGATCTCCGAACCGTTTGCTCCGCCGGTCATCGACTGGGACTCGGTAGAGCTCGTCGACGCGACTCTGGGAGATGTCGCGATGTCCGACGGCGCACCGAAACGTCGGGCAAGCGCTAGTTCCGTTGGGACGTCGCGAGCTCCGACCGTGCAAAGCGAGATGGCCAAGGTCGCCACGGGCAAGCTCGGAGAGAAGATCGCTTACAGGAAGGAGCGCGAGAGGGTGGCCGCCTTCGGGGGCGATCCCGATACCGTCTTTTGGCGCTCAAAGGACGACGAACTCGCGCCTGTCGACATCATCAGCATTGACGAGGGCGGCGATCGGATCTACATCGAGGTGAAGGCAACGTCGGCGTCCGACCCAGCCACCCCATTCGACATTTCCCGATCCGAACTCCTGGAGGCGGGCGCCTACGGCGACCGCTACTACATCTATCGCGTCACGGACACGAACACGGCGACGCCGAGAGTCACCAGGTGGGCCAATCCGATGAAGCTCATCCGCGAGAACCAAGGTCGCCTCCTCCTGTCGGGCGCCCAGATGGAACTTGGCCTGGTCACAGCCGCTGTCGACTCCGACCTCGGCGAACCCACGGACGCCCTCCACCTCGATCTGCCAGAGGCGTAACAGCGAAATGGTTGAAGAACCAGGGTAGGCGGGGAGGGCGGATAAGGGGCGGAAGTTTGAGGGGGCGTAGGACGGGGCGGATGTGGTGAGAGCGCAGATCGGACAGGGGTGAGGGGTAACAGAGGTGGGCGCTCGAATTGTGAAGAATGGGCGAGTGACCTCGCTGGCCGACGCCGTACTCCCCCTGATTCGCACCCGCCCGGACCTCTACCGCTACAGCGTGGCCAACGCGCACGGCCAGGACATGCACGAGGCGATCGACATCCTCGAAGCGGCGATCCCGACGGCAGACCCCGCCGAGATCTACACGGTCACGCACAAGGCCCTCGCCTCGTCGCTGAAGGTGATCGCGCGTGCGGATGACTCCGCCGGGATCATCGGTGACGCCTGCCGCCGGCTGCTCGAGCTCCACCCGCGCGCAGCGGCTTCAGCCAGGACGCCGGTCGGCAAGCTGGTCGACTGGATGATGGAGTTCCAGTTCGACGACGACGATGTCGACTACTTCGAGCTCGACCCGGTGGCCTATGCGCCGGCGCTCGGTGACGTCGGCATGGCCGCCTACCGGAAGCGCCTGGCGGAGGTCGAGGCGAAGCTCGGGTCGCGCCCATCGGAGGACGAGCGATGGTCGTCAGGTCACTCGCACGCGAGGTCCACACTCGGCTGGAACGCGCAGCGGCTCGCCGTCCTCGATCACGACATCGACGCGATCATCCGCACCCATGCGAAGGATCGGAAGGTCGCTGCGTGGCTGCAGGACACGGCGAAGGCGTTCGAGGAGATCGGCGAGATCGATCTGGCCATCGACTGGGCGAAGCAAGCCACGGACTTCGACCGCGGGCACCAGTCGCGCAAGGCCGCGGAATACTGGTGCGGCCTGCTGGAGGCCCACCGGCCGGACGAAGCTCTGGAGGCCCGGCGCTCGGTGTTCCGCAGGTGGCCGTCTTCGACATCGGCGGCACGGCTGCACAAGGCCGCCGGCAAGGCGTGGCCCGAGTATCGCAGCGAGGTGGTGGCCACGCTCGCGGCGAGCCCGAGTGACGCAGTGCTCTTCGCGCTGCTGACGCTGAAGGAGCCTGAGTTCGCCTGGAGCCTCGCGCACTCGCTCGCGCTCGACAGCGACCACACGTGGAGCGAGCTCGTAAAGGCCTACGAGAAGGTCGACCCGCTCGCCGTGCTGCCGATCCACCAGCGCCTGGTCGAGAACGAACTGGTGGAGGCAGGGGCGCAGCATTACCGGCTGGCCGCTCGGCGGCTCGCGAAGATGCGGAAGCTCGCTGCGGGTTCCGAGCACGCTGACGAGGTCGATGACTTGGTCGCCGAGCTTCGAGAGACCCATCGACGGCGTCCGCGACTCCAGCAGGAGTTCGATCGAGCTGGGCTCCCGTGAGCCACAACAGCATGGAGGCCGAGTCGTGACCGGACAAGACTCGGTCGATGTCGGGCGGCGTAGGCGGGCCGTCGAGGATGCTCGGCGGTCATCCGAGTTGGAGGGCTCCCGCAGCAGCGACGCCACCCGCGCCGACCAGGACGCATTGGTGCGCGGCGAGATCGACGCAGGGCAACTGGTCGAGCGGGTGCGGGCTCGCCATCGCCTGGTCTGATCAGAACAAGCCGAGCTGATCCAGCAGACCCTGCGCCGCGGTGATGATCGCCTGCGCGTCGTCGACAGCTTCGGCAGCCTCGTCGTGCGTGGCGTCGTCGCCGGGGCGCTCGGGATACTCGAGTTCGTTGCGCCGACGACGGAGCGCGCCGAACTGTCGGAAGCCAGGTCCGAACTGCGCTCGAGCAGCGCGCTCGACGGCGTAGTGCCCACCCTTCGTCGTCGGCCGCAGTCCTTGATGAGCGAGCAAGGCGGTCAGTGCCTGACGTGCGGCGTCGTAGGCCAGGACGAACGCGGAGTCAGGGTCGGTCCCAACGGCAGAACGGGCGGTCGACAACGTGACGGTCGCCTTCTCAAGGAGCCGCTCGCCGTTGGCAGCGGCACCGGTCAGCTTCTGCAACTCCCCCGCCGCGAGCAGCGCTTCGACGTCGGACTCGCCGCGCGTCCAGCGGGCCATCAGGAGCTCACCTGCTCCCCCGAGTCGAGGACGGTGACGTGCGCAGACTCCTTGATTTGCGCGACGAGCACGTCCTCCGGATCAGCCCACTGCTTCGCCGTGCGCACGACCGGGTTGACCTCGATCCCCAGTCGGGCGTTCGCTCGGTCTGCCGCGTCGTAGAGGTCGGCACGGTCGACCTTTCCCACCACGAGGACGTCGATGTCGTGCGGCGGCGGACCTGCCTGACCGTCGTACCGGGCCGCCCAGGAGCCGAAGATCACGACCTGCTCGGCGCCCCCGATCGCGAACTCCTCGGCGATCACGGCCCGAGGACCGAAGGTGATCTCCAGGAGTTGGGTCAGTGCCTGCGCCGCCGGGTGGTCGACATTCGCGCGAATCAGCCGGTTCCGTCCCTGGGTTCGGCTCCTGAGGAGGCCGGCCTCATCGAGGCGGATCACCTCGCGGTGCAGCGTGGAGAGAGGAACGCCAAGGCGCGCGGCAATCTCGGTCACGCCGTACTCCTGCTCAGGGTGCAGCAGCAGCCACATCAGCAGTTCGGCCTGATGCTGAGATCGGAACACCGGCATCAGCGCCGGTCCATCGCTACGCACAACTGGAATATATCTCCCGATTATAGGTAGCGTCAAGGCGCCTTCCCTCACCACGACCTCACTCATCGTTCCCGACGAACTCGAAGTTCATCTTCACCGAACAGGTGGGGCAGAGCGTCTTGTACCAGCCGCGCCCGCCTCGACGCGCGAGCCAGCCAGGCCGCCCACAGCGCTCGCAGGTCTCGTAGGACTTGGCCTCGGCCTCGCGGATCAGGTCGTAGAACCGCTCTGAGGTCTCTTGGTCGACGTCGCCGGGATTGGCGTAGTAGCGCAGGCCTCCGAACTTCTCCTTGACCTGGCTGACCGTGTAGTCCGGCGAGAGCGCCTTCAGCTTCGCCTCCAGCTCGGCGATCAGGGTGCCCCAGCCGTCGTCGCACTCGAACCAGCTGTTCGACTCGTCGAGATTCTCTTGGCTCTCCTCGTTCCGGTCGTCCATCGTCACTCCTTCCCGTCCAGGTCGACCCGGTCCCGACCGTACGGACGGGGTCCGACATCAACGAACCGATTTAGTCGTCCTTGTGGGCGAACGCCTGCTCGAGGAGCTCGGCGGTCAGCGGGTTCACCTGCCCGTTGCGGCGGATGTAGTGCTCGATCGTCACCTTGGGGTCGGTGTGGCCGAGCAGCTCGGAGGCAAGATTGAGGCTGGCCTGCTCGTTCACCACGGTGGCGACAGTGCGTCGGAACATGTGCGGCGTGACGCCCTCGATGCCGGCGTCGCCGAGGACTTTGCGGAGCTGGCGGCGGACGTTGGCGGTGGTGAGCGGCGTGCCCTCGCGGCTGCAGAACACCAAGGCGTCGAGTGAGTGGTCGCGCATGGTCGCCATCCGCCGGCGCAGTGCCTCGGCGGTGAAGGTCGGCAGCGCGATGACCCGGTTCGACCGGTCGGTCTTCGGGTGCTCTTGGCGATAGGTCCCCTTGCCGCGCTCGGAGATCACCGTCCCGCAGATCCGCAGGGTCGCCGGACTCGTCGTCAGGTCCAGATCGCGGCGGCGGATGGCCAGCGCCTCGCCGATCCGGGCGGAGGTGCCGAGCATGACTTCGACGATCTGCCCGAGCTGCCCGTCCGGATTCGGGCCCGACGTGCCGCGGGTGGCCTCCCATGCCTTGATCACCGCACGGATCGCGTTGACCTCGGCAGCGGTCAGGGCAGTCGGCGTGCGCTTCGGCTTGTGGAGCCGGGACACGTTGTCGATCGGGTTGCGCGGCAACACCTCGTGCCTGACCGCGAGTGCGAACGACTGCCGCAGCACCGTCCGAGCGCGCTTGGCCGACGAGTACGAGCTGTTGCCCAACTGCTTCAGCAGGGCATCGCAACGGGCGACCCCGATCTCGCGCAGGGTGAAGCCCTGGAACGCCGGCAGGACCAGACGGCGCATGTCGCGCTCGTAGTTGAAGCGGGTCGCCGGCGCGATCCGGCCTTCGAGGTCGAGGTCGGCGAGCCAGTAGTCGACGAGCGCCGGGAACGGGCTGTCCGGCGTCAGCGTCGTGTCGACGGGCTGGAAGGCGTTGCGCTGCGTGAGCTTCTTCTTCAGCGCCACCTCGGCCGCTGGCCGTGACGGCGCGGTCGCCTGGACGAGGCGCGTCTGGCCGTCCCAGTCCCGGAAACGCGTGCGGGCCTCGACCTTGCTCTTGCCGCGGGTGATGAACGCGATCTCGCCGTACCCGCCGATCGGGATCCGCGGCCTACTCATGGTCGGCCTCGTGGTGCTCCTCGAGCCACTCCTGCACGTCGCTGACCGCGAACCGGAGGTGCTTCCCGAGCTTGAACGCGCGCGGCGCCCGGCCGGATAGCCGCCAGTCGTAGATGGTCTGCACGGGGACGCCGAGGTACTCGGCGAGCTCCTCGACCCCGATGAGGGGCTCGAGCCCCAGCTTCGTCGTACTCATGCCGAGTAGGTGGGCGGGCGCTGCCGCGCGAGCCCGAAGCGACCGGAACCAACGGTGCTGCGGCCCGGTGGGCAGCGCTGCGCACCTGTGAATGTGATGGGTAAACGATGGGATCGCATCTCGCCCCCAAAGCGAAAGTCCAGGTCAACCATGGGCTGACCTGGACTTTCTTCGTAGCGGGGGCAGGATTTGAACCTGCGACCTCTGGACTCACAGTTCGGTGGTGACGGGTTGCGAGCCTGCTTGCTGCTTTTTGCTGCCTCGCGCTCTGACCTGCGCAAACGCACAGTGAACGAGGCGACGGCGCCCAATCCTCTTGATGCTATCTGACGTCGCTAGATGGCTTGCGATACCGTTTTCGGGACATAAACGTGGCATGGCTCGAATCTCATCCGAGCGAAGGCTCGCTGCCCGCCGCAGCCAACAGCAGGCGGTCTCGACCGGCGCCGGGTACGCATCATCCGGCCCATCGTGGACGGCTGCACGACCTGACCGTCCCAGTCAAGGGTGAGGTCGGAGATCACGAGCACCCGTTCGCGGGTGACAGGGATGGGGTCCGGGTCCTCGACGATGATCGCGCCGTAGAGGCCTCGGAAGACTTACGCGAGGACGCGACGGCGACCTCCGTGACAGGCGCGGGTACATCCCCGCCTCTGTGGCCCGCTCCGCGCGAATGACAGCCGCGGACAGCGTGCGTCGGTCGACCGCCTCCCGATTTGCAGGAAGGCCGTCGCGCTACCCCTCGGTCGTTCGGCGGCGTTTCCCGTGTCCGTCACTTCGCTTGGTACGAATCCGGTACATGCCCGTCTGACTGACCCTCACAAACGCGGCCGCGGAACCGGGGCCCAAGGGGGCCGTCGCAAGCATGACGATTAGGCGAGCACGCGGACAGCGAGCTGAGACTGGAGCACCTGAGCGAGAGAACCGTCCAGTCCCCGCCGCGTCCTGAGCTGGCTACGCTCATGGCGCACCGTCTTCTTGCCCAAGCCCTCACGGCCGGCCACAGCCACAGCCGCCGAGGTCAGCGACAGGCGCTCCGGCAGATCCGCAAGCGCCTGCCTACGCATCCTTCCAGTCCTCGAGGATGCGGCATCAGAGGCGGGCGCTCGAGACTGAACCTCGTGGGACGCTGGAAGAAACGAGCGCGGTACCGAGCAGTACCAAGGTGACGACAGCGGCTGCCAGCCACGCCAGGTGAGTCGTGAGGGCATGGGGCACGAACATCGTGTAGCCCACTCCGCCCAGTGTCACGACCAACAAGGCCACCGCCGGTGGCCACACCCACACCTGGCGTAGGGCGATTATCAGCGCCACGGCAGGCACCCAGTAGGACACCTCGCTGGCGAGGCTGTCGAGGTCGCGTACGGCGGCTGCCGGGGCCTCAGCGAACGGAACCGCGTCCACCCAGTCGGCGAAGAACATCGCCGCGCAATGGAACGCCAAAATCGCAGCTGCTGTCACGGTCACGACCAGGTCGCCTGTTGAAATTGCGCTGGAGTGGCTTCGCCACAGTGGACGCCGAGCGGCGAGACGTGCTCCGACCAGGACACTGGCCGTCGCCAGCAGCAACCCCCAGTAGATCGGTTGGTCCACCGACAAACCACCTCGATGATCGTGTGACGACGACCGTTCGGACGGCGCGCCGCGGGATCTCTCTCCTGGAATGCTAGCTCCGCACCACGGGTCCGCCACCCACGTGGTCCAGGTCAGGCGGAGATGCCGGTCGCCACAAGTCGGATCGGATAACCGCCGGTTGGCAGTGCCGGGAGTCGACCGAAGTCGACGGGAGCAGACGGGGCCACCGCGGTATAGGTCATGTGCCTGACGAACTGATCGAGGGCCACGACCATGAGCCGTGTCGCGATCGGCTCGCCGGGGCACCGATGATGCGCAGCGGGGTCGCCCCCGCCCTGAGGCACGAACGCAAACCGATCGGGTTCCTCGCCGAGGAACCGTTCGGGGTCGAAGCGTTCCGGGTTGATCCAGTACCGGTTGTCGTGGTTCGTGCCATACAGGTCGAGCAGGACGCGGCGGCCCTTCACGAACAGGTGGCCCCCCAGTGGAAGTCCTCGCGGACGACGGCAGCCACAGCCGGGAAGAACGGGTAGTGACGGCGCACCTCTTCCACGAACGCCGTGTCTTCACTTCCGTCACCGGTGGCGAGCCGCTTCCTCCAGGCCGGATGAGCGTCGAGCGCGTGCGCAACGAGCGTGATGTACACCGCCGTGGCGATTGTGGGTCGCAGCACGTTGAGCAGCTCCACCCCTGCCACGCGGGACGCCATCGGACGACCGTTCGGCTCACGGTGGTGGGCGACGACGTACGCCGCGGACGACGGAGGCGGGTCCAGCTTGCCGGCCCGGACGTGATCGATGACGGCGGCGGCCCATCGGTCAGCCGCTCTGCGAGCGGCCCGCGAGCGAAGGTGACTGACGCCGATCTGCCCGGCCTCATCGAAAAGGGCACTGAGCTGCCGGGTGCGGTCCTCGACCTCGGCCGCAGGCAGGGGTACGCCTGCCCACTCGCAAACGGCCAGGGTCAGCAGCTCCTGGAGCCGGGGATAGAGCTGAATCCGTCCGACGGCCTCCCAGTCGTCCACGGCTCGCCGCCACGAGCGAGTGACGCTTTCGGCAAGCGCTTCAACTCGGTCGGGTTGAACGATCTGGAGGAACATTGCCTTGCGTTGGCGATGGTCCTCGCCGTCGAGACCCTGTACGCCTCCTTGGCCGAAGAGGGTCTTCTGCAGTGCACCTGGCGCAGCTCCGGCCCGCTGGAACCGTGCCGGATCGTAGAAGACACCGGCGGCCTCGACGCCGGTCATGCAGGTCGTCGGCCGCAGCAGGAGCCGGGTCAGGAAGGCGTCTGCACCGAGCTCGGAGGCCCGGCGCGAGATGAAACGGTAGGGATCGCGAAGCAGCGCGATCGTGCTGCCGGCCGACTTGAGGTCCGAGAGATTCAAGGTGATCACCCTTCCGGTGTCGTTGGTCGACGGTACCCACGGTTCCCGGCACTAGGCACGGCGCACGGTCGGTGACTCATCGCTGTCTCTTGACCTCTGCCTCGCCCGAAGTGCTTGAGCGCAGGGCGTCGGTGCCGACAGCCAGCTCGGTGGCGATGGTCGGCAGGGCGACGTTCGTGATGGGGATACCGAAAACCCGCTCCGCCTTCCTCTTGTGTCCGGGATGAGCCGGGTTGGGTCAGTCGGTGAGGCCCAGCCGTTGGTGCAGGCGCCGTAGCGGCGCGGGGGCCCACCAATTCGCCTCTCCGGCCAGTCGCATGATCGCGGGCACGAGCAGGGCGCGGATGATGGTCGCGTCGAGAATGACGGCGAGTGTCAGGCCGACGCCGATCACCTTCAGGGCGGTCAGGTTCGAGGCGGCCAGGCCAGGAAGACGGTGACCAGGATGGCGGCCTAGCGTGATCGCTGACAGCGGACGTGGACGATCAATCACACTGCCGCTATCATCGAGCTATGCCAATGACAACGACCCATGCCGACGCGGGCCTCAGGCGCGGCGCGGCCCTGTTCCACGGCCTCGCGGACCGCAACCGGCTGTCAATCATCCGCCATCTCGCCGATGAAGAGCGACGCGTCGTGGACCTCACCCAGGCCCTCGGGCTGGCTCAGGGAACCGTGTCCGGTCACCTCGCCTGCCTCCGCGACTGCGGCCTCATCGTCGGGCGACCGGAGGGTCGTCAGATGTTCTACTCCATCGCCCACCCTGAGCTGATGGATCTTCTCGGCGCAGCCGAGCAGCTGCTCGCCCTGACCGGCGAGTCGGTCGACCTGTGCCCCATCTACGGACCCGCTGACCCGTTGTCCGAGTCCCGCCCCGACGCCCCCACCACGAAGGAACGTGCACTGTGACTGACGCCTGTGGCTGCGGCTCCGACGAGCCCCGAGAAGACAGCAACGAACTGGAGGAGCAGGAGCCCGAGCGTCTGTGGGAGGTCAGTGAGCTGCGGTTCGCCGCTGCGGCCGGCCTCTTCCTCGTCGCCGGCTTCGTGGCTGATCTGAACGACGCATCCCAGGGGGTGGTGACCGGGCTGAACGCCGTCGCCCTGGCGCTCGGCGCGTGGACCTTCGTCCCTAACACGCTGAAGCGGTTGGCCAAGGGCAAGATCGGGGTCGGCACCTTGATGACGATCGCCGCTGTGGGCGCGGTGATCCTCGGTGAGGTTGCGGAGGCGGCGATGCTGGCCTTCCTCTACTCCATCAGCGAGGGCCTGGAGGAGTACGCCGTGGCCCGCACGCGTCGCGGCCTGCGTGCCCTGCTCTCACTGGTCCCGGCCGAGGCCACCATCCTTCGCGACGGCTCCCAGGCCGTCGTGGCTCCTGCCGAGCTCGCCATTGGTGACCTGCTTCTGGTGCGGCCCGGAGAACGGGTCGCGACCGACGGCGTCATCCGGACCGGCCGCACCGCACTCGATGTCTCGGCCCTCACCGGCGAGTCCGTCCCGGTCGAAGCCGGCCCCGGCGACATCGTCTACGCGGGCTCCATCAACGGCACCGGCGTCCTCGAGGTCGAGGTCACCACTACCGCCGAGGACAACTCCCTGGCGAGGATCGTCACCATCGTCGAGGCCGAGCAGTCCCGCAAGGGCGAGGCCCAGCGCCTGGCCGACCGCATCGCCAAGCCCCTGGTCCCCGGCATCATGGTCCTCGCCGCCATCATCGCCATCGTCGGCAGCCTGATCGGCGACCCCGCCACCTGGATCGAGCGTGCACTGGTCGTGCTGGTCGCCGCCTCGCCGTGTGCGCTGGCGATCTCCGTGCCGGTCACCGTGGTCGCTGCCATCGGCGCCGCCAGTCGCATCGGCGCGTTGGTCAAGGGCGGCGCCGCCCTCGAGGCGCTCGGCCGGATCCGGACCGTCGCCCTGGACAAGACCGGCACCCTGACCCGCAACGACCCCGCCGTGGTGGAGGTTGCCACCGCACCCGGCCACACCCGCGAGCAGGTGCTGGACGTCGCCGCCGCGCTGGAGGCCCGCAGCGAGCACCCCCTGGCCCGCGCCATCCTTGCCGCCGTTCCAGAGCACCGCGACGCCGAGGGCGTGGAGTCCGTCACCGGCGCCGGTATCATCGGAGTGGTCGACGGGCGGCCGGCACGGCTCGGCCGGCCGGGTTGGATCGCCGCCGGCGAGCTCGCCGAGCCGGTGCGCGGCATGCAGGAGGCCGGCGCCACCGCCGTGCTCGTGGAGTACGACGGGGTCGTGATCGGTGCCGTCGCCGTCCGCGACGACCTGCGACCCGAAGCCGCCGAGGTCGTCGCCCGCCTCCGCGCCGACGGCTACCAGGTCGCCATGCTCACCGGTGACAACGAGCGCACCGCGACCGCCCTGGCTGCCCAGGCTGGGATCAGCGACGTCCATGCCGACCTCCGCCCCGAGGACAAGGCGGCCATCATCCACCGGCTCCGGGAGCAGCGACCCACCGCCATGGTCGGCGACGGCGTCAACGACGCCCCCGCACTGGCCACCGCCGACGTCGGGATCGCGATGGGCGCCATGGGCAGTGACGTGGCGATCGAGACCGCCGACGTCGCCCTCATGGGCGAGGACCTGCGCCACCTCCCCCACAGCCTGAACCACGCTCGCCGCGCCAGGTCGATCATGCTGCAGAACGTTGGCCTCTCGCTCGGCCTGATCACCATCCTCATCCCGCTGGCTGCGTTCGGCGTGCTCGGGCTCGCGGCCGTGGTCCTGGTTCACGAGGTCGCTGAGATCTTCGTGATCGGCAACGGCGTGCGTGCGGGTCGGGTTCGCCCGCTTGCGGCGGCACCTGCTGGTGCGTCTGCGGCCACCGCTGTTCCAGCGAAAGCCGGGGCACGGTGAGCCGCGGTCCCGCCAGCGCCGCCACTCGAAACCGAACCCGACGCGCTTCAGTGATTGCAACGGCCGTGACGGCCGCCGCGATCGACCTGGGAGCGAAAGCTGCCTCAGAATCGCGACTCGCGGACTCGACGGTCGACCTCGGACTGATCCAGCTCCGGCTTGCGTACAACAGCGGCGTGGCATTCTCCGTCGGCAACCGACTTCCCTCGTGGGTGATCGTGGCCGTGACCGGGACGCTTGCCCTTGCGTTGGTCGCGTACGCCTGGCACAGGGCGCCGCGCGCCGGGTGGGTGGAGCGGATCGCTGGAGGCGCCGTCATCGGCGGAGCCGTGGCCAACCTGGTCGACCGTGCCGGCGACGGCGTCGTCACCGACTACCTGCACACCGGCTGGTGGCCCACCTTCAACCTCGCAGACACCTTCATTGTTGTCGGCTTCATGGTGATCGCCCTGCTGCAGGCCCGTCCCGAGAGCAAGGGCGACCAGGCTACGGACGCGGTGCCGTACGTCCGACCCGCTGCCAGCACGGACACCACCACAGACACCAAGCACCCGTAGCCAGCGGCGCCGACGACAGTCGACACCGCCGAGACGAAGGAGACATGCGCGTTGATCACTTCCGCGTTGCAGGCGATCGGCCTGTTCCTGGTCACCAACATCGACGACATCATCGTCCTGTCCCTGTTCTTCGCACGCGGAGCAGGCCAACGCGGCACCACCACCAAGATCGTGGTCGGGCAGTACCTCGGGTTCGGCGCCATCCTCCTGGCCTCGGTCGCGGTGACGTTCGGGGCCGGGCTGTTCCTCCCCGACGACGCCATCCCCTACTTCGGTCTGATCCCCCTGGCGCTCGGGCTGTGGGCCGCCTGGCAGGTGTGGCGCAACGGGGACGACGATGACGACAGCGTCGCCGACAGACCGATCAGCGCTCTGACCGTGGCCGCCGTGACCTTCGCCAACGGCGGGGACAACATCGGGGTCTACGTGCCGGTGTTCCTCACGGTCGGCACGGCAGCCGTCGTGGCCTACTGCGTCGTATTCCTCGCCCTCGTACTGGTCCTCGTCCTCGCCGCCAAGTTCGTCGCGACCCGCAAGCCGATCGCCGAGGTTCTGGAGCGCTGGGAGCACGTGCTCTTCCCGCTCGTCCTCATCCTGCTCGGCCTCGTCATCCTGATCGAAGGCGGCGCGTTCGGCCTCTGAGCACACGGGCCCTGTGCGCGACGTCGCTTTCCCGAAGAGGAACGTCGACCGCCTCAGACCAGGCACCGGCTGTCCAGAACTCCGCATCCTCAACGGCGATCATGTCGCGGACGGCAGGTCCGTCCCGGCCGCCTCCTTCGCTGGGATAAGTCGGGGGACCAGCCGGATGTAGACGAGCATCCCCACCAACTCGACCAGGGTCTGGGTGACCACGATCGCCGGTGTCACAGCGTATGCCGCCCGATCCGTGCGTGGGGTGGGTCCCCACCCGGGATGCAGGTCAGACCGAGAAGACACTCCAGAGGACGCCTGCGCCTATGCCGAGCACGAGGCTGAGACCCGAGGTCACCACCGCCGTCGTCGCCGACCAAGCACGAGGGACGAACGCTCCTGGCAGGGTCCGCGCGGGGGGTTCCCCCCGGCCGTAGACGGGTGCGATCCACCGAAGGTAGTAGAAGAGACTGACCACGGTGTTGACGAACACCAGCACGGCCAGCCAGGCAAGCCCGCCGTCCCAGGCGGCGGCGGTGGTGGTGAGCTTGCCCGCGAAGACGACGGTCGGCGGGGTGCCGACGAGGCCGAGCAGCGCCACCACGAGGGATGCGCCAAGCCATGGCCGGGCTCGTCCCATGCCGCGGTAGGAGTCGAGGTCGCGCCGGTCAGGGAAGGCGGTCGTCACTGCGAAAGCCGCGAGGTTGGTGACGGTGTAGCCGGCGAGGTAGAGCAGCAGGGCGGGCAGGGCCAAGTCGCTGCGCCCGGCCACCGCGACCGGCACGAGGAGGTAGCCGACCTGGCTGACCGTGGACCAGCCGAGCAGGCGCCGGGGGTCGCTCTGCCAGTAGGCGGCGAGATTGCCGAGGGTCATGCTGGCGACCGCGAGGACCGCGACCAGCAGCGGCCAGGCGAGGGTGTCGGGGAGCATGGCGATGAGCCGGTAGGCCGCAACCATCGCGCCGATCTTGGGCACAGTGGTGAGGAAGGCCGCGACCGCTCCACCCGCACCCTCGGCGGCATCGGGGACCCAGAAGTGCCCCGGGACACCGCCGGCCTTGAACATCAGACCACCCAGCACCGCCACGACGCCCGCCGCGACCACGCCCCGCGGCGCCCCAGCAAGTCGGTCGGTGAGCTCGGCGTACGACGTGGTCGCGGAGACGCCGTAGAGCAGCGTGACCCCGACCAGCAGCAGGATGCCGAACAGGGCACCCAGCAGGTAGGTCTTCATCGCCGCCTCGGCTCCGCGGGGCGTGCGCGCGATGCCGATCAGGCCGTAGAGCGGGATGCTCGCGAGCAGGAACCCGACCACCACCACGAGCAGATCGTCGGCGCCGGCGAGGACGAGCGTGCCGGTCGTCGAGAACAAGAAGAGTGCGTAGGTCTCGCTCTCCCGCGGCGAGCCGGCGATCTCGTCGGAGGCCAGCGCGAGGACGATCAACGTGCCGAGGGCGGCGACGATCCGCGCCACTCCGGTGGCGGTGTCGACGGTGAAGGTGCCCTCCATGGCCGGCTGGGCCGAGCCGGGGAGGTCGACCGCGGCCAGGATGGCGGCGGCGACCAGCGCGGCCGCGGCGATGACGCGGGTGACCCACTGGCGGGTCCGCGGGAGGAAGGACCCGCTGACCAGGACCGCGAGCCCGCCGAGGAACAGCACGATCTCCGGCAGGAGCAGGAGCGGCCGCATCGCCATGTCGGAGCCCACGGGCCTACCTTCCGACGAGCTCGACGGCGACCTCGGCCGCGGGCTCGATCACGGCGAGCAGTGGTCGGGGGAACACTCCGATGAGCAGGGAGAGCACCAGCAGCGGGCCGACCGACCAGACCTCGGCGGCGCGCAGGTCGGTGAAGCCGACCGAGCGGCCGCGGGTCTCGCCGGTGAAGATCCGTTGCAGCGCTCGGAGGAACAGCGCCGCGGTGAGGAGGATTCCGACGAGCGCGATGGCTGTGACGGGGGCGGCGGCGATGCTGCCGGTGAAGATCTGGAACTCCGCGATGAAGCCGGACAGCCCGGGAAGGCCAAGGGAGGCGAAGGCACCGACGGCGAAGAAGGCGGCGAATCGGGGGGCGGGTCCGGCCAGGCCGCCGTAGGAGTCCATGTCGTAGGTCGCTGCCCGGTCCTGGAGGACGCCGGCGAGGAGGAACAGCGCACCGGTGATCAGGCCGTGGCTGACCATCTGTGTGACGGCACCGGTGACCGCAATGGACCGGGCCTGCGCGGTGTCGTCGGCGACGAGCCCTGCGGCGCCGACGGCGAGGACGATGTAGCCCATGTGGTTCACCGACGTGTAGGCGACCATCCGCTTGAAGTTCGTCTGGGCCAGGGCCACCAGGGCGCCGTACACGACAGAGACGATGCCGACGACGATGATCACCCACGCCCAGTCCCGCCACGCCTCGGGCAGCATCGGCATCGCGATCCGCACGAATCCGTAGGTGCCCATCTTCAGCAGCACGCCCGCCAGGACCGCCGAGCCGATCGCCGGCGCGTCGGTGTGGGCCGGGGGCAGCCAGGTGTGGAACGGCACGGTCGGGGTCTTCACCGCCAGTCCGACCAGGATGGCGGCCAGCACCAGCCCACCGGCAAGCGACGACCCGGCGAGCGGGGTCTGCTCGGCCAGCTCGACCATGTCGAAGGTGTGCGGGTCGGCGGCGATGTAGAGGCCGATGAACCCGACGAGCAGGGCCAGGGAGCCCAGGAACGTGTAGAGGAAGAACTTCATCGCCGACCGGGCGGCGTTGCCGTGCCCCCAGCCGGCGATCACGAAGTACATGCCGACGATCGAGAGGTCGAAGAAGACGAAGAAGAGGATCAGGTCGGCGGCGACGAACAGGCCCATGCTGACGCTCTGGAGGAAGAGGAACAGCGCAGCCTGGAGACGCGGCCGGTCGGTCTCGCGCAGCGCGAAGATCGCGCAGGCGAGGAAGATCACCGCGGTCATCGCGATCAGCGGCAGGGACAACCCGTCGACGCCGAGGTGGTAGCTGCTGTTCACGCCGGGGATCCACTCGGCCTGCTCCTCAAAGGCGAGTCGTCCGGCCGTGGGCGTCTCGTAGCGCAGCCACGCCGCGACCACGAGGGCGAGGTCGGCGGCTGCGACCGCGACCCATGCCCACCGTGCGGCCGTGTCGCCGAGCCGCGGAAGCGCGAGCAGGGCCAGAGCGGCAGCCAGGGGCAGGAAGACGATCAGACTGAGCACGTTCACCTCACCGTGACAAGGAGCAGGACGCCGATCGCGAGCACCGCGACGGCCTGGATGTAGTACTGGTGCAGCTGGCCGGTCTGCGGACGACGTGCGAGCCGGCCGAGGCGGCGCAGCTGCGCAGCGAGCCCCTCGACCGCCCCATCGAACCACCGGTCGTCGTCCCGTGCCGCGCGAGCCGCGGTCCACAGCGACGCCCGGGACGTTGTCTCGACCGCCCCGTCGAGCACCCGGTCGTCGAAGGTCGCTGCCCGACGCGCCAGACCGAGCGCGGCCGCGGCGGACCCGGCCACGCCCCGGTCCAGGACGCGGTCGTCGAAGCGCGCCAGCGCCTCTGCCAGCGCGAGGGTCGGGCGTACGACGAGGGCCTGTGTTGCGCGCTCGAGGCCCAGCCAGGCCAGGGCCCAGCCCGGCTCCGGCACCGGACGCCACCACACGAGCGCCAGCACCCCCAGTGCGACCACGACCGACGCGGCCATCTCCAGCGGCGTCGGGTGGAGCGGCTCCTCGCCGAGAGCGCGGGCGACCGTGTCGCCGAACGGCGGCAGCGCGAGCACGCCGAGGACCACTGCGCCGAGAGCGAGGGCGACCAGCGGCGTCTGCTCCAGCATGCCGACGTGGCGGGTGCCCCGCTGCTCCTCGTCGAGGTGTGCCTCGACCTGGGCGTGTTCCCGCTCGGGCAGCTGTCGCCACAGGATCACCAGGATCTTGCCGGCGTAGGCCGCCGAGAGCGCGGCCGCGGCGAGGCCGACGGCGTAGAGCCACGGTGACTCTGCCAGGGCCGCGGCGAGGACCGCGTCCTTGGTCGCCCACAGCGCCAGCGGGGCGACGCCCGCGAGGGACAGCGCACCCGCGGTGGCGGCCCAGCCGACCAGCCGCCACCTCCGAGCCACGCCGCGCAGGCCGGCGAGCTGCTTGGTGCCGAGCGCGGTGAGCCAGGCCCCGGCGGCGAGGAAGAGCAGCGCCTTGGTCGAGGCGTGTGCGACGAGGTGTGCCGCTCCCCCGCTCACCGAGGCCAGCCCGGCGCCCATGACCACGAACCCGAGCTGGGCGGAGGTGGAGGCGGCGAGGAGCTGTTTGAGGTCCTGCTGTGCCACGGCGACGGCGCCGAGCAGCAGCGCCGTGAGTGCGCCCACCCAGGCAGCAGCCGGCGCGGCCCAGCTCGTCGAGGCCAACAGTGGCTCGGTGCGCAGCAGCAGGTAGCCACCCATGGCGACCATGGCGGCGGAGTGCAACAGTGCACTGACCGGGCTCGGTCCCTCCATCGCGCGCGACAGCCAGAACGAGAACGGGAGCTGGGCCGCCTTGCCGAGAGCCGCGACCAGGACACCCGCCGCGACCACGTGGCGCCACCCCTCGCTGGCTGCGGGCAGGTCGGCCAGTGACAGGCCGGCTCCACCGGCGAGCGCTGCCCCGGCCGCGACGTACAGCCCGACGTCCGCCGTGCGCGTGGTCACGAACGCCGTGGTGCCGGCGGAGACCCGGTGGTCGTCGCGCCACCAGAATCCGATCAGCGCGAAGGACGTGGCGCCCATCACCTCCCAGGCGAACAGCAGCGCGGGCAGCGTCTCGGCAGTCGCGGTCAGGAGCGCGGCGGAGGCGAAGAGCAGCATGAGTCCGTGGAACCGGGCCTGTGACTCGCGGATCTCGCCGGCCGAGAACACCAGCACGAGCAGGCTCACGACCGCGACCGTCGGTGCGACCAGCGCGGACAGGGCGTCCACCCCGAGGGCGAGGTCGCTGCCGGCCATGAACGGCACTGACACCCTCGGACGTTCGAGGGCGACGACCACCGACAGTGCGGCTGTGGTGAAGGCCGTGGCCAGCGACACGGCGGCCGCCGCCCGCTCGAGTCGCGTGAGGGCGAGCCCGCCGCCCACCACGGCGGGGAGCAGTACGAGCAGCCAGAGTGCGGTCTCGGCCATGGACCCGGTCACCCCGACAGGTCCGTGGCCATGTCGGTCATGTCGGCACCACGCTCACGATGCAGCAGCGTGGCGACCGCGAAGCCCATCGCCATCTCAACTGTCATCGCGGCGATGATCACCATGAGGAGGACCTGCCCGGTCGGGTCGGGCGCGAGGAACCACCAGACGCCGGCAGCGGCGAGGATGACAGCGTTGATCATGAGTTCCAGGCCCATCATCACCATCACCACGACCTGCTGGGAGATCGCGCCGTACAGCCCTACGCTGAAGATCGCCGCGGCGATGAGCAGGGTCGCCTCCAGGGTCATCGACCGACACCTCCCGGCTGAGGATCGTCTGCGGGGCGCTGCTTCAGGTCATCGCCGAACCGGTTGTAGCGGGTGCGGTGCGCGGCCAGCACGACGCCAGCCACGATCGTGGCGACCATCACCGGACTGATCACGGCCATCACCAGCATCTTCGGGCCCATCAACGCCTCCCCCAGCGCCATCGTGACGTCCGGCGGTGGGCTGCCCCGGCGGGTGGGCCAGTCGACCATCAGGATGCCTGTCGCGAGCGCCAGGAACGTGGTCAGGGCGACGGCGATGGCGGTCTTGTTGCTGTGCACCATGCTCATCGGCATCAGCGCGGGGTTCATCCCCATGAACATGACCATGTAGACGGCCATGATGGCCATCTCCATGACCATCATCAGGATCGTCACCACGCCGACGTAGTTCTGCTGCAGGAAGAGCACCTGCAGGCCAACCGCGACGAAGGACAGGGCGAGGGCGTACGTCGCGCGCGCCATCGAGTTGACGTAGAAGACCGCAGCGCCGCCGAGCACGGCGACGAGCCCGATCCCCCAGAAGGCGATGTCGGTGATCACGTTCACGACCTCCCGACAGCGATGACGGCGACGACCAGGTCCTGCAGCAGCACGGCCGGGAGCAGCAGCATCCAGCCCACCTCCATGAACTTGTCCGGCCGGAAGGCCGGCAGCCGCCGCCGCAGCCAGACCAGGACCGCGAGTAGGGCAACGGTCTTCACCAGCACCCAGGCCCAGTCCGGCAGCAGCGGGCCGGCGCCGCCGCCGAGGAACATCGGGACCGCGAACGCGGCGCCGGCAGCCAGCAACGCATATCGCCCCGCCTCGAACACCAGCCGGTCCACGCCCGACAGTTCCGCTCGTGCCCCGCCGGCGACGTCCGTGCCGATCGCCGGAGCGAACGGTCCCCACACCGAGAAGGCGGCGACCCCGAGCAGGTAGACGAGGAACGCCACCGGCATCCAGGCCACGAACCAGAGTCCGTCCTGGGCCGCCGCGACCCTGCCGACGTTCAGGCTCTCGGCGGCGATCGCCGGAGCGACTAGGGCAAACATCAACGGAAGCTCGTAGCCCAGCCCGTGTGCCAGGAACCGGTAGCCGCCGACGAGCGAGTGTGCCGAGTTCGCGCCCCACCCGGTCAGCCACACCAGCGCCCAGACCATCACGTCCATGGCGTTGAACCACATGACCCCCACGTCGAGGTCGAAGATGGTCCACTCCCCCAGCGGCACGACCGTCACCATCAGCGCCGCCACTACCAGCAGCCCGGCACCCCCGAGGCGCCACAACAGCCGGTCGGCTTCGACGGTGGTACGACGCCGCTGCCGCATCAGCCGGGCCGCCTCACCGAACGGCCGGACCGGCCCGGCCATCGTCCCGCCCGGCTTACCCCCCGCACGCGCGGCGAGGGCACCGTCCAGCATGGCAGCGGTTACGGCCAACACACCCAGAATCCCCAACGCGGCAATCGCCCAGCCGGGTGCCACGGTGGTGATCGGCGAGTCCGTCATCGGCATCGGGTCAGCCATGGGACACCTCGTGCTCCGCCTGTCGGGCGAGCAGCTCGTGGATGTCGAGGCTGGCGAGGACCAGACGTGCCGTGGCGAGATCCAGACCCATGACCAGATGTGCCAGGTGGTCGGTCGAGAGTGTCCGGCCGGCGTCGTTCGTCCGACTGCCGGTGTCACCGGCGGCGGTCGCGGCAACACCGGCGACCGCCCGGTCCAGCATGCCGATCAGCCGGTCATAGGTGTCACCGACCGCGTCGGCCGGCAACCCCCGGGCGTGGGCGTCCTCGTCGCTCAGCCGCCTGACGCCTCGAAGCGACCAGCGCAACGTCCACGAACGACGGACCCTCCGGCGCAGACGCTCGAGTTCCGACCCCGCCGCTCCGTCCCCGGACTCCAGGGCGGTGTCGCGGACCCTTCGGGCCTCTGCCGCGGCGTCGTCCCACCCCGCCAACGCCAGGAGCGAGGCGATGTTGTCGATGCCGCGGGCTGGCCCGAAGACTTCGTCCTCTTGGCGGGCAGGCCCGTCGACGAGCTCGGCCTGTGCCTCGACGATGACATCGCCCTGCAGCGAGCAGCGCAACACCAGACCGGCCGGCCAGTGCGGCAGAACAGGCCCGCAACGCACCTGCAAGACGTCCATCTCGAGGCCGTCGCGGTCCTCGCCGCCCTCCGCGAGAGGGATGCCTCCCGGGGACATCTCCATGTCGCCGTGGTCCATGCCCTCGTGGCCCTCGTGGCCGCCGTGGTCCATGCCCTCGTGGCCGCCGTGGTCCATGCCCTCGTGGCCGCCGTGGCCCATGCCTTGGTGGCCGCCGTGGTCCATGCCCTCGTCGCCGCCGTGGTCCATGCCTTGGTGGCCGCCGTGGTCCATGCCCTCGTCGCCGCCGTGGTCGATGCCCTCGTGGCCGCCGTGGTCCATGCCCTCGTGGCCGTCACCTGGACCGTGGTCCATGTCTCCATGGCCGCCATGACTCTCGGCTCCAGGTCCGGCGTGCTCGGCGAGGAGTTCGGAGGCGGTGGGTCGCTGCTGCGCGTCACGGCGGTGGTGGTCGGTGTCGAGCAGGCCGGTGTGTGCTTCGTCCAGTCGAGCACCCACTTCGTCGCCCGCGTGCACGTCCACGCGCACCCGTGGTCCTGGCATCTGGTGCCAGACGCCCTCGATCGCTTCCGCGAGCTCCGGCCCGGGTTCGCCGCACACGACGAGTACGTCGGCGTCCGCGGGTGAGTCGGCGAGCCGCCATCCTCGCGCGAACAAGTTGCGCTCCGCCGCCATTCGCGTGCGCCACGAGCCCGGCACCTCGACGACCAGAGCGTGAGCGTGCCGGGAAGCGCTCCGTGCGAGCGCGTCACTCAGACCCAACGCAGTGCCCCCTCCCGCCATGCCCAGAGCACGGCGACGAACAAGGCAGCCAGGAAGAGGAACATCTCGACGACCGCGGTCACGCCGACCTGTGCGACGACGACCGCCCAGGGATACATGAACAGCATCTCGACGTCGAAGGCGAGGAAGAGCAGCGTCGCGAGGTACCAGCGCACGTGGTACCGCGACAGTGCGTGCTGCGCGGGGGCCCAGCCCGACTCGAAGGGAAGCACGTTTAGCGAGTCTGGCGCTACGGCGGTGAGCCTGTGCAGCGCGTACA
The DNA here is from genome assembly GCF_016907435.1 of Nocardioides salarius. NCBI lineage: Bacteria > Bacillati > Actinomycetota > Actinomycetes > Propionibacteriales > Nocardioidaceae > Nocardioides > Nocardioides salarius. Next base: position 3,629,457 of record NZ_JAFBBZ010000001.1, on the reverse strand, counting down.
GCCCGAGTACGAGTACCCCGACCGCGCTCGACATCACGACAACCCCTGCGTACATGACTCTCCTCTCGCGTTCAGATCGTCGCCACCGGCTGACTATGGACGGGGATCCGTGCTCAGGGGCTGGCCTCGAAGTCCGGGACGGGGCGCTGCTTGGCCTCTTCCTCGGGGGTGGCGGCACCGTTCTTCTCGATGTCCTCGATCAGCCACTTCATCTCGGCGATCTCGATGCGCTGAGCCTTGATGATCTCGTCGGCCAGCTTGCGCACACGCACGTCTTCGATCTCGGACCGCTCGCTGGTGAGGATCGCGATCGAGTGGTGCGGGATCATGCCCTTCATTTAGGACTCGTCCTGCACAAACGTCTGCGACCGGGACAGCCACAACGCGGAGCCTCCCACGACGAGCGCGGCCACGATGATGGCGACGTTGACCTTGACGTTCTTGTACATCATCCCCCACATGAAGCCGACGTGCTTCTTGTGCTGCTCGTGCTCGGACTGGTTCTGATCGGACTTCGTGGTCATGCTGGGTCTCCTCTCATCGGGGATACTTATCCACATCGCCGGTTGTGACACCGGAGCTTGTCGTCGGTGATCCGGCGCAATGGTTCCGCCTGCGCCTATCGGTCGCTGTCGTCTCGGAGCTGACGGAGGCGGTCCTGGTACTCCTCGTCGGTGAGCTCGCCACGGGCGTAGCGCTCGTCGAGGATCTCTTGCGCTCGAGTTCTCCCGGTCCCCGGTCCAGGCGCGCTGCCACTGCCGCGGTTCGTGCCTCCGCCGCTGCCGCGAACCAGCAGCACGACGACGAGAACGATGACCAGGATCATGACGGGCCAGATGAACCACATCCAGCCCATGCCTCCTCCGTTGCCATACATGGGTCTCACCTCTCTTTCCGATTCCTGGAGCCCGAGGGCTCCGCTGTGTTGTCAGGTGGCCCGCTCGGGGCAGGGACCGCCGCGAGGTCAACTGGCCAGGACGGTGCCCATCATTCCCCGGTCCTCGTGGTCGAGGATGTGGCAGTGGTAGACGGTCCGGCCGCCGAAGTCCTCGAACGCGACCCGGACCTTGACCTGGCTGCGGGCGGGAACGTTCACCACGTCGAGCCAGACAGGCTCTGGCACCTCGCGGCCGTCGGTCTCCAACAGCTGCATCGGCCACACGTGCAGATGGAAAGGATGGTCCATCGGGCTGTCATTGCCGATGGTCCACTCCTCCACCGTGCCCATCCCGACCTGCTGGTCGATCCGGTCGGCGTCGAACTCCTCACCGTCGAAGGTGAAGCTCATCGGACCGTCGCCGCCGCCCATCATCCCGCCCATGCCCATCTGGAAGGTGAGCGACCGACGACCATCGACGTCAGCGTCACGCAGGTCGCGGACAGCCGGGCCAGGCGGGATCTCACCCGCGGCTCGGTTGCCGCTCGCGGAAACGCCCAGGCGGGCGAGGGTCACCGGCCCGCCACCCCCTGACATCGGGCCCCCACCCATCATCTGGCCCATCATGCCGCCACGGTCGACCGGCATCGCGGTCAGCTCGCTGCCTCCCTCGGACAGGTCGACCACCAGGTCGAGCCGGTTCCCGGGCGCGAGCACGACGTCCTTCAACGCCATGTCCCGGGGCAGGCGACCCACGTCGCGACCGACCACACGAGCCCGCTGCCCCGGCAGTCTCAACGCGAGGTAGCGGGCCGTGCAGGCATTCACGACGCGCCACCGTTCACGCTCACCTGATCGACCCTTGAGGTCAGGCTCAGCGGCACCGTTGACCAGGACGAGCTCACCCTCGCGGCCCATCATCTGCTCCATGGTGGACGGGCTCACCAGTGAGCCACCGGAGTCCAGGGTGATGTCGGAGACGACCATGACCCGTTCCCGGTCGACGGTGATCTCCTCGTCGTCCTCCACGATGATGGCGCCGTAGAGTCCGCCGAACACCTGGTCCGCGACCGTGCCATGGTGGTGCGGGTGGTACCAGTACACGCCTGGTGGATGGTTCTCGGGCAACCGATACTCATACCGATGCGCCTGGTCCGGTTCGACAGCGACGAACACATTGTCCCCGTTAGCCTCGGGGGACACGTGCAGCCCGTGCACGTGCAGGTTCGTGACCCGATCGAGCCGGTTCACCAGCTCCACTCGCAGCGTGTCGCCCGGCCGCAGCCGCAACGTCGGACCCGGCACACCGCCGTTGAACCCCATCGTCGTGGCCTGCCGGCCGGCGACCTCGTGGCTGCCCAGCGCAGCCTCCAGCCGCACCTCCAGCAGGCCCCCGGTGCTCCGGAGAACCTCGGGCTCGGTGAACCGCTCCCCGGCGACGGGGTCCAGGACCGAGGTGGACAGCTCCCGCCACAGGCCCGTGCCACCGACGACGGTGCCCACCAGGCCGGCACCGCCCATCGTCAGAGCCGTGCGTCGGCTGATCGGATTCACGACTTCCCCTCCCTCAGGACGCGCGACCGGTGCTGGTACTCCTCCGTGCTCAGCTCGCCCGCCGCGTACCGCTCCTCGAGGATCTGTCGGGCACCACCCGTCCCGCTCGGCCGACCGGGCCGGCCCGAACCGGCTTCGAGGCCTCCGGCCAGCACCCGCACCGCCGTCACCACCAGCATCACGACGCCGAGGACCAGCAGCACTCCGTAGAACAACGCGATCATGGGCGCCCGACCTCGGACCACGTGGCACCAGTATCGGTGGACACGAGGACGCCGCCCTCCGTGGCGGCATACCACCGCGACTCGGTGGCGGTCAGCGCGCGAGGCACGTCCGGGAGTGATCCCACCTCCCGCCAGGAGTCCCCACCGTCGTCGCTGCGGTAGACCGACCCCTCGGGGCCGGCCCCGACCAGCAGGTCCTCGCTGTCCCAGTCCAGGAGCAACAACCGCGGCGCGGACTCCACGAGCTCGGGAGACCCGGAGACCTGGAGCCGGACGAGCGAACCGCTGCCATCGGTCAGCAGCACAAGATCGGGGTTGCCTGGATGGGCGGCCACGTCGGCGGCGGGCAACTGGCCCAGGTCGCGCCACCGCCTGCCGTCCTCGGTCAACATGAGGCGCCCGCTCTGGGAGTCGACCCCGTACACGCGCTCACCCGACGCCTCGAGCGCATGGAAGTCCGCCTCCCCTTCCAACGAGAGCGACCTCCACGTCCGACCGGAGTCTGTCGACTCGGAGAGTCCCAAGTGCGCGGGTCCCCCGGCGCCCGGCTCGGGGTGACCACTCATCAGGAAGCGGTCCGCGTCGGCGATGGTGAACGACATCGCATCGAAACGCTCCTCCCCCACACGCTCGAAGCCGTCGGCACCGAGGGCGAACACCCCGTGATGACTCGCGACGTAGAGCGTGTCGTCCGCGGGGTTCACGTCGAGAGAGTGGATATGGCCGAACTCCTCCCCGGCCGCAGCGGCGTCCGAGGCGGTTTGGTTCTCTGTAGAGCTACAGCTGGCGAGCAGGGCCACGGCCATGGAGAGGCCGACGACCAGAGGGAGACCAGAAGACAGACTCAGCGATTTGCGCGTCGCGCACATGCGCATACTCCAAATGAGATCGAATGACGGGCAGGACGGACGCACCGGACCCATGCGGGTGGTGCGCCGGTGTGCCTGATCAGATCCGGAGTACGGTCAGCTGTCGTTCGAACGGCGGTGGCAGCCCCGCCACGTCGAGCGCGGCGACGACCCACGGCACCAGACGCGGCAGACGCCATCCCCCGCCACGTGCCGCAATAGCGAGCAGCCACAAGCCCAGCGCCAAACCGGGCGTGAGCATCATCAGGCACAGCGCGAGCAACCCCCCGTCATCCGCCGGCGGGGCCTCGTCCCCGGCAACGACGCCGAGGGATGCGACCACGCCCACCGTGGTGTCGGTGGTCATGATGATCGTCGGGGCGGCGTGGTGCCCGACGTGCTCGCCGGAGTCCGGCCCGGACGCCAGCCCGTGCATGCCAACGATTCCGAGCGCGACTGCGCACAGGAGGACGACCAGCGGAAGCCGCGTCCTCACGGCTCCCGGGAAGGTGCGGTCGGCAAGAGTCATCGCATCCTGAGTTTAGGCACAGCCACACCCGGCCGCCAGCCAGGCACCTTGATCCTGCCGCTGTGAGGGCAGGCAGCGCCGCCGGACCCGAGGAGCGATCACGTGCCATCGGCACTCGTCAAGAAGGAAGACCGCCTTTGACGTCGGCTGCGAACGCTTCACAACGATCCCGAGTTCCAACGAGCCGTGTCCGCAGCGCGACAACGTCGCGCGTCATAGTCCAGGACGGCCCTTTTCACAGGTCGACGACATCGAGCTCATATGCCCGATTCGCTCTGGCCCGAGCTCATCAACCCCATCCTCGCCGCCGTCCTCCTCGGCGCCCGAAACCAGACACAGCCGAAGGCCACCGCAGCCGATTGGCGACGTCGGCCGCACCGCGATGATCACCAAGGTCGCCGACCACCCAGGCTGAATCCAGGTGGCGAACCCGGCACCGGACCCCGCTGCAGAGGGGGTTTTCGGGTCACAAAGCGCGACACAAGCCAGAATGGCTCAAATGACAAGTGGCCCGTGTCCTGCATTTCCGCAGGCCACGGGCCACTTTTCAGTAGCGGGGGCAGGATTTGAACCTGCGACCTCTGGTCATCCGGCGCGAGCGGGCGGGATCTGTCCGGCTCTTGCTGATCTTTGAGCATTCGTGCCCTTACCTGCGCGAACGTCCGACTTGACGGTGCCGAAGAGGTCTCACCTCTTGCTTGGATGTGACCTCGAGAGACGACTTGTGCCGTGGTTTTCGGGGACTAAACGCGACACGGTTCGAATCTCGGCTCCTCGTCTTGCCGGCGTTCAGTCATCTTCACCGAGCGTCATCTCGGCCTCCGCGAAGAGGCCCTGTAGCGAGACCTTCCACGCCGGCAGGTCTCTCGAGAGCGTCAGCCAGGTGAGCTCGCGGTTGATCTCGTCGTACTGGTGGATGATGAAGTTGCGGTTGGCGACGGCGAGTGCCCATTCGACGCCGTCGGGCGCCAACACGTCGAGCCGGGACAACCGGTTGGCTGCCTCACCGAGCTTCATCATGAGCGAGTCCCCCGCCTCTTGGAGCAAGGCATCGGCGAGGTAAGCATCCTTGCCGCGTTGCACGATCTCGTCGACGCGGCTCACCCAGGACTGGATGTGAAGGAGTTCCTTGGCCGCATTGACTTCCATCAGAGCAGCACTGCGTCGCGACGGATGTCGTCATCTAGCCTCGGCTTCAGACCGCCGTAGTCGACCAGATCGATCTGCCGACCGAGCACCTGCTCGATGAGCTGCTTGAACCTGATGAAACCGAACGACGACGTTTCCTCCGGCGACTCGACCAGCAGATCGATGTCGGAGTCCTGGCCCGCCTCCTGACGCGCCACCGAACCGAAGACTGCAAGCCTGCGGTACCCGGCATCTTCGGCGAGACTCCGGATCACCGGCGCAGCCGCCTCAATCAGCTTCTCCGGATGAACACTCGACAGATCCGAAGCCGCCCGCAACTGCTGACTCACCGCGGGCTGGCTGATCCCGAGCACCGTTGCGATCTCCCGCTGGCTCATCCCGGTCGCCACCATCGCCCTGAGGGCGAGCACACGCCGAAGCCGCGCAACATCCTCGTCATGTCGCGCGCCGCGATACTCGGCAAGAAGCGTCATAAGGCAATCTTATCATCGCTACCACCCCGCGAGGTCGCTCGCGCCCGCCGAGCCCGCAAGCTGGCCTCACGAACGCCCAAGAGGGGCTACGGATGTCGGCTCGATGTCGTCCCGCGAGACGCCCCTCTCCCGAGGACTCACCCGGACGGGTCCAACGGCCAACTGCCCGCCGTCATGCCTGACGCCGTCCCTTCCGGCCAGGGCGTTCGTCAATCAGGGTTCACCCTGCGGTACGGCGCGGCGCGGGTGACCCGAGAATCTGTGTCCTTCCGGCTCACGGAATGACGCTCAGCCGCGGTAGCCCGGACAGGGCAGCCGCACACCTGCAAAGTCGTTAACCATCCCGAGGAACGCCGGTCCTCCGCCTTAAGGTCGAGGAGACCTGCCTACCCGAAGCGAGGACCATGCGGATCCGGCGAATCGACATTGAGAACTTCCGCGGCATCAAGTCCGCCTCCTGGCGGCTGCCTACAAGCCGCCGATTCTCCGCCCTCATCGGCCCCGGGGACTCCACGAAGACCACAGTCTTGACCGCCCTCGAGCGCGCGCTCCACGACCGTGCAGGGCAGAGTGTTCTGGACACAGACTTCTACGACGCCGTGGTGGATCAACCGATCCGTATCCGGGTGGCGGTCGACGAGCTGCCAGATGAGCTCATCGCGATGGACGCGTTCGGCGGGTTCCTCGCCGGCATCGACGACGACGGCGAGTGGATGCACGACCCGGTCGACGAGGCTCAGCGCTGCGTCATCGTCGAGTTTCTGGTCAAGGCCGATCTCGAGCCCGTCTGGCAGTCATACCGACCGCCACTGGAGGGACTGGACGACGAGGAGCCGCACCCCATTCGTGCGCGGCACCGGTCACGGATGACGGCCTACCGGATCGACGACCGCATCGACGCGCATCTGAGGTGGTCACGGACCTCGTCCCTTGGGAAGCTCACCGCCAGCCGGGACGACACCAGGTCGACCCTCACGCTCGCAGGACGCGCGGCACGTGACGCTGCCGCTGGTGCGGTCACCGACGCCCTAAAGAATCTGGCGAAGGACGTTCAGCAGGAGGTGCAGGCGATCGGCACGACCGAGTTTGCGGACCTGAAGCCGGGACTTGACGTGTCATTGACCAACACCCAGGGCAACCTGGCGCTATTCGAAGGCGACGTCCCCTTGACGAACTTCGGGCTCGGCACCAGACGGCTGACGGGGGCCGCGACGCAGCAGCTCGCGAACCAGGGGAGCACCACTCTCCTCGTCGACGAGGTAGAGCACGGGCTAGAACCCCACCGGCTCGTTCACCTCCTGGGCCATCTGCGGACCAGCGAGGCGTTCTCGCAGGTGTTCGTCACCACTCATTCGCCGACAGCCCTGCAGCACCTCGAGGCCGAGGAGCTGGTGATGGTCCGTTCGACGGACGGTGTGACCGAACTTCGCCCGCTGGATGACCCAGTCGAGCTGCGGAATCTGCTGAAGAGCAGTCCCGAGGCCTTCCTGTCGCGCCGCATCGTCATCAACGAGGGGAAGACCGAGTACGGCGTGGTCCTCGAACACCTTGACCTGTGGAACCTCGGAGCGGACGCCGAGTCGGCGCCGTCGGCTGCACTCGGAGTCGTCGCCATTGAGGGCAACGGTGGGACCGGGTCAGCAGCCTGGGCGAAACAGTTCCTCCACGCCGGCTACGAGATCGTGCTGTTTATCGACAGCGACGACGAGGCTGCGAACAGCCTCGTGCCGGCCATCGAGGCCGCCGGCGGGACCGTAGTCCAGTGGAGCGGCGCCCACAGCATTGAGACAGCGATCTGCTCCCAGCTCGACGAGGCCGGGCTGACAGCGTTCATCGAGGCGGCCCTGGACGTTGCTGACGACCGGGAGGGCTCGGCGCAGTCCTACGCAGCCAAGCTGGTGGCGAAGGGTGCTCCCGCAGCGAGCACGGGCGCCGACCCGCTGGACGTCACCACCTGGGCAGCAGCGGGCGTCGTCCTAGAGAAGGCTCGCGAGATCGTCGGGCTCGCCGCCAAGGGCAAGGACATCGACAAGGAGAAGGCCTGGTTCAAGCGGGTCGACAAGGGTCGTCGCCTCGGCAGGTTCATCCTCGAGACGCCGGCGCTTCACACCGGTGAGGTCATGGCAAAACTCGACGAGCTGAAAGCCGCCATATACGCCCGCCCGGAGACAACACCGGAGGCACCACCCGCACTAGAGCCGGGGCAGCCCGGTGCCTGAGGACCTGTCGGATGAGCTGATGACGGACGCCGCAGGGTTCATCGACGCCCTTCCTGCCTCGGTCGTCATGCCGGCCGGAGCAGGCAAGACCCATCTGCTCGCGGCCGCCACGAAGCACGTCATCGACAGCGGCGGCAAGGTCCTGGTGATCACCCATACCAATGCGGGCGTCCACGCCGTCGCCGCCCGACTGAAGCGGTTCGGCGTGACGACTGGCGTCCAGATCACGACGATCACCAGCTTGGCCTTCCGCCTGGCGCGCGCATACCCGGTGCTCGGCGATCACATTGTCCCGCGCGTCATGGTTCCCGACGACTCGCTGGCCTACGTTCAGGCCGCGACCCGAGCCCTGGCGGGTCGGCACGTCCAGGCCGTCCTGAGAGCCTCGTACACACACGTCCTCGTCGACGAGTACCAGGACTGCAACGTCGAGCAGCACGCCATGGTGCTGAAGATCAAGGACACCGTCGGCAGCGTCGGCGTCCTCGGTGATCCCCTCCAGGCGATCTTCGGGTTCTCTGATGGGCTCCCGGACTGGGACGAGGTGCTCAGTGAGTTTCCCGAGCACCCCGACATCACGCCTGAGCCCCGACGCTGGGCCGGCCACAATGAGGATCTGGGAACCTGGCTGTTCAACATCCGCTCTCACCTCACCGCCGGCCGGGTCCTGCAGCTGGACAACCCCAAGTACCCGCCCGGGGTTCGATTCACCGACATCTCTGGGAACTACCAAGGAGTGGCCAACGCTGCACGATCTGCGCTGTCACTGCCAGCCAACGAAACCGTGCTCGTCATCAGCGCCCGGCATGCGGCCAGCGGCCGAAGCATCGCGGGTCAACTCGACGGCCTGTACACCGTGATGGAGGAGGTCGCCGGCAGCTTCATCGGCAGGTGGCTGACCAAGCTGCTCGATGCGGACCCCGACGGATATGCGTCCTGGCTCTTCGACTTCACCAAGAAGTGCCACGCAAAGAGCGGTGTCCTAGACCCCGACCCGCTAGGAAAGTGCTACGCCCGGGGCGGGGCCGGCGCCCACCTGCTGCACACGTCGGCGAAGCGGGAACCGGTTCGGATTGCCATCGAGGCCCTGGACCGGGTCGTCGCGAATCCCACCCTGGGTGAGCTGGCCGCGGCGATGGACGTCATCCCGAACGCGCCCGGGATCCGGCTGCACTCGCATGAGGCCTGGTACGACGCTAGGACCGCAATCCGCGGGGCGGCAGCGCAGGGTGAATATTCGCCTTACTGGGGTCCAGCGGCGGCGTGTTCCGGGGCCGTCGGGGTGACTGCTCGTTGGCGGGCTTGGGGGCCGGTGTTGGCGTCGTTGGGGGCCACCTGTTTCTAGGCTCCTCCCGCCGTGCGTATAGGGCGCACAGCGGAAGGAGCGGATCATCGATGGTACGGAAGATCAAGGCGAAGCTCGTGCTGCAGTTGCGAGCCGAGGGACTCTCAGGGCGAGCGATCGCGTCCTCGCAGGGAATGTCACGCAAGTCCATCACTGCGGTGCTGGACGCTGCGGACGTAGCCGGCATCAGTTGGGACGACGTCGCTGAACGCCCAGAGGACGAGGTGTACGCGCTGCTGTTCCCCGGACGCGGTGAGCACGAGAGCGTGTTCGCCCAGCCGAACTGGGACCAGGTCCACAAAGAGATGGCCCGGGTCGGGGTGACGCTGAAGCTGCTGCACAGCGAGTACACCGACTCATGTGCCGCGGCTGGCGAGCCAGCGATGGGCTACGACCGGTTCTGCCGCACCTACCAGCGCCACGTGCTGGTCACCGGCGTCGCGTCGCGTGTGGGTCACAAGGCCGCCCAGACCGTCGAGGTCGACTGGTCCGGCCCGACGATGCAACTGAGCGACCCGGTCAGCGGAGCGATAAGGACGGTGTACCTGTTCGTGGGGTGCCTGCCGTTCAGCCGGTACGCATTCGTGGAGCCGACCCTGGACATGAAGCAGGACACCTGGCTGCGGGCTCACGTGGCGATGTTCGAGGCCTTCGGCGGTTCGGTGCCCAGGGTCGTGTCGGACAACCTGAAGACCGGAGTGATCAAGCATCCCCGTGACGGCGAGATCGTCCTCAACGACGCCTACCGTGAGATGGCTGGGCACTACTCGGCCGCGGTGCTGCCAGGCCGGGTCCGCAAGGCCAAGGACAAAGCCAGCGTCGAGAACACGGTGTGGCACGTCGCGATGCGAATCATCGCCGACCTGCGTGATGAGAGGTTCACGTCGCTGCCCGAGCTCAAGGCGGCCATCACCAGCCGCGTGGAGGCCTACAACGGCGAGCCGTTCCAGAAGCGACCCGGCTCGCGGGCGAGCGTGTTCACGGCCGAGGAGCAGCCGCTGCTGCGGCCGCTGCCACAAACGGCCTACGAGATCAGCCGGTGGGTCTACGGGCGTCGGGTCGGGCGCAACGGGCATGTGGTGTGGGAGAAGAACTTCTACTCCGTACCGTTCGCCCACGTCGGCGCCTTGGTCGACCTGCGTATCACCGACCGGGTGCTGCAGGCCTACCGCGGCACCGCGCGGCTGAGCAGCCACTTGCTGCTGCCGCCGGACGCGGCCAACGAGTACCGCACCAATGACGCCGATCTCCCGGTCGGCGAACGGTATCGCCAGTGGGACCCGGACCGGGTCAGGGACTGGGCTGAGCGGATCGGCCCGGCGACGGTGAGCGTGGTGAACCGGATCTTCGAGTCCGTCCCGGTCGACGAGCAGGGCTTGGACGCCGCCCTGGCGGTGCTGCGGCTGTCGCGACGTTTCTCGGCCGAGCGGGTCGAGGCAGCCTCCCGGCTGGCGTTGGCAGGTCGGGTGCGGTCCCCGCGCTATGCGCACCTGCACCCCATCTTGGTCACCGGGCAGGACAAGACCGCCGGGCTGCGGCCACCACGCGAGGAACCAGCAGAAGCCGGTGGCTACGTTCGTGGTGCCGGCTACTACGCGGGCGGTGCCAAGTGAACGGCATCGACATCGAGACCAAGCGCAAGCTGCGTGAGATGGGCGCCGCGCCGCTGCTGGAGGCGCTCGAGGGCCAAGACGACACCCTGACGCTGGGGATGGGCTTCGGTGAACGGCTCCGGTTGGTGGTCGACGAGGCACACTCGACGTTCAACCACGCCAAGGTCGAGGGCCTGATCCGCCGCGCCGGACTGCGGTACCCCGGCGCCGACCTGCGCCGGCTCGATCTGGTCGAGGAACGTGGGCTGGACCGTCAGGTGATCGCCCAGCTCGGGACCTGCACGTTCATCGAGCGACAGCAGAACGTGGTGTTCCAGGGCTTCACCGGCTCCGGGAAGTCCTACCTCGGATGCGCGCTAGCCAAGCAGGCCTGCCAACACCGGATCCGTGCCCACTACATCCGCATGCCCGACCTGGAAGAAGCCTGGGCGCTGGCCAGTGACAAGCCACAAGGAGCGACGAAGTTCCTCAAGAAGTACGCGGCCTTCACGTTGCTGGTGATCGACGAATGGCTGCTCGACCACCCCGACGACGCCATCAGGAGCATGCTGCTCGAGCTACTGGAACGCAGGTACGACACCGGGTCCACGGTGTTTTGCACCCAATACGCCAAGAAGGACTGGCACCAGCGGCTCGGATCAGGAGTGCACGCCGACGCGATCATGGACCGCATCGTGCACAACACCATCTGGGTCGACACCGGCAACCACAACATGCGTGAACACGCCTCGATGAACCGGTGAAAACAGCCGTTGGGGGCCGGTGGCCCCCACACCTGCGGCCACTGGCCCCCAACGGCAAGATCCACGGCCCCCAGCCACCCGATCCAGTGGTCCCCAAGCCTTCAAATACTCACAGGGAGGCGACAAGTCCCTCCTGCACACCGAGCTGAGCAAGGCACGCGACTCTCTGCGTCACGCCGGCCGGCGCGAACGCCGGCGAATCATCTCCCGCACCTTGCTGGTCAAAGGGCTCGAATACGACCACATCATCATCGCCGACGCGACAAACCACTCGGAGGTCAACGACTTCTATGTCGCGCTCACCCGCGCACGCAAGTCCATCCACATCCTCGCCAACGGCGCATCACTGACCCTGGGCGAGTCACCCAGGGGCCCCAAGGCTCGGAAGGAACCGTAGGGACGAGAAGTAAGGGACGTCGCACGACGAACCGGCCAAACGTGCCGGATCGCGATGGGCTCGCGGAGCGACCCGGTGCGGGATGGGCTCGCGGAGCGACTCGGTGCGGGATCGGTGACAGGTACAACGGGAGACGAAATTGGACGTACCGGCGCTGACCTGCGACGGCGTCGCTGGCGGGCCGCGGGAAAGACCGCAAGGAGTTGTCGCTGCCGGGTGAATCCTGACCCCCTGGTGCCGATTGAATCCTGACCCCCTCGGCACTGTGAGGGAGTGATCATGACTGAGGACTGGGCTGAGATTCGACGGCTGCACAAGTCGGAGAAGATGAGCATCAAGGCCATCGTGCGCAAGACGGGGTTGGCGAGGAACACTGTGCGTGCCGCGTTGGCCTCGGATACGCCGCCGAGGTACGAGCGGGCCCCGGCGGGCTCCATGCTCGATGCCCACGAGCCGCGGATTCGGGCGTTGCTGGCGGAGTTCCCCTCGATGCCGGCCACGGTGATCGCCGAACGGATCGGGTGGACGAACTCGTCCTCGGTGCTGCGGGCCAGGGTCGCCCAGCTGCGTCCCCTGTACGCCCCGAGTGATCCCGCGGACCGTACGAGCTATGTCGCCGGAGAGATCGTGCAGTGCGACCTGTGGTTCCCCGGCAAGGTCATCCCCGTCGACGTCCACGCCGGGTCCAAGACCGCGGCCTGGGTGGGCGGGCGGCCCGCCGTGGACCTGCCGGTGTTGACGATGGTCGCGGCGTTCTCGGGGTTCATCATGGCCACGCTGCTGCCGTCCAGGAAGACCGGCGACCTGGTGGCTGGCATGTGGCAGCTCCTGTCGGGACTCGGCGGGGTCCCGAAGATGCTGGTGTGGGACAACGAGGCCGGCATCGGCCAGCACCACCGGCTGACCCTGGGCGCCAGGTCGTTCGCCGGCACGCTGGGCACCCGGATCTATCAGACCGCGGCACGTGACCCCGAAGCCAAGGGGATCGTGGAACGGGCCAACGGGTTCCTGGAGACCTCTTTCATGCCTGGACGCGAGTTCGACTCCCCGCACGACTACAACACTCAGCTCACCAGCTGGTTGCCGCGCGCGAACGCTCGGGTGCTGCGCCGCACCGGCCAGCAGCCCGGCGTCCGGGTCGCGGCCGATGTCGCCGCGATGGGGGCCCTGCCGCCGGTCGCGCCGTCGGTGGGCACCACCGTGCGGGTCCGGCTGGGTCGCGACTACTACGTGCGCATTGCCGGGAACGACTACTCCGTCGACCCAGCCGTGATCGGCCGGTTCGTCGATGTCCACGCCGGCCTGGACACCATCACGATCACCTGCGCCGGCACGAGCGTGGGAGTCCACCAGCGGTGCTGGTCGTCCCATCAGACGATCACCGACCCTGCCCACGTGGACACCGCGGCCGGGCTGCGCAGCGCCTTCCAGGCCCGCACCGCTGCGATGCGTGGCCCCTCCACCAGGCCGGTGAACGGGGTGGGTGCGGTTGTGGGTGTGCGGGCGTTGAGCGACTACGACGCGCTGTTCGACCTGACCCCGGCGATCACCGACGAAGCGGCTGTTGCTGCGCGAGCGAGCCTGGAGGTCGTGCGATGACGACACCCACCGGCAAGATCACCGGCAGAGCAACCGGCAGCGACCTGTTCAGTGAGGTCGCGTTCCTGGCTCGTGAGCTCAAGACCCCGGTGATCAACGAGACCTTCGCTGTCCTGGGCGACCAGGCCCGCGCCGAGGGCTGGTCGCACGAGGAGTACCTCGCGGCCGTGCTGGGCCGCCAGGTCGCCTCACGGACCGCGAACGGGACCCGGATGCGGATCGCTGCGGCGCACTTCCCCGCGATCAAGACCATCGAGGACTTCACCTTCGACCACGTCCCTGCTGCGACCCGCGACCTGGTCGCGCACCTGGCCACCACCACGTTCATCGCCAAACGCGACAACGTCGTGCTCCTCGGGCCGCCAGGGACGGGGAAAACGCACCTGGCGATCGCGTTGGCGATCAAGGCAGCCGAGGCGTCCTACCCGGTTGCGTTCGACTCCGCGACCGGGTGGATCACCCGCCTGGCCGCTGCCCACGAGCAAGGCCACCTCGAGCGCGAGCTGCGCAAGCTCAACCGCTACCGGCTGCTGGTCATCGACGAGGTCGGCTACCTGCCCTTTGACACCGCCGCCGCGTCGCTGTTCTTCCAACTCATCGCCAGCCGCTACGAGACCGGCTCGGTCGTGGTCACCTCGAACCTGGCGTTCTCACGCTGGGGCGAGACCCTCGGCGACGACGTCGTCGCAGCAGCCACCATCGACCGACTCGTCCACCACGCCCAGGTCATCGCCCTGGACGGCGAGTCGTACCGCACCCGCGGGCACCGAACCGGGCCACCCCCGGCAAGCCACACCAAGACCACCTAGCACCAACAAACCGCTCGAAGGGGGTCAACTTTCGATCGGCAAAAGGGGGTCAGTTTTCGGCCGGCGTTGACAGGAGTGGTCTAGTGGCACGTGTCGTTAGTTCCTGAACGCTTAGGTTTCTGAAATCATGGGGCCATGGCGAATCGACCGGCCCCGGCTTTGTTGTTGCGCGATGGCGACCGCGACCAGCTTGAGGGCTGGCTTCGTTCGAGGTCGCTGGGTTCAGGTCTGGCCAAGCGTGCGCGGATGATCCTGCTGGCCGCCGACGGGGTGGGGAACCGCGAGATCGCACAACGAGTCGGCGCTTCGCCGACCACGGTCATCCAGTGGCGGAGCAGGTACGAGGAGCGCGGGCTGCCCGGGCTCGAGGACCGGGAGCGCTCAGGACGGCCGCGGAGCCTGGATCACCGCGCGATCGTGGCCGAGACGTTGAAGCCGCCGCCGAAGAAGCTCGGCGTCACGCACTGGTCGAGCCGGCTGCTGGCCCAGCGGCTCAAGGTCTCCAACTCCTCGATCGCGCGGGCCTGGCGGGCTTATGGGATCAAGCCGTGGAAGGCCGAGTCGTTCTGAATCGCCCCGGGTCTGATGGAGGCTCTCATTCCTGGGAAGGATGATGAGAGTCATGGCAGCACCGAGGAAGTACAGCGCTGAGCTACAGCAGCGGGCGACGAGGATGGCGATCGAGGCCCGGAAGGACCCCGCCTCGGCGCGGGGAGCGATCAAGCGGGTCGCCGATCAGCTCGGGGTCCACCCCGAAGCGTTGCGTACCTGGGTTCGCCAGGCCGAGATCGACGGCGGCGTCCGGCCCGGGACCACGACAGATGACGCGACCAGGCTGGCCGAGCTCGAGCGTGAGGTCCGCGAGCTACGACGTGCCAACGAGATTTTGAAGACGTCCGCGGCTTTTTTCGCGGCCGCGGAGCTCGACCGCAAGATCAAGTAGAGGTGCCCACCGCGGTGCTGGTCGACTACATCGACCAGCACCGCGATCGGTTCGGGGTCGAGCCGATCTGCACCGTCCTGAAGTGAGTATTTGAAGGCTTGGGGACCACTGGATCGGGTGGCTGGGGGCCGTGGATCTTGCCGTTGGGGGCCAGTGGCCGCAGGTGTGGGGGCCACCGGCCCCCAACGGCTGTTTTCACCGGTTCATCGAGGCGTGTTCACGCATGTTGTGGTTGCCGGTGTCGACCCAGATGGTGTTGTGCACGATGCGGTCCATGATCGCGTCGGCGTGCACTCCTGATCCGAGCCGCTGGTGCCAGTCCTTCTTGGCGTATTGGGTGCAAAACACCGTGGACCCGGTGTCGTACCTGCGTTCCAGTAGCTCGAGCAGCATGCTCCTGATGGCGTCGTCGGGGTGGTCGAGCAGCCATTCGTCGATCACCAGCAACGTGAAGGCCGCGTACTTCTTGAGGAACTTCGTCGCTCCTTGTGGCTTGTCACTGGCCAGCGCCCAGGCTTCTTCCAGGTCGGGCATGCGGATGTAGTGGGCACGGATCCGGTGTTGGCAGGCCTGCTTGGCTAGCGCGCATCCGAGGTAGGACTTCCCGGAGCCGGTGAAGCCCTGGAACACCACGTTCTGCTGTCGCTCGATGAACGTGCAGGTCCCGAGCTGGGCGATCACCTGACGGTCCAGCCCACGTTCCTCGACCAGATCGAGCCGGCGCAGGTCGGCGCCGGGGTACCGCAGTCCGGCGCGGCGGATCAGGCCCTCGACCTTGGCGTGGTTGAACGTCGAGTGTGCCTCGTCGACCACCAACCGGAGCCGTTCACCGAAGCCCATCCCCAGCGTCAGGGTGTCGTCTTGGCCCTCGAGCGCCTCCAGCAGCGGCGCGGCGCCCATCTCACGCAGCTTGCGCTTGGTCTCGATGTCGATGCCGTTCACTTGGCACCGCCCGCGTAGTAGCCGGCACCACGAACGTAGCCACCGGCTTCTGCTGGTTCCTCGCGTGGTGGCCGCAGCCCGGCGGTCTTGTCCTGCCCGGTGACCAAGATGGGGTGCAGGTGCGCATAGCGCGGGGACCGCACCCGACCTGCCAACGCCAGCCGGGAGGCTGCCTCGACCCGCTCGGCCGAGAAACGTCGCGACAGCCGCAGCACCGCCAGGGCGGCGTCCAAGCCCTGCTCGTCGACCGGGACGGACTCGAAGATCCGGTTCACCACGCTCACCGTCGCCGGGCCGATCCGCTCAGCCCAGTCCCTGACCCGGTCCGGGTCCCACTGGCGATACCGTTCGCCGACCGGGAGATCGGCGTCATTGGTGCGGTACTCGTTGGCCGCGTCCGGCGGCAGCAGCAAGTGGCTGCTCAGCCGCGCGGTGCCGCGGTAGGCCTGCAGCACCCGGTCGGTGATACGCAGGTCGACCAAGGCGCCGACGTGGGCGAACGGTACGGAGTAGAAGTTCTTCTCCCACACCACATGCCCGTTGCGCCCGACCCGACGCCCGTAGACCCACCGGCTGATCTCGTAGGCCGTTTGTGGCAGCGGCCGCAGCAGCGGCTGCTCCTCGGCCGTGAACACGCTCGCCCGCGAGCCGGGTCGCTTCTGGAACGGCTCGCCGTTGTAGGCCTCCACGCGGCTGGTGATGGCCGCCTTGAGCTCGGGCAGCGACGTGAACCTCTCATCACGCAGGTCGGCGATGATTCGCATCGCGACGTGCCACACCGTGTTCTCGACGCTGGCTTTGTCCTTGGCCTTGCGGACCCGGCCTGGCAGCACCGCGGCCGAGTAGTGCCCAGCCATCTCACGGTAGGCGTCGTTGAGGACGATCTCGCCGTCACGGGGATGCTTGATCACTCCGGTCTTCAGGTTGTCCGACACGACCCTGGGCACCGAACCGCCGAAGGCCTCGAACATCGCCACGTGAGCCCGCAGCCAGGTGTCCTGCTTCATGTCCAGGGTCGGCTCCACGAATGCGTACCGGCTGAACGGCAGGCACCCCACGAACAGGTACACCGTCCTTATCGCTCCGCTGACCGGGTCGCTCAGTTGCATCGTCGGGCCGGACCAGTCGACCTCGACGGTCTGGGCGGCCTTGTGACCCACACGCGACGCGACGCCGGTGACCAGCACGTGGCGCTGGTAGGTGCGGCAGAACCGGTCGTAGCCCATCGCTGGCTCGCCAGCCGCGGCACATGAGTCGGTGTACTCGCTGTGCAGCAGCTTCAGCGTCACCCCGACCCGGGCCATCTCTTTGTGGACCTGGTCCCAGTTCGGCTGGGCGAACACGCTCTCGTGCTCACCGCGTCCGGGGAACAGCAGCGCGTACACCTCGTCCTCTGGGCGTTCAGCGACGTCGTCCCAACTGATGCCGGCTACGTCCGCAGCGTCCAGCACCGCAGTGATGGACTTGCGTGACATTCCCTGCGAGGACGCGATCGCTCGCCCTGAGAGTCCCTCGGCTCGCAACTGCAGCACGAGCTTCGCCTTGATCTTCCGTACCATCGATGATCCGCTCCTTCCGCTGTGCGCCCTATACGCACGGCGGGAGGAGCCTAGAAACAGGTGGCCCCCAACGACGCCAACACCGGCCCCCAAGCCCGCCAACGAGCAGTCACCCCGACGGCCCCGGAACACGCCGCCGCTGGACCCCAGTAAGGCGAATATTCAGCAGGACGCCGATGTGCGGATCGCCCCGAGCACCTACTACGCCACCAAGGCCAGGCCACCGTCGGCGCGCAGCGTGCGTGACGCCGAGCTGATCGAGGACATCAAGGTCGCCCACCGGGCAAACCTTGGTGTCTACGGCGCCCGCAAGATCCACGCCGAACTCAACCGCGAAGGCGTCAAGGTCGCTCGTTGCACCGTGGAGCGGCTCATGAAGGCCGAGGGGCTGCGTGGAATCCCGCGAGACAAGACCCGCAAGACCACCATCGGCGACGGCGCGGAGACCGAGCGGCCCGAGGACCTGGTCAAGCGCAAGTTCATCGCCACCGCCCCGAACCAGCTCTGGGTGGCCGATCTGACCTACGTCCGAACGCATGCTGGCTGGACCTACGTCGCGTTCGTCCTCGACGTGTTCAGCAGGATGATCGTGGGCTGGCAGGTGTCGACCAGCCTGCGCACCGACCTCGCGCTGGACGCCCTGGACATGGGTCTGTGGGCACGACAGCGGGCCGGCCGCGACGTCACCGGCCTGACGCATCACAGCGATCGCGGAGTTCAATATCGAGCGATTCGCTACACCGAGCGGCTGGCCGAAGCCGAGGCCGTCGCATCGGTCGGGTCGAAGGGCGACAGCTACGACAATGCGATGGCCGAGGCGCTCAACTCGCTGTTCAAGGCCGAATGCATCCGCAATCCCGTCATGCGCCCCAAGGGCGGCTGGAAGTCAGTCAGCGACGTCGAGATCGCAGTCGCTGAGTACGTCGACTGGTTCAACCACAGGCGCCTTCACGGCGAGCTTGGCCACGTCCCGCCCGCCGAGTTCGAGGCCAACCACTGGGCATCCGAGCCCCTTCCGCACTACCGTGCGAACCCGGTCCTCATCGAGGTCGGAACCAACTAACCGAGCCTCCACGAAACCCGGGGCGATTCATTCCGGTTCTCCACCGATACCGAGCTGGTCGGGAAGGTCACCGACATCTGCGGGCTCTACCTGGCCCCACCCGAGAACGCGATCGTGCTGTGCGTGGATGAGAAGTCCCAGATCCAAGCCTTGGACCGCACGGTGCCGATCCTGCCCATGCAGGAGGGACGGATCGAGCGTCGCTCCCACGACTACTACCGCCACGGCACCACGACCCTGTTCGCCGCCCTGGACATCGCCACCGGCAACGTCACCGGCGCGCTGAAGACCCGGCATCGCCACGAGGAGTTCCTGGCGTTCCTCAAGCAGATCGAGAAGACCTACCGTCACGTCCGCGACGACGACGGCGACCCGGTCGAGCTGCACCTGGTGATGGACAACTACGCCGCGCACAAGCACAAGAACGTCCGAGCCTGGCTGGAGGAGAACCCCCGGTTCAAGGTCCACTTCACCCCCACCCACGCCTCGTGGATGAACCTCGTCGAGGTCTTCTTCAGCATCGTCGAACGCCAAGCCATCCGCCGCGGAGTCTTCAAGTCCGTCCAGGACCTCAACGCCAAAATCCGCGCCTTCCTCGACGGCTGGAACGACCGCTGCCACCCCTTCGTCTGGACCAAAACCGCCGAAGAGATCCTCAGCAAGGCCAACCGTCCAACAACTTCAAATCCGCGCCACTAGGCCAAGTGCGCATGGGCAGGCGATGATCAGGACCGCGACCGCGGCGGTAAAGGCAGCGGTGACGGTGTGGCCGGTCAGCAGCCAGCCGCCCAGGGTCACCAACGACAGGGCGATCACGATGGGCACGAAGACCGCGGACACCCGGTCAGCCAGCCGTTGGACCTGTGCCTTGCCGTTCTGGGCGTCCTCGACGAGTCGGGCCATCTGAGCCAGCTGGGTGTCGGCTCCGACCCGGGCGGCGGAAACCACCAGGCGGCCGCCGGCGTTCACGGTGGCACCGACGACGCCGTCACCTGGGCCGACCTCGACCGGCACCGGTTCCCCGGTGAGCATGGATGCGTCGACGGCGGAGGTGCCCTGTTCGACGACTCCGTCGGTGGCGATCTTCTCTCCGGGGCGTACGACGAACCGGTCGCCGACGGCAAGCTGGTTCACGGCGATGCGCACCTCTCCCCCGTCGCGGAGGACTGCGACGTCCTTGGCGCCCATGTCGAGCAGAGCGCGCAGTGCCGCACCTGACTGTCGCTTGGCGCGGGCCTCGAAGTAGCGGCCGGCGATGATGAAGGTGGTGACAGCCGCGGCCACCTCCAGGTAGATGTGGACGCCCGCCTCCCCGTCGGGGAAGAGGTCGAACGGCATCCGCACCCCGGTCATCCCGGCGTGGGTGAACAGCAGTGCCCACAGCGACCAGAGCCAGGCCGCCGACACCCCGAGCGAGATCAGGGTGTCCATCGTGGCCGCGCCGTGCCGGGCGTTGGTCACCGCCGCGCGGTGGAACGGCCACGCCCCCCACACAACCACGGGCGACGCGAGGGTCAGCGAGATCCACTGCCAGTTGTCGAACTGGAAGGCGGGCACCATGGAGAAGGCGAGGACCGGCACCGTCAGCACCGCGGAGATGACCAGGCGTTGCCACCAGCCCGCCGCCTCAATGGCCTTCTCGTCTGGCCCAGTGTCTGGCCCAGTGTCGGCCGCGGAGCCCGAGACCGCAGCGGGGGCTGGGACGGATGCGGTGTACCCGGTGGCCTCGACCACGCCCACAAGGTCAGCGGGGGTGAGTGTCGCCGGGAAGCTGACCTTGGCCTTCTCAGTGGCGTAGTTGACCGTCGCGCTCACTCCCTGGAGCTTGTTCAGCTTCTTCTCGATGCGAGCCGCGCAGGAGGCACAGGTCATCCCGCCGATGGTCAGCTCCAGCTCGCGGCTGACCTGGTCCGAGGTGGTCGTCGGCATCGTCATTCGAGTTCATCTCCTCGCGGCCGCAGGTGCGGCGTCGCGTTGGCGTTTCGGGGTTATCGCTGGACGAGCTGGTACTCGCCGGCCTCATCGAGGGCGGCCCGAACCTGGATGTCGTCCAAGGGGGCCTGGCTGGCGACGGTCACCGTTGAGGTTCCGCCGGCGACGAGGTCGACGTGCACGTCGGTGACACCGTCGAGGGACTGCAGCTCGCTGGTCACAGCTGCGGCGCAGTGGCCGCAGGTCATGCCGGAGACGGCGTAGGTGTGGGTGTGGGTGGTCATCGGATTCTCCTGATCGATCGAGCTGGACGTCGTGGCCGCTGAGTCGGCGTCGGAGGCGCCGCAGCCGCAGCCGCCGCATCCGCAGCCGCCGGAGTCGGTGGCCTGGTCTTCGAGCAGCGGGAGACTGCGAGGCGTGTTGGCGATCTCGGTCACGGTGTGTCCCTTTCGTTGGTGTGCGGGTTAGGAGCGGACGAGTCGTGCGATGGCCTTGGAGGCCTCGGTGAGCTTGAGTCGGCTGTCCTCGGGGCCGCCGGCGTTGGTCAGGCAGTGCTGCAGGTGTTGGTCCAGGAGCAGCAGCGCGACGCTCTCGAGTGCCTTGGTGGAGGCTGAGATCTGGGTGAGGATGTCGATGCAGTAGGTGTCCTCGTCGACCAGACGCTGGAGTCCGCGGACCTGGCCCTCGATGCGGCGCAGTCGGGTTTGGAGCGCCAGTTTCTCGGTGATGTAGCCAGGCTCCGTGTGCATCGCGAACCTCCTCAGAACTCCGGGGCTGTTTGGTTCTCACACCCAGTTCCAAAGTACCCCCCGGGGGTATCTTGGGCAAGGGTTGTCGGAGACCCTTCATCGAACCTTCATGAACGCGGGCCCGCCGATGAATGCGGCGGCCACAGCGGTGGTCGGTGGGCCCCGCCGTCATGACCTGTGTCCTCTGAGTGTTCCGCCGATTCCCCGGCGGGTCCCGCTGGGAGCTCAAGCGTGGTCGCCGGCTGCTCGGCCGTGGTGACTTATCCAACGAGGTGCCGCGCCACGGTTCACTGCGTGTTGTCGAGGGCCGCGAAGGCTGCGCCCAGACGCTCTTTGGCATCGCTCGCGATCTTCCTCAGTGCCGGGTTGTCAGCGAGGCCCATCATGGCATCCGGGTCGAACGCCTCGACCAGTGTCGTCTCGTGGTCCAGGGCGCGCACGACCACGTTGCAGGGCAGTAGTGCCGCGATCGACGGTTCGGCCTGGATGGCTTCGTAGGCCAGCGGGGGCCGGCAGGCCCCGAGAATCACCTGCGGGTCGATGTCGACGTCGAGCTTCTCCTTCAGAGACGCCTTGAGGTCGATCTCGGTCAGCACCCCGAAGCCCTGATCGCCCAGGGCCTCTCGGACCGCAGCGACAGTCTCGTCATAGGGCTTGTTGATCGTGGTGGTGATGGTGTAACTGTTCATCAGGCTCTCCTTGTCTGCTTCGCTAGTGTCCTGCCAGCGCGGCTGGGCTCAACTGCTGGCTTCGCGCGATCGGTTTCGTGTGCGCCGTCTCTCTGCTTGGTTCGCGCCGTACGTCGTGCGGGACGTATCGTCCACCGGGCCAGCCAAGCAAGGACGAGCAAGACCACGAACGCGGCGATCCAGGCCTTGGAGCCGGCGATGCCGGGGCCGAAATCGAAGTCACCGAGGCCTCCGACGCCCAGTGTGAGTAGTTGACCCTTCTGTCCGAACATGTCGAGCCTGTTCTCCTTCATCAGTCGTCGGAAACCCGAGTCCTCGAGACGATCAGGAGATCGGGCCAGGTCGTCGTCGGTCAGCGTGCGCTCCCACGGAGCGCGGCTCTGCGCGCTTCGTACTCTTCACGGTGGACATCGCCCCGCGCGAACCGTTCATCGAGGATCTCGAGCGCGCCACGGTCCTGGGTGTTACCCCCGAGACGGCTTCTGCTGCTACCGCGGAAGATCATCACCCCGGCGAGGATGACCAGGCCCCAGAAGATCGTCATCATCGCGATCATGGCGAGCCAGCCTCCTGTGCCCATGCCGTTGCCGTACCAGTCCGTCATCGTCAACACCTTCTTCACTTGTCTTGGTACCTTCACCATGACTGTCGCGCCCGGTCCGTCCAGTCGAGGTTGTGTGAAGGTTCGTTAAAGAGGTCCCGCAAGAGTTCCGACTGTCTTCCGACCTCCGGCCCGAGCGACGGAAAGAGGGCCTGGCCTAGGTTTGCTCCCTGGGAGTCGGCTCAACGCTTGCGGACGGTCACAAGAAGAAGTGCGACGCCAAGTCCACCCAGGATCGGTCCCAGCGTGGCCACGCTCGGGAGGTTTCCCTGCTGGAGCCCCACCCAAGTCCCTCAACGGTCAGCCATCCGCCCAAACCGGCGAGGAGCAGAGCAGCAAAGAAGCCCAAGACCCAGCCGCGCACTAGACAACCCCGGCGTTGCGCGCCGTTCCCTGGGGTCTCCTGGCGCGGGCGATTCGGCATTCGACGGCTGCGCGCCGACGTGCCCACAGGGCGTAGGCCAGCACTCCGAGAGAGCCCAGGGCGAGCACAGGCTGGATCGGAGCGAACCAGTTCAGCGCCCCTGTTACTCCGATCGCCATCACCACGAGCTTGTTACAGATCGGGCAACCGACCGCGAAGAGGGACAGCATGCTCCCAACAAGAGTCTTGCCGCCCTGAGACGCCGGCACCGGAAGCGCCGGGTCGCGTACGTAGGTAGCTACGAGCAGGCCAGTCAGCAATGCCGAGAGAACCCAGACCGGGTAGTTCCACCACAGCACCGGGGTCATTCGTTGGTACAACGAGGTCTCAATGATCCCGGTCGGAATCCCGATCACGAGTGCCGTGACGACAGCAGCGATACCTGCGATCGTGACTCTTCTCGCAAGCAACATGCCCCCACCTCTCGACTAGGCGTCATAGTAGTTGCTCAACCGGCTGTCGGCCACGGATTGGAAGTGCAGCCCTCAAGGCTCTTCGTCTGTTGAACCATGACCGGAGCCGGGCTTCCAGCTTTGGGACACGCGACGTGACCGTTGCCGAGAGCGTGCCCGAACTCGTGGTTGACCATGTACACGCGGTAGCCGTCGAGATTGTCGCCATACGCAGTGGCGCCGTTCGCCCATCTCCACGCGTTGAGGACCACCGTCTGTCCGTTTCGGCACGACAGACGTCCGTCGGTGTCCAGAGGCGCGCACAGGGCATCCGTCGTTTCCGGCGTCGCTAGGAGGATCCGGAACGTGGCGTCCTTCGATACACGCTGAACCGTTCGGGACATGATCGCGGTCCAGCCGCGCCTGTCCCCGAGCACATGGTCGATCTCGCGCGCGACGTTGGACGTAGCGAACGGAAGTCCTTCTTCCACTTCGACGGAGTAGGTGACGAGCTCGCCGCTCCCTGTCGGTCTGGATCTGCCGGACGCGACCGTGAAGTGACCGCTCCCTGCCTCGGCGACTTGGTCAGTGGCGGGAGGGGATGCGAGGGCCGATGGTGTTGATCGCGAAGACGGTGGCGCCTCTGGTTCCCCGGACGGGACTGCTGCACGAGTAGGTGACAGGTCAGGTCACGCAGCCTGAGTGGTTGTCGTGGTCTCGTTCGTGGTCATGATGGTCTCGTACTCGATGGGGGTCAATCGGCCGAGCGAGGCTTGTCGTCGTCGTCGGTGGTAGGTCCGTTCGATCCAGGTCACGATCGCGATCCGGAGCTCTTCGCGGGTGGCCCAGGAGCGCCGGTCGAGGACGTTCTTCTGCAGGAGCGCGAAGAAGCTCTCCATGGCGGCGTTGTCGCCGGCGGCGCCGACGCGGCCCATGGATCCGACCATGGCGTGGCGGTTCAGCGCGTGCACGAATTTTCTGCTGCGGAATTGGGATCCGCGGTCGCTGTGGACCACGCAGCCGGCGACGTCGCCGCGTCGGGCGACCGCGTTGTTGAGCGCTGCGACGGCCAGGCGGGACTTCATGCGCGAGTCGATGGAGTAGCCCACGATCCGGTTGGAGTAGACGTCCTTGATCGCGCAGAGGTACAGCTTGCCCTCGCCGGTGCGGTGCTCGGTGTAGGGGTCGGACCGGGGCGCCCTGTCAGCCTCTCGACTGGTGGGTTTCCCCGGCCCGCCCTCCGAACCGGACGTGCGACTCTCACCGCATCCGGCTCTCCACGTGGTCATGCCGCTGGGCGGGGAGGAGGCGTTGTTGTACTCGACCATGGTGTCGGGATCTTGGTGCCCCGGTAGCGGTAGCGCTCGATGGGGAACGCGTTGGCTCGGAACATGTCGATCCCTCCGGCATGGATGTGCCATCCGGGCAGGTAGCGCCGGACCAGGGTGTGCATGTTCAGCCCGAGGTGTCGTTTGCGGAGCCACCCCACCACCCGCCAGAAGGCGAAGTGGTCGACGTAGCCGAAGGTCCGCGAGGACACACCGTGGCGGAAGTAGGTGCACCAGCCCCGCAGCGTCGGGTTCAACCGGCGCAGCAGGTCTGCGAGTGTTCGATGTCTTGCACGACGTGTCAGCGTCCGCACCTTGTCGATGATCGAAGTCAGCGACTTCTTCGACGGGTAGGTGTAGATCGCCTTCTTGCCGGTCCGGCTCCGCCAGGCACGGCGCTGGATGCGCCAGCCGAGGAAGTCGAACCCCTCATCGATGTGGCAGACCCTTGTCTTCTCGACCGACAGACGCAGGCCCATCGGCGCGAGCACCGCCCCAACCTCGTCCCACAGCGCTTCGGCGTCTGCGCGTTGCCCGTGGATGAGGACCACGAAGTCGTCGGCGTAGCGGACGAGTTTCATGACCGCACCCCCGGCGCGTCGATGCTTGGCGCGTGTCCATTCCGGGCCGAGCGCTTCCCACTTAGCGGTGAAGTGCTCGTCCAGCACGGACAGGGCGATGTTGGCCAGCAGCGGTGACAGGATCCCGCCTTGAGGTGTGCCGGTGATCGTCTCGCGGTTCAGGCCGTCCTCGGTGAGGACGCCAGCCCGCAAGAAGGCCTTGACCCAGCCCAGGACCCGCTTGTCCCCAACACGTCGCCGCACCCGCTCCATGAGCGCGGTGTGGTCGATCTCGTCGAAGCACGCCTTGATGTCGGCCTCGAAGACCCACTCATAGTTGCGAGTGGGTGATGCGAGGTAGTGAATCTCAGCGATCGCGTCCTGGGCGCGGCGACGAGGACGGAAGCCGTAGGAACACGGCTTGAAGTCCGCCTCGAAGATCGGCTCGAGCACCAGTTTCAACGCAGCCTGCACGACCCGGTCACGAGCAGTCGGAATCCCCAGCGACCGGACCTTGCCCGACGCTTTGGGGATCGTCTTCTGCCGCACCGGCGACGGCACGAACCTACCTGCCTTCAGATCCTCGCGGACCCCGGCCAACAGATCCATCGCCGCCCAGCCGACACCGCGCGGGGTGACCCCGTCGACGCCTGCTGTTCGTGCTCCCTTGTTCCCCCGAACCCGGTGCCACGCCACGACCAAGAAGGCCGGGTCGTAGACCAGGTTGGCGAGGTCATCGAAACGACGGTCGGGATTCTCCGTCGCCCATCGGTGCAGCTTCTTCTGCATCCGTAGTACCCGCCACTCGGCTTCCTCCCGCTCGGGGAAGACGACGCGCGACGGTTCGCCGGTGTTCACCAGCGCACTCCTACGAACGCGTTGATGCTGCGAACACGCTGGGCCCCTTCGCCATGTGACCGGCTTTCCCGGCCTCGGACTACTACGGGCCCTCCGCCCCACCGCGACGACATCGGTCGGCGACGGACCTTCCCGCCGGTCAACAGGCTGCTGACCGGTGAGGGAATCGTCGCGGTGGTTCCCACGTTCACTGTCGAACCGTTCGACGGGGTCGGCGCCCAGCTATGCCCCTGCAGCATCGCCGCGGCTACGCCGCAGACATTCACCACGGCCTCCCGGCTGGCGACATCACCCAGCCAAGGAGTTCCCCGCACCAGAACGCCCGAAGGCGCCTGATGCGGGTGCGCGCTGCTAACCGGCCCTGATCCACCAGGTTCGAGCCGGAGGCTCTCTTGAGGGGCGTTCAACCGCTGGTTCCTCACGTACGCCTTCCCGTCTTGCTAGCCGGACCCGCGCCATCTGGCAGTGCTGACGCGTCCCGTCGTTGTCAGGGCTGCTTCCACCCTCGCCCCCGTCCCGGAGGTTCGGGCTGCCCTCAGCTTCACCGTGCTGCTGCGACAGCACGACGGTGGTGGTCTCTCACCCCCACTCGGTTCAGCAGCGCCTCGTGGCGCTCGATGTCGGTCAGCCACAACTCGTTGGGAGCCTCGGCGTTGAACTCGTGGCGGGTCACGCCGTGCTTGTCGACCACGGCGCACAGGTCGTCGTGGACCGGCGGCCCGGGCTTCTTGGCCTTGCCGCGCTTGGGCTTGCCGAACGCGCTCCACCAGCCGTTGCTCGAGCAGATCCGCCACGCGGTCCGCGCCGCCATCGACTCGCCCGCCTCGAGGGCTTCATCGACCAGGAAGCGGTAGCCGAACTCGGGGTCATCGCCGTGGGCGTCGAACAAGGCGTTGGCCCGGTAGGCCTCGACCAGCTCGGCGTCACTGACCGGTGCTGCCAACCAGCGGTAGTAGGGCTGACGAGCGATCTTGAGCACCCGGCACGTCACCGTCACGGGCACCCGGATCGGGGCGTCCTTGGCGGCCAGCTCACGGACGAGCGGGTACATCATTTTCCCGGCAGATTGGCCTGGGAGAGATAGGCCGCCGCACGACGCAGGACCTCGTTCAGTTGAGTCCAGGGACGTGGTGTACGACGGGCCCGCTGTGAGCGTGGCGTCCTGACACAGCGACGGCCACCGCGTGATCCTTCAGAAGACCTTGCGAAGTCCGACTGAAGGAGTCACCACGATGACCGTCGACCCCAACTCTATTGACCTTCCCACGTTCATGGCCGAGCACCTGCAGCGCGCCGAGCCCGACCTTCTCCGATCGATGCTGTCCACGTTCGTGCAGGCGTTGATGTCGGCCGAGGCGGACGCGATCTGCGGCGCTCCCTACGGCGAGCGCAGCCCGGAACGGACCAACTCCCGCAACGGCTACCGGGTCCGGGACTTCGACACCCGCACCGGCACGATGGAGGTCGCGATCCCCAAGCTGCGCGAGGGGTCCTACTTCCCTGACTGGCTGCTCGAGCGCCGCCGGCGGGCCGAGCGGGCGCTGACCACGGTGGTGGCGACCTGCTACCTGCTCGGGGTCTCGACACGGCGGATGGAGAAGCTGGTCGAGACCCTCGGCATCACCCGGTTGTCGAAGTCGCAGGTCTCGGTGATGGCCAAGGAACTCGACGCCCACGTCGAGGACTTCCGGACCCGGCCCCTCGACGCCGGCCCGTACACGTTCGTGGCCGCGGACGCGTTGACGATGAAGGTCCGCGAGGGCGGCCGCGTGGTCAACACCCACGTGCTCGTCGCGACCGGCGTCAACGCTGATGGGCACCGCGAGATCCTCGGACTCGACATCTGCTCCGCGGAGTCCGAGGCCGGCTGGCTGACCCTGTTCCGCGGCCTGAACGCCCGTGGCCTGTCCGGGGTCAAGCTGGTCACCTCCGATGCCCACTCCGGGCTCGTCGCGGCCGTCGGAGCGACCTTGGAGGGCGCCAGCTGGCAGCGGTGCCGCACCCACTACGCGGCCAACCTGATGGCGATCTGCCCGAAGTCCTCCTGGCCCGGGGTGAAAGCGATGCTGCACTCGGTCTACGACCAGCCCGACGCCAAGGCCGTGCACGCCCAGTTCGACAAGCTCCTCGACACCGTGGCCGACAAGCTGCCCGAGGTCCACGACCACCTCGACGAAGCCCGGTCCGACATCCTCGCGTTCACTGCCTTCCCCAAGGAGATCTGGCGCCAGATCTGGTCCAACAACCCCAACGAAAGGCTCAACCGCGAGATCCGCCGCCGCACCGACGTCGTGGGGATCTTCCCCGACAGGACCTCCGCGATCCGCCTCATCGGCGCCGTGCTCGCCGAGCAACACGACGACTGGATCGAAGGCCGCCGCTACCTCGGACTCGACGTCCTGGCCCGCTCCCGCATGGCCCTGATCAACACCGACGAGACCACCATCGAGAAGGAGGACCTGACACCCGCCGCATTCACTGCCTAGAGTGCAGCCACCGGATCACGCGGTGGCCCCTTCATCCACCACGACCGTGGACTTGACCCCTCGTTCTCCTGCTCCAGCAGCCGCAACCGCTTACGAAGCTCGCGGTTCTCAGCAGCCTGCTCGCTCGTCGGGCCGGACGTGGCGCCGTCTTCGATGTCGGCCTTCTTCATCCACCCCGTCAAGCAGGACTCGCTGATTCCGAAGTCAGCAGCGATCTGCTTGAGGTGGACGCCTGGCTCACGGTTCCGAGCGACGCGCACGACGTCATCACGGAACTCCTGGGGATAGGGCTTGGGCACGGTGTACATCCTTCCAGCGGCACCTCTCGGCACCACAGATCAGATGTCACCTACTCGTGCAGCAGTCCCACATCATGAACGGCCGAGTGAGGTGTTCCTGTCGACCTTGAGTGAAGATCCGCTGAAGAAGCAGGCACCCTGCCCCGGACCGTCGGCGCCGGCACGGGCACGTACTCGTCGGTTCACACGGGCACGGCTGATCCCCATGGGACGATGCTGAGGTGCATACCTTCCCCCCGCCACACAGGGTGACTCCCGAGAACGAGGACCTTCGCAGTGGCTCGATCCGTGAGGCAACGGTGACGGTGTGCGTCTCCTAACCGTCAACGCAGGATCGACGTCGACCAAAGTCAGCGTCCTTGACGAGACCGGCGACGAGCAGAGCTACCACTCACTGGACGCGGCGATTGTCGACATCAATGCTTGGTCAGGAGTCGATGCCGTCGCCCACCGAGTCGTTCACGGTGGGGAACGGACCGAACCAGTCGTCATCGACGATGCGGTTCGAGTGGAACTCACCGAGCTTGCCGACCTCGCGCCGCTGCATCAAATGCCGAGTCTCGAGGCCATCGATGTCTGCCGGGGCCGCCTGCCATCGGTGCCGCACTTCGCCTGCTTCGACACCTCGTTCCACGCCACCATCCCGGTCGCGGCGCGCACCTATGCTGTCCCCCAGCGGCTGCGGGAACGCATCCGCGTCTACGGCTTCCACGGCCTCTCTCACGCGTGGGCGGGAGCCCGAGTCAGCGAACTCGCCCCTGAGGCAGAGCGAGTCCTCGTGGCTCACCTGGGCGGGGGCGGATCCCTCTGCGGACTGCTGTCCGGTCGCAGCGTAACCACCACCATGGGCTTCACCCCGCTCGACGGGCTGGTGATGGCCACCCGCAGTGGCTCGCTCGACCCGGGGGCGCTGTTGTGGTTGGCCCGGCACACGGACGAGGATCTCGACCACGTGCTGGAACGCGAGAGCGGCCTGCTCGGCCTTTGCGGCACCGCCGACATGCGTGAGGTCCTGCGCCGGGCTCAAACCGACGACACCGCTGCCGAGCTGGCCCTGGAGGTCTACGTCGGCCGCCTCGTCCGGCTGCTCGGCGGCTGCGTTGCGGACCTGGAAGGCATCGACGCGCTTGTCTTCACAGGCGGGATCGGAGAGAACTCTGCTCCGCTCCGGGCCCTCATCTGCGACCGACTCCGTTGGCTCGGGGTGAAAATCGTCGCCCACCGGGACTCTGTCGACGGATCCGAGCTCACTGCAGTTGGCGCGACCGTGCGCACCTTCCTCGTGCATGCTCGTGAAGACCGCCAGATGTTCACGGAGGTAGCGAGGAGCCTGAGAACCCTCGCCTGAGTGCCCGACGGCCAACTGACTGCCTATCACTGCGGGGCCAGCTGATCCGGAGCCATTCGGGCCAGATCTCAATCAGAGCCGAGGTCCCTCGGAAGCTGAGCCCCCAAACCCCCGGGATTCTTGCCGCGTCCAGGGTTCGTTGACGGCTGGTCACTGTCGCTCCGGGCTGAGGCTCACGGACCTCCCGTCGCCTTGATCGTTCTCCGCGGGCGTCGTCGTGGATGTCGAGTGGCTACCTCCGCTTGAGCCTGTGATTCCAGGAACGACCCCAGTTGGCCTACATGTCCATGGTGCCGTCGGCACGAGTGTGGGAGCGCATCAAGAGACGCTCACCGGCGACGATGACGACGATGCCCGCACCGGCGACGTAGAGACTCAACGCATCGTCGGCAGCCTTGACCCAGACGAATGCTGCAAGAACGACCACGTCGAGGACGATGGCGGCAATCACGATCGCCGGGTTGAAGTCGATCCGGTCGCGGAGCCTGGTGAGCAACCCCCAATGGATGGCGATGTCCATGATCAGGTAGTAGATGGCTCCAAGGGCTGCAATCCTACTCAAGTCCAACGTGGCGGCTAGTGCCATGGCGAATGCGACGGTGTAGACCGTGGCGTGGATACGCACCGTGCCGGGCATGCCGAAGTCCCGATGTGGCACCTGCTTCATGCGGGTGAGCATCGCCAGTAGCCGCGACGACGCGAAGATGCTGGCCATCACACCTGATGCTGTCGCGACAATGGCCAAACTGACCGTGAACCACACCCCGGCCCCACCGAGAGCAGGCCGAGCGGCCTCGGCCAGGCTGAAGTCCTCGGCGGCGAGGATCTCCGGCAGGCTGAGGTTGCCGGCCACGGCCGTGGCGATAGCCAAATAGACGACGGTGCATATGCCCAGCGCGATCACGATCGCTCTGCCGGTGTTGCGGTGCGGATCGACGATGTCACCGCCGCTGTTGGTGATCGTGGTGAAGCCCTTGTAGGCAAGGATCGCCAGCGCGACCGCAGCAAGGAACCCCTCAGCGGAGGTATCGAGCCCCGCTGCACTCGTCCCATTCGTGAAGTTGGCACCAGAGGCAAGCCAGAGGCCGACGACCGCGAAAACACCGAGACCGATGATCTTCACCGCCGCCATCGATCGTTGGCTGACCTCGATGGCCCGGTTGCCGGCAACGTTGACAACGAATGCGGTGGCGAGCAGCCCGATGGCGAAGACCGGCACCCACAGCGAAACTGGTTCGAGGCCGACGATCTGCAGCACGTAGGCGCCGAAGGTGCGGGCCACCAGGCTCTGGCTGATCACCATGGAGACGTACATCAAGATCGCGAACACGCCCGTCGCCGCACCCGGGCCGTACTCCTCACGGAGAAACTTGGCAACACCTCCCGAGGACGGGTAGGCGTTGGACAGCTTGACGTAGGAGTACGCACTGAGGGCGACGACCACTGCCGCAGCGACGAACGCCGCCGGGAACCAGTTGCCGGCAAGCCGGGCGGTTTGCCCGGTGAGCGCGAAGATGCCCGCGCCGATCATGACGCCGGTGCCCAGGGAAACTGCCCCGACCAGGGTCAGGCTGCCGGGCGCATCCTCCGGTGACTGGTGGTCGTCAGCGGCTCGGGGATTGGTCTGCATCACAAGTCCTCCTTCGTGGTCGGTTCGGCAGCCACTCCATCCGATCCCGTCTCAGACATGACTGGGAATAGCGGGGCGGTTCGTTGCGTGGAGATCGCGCGCCGGCCGTCCATAGCGGGCCGGTCAATGTCGGGCCAGCCGGACAATGGCGTCATGGGCTTCTCGAAGCTTGGTGGCTCTGTGCGATTCGCTGGCGTCCCCTGCTGCGACCAGGCACTGCGCGACATGCTCGTCCAGGAGCCCGACCGCGACGCTGCGAAGGCCCTGGTCTGCGGCGGAGAGCTGGGTAAGGATGTCGATACAGTCCCGGTCATCGTTGACCATTCGGGCGATGCCACGCACCTGTCCCTCAACCCGCTTGAGCCGCAGGATCAACGAGCTGCGGGCCACGCTAGTTGCGGCCATCGCTCCACTCTCCTTCTCTGACGCTGCGTCGGGCCAACTGGGTATGTCGGCCCCCGGGTGGGCGCCCTCCAGGGGGGCGCCCGGATGTCTGTTAGGCCTGCGCGTAGCGACTCGGCTCCTTCCCAAAAGCTGTGGCGCAGTGCTGTGAACAGAAGTGATACGTCGCGCCGTGGTGCTCGATGCTGACCGCCGCCCCGGCCTGCTCGATGCTCATCCCACACACTGGGTCGACGGTCGGCTCCGTCCTCGTAGGGGTGGTCGGGGGCGTTGCCTGCTCCTCCGAACGGTCGCCGCCGATCTCGACAACTGGGTCGATGCCAGCAACAACGACGTCGGCGGGTACCGACGGAGGTGTGAAGGTCCGCAGCCGGTTGGCGTTGGCCACCACCGACAGCGAGGACAGCGCCATCGCCCCCGCGGCGATGATCGGGCTGAGTACCAGCCCGAACGCGGGATACAGCACGCCCGCGGCCACGGGGATGCCGAGCCCGTTGTAGACGAAGGCGAAGACCAGGTTCTGGCGGATGTTGCGCATCGTCGCCCGAGACAGGTCGATCGCGTTCACCAAACCTGACAGAGCCCCGCTGATCAAGGTGATGTCCGACGACTCGATGGCCACGTCCGTGCCGGTGCCGATGGCGGAGCCGACATCGGCCTGCGCAAGTGCGGGTGCGTCGTTGATGCCGTCTCCGACCATCCCGACCACTCGCCCTTCGCTCTGCAGGCGCTTGACCTCGCGGGCCTTGTGCTCGGGCAGAACTTCGGCCACGACCCTGCCGATACCGACCTGGCGCGCGATCGCTGCCGCGGTGGCACGATTGTCCCCAGTCATCATCACCACGTCGATTCCCCGAGACTGCAGTGCCGCGATCGCCGCAGCGGATCCCTCCTTGAGAGTGTCAGCTACCCCGATCACCCCGGCCGGGACGCCGTCGATGGCCACCAGCATGGGGGTCTTGCCATCGGTGGCCAGCCGTTGTGAGTCCCCGGCCAACGGGTCGGCGTCGATTCCGGCTCCCTCCAGCAGGCGTCGGTTTCCCACCAGGACTGGGCGCCCGTTGATGAGCGCTCGAACGCCCTGGCCCGTGATCGAGTCGAACTCGGTGGCTGAGACCATCTCGGCGTCACGCTCTCGGGCACCGGCCACGATGGCGGCGGCGAGAGGGTGTTCCGAAGAGCGCTCGACCGCTGCGACCGCGCTCAACAACTCGTCCGCGGTGAAGCCGACGGCTGGCAGGACGTCGGTCAGCGCCGGTGTTCCCTTGGTGATGGTGCCGGTCTTGTCGAGCACGACGGTGTCGAGCTTGTGTGCGGTCTCCAGAGCCTCGGCGGAACGGATCAGGATCCCAGCCGTTGCGCCTTTGCCGGTACCCACCGTGATCGACAGCGGGGTGGCCAGCCCCAGCGCGCAGGGGCAGGCGATGATCAGCACGGACACCGCGGCGACCAACCCGAAGATGTAGACCGGGGTCGGTCCGAGAAGGAACCAGGCCACGAACGTCCAGATGGCAACCGCGATGACGGCGGGCACGAACATGCCCGAGACCCGGTCGGCCAGTCGTTGTATCGGAGCTCGGGAGCCCTGAGCCTGCCGCACCAAGTTGATGATCTGGGCGAGCATCGTCTCGGCGCCGACCTTGGTCGCGGTGTAGCGGAAGGCGCCGGTCTGGTTGATGGTCGCGCCGATGACGGTGTCACCGGCACCTTTGAGGGCCGGGAACGGCTCGCCAGTAACCATCGACTCATCGACAGCCGAGGAGCCGTCGACGACCTCACCGTCTACCGGTAGCTTCTCCCCCGGACGGACCACCACGACGTCGCCGAGTTCGACCTCCTCCACCCCGACCTCCACCTCGTGGCCGCCCCGGATGACGCGGGCGGTGCGCGGCTGGAGACCAATCAGGGTCCGGATGGCCTCACCGGTGCCGGCCTTGGCCTTGGTCTCCATGAGCCGACCCAGAAGGATCAGCGTCAGAATCACCCCGACCGCCTCGAAGTAAACTTGGCGGGCTTCTGTCGGCAAAGCGCCGGGAGCCACGGTCACCACCAGGCTGAAACCGTAGGCCGCGATCGTGCCGAGCGTGATCAGTGAGTTCATGTCTGCGCCGCGATGGGACAGGGCCAGCCAGCCCGTGCGGTGGATGGGCCAGCCCGTATAGACCATGACCGGGGTGATCAGAGCCAGTTGCAGCCAATGGTTCATCAGCAGGTCCGGGATCCAGGAGAACCCGAACAGCTCGGCCCCCATCACCGCCAGCGCCACTGGTGCGCTCAGCAGCGCGCCCCAGAGCACCCGGCGCTTGAGGTCCGCGATCTCGACGTTGCGTTCGCGCTCTTCGACGTCGTCGGTATCGGCCAGCGACGCCAGCTGCGGACTCGCCTCAGGGGCGTCGCTCTCGCCTTGACCAGTGGCTACGACCGGTTCTGCTGACCTTAGTTCACCATCGGCTACGCCGACTCGGATCTCGCCGTGCAGCATCCCCATCCCACAACGGAACTCATAGGTCCCCGCACCCAGAGGCGGCAGGTCAACGACCGTACGTTGTCCCTCCGGCAGTTCGACGTCAACGCCGAGCTCGGCGATGACCAGCCGTTCAGAACAGGCCGATGACTCCTGCCGGTCGAACACCAGGCGAATCGGCGCCGCGGGTTCGACCTCCACCGCGCTCGGGTGATACCCGCCCTGGACCAGGACCTCCTCCTCCTGAACGCTCTCACCGACCCCCAGTCCGACTCCGGCGCCGTGGTCGGCGGGCTCCGAACCCAAGAGGTCAGCACGTCCGGGTTGAACCGATTCGCCGGCGACCACGCCAAGGAGCCGGGCGTCCGGCAACAACTGGGACGTGGCCTCGTCGAGGACCCGGATCCGCCCGTGCAGCATGTTCATCCCGCAGGCGAAGCCGAAGGTGCCCGGCGTCCTCGGGATGAACTCCACGACCGTGGTCTGGTAGGCCGGGAGCAGCTGGTTCACCCCGAAGTCGGGAAAGACCACCCTCGAGGAGCAGTCACCGCTCTCCTGCCGGTCGAACAGCACACGTACCGGGACGCCTGGGGCCACCTCGATGACATCGGGACTGTAGCCGCCCCTGACAGTGACTCGAACCTCCTGGACGCCCTCGCGAAGAGCTGCCTGACGCGACTTCTTCGGGCCGAAGAAGAACCAGGCCAGCACGCCCGTCAGCACTACCGCGGCAGCAACGACGACGATCTCGATCCCACTCACAACTACCTCCCTCGTCTTTGCCCCGCCGTCAACTTTCGACTCCCGGGACGCGAACCTCGTCTTAGGTCTGCAACGGGGCTGACACACCCCTGGAGGGTACATCTCATCTCAGCGCCCGAACGTGAAGGTGGCCCCCCTCAACGAGTGAAGGTCGAGTAAAGCCCTCGGGGCTTGCTGTCAGCCGGTCACCGCTACCAGCACCAGCACCAACACCAACACCAACACCAACAGGTTGAGCCCCGGTCAGCGTGCGGACCGTTCGCGTGCGCGTTGTCGTACACGATCCAGGGCGAGCATGATCCGCGCGGCGGCGGCCACGGATCCGATCAGGACCAGACCGCTCACGGCGACACCCAGCCCGATCATGGGGCCGGGTGTGGCTGCAAGGGCTGCGCTCATGGCTCCGCCGGCCAGGACAGCGACCCCGAGGAGGATCCAGAACCGGCGGTGCGCCCGACCTACTGGTCCACTCGCCACTGGGTCCGCGCGCCTGATCACGAGGGTGAACTACATCCCAAGATGCTGCTGGGTCGGGGTGACGGCCATCAGCACGGTCAGGGCGACCACGACGAGCAGGATCACTAGGGCGATGGTCATGGACACCGGGCGCTTGCGCCAGTAGCGGTTGGGGTTGCGATCAACGAACGGCAGGATCACCAGGAGGGCGAAGAAGATCAGTTCGCCGTAGAGGATCCCGGGCAGGCCGATCCAGTTCTCCAGGGTGAACATCCACCAGAAGTTCCAGGGTGGTCTGGTGACCTCGATGCCGGCGACCGGCGGCGGCCCTATTGTCGGTGGCACCAGAACCGCAAGGACACCTAGGAGACCCAGCAGCACTGTCCCGAAGGCGGCGATCCTGCGCAGGTGATGGGTGAACGGCTCCGTCGGCTCATCCTCCGGCGCTTGGTTGCCGGAATCATCGGTGGGTAGCGAGGGGTGCGGTGAGATCTTGTGCTTCTTGACCAGCAGGGCGTGCAACGTCGCGAGCACGAGGATCAGGCCGGGCACGATGACCACGTGCGCGGCGTACAACCGGACCAGGATCGAGATTTGACCAGCTAAATCGGGGGAGAACCACCAGCCGGCACCGCCGAGCAGTTTGCCGATCTCAAGGTTGGGGGCCTGACCCCGGTTCGTGGACACGCTGAATCCAGCATCTGCTGCTGGGGAAGCGAGATGATCCGAGAACTATGGCCAGGAAGAACTACTCCGAGGAGTTCCGTCGTCAGGCCGTCGACTTGTACGAGTCCACGCCGGGGGCCACGGTCCGCGGTATCGCTGAGGAGCTGGGCATCGTGCGGGGCACGCTGCGCCACTGGCTCGATGCGTACGGGACCGGCAAGAAGACCGCTGCTGACGGGACGCTGACCTCCAGCCCGCTGCAGTCCAAGACCACCACGTCGACCGCACCAGAGTCAGGGAACGAGACCCCTGAGCAGAAGGTCGCCCGGCTCGAAGCCCGAGTGCGTGAGCTGGAGGTCGAGACGACGAAGCTCACGACCGAGCGGGAGATTCTCCAGCGGGCGGCCAAGTATTTCGCCGGGGAGACGCGCTGGTGAGTCGCTTCCAGTTCGTCGCAGACAACTCCGCCACCTTCGAGGTGAAGCGACTGTGCGAGCTCGTCGAGATCGAGCGCTCGTCCTACTACGCCTGGCTCAAGGCCGCCCCCGCACGCCAGGAGCGCGCCCGCGCCGATGCCGAGCTCGCGACGCGGATCAGGGCGGCCCACGCCGAGGACAAGACCTGCGGGGCGCCACGGATTACCGCTGAGCTCAACGACAACGCGCCTGGCGGTGAGCGCGTGAACCACAAGCGCGTGGCCAGGGTGATGCGGCTCGAGGGCATCCGTGGCTACGTGAAGAAGCGTCGGGTGCGGACCACGACCCCCGAGCCGTCGGGCCAGAAGTACCCCGACCTCCTCAAGCGCGACTTCACCGCCCCAGCCCCGAACCAGCGCTACGTCGGGGACATCACCTACCTGCCGCTGGCCGACGGGACGAACCTGTACCTGGACACCGTGATCGACTGCTACTCCCGTCGCCTCGCCGGCTGGGCGGTCGCCGACCACATGCGCACCGAACTCGTCGAGGACGCCCTCAAGGCCGCCGCCGCGACCCGGGGCAGCCTCAAGGGCGCCGTGTTTCACAGCGACCACGGGTCGGTCTACTGCTCGAAGGACTACGCCAAGCTCTGCGAGAAGCTCGGCGTCACCCAGTCCATGGGCGCCGTTGGCTCCTCGGCCGACAACGCGCTCGCTGAGTCGTTCAACGCCACGATGAAGCGCGAGGTTCTCCAAGACGCCGCGTGCTGGAGCGACGAGCTGACCTGTCGTCGGCAGGTCTTCAGGTGGCTCGTTCGCTACAACACCCGCCGGCGTCACACCTGGTGCGGCTACTTATCCCCCTCCACCTACGAGGACCGCCGCGCCGCTACGCTGCCAACCGCTGCGTAATCACACCCCGTGTCCACGAACCGGGGGTAGGGCCCAACCACCACCCGCTGGCCTGCCGGCACAGTCAGGATCGTGCCTCCTACCCGGATCCGGACCTGCGGGTTGGTGGCACATCGGTCGGTCTGCACTTCCACCCGGTCCGGGGTGACCACCACCCGCAGCCGTTGGCCTCGATGGACCAGGGTGAAGCGCGCCGACCGCAACCCGTCGGGCAGGTGTGGGTCGAACACCACCTCATCGCCCTCGATGCGCACCCCGGCGAAGGCGCGGGTGATGATGTCGATGGACCCGGCCATCGCCCCAAGGTGGATCCCTTCCCGGGTGGTGCCGCCCTGGGTGTCGTCCAGGTCGGCGGCCAGCGCCTCGCGAAAGGTCTGCCAGCCCCGGGCGGGGTCCATGCGCGCCAGGACCGAGGCGTGCACCACCCGGCTCAGGGTGGAGCCGTGCGCGGTCCGTGCCAGGTAGTAGTCCACAGTGTCGCCGACCAGGCCGGGATCGGTCGGGTAGCCCAGTCGGCGGAGCATCTCGGCGAGCCCGTCGGGGCCGAACAGGTAGGCGAGCATGAGGACGTCGGCCTGCTTGGCGAGCTTGTACCGGTTGGTGGTGTCTCCCTCGGCCTCGAGAATCAGGTCGAGCCGGCCGATGTTGCCGTAGGTCTCCCGATAGTGGTCCCAGTCCAGCTCGGCCAGGGCTTCGTAGCCGGCGAACTGGCTGATCACCCCCTCGTGGAAAGGCACGGTGAGGCGGCGACTCAGGTGCTCCCACCGGTCCGGCTCGTCGGGCCGGATGTTCAGCCGGGTGCGCAGCTCGTCGCAGTCGTGCCCGGCCGTCAGGTCCAGAACGTCCACGGCGCGCCGGCAGACCCAGGCGGTGAGCACGTTGGTGTAGGCGTTGTCCCGCAGTCCCTGGCCGGGGGTGTCGGGGTAGCCGTCGTGGTACTCGTCGGGGCCCATCACCCCATCGATGTGGTAGCGGTCTTCGTCACCGTCGTAGGTGGCCAGGCTGGTGAACAGCCGGGCCACCTCGATGACCAGGTCGGCGCCGCGGTGGGCCAGCCAGGCGACGTCACCGGTGGTCTGGTAGTACTGCCAGGCGTTGTAGGCGACCGCGAGCCCGACGTGACGTTGGCGCCGGGAGTTGTCGGGCATCCACCGACCCGAGCGCAGGTTGTACAGCTGACTGGGGGTCTCCTCCCGGCCGTCGCTGCCGCTCTGCCAGGGGAACATCGCGCCGGCGAGCCCTCCGGCGGTGGCGGCGCGGCGGGCCGCATCGAGACGTCGATGCCGGTAGTCGAGCAGCGCCCGGGTGACCCAGGGCAGGTGCGTGGTGAGCACCGGCAGCACGAACAGCTCGTCCCAGAACACGTGCCCGCGGTAGCCCTCCCCGTGCAGGCCCCGGGCCGGCACCCCGGCGTCGAGGTCGACGGTATGAGGGGACAGTGACTGCAGCAGGTGGAACAGGTGCAGATTCAGCGTCAGCTGGGTCTGCCGGTCCGCGTCCAGCTCGATGGCGAACCGGTCCCAGAGTTGCTGCCAGGCCGCCTCATGGGCGGGCAGCAGGTCGCCAAGCCCGCCCGGGACCCAGGCCAGCTCCTGCAGCGCCGCAAGCCGGGGCGAGGAGATCGCCCGGTCCCGGGAGGTGAAGACGGCCACTGTCTTGTCCACCGTGACCGGCACCCCGTCCTCCAGCGCCAGCTCGAACCGGCGCCCCGACACCTCCTCCTTCGCGGTGCCTGAACTAGTGGCCTCGGTGCCGGTCACAGCGGTTCCGTTCACCATGGTTCGGGCGGCGATCGCAAGGCGGACCCGGCTCTGGGTGGTCTCGACATCCACCAGCAACGTGCTCGGATCTACCTCCTCGGTGGAGACTGTGCGCAGGTGCTGGTCGGCCAGCGGCCGGTACTCCGCGACGTTGCGGTTGTTTACGCCGGCGTCGATGCTGCTGGCGATGGTCACCGTGCCGCTCCAGCCGTCGGCGACCAGGGTGGTCTCCAGTGCGGCCAGGTGTGGGCGGGCCATCGACACCAGCCGGCGCTGGGTCAGCCTTAGCCGCCGACCGGCGGGGTCGGTGAGCACCGCATGCCGGGTCAGCACACCGCGACGCAGGTCCAGCTCCCGACACTCGGCGGACACCACTAACCCACCCTGGGACCACCACGGGTCCTCGCCGGTGCGCACGTCCAGGCACAGCCAGTTCGGGGCGTTCACGAGGTGCTCGTCCTCCACCTCCCGGTCGTGCACGGTGGAGGTGAGCCGGTTGTAGACCCCGGCCAGGTAGGTGCCCGGGTAGTGCACGCCGTCCGCGGCTCGCTCGGGGGCCGCACCTCGGGTGCCGAGGTAGCCGTTGCCGAGCGTGGTCAGCGCTTCTCGGTGTCCTTCGTGTGCGGGGTCGAACCCCTGGTAGACCAGGAGCCACGGGTCGGCTCGTAGTGCGCCGAGGTCCAGCTGGGAGACGTCCTCGACCACCAGGTCGGCGCCGGCGGCTTCCAGCGCCTCCCGGTGCCCGGACCGGTCCACCCCCACCACCAGCCCGAAGCCGCCGCGGCGGGCCGCCTGCACCCCGGCGACTGCGTCCTCGACCACCGCGGCCCTGCCCGGGGCCACTCCGAGGCGGCGGGCGGCCTCGACGAAGGTGGCCGGGTCCGGTTTGCCCGGGAGCGCGGACTCGGCGGCGGACTCCCCGTCCACCACGACATCGAACACCCGGTCGAGGTCGGCGGCGGCGAGCAACGCCTCCGCGTTGCGGCTGGCGGTGACCAGGGCGACCGGCACTCCGCCGGCCCGCAGCCTGTGCAGCAGCTCCACGGTGCCGGCGAACACCCGTACCCCGTGCTCGGCGAGAAGCTCGCGGTAGATCTCGTTCTTCCGGGCGGCCAGGCCGTGCACGGTCCAGCTTCCCGGCGGGTCCTGCGGGGTCCCGGCGGGGAGGTCGATGTCGCGGGCGGCGAGGAAGGCCGCGACCCCGTCCTCCCGGGACCGCCCGTCCACGTAGCGGCGGTAGTCGGCGTCCGTGTCGAAGGGCCGCGGCGTACCTCCGGTGCCTGTCCTGGCCCGGTCGTCGCCCAGTACCGCGTCGAACAGCCGCTTCCACGCCTTCGCGTGGATCGCGGCGGTGTCGGTGACCACGCCGTCCATGTCGAAGATCACCGCGTCCTGCGGCGGCATGGCACCGGTGGGCGTCGGGCCGGTCGCCTCGGGTGTCGGTAGCGGGTTGGTCATCTCTTCTCCACCTCTGAAGGTGCGTCGGTGTGGTCAAGGGGAACCGGCTGGACGTGACTCGGCGACGGTCGCAGGATGGCCCCCAGGGCCACCAGCACCGTGAACAGCCCGACCGCGGTCCACCCGTCCGGTCGCTCCCTCAGCAGGAGCGCGGCGAGGGCGATGCCGACCACGGGGGTCAGGAAC
Source organism: Nocardioides salarius (assembly GCF_016907435.1). Classification (NCBI taxonomy): domain Bacteria; kingdom Bacillati; phylum Actinomycetota; class Actinomycetes; order Propionibacteriales; family Nocardioidaceae; genus Nocardioides; species Nocardioides salarius. The sequence goes on along the minus strand of NZ_JAFBBZ010000001.1, from coordinate 3,587,791 downwards.
GTCCAGGCGCTCAGCAGGTCCAGCCGGGCACGCTGGACCTCCGTGAACCACACCACGAACGCAGCAGCCGTGCCGACCAGGGACAAGAACGCCAGCACGACCACGAACCGCGGCGTCCACGCGATGACCGGGGCACCCTCCACCACGGCGGCGAGCACCGCGCCGGCTACACCGCCGATCACGAAGTGCCAGCCGGTGACCACGATCACATCCAGCCCACCCAGCCGGCGGGACAGCAGCGTTCCGGCCGTGATCGCCGTCGCCGCCGTCAGCGACATCAGCGCTCCGTCCCCGCCACCTCCCGGCACCGCGACCAGGACCAGGCCGGCGAAGCCGACCACCAGCGCGATCACGGTCCGCCGCGACAGCGCCTCCCCGTACAGCCACCATGCCGGCAGCACGATGAGCAGCGGCTGCGCGTTCGCCAGCACCGCGGCGGTGCCCGTGGCTGCCCCCGCGACACCGACGAACATCGCCGCGAACGCGATCGTGCCGTTGACCAGGCCCAGCAGGGTGATCTGTCCCCAGGCCCGGAGCCCCGGCGGTGCTGGACGCCGCTGGGCGGCGGCGAGCAGCAGCAGCGCTATTCCGGCCACCAGCCCGCGCAGGGCGGCGAACCACAGCACCGGCGCGTCCCGTAGCCCCCACTCGATGGCCACGAAGCACGAACCCCACGCAGCGGTGACCAGCAGCATCCGTCTCGGCCGGGGCCGCCCCGGCGCACCGGGTACGGGTTCGGCGAGCGGGTTGGTGGTGCTCGAGGCAGGCATGGTCGGATCGTGGTCAGCGGCTGCTGGCGCGTGCCGGCTCTCGGCGGTCCGGCGCATCGGCCGCACCAGCCGGCGGCGTCGACGGCAGCCGGAGCCGGCTCGGGTGCAGTGCGTCGACCGCGATGATGATCGAGAGCCCAGGCATCGAAGTGGGGCTGCGCCATTTCTTGGTCCTCATGCGCCGGTGACCGCCTGGTCCAGAACGGGGAGGAACTCCCGGCGCATGCCCAGAGCCTGGTCGGTCATCGCGATCGAGGTCGGGCCGTCGGGCACGCTGCCGGTCAACGCCCGGATCGCGTCGATGGTCTCGGGGACCACGATCGCTTCGTTGTAGACCTGGTAGGTCAAGAACGCCTCATCGTCCTGCACGGCCAAGACGTCCTCCCAGACCGCGACCTCCCACATGTCGCCGCGGGGCCGTCCGAGATCTCGCATCAGTTCGACGGTGGTGTTCAGTGCGGCCAGTCCGTCCGTCATCTTGATGAACGCAATCCGGGGCGCGGCCCGCAACGCCTCGAGCACCTCCTCCCGGCTGGCCGGACGGGTCAGCTGCAGGGTCCAGTAGTGGTTGTGGGTCTGGGTGTGCGCGGCCTTCGCGGCCATCGTCACCACGTCCAGGTCCGGTCGCACGGTGAGTGCGTCCGGGCCCTGATGGGAAGGAATGGAGGCCTCGGGCACCACGGTGTTCATCACCCCGCCCAGGTGGGACTCCCCCGGGTCGGTGGCCCGCCGGATCAGCACGCCACGCGCCCGGGCCAGCAGGCCGGCGTCCTGCAACGCTCCCAGCACCCGCACCACGCTGGTGGTGTTGCACGACACCACCCGGGTCATGTCGCGCCCGACCGCGCTGGCGTAGTTGGCCTGCGCCACGAAGGAGTGCCCGGTGGTGGCGTGAGCCTCACCGCCCTGGAACACCGCCTTGACTCCGGCCGCCCGGTAGGTCGCCAGGTTGGTCGCGGCGACCCTCTTCGGGGTCGTGTCCACCACCACGTCGACGACCCCGAGCAAGTCCTCCAGGCTCCCGGCCACGGGTACACCGGCGGCACGCATCGCGGCCTCGCCCTGACCGGTCGCCGCGAACACCGCGATGCCCTGCCCGACCGCGGTGCGGATCCGCCAGTCCCCGATCACGTCGGCGACGCCGACCAGCACCATGTCCGGCATGGCGCGGACCGCGTCGACGACCCGTTTGCCGATCACCCCGTAGCCGTTGACCGCGACGCGAATCATGTTCTCAGTCATGGGACTTCTCCTTCTTCTGATCGGTTGGTGTGCGGGTACCGCTGGGGTTGGTGGAGCGGCGCTGAGCTCAGGTGCCGGTGCCGCTAGCTCCGGACAAGCCGGCCGATCGCCGCCGAGGCCTCCTTGAGCTTGTCCTCGCGCTCCGCGCCGCCGGCTCTCGCCGCGTCGAGCAGGCAGTACTCGATGTGGTCCTCCAACAGCAGCAGCGCCACACACTGCAGGGCACGTGACGCCGCGGACACTTGGGTGAGGATGTCGATGCAGTACGTGTCCTCTGCCACCAGCCGGGAGATCCCCCGCACCTGACCCTCGATCCGGCTCAGCCGGTTGATCAGCTCCCGCTGCGCGCTGTCACCCGTCATGGCAGCTCTCCTCCCACCCGGCGTGCACCACACCCGCAGACGTCCGCGGGTGTCGATGGGCCGTACCCGGGTGCGGTATGTCTTGTGCCTGCCAGATAACCGTGGTCCGGTGAAGGGCTTGCCGTGGCACCGGTGAAGGTTCGATGAAGAACCGGCCGCAGCTCGGCCATGCCGTCATGGAAACACCGGGGTGACGGCAGCCAGCCCGGGGATCTTCACAAGAGGTACATCGGATCCTCGCAGCGGCTTCGCACAACCGCTGCACGCTGGAGGGCAATCGGCCGCCGCCCGGCGGAACCGAGCAGCTACCGGGGTCGGCCCACCGCCGGCGACCGTCAGATGAAGGAGAGGCAACCATGTTCGTCGCAACGATCCGCTTCCCAGCAGTCCCCCAGGAGCGAGTCCAGTCGTTCCTCGACTGGTTCACCTGGTCCAACGACGTCCTGCGTGGCACCGCGGGTCTGCGGCAACGGCGGCTGCTCCGCGGTGCCGGGGACTCCTTCGCCGCCCTCGTCGAACACGAGAGCGCCGAGACCTTCGCCCAGATGCACCGCAGCGAGGAAGCCACCCGCATCCAGGCCCGGCTCGCCACGATCCTCGACGAACGGCCGCAGGCCGCGACATTCGAGGTAGCGGCCGAGCTCGTGCCGGACAGCTCCCACTGCTGTGACAGCACAGACGGTGAGCCTCCGGTGACCCCTCTGGACCGAGCCCCTCCGCCACCACATCGACCGCGGCTGGGTGCTGCGCCTAGCCGTGACCCGGCAGGAGCCGTGGTGCACCTCGGATCGGCCCCGACGATGCGCTCGACCGGGTCGATGTGGCTGGATTGGTCGCTGTCGGCGAAGATCAAGGCTCCGGCTCCTCCAGCGGGTTCGGGCCGCTTGTCGATGGGCCCGCGTGGCCGGTCCACTGCCAGTTCCGGACTTCAGGCATGTCCTGGCCGTGGGTGCGGATGTACTGCCGGTGCTCGATCAGCTTCCTGTGCAGGGCCTCGCGGGCGTGGGCGGAGACCGCGTGAAGTCGGGGCACCCGGTCGAGCACGTCGATGGCGAGGTGGAAACGGTCGATCCGGTTGAGCACGCACATGTCGAACGGGGTGGTGGTGGTTCCCTCCTCGACATACCCGCGGACGGCGAGGTTCTGGTGGTTGGTCCGTCGGTAGGTCAGGCGGTGGATCAGCCACGGGTAGCCGTGATAGGCGAAAACCACTGGCGTGTCGGTGGTGAACAGCGAGTCGAACTCCGGGTCGGTCAGCCCGTGCGGGTGATCCCGCTTGTCTTGTAGGCGCATCAGGTCCACCACGTTGACCACCCGGAGGCGCAGGTCCGGGAAGTACCCGAGGAGGATCTGCGCCGCGGCGAGGGTCTCCATCGTCGGCACGTCACCGGCGCAAGCCAGGACCACGTCGGGCTCCTTCCCGGCATCGGTACTGGCCCACTGCCAGATCCCGATCCCCTTCGTGGCGTGCACGATGGCGTCCTGCATCGACAGGTACTGCAGCTGCGGCTGCTTGCCGGCCACGATCACGTTCACGTACTGCCTGCTGCGCAGGCAGTGATCGGCCACCGACAGCAGGGTGTTCGCGTCCGGGGGCAGATAGACCCGGATGACCTGCGCTCCCTTGTTGACCACGTGGTCGATGAAGCCGGGATCCTGATGGGAGAAGCCGTTGTGGTCCTGGCGCCACACGTGCGAGGTCAGCAGGTAGTTCAACGAGGCGACCGGGCGGCGCCACGCGATGTCGTCGGTGACCTTCAACCACTTGGCGTGCTGGTTGAACATCGAGTCGACGATGTGGATGAACGCCTCGTAGCAGGAGAAGAACCCGTGCCGGCCGGTGAGCAGATAGCCCTCCAGCCATCCCTGGCAGGTGTGCTCGGACAGGATCTCCATGACCCGGCCGTCGGGGGCCAGGCCCACGTCCTCGGGCAGGATCGGCGCCATCCAGGCCCGGTCGGTCGCCTCCAGCACGGCGCCCAACCGGTTGGAGTTGTTCTCATCCGGGGCGAACACCCGAAAGTTGGTCATGTTGTTGCCCATGACGTCGCGGAGGAAGGTGCCCAGCACCCGGGTGGACTCCACCGTCCCGGTTCCGGGATGATCGACCGGGACGGCGTAGTCGCGGAAGTCGGGCATCCGCAGGGCCTGTAGCAGCAGCCCGCCGTTGGCGTGCGGGTTGGCGCTCATCCGGCGTTCCCCGGCCGGGTGCAGGTTGCGGATGCTCGCCACCGGTGCGCCGTCCTGGTCGAACAGCTCCTCGGGCCGGTAGCTGCGCAGCCACTCCTCGAGCACGGCACGGTGGGCATCGTCCTCCCGCGCGTTGGCGAAGGGCACCTGGTGGGAGCGCCAGAACCCCTCCACCTTCAGCCCGTCGACCTCCTTGGGTCCGGTCCAGCCCTTCGGGGAGACCAGCACGATCATCGGCCAGCGTGGCCGCTGGGTTCGCCCCTCCTCGCGGGCCAGGCGGCGGATCTCGGTGATCTCGTCCAGGCAACGATCGAGGGTGGCGGCGAAGTCCTGGTGCATCTGCTCGGGATCGGCGCCCTCGACGTAGTACGGGGTATGCCCGTAGCCACGCAGCAGCCCGTCGAGCTCGTCGCGCTCGATCCGGCCCAGCACCGTGGGATTGGCGATCTTGTACCCGTTCAGGTGCAGGATCGGCAGCACCGCCCCGTCGCGGGCCGGGTCGACAAACTTGGTCGAGTGCCAACTGGCGGCCAGCGGACCGGTCTCCGCCTCCCCGTCACCGACGACCGCGGCCACGATCAGGTCGGGGTTGTCGAAGGCCGCGCCGTACGCGTGGGACAGCGCGTAGCCCAGCTCACCCCCCTCGTGGATCGAGCCCGGCGTCTCCGGGGCCACGTGACTCGGGATCCCGCCGGGAAAGGAAAACTGAGTGAACAGCCGGCGCATCCCCGCCTCGTCCCGGGACACGTCGGTGTAGATCTCGCTGTAGGTGCCCTCCAGCCACGCTGCCGCGACCGGACCAGGACCGCCATGCCCCGGCCCCATGACGTACATCATGTCCAAGTCGCGGGCCATGATCGCGCGGTTGAGATGCGCGTAGATGAAGTTCAGCCCCGGCGTCGTGCCCCAATGGCCCAGCAGCCGCGGCTTCACATGCTCATCCCGCAGCGGCTCGCGCAGCAGCGGGTTGTCCATCAGGTAGATCTGACCGACCGCGAGGTAGTTCGCCGCCCGCCACCAGGCGTCGATGCGGGCGAGCTCCTCGTCGCTCAGGGTCCCCGCAGCACGAGTGGTGGCGGGTTGCTGGTTGGTCGTCATCGGGTTAGCCCCCCTGTGTAGGTGGTGCGGGTGCGCTGACCGAGGCCCGGCTCCACGGACGCCTGTCCTCCTCGATCACCGCCGATAGCGTCGGGTTGGTTCATCTACTCGCCCCGACCGGCAGCACCTCCGTGCTCTCGTCGATCGCCGGAGGACGGAGCTCGACTCGTCGCAGCAACTGAGCGTTGAGGGCGACGACGATCGTCGACACGCTCATCAGCACAGCAGCAGCCGCGGGCGGCATGCTGATCCCAGCCCAGTGGAGCGCGCCGGCAGCGATCGGGATTGCGAGCACGTTGTAGCCCGCCGCCCACCACAGGTTCTGCATACTCTTGCGGTAGGCGGCCTTCGAGAGCCGAATGATGCCTGCCACCGCCCTGGGATCCGAGCTGGCCAGGATCAGCCCGGCAGACTCGATGGCGACATCGGTGCCAGCACCGATGGCGATCCCGACATCGGCCCGGGCCAGTGCCGGGGCGTCGTTGACACCGTCGCCGACCATGGCCACCTTCAAGCCACGGGCCTGCAGCTCGGCGACCTTGGCGTCCTTCTCCTCGGGCAGGACCTCCGCCATCACCTCGTCGATCCCGAGGTCGTTGCCGACCGCCTCGGCGACCTGGCGCGCGTCGCCGGTGATCATCATCACCTGTCGGCCCATTTGGTGGAGCTCACGGACGGCGTCGCGGGCCTCGGGGCGCACCTCGTCCTCGAGTGCGATGCCCCCGATGATCGTGTCGCGCCGCACAAGGTACAGCACCGCGGCACCGCGGTCCTTCCAGCCCTGGGACCACTCGGAGAGGTCCGCGGGTTCGGCCAGGGCACGTTCCCGCAGCAGCGCCGGTCCGCCGACCGCGTAGGCGTCGCCGTCGACAGTGGCCTCGACCCCACGGCCGGTGATCGATCGGAACTCGGTGGCCGGGGCCACGTCGCCGCGTTGTTTCGCCGCATCGACAATTGCCCGCGCCAGGGGATGCTCGCTGTCGGACTCGACCCCTCCGGCCAGGCGGAGCACCTCATCCACGCTGATGTTGCCGGCACCGCGGGCGCCAACCACGTTGTGCTGTCCCTTCGTGAGGGTGCCCGTCTTGTCGAACAGGATCGCGTCGACAGTGCGGCTCTGCTCCAGGGCCAGCCGGTCCTTGATCAGGATGCCGTTACGGGCTGCGACGGCCGAGGAGATCGAGGTCGTCAACGGGATGGCCAAGCCGAGGGCGTGCGGACATGAGATCACCAACACTGTGACGACCCGGGTGACGGCCTCGTCGCTATCACCGAGCAGGAACCACACCACGGCGGTAATGGCAGCCACTCCGGTGGCCACGTAGAACAACAGGGCGGCTGCCCGGTCGGCCAGCACCTGCGTGCGGGACTGCGAGGCCTGCGCCTCCGCGACCAGTCGCTGGATCCCAGCCAGCGTCGTGTCCTCACCCACCGCGTCGACCCGAACCCGGATCGCCGAGTCGGTCGACACGGTGCCGGCCACCACCCGGTCCCCGACGTCCTTGGCGACCGGCTTCGATTCGCCGGTGATCATCGCCTCGTTGAGCTCAGCGGACCCCTCGACGATCTCACCGTCTGCGGGCACCCGGGCACCGGAGCGGACCAGCACGACGTCACCGGCCAGCAGGTCCTCGATCGCCACGGACTCGATCGATCCGTCCGGTCCCACTCGTTCGGCCTCGTCGGGAAGCAGCTCGGCCAGCGCGGCGACCGCGTCCTGAGCCTGGCCAAGCGCCCTCATCTCCTGCCAGTGGCCGAGCAGCATGATCGTCACCAGCGCGGCAAGCTCCCACCAGAAGTCCAGGTCGAACCAGCCCAGCGAGGTCGCCATCGACGCCACGTAGGCGACGATGATCGCCATGGAGATCAACAACATCATCCCTGGCTTGCGTTCCTTGAGCTCGCGCCAGCCGCCCTCCAGGAACGGCCAACCACCCCAGAAGAAGATCACCGACCCCAGGACCGGACCCACCAACTTCACGCCGGGGAACTCGAGGTCGTAGCCGAACCAGTCCATGACCATGCCACTGGTCGCCACCACCGGCAGGGTCAGCAGGAGACTCCACCAGAACCGACGACGAAACTGCTCGGTGTCGTGCCCGGCGTGCTTGCCGCCATGGGAGTGCTGCCCCTGGCCATCTCCGGCATCTCGACTGCCGCCACGGCGAGCGCCGCCGTGACCGGCATGACCGTGTTCTACACCGTCGGCGTGGTCGCTGGAGAACGGGTGCCCATCGCCAACGCCGGCAGCGTCGTTCCTGGGGTGGTTGAGGTGAGCTGGATCGTGTGCCATAGGCCCTCCAAGATCTCCATTCATCGTGCCCGACTCGCCGTCTCGGCGCCAGCCAGGGTCATATCGAACAATGTGGTAGTCAAGTCCGCCGAGTAACGCCAGGTCTGAACCTCATGCACGGGATTGACCCGTACCTGGGGAGCCGCGCGTCGTCCGCTACCCGTCCCCTGCAACCGCGTCTATTCAGGACTGGGCCCGGCGACCGGGGAGCCATACGCGTCGTGTTTCCCGCCGGCGGCCGAGGTTCTCCTTGGGGGGCCGTGGTACTCACCTGACGGGGTGACGACGGTCCCGGCTTCGCCTCGCAGCATCGCCGGCGCGTCCTCGAGCCGGCCGATGGCGCCGAGGTCGCCGGTGAGTTCGACGAACCGGCAGACCGCGTCGACCTTGGGACCCATCGACCCGGCCGGGAAGTCCATGCGACGCAGCGACCCCGGCGTGGCACGTTGGATCAATCTCGCCTCGGGGGTACCGAAGTTCTCCTGGACGCCGGGGACGTCGGTGAGCACCAGCAATGCGTCCGCCTCGAGCGCCTCGGCAAGTACGGCGGAGGTCATGTCCTTGTCCACGACCGCCTCGATGCCTTCGAGCTCGCCACGATCGTTGCGGATCACCGGCACCCCGCCGCCTCCGGCGCAGATCACGATGGCACCGCTGGTCAGCAGTAGCCGGATCAGGCGGGTCTCGACGACCCGCTCGGGTCGGGGTGAGCCGACCACCCGGCGCCAGTGGGTTCCGTCGGGCTTGACCGTCCAGCCGCGGTCCTTCGCGAGGCGCTGGGCCTCCTCCTCGTCGTAGACCTCGCCCACGAACTTGGTGGGGTTGTCCAGAGCGGGGTCGTCGGCGCGGACCAGTGTCTGGTTGATGATCGCCGCGACCTGTCGGCCCGGGCTGGCGTTCTGCATCGACTGCAGCAGCCAGTAGCCGATCATCCCCTGCGTCTGGGCACCGAGCACATCGAAGGGGTACGGCGTGGTCAGGTGCGGGTCGGAGGCCGATTGCAGGGCCAGGATCCCGACCTGCGGTCCGTTGCCATGGGTGATCACCAACTCGTGGTCGCGCCCGAGCGGCGCGAGCGCCTCGATGGCCCGTTTCGCGTTCTCCTCCTGGACCTCGGCGTCCGGGCTCTGCCCACGCTGAAGCAGGGCGTTGCCGCCCAGGGCTACCACGATGCGCACGTCAGTCCCCCAGGGTAGCCACGAGGATGGCCTTGATGGTGTGCAGCCGGTTCTCCGCCTGGTCGAACACCACGGAGTGGTCGGATTCGAAGACCTCGTCGGTCACCTCTAAGCCGTCCATCCCGGTCTTCTCGAAGATCTCCTGGCCCACGACCGTGTTGCGGTCGTGGAAGGCCGGCAGACAGTGCAGGAACTTCACTGCCGGGTTCCCGGTGCGCTCCAGCATCTCCTGGTTGACCTGATAGGGCCGAAGCAGGGCGATCCGTTCGTCCCACACCTCGTGGGGCTCACCCATGGAGACCCAGACGTCGGTGTAGAGGAAGTCCACTCCCTTGACACCTTCGGCGACATCGTCGGTCAGCAGGAGCCGGGCACCGGTGCGCTCGGCGATGGTGCGCGCCTGGCCGACCGTGGCATCACTGTTCCATAGCTCCTTGGGAGCGACGATCCGCACGTCCATGCCCATCATGGCGCCGGCGATCAGCAGCGAGTTGCCCACGTTGTTGCGGGCGTCACCGCAGTAGGCGAAGGCGATCTCGTGATCATGCTTCGAGCTGTGCTCGCGCATCGTGAGCATGTCGCACAGCGACTGGGTCGGGTGCCACTGGTCGGTCAGGCCATTCCACACCGGGACGCCGGCCTTGGCGGCGAGCTCCTCCACGTTGCTGTGGGTCGAGCCGCGGTACTCGATGCCGTCGAACATCCGGCCCAGCACCCGGGCTGTGTCGGCGATGGACTCCTTGTGGCCGAGCTGGGAACCTGAGGGGTCCAGGTAGGTGATCCGCGCGCCCTGGTCGTAGGCGGCGACCTCGAAGGCGCAGCGGGTGCGCGTGGAGGTCTTCTCGAAGATCAAGGCGATCTCCTTGCCGTTCAGCCGTGGGACCTCGGTGCCGGCGTACTTGGCTGCCTTGAGGGTCGTCGAGAGGTCGAGCAGGTGCTTCCACTCGGTCGGGGTGAAGTCGAGCTCCTTGAGGAAGTGGCGGCTGCGCAGCGTCCGTGACATCAGCTCAGATCCCGTCTCTCTCGATCGGACACGTCATGCATCGCGGTCCGCCGCGGCCGCGGCCGAGCTCGTCGCCCTCGATGGTGATCACCTCGATGCCGTTCTTGCGCAGGTGCGTATTGGTGGTGACATTGCGTTCGTAGCCGACCACGACGCCGGGCCGGACGGCGAGCACGTTGCAGGCGTCGTCCCACTGCTCACGCTCGGCGGCACGGATGTCCTGGGCCGGGGTGAGCACGTTGATCCGGTCCAGCTCGAGGGCGTCGGCGATCGCCATGTGCATGTCCTCGGGCGGGTGCGCGGCGACCTTCAGCTCCTTCTCGGTGTCACCCGGCTCGACCGTGTAGGCGGGCAGCATCGGCATGCCGGCGTACTGAGTGAAGGTGTCCTCGTTGAGCATGGTCATCACCGTGTCCAGGTGCATGAACGCCCGCTTCTGCGGCATCGCGAGAGCCACGACCTTCTCTGCAGCGCCTTCGGCGAACAGCTTGCTGGCCAGGCGTTCGACGCCCTGCGGGCTGGTCCGCTCGCTCATCCCGACCAGCACCGCGCCCCTGCCGAGGACCAGGATGTCGCCGCCCTCGGTGGTCGCCGATCCGTCGGAGCGACCCTCGCCCCAGATCTTGAAGTCCTCGTCAGCAAAGTGTGGGTGCCAGCGGTAGATGGCCTCGTAGTGCACGGTCTCGCGGCCACGGGCCCGCTTGCGCATGGAGTTGATCGATACGCCGTTGTAGACCCACGCCGAGGTGTCCCGGGTGAAGATGTGGTTGGGCAGCGGGGCGAGCAGGATGTCGTCCAGGTCCAAGGCGGCGATCACGACGGACCCGGGCTCCTCGATCCGCTCCAGCAGCTCCCGCTTGGTCATCCCGCCGATCAGGAACCGGGTGGCCTCCTCGCTGGGCATCGCATCGAAGGTGTTGCGCACGGAGTCGATGGCCATCGGGCCGTAGACGCGCTCGTCGAAGCTGCCGTCGAGGACGAACTTCCGCGCCTCGGGGATCTCGATCACCTCGCGCAGCAGCTGGTCGAAGTAGTGCACCTCGACGCCGCTCTCGCGCAGCGCTTCGGCGAAGCCGTCGTGCTCCTTCTTGGCCTCCTTGACCCACAAGACGTCGTCGAACAAGAACTCCTGCATGTTCGACGGCGTCAGGCGACTCAGCTCCAGATCTGGTCGATGCACGATCGCCTGGCGCAGCCGGCCGACCTCTGAATCCACGTGGAGCGGCATTTAGTCCTCCCTAGGTCCATGACGAACCTCCATGCAAGCACACGCGACACCCGAGCGAGTAGGGGGTGACATCCCGTCCGGATGAATGCTGCATGAACCGCCGGAAGACACCTGAGGTTCCGCGGCGGTTCTGGTAGGCGGGGATCGTCAGTGCGGTAGACCTGATCCCGAAGCGACGGCAAGATGCGCGCTACGTCACCGATTCCGAACTTGGGAGTACGCATGAGCTCCTCGTCAGCCGGCACCACCAACCAGCAGGCCCAGCCAGGCACTGCCAAGTGGCGCTTCCCGAGCGCGTTCACGGTCTTGTTTGTCGTGACCCTCGTGGTGTGGTTGCTCGCCTTCATCATCCCCACCGGGGCCTACCAGGTCGACGAGGACGGTCGTCCGATCCCGGGGAGCTACGAGTCGACCGGTACCGAGTTTGGTCTCTGGGATCGGTTCATGGAGCTGTTCCTCGCCCCGGTCAACGGCCTCTACGGTGTCCAGAACGCCGAGAGCGGGGTCATCGGCCCGTACGAGACCGGCGAGCTGTTCGGCGCCGCCGGGGTCTTCTTGTTCGTGCTGGCGATCGGCATCTTCATCACCATGGCGATGCAGACCGGCGCCATCCAGGCCGGAGTCGCGCGCATCGCCAAGCGATACAGCCACCGCGGCGCCGTGGTCGTTGCGCTGCTGATGGTGGTCTTCTCCATCGCCGGGACCACCGAGGGCATGGCTGAGGAGACGCTCGGCTTCTACGCCCTGGTGGTCCCGCTCATGCTGAGCCTGGGCTACGACCGGATGGTCGCCGCAGCGACGATCCTGGTCGGCGCGACCATCGGGGTGCTCGCCTCCACGGTCAACCCGTTCGCAACCGGGGTCGCCTCTGATGCCGCCGAGGTTTCCATCGGCGACGGCATCGTTTTCCGGCTCATCATGTACCTGCTCCTGGTCCCGGTCGGCGTCTGGTACGTGCTCCGCTACGCCCGCAAGGTCAAGGCCGACCCCGCCACCTCGAAGACGACCCCGGCTCCGGGCGACGCCGAGATCGCCCGCACAGGGATCGGCGAGGTCGAGCCGCTCACCGGCAAGCACAAGACCGTGCTCGCCATCGTCGCGCTCACCTTCGTCTTCATGATCTTCTCCCTGGTGCCCTGGGCCCAGATCATCGAGGGCACCGACGCGGACAGCTACCCCTGGCAGCTCGACTGGTACTTCCCCGAGCTCGCGGCGCTGTTCCTCGCGATGTCAGTGGTCGTCGGACTCATCGGCGGGCTCGGCGAGCAGGGCATCACCGACTCCCTGGTCAAGGGCGCCGGAGAGTTCATCGGCGTCGGTCTGATCATCGTGCTGGCCCGGGGGGTCACCGTGATCATGAACAACGCCGAGATCACCGACACCGTCCTGAACTCCATGGAAAGCCTCGTCAGCGACACCTCCTCCTGGGTGTTTGGGCCATTGATGTTCCTGGTCAACATCCCGCTCGCCTTCCTGGTCCCCTCCACATCCGGGCACGCCGCCCTCGCCATCCCCATCTTGGCCCCGCTCGGTGACTTCGCCGGCGTCTCCCGGGCGATGGTGATCACCGCCTACCAGTCCGCCTCCGGACTGGTGAACCTGATCACCCCCACCTCCGCAGTGGTCATGGGTGGCATCGCGCTGGCGAAGGTCCGCTACGACCAGTGGCTGCGGTTCGTCGCGCCGCTCCTCGGGATCCTATTCGTCGGCTGCCTGGTGCTGATCGGAATCGGCTCGGCCATCAGCTGACGGGCCATCGACACGCGCCCGGCTCGCGCCACTGCTAACAAGACCGGGCCGCGGGCGCCATCGATGGCAAACGAGATGCGCTGCAGACAAGGGACCAAGTCCGGCGGGATGTCTCGCTACAACAAGTCTTCGGCGGGCCAGACGGATGTAGGAAGGCGGCCCAACTACTTCACCCTCCTTCGGACAACATCAAACCTTCACCATATTCGCACTGGGCTTCCACCAGGCTCGTGCAGGTTAGGAGTGAAGGAACCTGGCGCATCCAGCCCCGGCTCCTGATCGTGGAGGAGGCAGACGATGTTGGAGTTTCTGAGTAGCAACTGGGTGTGGATCCTGCTTGTCGCCGGAATGCTATTCATGCACCTTGGCCACGGCCACGGCCACGGACACAGCGGGCACAGGGGCTGTGGGGGTCACCAGCACTCGGAGAACCGGCATCCCCCGACGGCCGAACGCTCGACCGGCGATCGCCCGCCCGATCCGCATGAACACCCGAGCTCCGGCCGACACCACTGAGCGAACCCACCCCGGCGACTCCCCAGGGCCACCGGAGCGTCGTCGGCCAGCTCACTCCAGCGGCGGCAAGCCATCGATCGGAGACCCCATGGCGGGTTGATCGGAGATCCCGTTGATCGGAGATCCCATGGTGAACCGTGCCGTTGTCTGACCCGAGCCGTACCCCCCGAAGGACTGCTTCATGGACCCGAATCTCGACGTACTTGCCTAACGCGTTACCCGCGACCCAGTCGATCCGGGGGAATGATCGTGGGCGAACACAAGAACGAGCTGGCACGGTGCTGGCGGCGGCATCGATCGCCTTGGCGGTGCCCAAACGACGTTTCGACGCGCTCACTGGCGTAGGTGCTGCGGACCCGCATCCGGCCCTCATCTGTTGCGCACAAAATCCGCATCGCTACCCCTGGCCGGGTAGCCGCACCGTGAACGTGGCCCCGAGTCCGGGCCCGGCGCTGGTCACCGAGATCCCACCGCCATGTGCCTCGACGAGGGCGCGGGCGATGGCCAGACCGATGCCCGAGCCGCCATGGCCCCGGTCGCGGGCGGTGTCGGCACGGTAGAACCGGTCGAACAGGTGCGGCAGGTGCTCCGCGTCCACCCCCTGGCCGGTGTCGGCGACGCGATACTCCACCCAGTGGTCGATCCGGCGGCAGGCCAGGGTCACGGTCCCACCCGCGGGAGTGTGGCGCAGGGCGTTGTCGAGCAGGTTGCCGAGCACCTGGCCGAAGCGGTCGGCGTCGACGCGGACCTGGCCGGCATCGTCGAGCTCGGTGCGCAGGTCGACCCCCTTGGCGGCGTACCGGTCGCGGGCGACGTCGGCGGCCGCAGCAGCCACGTCAGCGGCGGCCACCGGTCGCAGCGTCACGTCGATCCCCTCCTCTGCCTGGGAGACGGCGGACATGTCCTCGGCGAGGCGCCGCAGGCGGCCCGTCGAGCCGCGGATCACCCCGAGCGTGTCGTCGTCCAGGGCTCGGACGCCGTCCTCGACGGCCTCCAGGTGCGCGTCGATCGTGGCCAGGGGCGTGCGCATCTCGTGGGCCAGGTCGGCCAGCATGCTGCGTCGAGTCGACTCGATTGCTGCGAGTCTCTCCGCGAGGCGGTTGTAGGTCAGTGCGAGGGAGGCGAACTCGCCGCCCAGGCCCGGGTCGGGCACCCGGGTGTCGTACCGTCCGGCGGCGATGTCCGCTGCGGCGGCGGCCACGTCGCCGATCGAGCGCTGCACCCGGCGGCTGAAGTACCACGAGACCGCCAGCGCCGCGAGGACCGATGCAAGCAGCGCCAGAGAGACCGAAAGGACCAGCGCCGAGGAGAAGGCCTCCTCGACGTGACGAGTCTCCTCGGCGGTGTGGGTGTCGCCGGCCTGCTGGAGGTGGTCGCTGAAGATGCTGGGTCCGACGACGGAGGCGACCAGCCAGGTGGTCAGGGCGCCGGCCACCAGCACCAGGGCCTGGGCGACCAGGAGCCGAGCGGCGAACCGCGGCCGGGCACGGACCGTGTCCGCCAGGAGTGCGGGGCTGGTCACTGCCCTGGGCCCATCCGGTAGCCGACGCCACGGACGGTCCGGATGAACCGCGCCTGGGTGGCGTCGTCGTCCAGCTTGCGGCGCAGGTGGCCGACGTGCACGTCGACCAGGTGCTCGTCACCAACCCACGAGGGTCCCCAGACGGCGTCGATGAGCTGCCGCCGACTGAACGCCATCCTGGGCCGCTCGGACAGGGCGGCGAGGAGGTCGAACTCGGTGCGCGTCAGCGCGACTGGTTCGTCCTCGAGCCATACGTCGCGTCCCAACGGATCGATGACCAGGGCACCGAAGGTGCGGGCGCCTTCCAAGTCATCGGACGAGGTTCCCAGGGGACGGGGCCTGCGGAGCATGGCTTGGATCCGGGCCATCAGGATCCGGGGGCTGAACGGCTTGGTCAGGTAGTCATCGGCCCCCACCGAGAGCCCGATGAGCGTGTCGACCTCTTCGCTGCGTGCGGTCAGCATCACCACGTAGGCATCAGAGAAGGTGCGCAGCTGCCGACAGACCTCCACCCCGTCCAGGCTGGGCAGGCCCAAGTCCAGCACCACCACGTCCGGGTCGACGGCGCGGGCGGCCTCCACCGCCTCGAGCCCGTCATGAACCACCGCGACCTCGAAGCCGTCGCGCTCGAGGTAGCTGCCGATGAGTCCGGCCAGTTGCGTCTCGTCCTCGACCACCATCGCCCGGAGCCCGGTGCGGGGGCGACCACCCGCGGCACCCGTTGCCGGTGAGCCGGCCTTTTCGTTCATGACGTCCTCGCCCATACCCGCCATGATCGCAAGTCCGCTGCGCGGCAAGCCGTAGGTCAGCACCTGCGAGGGCGGGTTCTTCAGCGAACCTTCACATGAACGCGACCCAGACGCAGTGGTGCCCGGGCGATCGTGGCAGGCACCAAGCCGAGCAAAGGAGCTGAGGACGATGATGGGCTGGTACCACGACGGCATGGGTTGGGGCGGTTGGATCGTCATGACCCTGGCCATGGTCGCGTTCTGGGCGCTGGTGGTCTTCGCCGTTCTCACGCTGTTCCGCACGGAGCGCCCCGGTGAGTCCACCCCGGACCGCCGCGACCCGATGCAGATCCTCGACGAGCGGTTCGCCCGCGGCGAGATCGACGAGGACGAGTACCGCGCCCGCAGCAGTGTGCTGCGTGCCTCGGTGCACTAGCACGCTCGCACCGCGCGCCTCGCACATCTCGCCCTCGCCGAACCTGAGTCAGGAGCCCCACTTGTCCGAGATCACTCGTCGCGCCGTCCTTCGCGGAGCCGCCGGACTCGCAGGTGTGGCCACCCTCGGAGGCCTTGCCTCCTGCAGCCGGTCAACGGAGACCGCGGTCGGTTCCGCCGCCGACGCGGTCGCAGCGGCGGAGGCGGCGCGCCGGAAGCCCGGAGGTCGACTCGTCACCGCCCGACTCACCCCGCAGCCGGTGACCCTCGACCTGGGTGGCCGGACCGTGAGCACGTGGGCCTACGGCGACACCGCACCGGGGCCGCTGCTCCGCGTCGACGCCGGCGACGTGCTCCGCGTCGATGTCGACAACCAGCTCCCCGCCGCCACCAGCGTGCACTGGCACGGCCTGGCGCTACGCAACGACATGGACGGCGTGCCCGGCATGACACAGGACCCGATCCCCGCCGGAGGGACGTTCCGGTACGAGTTCACTGCCCCTCACCCGGGCACGTACTTCTACCACCCGCACTCCGGAGTCCAGCTGGACCGTGGCCTGTACGGCGTCCTGGTCGTCGACGACCCCCACGAGCCGGGACGCTACGACGCCGAGTGGATCGTGGTCCTGGACGACTGGGTCGACGGGACCGGTCGCACCCCGGACCAGATCCTCGCCGACCTGCAGGAAGGCGGCGACGACTCCATGGGAGACATGCATGACATGGGCGGCATGGAGGGGATGGACCACGGCTCGATGGGCGGGTCGATGGGTGGGATGCACGGCATCGAAGGCATGCAGTCGCCTCTGCTGGGTGGTGCCGGAGACATCGTCTATCCGCACTACCTGCTCAACGGCCGGACTACCGAGGATCCGGTTACGCTGTCGGCGAAGCCGGGTCAACGCGTTCGGATCCGCTTCGTCAACGCCGGCTCGGATACGGCGTTCCGGGTCGCCGTCGGTGGGCACCGCATGACCGTCACGCACAGCGACGGCTTCCCCGTCGTGCCGGTGCCCACCGACGCGCTGCTGATCGGGATGGGCGAGCGCTTCGACGCCACGGTCACTATCGGGGAGGGCGTGTACCCGCTGGTCGCCACCGCCGAAGGCAAACAGGGCCAGGCGCTCGCCGTGATCCGAACCGGCGCCGGTCGCCCACCCACTGGCGACGTCAAGGTCCGCGAGCCGGCCCGCCAAGTGCTGCTCGGGACCGTCCTGTCGGCGGCAGAGTCGGTCCGCCTGGACCCGCGGTCGGCCGACAGAAGCCACGACCTCGTGCTGGGCGGCAGCATGGCGCCCTACCGCTGGACCATCAACGGCAAGACCTTCCCCGACACCGACCCGTTGCAGCTCACCCAGGGGGAGCGGGTCCGGCTGCGGTTCGTCAACCACTCGATGATGTTCCACCCCATGCACGTGCACGGCCACACCTTCGCCCTGACGAACAGCGGAGCCCGCAAGGACACCGTCATCGTGCGCCCCATGGCGACCCTCGACGTCGACCTCGACGCCGACAACCCCGGCCAGTGGGCGACCCACTGCCACAACATCTACCACGCCGAGACCGGCATGATGACCACGCTCTCCTACCAGGGCCAGGAGTAACGATGTCCGAACAGCACTTCCAGTCTGAGGCCGAGGCCGTGCGGCCCGAGACGCTTGACGCCGCCGATCCTGACCAGCGCCGAGGTGTCCTCGCCACCGCGTGGAACGCGCTGACCGCCCTGGTGGGCGGCATCATGGGCCTGCTCCCCCACCTGCTGCACCACGTCGGGATCCTCGGCGGAGCGGTGCTGGTGACCGGCGCGACCGGCAATGTGCTGTTCGCCGTACTGGGACTGGTCTTCTCCCTGCCTCTGCTCCGCCGCCTCTACCGGCGCTTCGGCACCTGGAAGGCCCCCGTTCTTGCCTTGGGTGTCTTCGCGCTGATGTTCTCCCTGTCAGCCTTCGTCATCGGCCCCGCCATCAGCAACGACGATCCGAACCCGGACCGGGACCGGACCCCCGTGCAGACCCCGGACCCTGAGGAACACGAGGGCCACCACGGTGGCTGACCACGTCGACCGCGCACCTTCAACGAACCTTCACACGAAGGGCGCGGTCACCTTCACCCGTCAGCGGGACGCTGAGAGTGCACCAAAGGACCACGGTCCGCGACGAAGTTGGAGGACGTCATGAGCAGCCGTTGGAGCATCAACATCACCCCCGCCGAACGCGTCGCTCGCGTCGTGATCGGCGGCCTCGCTGCGATCGCCGGCGCGTTCTTGCTGGGCGGCGCCGGATCGACCCTGGCGGTCGTCCTCGAGCTGCTGCTGGTGCTGGCCGGCCTCGACCTGGTCATCACCGGGGCACTCGGACACTGCCCCCTCTACGCCAGGCTCCGCCACGTGCCCGCATCCCTGAAGGACAGGACGTCATGAGCACGCCGAACGGCATGGACCGAGAACCCCTCCGCAGTCCTCAGCAATGGACCCACCCGGGGTCGCCTGCGACCACTGAGCCCCACCGCGCCGGGCAGGAGCCCGACGGCGGTGCTCACGGGGCGCACGGTGGTCACGGGTTGATGATGATCGTCTGCTGCATCCCGATGCTCGCCATCGCCGGACTGCTCTTCCTCACCGGCGTAGCAGGTTCCGGCATCATCGTCTCCGCCCTGCTGTGCACCGCGATGATGGCGGCCATGATGTTCGCCATGCCCGGCGGGCACGCCGGTCACGGCCACAAGTAGCACGAGCATCGAGCCACGCTCGGCATAGGGATGTGAGCCGACATGAACGGTCGCAGTGGAACCTCGGTCCCGGTCACCCGCCGTTTTCTCACCACGCGTCCGGTCCGCACCGCTGCCGGAGCCGCCGGGATCGGGCTCGCCCTCATGCTGATGCTGCTGCTGGCCGGACTCTGGGTCGGCGTCCAGGACCGCGTCACTACCTATGACGACCACCTCGGTGCCGACCTGGTCGTGGTGCCCGCCGGAACGCGGAACCTCTTCGCCGACCCCGGCGCTCTGCCGGCGCCGGCCGTGGACGCCATCGCCCAGGCCCCGGGCGTGACACGAGCCGCGCCGCTGCGCACCATGTATCAGATCCTCGAGCTGTCGCACGGCAAGGCTGCCGTGGCCGCGGTCGCCTACGAACCCGGCAGCGGACTCGGTGGCCCCTGGGCCTTCACCGATGGCCGTGCCCCCGAAGCCCCCGACGAGGTGGCCATCGATGCCTTGTGGGCCGAACAACACGACTTCGCCATCGGCGATCAGCTGCCCATTCTCGGACACCCGATGCGGGTGGTCGGCCTCACCGGCGACACCGCACTGTTCATGACCCCGCTGCTGTTCACCACCACGGCCGGGATGGACCAGATGCTGCGGGCTACCGGCACCACCGGAGCGGTGCTGGTCACGACCGCGGACCCCGATGCCGTAGCAGCGCAGCTGCGTGACGAGGGGTACACCGTGCGCACTCCTGCCGAACTGCGGGAGGCATCGTTGCGGCTGGCGACCGACATCTACGGCTCGCCGGTACGGCTCATGGTGGGCGTGGCCTTCGCAGCCGGCACCCTGATCGTCGCGCTCGTGGCCTACACCCGGGTCACCGAACAACAGCGGGACCTGGGCGTCCTCAAGGCCCTCGGCGCCACCCCCGGACGGCTTCGCCGAATCGCGGTGACCGAGACCGTGGCCCTGACGGTGCTCGGCACGCTCGCCGCGATCGTCCTGCTGATCATCACCCGGGAAGTCCTCGCCTGGTGGCGACCCGCATTCCCGGTGCTGCTCACCCCCGGCACCATCGCCCAGACCGCCGCCGCAGCGGCCACGATGGCACTACTCGCCGCATGGCTACCGGCACGCCGACTCAACCGGCTCGACGCGGCCTCCGCATTCCGGAGCGGACGATGACCACCACCACGCAACCAACTCCGCCGCAATCCGATCACCCACGACGCGCCCTCGCGACAGGAGCCGTGCCCGTGGGGCGCCGCTTCCTGTTCGCCGACCGCCGCCGCGCCACGCTGACCGTCCTCGGCGTGGCCGCCTCCCTGCTACTGGTCCTCGTCCTCGGCGGCATCTTCGCCGGAGCCGTCGACCGCGTCACCTACTACATCCGCACCTCCCCGGCCGACGTGTTCGTTTCCCAGGACGGGGTGCGCACCATGCACATGTCTGCCTCGTCGCTACCCGGGGACACCCCCGAGCGCATAGCCGACATACCGGGAGTTGCCTGGGCCTCGCCGATCGCGTTCGCCTCCGGCTCGGTGGCCGGACCACAGGGTCGGCAGCTGTCCTACCTCATCGGCTACGACACCCGCACCGGCCGGGGAGGCCCCACACGCCTCGTGGCCGGCCGCACACCCGCCGTCGGCGAAGCCGTCCTGGACGAGCAGGCAGCCAAACAACTTGGAGTCCAGCTCGGCGACCGGTTCACGGTCATGGGCACGTCCCTGCGCGCTGTCGGGTTCTCCACCGGCGGCAGCAGCATCACCAACACCACCGTCTTCGTCGAGCTCAGCGAGTTCGGCCGGATCCACGACGACCGCGTTTCGTACGTGCTCACCGGGCTGGACCCAGGCGCCGACCCAGAAGCGGTCACGGACCGGATCGAGGCCGAAATCGGTGGCGTCACGGCCCAGACCCGCGAGCAGCTCGCCGACTCCGAAGCCCGCATCGTCACCGACATGAGCGCCGACCTGCTCCGGCTGATGTCCTCCATCGGCCTCGTCATCGCGCTCGCCGTCATCGCCCTGGGACTGATGACCGCCACCTTGAACAGGCTGCGAGACTTCGCCGTCCTCAAGGCCCTCGGCGCCCGCACACCTCGGCTCGCGGCAGCGGTGGCGATGCAGGTGCTGCTCACCGTCGTACTCGCCTCCACCGTCGCCACCACAGCCGCGCTGGCGCTGGCCTGGTTGCTGCCACTCGCCGCCCCAGCGGTCCAGATCTCCATCACCACCGCCGCCGTCGCACAGACCACCACCACAGCGCTCCTTGTCGGCCTCATCGCCGCCCTGTGGCCGCTGCGCCGCATTGCCGCGCTCGACGCGGCAACCGCCTTCCGGGAGACACGATGAATACCAACGCCCCCACCACCGCCGGTACCGCCCCGGTCCCCGACCCAGTGCCCCGGTCACCGGGCGACAACACGCCCCACGGGGAATCGACCAGGCCCGGGGTGCTCACCGTTCGAGGGCTCACGAAGACGTACGGGGCAGGCGACACAACCGTGGATGCCGTGCGAGCAGTCGACCTCGACCTCGCCGCCGGCGAAGTGCTCCTCGTGATGGGACCGTCCGGATCGGGCAAGACCACCTTGCTGCTCATGCTCGGCGCACTGCTGCGTCCGAGCGCAGGCTCCATCACCATCACCGGCCGTGACGGCGTCGACGTGGACATCGCCGCGGCGCGTGAGAAGGAGCTCCCTGTGCTGCGGTCGCGCACCTTCGGGTTCATCTTCCAGGACTACGCCCTGCTCGACGCACTCACCGCCACCGAGAACATCGCAGTTGCCGCCAATCTCGCCGGCACCACTGGTCCAGCTGCACACGAGCGCGCCCGCGAGCTGCTCGAGCGCGTCGGCCTTGCCCGCCGGGCAGCGGCGCGGCCCTCCCAGATGTCCGGCGGCGAACAACAGCGCGTCGCAGTCGCACGCGCGCTCGCCAATGACCCACCCGTTCTGCTCGCGGACGAACCCACCGCCAACCTCGACGCCTCCCGCGGCCGAGACCTCGCCCGGCTGCTGCGCCAGCTCGCCGACGAGGACGGCCGCTCGATCGTCATCGTGAGCCACGACGATCGACTCCGAGAGATCGCCGACCGCGTGCTCTGGATGGAAGACGGGCAATTCCGCCACGTCGCCGCACTTGCCGTCGATCCCGTCTGCCGCATGCAGGTCGAGCCGAACGGACCCCACGCCAACTGGCGCGGCGAGCAGTGGTGGTTCTGCTCTGACGCCTGCCGACGGGAATTTCTCACCCAGCCCGAGCGATTCACCCCACGGCCGGCCTCCAACTAGGCCGTGCTGCCGCAGGGTCGGCAGTCGTCATCAGTCGACATGCGCCCGGAACCGGAACGCGTCCCTTCGAGTGTCGATCTCAACGTGATCGAACCCGGCAACTTCCAGCCGTGCCGGCAGTGCCTCCGGGTCGACCAAGGTGCAGGTGTCGCCGACATGCGCCAGCGCGAACAGGGGACCCCACCGGCTGTCCGAGCCCGCAAACAGACCACTCGGGCGCAAGACCCGGGCGGCCTCGGCGCACAAGCGATCCTGCGCCGCGGCCGAGGGCAGATGATGCAACATCGTGAAGCAGACCACCGCATCAAACGATCCAGACTCAAATGGGAGCGCCGTCGCGTCACCACGTCGCACGACCACCCCCGGGTGCCCTCGGGCGAGCGCCGAGGCATCGGCCTCGTCGTACTCCAGGCACGTCAGCGATCCCACGCGCGACACCAGCCAGTCTGTGGTCAGTCCCGGACCCGGCCCCAGCTCCAGGACAGCCGCCCGCTCGAGGGAGATGCCGTCCAACGCCCACGGCAGCAGCGCTCTCACATGAGCGCGCCAAGGCCGGGATCGGCAATAGAGGCGATGGATCAGGTTCACCGTCGAGTCCTTCCTTCATGCACGCGGGTGGCGTCCCACCTCGATCTGACTATGCGGATCGGCCACTGTCCAGCCACGTGATCGGCCTTCATCGGTTCTTCACCGAAACCACCGGCGATCCGTCCGGGTCAAGCGGCGAAGGTGATGGCGCGGTCCCCACCAGGCCGACTTCGTCTATACGAAAGGCTCGCCCATGAGCTCAACATCCGACACCGGTCCCGATGCGGCTTCTGCGCAGCTCCCGAAGGATCGGCACGAGTGGAGCCGGCGCATGCGCGTCGTTGCTCTCTCCGCCGGCGCGTTGACCGTGCTCGCCGTGGCGGGTGGCCTGGCGGTGCTCAACGGCAATGACGACCGCGCCGACGAGGACCCGACGGCGGCCACTCTCGCCGGCCACCGCGGCAGGGTGGAGGGCACCGTCTGGATCGCCAACGAGGGCGGCGGATCGCTCACGGCGATCGACGCCGCCACCAACCGGATCGTGACCACCGTCGCCGGCGTCGAAGGGCCACACAACGTCCAAGTGTCTCCCGACGGCGCTTCGGTGTGGACGGTGAGTGGCCACGACGGATACGCCGCCATGCTGTCCGCCGAAAGCCTGGACCTGCACGGCGTGGTTCCGACCGGCTCCGCGCCAGCCCATGTCGTGGTCTCCCCGGACGGGGCCACCGCGTACACCACCAACGGCGCAGACGACACCGTCTCCGTCATCGACACCTCCACCATGAAGGCCACCGACACCATCAAGGTGGGCCAGGGCCCGCACGGCCTCCGACCCAGCCCGGACGGCCGCTGGCTCGTCGTGGCGAACGTCGCCGACACCACGCTCAGCGTCATCGACACCCGGACCAACCAGCTGGTCACAGACATCGACGTGGGGAAGGCCCCCGCGCAAGTCGCCTTCTCCCCCGACGGCCGGTTCGTGTACGCCTCCCTAAACGGCGAGGACGCCGTCGCCAAGGTCGACATGACGTCGCGCAAGCTGGTCGGCACGGTCGCAGTCGGAGACGGCCCCATCCAGACCTATGTCAGCGGCGACAACCGCTATCTCCTCGTCGCCAACCAGGGCACCGAAGACTCGCCCGGGACCACCGTCTCGGTGATCGACATCAAGACGTTCACCGTGACCGCAACCGTCGAGACCGGACAGGGCTCCCACGGCGTCGTCGTCGACCCCTCGAGCCAGCACGCCTACGTCACCAACATCTACGGCGACGACGTCGCCGTCCTGGACCTCCAGGAGCTCGAGGTCGTGGCCCGGATCCCCGTCGGAGACAAGCCCAACGGCGTGAGCTTCTCCCCGCTCCCGAACGACGCCGAAGACGGCAGCGTCACGCTCGACCTCCCCACGGATCCCGAAGCGCCCGCAGACAAGATCGAAAACGGTCACGAAGACGGTCACCGTTTGGAGGCGCATCAGCTCGCCCAGCTGAGTAGATCCGGCGGTCCTTCCAGGACGCGCTCGACGCTGACGCTCCAGATCCAGTCAACGTGAGCGGTGGGCGCCGCGGTCGGGGAGGACAGGTCGATCATCGGTGATTCCATCCTTGATTCGACGTCGTCGAGTGGACCTAGGAACTCTCAGCAGCGTAGGGGCGTACCGGCGCGAGTCCGGGTTATCCACAGGGCCTCCGGTGGGCTCCTCAACGCCGAGGGGCGGCGGCCGGGGCCGGCGGTCCCCCGATGTGGGTCTGCGCGGAGCGCACCGGAGCCGGGAAGGGCTCGTCGACCTGTGCGGCTGCGGCCATCGTCGAGTGGGCGTGGGTGGTGAGATCGGTGATGACCTCTTGGGCGCTGGTGACCATGCTGGCCTGGCCCAGCCGGATCAGCTGGTTCACTCCGGCCGAGGCGGCGCTGGTGACTGGGCCTGGGACGCCCATGACGGGCCGGTGCAGGGCACCGGTCCAGTGCGCGGTGGTGAGGGCGCCGCTGCGGAAGGCTCCCTCGACGACCACCGTGCCTTCGGCGAGGCTGGCGACGATCCGGTTTCTCGCGAGGAACCGGGCGCGGGTGGGCGCGGTGCCGGGTGGCGCTTCGGCGACGACGAGGCCGCGATCGGGGACCGCCTCGAGCAGCTGGGCGTGCGCGGCCGGGTAGGGCCGGTCGGCCCCGCACGGCATCACAGCGATGGTCGGGCCGCCGGCGAGGAGGGCGCCGCGGTGGGCGGCCTGGTCGACACCGTAGGCGAGTCCGCTGACGACGGTGTGGCCCATGGCCGCGAGGTCCCGGCTCAGCTCGTTGGCTTGATGCGTTCCGTAGTCCGTCGCGGCGCGCGACCCCACCACGGCCACGGCGTTGGCTGCGAGCTGGTGGAGGTCAGCCCCTCCCCTGACCCACAGTCCGACGGGTTCGCCGCCGCGGTCGTGCAGCGCGCCGGCGCCGCGCAGGCCCGCGAGCTGGTCGGGCCACTCGGTATCACCGGGGATGACGAACCGGATGCCGCGGCCGGCGGCCTGCTCGAGGACCTTGCCGGGATCGACGTGGGCGAGCTCCTGGCCGATGGTGAAGCCCCAGTGGTTCTCCACATCGCCGGCGGCCTCGAGGTAGTCGAGGACCTTGCCGGCACCGAGCTCGCTGACCAGGCCGGTGACGCGCAGGTCGCCGGGCTCGATGACGCTGCTCAGCTTGACGCGGGCCAGCCGGTCGGCGACGTCGGCGGGCGGGGTGCTCATTCCGGGCCTCCCCACAGCAGGTCGAGGTCGGGTTCGTGGATGACGTCGAGGCGCTTGTCGGCCGCGTAGGCCGCGGGGTCGGGTACGACCAGGCGCCGCAGCTGACGCTCGGTGGTGCTGTGCTGCACCGGGGTGTCGTCGTGGTTCATCGCGGTGGTCCTCCTCAGCGGCCCGGGGCCGGACGGTCGGTGATGGGCTGCGCGCCCGGGATGTCGCGCTGCTGGCCGGGTGGCTTCGGGACGTAGGACTCGTCCAGCTCGGCGGTGAGACCACGCATCTGCGTCTGGTACCGCTCCCACTCGCGGGGGTGGATGCCGTTCTGCAGCGCCGAGGCGACGATGGCGGCCATGGAGTAGGGCCGGTCGGCGGGCACCTGGTCGAGGGCGCACCAGGCCTTGGCCCCGTCACCGTGCAGCCAGCTGGCGAAGCCGAGCATGGAGGCCGGCGCCGCGCGGACCTCGTCCGGCGCGCGGCGGGTGAGGTCGGTCCAGATGGCCGTGTGGGAGGTGGAGTTCTCGCGACTCATGTCCTCCCAGAGCGCGTCGCGGGTGCTGATCGTCTCCAGGGCCACCAGCATTCGTGCGCCGTCGATGTCGGAGAGCCGGTTGCCGTCGGCGTGGAACTGCTCGAGCCGGTCCAGTGCCCAGTCCCGCTCGAGGGCGGGAGTGCTGGCCGCGGCCGCAGCCCGGGCCGCGGGGAGCAGCTGGGCGATCGGCTCCCGGTCACCGACCATGGAGGCGGCCAGCGAGGCTCGACTGGCCGCCGGCTGGGCGGCGCCGGTCAGGACGGTGGCGGCCGCGATCCGCTCCGCGGTCGCCTCGGTCTGCAGCCCGGTCTGGCCCGTGTTGAACTCGCGCCACCGCTCGCCGTCGGCCCACAGCCGGATGTGGGTGGTGATGCCCACGGTCTCGAGGCGGTTGGACAGATGCTGGCTGGCCAGCTCGGCGCTGCGGCGGTCCTCGGTGAAGCAGAGGATCGCCAGGCGGGCTCCGGGGCGGGCGTGGCGGCCGTACGGGCCGCTCAGGGCGTCCCACACTTCCTCACGGTCGGCGGCCGTCTTCGGCAGGTCGACGCGGGTGATGGGGAGCCCTGGCCGGAAGGGCACGAGGACGATCGACTCCTCCGGTTTGAAGCCGAGGACGTGCGGCACCGCGGCCAGCAGCTCGTCTGGGGACTGAACGAGGAGATCCATCGGAGCGAGCCTCCTCAGCTGGCCTGGGCCGCGTGGGGGGCGCGCTCGATGCGCGCGGAGACGTACTTGAGCGACAGGCCGACCTCGCCGAAGCGGTTGTCGACGACCACGACGTCCTTGGTGCGCTTCTCGCCGGTCTCCTTGTCAGCCCAGGCCTCGGTGCGCTCGAGGCCGTGGACGAAGATCGGGTCGCCGGATCCGCAGCTGTCGTGCACGTGGGTGGCGGCCGAGCCGAAGATCTTGACGTTGTGGGCTGTGGGCTCGTCGTTGATCCACTCCCCCTGGTCGTTCTGGGTCCGGCGGTTGGCCAGGACCCGGCAGCTGACGAACGGCTTGTTCTCGCGGGTGTAGAGCAGCTCTGGCGCCTCGGCCAGGTTGCCGGCGAAGGTGACGGTGGTCGACATGACTTCCTCCTAGGTGACGGCGAGGACGAGTCCCCGCAGTCACCTAGGTCCCGTCGGGGTCCGGCAGCGATCACATCTGTCGAACTTGTTGCTCGAGCTCGCGTGCAGCCGGTCATCCCCACGGCGCACGGAAGCGCCCCGACCGGCTCTCGGGTACCGGGTCGGGGCGTTGGGAAGGACGCTAGACGCAGCCCCCGACACAACCCGGCCGGCGGGCAGCTGGCCTACCGTGCCGGCCGGCGCCGCGGCGGGCGGTTGCTGAGCTTCTGCGGCGGCGGGGGCAGGTCTCGGCCCAGCCGCCGGCGGGCCTCCTCGGCGGCCGCGATGACTGCCTCCTGGGCGAACGCGGAGCGGGCGAGCATCCGGCCGAGCTCCTGGCGGTCGGCCACGAGTGCGTCTTCGACCGCCTCGATGGTCGAGGCCGGCAGGTCGTGCTTCTTGTTGAAGCTCTTGCGAGTCACGCTGACCAGGGCGGGATGGTTCTCGCCGGCGGCCGCGAGCTCGGCCCGCTTCTGCGGTGAGCGCTTGGCGTGCACCTCGAGCGCCTGGGCGAGCCATCCGACGAAGGAGCCGGGCGAGTCGGCGTCGGTGTCCAGGTCGGCGATGTAGGCCGATCGGGCGAGGTCCCACACGCCGGGCTTCCAGTAGATCCCGACCGGGATCGTGGTCTGGCTCGTCACCGGATCACTCCCCTGGCCTCGGCCGTCGGCGTCGAGCTGCAGCGGCTAACACCAACGCCGCTGCATTCCCGGTCGGGGCCCTGCGCAGCCGTTCCCACCCTCGCTCGATTCCTTCCGTTCCAGCCAGCTACGAGGTGCAGCTGCGCCGCGCCGCCGCAGAGGAGTCCGCGCCCGGGGAGGCCGGGGTTATCCCCACCCTCACCGGGTGCCCACCTTTCCACAGGTGCGCCCTGTGGCCCGGTAGGCGTCGGTCCCCGCTGGGAGACTCACTCCTGTCAGTTCTTTCTATTCTACTCATGGAGGACAGCAGCATGACCGACACCATCCAGACCCCCGCCGACACCGCCGCCGACGAGGCCACCGAGGTCGTCCAGGCCGAGGAGTTCAAGTACCTCGACCCCGCCGACATCATCATCGGCACCAACGTCCGGACCGACCTGCGAGCCGACCACAAGGAGTTCCGCAAGTCGATCAAGGAGCGCGGCGTGCTGGAGGCCGTCACGGTCTACCGCAACGAGGACGGCCAGTACGTCCTGCTGCGTGGCCAGCGCCGCACCGTGACCGCCGCCGAGGTCGGCACCCCGACCGGGCTGATCCCGGCCCGTGTCGTGCCCCAGCCTGCCGACGCCGACCGGATCGGTGACCAGATGGTCGAGAACATCCACCGCGCCGGGATGCGCGAGGCCGAGATCGTCGCTGGCGTGGAGCAGCTGGCCCTGCTCGGCGTGAGCGCCGCGCAGATCGCCAAGCGCACCAGCATCGACCGCCCGACCGTGAACGCCGCCCTGGCGGTCACCAAGGCCGACCAGAGCCGCAACCGGCTCGACTCCGGCGATCTGACGTTGGAGGAGGCCGCGATCTTCGCCGAGTTCGAGCACGACCCCGAGGCCGTCGAGCGCCTGGAGAACGCCAAGCGGTGGCGGCGCTCGCTCGCCCACGAGGCTCAGCGGCTGCGCGACGAGGCCGCAGAGCGCGAGGCCGACGCCGCCGAGGTCGAGCGGTTGCGCGCCGAGGGTCTGCCGGTGCTGAGCGCCGAGGGGGTCGAGGAGGCCGACGAGGTGCTGCGCATCGAGCGGCTGGTCACCGAGGAGGGCGAGCCGCTGCCCGAGGAGGAGTGGCCCAACGTCCCGGGCGCTCGCGTCCACGTCGTCAAGGAGTGGGTCTACCCCGAGGACGAGTACGACGAGGAGAGCGAGGACGGTGACGAGTCGAAGGACGAGGACTACGAGCCCGCCGAGCCCTACCAGCAGTACGTGCCGGTGTGGGTCGTGACCGACCTCGCCGCCTCCGGCCTGTGCCGTCGCGGCGGCGGGTCCAGCAGCACCGCCAGCGCGGACGAGGGCGGCGGGAGCGAGGAGGAGGCCGAGGCCCGCCGCGAGGAGCGCCGCCGCGTGATCGCCAACAACAAGGCCTGGGCGAGCGCGGAGACGGTGCGCCGCGAGTGGCTGGCCACGTTCGTCGCCCGAAAGACCGCCCCGAAGGGTGCCGAGGCGCTGATCTGCGAGGCCGTCGTCACCGGCCACCACTCGCTGAGCAAGGCCATGGACCACCGGCACCCGATGCTGTTCACGCTGCTGGGCGTCGACCGTCCGACCGGCTACTACGGCGCGGGGCACGACGAGTGCCACAAGATCGCCACCAAGGCGAGCACGCCGAAGGCCGCGACCATGACCACGCTCGCCGCCGTCATCGCCGCGTGGGAGGCCACGACCGGCAAGCACTCGTGGCGCAACCCGACCGCGTGGGATGCCCGCGTGCTCGGCGCGCTCGTGGAGTGGGGCTACCAGCCCAGCGAGGTCGAGCGGATCCTGCTCGGCGAGGAGCCGCAGACGAGCACCGGCAGCGACGAGCAGGAGGACGAGGCCAGCGGCACCGAGGCCAGCGACAGCGCCGCCTGACCGGGCTCCCCACTCCCCCACCTGAGGGCGGTTCTTCCTGTGGAGAACCGCCCTCGGTGGAATAGAAACCATAGAATGAACTCAGTTCGTTTGATCCGCTACCGGGAGGACCCCGACATGTCACACGAGATCGAGACCCACGGCTCGCAGGCCGCAGCCGTCTTCGCCCGCAAGGACGCCTGGCACCGCCTGGGCACCACCGTCCGCGACCGCGCGTTCACCGCCGAGGAGGCCATGAGGCTCGGCCACCTGGGCGGCTGGGACGTCCGGAAGTTGCCGCTCACCACCGCCGAGGTCAGCGAGGGCGGCGTCACCGCGATCGAGGTCCCCGGCTTCGCCACGGTGCGCACCAACCCGTTCACCGGCGAGCCCGAGGCGCTCGGCGTCGTCGGCGGCGGCTACACCCCGCTGCAGAACGAGGACCACGCCGAGTTCCTGAACCTGCTGGCCGACGAGTCGGGCGCGATCTTCGACACCGCCGGGTCGCTGCGCGGCGGTCGGCAGATGTTCATCACGATGCAGCTGCCGAACTCGCTCATCGTCGGCGGCACCGACCGCGTCGACCTGAACATCGCCGCACTCAACAGCCACGACGGGTCCAGCGCGTTCCGCATCCTCGTGACCCCGGTCCGCGTCGTGTGCGCGAACACCCAGAGCGCGGCCCTGCGCAACCACGAGTCGTCGTTCTCGATCCGGCACACCCGCAACGCCAAGGCCGCCGTACAGGCCGCCCGCGACGCGCTCGGGCTGACCTTCACCTACGTCGACGCGTTCCAGGCCGAGGCCGAGCGGCTGATCCAGCAGTCCATGACCGATGCCGCGTTCGACGCCCTGATCGACGCCACGTTCGGCAAGGCCGAGGCCAGCGCGACCAAGCGAGTCCGCGAGACCGAGCGCCGTCGCCGCTCCCGGCTGCACTGGCTCTTCGCCGACGCCGAGACGCAGGCCGGCATCCGCGACACCGCGTGGGCCGGCTACCAGGCCGTGGCCGAGTACGTCGACCACTACGCCCCGGTCCGCACCACGGGCGACGAGCAGACCGCCCGGGCCACGCGGGTGCTCACCAGCGACGACCCCGACCGGATCAAGCGCCGCGCCTGGACCGCGCTCGCCCCGGCCTGACCGTCACCCCAGTTCCTCCGGTGGCGGGCCGAGTCCCCGAGCCCGGCCCGCCACCGGCCCAGCCGAACGAGGAGCCATGACCGACACCACCACTCACACCGACCTCGCCACCGAGCAGGTCCGCGCATGGGATCTCCGGCCCACCGACACCCTGGTCGACCCCGACACCGGCATCGCATTCCCCATCACCACCGTGAGGGTGGATGAGCCCGGACGCGCCGGACGCGAAGTCCACATCGCAGCCCCAGTCCTCGGCCCCCGCACCCTGCCGCTCAACCAGTTCGTCACCATCGCGAAGCGAGACACCACCCCGGCTGGCACCGCCGCCGACATCGCCGCCAACGCGGCCAAGGACCGGCACACCCTGAGCGAGACCACGTCGGACCTGATCGTCATCGAGCACCGGCTGCGCGACGTGCGCCGCTGGACTCCCGAGACCGCCCGCGCCCACCTGGACGCGGCCCTGTCCAGCGTCGCCACGGCACTGGACGCCCTGCACGCCGAGTACGCCACCCGCACCACCGAACAGGAGCAGTGATGACCGAGCAGACCCAGCCGGAGCCGACCGGCACCGTGATCAGCGAGCGCGACCAGCGCCGCATCCTCGCCGCCATGATGAAGATGCCGTACGCCGCCAGCAGCCGCGTCCCGAAGCCGTGGACCGCGATGGGCGAGACGGTCACCGCCGACGCCGTCGTGGCGTTCCTCGACGGCCTCGCCGAAGTCCTGACCGAGGTCTCGGCACCGAGAACGACCAGCACCGCCGACGCCTGTTCTCCCTCGAGGCCGACGTGCAGGCGTTCCGCCGCCTCATCGGCACCGCACCCGCCGAGGTGACCCCGTGAGCGCGCACATCGAGTGGTTGGCCGCCCGCGAGACCAGCCTCCAGGTCTTCACTCCCGGCGAGGGCTGGGTGGGAGCCGGTGAGCACCGCCAGCCGGTGCTGACGCTCGCCGGTGACGACGTGGTGGCGATCCAGGGCACGCCTGCGGAGTTGCGCGCGCTGGCTGCCCGCATCAGCGTCGTCGTCGCGGCCGCGTCCACAAGGCTCGACCGCTCGACCGAACGGGAGGACCAGCCAACATGAGCGACGACGCCACGCTCCGCGCCCTTGAGGCCCGCGCCACCCCAGGCCTGTGGACTCCACACGGCGACAAGATCCGCGCCACCGCCGCCGACGCCCTGATCCCGGACAACATCCTCGTCGCCTACGCCGGTGCTCACTGGCAGCGGCTGGGGATCAAGAAGTACCCGCGCGGGGGCGACGTTCCCGAGCACGCGCCCGACGTGGCGTTCATGGCCGCTGCCCGCACCGCGCTGCCCGACCGCCTCGACCGTCTCGACCGCATCCGCGACCTGCACGCCAAGTGGGGCGAGCAGTCGCCCGAGGACGCGGACGGCTACCTCGACCTGTGGGAGACGCTCGGTCGGCTCCTCGACGGCGAGCCAGCCTGACCAGCAACCGCGAGGCCGCCCGCACCATCGACGGTGCGGGCGGCCTTCTGCGTCCGGCTGGTCACCACAGGGTCAGTTGCTCGCCCAGCAGTTCCTGGAGCCGCGCGAGGTCGTCGGCCACGAGCTGCGGGTCCTCGCGCGCCAGGTCGCGCAGTTCCCGCGCCCGCCGACGTGGCGCGCGCGGGTCGGCCAACGGGCTGTAGGGCAGCCGCCGCTGCACCGACCACTCGCACCGGTTCTGCGCCGCGCTCGACACAACAACGTGATCGGGCGCGATCCGCTGGCACAGCGGGTTGTGACAGCGATGCCCGAGCAGCCGCGCCTCCGCGAGCGCGTCCACACCGTGCATGACCGCGTACGCGAACCGGTGCGCGATGATCACCCGCCCTGGCGCGTACCAGAACCGGCCACGTCCGCCGCCGTCCGTGCGCTCCCGATCGGACCGACCGGCCACCGCGCCGGTCCACCACAGGCACTCACTGCCCGGCACCGTGGCGACCTTCGCCCGGTACCGCGTGAGCACGGCCGGATCGGTGATCGCTGCCGCGACCGCCGCGAGGCCGGCGTCATCAAGCCGCCGAACCGGCACCCGCTCCCCCACTCCCCGCAGCCGCCAGCGCGGCCGCGCCGTCGCCGCCCTGCTCGCCTCCGCCGTCCTCGGCCTGGGGCTCACTGGCCAGCCGCCGCAGCCGCGTGGCCTCCCGGACACTCACGGTCTCCCCGCACCACTCGACGGCCTCACTCAGGGACAGGCCCTCGCGCTCGGTCAACTCCCGCAGCGCCTCACCCGCGCGCTTCTCGGTCTCAGCCACCGCAGCGTCACGCTCACCGATCGCGACCATGACCCGCTCGGCCAGGTCGATCACCCGGCGCTCCCGCTCCTCGCGCTCCTTGCGCCGCTTCTCGGCCATCTCCCGCGCCGTACGCCGCGCCTGCTGCTTGATCGTCTGCTGACTCATCCGGTCCTCACTCGTGTCGACATGGACTCTGACAGTCACCTACGACATTTCCCGGTCCCCGAGCGATCACCGAACCCCAGAAACCTTCGAAATCCATTCCCCCACCGACCCAGCCGAACCCGTCCAGCCAGCCCGATCCGAACCCGACGCCCCAGCCGTCACCGACACCCCTCAGCGTCCCCCCGATTTCTCGCGGCCGACCAAGTGCCACACACCTCTTGCATTCTCGGTTCGCCGAATAGAAAGAATAGAGCCGAAATCCGGCCGAAAGTGACCGCCTGCCGCGCGCGCACGCACGTAGGTGACCGTGACGATGAGCCTCCACAAGCTGACGGCGGGGTCGGGGTACGACTACCTGACCCGCCAGGTCGCAGCGATGGACGCCACCGACAAGGGCCACACCGGCCTGGCGAGCTACTACACCGAGAAGGGCGAGACCCCCGGCGTGTGGGTCGGCTCGGGCATGGAAGGCATCGAGGGACTCGACGCCGGCGACATCGTCACCGCCGACCACATGCAGAGCCTGTTCGGCTCCGGGCACCACCCGCTGGCCACCCAGCGAACCAGGGAGCTGGACCTGCGGATCGGCCGCGAAGAGGCCGAGCGGCCGACCGAGGCCGACTACAAGACCGCGGTCCGGCTCGGCACCCCGTACAAGGTCTACGACAACGACATCAGCCCGTTCCGGATCGAGGTCGCCAAGCGATTCAGTGAATGGAATGGGGCTGCTGGTCACCCTGGCGACTACCCCGTCCCCGCAGCAGAGCGCGCCAAAATCCGTACCGAGGTCGGCAGGGAGTTCTTCCGTGCCGAGCACGGCCGCGAACCGGCGGATGCCCGTGAGCTCGCGGCAACGATCGCCAAGCACTCCCGCCCCAAGACCAACGCCGTCGCCGGCTACGACCTGACCTTCTCCCCAGTCAAGAGCGTCTCGGTGCTGTGGGCGATCTCCGACCCGAAGACCGCCGCGGTGATCGAGCGGGCCCACCAGGCGGCGATCAAGGACGCGCTGGGCTTCATCGAGTCCAAGGCACTGTTCACCCGCCGGGGCACCAACGGCGTCCGCCAGGTCGACGTCCGCGGCCTGGTCGCCACGGCGTTCACCCACCGCGACTCCCGCGCCGGAGACCCTGACTTGCATACGCACGTCGCCGTGGCCAATAAAGTCCAGACCCTCGACGGCAAGTGGCTGGCCATCGACGGCCGGCCGCTGCACAAGGCGGTCGTCTCGGCCTCGGAGACCTACAACACCGCGCTCGAGCGACACCTGGTCGACGCCCTCGGCGTGCGGTTCGAGGAGCGCCCGAACGAGGACGCCCGCAAGCGGCCGGTGCGTGAGATCGTCGGCGTCGACCCCGAGCTGAACCGCCGGTTCTCCAAGCGCCGGATCAACGTCGAGGACCGCCGCAAGGTCCTCGCGGCGGCGTTCCAGGCCACCCACGGGCGGCCCCCGACGCCGGTAGAGACCATCCAGCTGTCCCAGCAGGCGACGCTGGAGACTCGCGAGGCCAAGCACGAGCCCCGCTCGCTGGCCGAGCAGCGGGAGGCCTGGAACCGCGAGGCGGTGGAGGTGCTGGGCACCCCGCAGCGGGTCAAGCAGATGGTGCACGGCGCCCTCAACCCGAAGGGTGCGGCCTGCTCCCTGGCCGACTCGGCCTGGTTCGCCAAGACCACCGACCGGATCGTGGCCACGATGGAAGGCGGCCGGAGCACCTGGCAGTACTGGCACGTCTACGCCGAGGCCCAGCGGCAGGTCCGGGCCGCCAATGTGCCCACCAACCAGGTCTCCCAGGTGGTCGACCTGCTGGTCGGCGAGGTCCTCGACGACCGCTCGGTGAGCATGGCCCGCCCCTGGGACACCATCAGCGAGCCGGCCGAGCTGCGGCGCGCGGACGGGGCCTCGGTCTACACCCAGGCCGGGGCCGACCTGTTCACCTCGAGAAAGGTACTGGCCGCCGAACAGCGCCTGGTCGACGCCGCCGGCCGCCATGACGGGTACGCCGTCGAGGCGTCCTCGGTCGACCTGGCGCTTCTGGAGTCGATCGCCAACGGCATCACCCTCAACGCCGGACAGGCCACGCTGGTGCGGGAGATGGCCACTTCCGGCCCCCGGCTCCAGCTGGCGATCGCCCCGGCCGGATCGGGCAAGACCACCGCGATGCGAGCCCTGGCCAGCGCATGGAGCGACGGCGGCGGCACCATCATCGGCCTCGCTCCCTCGGCGGCGGCCGCGGACGCCCTGCGCTCCCAGATCGACACACAGACCGACACCCTGGCCAAGCTCACGCACTCCCTCGAGCAGGCCCGGCAGACCGGTACCGCGAGGCCGGACTGGGTCGCCGGCATCGACTCCTCAACGCTCGTCCTGATCGACGAGGCGGGCATGGCCGACACCCTCTCCCTGGACGCCGCGGTCTCCTACATCCTCGAGCGCGGCGGCAGCGTCCGCCTGATCGGTGACGACCAGCAGCTTTCCGCGATCGGCGCCGGCGGCGTGCTGCGCGACATCCAAGCGACCCACGGCGCGCTCCAGCTGACCGAGCTGGTCCGGTTCAAGGACCCCGCCGAGGGCGCGGCGTCGCTGGCCCTGCGCGAGGGCAAGAGCGAGGCGCTCGGCTTCTATCTCGACCGCGACCGGGTCCACGTCGGCGACCTGGCCACCATGACCGAGGAGGTCTTCGCCGCCTGGCAGGCCGACCGGGCCGCCGGCCTGGACTCGATCATGCTCGCCCCGACCCGCGACCTGGTCAGCGAGCTGAACCAGCAGGCCCGCGCTCACCGTCTGGACGGGATCGACCCGGCCGACGTCGCCAGCAGTGGCCCGACCCGGCGGCTCGCCGACGGCAACGAGGCGTCGATCGGCGAACTGATCATCACCCGCGAGAACGACCGCCGGCTGCGTACCTCGGCCACCGACTGGGTCAAGAACGGCGACCGCTGGACCGTTCTGGAGATCCACGACGGCGGCGACCTGACCGTCCAGCACACCCAGCACGGCCGCACCGTGCGACTGCCGAGTGACTACGTCGCCAAGGCCACCGAGCTCGGCTACACGTGCACCGTGCACACCGCCCAAGGCGTCACCGCCGACACGATGCACGGCCTGGCCACCGGCACCGAGTCGCGCCAGCAGCTCTACACGATGATGACCCGCGGCGCGCACGCCAACCACGTCTACCTCGAGGTCGTCGGCGACGGCGACCCACACTCGGTAATCCACCCGACCCTGGTCCGGCCGCTCACCCCCACCGACATCCTCGAGTCGATGCTGGCCCGCGACGACGCCCAGCGCTCCGCGACCAGCCTGATCCGCGAACAGGCCGACCCGGCCACCCGGCTCGGCGAGGCCTCCCAGCGCTACCTCGACAGCCTCTACATCGCCGCCGAGGACCTGCTGCACCACGAGACCACGACCGCCGCCGACGGCACCACGATCAACATGGTCGACGCGCTGGACACCGCCGTCGAGACACTGACTCCCGGGCTCTCCGATGAGGCCGCCTGGCCCACCCTGCGCGCCCACCTGCTGCTGCTCGGCGCGGCCGGCGAGAACCCCGTCGAAGCCCTCCGGGCCGCCGCCGGTGACCGGGAACTGGAGAGCGCACGCGACCGGGCCGCGGTCCTGGACTGGCGCCTCGACGCCTCCGGACTCCGCAGCACAGGCAACGCGGCCATCCCTGCTCCGCTGCCGTGGATGCCCGCGATCCCGGCACGTCTGGCCGAGGACCCGCACTGGGGTCCCTACCTCTCCCAGCGCGCGCACCTGGTCGAGCAGCTCGCCGAGAAGGTCCACACCCGCGCCGCCGAGCAGTCCTCGCTGCCGGTGTGGGCGCAGAACGGCATCCGCCCCGAGGCCGCCACGGTGGCCGACGTCGAGGTCTGGCGCGCAGCCATGCAGGTCCCCGCCGACGACCGGCGACCGACCGGCGCACCGCAGCTGCAGAAGGCGTCGGCGACGTGGCAGCGGCGCCTCAACCGGGCCGTCACCGGTGACCACACGCCGGCGCTCAAGGAATGGCGTCAGCTGCTCTACTCGCTCGCCCCGCAGGTCCGCGACGACGAGTTCACCCCGCTCCTGGCCGAGCGGCTGGCCGCGATGTCTCGCGCCGGCGTCACAGCTCACAAGCTGCTGCGCACCGCCGCCGCACCCGATCACCCGGCGGGCGCGCTGCCCGACGAGCTCGCCGCGGCCGCGCTCTGGTGGCGCATGGCCCGCCACCTCACACCCGCGGTCGCCGCCCAGATCGGCGACGGCTCCCACGGCGAGAGCGTCACCACCGACTGGGCGCCGCGACTCGCGGACCTGTTCGGTCCCGAGCGCGCCGCGAGCATCCAGGCCAGCACCTGGTGGCCGGCGCTGGTCTCCAACGTCGACCACGGCCTACAGCGTGGCTGGCAGGTCCAGGCCCTGCTGGGCGCCGGCCGGGCGCTGCCGAGCGACGGCTGGGAGGGCGTCGACGAGTGCCAGGCACTGGTCTGGCGGACCTCGATCGCGCTGGAGACCGCTCCCGACGAGCACGCGCACGAGTACCACTTCGAGGAGCCGCCCGCGGACCTATGGGAGGGCATCGAGCCCGACCAGGCGATGTTCGTCGACCAGCCCGACGACATCCCGTGGCCGCTTGCTGAGGACCCCGACACGGACCTCGAGCCCCCCGTCGACCTGGTCGACGAGCACCAGGTCGACCCGCTCGAGGAGGACGTGGTCGGTGCGAACGACG
The DNA here is from genome assembly GCF_016907435.1 of Nocardioides salarius. Lineage (NCBI taxonomy): Bacteria > Bacillati > Actinomycetota > Actinomycetes > Propionibacteriales > Nocardioidaceae > Nocardioides > Nocardioides salarius. The sequence goes on along the minus strand of NZ_JAFBBZ010000001.1, from coordinate 3,549,785 downwards.
TGGTCGACGAGGACCAGTACATCGAGAGTGACCTGACGCTGGCCGCCTACATCCGCGACCTCGGCGGCACCCGGCTGGAGCCCACCGACGCCGATGTCCGGCTCATGTACCAGCGCGCCGACGAGTGGCACTCCTCCCCCGTCACGCGTGAGCGCATGGTCGAGATCAACGAGCTCACGCAGACCTTCTTCGAGTCCCGGTTCACCGACTCGTGGGGCCGCGACTACCTCACCGGCCGGTTCGGCGTCGACCTCGCCGGCGACGAGCGGTTCCGCCCCGGTCAGGCTCCGGCCGGCTGGACCAACCTGGTCGACCACCTTCGCGGCCGCGGCGTCAGCGACGCCGAGATGCTCGCCACCGGAGTCGCTGTAGAGGCCCGGACCGGCCGCCTCATCGACCGGTTCCGCGACCGCGTGGTGTTCCCGGTGATCCACCAGGGCGAGGTGCTCGGCTTCGTCGGCCGCCGCCGCCCCGACCTCACCGATGATGACAAGGCCGGACCGAAGTACCTCAACACCGCCGACACCCCGCTGTTCCACAAGGGCGCGCAACTGTTCGGTGTCGTCGACGAGATGCTCGCCGAGGGCGCCGTCCCGGTGATCGTCGAGGGCCCGATGGACGCGGTCGCCGTCACGATCGCCAGCGCCGGCCTGTACCTTGGCGTGGCCCCGCTCGGCACGTCCCTAACCGATGAGCAGGCCGCGCAGCTGGCCGCCGTCGGCCGCGACCCGATCGTGGCCAGGGACGCCGACCTGGCGGGCCAGGTCGCGGCCGAGCGCGATTTCTGGATGCTCACCCCGCACGGCATGGACCCCGGCTACGCCCGGTTCCCCGACGGACTGGACCCCGCTGACCTGCTCGCTCAGGGCGGCCCGGCCGCGCTCACCGCCGCGGTGGCCAGCGGCCAGCCCGCCTTCCGGTCCCTCGGCGACCAGCTCCTCAACGAACGGCTCGACAACCTCGCCCCCGAACAGGCGCGGGTGGCCGCCATGCGGGTCATCTCGGCCCGTCCCAGCCGGGCCTGGGAGCCGGGCGTCAGCCAGGTGCGGGCCCGGCTGCATGTCTCCCAGCTGCAGGCCCGCCGGGACCTGCGCGACGCGGTCAAGAGCTGGGATGCCGACCCGAGGAACGCGGCCGTGGCGGAGCTGCACAAGAGCAGCGACGTCCGCGCCCGACTCGCGGCCGCGGCCGACAAGACGCCCGCCGAGCGGTGGGCACCGCTGGCCCGCGAGCTCGACCCGCGCCTCCTCGAGCAGGGCGACTGGCCGGCCACCGCAGCGATGCTGCAGCAGGCCCACGAGCACGGTCACGACGTCGGCGCCGCCACCCGCGCGATCGTCGCCGAGACACCCCTGGGCGACAGCGCCGCCCGCGACCTGCGCTACCGGATCGTCTCCCGTCTGGAGATCCCGATCGACGCGACCTCGCCTCTCGACACTCCCACGATCTGCCAATCCCAAGGAGCGGACTATCCCTGGTCAAGTCCGACCATGGATCGCCGCATGCCACCGACCGGTCGGCCATGATTCGGCTACGAAGCCACGGCGAACGGCCCAGAATCACGCACACGCGTCGCGCGACCGAACGTCTGCGCCGGACTGCGTCTCAGCACTAGCTGTGATGCCCAGCCAGGTTGTCCAACCTGGTGATGGGGGCTGCCTTGCCGATTGCTGAGTGGGGCCGGTGGTGGTTGTACTCGTGGATCCATCCTGGCAGAGCCGCGAGGCGGGCTGACTCGGAGTTGTAGAACTTCTTGAACGCCCATCCCTCGGCCAGGGTTCGGTGGAAGCGTTCGATCTTCCCGTTCGTCTGGGGTCGGTAGGGCCGGGTCTTCTTAGGTGTGATGCCCAGGTCGGTGCAGGTGTCGCGCCACAGGTGCGATCGGTAGCAGCTGCCGTTGTCGGACAGGACGCGCTGGACGGTGACGCCACGCTCAGCGAACCACGCAGTCGCGTTGCGCAACACCAGCGTGGCGGTTTCCTTGGTCTCGTCGTCGTGGGCCTCGACGTAGGCCACGCGGGAGTGGTCGTCGATGACGGTGTGCAGGTAGCAGGTCCCGATCAGTGGCTGGCGGTGCTTGTTCCTCTCGCCGGTGCGCGCCGCGGTTGCGGAGCGGTTCTTGTCGCCCTGTTGCTTGCCCACGTAGCGCCAGCCGCCGCCGTCGGGGACCTTGAATCGCCCCGGGTTTCGTGGAGGCTCGGTTAGTTGGTTCCGACCTCGATGAGGACCGGGTTCGCACGGTAGTGCGGAAGGGGCTCGGATGCCCAGTGGTTGGCCTCGAACTCGGCGGGCGGGACGTGGCCAAGCTCGCCGTGAAGGCGCCTGTGGTTGAACCAGTCGACGTACTCAGCGACTGCGATCTCGACGTCGCTGACTGACTTCCAGCCGCCCTTGGGGCGCATGACGGGATTGCGGATGCATTCGGCCTTGAACAGCGAGTTGAGCGCCTCGGCCATCGCATTGTCGTAGCTGTCGCCCTTCGACCCGACCGATGCGACGGCCTCGGCTTCGGCCAGCCGCTCGGTGTAGCGAATCGCTCGATATTGAACTCCGCGATCGCTGTGATGCGTCAGGCCGGTGACGTCGCGGCCGGCCCGCTGTCGTGCCCACAGACCCATGTCCAGGGCGTCCAGCGCGAGGTCGGTGCGCAGGCTGGTCGACACCTGCCAGCCCACGATCATCCTGCTGAACACGTCGAGGACGAACGCGACGTAGGTCCAGCCAGCATGCGTTCGGACGTAGGTCAGATCGGCCACCCAGAGCTGGTTCGGGGCGGTGGCGATGAACTTGCGCTTGACCAGGTCCTCGGGCCGCTCGGTCTCCGCGCCGTCGCCGATGGTGGTCTTGCGGGTCTTGTCTCGCGGGATTCCACGCAGCCCCTCGGCCTTCATGAGCCGCTCCACGGTGCAACGAGCGACCTTGACGCCTTCGCGGTTGAGTTCGGCGTGGATCTTGCGGGCGCCGTAGACACCAAGGTTTGCCCGGTGGGCGACCTTGATGTCCTCGATCAGCTCGGCGTCACGCACGCTGCGCGCCGACGGTGGCCTGGCCTTGGTGGCGTAGTAGGTGCTCGGGGCGATCCGCACATCGGCGTCCTTCAGGACGGTGCAGATCGGCTCGACCCCGAACCGATCGCGGTGCTGGTCGATGTAGTCGACCAGCACCGCGGTGGGCACCTCTACTTGATCTTGCGGTCGAGCTCCGCGGCCGCGAAAAAAGCCGCGGACGTCTTCAAAATCTCGTTGGCACGTCGTAGCTCGCGGACCTCACGCTCGAGCTCGGCCAGCCTGGTCGCGTCATCTGTCGTGGTCCCGGGCCGGACGCCGCCGTCGATCTCGGCCTGGCGAACCCAGGTACGCAACGCTTCGGGGTGGACCCCGAGCTGATCGGCGACCCGCTTGATCGCTCCCCGCGCCGAGGCGGGGTCCTTCCGGGCCTCGATCGCCATCCTCGTCGCCCGCTGCTGTAGCTCAGCGCTGTACTTCCTCGGTGCTGCCATGACTCTCATCATCCTTCCCAGGAATGAGAGCCTCCATCAGACCCGGGGCGATTCACCTTGCCTAGTTTCTTGACGTCGACGTGGATCAGGTCCCCGGGCTTCTCGTGCTCGTAGCGGCGGATCGGTTCACCGGTGGCCCGGTCGATGTGGGTGAGCCGGTTGATCCGGCACCGGACCAGGACTGCGTGCACGGTCGATGCCGGCATGCCCAGCTTGTCGCCGATCGCGATGGGACCGAGGCGCTGCTTCCAGCGCAGGTGCACGATCTTGCGCACCACCGGGGCCGGGGTCCGGTTCGGTTGGTGCCGTGGGGCCGAGGACCGGTCGTGCATGCCGTCCGGGCCCTCGGCTCGGTATCGCTCGGCCCACTTCTTCGCAGTTCGCCAGGAGACGTCGTAGCGCTCGGCCGCGCGAGCTGGCGGCCAACCGTGCTCGACGACCAGGCGTGCGAGTCGGAGCCGGGCGCGAGGGGTCAGGGCAGCATTGGCATGGGTAGCGTGGGACACGAAGGCCTCCTTGGTGGCGGAGCGGTTTCTAGACAGCTCCACTCCACACCGGGGAGGCCTTCGTCCATCTACATGTCAGACCGTGTCGTCGCAGGATCTCGACCAACGTGCCTGGTCATCACAACTAGCTGACACCGGAAGATGAGCCGTGAGTACATGGATTAGCGCCAATCAAACGCCTGGGGTCGACTGGGCGGTCGACTACTCCGTAGCAACCGTGGGATGGCTGTCGCTGGCGGTGATCACCTTTCACAACTCGCCGACGGCTTCAGGCGGGAGCATCCAACCTCCCTTGGCTCTGGCTGTACTTTGCGTTGACCTCATGCCCGGCGATGCAGTCTTCGAGCTTCTCGCCGTCGGCGTACTCGAACTATCCCTCCAGGTTGATCTCGGCGAGCGTGCCGAAGTGGGCCTTCTAGTCTTGAACAGCTGGTCGCAACGGGAGGCGCCGGGAGCGGACGCCGTCATAGAGCTGGTCGAAGGCGTCGCGCGCGGGGTCTGCCGGGAGGCTGGGGGTCACAGGGACATTAGTGGGGTCCAGGGCCGCCTCACTGCCGGCACGCGGTCCACGGTGGTCGGCTACGGCCGGGGGCGTTCCCTCGTCCTCCTCGGCCGGGCACCCAGTGGCACGACGCCGCGGCGCGCCTTCAGCAGGCTCTCGTCCTTGGTGTTCTCGCGCACCGCCAGCCGGCTCAGGATCCGCTGCTGCGTCTCCGGAGTCCAGAAGACCCCGAGCCGTCGGCGTGCTCGTGTGATCGCCGTATAGAAAATGTTGTGAGAGATCCGTTCCTCGTTGGCATCGGTGATCACGACCTTGACCGAGTCGTACTCGAGGCCCTGGGCCTTGTGGATCGACACCGCGTACGCGATCTGGAACGGGATGAGCGTGTTGAGCATGTCGTCGTCCTCGTCGCTGCTTGCGCGCTCGAAGACATCGAACTGGACCGTCGACTCCGCCACCCAGCGGAGCTCCGTGAAGGCCACCTCGCTTTCGGTGACCTCCCGTTCGAGGTCGACGTCGAACGTGATCCGCCCGGGAGTGCGATCAATGGCGGCGATCGTGCCCTTCATGTTGTTGAAGATGACGGGCCGGAACCGGTCGGTCTCGTTGAACAGCACAGGATCGCCGACCTTGTAGGTCGACTCGCCCCAACCGACCGCTGGGCTTGGGTTGCCTGCCTGCAGGAAGCGGTTGACGTTGTTGATGCCGTACAGGCCGTCGTAGTTGAGGCAGAGGACGATCTCATCGTCGCCCCGGCGCGTGAACAGCTCCTCGCCCAGCTCCATCGAGTAGCCGTTCTTCGAGAGCGACTCCTCGATGCGGTCGTCGAGGTTGCGCACGCGGTCCCACAGCGTGAGCAGCGCGTCATCGTCGGTTCGGAACGGCTTCGTGAGCTCGAATGTGGAACCTTCCGGGATGTAGGAGCGGGCCAGGCTGAACCAGTTGCCGAACTGGATCGACTCGATCTGGTAGACGTCGCCGACGAGCACGAGCAGGTCGAACTCGGTGCAGCCGAGCACCTTCAGCAGGCTCGCGTTGTCGACGGTGCTGCACTCGTCGATCACCACCACGTCGTACCTCGAGCCGAAGTCCTCAGTCTTGTAGACGTGACTGGTGATCGTCCGGAACTCGGTGTTCGGCGCGTCGACGCGCCGCTTCAGGTTGTCGACGGCCGGGTTCGTGTGCGCGAGGAAGAGCTTGCTCTTGCCGGCGAAGTAGTTGGCGATGTGGTTGACCATCGTCGATTTTCCGGTGCCGGCTGCGCCGATGACGAGCGCGACGTTCGACTGCTCGAAGAGGGCCTTCAGGGCCTCCGCCTTCGAGGGGTCGTCGATCACGCCCGGGTTCGCATCCAACCAGTCCTGCACGTCATCGGCATGTCCGTCGAGGCCCTCGCCAGCGGCCTGCTGCAGCTTCTCGATGATCGCGACCGTGTCGTCCTCGTATCCGACGATGAAGACGTGCCCGTTCTCGTGCTTGAGCTTCCGGGGCGCGTGCCGGTCGGTCGGCGGCAGGAGTCGGTTGTGCTTGGCGATCAGCGCGTCGACGTCGCCGAGATCTTCGAACTCTGCAGCCGGGGTGTAAATCGCGCCATGCTGCTCGACGTTGTTCCTCACGCGGCGTGCCAGCAGTTCGTGCTCACGACCGGTTGCATCGAGACTCTCCGCGAGATCTCCGAACCGTGGAACGTGCCCGCTCGGAGCGGTGCAGAACGGCATCTTGTCGAACGGGCTGCTTCGCGAGGTGAGCCGGAGTCCCGACAGCCACCCGTTCGGCTCCGGGTCGAACTGAGCCTTGATGACCCGGTTGCGCTTCTGGAGCATCAGGTACCGCAGCACGCGCGACCCTGGGCGGTTCGCGCGGATGACCCTCCGGGCCTCGTCCAGCGCGGGGAAGATCACCGCTGAACGGCGTGAGTCCTTGAGAGCTCAGGCGCGAATCTGCGTGTAGCTGGCGTCGGTCATATCGACTAGGTCGAGCAGGCTGGAGCGGGTCGTCGTCAGGTACTGCATCAGGTTGCGGTACTCGGCGTGGCTCGACTGGACCTGCGACGCCGGGCCGAAGATGCGGGCGAAGTTCTCGAACTCGCACGGGCGGATCGAGACCTCCCACGCACGGATGATCAGGATCGGCATGGTCTCGCCGAGCACCGCGATCGACTCGCTCGACAGGTCCAGGTACGCCGCGTACTTGTCGGTCATGTCGACGTCTGTGAACGCGATCGTGCGGTCGAACTTGCTGGTCCAGTTGTGGGCGAGCGAGAACGTGACCTCGTAGTAGATCCGGCCGCCGACGAAGAACGGCCGCGAGCTGTGGACGTAGTAGCGCTCGCGGCGTGGCTCCGTCGGCGTCGCCCGGGCTGCCTCGATGCGCGCGGCGATGCTCTCGTAGTACTCGCGGAGCGACGGGTCAAGATCGACCGGGAACAGCTCGAGGTTGCCGAGGATCGCGATGCCGAACTCCTTCAGCGCGAGGTTACGCGTGCGGAGCAGGTACTCGTAGTACTTGAGCATCAGCCGCTCGGACGGGTCCCCGTCCAGCGTGTAATGCGAGGCGCTGGCCTGGAGCAGGTTGTGGAACCGGCTCAGCAGCCGGAACTTGGCCTTCGCCTTGACCGCCTCCAGCGCCAGGCCCACCCGGTCGTAGTGAAACTCGGCGGACGGGTCACCGAGGTGCGACCAGACGATGAGCCCCTCGACTAGATTCCGGAGCTGGGCGAGAAGGTTCTGCGATAGGAACCCGCGGTCGTCGGCGTACCGCTCGATGTTCTGGCAGATCGCGCTGTCCGCGCTGCGGACCTGCTGCTCTACGGACGCCACCGGTCAGCCCTGGGCGCCGACGAGGCGTAGGACCGGGCGCTGGTCGGCATCGCCGAGCAGGTCACGCACCTGCATGGGGCTGAGCTTGAGCGCCTCGGCGAGAGCGGGCACTCCCGCGCCGTGGTCGCCCGCCAGTGCCGCGGCCTTCTTCAGCAGCGACGGCATCTCGCCCGGGTAGGCGCTGGTCGGGTCGGCCAGCGGGTCGTCGATCATGGCAAGGCGCTGGTAGGCCCGCCGTGCCGACGACTCGGTGGTACGCCCGCGCTCGACCATCCGGCGCACCAGAGACTTCGGCGAGACGCCCCACGTCCGCCCGAGCCGATCCAGGGCCGCCAGGTCGAGCCGCTGCGGCAGCGCCGCGTCCATGGCGGCCGCCGGCGTCAGGAACGCGGCGGCGAACTCGTCGGCCTCCTTCTCGACCGCCGCGCTGTACTCGCCGGACTCGCCGTGCAGCAGCAGGTGCCCGATCTCGTGGGCGGTCGAGAACCTGTGCCGGAAGACGTTCTCGCTGCGCCGCGGCGTGGTGATGATGACCGGCCGATCGACAATGACCACCGAGAAGGCGTCGACGGCTTCGATCTCGCGCAGTGGACGCACAGCGACGACGATCCCGCGCGACTCCGCCGTCGCGACCAGGTGTTTCACGGGCCCGTCCGGCAGACCCCAGTGCCGCCGCAGGGCCGCCGCCGCCTCGGTCGGCGTCGTCCCCGCCGGGAGGGTCGGGAGGTCCGACTCAGGCAGCTTGACGTACCGCTCGAGTGCGAAGGTCAGCTCCCATACCAACGTGGCGGTGGCCAGCGCCTTGTGGCGGTCGCTCACGCGGGCTGACCTCAGGCTGCGGAAGTGCGCGTTCACCGTGTCGATGCGCGCCAGCGGGCGGCCGACGCCGAAGAATCCAGGAGGGACGTCAAGAGCCTCTGCCAGCCGGTCCAGGACCTCAGCGCGCGGCGAGTTCACGCCGGCCTCGTACTGGCCGATCGCCGCGGCCGAGACGCCGACGGATGAAGCCAGGTCGGCCTTGCTGACGCCGAGGCGCGCCCGCGCCTGGGTCAGCCGTGCCGGCTCGAACCGGCCGCTCCTCCCAGTCGGGAGCTCGAACAGGCCCGGGCCGTCCTCAGACATCCGGCCCGGACCCTTCCTGCTCGCGCGCCTCGACCTTCGGCTCGACCGGCGAGCCGCTGTCGAACGACGCGACGTCCGATGCGTTGCCATCGGCGACCGGCTCCGGCTCCCAGATGCTCTCCTGCCCGCGCAGCTCGACCTTGCCCTCGCCGTCGAGCACAGCGACAGCCCACTCGATCGACTGCAACTGCCGCGGCGTCGACTCGACCATGACGAGCACCACCGGCATGCTGTCGCCAACGACGCGGAGCACAAAGCCGACCTCGCCCGCATCCGGAGGGTCCTGGGTCGGCTCCTGCGCCGCCGAAAGGCTCGGCTCCCACAACGCTGGGTCGAGCGGCGCGGTCGTGAAGCCGTTCCTGCGGGTCGGGCTCGACGCGAACTCGCTCACCGCGTTGGGGCTGTTCGGTACCCGCCAGACGTACACCAAGCAGTCGTTGACAACGGGGATCTCGTGCCCGCCAGGGGCCAGATTGCATGACCGGAAACCGCGATCCTTCAGTGCGTCGCGGGTGTCGTCCTGCAGGTCACGCCACTGGCTGCCGAAGCCCAACGCGTACCGCGACTCGGAGACGAGGTGCGCCTCAGCCGCGAGAGCGTGCCGCGCCCGTACGATCTCGACCAGAAGGTCACGGAGGCCGGGCGCGTCAGAGCCGAGAGCGTCGGCGGGCGAGTCGGGGACCATGGGCGAACCTCCTGGATCGGGTGTCCAGGGCCGCTGCTCGGTCAGGACGTGACTTCAGTATGCCACACGATCCGCGCACTAATGCTTCAGTGCGGTACTGTGCGCCGTCTACTTCTTCGTCCACCGTCAATGGCGCCACCGACCCCCCATCTCGCCGCGGTCACCGTTCCCCCGGAACTCCGCTTCCCCATGGCCGACAACCCCGCACTCGTCACAACAGCCATCGACGCCTGGCACCAGGCCACGGCGCCTCCTCCACTCGCGAGGATGAGGGCACCTTTCGGCGTGCGCGTAACGCAGGATGTGCCTGCGTCAATCCCAGTCGCGATTGCCGCATCAGATACGGGGCCCCTTCTCGGTTCGGGTGCGCGGCTGCGAGCCGAGCGGGTCGTCCTTAATCTCGCCGGTGTCCAGGTCGACCTCGACCAGGCGCGGTCGACCGACCCGTTCGGGCTGCTCGTAGGCCCGTCGGTTGACGGACAGCGCGTCGACGTCGTGGGCGAAGGCGTTCTCACGCCGCTGGGTGCTGGCGTCGCCCAGGTGCTCGTTGTGTCGCGGCTTGGCGGGCCAGCTCTTGTGCTCGTCGTCGCAGTGGGCCCGTAGCCGGTTGCGCATGCGGTCGGTGAATGCCGGCAGGCAATAACGATGCCACTCCTCGAGCGCGTCGCTGGTCATCGCCAGCCCGGCACGGCGGCGCTGGTCGGCCAGCACCGCGATCTCGCGGACCAGGTGCGGGTGCAATGGCCAGCAGCTCGGGATGAGCCCGGCGACGTCCCAGGTGTATTCGCGGTTAAGCCAGATCACGACGTCCTCGAACCACTCCCACAGCTGATGTCGGAGCTCGGGGTCGAGGCACGTGGCCGGCTCCCAGGGCCGGGGCAGCAGGGCGTGGTTGCCCAGGGCCTTCTTCTGCTCCTCGGTGCCGTTGATGGCGATGTGGAGCTCGCGGTAGGCCAGCCGGACCTGTTCCCCGGGCACGGGGAACGGGAACACCATCGGGCTGGGCGCGGCCCGTCGGGCCTGATCGGTCGTCACTGCTCACTCCTTGTCGGTTCGGTCTCGTCGTCGACGAAGCCGAGGCGGCGCGCCTCGACGAGGGCGGCGGTCGCCCGGGCCTCGGGGGTGATGACCATGCGGCGGTCGTTGGTGAGCCGCGCGCGCAGCGCCCTCTGGTCGGCCACCAGCCGCTCGCCGGCCTTGCCCTCCACGCAGCGGTGCAGCTTGGCGATGATCGGCTTGCCGTTCTCGGCGATCACCAGGGCCCGCCGCTCGGGGAGCTGGCGGACCTCCTCGGGCCGCATGATGGGGATGTCGTCGCCGGAGAAGTTGCGGCCGCTGCCGTTGAACCCGCCGGTGGAGTGGGTGACGCGGCCGATGCGGACGGTTCCGAGCAGGTCGGAGATCTCCTGGTTGAACGCGACGTCCTTGGACCCGCCGAACATCACCAGCGTGTTGGTGAGCCCGAGCAGCGCCCGGGCCTCGTGCTCGCCGAAGATGCTGGTCAGCTGGGGACGGGTCTGGGCGGCCCAGATGAACGACAGGCCCAAGGCGCGCTCGTTGGCCATCCGGGTGCGCAGGGTCGGCAGCGGTGCGGTCGAGGGCAGCTCGTCGAGAACCGAGACCAGCGGCGGGCACAGCCGGCCGCCCCACGGTGAGCTGTTGGCCAGCAGCAGCCCGGTGTCCAAGACGTGCTCGGCAACCGCAGTCATCAGCGGGCTGGCCGAGGCGTAGGGGTCTTCGCGGCCCAGGAGGTAGATGGTGCCGCGTCGACGGATCACGTCGGCCAGGTCGGTGGCCGGGTGCCCGTGGCTGGGGACGCAGCGGCGGCGGATGTCGGCCTGGAAGAACAGGGACACCGCCTGCTGCACCGTGGTGATCGTGTTGCCGGCGGTGCGGTCGTCGCCGTTGAGCGCCCCGTGCAGCAGGCCGTGCCAGAACGGCTCGGCGTGCGGGTGCCGGCGCAGGATCTCCATCGGCTGGCTGGCCGCGGTCGGGTTCGCGACCCACTGCAGGACGTCCTCGAGGGTCTTCCCGGTCAGGGCCGCGGCGTGGAAGTAACCCTGCAGCACCTTCGCCGATTCCGCGGCGTAGAACCGGGCGGCATCGTCCCCGGTGCCGCCGGTGATCGCACCCTTGACGGTGCCGGCGGTGAAGGCCTTGGCTCGCCGCTCGGCGACCTTGGGGTCCACGCAGCCGGCGATCGGGTCCCAGATCAGCTCGTCGACGACGCCCTCGGCCAGCCCGAACGGGTCGAGGACCACGCACGGCCGGTCGTCGCGGGAGCGTTCGGTGAGGCTGAGCAGCAGGTCCTCGACCTTCGTCAGGGTGACCAGGGCAGCGCCCGGGGCACTGAGCAGCGCCGGGGTGAGCAGGTCGAGGGTCTTGCCGGAGCCCTGCGGGCCGATCACCCCGGCGGTGCGGTCCCACGGCACCCAAAGCTCGCCGCCACGCGGCTCGTGCGCGTCCCCGATGCGCCAGCCCACGTCCCACGGGTTGAACCTCAGCTTCATCGCTTCTCCTTCGTCCGGCGGCCGTTCAGGAGCCACGGGCTGAGCCCGTGGCCGAGCTGCGGCCCGGTCTGTTCGGTGAGGTCGCCGGCGGTGCGCTGAACGGGTGCCGCCGTGGCGGTGGCGTGCTTGCCGTAGAGGTCGGGGCGGACGATGCCGGCGACCTTGCGCAGCCGAGTGACGCCCAGGATCTTCTCGGCCTCTGCGGCGGTCGCCATGCCGCGCATGCGTCCCGGGCCCCAGCGCTGGTAGGCCCAGGCGCCGACCCAGATGGTGGCGCTCAGCAGCGCGACCCCGGTCATCGCGAGGCTGACCCACACCGGGGCGCGGCCAGCCAGGCCTTCCGGTGTCGGTGTGGGCAGGCCGGCGTCGGCGTGCCCGCTGAGCACGCCGGGGAGGCTGGTCCAGAAGGCGGTGCCGATCGGTGAGGGGAACGCGCCGGCGTTGGCGTCGGGCCAGGTCCAGCCGGCGCCGGCAAGCAGGTTCGCGACGGAGCGGCCCAGCTGGATGCCGATGACGATGACGATGACGAACAGGGTCGCCAGGGCCACGGCTACAGGGATCTCCCAGGTCCAGGGGTAGGGGTCGCGTCGTCGCTCTCGCTGCATTGGATTCCGCCTCCTGGGATCGTGGGTGGTCGAAGTTCTGGCTGGTCACCTATGTGTCGGGAGGGCCCGGCAGCGATCACACAGACCGGGTCGGGTTCGAGGCGTTTTCAGCCAGCCAGGTCGAGGGGTCGACGTTGTCGGGTCCGTAGATGGAGCCGTTCTCGAGGCGGACCTCGAAGTGGAGGTGGCAGCCGCTCCCGTTGCCCTCCTTGCCGACCTGGCCGATCGGCTCGCCGGCAGCGACGGTCTGGCCGCGGCTGACGGTGACGCTCTGCATGTGCGCGTACCAGGTGGTCAGAGAGCCGGCGCCGGTGGTGACCTTGACCAGCTGCGAGCCAGCCCAGCTCTGGCTGGTGTCGATCTCGATGGTGCCGGCGTGGGCGGCGTAGACGGTCGTGCCGCACGGGGCGGAGAAGTCGGTTCCGGTGTGCCAGTTGCTCCAGTAGGGGCCGGTGTCGTGCCAGTTGCGCTTGTCGGTGCCGATGTACTCCGCCGGCACCGGGTAGACCACCTCGTCGCAGGACGCGCCCTCGAGGCCGACCGGGGAGACCTGGGCGTTGGGGAGCACGTTGATGTGCGGGTGGTCGAGGTGGTTCGCGGTGGCCGAGCCTCGGTCCTCCATCGGCCGCCAGCCCTCGTCGGCTCGCGCGGCCGACCAGATGCGCTGGTACCAGATGATGTAGTCGATCCCGAGCTCGCGGGCGTGGGCCTGGGCGTACGCCACGAGCGCGTCCCCCTGGGCCTTGCCGGCGGGAGTCAGCGGGACCATGAAGTCGGCCGCCAGCCCGGCGGGGTGACCGTGCGGGTCGGTGGCGCTCTCGCGGTAGCCGCCGACGGTCTTGATGTCGAACATCGGGCCGAGGATGTTGACCAGCTGCGTCAGCTGCGGCTTGACCGGGCCGAGGTTGTAGTTGGTCTCGGTCGCGACCGCGCAGCCCGCGCTGCTGCCGGCGGTGGTGGCGGTCACCAGCGGGTGGTCAGCGATCTTGTTGGCCTGGGTGCTGTTGTCGACCTCGGCGCTGGCCCAGGTGAGGTTGGCGCCGTAGATGTGGTCGATCGGCGCGTCCTGCTCGGGCTTCTTGCAGGGCTCGGCCGATCCGCCGAAGGCGTTGCTCAGTTCAGGGGTCAGCGCGCAGTGTGAGGAGTTGTTGCCGTCCTTGCCGTCGTTGAAGTCGCCCAGGATCACCGCCGGGGTGCCGGTGCCGGCGAGCTCGGTCGTGGTGGCCAGCTGGCGGCGCAGCGCCTCCGTGCGGTTCTCGGCGGCGTTCCCTTGCGTGTTGGCGGGGTTGTGGATGCTCCAGACCCAGATGACCTGCCCGGCGTTGACGCTGTCGGCCGCACCCGTCAGCTGGACGACCGGCATCCCGACGTCCTTGCCGTTGAAGTACGGGATCTGGACGAGGCGTGAGTCGGTCATCTCCCAGCTGCCGCGGTCCCAGATCACCTTGTTCTGGGTGTTGCCCGTGGCCGGGTACATGCCCCACTTGGCCGAATAGCGGTCATTCAGAGCTTTGGCCTGGGGGCCGTGGACCTCCTGGAGGCCGGCGATGGTGACGCCGGCGTTCTCGATCGCGCTGAGTGCCCCGGGCAGCCGCTTGTCCCAGGTGGCGTACCCGGCCTTCTCGTTGCCGCCACCCGCTTGGTTGTCGGTGTGGCCGGCGCCCAGGATGTTCAGGGTCCCGACGGTGATCGGGTTGACGGTGTCCTCGCAATTGCTCGCGTTCGAGACCGCGCCGTCGACGTCTGGCAGGTCGGGTAGGTCGCCGCCGAGGAGGTCGGTGATGTCGCCGGCGACGTCCTCCCACTGGGCGTAGGCGTCGGGAAAGCCCGACCGCTGCACGGCCTGGGCCGCCTGCGTCAGCGGCATGTCCTGCCAGCCGGGGACGTCGAGCAGTCCGGGGTTGCCGGTGTGCTGGGCCTTGCCGAAGAAGGCACGCGCGGCGAGCACCGGGTTGGTCACCTCAGCACGGCTCCCCCAGCCGGTCGAGGGACGCTGCTGGAACAGGCCACTGGAGTCGCGGTCGCCGCCGGTGAGGTTGACCAGCTTGGACTCCTGGATCGCGGTGGCGATCGCGATCTGCAGCCCGTAGCGGGGAACCTGGAGGTCGCGGGCGACCTGGGCGATGGTGATCGCGTTGCGGGCCTGCTCGGTGGTCAGGGTCGGGTAGCTGGAGGCGAACCGCAGTCCCATCAGCTGGGCGAGCACGTCGCCGGACGGGGGCTCGGCCGACGTCCTTGTGGTGTGGGCGGCGTTCACCCCACCTTCGCTGGTGGCCGCGGTCGTGGGGGCGCTCTCGGGGCCGGCGCCGTTCATGGCGATGCGGGCGGCGATCCAGTGGTGGTCGGAGACCATGGTCCCGTCCCAGCCGCCCTCGAGCTGCACGCCCTGGTGCTGGGGGAAGAAGATGAAGTCGACCGAGTGGTTGTGCCAGCCGTAGCCGGCGGCCTTCATCTTGGCGGCCGCCGTCCACGGGAGGTCGATGTAGGAGGCGTGGGTGTTCATGTCGCCGCCGATGAGCACCGGGCCGTGGGTGGCTAGGGAGTTCCGCAGCTGCAGCAGGATGTCCATGCCGGCGCCGTACTGCTGGGGCCGGGTCAGCGGCGGGTTGCCGTGCTGGCGGGGGTACTTGTGCGGGTTGGTCATGTGGTGGGTGGAGATCACCGACACCACGGCGCCGTCGGCGCGCTCGAGGATCACCCAGGTGGCGAACCGGTCCCAGGTGACCGGGCGGCCCTTGTAGTAGGTGTTGTCGTCGACGGCGAGGGTGACCCGGCCACCGTTGGCCTTGGACCAGGTGTCGCGCTTCCACAGCACGACGTTGCCCATCGAGTTGTTGTCGCCGGTGTGGTCGGCGACCCGGAACGCTCCGTAGCCGGGGGCGGCGGCCTCGATCTGCGCCAGGCTCCAGCCGCTGGCCTCGTTGAGGCTCACGAAGTCGGGGTTCGTTGACAGCACACGGGGCATGGAGGCCCGAAAGCCGTCGAGACCGGAGCGGCGCGGGATGTTGGCCTGCGCCATGGTGATCGTGCCCTTGACCGGGCCGCCCACGGGGCCGTCGATGACACCGAGGTCGCCGAGCTCGGTGGGTGCGGTCTCGCTGGTCTGGGTGCGGCACTCGGCGGCCGCGGTCGTGGTCATGACCACCATCAGGGTCACGACGAACGGCAGGGCCATGAAAACGATCAGGACCGGCAGTCCGGCGAGGAGTAGCTTCTTCACGACAGGTCAGTCCCGAGCGCCTCAGCCGGCTGTCTCTAGGAACTCAGGTTCGATCGGACGCCCGGAGGCCCTGATCTGAGTTCGTGCAGGTCGTGCCGGTTCGACACTCGTCAGCACTTGAATTGAAGACTCGTCACTCTGGCTGATGGTTTCGATGTACTGTCGACGCATGATCGTCTCGCTTGAAGATGGTGACTGATGGGCTTGGTGGCATTGCCGGGTGGCAGCGCTGCTGGACCGGCACTGATAGGTACGCAGGCGGTCCAGGACTTCGAGCAGGAGCTCGTTGACCAGTACGCACTGGCGATGTCCGCAGCAGGTCTGACGGACCGCCACATCGGGGGGACTCGGGCGATCGTCATCGAGTTCGCTCGCTCGCTGTCGACTCCCCTGTGGGAGGCCACCTGCGCGGACGCGGACGCCTTCTTGGCCCAGCAGCGCCGGCGGGGACTCAGCGTGTCGACCCGCGCGGGCAAGGCCGGCGCGCTGGCGGGCTTCTACGACTTCGTGATCGCCCGCTACGAGGGCACGATCCGCCGCGCGACCGGTGTCTTGGTCGAGCAGCCGATCGATGAGTTCAACCGCCAGTCGGGGGCGTCGCTGGGCAAGGTCCGGGTGCCGCCCTCGGATGAGGAGATCGACTCGCTGTTCACCGCGTGGCGCGGGTCGGTCACGCAGGCGCGCAAGTACCGGCCGGCGGCCCGCGACTACTTCGCCGCCTCGCTGTGGCGCCGACTCGGGCTGCGGATCAACGAGACCGTCATGCTCGACATCCGCGACTGGCGCCCCGATCTGGGTGAGTTCGGCAAGCTCCACGTCCGCCACGGCAAGGGCTCCGGCGGCCGCGGGCCAAAGCCACGGCTGGTGCCGGCGATCAACGGCGCGAACCAGTTGATCGACTGGTGGCTGGCCGAGGTCCGCCCGCAGTACGGCGAGGATTGGGCCGCCCCGGACGCGCCGCTGCTGCCGTCTGAGCGGTTCGACCGCGACTTGGACCGGTGCGGACGTGTCGGCGCGAACGCGCTGCGCCGCGCATTGGGGATTCAGGTCGACCTGTGGCTCCCGGCGTGGTCGGGGCGGATGACGCCACACGTGCTGCGGCACTACTGCGCCTCGTCGCTGTACGCGGCCGGGATGGACATCAAGGCGCTCCAAGAGCTGCTTGGGCACCAGTGGCTGGCAACGACCTCGGGGTACCTCCACGTCCGCAGTGACCACATCGAACGCGCGTGGAACAGCGCGAGCGACCGCGTCGAGGCCCGCTTGGGCCTCCATATCGACTGATCGAACTGACCCGACTAGTGCACTGAAGGAGAGGATCCAGATGCAGTGGAGCCTGCGGCTTCGGGCCGCCGAACGAGGGATCTGGAAGTCCGCAGAGCTGCGGCGGATGCTGGCAGATGCCGGGCTCGAGATCTCCGCCGGGAAGATGTCGTCGTGGTGGGCCGGGACCCCGCCGACGATGCGCCTCGAAGAGCTCGACGTGCTCTGCGCCGTGCTCGAATGCACCCCGAACGACCTGATGAAAACCGAGCCGGACAAGGTCGCCGCGCGGCGTCCCCGCAACACCGACGCAGCCAACGGCAACGGCGGAAACGGCCATGGCGATCCGAACGGCAACGGCGGCACGCCACCGGCGGTCACACCGCGGCTCGGCAAGCCCCGCTCGACCCCACCGCTGTAGCCCGCACCCCCACCGCTCACGGACACGACGAGCACGAGACGATCGAGATGCCCGCGCCCGGACCCAACGCCGCGTTGCGGCTGCCGCCCAAGTGCAACGCCTGCCAGAGCAACCGCGTCGCGTGGACCAGCCCCAGGGTCGACTTCTGCTACCAGTGCCTGCCAGGCGGGCCATTCACGGCTCCACCGTGCAACCGCTGCCGCACACGAACCGACTACTTCAGCCAGGGCCTGTGCAGCCGGTGCCATCCCCGCAGCCCCGAGCACATCGGATCCTGCAAGGGCTGCCTGGCCTGGGGCGTCTACCCCCGCCACAACTGGACCTGCTGGTCGTGTCGCTGGTGGCAGAGCCACTACCCGAAAGGCACCTGCGCCTGCTGCGGCCGCACCAGCCACGTCAGCGACCGTCAAGCCTGTCGCCTGTGCCTCGAGAATGCCCGCTTCGAACAGGAACCCGGCCGAGCACCCGACGTCGCCGCGGCGAGCAAGGACAGCCAGCAACTTTTCTTCGCGAACATGGTCTTCAAGCGGCGCGTGACACCGCTGCCCGACTACGTCCGCTGGGACCATCGCTGGTCGACGAAGAACAAGAACCAGCTGCCCTGCCAGCCCGGCACCAGCTTCGACGACCACGCGCTCGAACAGCTGACCCTGTTCGACATGCACCCCGACCCCGAGGTGCTGCGCCAACGCCTCCTGGTCGAGGACAGCGAACTGACCCGGTACTGCGCGGCCATCGTCGCCGATCACGCCCGCCGCTATGGCTGGAGCGTCAGGCAGCGCAATGCCGTGATCCAGTCCCTGCGGCTGCTGCAGATCCTGCGTCCTACTCCCACCGCGAAGGTCCGCGCCAGTGACGTCGTGGCGTTGCGCCGCTACGACGGCACCATCACATCCACCCTCGACGTCCTCGCGGAAGCCGGGCTTCTGATCGAGGACGTCCCGACCCGGGTCGAGCGGTACTTCAACGCCAAGTTCATCGCGTCCGGAGCCCTCCCGGACACGATGCGCAATCACCTTCAGTTGTGGCTTCAGATCATGCTCGGCGGATCCCGACAAGCACCACGCCAGCTGCCCCGCGAACCCGAGACCGTCGAGATCCACATCCAAGGTCTCGCGCCCGTCGTACAGGGATGGGTCGAAACCGGGCGCCAGTCGTTCGCCGAGATCAGCACCGACGACATCCTGGCCGCCCTCGCGGCCCTGCCTCCCAGCACCAGCCAACGCCACTTCGCCGAGATCGGCCTGAAGTCGCTGTTCAAGATCCTCAAAGGCCGCCGACTCGTCTTCACCAACCCCATGCGCGGCATCGACCTGACCCGCGTGCCGACGACCCTCCCGCTGCCGCTGGACCCCGCCTTGATCCGCGCCGAGCTCGACTCGCCGAACCCGGCCGTCGCGCTGGCCGTCGCTGTGGTGGCCTTCCACGGGCTGACCGGCAAGCAGGTCCGTGAGCTGCAGCTGAGCGACATCGTTGACGGCCGCCTCCACCTCGATGGCCGCGACATCCCACTCGCCGCACCCGTGAGGACACGGCTGAGCGCCTGGCTCGACCACCGCAACCGCACTTGGCCGGCCACCGCGAACCCGCACCTGCTCATCAACCGACGCACCGCGCCACGTCTCGTCCCCGGCGGTCCGTCCTTTCCCTGGAGGGACAGCCGCATCCGCCCGCGCGCCCTGCGAGAGGACCGCATCCTGCACGAGATCCACGCCACCGGCGGCGACGTACGCCGCATCTACGACCTCTTCGGACTTAGCGTCGAAGGCGCCACCCGCTACCTCAAGACGATCGAGCACCCCGACCTGAGGTATACGGATCACCCCGGAAGCCAGACATGACCATGTCGTTGCGTACCGCGCGGCGTGGGCCGAGAGTCGTCGCAACATCCTCACGCCACGGATAAGCAACCGCGAGGCGCACGAATCGGACACCTTGACGCCACTGACTTTGGTCACGGCCGCAGCGTGGCGGCTCAGCGTCCCCCTATGCGTCCCCCTGGGCCGTCGAAGGGCGGGGGGACGCGGCAGCCCGCGTTACGTTTGCACAGGTCAAACAGCGTCCCCCCGAAATCCAAGGAAATTCCTGAGACCCGGTCGCTCGGACGGTGAAGGAGGAGTCCCGCAAGCGGATCCCTCTGTGACACGCTCCGCGTGCCGATCGTCGCGCGGGACGCGCTCCAGTACAGGATCGGCTCGCGGAGCGCGCCAGTGCGGGATCGTCACGGGTGACATAGCGCAAATAGGGTGCGCCGCAGCGAGCAACCGTCAGGCCGGCGGGACGTCTTCTCTCCGAGTGCGGCATCCTGTGTCTCTAGCGGGGAATCGATCCCCAGTGTCAAGTCGGAGGAACAACAGGTTGAGTCACTTCACCATCGATCTTGAGGACAAAGTCGACCTGGTGCTGCGCGAGCCGTGGACAGTCGATGGGATGCACGCGCTCATTACGAAGAACCTCGACCGGCTGCGCAACTGGGAATCTTGGGCTCAGGGGGAACAGACTCGCGATGGGCTTGAATGTTTCACCAACCACCACCTCAGCGAATGGGTCGCCGGACGCAGCCTGCCCGCGGCGATCCGGCAGAACGGAGCGCTGGTCGGCTCCGTTGGAGCGCGCATCGACTTGTACGCAGGAGTTGCTGACCTCGGCTACTGGATCGATGCCGATCAGGAAGGCCGCGGTCTGGTGACTCAAGCGTCGCGCGCAGTCATCGATCACTTGCGCAACGATCGGGGGCTCCGTCGCATCGAGATCCGGGCGGCCGTCGGCAACACACGAAGCCGCGCGGTCGCCGAGCGTCTCGGCTTCGAGTTCGAGGGTACGCTGCGCCGCGCTCAGCAAGTCGGCGAGACAGTCCACGACGTTGCTCTATACGCACTGACCTGACCCTCGCTCCGGAACGACCGATCCAGCGCCAGGCACGGCCCCCGGACCGCTGGCGTCAGCGTCGCCGTTAGCCGAACGTGTCGCGGTCACAGCGAGAGCCCGAAATCAGCACCGGCACGGGGTTCGTGCGGGTCCGTTTGCACCGACCGGTCCCGCATGGTTGTATCTAGGTATTGTTTCGATCTAGGTATGGGAGTGGTGGCGGTGGGCGCCAGCATGTGGCCGGTCGGGGACCGGGAGTGGGTTGCGAGGTACCGGACGTCGATGGCGGACAGGAACGTGCCGGCGCTTGCGCTCGAGGAGCGTGAGCGCGAGCTGGCGGGCACGGTCCGCGAGATGAAGCTGTCCGCGGCGGAACTCTTCGGCGACGCCGAAGAGCTGGCCTCCGAGGACGCAGCCGAGCTCGCCACGGTGGAGGAGGAGGTGCGGACCTCGCTGGGCGGCGGCCTCCAGCCGGCGCTCAAGGAGGTGGGCGGCATGCTGGTGGGGCTCGGCGTGGTGGCCTCGTTGGTAGCGATCATCCGCAGCGGTTGGTCCATCGACATCGACACCGCGCTCGTTCTAGTGGGCGCGAGCTTGCTGGTCGCGTTCTTGGGCTGGGTCATCGCCCGGGCGCTCTTCTCATCCGGTCGGTCGGCCGCCGCTGTAGCTGCCGGGGTCGGTGCCGGTGCCGTCGCCGTTGCTGGCATCGCCTGTGCGGCCAAGGTGGGAGCCGGCCACGTCGCGGCGAGTGACGTACCGCTGCCGCTTCTGGTGGTCGGTCTGCTGGTCCCGGGAATCGCGACTCTCGTCATCGCGGACCGGATGCCGCAACAAGAGCTTCGCGAGAATTGGGACGACTCGCAGTGGCTGCGTCGCTTCAGGGGAGGTCTGCGTGCACGTCTGGTGCCGGCTGTCACGGCCCGCGGTCACGTCGCTGAGATCGAGCAGACCCTGGCGGCCGGAGGGATGTCGGCCTACTCGGAGTTCGGACATCCACTCATCCTTGCTCACGAAGTCGCCCGGGCCGACAGGACTGCGCGCAGACGGTTCTGGGCGATGTCCACGATCGCAGCGGTCGGTACGCCGTTGTGCCTCGCCGTGCTCGTCATGGCCAACCAGAGCTGGGGGATGGTGACGATCCCGGTGGCGGTTGCCTTCTTCCTCATGGCGGCCGGCGCCTTCTTGGTCGGATGGGACCGCCGACCGTGGACGACACAGCGATGAGCATCGCGGCGTGGCAACGAGCCTCGCTGCCGATGCTCGTGCTGAGCGTCCTTGCGGTCGCACCCCGACACGGGTATGGCATCTCGCAGGCTCTGGTGTCGGCGGGACTCCAACCGATCAAGGGTGCCCAGCTCTACCCGGCTCTCGTGCGGCTCGAGGACGAAGGTGCGATCGTTGCGCAATGGGAACAGAGTGAGTCCGGTCCCGCGCGGAAGGTCTACGAGCTGACCGCCGAGGGGCACACGCTGCGAGAGGACCTGCTTGAGCAGTGGCGGGCATTCATGACAGCAGCGGAGGCGGTCGGCCGTGCACAGTGACACCACACCCTCCGAAGCCGTCACCGCGGCTGAGTCTCGACGCAGCGCTCCCCAACAAACCTTCCCGCGCCCGGTCACCGGCGTTGACCTGCTCCTCGCGGGCCTGGCTGTCGTAGTGGGACCCGGTGTTGTCGCGGTCCTCGTCATCGTGACCGGCGTCGCTCTCGACCAGCCCTGGCTGGTCAGCATCGCCATACCTTTGGCCACCATCGCGGCCGGTGTCAGCCTCTACATGGCCCTGCTCCGTCGGGGATGGGCCGGACGGGATCTCGGCTTCGTACGAGCACGCCGCCGCTCTCTGTGGCATCTGTTGTGGGAGGTGCCTCTGCTCTGGGTCACAGCCCTGCTTCTCACCATCCTCATCGGGACACTCATCGGCATCGGCCCAGCCGAGACGACCTCCACGACGTCGAACTCGGCTGACGCGTTGGCACTCGGTGCTGTCGGGGTGCTGGCAACCGCTGTGTGTGTCACGATCCTGGTCCCAGCGCTGGAAGAGATCCTGTTCAGACGACTTCTCTTCGGCTGGCTCGAGCAGCGCTTCGGCATCGCGGCCGCACTCGGCGGGTCAGCGATCGTCTTCGGTGTAGTCCACGTTGTGCCCCCGGTGATCCTGCTTCAGTTCCTGATCGGACTCGGTGCCGCGCTCCTGGTGCGCGCCCACCGCACCTTGTGGGCACCCCTGGCCCTGCACGGCCTCAACAACGGGACAGTCACCGTCGTCGCAGTCACACTCCTGCAGTAGCCACCACGCGGGCCACTGCTCTCATTCGACGAACAGCCTTCGCAGCCGCTCCAGACACCTGCGGCCACAGCAACCCAGCACTATGAACCGCAGCACGATCCTCTGCGGGACGACAGCCGCTGATCCCGACCACCGTTGAGGACGTCGCCGTTTGCGGGTTGGTCACCCGGACGACCGGATCAGCCGAAGTCCGTGCGTTTGGCAGGGCTCGTCTCACCTAGTCGCAGATGCGAAGCGGCTCATTGTCGGGTGCGGGCACGAACACGACCTGCCGCCCTAGCGCCTCGAAGACTGCGCGGTCATCGGACAGGGTCTGCCCCGCGGTTGGTTGACACCTGACCTCTGAGGTTTCGGCCTCAGGCGGAAGGATGTCCCCGTGGCAAAGCCCTATCCCAAGGAGTTCCGTAACGACGTCGTGGCCGTGGCTCGCAAGGGCCAGGCCCCGCTGTCTCAAATCGCGAAGGACTTCGGCATCTCCGAAGGCTCGCTGGCGAACTGGATGAAGCAGGCCGACGTCGAGGACGGCCGGCGGCCCGGCCTGACCGACGACGAGCGCAAGCAACTGCGTGAAGCCAACAAGCGGATCCGGCTGCTCGAGCAGGAGAACGAGGTCCTCCGCCGGGCTGCTGCCTACCTTTCGCAGGCGAACCTGCCGGGAAAATAGTCTTCCCGCTCGTCCGTGAGATGGCCGCGACCGGTGCCCCGATCAGGGTGCCGGTCGCGGTGGCGTGCAGGGTCCTGGGCTTGTCGACCCAGGGGTACTACAAGTGGCTCAAAGACCCGGTCTGTCAGCGAGACTGGGACGACGCGCACCTCATCGACGTCCTCTACGACCTCCATGCCGACGACGCGACGCTCGGCTACAGGTTCCTCACCGACGAGCTCGACCTCGAGCACGGCATCACCGTCGGGGAGAACCGCGTCCACCGGCTCTGCCGCATCGCCGGCATCACCGCGTCACACCACAAGAAGCGCAGCAAGGCCGGTTCCACCGGTCCTGCGCCGCACGACGACCTCCTGGCGGTTGTCGACGAGCACGGTGTGGTCCGCCACGAGTTCGTTGCCGATGAGCCGAACAAGGTGTGGCTCTGGGACATCTCCGAGCACCCCACGCGGGAAGGGAAGCTCTACATCTGCGCGATCAAGGACGTGTTCAGCAACAAGATCGTCGGCTACTCCATCGACACCAGGATGAAGTCGTCCCTGGCCCGTGCTGCGATGCGCAACGCCATCGCGCTCCGATCGCCGACCGGGACCGTGTGCCACTCAGACAGAGGCGGTCAATTTCGAGCCAAGCGCACCCAGCGGCTCCTGGCGAACAACGACCTGGTCGGCTCGATGGGACGCTCCTACGGAGCCGGCGACAACGCCAGCATGGAGAGCTTCTTCTCCCTGTTGCAGAAGAACGTCCTCGACACCCAGCGCTGGGACACCCGCGAAGACCTCCGCCTCGCGATCGTCACCTGGATCGAAACCAAGTACAACCGACGCCGCCGGCAACGCGCCCTCGGGAAGCTCACGCCCGTCGAGTTTGAGATGATCTACGCGACCGCAGAAGCGGCATGATCACTGTGTCGCGTGCCGGGTTCAGTGGAGGCTCTGAAGTGACGCGTCGACGGTAGTCGGCGCGGGGTTGTGCCGGTAGTGCTCTTCCTCGAACTCGACGGGTGGGACGAGTCCGATCTCGCCGTGCAGGCGTCGGTGGTTGAACCAGTCGATGTACTCAGCGACGGCGATCTCGAGGTCGTCGATGTTCTTCCAGGGGCCCTTGTTGCGGATCAGCTCGGCCTTGAACAGCGAGTTGAACGCCTCGGCCAGGGCGTTGTCATACGAGTCGCCCGTCGACCCGACGGATGCGACGGCGCCGGCCTCGGCCAGGCGCTGGGTGTAGCGAACCGCGAGGTATTGAACGCCCTTATCGCTGTGGGCTATGACGCCGGTGGTGTCCTGGCCGGCGTGCTCGCGGGTCCACAGCCCCATCTCGAGAGCGTCCAGCGCCAGGTCGGTGCGCAGGCTCTTCGACAGCTGCCAGCCCACCACTCGGCGGGAGTAGACGTCGATGACGAACGCGGCGTAGACCCAGCCGGCGAAGGTGCGGCAGTAGGTGATGTCCGCGACCCAGACACGATTCGGTGCAGGTGCCTTGAAGTCGCGGTCCAGCAGGTCCGGGCGGGCATCCGGGCCGGTGCCGGGGATCGTGGTGCGCGGCCCTTTGGCTCTGCTGATCCCGCGCAGCCCCTCGGCGCGCATCAGCCGGTGCACGGTGCACCTGGCGATACGGTGACCGCGCCGGTTGAGCTCGGCGTGCATCTTGCGGACCCCGTAGACGCCGTAGTTGTCGGTGTGGACCTGCCGGATCACCTCCAGGCGCTGCGCGTCGGCGACAGCGCGTGCCGAGGGCGGCCGGGACTTCGCGGCGTAGTAGGTGCTCGGGGCGATCTGCATCCCTGCCTTGCGTAGGACGGTGCAGATCGGCTCGACCCCGAACCTCGCCCGGTGCTGGTCGATGTACTCGACCAGCACCGCCGTGGTCACTTCAGCTTGCGGTCGAGCTCCGCCGCGGCGAAAAAAGCCGAGGCCGTCCGCAAGATCTCGTTGGCCCGCCGTAGCTCCTTGACCTCACGCTCGAGCTCGGCGATGCGCTGCGCCTCGGTGCTGCTGACGCCGGGACGGTGGCCCTCGTCGACCTCGGCCTGGGAGACCCAGTTGCGCAACGTCTCGGGATTGATCCCCAGCTGATCGCCGACCCGCTTCAGTGCGCCGGTCCTGGTCGCCGGGTCACGCCGCAGATCGACCGCCATCCTGATTGCCCGCTCCCGAAGCTCCTCGGGATACTTCCTCGGTGCTGCCATGACTCTCATCCTTCCGTGGAATGAGAGCCTCCATCAGACCCGGCACGCGACAATGGGCTCTTAGGCCGTCATCCCCGCTTCCGGGCAGCCTGATCGGGGGGCAGCAGTGCCCGGCCGTCGGCCCGCCATGCCTCCATCCCGCCGTCGAGTTCGATGACGTCGGTGTAGCCCAGGTCGCTGAGCGTCACCGTGGCCAAGGTGCTCATATTGCCCGAGCGGCAGTAGACGGCGATCAGCGCGGAACTGTCGGCCGGTAGCTCGTCCACCCGCGTGCGCAGCCGGTCGAACGGGATGTTCGCCTCGGTGCCCGGAATGGAACCCTCGTCGGGTGTGTGCACGTTGAGGACGAAGGTCGCCGGTTTGGCGATGAGGTCGGCAAAGGTCGCCGGCGAGACCCTCACCGCGGTGTCGTCCGCGTTCGGGGACGGGTCACTCCCGCAGGCGCTGAGCAGAATCACCGCTGCGAGCCCGGCGATCACTGTGATGCTCAGGCGTGGCAGCGGGTTCAAGAACATCGAGCCTCCTCGGTATGGGGTCAGACCTCGTAGGCGATCGAGGTCATCATGCCCAGCTCCATGTGGTAGACGTTGTGGCAGTGGACCGCCCAGCGCCCGGGGTTGTCCGCCACCAGGTCGATGTCGACCTGCTCCATCGGCAGCACGTTGAGGTTGTCCTTGCGGACGCCGCGTCCGTCGCGCCGGGCCACCGCGAAAGTGTGCCCGTGCAGATGGATCGGGTGGAACATCATCGAGTCGTTGACCAGGCGCACCCTCACCCGTTCGCCGGCGGCCACGGCCAGCGGTTCGTGCTCCTCGAAGGTCCGACCGTTGAACAGCCACCGCCGTCCCTGGTCGTCCATGGTGAGCTTCATCGTCAACTCCCTGTCGACGTGTCCGGCTCCGAGCTCGACCTCCGGAGCCGCAACCAGGTCGGCATAGGAAAGCAGTCGGCGAGAAGGCTCGGCCGGGCTTCGACCGAGCGGCGGCACCTCGCCGCTCGCGGTGCGCAGCAGGGCCCGCGCTTCTGGATCCATCTTCCCCTCGGGGCTGGCCACGATGGGGAAGACCCCATCGCCGGCGGTCACGACCACGTCGTACCGCTCACCCATGCCGACGATGAGGGCGTCGACCACGATCGGGACGACCGGGAAGCCGTCCGTGTGGGTGACCGTGAGCCGGTGGCCGCCGACGGCGAACCGGTACGCCGTGTCGGAAGCCGCGTTGATGATCCGGAACCTGATCCTCTGGTTCGGCGCACTTGTGACGGTGACGGGTGCCGACGGAAGCCGCCCGTTGATCAGGTGGGCCGGGTAGGAGACGTCACCGGTATCGGCGCCCAACGGCTCATCGGCCGAGGGCATGCCCATCTCCATGCCGTCCATGCCGTCCATGCCGTCCATGCCGTCCATGCCGTCCATGCCGTCCATGCCGTCCATGCCGTCCATGCCGTCCATGCCACTCATGTCGCCCATGCCGTCACGGCGGAACCCGGCCAGTAGGTCCGCCGGAGGCTTACCCCATCCGTCGGTCCAATCGTCGAGGACGAGCACGACCTCCTCGTCGTACTTCCCGGGCTCGGCCGGGTCGGCGACGACCAAGGGCGCATAAAGACCGGTGTCGAGTTGCACGCCCACGTGTGGATGGAACCAGTACGTCCCCGGATCGGGTACGACGAAGTCGTAGGCGAACTCCGCGCCCGGAGCCGTGGCCCTCTGGGTGAGATCGGGTACGCCGTCCATGTCGTTGCGTAGCGCAACGCCGTGCCAGTGCACGCTGGTCGGCTCGGCCAGCCCGTTGACGAGGCGCACACTCAGCTCGTCACCCGCGGTCACCTCGATCGGCTTGCCGGGCAGGGAGCCGTCATAGCTCCACGTGTCGACCACTCGACCGCCGAGGTCGACGCGGCTCGGCGCGGGCGTCAACGTGCGCTCGACCACCCGCCCGGTTCGACGGCGAGCTTCTTCGGCGGCGGCGACCGCGGGATCGGTCGGCGTCATGAGCCGGGGCGAGGAGTCGCCGTCGATCCAGCGCGGGAGCCCTATCGCCCCGCCTCCGGCCAGCGCGGCGGCGCCACCGAGGAGCAGGGCGGTACGCCGACTGATCCGAGGGGACGAACCCGGGGCCTCGGTCGCGCTCTCGAGGGGCCACGACGGGTGGGCAGGCTCCTCAGGCACGGCCTCACCCCTTCTCAGACCGGCACTCGCCAGGGACCACTCTCCTGGTCTGGGCCGCGGGTCTATCGCTCACGAGCATGATACGGGGCCGGGGTATGGATGGCTCCGACGACCCCGCGCGACCTCGGCATCCACGTCAGCGATCCGGTCTCGCACGGAGCCGACCCATGGAACTTGCGATCAGAGCCCAGATGGCCCCGATCGCCGCGACACCGAGCAGCGAAGCATCGATGACCGGCATGAGCCGAAGGGCGGGAGTTGCGGCTCTGCTGGTCGCCACCTCCTCCAGCATGGTGTCGGTCGTGCGCTCCTCCAAGCGAGCCAGCACCTCACCGTCAGCGGTGATGATGCCGCTGATCCCGTTCAGGGAGGCCACGATCACCGTGCGGCCGGTCTCCAGGGCGCGAGCTCGAGACATCGTGAACTGTTGCTCGCGTTGGCTGGTCCCGGTGAACATCGCGTTGCTGGTCTGTACGACGACCAGCTCCGCACCCGACCTGACTTGCTGTGCGATGGGGTCGGCATAGGCCACGTCGAAGCAGATCGCATCGGCTATCCGGACGATGCCCTCTTCAGTGTCGATGTCGAGGGGTTCCGCTTCCGCGCCCGGCAGCATGTCGCGCGGAATCTCGGCGAGCCTGGGTGACAGCCCGTCGAGAAGGGAGCGGAAGGGAATGAACTCCCCGAAGGGCACAGGGTGCTGCTTGGTGTAGGCCTGACCGTCCGGCCCCGACTCGGTCCACAGGATGCCTTGGTTGAGTGCGGTGCCGGGGCGCGGGCCGTCGACGATCCCGCCGACGAGCAGCGGAGTCTGGATGGCGGTGGCCGCCATCGAGATCTCCGTGTTCGCCTCCAGGTCGCGGATCGGGTCGACAGCCGTCGAGTTCTCCGGCCAGACCACCAGGTCGGGTCGCGGTGCCGTGCCGGACTCGACCTGGCGTGCCAGGTCGACGGTGGCCCGGGCATGGTCACGGGTGATCTGCCGGTGGTTTCCCGCCACGTCGTCGCCGCTGCCGGGCACATCGCCTTGCACCACGGCCACCGTGACCGACCCGGTCCGGGCGACGTCCACCGGGACCAGTTGAGGGACGACTGTCATGGCAAGCGGAGCGGCAAGGTAGAGCACCGCCCGGCGGGGGTTACAACGACCCGCGACAACGCCATAGGCCACTGCGGTCGCGAGCAGCGCGATGATGAATCCCGCGCCGGTAACGCCGACGTACGGCAGTGCAGCCGACACCGGCGTATCGACCGTGGTGAACCCGACCTGGCCCCACGGGAAGCCGCCGAAGGGCCACATCTGTCGGACCACCTCGACCGACGACCACATGACAGCCACGAGCACCGGCCAGGCCGGCAGGCGGCGCAGCAGAGGAATCAGCGCTCCCATTGCCGCGAACCACAGCGATTCGACGAAGGTGACCGCCGCCCACGCGCCCGGGCCGATGGAGTCCTTGAGCCACCACACGTGCGCGGCGAGGAAGGCGAAGCCGAACAGGTAGCCGAGGACGGCGCCGCCGCGAGCGGTGTCCGCGAACAGGCACACAGCGACTGTGAAGGCGGCGATGGAAACAGGACCTAGGAGACTCGCCCCGACCGGGTCGAAGGCCAGAGACAGGGCGCCTCCCGCGATCACGCTGAGGAGCGCTGCTGCCGTTCGTCCTCGCGAGCCGCGTCGGCGCGGGCGGCTGTCTCGGAGTTCCTGTTGTGGCAGGGGCCGTGTGAGAGTCATGAGGGCGTGTAGGGCCGTGAGGGGTAGCCGGTGTCGAAGTGCATGTAGTCGGGAACCTTGATGTTCTGCCAGATCCAGCCCCGTTCGCGGAAGAGCCGCCAGACCAGTCCACCCTTGACGATGACACCGGGGCCGGGGACGCGCGCCCGGGTCTCCGGGGTGGGGACCCAGCACTGGCAGCGAAGATCCATCCAGGGGTTCTCCCGGGGATTGATGTCGATGGCGCGACCGTTCGCGTGCGGGGAGAACTGCGGCGGTGCATTGATCTGGTCTGGCCGGCGGCAGTTGTAGGCCGAGGTGTTGTCGTCGCGCAGGCTGGCGTTCACGTCACCGCCGTAGGCCTCGACCGGTCGCATCTTCCGAATCGGAAACTTCTTGTCGAACAGCTCTGTGAAGATCACGGCAATGGCCGGTGCGACGTCCCGGTTGACCACCAGGGCCCCGCGCTCGACGGTTCCGTCGAAGGTGTAGTGGTTGACCTCGACCCGGCGGAGGTCGGTGCGCGCCAGAGGGCATCCAGGCCTCCACACCCCGACTCGCTTCATGCGGTTCCACTGGCGCCTCGACACTGGCCGGATCTCCGCGGCCGCAGCCGGCTCGGGCGGGCTGCTGGTGGGCGGGCTGCTGGTGGGCGGGCTGCTGGTGGGCGGGCTGGACGCAGGACTCGTTGGCTCCCCATCCGGGGCGTCGCCTCCAGGGCGATCGGTCCTAGGTGCGGTGCACGCCGCCAGGAGCAGGAGGCCAACGACCGCGCCGATCCGGGTCCGTCCAACGATGCGGGCACGCCTGCGTTTACTCGGCGACAAAGCGGCGGTCCTGCGGTCCGGCCTCGCGGCTGGTCACCGCCTTCGTGAACGTGCTGAGGGGTGCGCCGTCCGGAGTGCGATGCTCACCGACTGCCGTCCAGCCGGACCGTCGGTAGTAGTCGGTAGCTGGCCCGCCCGTTTGGGTGACCAGCGTGAGCTCGTGGCAACCCGCGTGGCGGGCGTCGTCCTCGAACGCCGCGATGAGGGCCGCGCCGACTCCCCGCCCCCGGTACTCGGCCACGACAACCACATGGTGAAGGACCGCACTCCGACGGGCGGGCCCCGACGCCGCGGGCGCTCGACCACGACGGAAGACAAGCTTCTTCAGGTATCGCATGCCGCGGGTCCGGGCGAAGCTGACCGCGAGGGTCGGATTGCGGATGAGAGCCAGCACAGCCCGCTTGGTCAACGCGCGCCCGTGAGCGCTGATGACATGCCGCCGATGACCGACCAGGTCCGAGGTTCCGGCGAGGTAGCCGATCGGCTCTGCCCCGTCGGTGGCAACGACCGCGCAGCTGGAGTGATCGGTGCAGTAGGAGAGGTAATACTCGGTCAGAAACGCGCGGCCGAGCCGAGCGAAGAACCCGTCCGGGAAGTGCTGGAGGTGCTGGTCGACGACGAACGGCAGATCCTCTGGTCGCAGCCGTCTGAGCGCTACGACAGGGCCGTTTTCCGACAACATATCTCCGATGCTTGGTGGCGTTACTATGCGCCATAGTAGCAGCGGCACACCGAACACCGGCGTAGCATCCCTGCGCCCTTCGTGACGACGACAGAGGGGCCGGCCTGGACGTGAAGATTACCCCCTTGGGGTATATTGTGAAATCCGGAGGAGGAGCCCATGGCCAGTACGCCGCGTAGCACCCGGGCCCAGTCTGCCGGCCGCGTAGCCGTCGAAAGTCGAGCCAGCCGCAGGCAGGACGCGGTCACAGTGGCGATCGGGTTGTGGCTGATCGGTGGCCTGTTCAGCGACGGCTGGGCCCACCACAACGTTCCGGAGCTGGAGGGCTTCTTCACGCTGTGGCACGGAGTCCTGTACTTCGGCCTTCTTCTGGCCGGCACCTGGTTCGCCTGGCTCGGGCGCGGCGGGGGACGGCGCTGGTACCGGCGCGTGCCGGCCGGGTATGGATGGGGCGTCGTTGGTATCGGCGTCTTCGCGGCAGGCGGTCTCGCCGACATGGCGTGGCACCTGGCTTTCGGAGTCGAGGCGGGGATCGACGCCCTGCTCAGCCCGTCCCACCTCGTGCTGTTCACGGGCGGTCTACTGATCCTCACGAGCGCTGTTCGCTCGCGCTGGGGAGCCGGCGACATCGCCTCGCCGGTGGCGATGGGAGCCCTGGCTCTTGTCACGGCACTGGTGTCCTTCTTCCTGCTTTACGTCTCCGAGTTCACCGCCCACGCCCCCACGATCGCGGTCCGGGCGCTCCCGGAGGGGCACCCCGAGCACACGGCGTCTGAGTTGCCTGCCACCGCGGGATTGGGTGGATTCCTCATCACGACCGCGCTCCTGGTGATGCCGCTGGTGTGGACCTGGCAGCGCGGGCGCGCGCCACGCGGCCTGCTCACCATGCTGGTGGCGCTCACCTCGTGGCTCGCTGCCGCCGTTGTCGATTTCGATCGAGCCGCCGTCTTCGGGGCCGCCGGGGCCACTCTGGGAGCGATCGTGGGCGAGTTCGCGCTCGACTGGCTCGAGAACCGCCGCCTACCGAGAAGATTGCGAGTTCCCGTGCTGGCTGCTGCAGCGATCGTCCCGACCTGGACGGCGCACATGGCGTCACTGGCCGTCGGGGTCGGACTCGCCTGGCCTGTCGAGCTCTGGTCCGGGGCGGTGATCCTCTCCGGGCTCGCGGCCGCGGCCCTGGGCGGACTCGCGGTATCCGCACTCCCGCCGCCCGTCAACGATGCCGCAGCCCGACTCCAGGGGCCTGTTCGCGTGGCCGATGGCCAAGGCTGAGCTCGCCAGCAGCGCGCCGCCACCCCTCAGGCACCTCCAGCGCGAGGCCGCAGGACGGTGCCGCTGCTCGCATCCGTGACTTGAGCAATGCGGGATGCCCTCCAGCCCCATCAGCAGGACCGCGAGCGCGCGCTGCTCACATCCACCCAGAGCGTCAGGCACTATCGCAAACGGTTTGCAATAAGGTACCGGACATGAGTGTGGTGGGCTCAAGAAGCGCCGGTCGTACCTTGGCAGGCATCGCGGCCGTGGTGGCGCTGCTCAATGTCCTTGGCTGGGGCGTGTTGCTCGCTGTCGTCGCGCCGCGCGAGTTTCAGCTCGGCGACGCCGGTGGGTTTGGGATCGGCGTCGGGGTCACGGCGTTCCTGCTCGGTGCCCGGCACGCGTTCGACGCCGACCACATCGCGATCATCGACAACGCGACCCGAAAGCTGGTAGGCGAGGGAAGGCCGACGGTCGGCACCGGCTTCTGGTTCGCGCTGGGACATTCGAGTGTCGTCTTCGCCCTGTCGGCGCTCCTCGCGTTGGGCGTGCGGGCACTGGCGGGTCCGGTCCGGGACCAGGACTCCGCACTGCAGCACTCCTTCGGCGTGGTCGGGACGCTTGCTGCGGGCATGTTCCTCATCGTGATCGGGCTGATGAATCTGAGCGCACTGATCGGCCTCGTGCACGCTGCCCGGCATCTGCGAGCCGGGACCTTCGACGAGGACGCGCTCGAACACCACCTCCACAACCGCGGCTTCCTAGCCCGCATCTTCAAACGCACCACGCAGAAGGTGAGCAAACCGTGGCACCTCTACCCCGTCGGTCTGCTCATGGGACTCGGCTTCGACACCACGACCCAGGTCGCGTTGCTGGTCCTGGCCGGCGGCACGGCCGCATACGCGCTGCCGTGGTACGCGATCCTCGTGCTGCCGGTGCTGTTCGCGGCCGGGATGACGCTGTTC
This sequence comes from Nocardioides salarius, assembly GCF_016907435.1. Classification (NCBI taxonomy): domain Bacteria; kingdom Bacillati; phylum Actinomycetota; class Actinomycetes; order Propionibacteriales; family Nocardioidaceae; genus Nocardioides; species Nocardioides salarius. Next base: position 3,517,015 of record NZ_JAFBBZ010000001.1, on the reverse strand, counting down.
GACACCATCGACGGCCTGTTCATGGCGCACGCCTACCAATGGGCGTTCCTCAAACCGGCGCGCAAGCTGTTCTACAACATCACGGTCACAGCCTTCTCGGTGCTCGTGGCGCTCTCGATCGGCGTGATCGTGTCGCGTGCCGGGTCTGATGGAGGCTCTCATTCCACGGAAGGATGAGAGTCATGGCAGCACCGAGGAAGTATCCCGAGGAGCTTCGGGAGCGGGCAATCAGGATGGCGGTCGATCTGCGGCGTGACCCGGCGACCAGGACCGGCGCACTGAAGCGGGTCGGCGATCAGCTGGGGATCAATCCCGAGACGTTGCGCAACTGGGTCTCCCAGGCCGAGGTCGACGAGGGCCACCGTCCCGGCGTCAGCAGCACCGAGGCGCAGCGCATCGCCGAGCTCGAGCGTGAGGTCAAGGAGCTACGGCGGGCCAACGAGATCTTGCGGACGGCCTCGGCTTTTTTCGCCGCGGCGGAGCTCGACCGCAAGCTGAAGTGACCACGGCGGTGCTGGTCGAGTACATCGACCAGCACCGGGCGAGGTTCGGGGTCGAGCCGATCTGCACCGTCCTACGCAAGGCAGGGATGCAGATCGCCCCGAGCACCTACTACGCCGCGAAGTCCCGGCCGCCCTCGGCACGCGCTGTCGCCGACGCGCAGCGCCTGGAGGTGATCCGGCAGGTCCACACCGACAACTACGGCGTCTACGGGGTCCGCAAGATGCACGCCGAGCTCAACCGGCGCGGTCACCGTATCGCCAGGTGCACCGTGCACCGGCTGATGCGCGCCGAGGGGCTGCGCGGGATCAGCAGAGCCAAAGGGCCGCGCACCACGATCCCCGGCACCGGCCCGGATGCCCGCCCGGACCTGCTGGACCGCGACTTCAAGGCACCTGCACCGAATCGTGTCTGGGTCGCGGACATCACCTACTGCCGCACCTTCGCCGGCTGGGTCTACGCCGCGTTCGTCATCGACGTCTACTCCCGCCGAGTGGTGGGCTGGCAGCTGTCGAAGAGCCTGCGCACCGACCTGGCGCTGGACGCTCTCGAGATGGGGCTGTGGACCCGCGAGCACGCCGGCCAGGACACCACCGGCGTCATAGCCCACAGCGATAAGGGCGTTCAATACCTCGCGGTTCGCTACACCCAGCGCCTGGCCGAGGCCGGCGCCGTCGCATCCGTCGGGTCGACGGGCGACTCGTATGACAACGCCCTGGCCGAGGCGTTCAACTCGCTGTTCAAGGCCGAGCTGATCCGCAACAAGGGCCCCTGGAAGAACATCGACGACCTCGAGATCGCCGTCGCTGAGTACATCGACTGGTTCAACCACCGACGCCTGCACGGCGAGATCGGACTCGTCCCACCCGTCGAGTTCGAGGAAGAGCACTACCGGCACAACCCCGCGCCGACTACCGTCGACGCGTCACTTCAGAGCCTCCACTGAACCCGGCACGCGACACCCACCCGCACGCCTTGTCGTCTATGGTCTCGCCCATTCATCGCTCTGGGTGAGCCGCAGCAGGTAGATCAACGGCGGGAGGACCAGGACCACCGCGAGGCCTACCGCGACGAGTAGCCCTTGGAGCGTCGCCGGGGCGCCGGCTGCCTCGCTGATGGTCACCTCGTCGACGAGCAGCCAGGGGTACTGGCCCACGCCCCACCCCGAGACCACGGCGGCGACGGCGACCACGGCCGGCCAGCGAGCCTTCGAGTAGTGCCGGCGCCACAGCAGCGCCAGCGTCGCGACGCCGGAGACCGCTGAGAGCACCACGAGGGGAGCGGCGCGGCCCCTCAGCCCCTCCCCCAGGACCGGGGCGTCCTCGAGGATCGGCACCAGCGCGGCGAACACGACTGCCCCTGTCGCCAGGCCGACGGCGAGCGCCCGTGACCGCAGGTCCTCGGTGAGGCGGTTCCGACGGCTGCGGTGGGCATCAGCGGCAAGGAAGACGCCGGCGAGGAACGCACAGGTGCCGACCGCGATCACTCCGCCGAACAGCGACGTCGGGTTGAGCCACGACGACCAGCGATCACCTGTCCCGTCCGCGGGCACCCGTCCGGAGGCGATGGCGCCGGCGACGGTGCCCAGGAAGAACGGCGTGATGATCGAGGACACAGCGAAGACCACGCCGAACAACCGCGCCTGACCGAGCGTGGCGGAGTACTTGCGAAACGCGAAGCTCGCCCCGCGCAACACGATGCCCAGTAGTGCGAGCAGCAGCGGTAGGACCAGCGTTGACATGGCCGCTGCGAACGACTCCGGGAATCCGGTCCACCAGATGACCAGTACGTAGATCAACCACACGTGGTTGGCCTCCCACACCGGTCCGATGCTGTGGTCCACCAGGGTCCGCAGCTCGGCACCGCGCTGGCTGTCGCCGGCCGTCAGGTCGAAGAAGCCAGACCCGAAGTCGGCGCCGCCCAGCACGGCGTAGGCGATGACGCCGGCGAACATCGCGGCGGCGACCGCGACCTCGAGGCTCATCGACCCGCCTCCCGGGTCTCCGGGGCGTACGGGCTGGGCAAGTCGGTGTCGCCCTCGCGCCACCGGCGCGCCATCGACCTCAGGACCACAACGGCACCGATCGTCATCGCGGCGTAGATGACCGTCGAGATGCCGAGCAGCAACCAGAGCGTCGAGTTGTAGTCGCCGACCGCCTCGGGTGTGCGCATCACGCCGTACACGATCCACGGCTGTCGGCCCACCTCGGTGGCCACCCACCCGGCCTCGAGCGCGATCACGGCCAGCGGCCCGGCGACGGCTGCGGCCCGCAGGAACCACTTCTTCGTCAAGAGGTCCCGCCCGCGCCGCCGCTGGATCCAGAACCAGGCGACACCGGCGGCGAGCAGCGTGCCGATCCCGACCATGGTCTGGAAGGCGAGATGGGTGATGTTGACCGGCGGCCGGTCCTCCTCGGGAATGGTGTCGAGGCCGGGTACCGGCTCGTCGAGCGAGTTCATCGCGATCAGCGAGCCCAGGACCGGGATGTCGATCGCACCGACGACCTCTCCGTCGACCAGGACGCCGCCGAGCCGCAGCGGCGAGGGGCTCTCGGTGGTCTCCGCGAGCTCGAACGCCGCCAGCTTCGCGGGCTGCCGGTCGTCGAGGCCGGCGCCGAGCACGTGCCCGACGAACGGCTGGGTGAGCGCGGCGACGGAGGCGAACACGAACGGGACCATGAATCCCAGCCGGTGGTGGCTGTCGCGACGCCCACGCAACATCCCGACGGCGTAGACACCCGCGATGGTGAACCCGGCCACCATGTAGGCGCCGACCCACATGTGGGCGAACTGCAGGAACGCATGCTGGTTGAACAGCACCGTCCACGGCTGGACGTCGGTAACGTCACCGCCGACCATGCGGAAGCCGGTAGGCACGTTCATCCAGGCATTGACGGCGACGACGCAGTAAGCCCCGACGATGCCGGTGACGGCCATCGGGAGCACCATCAGGACGTGTCGCTTGGGTGGCATGCGACCCCAGCCGTAGAGGTAGATGCCCAAGAAGATCGCCTCGAGGAAGAAGGCCAGCCCCTCGAAGGCGAAGGGCAGGCCGAGCACGTCGCCGTACCTGCCCATCAGGCCCGGCCACAGGACACCCATCTCGAAGCTGAGGACCGTGCCCGAGACCGCACCGATCGCGAACAGGACCGCCGACACCTTCGCCCACCTCTGGGCGAGGGTGAGCGCGACCGGATCCTGGCGTCGGATCCCCCGCAGGTGCATCACGAAGATCATCGCCGGGAACGCGACGCCGAAGCACGCCAGCACGATGTGCCACCCCAGTGACAACGCCATCTGCTGACGGGCCGGAAGCAGGCCCGCTGGTTCGGCTCCCGCGGTGGCTTGCACGACGGCATCGAGGACAATCTCCGGAGTCACCACGTCACCAACGCTACGGACCTGCGCTTGCTGCGCCAGACTTTGTGAATGATTTCACGAATGCCTTCGAACAGGCCCTGGCTGCGCGTTTGGGAAGGTCACCAGGTCGCTTCGTGACACTCGCGGGCGGGGTCGACCTCGACCTGGAGGGTCGCGTGCTCGATGCCGTGACCGTCCCGCAGAGCCGTCTGGGCGCCGCTCAGCACGGTCTGGGTGTCGGCGCCGTCCTTCACCACGAGGTGAGCCGTGGCGACGTTCATGCCCGAGGTGAGCGTCCAGGCGTGGAGGTCGTGGATCTCGGCCACACCCGGCAGGGCCTCGAGGTCGCGCACGACGGCAGCGAGGTCGACATCGTCGGGCGCGTGCTGGCCGAGGACGGCCAAGACCTCGCGTCCGAGGATCACGGCACGAACGGCGACAAACACGCCGATCGCCATGGCAACCAAGGTGTCCCACAGACCGTCGCCAGTGAGGCCGACTAGCACGCCGGCCACAAGGACGCCCACACTGCCGGCCGCGTCAGCCATGACTTCGAGGTAGGCGCCCTTGACGTTGATCGACTCCTGGGCGCCGCCCCGGAGCAGCACGAGGCAGACAAGGTTGATCGCCAGGCCGATGGCGCCGACGATCATCATCGGACCGAAGGCCGGCTCGATGGTCTCGCCGATGCGGGTGATCGCCTCCACCACGACGTAGACGGCAACCCCGAGCATGATCAGGACGGTCAGACCGGACGCGAACACCTCGGCGCGATAGGAGCCGTAGGTACGACGTCCCGACGCATCGGGCAGAGTGGCGATCTTGGTCGCCACCAGCGCCGCACCCAGGGCGACCACGTCCGCCGCCATGTGGCCTGCGTCCGAGATCAGCGCCAGCGAGCCACCAAGAAGTCCGACGACCAGCTCGACCGTGAAGAAGCTCGCGACCAGACCGACGGCCAGAGCAAGGCGCCACCGATGACGACCGCCCGCATGCCCGTGCCCCTGCCCGTGACCGGCGCCCATCAGAGGTCACCCCCGACCGTCGGGCAGTCCGTGACGGCCCCGCCGGTGGCCGCGAGGACCCGCTCCGCCGCCGCCAGCACCTCTCGCACCGCAACCCCGGGGGTCAGCGAGAACACGGACGCACGCCCCCGAGGTCGAGACTGCACCAACCCGCAGTCGCGCAGGCAGACCAGATGCTTGGAGACGGTGGACTGCGCGAGGCCGAGGTGCTCCACAAGGTCGACCACCCGATGGGGCCCGAGGTGGAGGTGAGCCAGGATCGCCAGCCGCGACGGATCGCCGAGGGCGCGGAACAGGGCGGCTGACGCCTCCGCGCCCGACTGTCCCGCGGCTCGCCCAGTGGCATCGCTCAGGGTCGACATCATCGTCATGTTGCGATGCTAGAGGGCCCCCGTCCCCAGTCTTTAGCCTGTCCACCCGATTGCTGCTATCGCGCATAGTAGACCAGTGAGAGGCGGAGACCAGTGCGAAGCGGACCAAGGCAACCATCGGGGCCGGCGCCATCGTCGTGGCGGCGCTAGCGACCCTGCTGCTCGTGGGTCAAACCCGCGACGACGGCGGTGCAGCAGCGATGGAGACGCGCGCCCAAGAGAGCGCCGTGGTTCGCACGGACAGCCGCATCCTCGGCGAGGAAGGATCCAGCGACGTCGGTGCGGCCGCGGCTGACCCCGCGGCTCAGCCTGGCCGGCGCGCCGCTGCTGGGTGCGGTATTCGCGGTCGGCTGGACGCCGTGCATCGGCCCCGCCCTGACCGCTGTGCTGACGCTGTCCACGACGTCGGCCACCGCCGAGGGGGAGCCATCCTGTCCCTCGCCTATGCCCCGGGTCTCGGGCTGCCCTTCCTGCTCGCCGCCGTCTCGCTGACGCGCGCGGTGAGCGTGTTCGCCCGGGTGCGGCACCGCTCCCTGTGGATCACCCGCGGGGGCGGTCTGCTGCCGGTTGGCAGGCCCCGTTGTGAGGCCGGTCTGGAGGTTAGCGGTCTGTCTGGCCTCCATCGGCCTTACTCTCGCCGCAGTGGCGTGCTGGACTTCGATGTCTCAGTCGGGCACGTCCACCCCAAGCTCCACCAGTAGGAGCTTCGACGGCGCTGACGTGGTGCAGCAGTACGAGCCGGAGGACCGGCGCCCGCTAACGCGCTTCACCGCGTCGCTGCTGGACGGGACTCAGCTCGACAGCGACGACCTGCGCGGTCGACCGGCGGTAATCAACGTGTGGGGTTCGTGGTGCGGAAAGCCGTCCGTGCGCAACGTCCCGTCCTGGTCCTGACTCGCCCTGTCTTGATCTCGTGCGTGGTCGGTGGGGTGGGCCTGCTGGCCTCGGTGGCCTGGCTCCCGGAGAAGCGCGCCGGGGCTGCTGCCTCTCGGCCGAGGTCCGTTACCATCGCCGTCGTCCAGGCAGAGGTGCCCGGTGATGGCACCGACGTCGCCGCGCCTCACCGGAAGGTCCCCAAGCACTGGTCCTCGAGACCCAGCGGCTGGCTCGCACTTGGGGGTCCGCCGGTCCGGTCCCGGACCTGGTCGTGTGGCCCTAGAACGCCACGGCTGCGGACCCCGCCGCGGACACCACCGCGCGGGACGCGCTTCTGACCGCGGTGGAGGTCTCCGGCGCCCCCGTGCTGGCTGGCTCGATTGTCGATGGTCCGACGACCTCGACCGCGCTCAACCAAGCCGTCGTGTGGACCAACGAAGGCCCCGCAGGTCGTTACACCAAGCAGCACCTCGTGCCGTTCGGGGAATACCTGCCACTGCGCCCGCTCGCGGAGCGAATCTCCACCCGCGTGGCGACATCGGGCGGGACATCATGCCCGGCACTGCGCCCTCGGCGCTCCTGGTCGACGACCTGATGCTGGCCACGGCCCTGTGCTTCGACGTCGCCTACGACGACGTCCTGCGCGAGCAGGTGGCCCAGGGCGCCCAGTTGGCGTCGTCCAGACCAGCAACGCCATGTTCCTGGGAACCGCCCAGCAGCAGCGGTGGATGCTCACCCGAGCCCGCGCCGTCGAGCTGGGCCGCTCGGTCGTCGTCTCATCGATGAACGGGATCTCCGGGGCGATCGCGCCCGACGGCGGTGCGATCGCTCGGCTTCCCGCGGCGCGGTCCGGGGCCACGGTCGTCTCCGTGTACGTCGAGAGGGCCCCACGCTCGCCGTCCGGCTGGGGGCGTTGCCGGCCAGCACCGCCTACGCCCTCGGTGTCGGGAGCGTGCTCGCGGCCTGCTGGCGTACCCGCCGCGAGCGGGCTACCAGAGTGTGACCAGCCACCGTGGCACCCGCGACGCATAGGCCTCGAAGTCGGCGCCGAACCGCGATCGCAATGCGGCCTCCTCGTCCGGGATCTGGACCCGGTCCATCCAGGCGACGAACCCCACCAGAGGAACGACGGTGCGAGCTCGTCCCCACCACAGCGCGTGCGCGACCAGGAGGCCAGCCATCCCGACGTACATCGGGTTGCGGGTGTGACTGTTCAGCCCGTCGGTGACCAGTGCGGAGGGTGCAGCGCCGGGTCGCGGGTCGACGGTCGTGCGCCGGGCGCGAAACCGCAACACAGGTGCGACGAGGACTCCTACAGACGCGGCGGTGGTGGCCGCCGCAAACGGGCGTCGCGGCCTGCGCCCCCTGCGCGAAGCAGGTCGTGCGAGGAGGCGTTGCGCCAGGGCTGCCGCCAGGCACAACCCCAGCGGGGGCACCGCCGCTCCGGCGTCAGCTCGTCTCATCACCGTGGGCCACTGGTCGCCGCGGGTTGCGGGACTCCGGGTGTGGGCATCGTCGGGTGGGTCAGAGACTCGTCGCGTTGTACCCGAGCTGCGCGCAGGCCGTTGAGGATGACGAGCACCTCCGCCAGCTCGTGGACCAACACGACCTCCGCCAGCCCAAGGGTTCCCACCAGCGCCAGCGGCACCAGGACGACGATGATCACGACGGCGAGGCCGATGTTGCCGGTCATGATCCGGCGTCCGCGGCGGGCGTGGTCCAGGGCGAGCGGGAGCTGTCGCAGGTCGTGACCGGTGAACGCCACGTCTGCCGATTCGACCGCCGCCGCGGAGCCGGTCACCCCCATCGCGATACCCACAGTGGCAGCGGCCAGTGCGGGTGCGTCGTTGATGCCGTCGCCGATCATCGCGATCGGCTTACGGCTTGCGCGTGAGGCCACTTCGTCGGCCTTGTCCGCAGGAAGCTGCTCGGCCCGCACGTCCGCGATGCCGGCCTCATGCGCGAGGGCCTCAGCGGTCCGCTGGTTGTCGCCGGTGAGCATGAGCACCTCGATGCCGCGCTCCCGCAGCATGGAGACCGCCTCCGCGGCCTCCGGTCGCAGCTCGTCACGGACGCCGATCACACCCGCCACCTGCTCCTCCACCCCCACCACGACGATGCTCATCCCCTGCGCAGCCATGCCGTCCACGTCTCCCTGAAGCACTCCCGGTGCGACCCAGCGGGGACTGCCCACCCGCACGACCCGGCCGCCAACGGTGCCGACCACCCCATGCCCCGCGTGCTCCTCGACGCCGGTCGCCCGCACCGCTGCGCTGCTGGCAGCACGGATCGCCTCGGCGAGCGGGTGGGTGCTGGTCGCCTCGAGCGCTGCGGCGCAGCCAAGCACCTGGTCACACGAGAAGCCCTCCGCCGCGGCCACGGCGACGACCTCGGGCCGGTTGCGGGTCAGGGTGCCCGTCTTGTCCAGCGCCACCGTGGTCACGGTCCCCAGCTGCTCGAAGGCCTGTCCGGACTTGATGACCACACCGAGCCTGCTCGCCGAACCGATCGCCGAGATCACGGTGACCGGCACCGCGATAGCCATGGCGCACGGCGACGCCGCCACGAGCACGACAAGCGCCCGCTCCAACCACATGCCCGGGGCATCGGTCAGCAGACCGAGAAGCGCAACGCTTGCCGACAGGAGAAGCACACCCGGGACCAGCGGGCGGGCGATGCGGTCGGCCAGGCGCGCCCGGTCGCCCTTCCGGGCGTGGGCCTGCTCGACCAGCCGCACGATCTGCGTCAGCGAGTTGTCCGTACCGGCGGCGGTGGCGCGGATCCGGAGCGTGCCGGAGCCGTTGACGGATCCGGCAGACACCTCGTCCCGAGGCCCAACCGCGACCGGGATCGCCTCCCCCGTGATGGCGGCGGTGTCCAGGCTGGATGCGCCCTCCTCTACGACACCATCGGTGGACACGCGCTCGCCCGCGCCGACGATGAGGACGTCGCCGATCTCGAGGTCGGCCGCCCTCACCAGGTCCTCGTGGCCGCGACGCTCGACGCGGGCAGTGTCGGGGATCAGGGCGAGCAGCGCGCGGAGGCCGTGCTGGGCCTTGTCCATGGCGCGCTCCTCGAGCGCCTCGGCGATGGAGAAGAGGAAGGCCAGCGCCGCGGCCTCCGCGAAGCTTCCCAACGCCACGGCACCGGCGGCGGCGATCGTCATCAGCAGACCGACTCCGAGGCGGCCGCGCCGCAGCCGGCGCAAGGCACCCGGCACGAAGGTCCACGCCCCGGCCGCCAAGGACCCCAACTCGAGGATCAACTGCACACGTTCGGCGTCGAGGCGGCCGATCACCAGGCTGGCAGCGAGCAGCACGCCGGAGAGGGCGGGGAGCAGCAGCGCGCCGTCGCGCCACCACGGCGTGAGCTCCTCGTAGATGAGCGGCTCGTCCGCGGAGACCGCCCGCGGCCCGCAACAGTCGTCGGCCGGGTCATGGCCAGGCGGGAGATCCGCGCCACCTGCGCTCACGGGCGGCCCGCCCGGCATCGCAAGTGTTGGCCGTCCGTCGGCGGACGGAGTCGGCTCGTCCGGGCCGCAGCACTCGCGGCTCACCGCTGAACCTCCGCGCCGCAGCAGCCGAGTGGGCAGGTCTCGCCCAGGCACCCTGAACCGTCGTCGACGGCGACCACCACGTCGAGCAGCAGTGAGATTGCCTCCCCGAGGTGGGGATCAGCGATGCGGTAGCTGGTGCGCCTGCCCTTCGGCTCAGCAACCACGAGTCCACAGCCCAGCAGGCAGGCGAGGTGATTGGACACATTGGTCCTCCTCAGGTCCAACTCCTGCGCCAACAGCGCCGGGTACCCGGGTTCCTCCACGAGCTTCATCAGGATCCGGGCACGCGTCGGGTCGGCCATGGCTCGCCCCAGGCGAGTCATCACCCCAACCCGGGAAGCAATGGTCAGCACACGCTGACCATAGCATGACAAGTCAGCAAGCGCTGACTTGTTAACCGCGCGGGCTCTCAGACGGTGAAGCCTTCTCTTGCGCGGGACGACTGTTGCACACGCCGCGCCTGCGCTACTGCGTGACGAACTCGGTTGAGTAGATGTCCATGAGCTCGCCCTCGTTGAGCTCCAGGATCACCTCTTTGAGTTCTGACTTGAGGATGTCTCTGGACTTGGTTTCGACGACCTCGTCGACGGGTAGTCTCGAGAAGACCTCGATAGCAGCGTCGAAGGCGCGGCTCCCGTCGACCTCCTCCTCTACGTCCAAAGTGGCCTGGAGAGCGATCGCCACTCGCAGGTAGGGACCGTCGGCCAAGTTGACCTGGATCGGTTCCAGGGCCACCACTTCGCCTGGCTCGGGGGCCAGTACCGGCGTCGGCCTGAGCAAGAACCAGTACGCCGCTCCCCCGACAACGGCGACGAGCAGCAGCGCAACGATCAGTTTCTTGCGCAGGGCCCCCTTCCGCCCTTCTGTTGCGGCCTCTGGTGAGTCGACCATGTCTCTCCTACTTCCAGCTGATGGCTTCCTTGAGAATTCGTCTCCCTCAGCCTCGGCCACCAGCCGCCGGATCTGCGGCATCTACTACCTCGCATAGTTGACGCCTCTGTCCGTCAGTGCTTCACTCGGTGACTTCTCGGGCGTCGACGGCCATCAACCTCGGCGTCGCCCCCGTCAGCAACAGCGAGGGATCAGCGCTGTGGCCACTAACCACAAGCGGGACACCGATGCCGGTCGTTTCCGTCTGCCCAGGACGCCCTACGTCGCCGAAGGGCTGGCCTTCCTCACCACGCTCTTGTCCGTCGGCGTCGGCGTGATGGCCGCGAACCTCACTTTGCCTCAGGTTTTGGGCATTGCGACGCGTCCGCTACGGTCTCGGACCGTTGCGCCTGATCACCCCTTCGGGCGCCCGTCCGACGTCGCCGACACCGCGGAGCCTCCACGCATGGGTCACCACCGAAAAGGCAGCCACGACCACGGTCGCGGCGACTCCGGGACCCTGCTGAGCGCCGAGCAGCCGTACGTCGGCCGCCGCCGTGCCGTGCCGACCGGTTCCACCGAGGTCGCCCCGGCAGCGCCGTACGTCGGCCGCCGCCGCGCGAGCACCAAGACGATCGACACCGGCACCATCGAGCGGGTGCTGGCCGACCTCGAGCCGGTCGACCAGACGACGTCGTTCGCCACCGACCAGACCATGTCGCTGCCGCTGTCCTCGCTGAGCGCGGCCGCGATCGCCTCCCCCGCCCCCGCGGGCCGTCGCCGGGCCGTGAGGACCTCGACGCGCTCCTCGGTCCTGCGCCGGGTGCCCTCGGTGCCCGCGCTGCTCGGCGTCGCCGCCCTGGCCGTCTCGGTCGGCGGGGTGCTCACTACCTCCGGCACGCCCGTCCCCGAGCCCGCGGCCCCAGCCTCGGCCAAGGTGTCCCCCGCCAGCGCCCTGACCGGCTCGCTGGGCCAGGAAAGCGTGATCCTGGGCCGCGACGCCGTGGTCTCGCGCGACTCCTCCCGCGACGCCCTCGAGGGCGCCGACGACGGCAAGCTCGCCGCCCAGGTGGAGCAGCAGGCCAAGCAGCGCAACGCCGAGCTCTCCAACCTCGCGGCCGCCGCGGAGAAGCACGCCAAGGTCCTGGAGCAGAACCTGTGGCAGCTCCCGCTGGCCGGCTACCGGCTGACCGCCCAGTTCGGCGAGACCGGCCTCTGGGCGACCTACCACACCGGCCTCGACCTTGCCGCGCCTCCCGGCACTCCCCTGGTCGCGATTGCCAACGCCACCGTCACCTCCGCCGGGTACGACGGCGCCTACGGCAACAAGACCGTGCTCACGCTCGAGGACGGCACCGAGATCTGGTACGCGCACCAGACCTCGATCTCCGTCACGACCGGTGAGAGCGTGACCGCGGGTGAGGCCATCGGCACCGTGGGCTCCACCGGAAACGTCACCGGCCCCCACCTCCACCTCGAGGTCCGCCCCGGTGGCGGCGACCCGGTGGACCCGCGAGCGGCCATGATCGCCCGCGGCATCACGCCCTGAGAGCGGGTCCGTGAGAGAGAAATCAACTCTTCTCTTGCATCGGGCTACGTCGTCTCCCGAGAGCCACTCCCACGGCAACAACGGCGAGCAGCCCGGCCGCCCGACCGGGCCACGGCCCCAGCCGCACTGCCGGGGTTACTCCGCTGGTCGTGGGCACCTCGACGAGGCTACCCCGCGACTCGCGCGACGGAAGCCGCTCGATCACGCGTCCATCCGGACCGATAGCACCCGAGATCCCGTTGAGCGAGGCCACGACGACTCCTCGTCCCACCTCGACAGCACGAGCCCGCGTGACGTCCCACTGCTGCTCGAGCTGCGCAGTCCGCAGGAACATGGCGTTGCTGGTTTGGACGGTGACCAAGTCGGCCCCCTGGTCGACCTGCTCGCGCAGCACGTCGTCGTACGCGATGTCGAAGCACAGCGCCGCGGCAATGCGCCGGCCTGCCACCTGTAGCGGAGCCGCGTCGCCCCCCTCGACCATGTCCCGCTGGATGGCGGCAACGCGACTCGAGACCTGTTCCGCGATCGCTCTGAAGGGGACGTACTCCCCGAAGGGAACCAAGTGCTGTTTGGTGTAGCGGGCCCCCGGACCCCGCGCCGTCCACACGATCGCCTGATTGAGGGCAAGCGAGGGCGAGGGGCCGTCCACGATCGCGCCGACCAGGACAGGCGCCCCCGCTTCCCTCACAGCCGTGTCAAGCAGCGCCCCGGCCGTTGGGTCGACGGAAGGGTCGACAGCGGTGGCGTTCTCCGGCCACAGGACGAAGTCTGGAGCCGCACTCGAGGGGCCAGGCGAGGCCAGTACGTCTCGGGTCTGCTTCAGCTGGTTCAGGGTGACCTGGCGATGGTTGACGGCCACCTGCGTCCCGTCTCCCGGCACGCCACCTTGGACGACGGCGACGCGTGCACGTCCCTGCTCCTGTACACCCAGTCGGCCCCCCACGGCAGCGGCATCGAGGACAACCCACACCATCACGCCCACGCCGGCGGTGGTCGCGACCATTGGTCGGGTGAGGCCCCGGCCATTGCGACGACGAGCCACGGCCATGACGAGATTCGCCGCGGCGGCACCCATCAGCACCACGAGAGTGCCGGCACCAGCAACACCTCCGACGGCGAGGACACCCGACCAAGGCGCGTCGACCGCGGTGTAGCCCAACCGGCCCCACGGGACACCTCCCCATGGCACGAGCGAGCGTGCCGTCTCCACCGTGGTCCACACCAGCGCAGTCCAGATCGGCCAGGCCGGGAGGTCCCGCACGAGGGTCATCGCGACGCCCGTCGCGACCAGCCAGACCGCCTGAGTGAGGACGATCGCAGACCAAGCGGCAACGGCGATGGACTCGCTGAGCCACCACAGAGTCATCCCGAAGAAGACAACGCCGTACGCCCCTCCTGCTAGGCCACCGCCGACGGGACCCTGCCTCTGCACGGCGAGGACGAGAGCAGCAATCCCCACCGGCGCCAGCCAGGCCAACGACCACGGCGCGAAGGCGAAGGCCGTCAATGCGCCACCCACGGTCGCGCACCCCCATCCCCTGATGCGGGCCTGCCTCATCGGACCTCCTCGACGACTAATTACTAGGGCAGATAGTATGTTGGCGATGAGCAACCCTGGACCCGCTGGCACGACCGTGGACGACACGGAGCCCTCACGCCGGCCCACCACGACCTCGAGCTCAAGTCTCTTGGGCTGGTGCCGCTGGGTGTGGAGACGACTGACGGCCATGCGCACCGCCGTCGTCCTGCTCGTCCTGCTCGCGTTGTCCGCTGTCCCCGGGTCACTGCTGCCGCAACGCGGCGTGGCCAGCGATCCCTCCGCTGTCGCGTTCTTCTACCGGGAGCATCCGGACTTGGCCACGTGGCTGGACAGGTTCTCACTGTTCAACGTCTACAGCGCACCCTGGTTCGCGGCCATCTACATCCTCTTGCTGGTCTCCATGACCGGATGCGTCCTGCCGAGGTGTGCTCGTCTGTGGCAAGAGTTCCGCGCTGCCCCGCCGCCGGGCCCTCGTCGTCTGGCACGGGAGGCCGGATATCAGAGGGTGCGCAGCGCCGACGCGGACGCAGCCCTGGAGACGGCCGCCAGGCACCTGGCCCGCCGCGGCTTTCGCGTGGTGCGCACCGATGGAGAGGTCAGGGCAGAGAAGGGGCACGTCCGGGAGGTTGGCAACCTGCTCTTTCACTTGTCCCTGCTCTTGCTGCTCGTGGGTGTCGCCGGGGGACGACTCTTCGGGTACGAGGGACGGGTCGCGGTCGTCGAGGGCGCTAGCTTCGCCAACGTGACGTCCGCCTACGACGCGATCACGCCGGCGCCACTGGCCGACCTCGCCGAGCTGGAGCCGATGCAGCTCACCTTGGAGAGCTTCACTGCCGAGTTCGAGACCAGTGGAGTGCGACGCGGCGAGCCACGAGGCTTTGCGGGCAACGTGTCGTACCGCAGCCAGGCCGAGGGATCGGGGACCTTCACGGTCGAGCCGAACCGTCCTCTAGACATCAACGGCACCAAGTTCTTCTTGACCGGGCACGGCTATGCGCCGGAGGTGACCGTGCGCGACGGCAACGGCGACGTGGCGACGTCCGGACCGTTCATCTTCCTGCCCATGGACCAGGCGTTCACCTCCGACGGCGTCGTGAAGGCGCCGGACGCGCAACCCAGATCGGTCGCACTGCAAGGACTGCTGCTGCCGACCGCGGCCCGGGGGGAGGGCGGAGTCACCGTCTCGGTCTTCCCCGACGACGTCAACCCGAGGCTGCAGCTCACCGCTTTCACCGGTGACTTGGGTCTGGACGACGGCACTCCTCAGTCCGTGTTCGCACTGGATCTCGATGACCTGGAGGAGGTGAGTGCTCCGGACGGGGAGAAGTGGAGGGTTTCGCTCGCTCCTGGCCAGACGGCCACTCTGCCTGACGGACTGGGGTCGGTGACGTTCGACGGGCTCTCACGCTTCGCGAATTTCCAGGTCGCACGGGACCCAGGCAAGGAGATCTCCCTGGTGGCCGCCATCGTGCTGCTGCTGGGGCTGACCGTCTCCCTCGGGGTGTCTCGTCGCCGGGTGTGGGTCAGAGCCGATGACGACGGCAACATCGAGGTCGCTGCGCGCACCCTGTCTCGACGCGAGGCTCCGCTCTCCGAGCTGGCGACGCTCGCGCAGATCCTCCGCTCCATGCCTTGCACCGACACCCGACCGTCGAGGGAGATCCGCTCGTGACCACCGCAGAGCTTGCAGCACTGTCCGACAGGTCCGTGGTGGCGGCGATGATCCTGCTGGGCATGGCCCTCGTGGCGTTCGCCGTCAACACCGCCACGTCACGGAGGTCCCCGACTGCGGCAAACGCGGTGAGCACGACCGTTGGCCCCGGGCGGTCGACGGCGACACAGCACGCCGGGGGCTGGGTGCCCACGCCGGTTGACGCTCCCGCAGCGCGGGTCGGCACCGTGCTTCTGAGCCTGGGGGCTCTAGCCACGGGCCTGGCCGTCGTGCTGCGCGGCGTCGCGGCCGGTCGGGTGCCCTGGGGGAACATGTACGAGTTCGGACTGACCGGGTCGGCAGCCGTGGCCCTGGTGTTCCTCTCCCTGCTCCGGGGGCGGCAGGTCGTAGGCCTGGCGGCATGGGTGGCAGGTTTGGTGCTCGTGCTGCTGGGCGTATCGGTCACCAGCTTCTACACGCCGGTCGACGACCTGGTTCCGGTCCTCAACTCATGGTGGCTGGTGGTCCACGTCGCCGCAGCCATTACAGCCGGCGCCCTCTTCACCGTCGGAGCGATCGCGACACTGGCGCACCTGCTGCGCCGTCGCTCGGCGGCCGGGGACGATCCCTACGCCGCTCTGGCGCACACCGTGCACCTGGTCGCGTTCCCGATATGGACGTTCGCGGTGATCGCCGGGGCCGTCTGGGCCGAGAACGCGTGGGGGCGCTACTGGGGTTGGGACCCGAAAGAGACGTGGGCCTTCATCACCTGGGTTCTCTACGCCGCTCATCTGCACGCTTTGTCGGCCGCTGGTTGGCGACGTGGGGCAGGGCTGCTGGCTGTCGCGGGCTTCCTCGCATTCGCCTTCAACTTCTTCGGAGTCAACCTCTGGATCCCCGGACTTCACTCCTACGCGGGCGTGTGAGGAGCCTGGACATGAACGACGACACCGTCTCTACCATCATCATCGGCCTGTTCACACTAGTGGCGACCCTGGTCGCCATGTATCTCATCGCGCGAGGTAAGAAATGACTCGTTCACCGTGGCGTCACAGCGGGATCGCGACACTCGCCTTCTTCCTCGTCGCCTGCGTCGGGACGCTGGCGGCGCCACCCGCCGCGGCGCACACGGACCTGCTGTCCGTCGATCCGGCGGACGGCGCCCAGCTGGACACCTGGCCCGAGGTCCTCACCCTGACCTTCACCGAGGACATGAGTCCGGGGCTGAGCACGATCACTGCACGCATCGGTGGCGGCGAGACTCTCGACCTGGAGCTGTCGAACGGCGCGAGCCCGGCCGAGCTGGTCGCAGCCGTTCCTCGCAGTCGGACCAGTGACACCTCCACGCCAGGGGGCCGCACCCCGTGGCGCATCTCGTATCGGGTCGTGTCCCGGGACGGACATCCCGTCGCCGGCAGCTTTACCTTCACCGTCCGTTCCTCCGCGGCGCAGCTTCAGTCTGCCGAGGAAGACGCACCGACGGAGGCCACGCCGCCCGCCGACACTCCCCCGCCCGTCAGCGCCAGCACCGACCCCGATCCCAGCGAGCCAGCAGGCGTGTCGGGTGGCTTCCTCGTCGTCATCGGCGCCGTCGTCATCGTCCTTGTCTTCCTCGCCGGCGTCGCAACCGTCAGGCTGACCCGCCGCAGGAGTGAGGCATGACCAGCGCGACGGTCGCCACCCGCACAACCCGCACCACCCGCACCGTCGGTGCCATCGGTGCGGTCTCGTGGGCGGTGTTTGTCGCTCTCCTCGCCACGTCACTCACGGGGGCGCTGGCACCGCTGGGTGTTCCCGGGTTGCCGGACCCGGGCACCATCACGCGCGTGGGGCTCCCTGTCGTCCAGACGCTTCGCGACTTGGGCGCCATGCTCACGGTCGGGACCCTGGTCCTGGCCAGCACCTGTGTGCCCCCCGAGCCCGGCGACGACGAGGCGCGGATCACCGGAGTGCGGGCCCGCCTCGTGGCCGTCGCGCAGCTTGGCGCCACGGCCTGGGTCGCGATGAATGGACTTCTGGTCGCCTTGGTCTATTCCGATGCGTCGGGCAGCGCCGTGGGGGCCAGGGGGTTCCTGCAGGAGGCCATCTTCTTCGCTCGTTCCTACGAGCTCGGCCAGTACCTGCTGTGGGGGGCCGGACTGTCCGCGGTCGTAGCCCTTGGCTGTGCAACGGCGTCGCGCACCGCCACCCTCGGCGCGCTGACGGTCGTTTCCTTGGTCGCGCTGTGGCCCGTCGCACTCACTGGTCACGCGGCCGGCACCCTGAGCCACGATGAAGCCGTCAGCCTGCAGATGTTTCACCTGGTGGGCATCGGTGTCTGGGGTGGGGGACTTGTGGGGCTTGCCTTCGTCGGCGCTCGTCTCGGCCCGACCCTGGGCACGGTGGCGCGACGCTACTCCACCTTGGCGGGGTGGTGCGCAGCACTGGTGACGGTGTCGGGCCTCGCCGGGGCTTGGATCCGGGTACCGGACGTCGCGTCCCTTGTGTCGTCGTACGGCGCGCTGCTCGGCCTCAAACTGACCGCGATCGTCGTCCTGCTCCTCGCGGGGCTCTGGCAACGGCGAAGCCTTCTGGCCCAGGTCGCGGCCGGGCGGACGCAGTCATTCTGGCGACTCGTGGTGCTCGAGGTGCTGGTCCTGCTCACCGCCGCCGGCCTCGGCGTCGCTCTCGGCCGAACCGACCCGCCGGAGGGGGACGGAGCGTCCACCACACTCACGTTGACCGAGTCGCTCCTGGGCAGCCCGATGCCTCCCGGCCTTGACACAGCCGGTTGGCTGACTCGCTGGAGCCCCGATGCGCTCTTCCTTCCTGTCGGTCTGGCCGCGCTGACGTGGTACCTGGTAGCCGTGCGTCGACTGCGCCGGCGCGGCGTCCCCTGGCCATGGCTGCGCACGGCGTGCTGGATCACAGGCTGCGTGCTGTTCCTCTGGGCGACCAACGGGGCGCCGGCGACCTACGGACGTGTCCTCTTCAGCATGCACATGGTGCAGCACATGACCATCGCTACCGCCGTTCCGACCTTCCTCGTGCTGGGGACGCCCGTCACCTTGGCTCTCCGGACCCTGAAGCGCCGCGACGACGACTCTCGTGGTCCCAGGGAGTGGCTGCTCCAGGTTGTCCACTCGCTCCCCGCTCAACTGCTCGGCCACCCCATCGTGGCGTCGGTCCTCTTCGTGGCCAGCATGGTGGCCTTCTACTACAGCTCGTTGTTCGGCCTCTCCCTGGAGACCCACACCGGGCACGTGCTCATGACTGTGCACTTCGTGCTGGCCGGCTATCTCTTTGCTGAGTGCGTCGTGGGCGCGGACCCGGGCCTCACCCGCCCCGCCTACCCGCTGCGCGCGCTCCTGGTCATGGTCACGTTCGGCTTTCACGCCCTCTTCTCGGTGAGCTTGATGGCCAGCACCACCGTGCTGGCCAGAGACTGGTTCGAGGCGCTCGACCGGGACTGGGGAGCCCCTTTGCCTGAGGACCAGTACCTGGGAGCGTCGCTGGGGTGGGCGCTGGGTGAGTATCCTCTGGCGGTCATGGCTGTGGCACTGCTGGTGTCCTGGGTGCATGCCGACCGTCGCGAACGGCGACGCTTCGACCGAAGCGAGCTGCGCGAGGACGATCGACAGCTGCGTGCCTACAACGACTACCTGCAGAGCCTCTCCAGACAATCGACGAAACCGGGGGCGTCTACGATGACGGTCGTTTCCGCGACGGACGAGGACAGGAGCCCCGAATGAGGCAGCTGGGACAGCTCGAGGCCGCCGTGATGCAGCGCTTGTGGTCTTCGGACAGCCCTGTCTCGGTTCGCCAGGTGCTGGAGGACTTGAGCGCCGAGCGGGCCTTGGCCTACACAACGGTGATGACGGTGTTGGACAACCTGCACTCCAAGGGGATGGTCCGCCGGGAGAAGCAGGGTCGGGCCTACCTGTACTCGCCGTGCTCCACCCGGGAGGAGCACACCGCAGCACTGCTGGAGCAGGTGCTGGCCGACACCGACGACCGCCGATCGACCCTGGTGCACTTCGTGGGGAAGATGAGCAAGGACGAGGTCGATGAGTTGAGAGCCGCCCTGTCCGACCGGACGGAGCCGCCGACATGACCGCGGCGTTGGCGCTGCTGGCCTATGCGGTGGCGGCCGGCACCCTAGGTGCACGACTGCTGGCAGGGGCGCGGTGGGTCGTGCAAGCCCCCCGCTCGGGCATCATCGCATGGCAAGCGCTGTCGACCTCCGTGATCCTGGCAGTCCTGCTCGCCGCTGTGACCTCGGCCCTGCCCTTCCTCCCGTTGCGTTTTCTGCTGGCCGACGCCCTCGGCGCCCACACCGTGACCATCGTCGAGCACTACAACACCCCCCTCGGCATCTGGCCAGGCATTGTCGGGCTGGCCGTCGCGGGCACCTGCGCCGCACTGCTGCTCTTCACCTCGGGACGATGCCTGCGATCAGTGGCCCGTGCCCGCCGAGCGCAACGCGAAGGCCTCCGCCTCGTCGGGCGTCCCCATCCTGAGGGTTTCACGGTCGTGGAGGACCACAGGCCCGTCGTCTACTGCCTGCCCGGCGGCCCCGGAACGGTGGTCTTCACCAGCGGTGCGCTGGACATGCTCACGGCGAGGGAGCGTTTGCTGGTGCTCGGCCATGAAAATCGACATCTGCGTGCACGCCACGACGTCGCGTTGGCGCACTCGGGCGCCTTGGCCCGCACATTCCGCAGGATCCAGTTCTTCGAGCAGGCACACCAGCACATAGCCATCCTGGTCGAGATGTCCGCCGACGACGCGGCGTCCAGTGGTGCGGATCGCCGCTCGCTGGCCAGGGCGCTGGTCACGCTCGGCAGCGGCACCCGACCCGAAGCCGCACTCGGCGCAACCGGGACCGCCGCGGTGCAACGAGTCCGACGCCTGACCACCCCTCCGCCACGCGTGCGACGAGGACGAGGCACCCTGGTCGGGGTCGTCGCGGTTGCCTTGTTGTCCTTGCCGGTATCGATCGCCCTCGCGCCTGCTCTCGAAGCCGCAGCCCGCGACTGCTGCAGGCTCTTGACGCTCGACGACGTCCCAGTCGCTCACGCGACTGACGGCCAGGCGTTGGCACGGCAGCCGTCGAGGCCGTAGGTCTGCTGCTGCATGACGGGCGCCGGCTCTCCAGTGCCAGGACACTCCGCGTGCTGCTGACCGAGCGCGTGGCCCACCTCGTGGTTGATCAGGTACCGCCGATAGAGTGGCACGGCTCCGTTGTAGTGGCTCACCCCGGCGGCCCAACGGCGAGCGTTGAGGACCACCAGTCCTCCGTTGCGGCAGGAGACTCGACCTTTCGTCGCCAGAGGGGAGCACAGTTCGTCGGTGGTCATGGGCGTTGCCACCAGGACCCGAAGATCAGCACCGGCATCGACCCGCTCGAGGCTGACGCCCAGCACTGCGCTCCAGCCTTTGGCGTCGCGGAGCGTGGAAGAGATGACTGCCGCTGTGTCCGACAGGCCGAAAGGGAGACCGTTCTCCACCTCCACGGTGTAGCGCACATCGACTACCGCGGGGTCGGCAGCCGTGGATGCACGGGCGACTCGGAATGTGCCCGGCCCGTCCGGCTGCACGAGGGTCGCAAGCTCCCTGGACGACAACTCCTGGAGTCGACGTCCCGCGATGCGGCGCTGGAACAGGGGCTCCGGCAGGCCGGCGGGGGAAATCGTCGATCCCCCTGCACTTTCCTTCCCGCTCCCCTGCCCGCTTCCCGTGGCGTCGATCGGCAGGCTGGACGATGCCAGTGCACCGGCGAGCACCAATACGACACCCGCGACAGCACCGACCGGTCTGGCCCGGCGACGTGCTCCAACACGCCCAGGTTTCCGAGCACGGCGGTGGCGGCCCACGCGCTTCACCGCGATTCCGGCTTCGCTTCCTCCACCAGCCCGCGAAGGGTCGTGGCATCGACGGGACCGAGTACCCGGGCTGCCACGGAAAGACGCGTGTCCAGGACGACCGTAGTGGGGACCGCTGCCGACGTCAGGGCGCCGTTGAAGGCGAGCAGCGCCGCTGCGCTGTCGTCGGGGTGGACGCTGGGATAGGGAACGTCGAAGGATCGCTCGAACGCACGGGCGGCGTCCGGGCTGTCTCGAACATTGATGCCCAGGAACCGGACGCGCCCCTCGAGCTTCATTGCGGCATCGGCAAGAACCGGGGCCTCCTGTCGGCACGGCCCGCACCACGACCCCCAGACGTTGACGACGGTGACCTGGCCGCGCAGGCTCGCACTGTCCAACACGGACCCGTCGAGCAAGCGGGCGCTGAAGTCCGAGACCTGTGTTCGCTCGGAGGGGGCGTACTGCTGGACCAGATCCACTTCGCGGCCCGGCGTCGTGGCCCGATGCGAGCCGGGCTCCTCCGGCCACAGCAGAACCGCGAGCACCCCAGCGAAAGTCACCGCGACTGTCAACACACCCAGAACTCGGCGTCCCCGGCTCACAACGGTGCCTGCCATCCGGTGACCAGTACCTGGACCTGTGCGATCAGCTGCGACCAGACCCCGGTCACCTGCAACAGCCCGACGCTCACCAGCACGAGCGCTCCGCCCCGGGTCAGCCAGACGGTTCGAGCACGGACCCAGGCAAAGACGCGGACCGCCCGAGCCAGGGAGAATGCCGCAAGGATGAAGGGGAGCCCGAGGCCGATGGCGTAGGTCAAGGAGAGAACCGCTCCCCGCCCGGCGGTCGCCGACGTCGTGGCCAGCGCCAGCACCGCAGCCAGCGCCGGGCCGATGCACGGGGTCCACCCCACCCCGAACGCTGCCCCCAGGAGTGGAGCGCCCGCCAGGCCTGCCTTGGGCGTCACGCGAGGTCGCAGCGTCCTGCTCAGCAGCGGCAGGCGGCCGGCTGCACCGGCAAACAGCAGCCCCAGAGCGATCGTCAACACGCCGGACACGCGCCAGATCAGTTCCTGGTGGACGAGCAGCCGCGACCCCAAGGATCCAAGCGCCAGGCCATAGCTGGTGAACACCGTCGCGAAGCCCAGGACGAACAGCGCAGCGCCGGCAACGGTGCGCGAACGAGCCCCAGCGTCCGGACCAGCGCTCCCGGACTCCGCGCCAGCCATGCCCGCCACGTACGAGAGATAACCGGGCACCAGCGGCAGCGAGCACGGAGTGAAGAAGGAGACCAGACCGGCGACCAGGGCCACGGGCAGGGCGACCAAGAGCGAACCGTCCAGGATCAGGTCCTGCACTGAGAGCAGGCTCATCGGAGCTCCCCCCTCACCACAGGGTCGACCAGTAGGACCAGAAGCGGACAGAGATCAAGGTGAGAAGGCCGACGAACGCCAGGAGCAGGACCGGCGCATGCCATTCGCGCACCACCCGGGCGGGCCCGCTGCCAGCCACCGCGGCGCCGAACACGCCCTGCACGAGGTTCCGCATCGTCACGTAGTAGAACAGGGGTCCCACGACCGCCCACACCACCATGCAGTACGGACACAGGGCACCAATCCGGTACAGGCTGTGGAAGGCCAGCCACCCCACCAGCGCCAGGGCCGCAGTCACCCCGACCTGCAGTCCCACCCAGTACCAGCGAGCCAGGCTCGCCCCCGCGAGGAGCGCCGCGCCGGTGGCCAGCACGACCGGGAAGGCGGCCACTCCGATGATCGGATTGGGAAAGCCCAGCAACGACGCCTGCCAGGACTCCATGATCGACCCGCAGCTGAGCACGGGGTTGATGCTGCACGTAGGCACGTAGGCCTCGTCGCCCGCCAAGCGCAGACGCTCGACCAGAAGAGTCGTCGAGGCGACCAGACCGATGGCGCCGGCAGCTAGCAGACCGAGAGCGAAGCGCCGATCCGACCACACTTTCACCCCGCCAGCGCCTCGTCGAGGACCTCCGTGAAGTCCTCCACCGTCTCCGGCAAGAACGGCTCGCCGTCAACGAAGAAGGTGGGTGTGCCCTGAACGCCCAAGGACCGTCCGTCCTCGACGTCGCGCTGCACCCGGTCGGCCACTTCCTCGGAGGTGTAGTCGGCGTCGTACTGCTGCATGTCGAGCCCGAGGTCCTCGGCGAAGGAACGGAAAAGCTCGTCCTGCGGCTCCCTCGACTCGCCCCACATTGACTGGGTCTCGTACATCTGCGTGTACATCGCCTCGAGCTCCCCCTGCCGAGCAGCCGACTCGACGGCCCGAGCCGCCCGCTCTGCATTGAAGTGTCCGGGCAGCGGGAAGTACCGAATCACGAAGGTGACGTCCCCTGCGTACTCCTCCCGCAGTCCCTCGACGATGGGGAAGGCTGCCCGGCATGCCTCGCACTCAAAGTCGAGAAACTCCACAAAGGTGACACCGGTCGACGCAGGCTCTCCCAACGTCCTACTCTCGTCGCGAACGACGGCGTCCTCCCCGGCCGAGGCTGCGGCGACGGGTTCGTTCTCATCGAGGCGGGACTGACTGACTAGACCCAGCACCACTGCCGCGACCGCCAGCACGGCGGCCGCTACGACCGCTACCTTCGTCTGCCTGCGCACCTGTCCTCATCTCCTCGATTCGTACTATCCTGAATAGTAGCAAAGGATGAGCGCCTCAAGGTGGGACGTAGGAGGGAACACTTTCATGGGAGCAGGGCATGGACACGGGCACGCCGGGGCGCGGCATCGCTGGCGTCTCGGTGTCGCGTTCGTGCTGGTCGCCGGCTTCTTCGTCATCGAGCTGATCGTCGGCCTCGTCTCCGGCTCGCTTGCACTGCTGTCCGACGCCGGACACATGGCGGCCGACGTCGTCGCGCTCGGCGCCGCGCTGACAGCCACGACAATCGCCTCACGACCGGACCGCTCAGGGCGACGCACCTACGGCTCCTACCGCGTTGAGGTGTTCGCATCCGGGTTCACGGCGCTCCTGATGTTGGGCGTATCGGCGTACGTCGTGACCGAGGCAGTCGGGCGTATCGGCGAACCCGTGTCGGTGTCGTTCGGACCGATGCTCTTGGTCGGCGCTCTAGGGCTGTTGGTCAATGTCGTGTGCCTCTTCCTCCTGCGATCCGGGTCACGAGAGTCGATCAACGTCAAAGGGGCCTACCTCGAGGTGGTGGCGGATGCCGCCGGAAGCGTGGGGGTACTGCTGGGTGGGCTGCTCGTCGCCCTCACCGGCGCCTCTGGGTGGGACACCGGAGTTGCCATGGCCATCGGGTTGTTCGTGACAGTGCGAGCAGTCCTCCTGGGGCGGGAGGTCCTGACCGTGCTGGGGCAGCACGCCCCCCGAGACGTCGACCTCCAAAGCCTGGTCAGCGACCTCGAGGCACTCCCGGCGATCGCCGAGATCCACGACGTCCACGCCTGGACGCTGACCTCGGGAATGAACGTGGCGACAGCACACCTGGTACTCCGGGTCGGAGCCGACTCAGGCGAGGTGCTCCAGCGCGCGCAGACTGTCCTGCGCGACCAGCACGGGATCGAGCACGCCACCTTACAGGTGGAAGCCGATCCCAGCCAGGACTGCCACAGCGCGACCTGGTGATGATTGGACTGACCCCTGACCGGCCGATGACGACAAAAGGTGGGGCAATGCACCAGCGGGCGCACCTATTCCGAGAGCGACTGCGGGTCCCCGTCCGCTGGTGGGTGCTCTGGAACCTCATGCTCGCCAGCTTCTGGCTCGCCATGATCGTCGCAGTCCCCGAGTCCCTGACCTGGGGCATCACCGCCACCCTGGTGCTCGTGTCGGCGATGATGCTGCGCACCTACGGTTCGGCCACCATCAAGGTCGATGACAGTTCGCTGCAGGCCGGCCGGGCCCGCATCGCGAGCCACTACCTCGGGGCGGCGCAGGCACTCGACGTGCGTGAGATGCGGGCCGCATCTGGCCACGAGGCCGACGCTCGCGCCTACCTGTTGCTGCGCCCCTACATCCGAACCGGGGTCCGCATCTGGATCAACGACGCACACGACCCCACGCCCTACTGGTTGATCAGCTCTCGGCGGCCAGAACTCTTGGTAGCCGCCCTGGACGCCGTGGCCCGCGAGTGCAGCCCACCGTCCCGATGAGTCGTTCGACGGAGTCGACGCCTTTCTACTATCCTGAATAGTATTGCCGCACTGGCGGTGCGGCCGCCCTGCCACCCGGGGTGCCGCACGTCCCTTCGTCGTCAATCCAAGGATTTCTGCAGTGCCTCATCATCGTCGCGACCCCGCCCCATGGGTCCCCTCTCGCCTGCGCGCACGACACGCTGTGGCCTTGGCGGCAGCGGGAACGATCGCTGCCGTCTCCTGGGGCGTGTCGGCCAACCCCCTCGAGTCCCAGGTGACCATCAACGCCGCGGACGACTCTGGCAAGACTCCTCGCCAGACGACGACCCCCGAGGAGCGCCAGCTCGAACTCGAGCGCGAGCTCGAGCGCCAGCCCATCATCTCTCGTTCTGAGGACAGGCTGGAGCCGGCGCCCACCCGCGTTGAGCGCATGCTCGCGCCCGGACCGACAAAGGCAGCGGTGCGTCGGGCAAGCGCGAAGCGGTGGACCACGGCGCCGCTCAACATTTGGACGACACCCACCGAGAAGGCTCGTCTGGTGGGTCTTCTAGAAGCCGCCTCCCCCGTCCTCGTGACTGGCCGGTCGCTGCGAGGGCGCGTCGAGGTCGTGCTCGACGGCCGCTCTCGCTGGGTCACTCAGGGATACCTCATCGACGCCAAACCGGAACCGGCACCTTCCGAGGCGATCGGCTCATCCGTCGAGGACCAGCCCGACGGCGGCAATTGCACGAACGGCACGTCAGTACCGTCGGGGGTCAGCCCCAACATCGTCGAGGTCCACCAGGCAGTGTGCGCGGCGTTCCCCCAGATCACGATCTACGGAGCCTTGCGCAGCGATGGTGAGCACGCTCAGGGCATCGCTGTGGACATCATGGTGAGCGGCGATGCGGCGTGGCAGGTGGCCAACTTCGTGAGGCAGAACTCCAGCCGGCTCGGCGTCTCCTACGTGATCCACGCTCAGAACATCTGGTCGGTCCAGAGGAACGGCGAGGGCTGGCGGTCCATGGAGGACCGCGGGTCCGTGACGGCCAACCACTACGACCACGTCCACGTGACCACTAACTGACGTCGCCGCGTCAGCCGCTGCCGGCCATCCACTGGACCCGCCAACGACTAGGACAACCAAACATGCCGCTCCAGCCACGCCATCACCGGGTGACCGTCCGTATGATCGGAACCGCGACCCTCGCCCTAAGCCTTTCTTCGCTCGCGACGGGCTGCTCCGGCAGCGATGGCACTAGGACGGGGCCTGTGGACGGAAACGGCTCCACGACCAGCGCGCCCACCGATGATGCGCCGAGCCGATCAGCCGCCCCCGAGAGCGTCACGTCGAGCGCGCCATCGGGCGAGGTGCTGGAGGTGATCGTGGACGGCTCGAGTATCTCTCCGAATGGAGCCACACTCGACCTCAAGGTCGGAGAACCGCTGAGCATCACCTTCAAGGCCGACCGAGCCGGTGAACTGCACGTGCACTCGAGACCGGAGCAGGTCATCAGCTTCGAGGCCGGGACGACGACCGAGCAGCTGATCATCGACAACCCCGGCGCAGTCGACGTCGAGGAGCACGAGACCGGGGCCGTGATTGCACAGCTGGCGGTCCGCTGAGTGCTCAAGACACACGGGATCGGCGGTCCCGAAGACCTCCCCATCCCAGCGGACCTTGCCATCGTGGGTGGTGCTGCCGCCTTGGCCGTCTCTTTCCTAGTCCTGCTGTTTGCGTGGCGCCGTCCGCGCTACGCCGCCCCGGCGAATGCGGCGGCCGCAGCAGCCTGCTCCCGAGAGACTCCGCTGCCCTTCGTCCCCGCCGACGCGGGCGTCCCAGCCCCTGCGTTCCTGGGGAGGCTGGTCGACAGCCGTGCGTTCGAGGTCCTCGCGCGCGGCGCAGGGCTGGCCTTCTTGGCCTACGTCACGTGGGCGGCAGTGAGGGGCCCCGACCTGTCGATGAACCCGACGTTCGGGGTCGTCTTCGTGCTTCTCTGGGTCGGGATCGTCCCAGCCTCCCTGCTGTTCGGTCCCTTCTACCGAGCCATCAACCCCGCCCGGAGCATCTACCTGCTCATCGTCACGCTCGGCAGCGCTCGGAGCTTCCAGGTGCCGAGCGGTCAACCTGACCGACGACACCGCCATTCGACCGACGACACTCCCGATTGTGAGTGCTGCGCCAACGGCGTCGTCGGCGCGCTACCCGCCTGGGTCGGCTACTGGCCGGCAGCGCTTGCTCTCCTGTGCTTCGTGTGGTTCGAGCTCGTCTATCCCGAGGCCAACTACCTCGCGCCAGTACGCCTGTGGTTCGCGATCTACTTCGCGCTCGTCGTCATGGGCGGGGTGTTGTTTGGGCCCCGCTGGATCGCACGTGCCGACCCGTTCGAGGTCTACTCCACGGCGGTGTCCCGACTCTCGGTCTGGGGGCGGCGACAGGACGGCACGCTGGTCCTGCTTTCACCGCTGCGCAACCTCGCTACTCTGCCCGGCGAGCCAGGTCTCGTGGCGGTGCTGTCCGTCCTGTTGGGGTCCACGGCCTTCGACAGCTTTCGGAGCTGGAACGTCTGGGTACGCTTCAGCCAGTCGACCGAGGCGAACATGCTCGTGGTCAACACCGCCGTCCTCACAGGCATGTGCGCCGTGGTGGCGGCGCTGTTCGTCACGGCGACCAAGAGCACCGGAGTCGAGGGAGGGACTCGGCGAGGCCCACTACCCGGTACCTTCGCTCACTCCTTGGTGCCGATCATCGTCGGGTACATCACTGCTCACTACCTGACCCTGCTCGTCGAGTCCGGTCAGCTCACCCTGGTCCAGCTTTCCGACCCCCTTGGCACCGGCGCAGACCTTCTCGGCACCGCCACGTGGGAGGTCAACTACTGGCTCTCCGACCACCCGACATTCCTTGCGACGACCAAGGTCGTGGCGATCGTTGCAGGACACGTGCTGGGAGTCATCGCTGCTCATGACCGTGCACTGGCCGTGCTTCCGCGGCGCTTCCACATCGTCGGGCAGCTGCCGTTACTGCTGGTGATGGTCGCCTACACCTTCGGCGGGCTGTACCTGCTGTTCGGGGGATGAGGTCGATCTGAAGCGCCCCAGGTTCTCCGCGGGTTCTGGGGACTGCTGCACGAGTAGGTGACATCTGATCTGTGGTGCCGAGAGGTGCCGCTGGAAGGATGTACACCGTGCCCAAGCCCTATCCCCAGGAGTTCCGTGACGACGTCGTGCGCGTCGCGCGCAGCCGTGAGCCAGGCGTCCACCTCAAGCAGATCGCTGCTGACTTCGGGATCAGCGAGTCCTGCCTGACGGGGTGGATGAAGAAGGCCGATGTCGAGGACGGCGCCACGCCCGGCCCGACGAGCGAGCAGGCTGCTGAGAACCGGGAGCTTCGCAAGCGGTTGCGGCTGCTGGAGCAGGAGAACGAGGTCCTGCGCCGCGCGGCGGCCTATCTCTCCCAGACCAACCTGCCGGGAAAATGATGTACCCGCTCGCCCGCGAGCTGGCCGAGGACGGCATCCCCGTCACGGTGACGTGCCAGGTGCTCAAGATCGCTCGCCAGCCCTACTACCGCTGGCTGGCCAGCCCGGTCAACGACGCCGAGCTGGTCGAGGCCTACCGGGCCAACGCCTTGTTCGACGCCCACAGCGACGACCCCGAGTTCGACTACCGCTTCCTCATCGATGAAGCCCTCGAGGCAGGCGAGGCCATGGCAGAACGCACCGCGTGGCGGATCTGCTCGAGCAACGGCTGGTGGAGCGCGTTCGGCAAGCCCAAGCGCGGCAAGGCCAAGCAGCCAGGCCCGCCGGTCCACGACGACCTGTGCGCCGTGGTCGACAAGCACGGCGTGACCCGCCACGAGTTCAACGCCGACGCCCCGAATGAGTTCTGGCTGACCGACATCACCGAGCACCGCACCAGCGAGGGCAAGCTGTACCTCTGCGCGATCAAGGACGTCTACTCCAACCGGATCGTGGGCTACTCCATCGACTCGCGCATGAAGTCCCGCCTAGCCGTCGCAGCGCTCAACAACGCGGTCGCCCGACGCGGCGACGTCGCCGGCTGCGTGGTCCACAGCGACCGCGGATCCCAGGGCGGAATCAATCGGTCGTCGCAACACCTCGACATGGAGGTGTTCAGTGGTGCGTCGTCAGCAAGCAGCAGATCGAGCGGTCCGGCCGAAGCTTCGCTCGCCTGGTCACCCGAAGTTCCAGCGTCACGTCGAGGCAGCGTTCTGGGCCGAGATCGCCAAAGGGCTCCTGCCCATCGAGGCCGCCGTTGTGGTCGGCGTGGCGCAAGCGGTCGGTCAGCGGTGGTTCCGCAACGCTGGCGGCATGGCGCCGTTCGATCTGACTTTCACACCCACTGGCCGCTACCTGTCGCGTGCCGGGTTCAGTGGAGGCTCTGAAGTGACGCGTCGACGGTAGTCGGCGCGGGGTTGTGCCGGTAGTGCTCTTCCTCGAACTCGACGGGTGGGACGAGTCCGATCTCGCCGTGCAGGCGTCGGTGGTTGAACCAGTCGATGTACTCAGCGACGGCGATCTCGAGGTCGTCGATGTTCTTCCAGGGGCCCTTGTTGCGGATCAGCTCGGCCTTGAACAGCGAGTTGAACGCCTCGGCCAGGGCGTTGTCATACGAGTCGCCCGTCGACCCGACGGATGCGACGGCGCCGGCCTCGGCCAGGCGCTGGGTGTAGCGAACCGCGAGGTATTGAACGCCCTTATCGCTGTGGGCTATGACGCCGGTGGTGTCCTGGCCGGCGTGCTCGCGGGTCCACAGCCCCATCTCGAGAGCGTCCAGCGCCAGGTCGGGGTCAAGTCCACGGTCGTGGTGGATGAAGGGGCCACCGCGTGATCCGGTGGCTGCACTCTAGGCAGTGAATGCGGCGGGTGTCAGGTCCTCCTTCTCGATGGTGGTCTCGTCGGTGTTGATCAGGGCCATGCGGGAGCGGGCCAGGACGTCGAGTCCGAGGTAGCGGCGGCCTTCGATCCAGTCGTCGTGTTGCTCGGCGAGCACGGCGCCGATGAGGCGGATCGCGGAGGTCCTGTCGGGGAAGATCCCCACGACGTCGGTGCGGCGGCGGATCTCGCGGTTGAGCCTTTCGTTGGGGTTGTTGGACCAGATCTGGCGCCAGATCTCCTTGGGGAAGGCAGTGAACGCGAGGATGTCGGACCGGGCTTCGTCGAGGTGGTCGTGGACCTCGGGCAGCTTGTCGGCCACGGTGTCGAGGAGCTTGTCGAACTGGGCGTGCACGGCCTTGGCGTCGGGCTGGTCGTAGACCGAGTGCAGCATCGCTTTCACCCCGGGCCAGGAGGACTTCGGGCAGATCGCCATCAGGTTGGCCGCGTAGTGGGTGCGGCACCGCTGCCAGCTGGCGCCCTCCAAGGTCGCTCCGACGGCCGCGACGAGCCCGGAGTGGGCATCGGAGGTGACCAGCTTGACCCCGGACAGGCCACGGGCGTTCAGGCCGCGGAACAGGGTCAGCCAGCCGGCCTCGGACTCCGCGGAGCAGATGTCGAGTCCGAGGATCTCGCGGTGCCCATCAGCGTTGACGCCGGTCGCGACGAGCACGTGGGTGTTGACCACGCGGCCGCCCTCGCGGACCTTCATCGTCAACGCGTCCGCGGCCACGAACGTGTACGGGCCGGCGTCGAGGGGCCGGGTCCGGAAGTCCTCGACGTGGGCGTCGAGTTCCTTGGCCATCACCGAGACCTGCGACTTCGACAACCGGGTGATGCCGAGGGTCTCGACCAGCTTCTCCATCCGCCGTGTCGAGACCCCGAGCAGGTAGCAGGTCGCCACCACCGTGGTCAGCGCCCGCTCGGCCCGCCGGCGGCGCTCGAGCAGCCAGTCAGGGAAGTAGGACCCCTCGCGCAGCTTGGGGATCGCGACCTCCATCGTGCCGGTGCGGGTGTCGAAGTCCCGGACCCGGTAGCCGTTGCGGGAGTTGGTCCGTTCCGGGCTGCGCTCGCCGTAGGGAGCGCCGCAGATCGCGTCCGCCTCGGCCGACATCAACGCCTGCACGAACGTGGACAGCATCGATCGGAGAAGGTCGGGCTCGGCGCGCTGCAGGTGCTCGGCCATGAACGTGGGAAGGTCAATAGAGTTGGGGTCGACGGTCATCGTGGTGACTCCTTCAGTCGGACTTCGCAAGGTCTTCTGAAGGATCACGCGGTGGCCGTCGCTGTGTCAGGACGCCACGCTCACAGCGGGCCCGTCGTACACCACGTCCCTGGACTCAACTCAGGTCGGTGCGCAGGCTCTTCGACAGCTGCCAGCCCACCACTCGGCGGGAGTAGACGTCGATGACGAACGCGGCGTAGACCCAGCCGGCGAAGGTGCGGCAGTAGGTGATGTCCGCGACCCAGACACGATTCGGTGCAGGTGCCTTGAAGTCGCGGTCCAGCAGGTCCGGGCGGGCATCCGGGCCGGTGCCGGGGATCGTGGTGCGCGGCCCTTTGGCTCTGCTGATCCCGCGCAGCCCCTCGGCGCGCATCAGCCGGTGCACGGTGCACCTGGCGATACGGTGACCGCGCCGGTTGAGCTCGGCGTGCATCTTGCGGACCCCGTAGACGCCGTAGTTGTCGGTGTGGACCTGCCGGATCACCTCCAGGCGCTGCGCGTCGGCGACAGCGCGTGCCGAGGGCGGCCGGGACTTCGCGGCGTAGTAGGTGCTCGGGGCGATCTGCATCCCTGCCTTGCGTAGGACGGTGCAGATCGGCTCGACCCCGAACCTCGCCCGGTGCTGGTCGATGTACTCGACCAGCACCGCCGTGGTCACTTCAGCTTGCGGTCGAGCTCCGCCGCGGCGAAAAAAGCCGAGGCCGTCCGCAAGATCTCGTTGGCCCGCCGTAGCTCCTTGACCTCACGCTCGAGCTCGGCGATGCGCTGCGCCTCGGTGCTGCTGACGCCGGGACGGTGGCCCTCGTCGACCTCGGCCTGGGAGACCCAGTTGCGCAACGTCTCGGGATTGATCCCCAGCTGATCGCCGACCCGCTTCAGTGCGCCGGTCCTGGTCGCCGGGTCACGCCGCAGATCGACCGCCATCCTGATTGCCCGCTCCCGAAGCTCCTCGGGATACTTCCTCGGTGCTGCCATGACTCTCATCCTTCCGTGGAATGAGAGCCTCCATCAGACCCGGCACGCGACAACCTGTCATTCGCTGAGCGCGAGGAGATCGCCCTGCTACGGGCCCAGAGCGTGGGGGTGCGCGAGATCGCCCGAGCAATCGGCCGCGACCCCGCAACGGTGTCGCGCGAGTTGCGGCGCAACGCGGCCACTCGCGGCGGTCCAGGGTCTCTACGACCACCCCGACTCGGGAAGCTCGAGTACCGAGCATCGGTCGCGCAGTGGAAGGCCGACATGACAGCCAAGCGTCCGAAGGCCGCGAAGCTCGTCACCAACCCCCGCCTGCATGCCTACGTCCAAGATCGGTTGTCGGGACAGATCACGACCCCGGACGGGAGGGTCATCCGCGGTCCGGAGCCACCGCGGTTCACGGGCGTCAACAAGCCGCACCGCAAGCATCGCCGGTGGTCCACGGCGTGGAGTCCAGAGCAGATCAGCAACCGGCTCAAGGTCGACTTCCCCGATGATGAAGCCATGCGCATCAGCCACGAGGCGATCTACCAGTCGCTCTACATCCAGGGCCGCGGCGCGTTGAAGCGCGAGCTGGTCTGGTGCCTGCGCACGGGCCGCGCGCTGCGCGCGCCACGGGAACGATCACGGCGCAAGACCTGGGCCCACGTCACGCCCGAGACGCTGATCAGCGAGCGCCCCGCAGAAGCCGAGGACCGTGCCGTTCCCGGCCACTGGGAAGGCGACCTCCTGATCGGGCTGGAGCGTTCAGCGATCGGCACCGTCGTCGATCGCACCACGCGGTTCACGATGCTGGTTCACCTTCCCCGCGAGGTCGGCTATCGGCACAAGGAGACACCCAGGAACGGCCCGGCGCTGGCCGGCTACGGCGCGATCACGATGAAGAACGCGCTCACCAACACCATGTCGACGCTGCCAGCCCAGCTGGCGCGGTCGCTGACCTGGGACCGCGGCAAGGAGATGTCGGCCCACGCCCGCTTCACCGTCGAGACAGACATCCCGGTCTTCTTCGCCGACCCTCAATCGCCGTGGCAGCGCGGGACGAACGAGAACACCAACGGCCTGCTGCGGCAGTACTTCCCTAAGGGCACCGACCTAGCGCGCTGGTCCGCCGACGAGCTCGAAGCAGTTGCTCACGCCCTGAACACCAGACCCCGCAAGACCCTGGACTGGAAGACCCCATCCGAGGCATTCAACGAGCACCTACAGTTGCTCCAACAAGCCGGTGTTGCATGGACTGGTTGAACCTGGTCAATTCCGCAGCAGGAAATTCGTGCACGCGCTGAACCGCCACCACATGGTCGGATCCATGGGCCGCGTCGGCGCCGCCGGCGACAACGCCGCCATGGAGAGCTTCTTCGCGCTGCTGCAGAAGAACGTCCTGGACCGGCGCTCCTGGGCCACCCGCCAGGAGCTGCGGATCGCGATCGTGACCTGGATCGAACGGGCCTACCACCGACGTCGTCGGCAGGCCTCGCTCGGCCGATTGACCCCCATCGAGTACGAGACCATCATGACCACACCAGCAGCTCAGGCTGCGTGACCCGACCTGTCACCTACTCGTGCAGCAGTCCCCCCCTGCGACAATGAACATTGCCCAGGCGGCTGCCTACATCGGGATCGCTAAGTCGACGCTCTATACCTGGCGCACGCGACGCCCGGGATTCGGACCACGCGCGGTGAAGGCCGGCGGCGCATTGCGGTACCGCCGTTCCGATCTCGATGCATGGATCGAGGCCCACGCCGAGACCCTGGACCTCCAGGCGGAAACGGACATCGACGATGGGGGTCGACGCTCGGGGGGCGACCAGCAAGCAACATCCCGCACACTAGGTTCCATGTCACGACGCTCCCGTCCGCGGCATCGCTAGCGCTCAGAGGTCAAGAAGGAAGGCACATGGCTCGCCCCCCGCTCCCCATCGGAACATTCGGGAGCATCACAACGAACGAGGTACGCCCTGGCGTGTACCGCGCGCGAACCCGCTTCCGAGACTTCGACGGCGTCACGCGCGAGATCAAGGGGACCGGTCGAAGCGCCGCCGCCGCAGTGCGAGAACTCAAGACCAAGATCGCCGACCGAAGCGCCCCGTCCGGCGACCTCATCGGCCCCGACATGCGAATCAGCCAGGTGGCCGACATCTGGCTCTCGCTGTATCGCGCCGAACAGCGCTCCGAAGCAACTACCGCAAACGAATACCAACGCGTCATCGAGAACGTCATCAATCCAGCCATCGGCAACATCCGCCTGCGGGAGGCAACAGCTGGGCGCCTGGAACGGCTAATCAGGTCGCAGGACTCCCACAGCCGCCGCAAGAAGACCAAGACGGTCCTCAAGATGATGTTTGACGCCGCGGTCATCGACGACGCGCTCCCAGCCAACCCGGTCTCCTCCACATCACGGCTTCGAGGCCAGAAGAAGGACGTCCAAGCGCTCTCGGTGGAGGACCTTAACGCCGTCCGCTCTGCCGTGGACTCCTGGATGACCAAGAAGCGGCCCGGTCCGAAGCCGAACCAGGACATGCCCGACATCATTGACCTGCTACTCGCCACGGGCTGCCGGATCGGAGAAGTACTCGCCATCCGATGGACGGACATCGACTTGAGTGCGACGCCACCGACCGTGTCTATCAGCGGCACGATCAAGACGGAGACGGGAAAGGGCACCTACCGCAAGCCCAAGCCGAAGTCCGATTCTTCGAAGCGCACCATCGCCCTGCCGCCGTTCGCAGTCGATGTTCTGATGAGGCGACGTGTCGAGCAACGACCGAATCACTACAACGCCGTCTTCGCCACCCGCAACGGCACATGGCACCAAGTCGGCAACATCGAGCGGCGGTGGCGCACAATCCGAGCAGACACAGGCTTCGACTGGGTGACGCCACACACCTTCCGCAAGACCGTCGCGACCTTGATCGACCGCCTAGTCGACTCGGACACCGCGGCCCGCGTTCTCGGCCACTCCTCAGACGCGATCACCAAAGAGTTCTACATCGAGAAGGACAGGACGACACCCGACGTGACGCACATCCTTCAGTCCTTCGCCGGCAAAGCCACGACGACCAAATCGGACGTCTGACGTCGCCCAGGCGGCCGCCTCGAGCGCCAGCCTGGCCCCAACCCCGGGACCACAGTGGCATGCCAACGCGGAGGTTTCCGGGACATAAACGCGGCACAAAGCTATGTGGCTCAAGAAGCTAAGTGGCCCCCGCACTGCGTTTCCGCAGGTCAGGGGCCACTTTCTTGTAGCGGGGGCAGGATTTGAACCTGCGACCTCTGGGTTATGAGCCCAGCGAGCTACCGAGCTGCTCCACCCCGCGTCGGTGATCACCAACTTACACAAGGCCCCGGGGCGCCTCCAAATCGGATGCGCCCCGGGGTCCGTGAGGTGGGTCTCAGCCCTCGCCGCCCGACTCCTCGGCGGTGCCGTCGCCCGTCTCGTCGGCGGTCTCGTCAGCGGTCTCGTCAGCGGTGCCGGTCAGCGCCAGCGCGTCGGCGATCGCGTCCTGGGCGATGGTCACCTGGCGCTGGTACTCGCCCAGCTCACCGTCGGCGATGGCCTCGTCGGCCGCGTTGAACGCGGTCTCGGCGCGCTGCAGCAACCGGTCGATCTGCTCGGGCACGGTCCCGCTGGGAGCCTCTCCCCCGGTCTCGCCACCGTCACCGCCGCCGTTGCCGCCCCCGTTGCCGCCGTCACCGGTGTTGCTCGGGGTCACGCCGGAGGAGCGGATCAGGTCCTCCAGCGAGTCGCGCAGCGTCGTGCCCAGCCCGATGTTGTCGCCGTACTTGGTCAGCACGTAGCGCAGGATCGGGAAGCTGGCGTCCGAGAGCTCACGCAGCGCGTAGACCGGCTGGACGTACATCAGCCCGTCGTTGACCGGCAGCGTCAGCAGGTTGCCGCGGATCACCCGGGCGCCCGAACGGTTGAACTGGGCGATGGCGTCGGCGACGTCCTGGTCGGAGGAGAACTGGTTGGCCACGAGCGCAGGACCCGGGGTCTGCTCGTTGGGCAGCTCCAGCACGCTCATCTCGCCGTACTGCTCGCTGGTCGCGTCGGAGTTCACCGACACGAACGAGGCCAGGTTGTTCTTCTGGTAGGGCACGTAGACCGAGGTCAGCGCGAAGCTCTCGTCGCTGCCCTCCGCTGCCGGGTTGTCGACGAAGAGGCGGTACGGCGCCTGGAAGGTCCCGCTGACGTCGGGGTCCTCGGGCACCTCCCACCGGTTGTTGCTCTGGTACCAGTCACCGGGGTCGGTGACGTGGTAGCGGGCGAACTGGTAGCGCTGTGCCTTGAAGAAGTCCTCGGGGTAGCGCAGGTGGCTCATCAGCTCCTCGCTGATCTCCTCGCGCGGCTCCACCGTGCCCGGGAAGGCGCCCCGCCAGGCCTTGAGGATCGGGTCCTCGGTGTCCCACTCGTAGAGCGTGACGTTGCCGGTGTAGGCGTCGACGGTGGCCTTGACCGCGTTGCGCATGTAGTTGATCTCGTCGGTCGGCAGCGTCTGCAGGCCGGCGGTCTCCTGGGCCAGGGCGTCGTCGGTCATCTCCTCGAACGACTCCCGCTCCGAGCCGGGGTAGCGGTCGGTGACGGTGTAGCCGTCGAGGATCCAGACGATCCGCCCGTCCACCACGGCCGGGTAGGGGTCGGAGTCGACCGTCAGCCAGGGCGCGACCTTCTCGACGCGCTGGCTGGGGTTGCGGTCGTAGAGCACCTTCGAGCCCGAGTTGACCCGCTCGGAGAGCACGAAGTTCGGCTCCCCGAACTTGATGGCGAACATCAGCTTGTTGAAGAACCCGCCGACGGGCGCGTCGCCGTCACCCTGGTACGTCGTGACCGTGGCGTCGTCCTCGGCACCCACGACGGGCAGGTTGAGCTCCACGTCCGGGTCACCCTCCTCCGCCTTGCCGACCACCGAGTACGTCGGGCTCTGCTCGCCGTAGTAGACGCTCTGCTCGAAGCCGCCCGTGGCCTCCAGGAGATCCTGCTCGTTGCTCTGGGTGCCCTGCGCCCACTCGATGCCGACCTCGTTGGCGCCGGCGTCCTCGGTGTCGACCTGCTCGCTGTCGGAGCGGTCGCGCTGGTTGGCGTAGGCGGCGATGATGCCGTTGCCGTGGGTGTAGACGGTGGCCAGGTTGGCCCAGTTCTGCTCCGGCACACCCTCGGGGTTCAGCTCGCGCACGCCGAGCACCAGGGCGCGCTCGGTGCCGTCGATGTCGTAGCGGTCGACGTCGAGGACGTCGGCCACGGAGTAGTAGGCGCGCACCTGCTGGGTCTGCTCGAAGGCCGGGCGCACCACCTGCGGGTCGACCAGCGGGATCGACTTGGTCTCGCCGTCGAGCTGGGCCAGCGACGAGCCCAGGGTGTTGTCGGGCGAGAACGGCTCGACCTCGACGTCCTCGAGGTCGTAGGCCGCCCTGGTCGCCTCGATGTTGCGGGCGATGTAGTCGCGCTCGCGGTTGGGCTCGGAGGGGTTGACCTGGAACTGCTGGACGATGCCGGGCCAGATGACGCCCAGCAGGATCGCCGAGAGCGCCAGCAGCGCGATGCCGACCGAGGGCAGCATCCAGGTGCGGCGCCACACGTTGAGGAAGAACAGCACCGCGCAGATGACCGAGATGCCCAGCAGGATGTTCTTGGCCGGCAGCACCGCGTTGTCGTCGGTGTAGGTGATCCCGGTGATCAACGCCCCGGACTGGCTAACCAGGTCGAAGCGGTCGAGCCAGTAGTCGGCACCCTTGGCCAGCACGAAGAGGCCCAGCAGCAGCGAGAGCTGCGCCTGCGCGGCCCCGCTCAGCCGCTCCCCCGGAGACTGCAGCGAGATGCCGCCGTAGAGGTAGTGGGTCAGCGCCGCGGCCAGCAGCGAGACCACGAAGACCGCCATGGCGAAGTCGACCAGGAAGTGCAGCCAGGGCAGGTCGAAGACGAAGAAGCCGATGTCGCGGCCGAACTGCGCGTCCTGGGTGCCGAACTCGCTGCCGTTGCGCCACAGGAGGTAGGTGCGCCAGGCGCCGGCGCCCGAGGTGCCGGAGAAGAGGGCGAGGACCACGGCCACGCCCAGCACCACCCAGCGCCGGATCGGGGTGATGGCGTCGCGGTAGCGACCCATCCCGTTGGTGTCGCCCATGCCCGCGAAGACCGGGCGCAGCCGGTAGGCGAGCACCACGTTGAGCGCGACGACGGCCGCCATCACCAGGCCGAAGACCGCGAACAGCGCCACCCGGGTCCACAGCATGGTGGAGAAGACGCTGCCGTAGCCGCCGGAGGTGTACCAGAGGCGGTCGGTGTAGAAGCCCGAGAACGTCGTCAGCGCGAAGAACAGCGCGATGAGGACGCCGGCGGTGATCACCAGGGCGCGCGAGCGCCCGTTGGTCGCAGGTGCCTGGGGGGCGGCTGCCGGCGGCTCGGGGCCGAAGGTCTCGCTCACGGGTGGTGCCTCTCGTCGTTCATCTGGTGGGTCGTCACTGGTCGTCGTCGGTGAGGGTGGCGTCCAGCAGCTCCAGGAGCGCCGGCACGAGCTCGGCCCCGCCGACCACCTTGGTGTCGTCGTCGTGGCTGCGGAAGCGCATGGCGCAGTAGCGCGAGCCCTCGCGGGTCACCCCGGCCACCATCCGCAGCTCCTGGCGCGCCGGGTGCTCGCGGGCGTACGCCGCCGCCTCGTCGGGGTCCTCGGGCAGCTCGGCGTCGGCCTCGGGCGGCAGCACGAGCCGCTCGACGACCGCGGCGCAGCCGGTGACCTGGGCGGGCCAGGTGATGGTCTCGAGGACCCGCTCCAGCTGCTGGGAGGGGTCGAGCTGGTCCTGCTCGACGGAGGTCAGCGAACCGCGCTCGGAGGAGTCGTCGAGGCCCATGGCGGCGGCCAGCTGGGGCTCGTGGGCCACCAGCTGGGCGGTGTCGACGAGCGCGAAGAGCCGGGCCGGCTGGTCCCAGCCGGCCTCGCTGGCGTGCTTCTCGATCTCGAGCACCGCCGCGGCCAGCGCGGGGTCGACGTCGAGGTCGGCCAGCTGGTCGGGGGGCACGGGGGTCTCGTCCACGGGCGTCTCGTCCACAGGGTCGGTCATCAGTCCTCGCAGCTCGGAAGATCGGCGTCGGGGTCGTCGGCCCAGGCCTGGACCGCGCCCAGGGCGCTCTCGAAGGTCTCGGCGCGCACCAGGCGCGGGCTGCCGTCGTCGACACCCAGCGCCTCGTCGCAGTCGTCGGGGGGCACCAGGAAGAGCTCGGCGCCGTCGCGCTCGGCACCCGCGATCTTCTGCTGGATGCCGCCGATCGGGCCCACGGCCCCCTCGAGGTCGAGGGTGCCGGTGCCGGCCACGGTGCCGCCCCCGGTCAGGGAGCCCTCGGTGAGGGTGTCGTAGATGCCCAGCGCGAACATCAGCCCGGCGCTGGGCCCGCCGATGTTGGGGTCGATGTTGACCGAGACGTCGAAGGGGTAGCGGAAGCCCTGACCGGGGGTGAACCCGACGCGCTGCACGCCGTCCTCGGGGTCCTCCTCGGGGGTCAGCTCGACGTCTCGTCGCTCGTTGTCCCGCTCGACCTGCAGGGTCACCGACTCCCCCGAGGGCGTGTCGCGGATGGCGTCGACCAGCATCTGCGGCGACTCCACCGCCCGGCCGTCGACGCGCAGCACGACGTCGCGCACCTCGAGCTCGCCGTCGGCGGGGCTGTCGGGCACGACGTAGGCGACCTGCAGCGCCGACTCGACCTCGTAGTCGAGGGCCTCCAGGGCGTTGGCGATCGCCACGTCCTGCGAGGTCACCATCGACACCGCCCCCTGGCGCTCGTCCTCCTCGGCGGTGACGTCGTCGGGGTGCACGTAGTCGTAGGGCAGCACCGCCTCCTCCTCGTCGAACCACGCCCACATCAGCTCGGGCAGCGAGAGCCGCTTGCCCACCGGGCTGACGCTGACGGTGGTCAGGCGCAGCTCACCGGCGTCGCGGTAGGACTTCACGCCCCGCACCCGGATCGTCTCGGAGCCGTCGGGCTGGTCGAGCACGTCGACGGTCGGACCGGGCTGGTAGGTGGCGTAGGGCAGGGAGGTGAACCAGGCCGCGACGAACAGCGCGAGCACCAACGGCGCCGCGACGAGGGCGGCGATCAGTCGCTGGCTCATGGCCACACCATCTCATCACGCCCCAAGAGCGCTGGTCAGCAGGTCATGAGGCCTTGCGAGCCCGGGAGGGGCGCACGGCGATGCCGGTGCTGCGGTCGCGCTCGGGGCGGGGGGCGGCGTAGCGCAGCGGCGTCTCCCTGGCCATCCCCTTGGCCAGGCGGCGCACCATCACCTCGCGGTCGACCTCCCGCGGGTCGCGCCCGGCCCAGCCGACCCAGCACATCGCCGCGACCGTGACCAGCACGGCCGGCAGCAGCCACAGCAGGATCTCCACTCCCCCAGGCTAGGGACCCCGCTCGGCTCCCCCCGGCTGCCACGCCGACCGTCGGTCGAGCAGCGAGGGCCGAAGGCTCGAGCGTCGCCGAGACCCCGCAACCGATCGGCGTACGCAGGGCGCGTCCCTCACCGGGTCTCGGCGACGCTCCTCGCTGGCGCTCGTCACTGCTCGACCGACGGAGGGTCAGGGGGTGCCGACCCACTCGTCCTGGCCGTCGGTGAAGCGCTGGTGCTTCCAGATCGGCACCTCGGACTTGAGGGTGTCGATGAGGTCGCGGGAGGCGGCGAAGGCCTGGCCGCGGTGGCTGGCGACGGTGGCCACCACGACGGCGACGTCGCCGATGGCCAGCGAGCCGGTGCGGTGCAGGGCGGCGACGCCCTGCACGTCGTGGTCGGCCGCGACCTGCTCGCACACCTGGCGCAGCCGGTCCAGGGCGGTGGGGTGGGCGGAGTAGTCGAGACCCACGACGCCCTTGCCGCCGTCGTGGTCGCGCACCCGGCCCACGAAGAGGGTCAGGCCGCCGGCGGCGTCGTCGTCGAGCGCGGCCAGCACCTCCTCGACCTCGAGCGGGGTCTCGCGCAGGTCGACGAGGCGGACGACAGGGGGCGTGCTGCTGGTCACGACCCGAGCCTACGGCGTGCCGGCGTGCCCCCACCGGGGCCTGCCGGCCTTGGGCGCCCCGGCGTAGCCTGGCCCCATGACTGACAAGCCTGCGGACGGCCCCGGAGACGGCGACGACGAGCAGCAGAACCCCTTCAAGGGCACGCCGTTCGAGCACCTCTTCGGTGCCGGCGGCCCGATGGGCGCCATGGGCGGCGCCGGCGGGCAGATGCCCGACCTGAGCGCGATGTTCGGCGGCAAGATGCCCGACCTCAACCAGATCATGAGCCAGATCCAGTCGCTGATGCAGCCCTACGACGGCCCGGTCAACTGGGACCTCGCGGTCGACACCGCCCGCAAGACCGTGGCCCAGCAGCCCGACCCCAGCCCGTCGCAGCGCCAGAAGGACGCGGTCGCCGACGCCCTGGGGCTGGCCGACCACTGGCTCGACGCCGCCACCGACCTGCCCTCGGCGATCACCAGCACCAGCGCCTGGAGCCGCGCCGAGTGGGTCGTGGGCACCCAGGAGGTCTGGCGCGGCCTGGTCGAGCCGGTCGCCGCGCAGTCCACCCAGTCGCTCTCGGGCGCCCTGCCCGAGGAGGCGCAGGCCATGGGCGGCCCGCTGCTGGGCATGCTCGGCACCTTCATGGGCTCGATGCTGGCCACCCAGGCCGGCTCGGGCATCGGCACCCTGGCCTCCGAGGTGCTCTCCGTCTCCGACGTCGGGCTGCCGCTCGCGCCCGCCGGCCGTGCGGCGCTGCTGCCGGCCAACATCGAGGCGTTCGCCGAGGGCCTCGACGTGGGCTACGACGACGTGCTGCTCTACCTGGCCCTGCGCGAGGCCGCCCACCAGCGCCTGTACGGCAGCGTGCCGTGGTTGCGCGAGCACGTGCTCGGTGCGGTCAAGGACTACGGGCGCGGCATCGACATCAACACCGAGGCCATCCAGGAGCGCCTCGAGGAGCAAATGCGCGGCGTCGACCCCAGCAACCCCGAGTCGGTGAAGCAGCTGCTCGAGGGCGGGCTCTTCGACCTGCCCAAGTCGCCGCTGCAGGTGGCCGCGCTCGAGCGCCTCGAGATCGTGCTCGCCCTCGTCGAGGGCTGGGTCGACGAGGTGGTGGGCCAGGCCACCGAGGCCAAGATGCCGGCCGCTGCCAAGCTGCAGGAGGCCGTACGCCGCCGCCGCGCCGCCGGCGG
Organism: Nocardioides salarius; assembly: GCF_016907435.1. NCBI lineage: Bacteria > Bacillati > Actinomycetota > Actinomycetes > Propionibacteriales > Nocardioidaceae > Nocardioides > Nocardioides salarius. The sequence goes on along the minus strand of NZ_JAFBBZ010000001.1, from coordinate 3,474,488 downwards.
CCCCGCCGAGGAGACCTTCGCGGCGCTGGTCGGCCTCGAGCTGCGGCCGCGCCGGCTGCGCGACGCCTCCACCCTGTGGGGCTCGCTGCGCACCCGCCAGGGCGCCGAGGCCCGTGACGGCGTGTGGACCCACCCCGACCTGCTGCCGACCTCGGCCGACCTCGACGACCCGCTCGGCTTCCGCGACGAGGCGAGCGCGCCCGAGGCGCTGAGCGAGGCCGACTTCGACGCCGAGCTGGCCAAGCTGCTCGGTGGCGAGAAGTCGGACGACGAGCCGGACGACGAGCAGCGCGGCGACCAGGCCGAGTGAGCCTGCACGCCGACGCGCTGGCGCTGCTCTCGGGCTGGTCGGCCCCCGACGCCGGCCAGGAGGAGCTGCGTGAGCGCTACGTCGCGCAGCTGCGCGCAGACCCCGACGCGCTGCGCCGCGAGGGGCGCCCCGACCACCTGACGGCCAGCACCCTGGTGCTCAGCGCCGACCGCCAACGGGTGCTGCTGACCCTGCACGCCAAGGCGCGGCGCTGGTTCCAGCTCGGCGGGCACTGCGAGGACGCCGACCCGAGCCTGGCCGCGGCCGCGCTGCGCGAGGCCACCGAGGAGTCCGGGCTGGGCGACCTGCGCCTCGACCCGGTCCCGGTGCAGCTCAGCGCCCACCCGGTCCCCTTCTGCGGCGGCCCGTCCGAGCGCCCGGTGCACCACCTCGACGTACGGTTCGTGGCGCTCGCCGCCGACGAGCAGCACGCGCTCAGCGAGGAGTCCCTCGACCTGCGGTGGTGGCCGGTCGACGCGCTGCCCGACCCCGAGGCCGACCTGGTCGAGCTGGTGCGGCTGGCCCGTGCGCGCCTGGGCGCTCAGTCGGGCTCGTCGCCCTCGTCGCGCGCCGCCGACCAGCCCATCAGGTAGCCCTTCGCACGCTCGGCCTGCGGGTAGTTGTCGACCCAGGCCCAGAACCGCTCGTTGTGGTGGGTCTCCACCAGGTGCGCCAGCTCGTGCACGATGACGTAGTCGACGACCCACTGCGGCATGTGCTGCAGCCGCGAGGAGATCCTGATGGTCCGCTCCCCCGGCGTGCACGACCCCCAGCGCGTCGACTGGTTCTCCACCCAGCGCACCGACTCGGGCACCGCGAGCCCGCCGAGGTAGCGGTCCGACAGGTTGCGCGCGCGATCCATCAGGTCGTCGTCGCTGGGCCGGCGCCGCTGCTCGGAGCGCTCGATGCGCGCCACCATGGTCGCGACCCAGTCGGCCTCCTCGGCGCGGGTCAGCGAGGCCGGCACCAGCACCACGATCCGGCCGCCGTCGCGGTACGCCGACACGGTGCGGCGGCGTCGGGCCGAGCGGCGTACCTCGACCTCGGGCGGGCAGGACGGGACCGACCCCGAGCGCGGGTCGTCGTCTGGCCGGGAGTCCGGCAGGACCGCCATGCCCCGAAGGTTAGCTGCTCGCCCACTCCAGGAGGCGCTGCTTGGGCCAGGTGTTGACGATCCGCTCCGGATCGATCCCGGCCGCCTCGGCGCGCTGGGCGCCGTAGGCCAGGAAGTCGAGCTGCCCCGGGGCGTGGGCGTCGGTGTCGATGGAGAACAGGCAGCCCAGGTCGCGGGCCAGCTCGAGGAGCCGGGTCGGGGGGTCGCGCCGCTCGGGGCGGGAGTTGATCTCGACGGCGGTGCCGCTCTCGGCGCAGGCCTCGAAGACCGCGCGCGCGTCGAAGGTCGACTCGGCGCGGGTGCCGCGTCCGCCGGTGACCAGGCGGCCGGTGCAGTGGCCCAGCACGTCGACGCGCGGGTTGCGCACCGCTGCCATCATCCGGCGCGTCATCGCCTCGGGCTCCATCTTCAGCTTGGAGTGCACGCTGGCCACCCGCACGTCGAGGCGGTCGAGCATCTCGTCGCTCTGGTCGAGCGAGCCGTCGTCGAGGATGTCGACCTCGATGCCCTTGAGCAGCGTGAAGCCGGTGCCGGCCAGGTGGTCGTTGACCGCGTCGACCACGTCGAGCTGGCGGGCGAGCCGCTCGGCGGAGAGCCCACGGGCGACCTTGAGGCGGGGCGAGTGGTCGGTGAGCACCTGGTACTCCCGGCCGAGCTCAATGGCGCTGAAGGCCATCTCCTCGATCGGCGAGCCCCCGTCGGACCAGTCGGAGTGCGAGTGCAGGTCGCCGCGCAGCAGCGCGTGCAGCTCCTCGCCGCCCTCCACCAGCGGCCCGCCGTGCTCGGCCTCGGCCCGCACCAGCCGGTCGGGACGCTGCCCGCGCACCGCCTGCTCGATGACCGTCGCGGTGCTGGCACCCACGCCGTCGACGCGGCGCAGGGTGCCGTCGGCGACCGCGGCGGCCACCGCGTCCTCGCCCATCGGCAGGATCGCCGCGGCCGCGCCGCGGTACGCCTTGACCTTGTAGGTGTCCTCGCGACCACGCTCGAGCAGGAAGGCGATCCGGCGCAGCGCGGCGACCGGTCCTTCGTCGTACGGCTCCTGGCTGGTCTGGTCGGCCACACCGGGCAGCCTAGGTGCCGTAGGGTCGTGGCGGCCCGGCGGCACCCGCCGCGGCGACCCGAGTCAGACAACGAGGAGGCCGTCATGGCGGAGACCTGGAGCGGCGAGTTCTACTGCGTGAAGTGCAAGGAGAAGCGCGAGGCGGAGGGCGAGGTCAAGGTCAACGACAAGGGCACCCGCATGGCCAAGGCCGTGTGCCCGGTCTGCGGCACCAACCTCAACCGCATCCTCGGGAAGGCCTGACCCAGACCGGCCCAGACCGGCCCTGTGGAGAGCCGGGGCGGCGCCGGCGCGGAGTCGGTAGGAATGGCACATGAGCCTGCCACCGGTACTGCCATCGGTACTGCCCGCGCGGCCCCGGCTGCTGCCCGGCGTCGGCGTCTACCGCCGCGACGACCGGCACCTCCAGGTCGGCCTGGCCGCGCCGCGGCGCGTGGTGCTGGAGGACCACCCCGAGGTGCGCACCCTGCTGCGCTCGCTCGAGGCCCCCGGGCCGGGTGCCGCTCCGCCGCCCTGTCCACGCCGGGCGAGCGCGCTGGCGCTGCTGGCCGCGGCCGGGCTGCTGGTCGACGCCGACGAGCTCGCCGCCGGCCTGCGGGAGGCGCGGGAGGGCGGCGGACCCGACGCGGCCGGGGTGGCCGCGTCGTTCTGCGAGGCCCCGGTCGACGCACCCCGGCGCCTGCGCGAGCGCGCGCGGGCCCGGGTGCAGGTGCTGGGCGAGCCGGGCACCTGCGCCGAGGTCGTCGCAGTGCTGCGCGAGTCGGGCGTCGGGGTGTGCTCCCCCGGCGGCGGGCCGCCGACCCTGGCCCTGCTGGTCGGCTCCGAGCCCGACCGTGAGCTGGTCGACGACCTGGTGCGCGAGCAGGTGGCACACCTCCTGGTGACCGCGCACCTCGAGACCTACGTGGTCGGGCCGTTCGTGGTGCCGGGGCGCACGGCCTGCCTGCGCTGCCTCGACGCGCACGCCGGCGACCGCGACCCGCGCCGGGCGGTCGTGCTGGCCCAGCACGCCCAGCGCGCGCGGGCGCCTGCTGCTGCTCCCGAGCCCAGCGACCCCGTGCTGCGGCGGCTGGCGGTGGCGTGGGCGGTGCGTGACGTGGTGCGCCACCTCGACGGGCAGCGGCCCTCGACCTGGTCGGCGACCACGGCCCTGGGCCCCGACCTGGTGCCGGTCCGCTCGGCCCTGCTGCGCCACCCGCACTGCGGCTGCGCGTGGGACGAGCTGTCCTCGGCCTGAGCGGCCCTGCTCACCACCACTCGGAGTCGAGCTTGCCCTCCATGGCGCGCAGGTGCTCGCGCGAGCAGGTGTCGCAGAAGACGCGGGTGCGCCCACGCTCGACGGCGGTCGACCACGACAAGGTGGCGGCCTCGTCGTCCTCCTGCCGGCCGCAGAAGTCACACGTGCGCATGGCCTCCACCCTAGGTGGCGCGACGCGGACGCGCAGGAGCCGGGCACGACGGGTGTCGTGCCCGGCTCCGTGCTGCTACAGCGCCCGGGCGAGGGCCAGGCGCGCCTGCTGGGCGGCGGCCTCGGCCTTGCGGCTCAGTCGCTGGGCCCGGGCCAGCTGGTGGCCGCGGCGAAGGGAATGCGCCTCTCCCAGGCGCGCGGCCATTTGTGCGCGGGCCAGATCTTCGTTCATCAAGCTCATGTCGTTGCTCCGGTTCGTGTGCGTGGTCATGGTGTCTCTGTCTCCCAGACGAGGTGGTGGCGCTCAGAGCGCCCGGGCGAAGGCGGTGCGGGCCTGGGCCGCGGCACGCTCAGCACGTCGGCTGAAGCGGTGCGCGCGAGCCAGCTCGTGATGGCGTCGCCGTCGTCCTGCCTCGTCGAGCCGGGCGCTGATCTGCGCCGCGGCGAGGGTGTCTGGCTGGATGTGCATGGTGGTCGTCTCTCTGTGACTGGTGCATGGGTGCTGCGGGAGGGTGCTGCGGGAGGGTGCTGCGGGAGGGTGCTGCGGGACGGTGCTGCTGGGGGCTCAGGCCGCCTGCTCGTCCTTGCGGGGCCTACCTCGGGGCCGCTTGCGCGGGATCACGACGCCTTGGAGGAAGAGCTCACCGCCCCACACGCCCCAGGGCTCACGCCGTTCGAGGGCCCCGGCCAGGCACAGCTGGCGCACGGGGCAGTCGAGACAGAGCGCCTTGGCACGCTCGACGTCCTGGGGGGACTCGGCGAACCAGAGCTCGGGGTTGGCGACCCGGCAGGGCATCTGCTCGGCGGGCAGGGCCTCGGCGACGCGGTCGAGAACGCTGATGGTCATGGATGTCACCTCCTCGTCGACCTGGTAGCGGGTGGGAAACAACTGGGTGGGCCGCTGGTGGCAAAGACAAAGGCCGCGGATCCCGGTTTCGGGTTCCGCGGCCTGGAGGCTCTCGACGACTGCTCTCAGCAGGTCGGTGGTCTCCAGGCAGAGGTCCCCCGGGCGGCGGCGAAGCCGGCCTGGCCCTTCACGGCGCCGATGACGCCACGACGGTCACGATCGACGACGTGACCGGACGTGGGCAGGAGGGTGCCGTACGGGCGCGCAGTCGTCGCGGCGGTCATGGCCGTCATCGCGATCTGAGTGCTGAACATCTGCTCCACCTCCTCGTGGTCTCGTGCGCGGGCGTCGTCACTGCCCAGGTGCGCGTTTGCTGGTGCTGAGTAAACTAGCGGTCCCCTCGTGTAAGGGGCAAACCATTTATTGACTATTTCTCGAGAACTTTCTCGGCACCCCGTCAGCGGGGCGTGAAACGCCCCCCTCAGCCCACGAGGCCGAGCACGTCCTCGCCGTAGCGGTCGAGCTTCTGGCGCCCGATCCCGCTGATGCGCAGCAGCGCCTCGGGGGTCTGCGGCTTCTGCTCGGCGATCAGCTCGAGGGTGGCGTCGGAGAAGACCACGAAGGCCGGCACCTTCTCCTCGCCGGCGCGCTCCTTGCGCCACTCGCGCAGCCGCTCGTAGAGCTCCTCGTCGTAGGAGGCCGGGCAGTCCTCGCACCGCGCCCGCTTCTTGTCGGCCGGGGTGCGCAGCGGGGTCCCGCACTCGCGGCAGCTCATCGCGCGACCGGCCCGCGTCGACCCCGCGGGCCGCGGTCGGGCCTCGTCGGGCAGCAGCGGGTCGAGGAACCGCGAGGGCTTGCGGGAGCCCCGGCCGCCGGGGTTGCGCGCCAGCGACCACGAGCACGAGAGCTCGAGCCGTGCGCGGGTCATGCCGACGTAGAGCAGCCGGCGCTCCTCCTCGACCGCCGCCGGGGTGTCGGCGTAGGTGATGGGCAGGGTGCCGTCCTGCAGCCCGCAGAGGAAGACGTGGTCCCACTCCAGGCCCTTCGCGGCGTGGAAGGTGGCCAGGGTGACGCCCTCGGCCACCGGGGCGTGCTGCTCGGCGGCGCGGCGGTCGAGGTCGTCGACGAAGGCGCCGGCGGGGTCGGCGTGGCCCTTGCCCTCCCCTGCCGCGAACTCCTCGGCCTGGTCGACCAGCGCCTGCCAGGACTCCCAGCGGTCCCGGGTCTGGCCCCGCCCGGTCGGCGGCGCCGAGGTCCAGCCCATCCCGGCCAGCGTCGAGCGCACGAGCTCGACGAGCTCCTCTCCCTCGCCGCTGCGCGCGGCGCCGCGGATGCGGGTCACCGCCTCGCGCACCTCGGGGCGGTCGAAGAAGCGGGCCGCGCCCCGGATCACGTAGGGGATCTTGCGCGCGGCCAGCGCCTCCTCGAAGGTCTCGGACTGGGCGTTGATGCGGAACAGGATGGCGACCTCGCCCAGGGAGGTGCCCGCTTCGCGCAGCTGCAGGATCCGCGCGGCGACCGCCTCGGCCTCGGCGACCTCGTCGGAGGCCGAGCGGTAGTCGACCGCGCGGCCCGAGGGGCGCTGGGAGCGCAGCGAGACGCTGGTGGTGGCCGAGCCCTCGAGGAGCGCGTTGGCCGCGGAGACGACCTCGGGGGTCGAGCGGTAGTTGCGGACCAGCTCGACCGACGTGGTGCCGGCGTGCTTGGTGGGGAAGTCGCGCAGGTAGTCGGCGTCGGCGCCGGCGAAGGAGTAGATGGTCTGCGCGGGGTCGCCGACCACGCACAGCTCGTCGCGCCCGCCAAGCCACAGGTCCAGCAGCGCCGACTGCAGCGGCGAGACGTCCTGGAACTCGTCGACGACGAAGTACTTGTACTGACGGCGCACCTGCGCGGCCACCCGCTCGTCCTCGGCGAGCATCCCGGCGGTCAGCAGCAGGATGTCCTCCATGTCCATGCGGCCCTCGCCGCGCTTGACGTCCTCGTAGGCGGCGAAGACCCGCGCGACGGTCTCGGCGTCGTGACCGGTGACGCTGCGCCCGCGTCGGGTGGCGACCCGGGCGTAGTCGTCGGGGTGGACGTTGCTGACCTTGGCCCACTCGACCTCGGAGGCCAGGTCGCGCAGCAGCGCCTGGTCGACCCGCAGCCGCTGGCGGCGGGCGGCGCCGGCCAGCAGCGGGATCTTCGACTCCGTCAGGCGGGGCAGCTCGGTGCCGTGCACGTGGGGCCAGAAGTAGCGCAGCTGGCGCAGCGCGGCGGCGTGGAAGGTGCGCGCCTGCACCGCACCGGCACCCATCGAGCGCAGCCGCTGGCGCATCTCGCCGGCCGCGCGGGTCGTGAAGGTGACCGCGAGGACCTCGGTGGGGGTGTAGACCCCCGAGGCGACGCCGTAGGCGATGCGGTGGGTGATCGCCCGGGTCTTGCCGGTGCCGGCACCGGCCAGCACCCGCACCGGGCCGCGCAGCGCCTCCGCGACCTGGCGCTGCTCGGGGTCGAGCGCGGTGAGCAGGGCGTCGGGGTCGGGCATCAGGGGGAACAACTCCGCTTCGGACGTGGTTGGTGTGGGGACCGATCACACCCTAGATGCCGGAGGCGACAGCCCGAGATGAGCACCGAAGCACCTGTGGAGACCACCCCCACGACCGGGTTCACGATGTACAGCACCCCGTGGTGCGGCTACTGCCACCGCCTGAAGTCGCAGCTCGACCGCGAGGGCATCCCCTTCACCATCGTCGACATCGAGCAGGACCCCGCGGCCGCCGACGTCGTCATGGAGGTCAACAACGGCAACCAGACGGTGCCGACGCTGGTCTTCTCCGACGGCAGCGCGATGACCAACCCCTCCCTGGTGCAGGTCAAGGACAAGCTGGCCGCCCTGGCCTGACCGCGCGGCCAGGCCGGGCGCGCCTCACCAGTGGCCGGGCAGCGGGCCGCCGTACCAGTGCTCGACCAGCGAGCGGCTGATGGAGACCCCGCCCGGCAGCACCAGCCTGCCGGTCTCGGCCTGCTCGCGCATCTCGGCACGGGTGAACCAGCGCGCGTCCTCGAGCTCGTCGTGGTCGACCTCGATGGCGGTGCTGGTCGCCCGGGCCGTGAAGCCGACCATCAGGCTCGCCGGCAGCGGCCACGGCTGGTTGCCGAAGTAGGTGACCTCGCCGACCTGGACGCCGGTCTCCTCGAGGACCTCGCGGCGCACCGCGTCCTCGAGGCTCTCGCCGGGCTCGCAGAAGCCGGCCAGCGTGGAGAACCGGCCCTCGGGCCACACCGACTGGCGCCCCAGCAGGCAGCGCTCGTCGTCGCTGCCCGGCTCGCCGTGCGCGACGACCATGATCACCGCGGGGTCGGTGCGCGGGAACTGCGTCTTGCCGCAGCGCGTGCACACCAGCTCGTGGCCGGACTTGCGGGGTTCGAGGTCGCCCGCGCAGCGCGGGCAGAAGCGGGTCACGAAGAGCCACTCGGCCAGGCCCAGCGCGTGGAAGACCAAGGGGGCGTAGGCCAGCGCGTCGTCGGCCAGCGAGGGCAGCAGCCCGCGCAGCGGCACCCAGCCCTCGCCCTGGCGCGAGAGGCCCGCGTCGGTCACGACCGCGAACCAGGCCCGGCCCTCCCACTCCCCCAGCAGCACCCGCAGGCCCTCGGGTGCCTCAGCCGGCGCCACCCACTCGACGCGGCCCTCGACAGGGCGGATGCGGGTGCCCGAGACCACCAGGACCCGGCTCCCCGGGTCGGCCCAGCGCTCGTCGAGCCAGGCGTCGTCGGTGCGGTGCAGCGCGACGCGGTCGTGCGGGTCGGCGGCCATCATCTGGTGCGGGTAGCTCACGGGCGCGACGGTAGCGCGCGGGACGGCCCGGAACACCGGGACCCCGGGGCGCGTTCCACCGGGGTGGAGATCTGGGACAGCATCGTGGTCGGCGCCGGCCAGGCGGGGCTCTCGGCCTCCTTCCACCTGGGCAGGCGCGGCGTCCGGCACCTGGTGCTCGACGCCGCCGCGGCCCCGGGCGGCGCGTGGCAGCACCGCTGGGACTCGCTGTCGATGGCCGACGTGCACGGCGTGCACGAGCTCCCGCACGACCCCCGCGCCCCGGCGACCGGGCCCGGGGCGCCCGGCCGCGACGACCGGCCGGCCAACCGTGCGGTGCCGGCCTACTTCGCCGACTACGAGCGCCGGCACGCGCTGCCGGTGCTGCGCCCGGTGCGCGTCGACCGGGTCACCGACGGCCCCGGGGCACTGCTGAGCGTGCACGCCGGCGAGCGCACCTGGCTGACCCGCACGCTGGTCAACGCCTCGGGCACGTGGTCGCAGCCCTACGTGCCGGCCTACCCCGGCGCCGCCGGGTTCGCCGGGCTCCAGGTCCACACGCGCGACTACCCCGGCGCGGAGGCGTTCCGCGGCCGCCGCACCGTCGTCGTCGGCGGCGGCGCCTCGGCGGTGCAGCTGCTCGGCGAGGTCGCGCTGGTCACCGACACCCTGTGGGTCACCCGGCGAGAGCCGGTGTGGCGCACCGACGACTTCACCAGCGAGGCCGGGCGGGCCGCGGTGGCGCTGGTCGAGGACCGGGTGCGCCGCGGGCTGCCGCCCGCCAGCGTGGTGGGCGTGACCGGGCTGGCCCTGCGCGAGCAGGAGCGGGCCGCGGCCGCGCTCGGCGCCTACGACCGGCAGCCGATGTTCGCCTCGCTCGAGCGCGACGGCGTGCGCTGGGCCGGCGGCCGCTTCGAGCCGGCCCAGGCAGTGCTGTGGGCCACCGGCTTCCGCCCGGCGGTGCGCCACCTCGCGCCGCTGCACCTGCGCACCCGCGAGGGCGGGATCCGGCTCGACCGGCGCGGCACCACCGCGGTCGACGACCCGCGGGTGCAGCTGGTCGGCTACGGCCCCTCGGCCAGCACCATCGGCGCCAACCGGGCGGGGCGGCACGCGGCCGCCGGTGTCGTCTCCGCCCTGCGTGTGGGCCGCGACGGCGCGGCTCAGGCCGGGTAGGACACCTCGGGGCGCCAGTCCGCGGCCTCCTGGTGGGCGGCCTGCCAGATCGCCTCGGCGACCGCGTCGTGGCTGAAGGTGCCCTCGCGGGCCAGCGCGCCGCGCACGGTCACCGAGACCGCGCGCACCCCCTCAGGGGCCAGGGTCGCGTCGAGGGAGCGCACCAGGTTGCGCACGCCGGCCTTCTGCACGCCCAACGACGCGGCTGCGGCCGACGGCTCGTCGGCGGCCATCGAGCCGGTGACGGTGACCCGCGAGCCCGGGCGCAGGTAGGGGTGCGCGGCCTGCACGGCCACCAGCAGCGCCCCGACGCCGAGCCGCACGTCGTCGAGCAGCCCCTCGACGTCGAGGTGCAGCGGGTCGGCCTCGCGGTAGGCGCTCGGGTTGACGTGCAGCAGGTCGATGCGCCCCAGCCGGCGCCCCAGGTCGGCGACCGCCCCGCCCCCGGTCACCGGATCGGAGACGTCGGCGACCCGGCGCTCGACCCGCGCCGGCACCAGCGTCGAGGCCAGGTCCTCGAGGGCGCTCTCGCCGTTGCCGACCAGGCCGACCGCCCAGCCGTCGGCGGCGCAGCGACGCGCCAGCGACCCGCTGACGCCCGGACCGGCCCCGACCACGACGACGACCCGCTGCTCCACGCTCATCCCCCGACTCTACGACCCTCTACGACCCCCTCCGACCCCCTCCGACCCGGTCAGCAGCGCCTCGAGCCGTTCCCGGCCCGGAAGGTCGAGGGGCTCGACGAGGTCGCCGGTGCGCACGTAGTAGAAGCCGGCGCGGACCTCGTCGGGCGCCAGGCCCTCGAGCTCGGCCCACGCGGTGCGGTAGAGCGCGAGCTGGAGCGGGTCGGCGTCGGCGCGGCGGTTGGTCTTCCAGTCCACGAGCAGGAACGAGCCGTCCGGCTCGCGGAAGACCGCGTCGATGCGGCCGCGCACCACCTGCCCGGCGAGCACCAGCGCGAACGGCGCCTCGACCGCGTAGGGCACCCGGTCGGCGAAGGGGCCCTCCTCGAAGCGGCGCACCAGCTCCTCGAGGTCGGCCGCGTCGTCGATGCCCTCGTCGCCGCGCCCGGGCAGCTCGTCGGGGTCGAGCAGCGGCTGCTGGCCGAAGCGGGCCTCGACCCAGGCGTGGAAGCGGGTGCCGAAGCGGGCCGCCGGCGACGGCGGGCGCGGCATCGGGCGGACCAGCTCGCGCGCGAACGTCTCGGCGTCGTCGCGCAGCCGCGACAGCGCGGTCACGGAGATGCTGCCCGGAAGCGGCACCTCGACCTCGGGGCTGCGCTCGCGCCGTGCCTCGGCCAGGAGCCGCTCGAGCTCGTCGTCCCAGGTGTCGAGGACCGAGCGCTCGACCAGGTCGGCCTGCTGGTCCCACGCGCCGCCCCGCCCGGACTCGAGCTCGTCGATGGCCTCGGCGACGAGCTCGGCGGCCGCGAGCCGGCGCAGCGCCTCGGCGGTGTGCTCGGTGACCGGCCAGGGGTGCTCGGGCACCTCGGCCTGCAGCAGCGGGTTGACCTCGCTCTTGTCGGGGCACTCGCGCCAGGCCAGGGGCGCCACGTCGGCCAGCGCCAGGAAGTCGCGCACGACGACCTGGTAGGGCGAGGGGCCCAGGCCGCCCTTGCGCCCCTCGGTCCACACGTAGGACGAGACGACCAACCGGTGCCGCGCGCGGGTGAAGGCCACGTAGCCCAGCCGCAGCTCCTCGGTGGCCTCGTGCTCCTTGGTGTCGGTCTCGAGGCGCTTGAGCGCCTCGGCGTCGTGGCCGCGCAGCTGGGGCAGGTCGCGCTCGTCGCCGCGCAGCGGCGTCGGCAGCATCTCGAGGCGGCGCGGCCACAGGCCGCGGCTGCGGGTGTGCGGGAACTTGTCGCGGCAGGTGCCGACGAGGAAGACCACGTCCCACTCCAGGCCCTTGGCGCGGTGCACCGTGAGCAGCTTGACCGAGTCGGCCTCCGACGGGGTGGCGGCGTCGAGACCGTTGCCGAGCTCGTCCTCGGCCTGCAGCCAGGCCAGCAGCGAGGTCAGGCTCACCGAGCCGTCGATGGCCTGGAAGTCCGCGACCGCCTTGACGAAGATGTCGAGGTTGTCGCGGCGGGCCCGCGCCGCCTCGCTGACCGAGGCGGCCAGCTCGAGGTCGATGCCGCAGGTCTCGATGATGCGGCGCACCAGCTCGAGCAGCGGCTCGCCGACGTGCCCGCGCAGCATCCGCAGCTCGGCGGCCAGCAGGGCGAAGCGCTCACGGGCCGCGGCCGAGTAGGGCCGCTCGCCCGGGTCGTCGAGCGCGTCGCACAGCGCCGGCACCTCGGTGGGGTCGGCGCCCGAGACCGCCTGCTCGAGCTCCTGGCCCAGCGCCTGGTCGCCGGCGCCCGCGCGCCCGCGCCGGGCCCCGGCGAGCTCCTCGGCGCGCTGGCCCAGCAGCGCCAGGTCGCGCGGGCCCACCGCCCAGCGCGGGCCCGTCAGCAATGTCAGCAGGTCGGCGTTGGCGGTGAGGTCCTCCAGCAGGGTCAGCGTCGCGAGCACCTCGGCTACCTCCGGCAGCCGCAGCAGGCCGCTGAGGCCCACGATCTCCACCGGCACCTCGGCGGCGCTGAGCGCGTCGAAGACGTCGGCGGCGTGGGCGTTGTCGCGCACCAGCACCCCGACCTCACGCCACGGCGTCCCGGCCCGGTGGGCCGCCTGCACCTGCTCGGCGAGCCAGCCCAGCTCCTCGGCGTACGTCTCGTGCACGGCCACGTCGACGACGCCCTGGGCGGTGGTGCCCGAGCGCAGCGGCGCCACCATCGGGAACTGGCGGTAGAGCGGGTCGGCCAGCGCGTTGGCGACGTCGAGGATGCGGGTGTCGGAGCGGCGGTTGACGCTGAGCCGGAACCGCGCCACCTCGCCCCCGTCGCCGCGGGGGAAGTCCTCGCCGAAGCGCAGGATGTTGGAGACCGACGCGCCGCGCCAGCCGTAGATCGCCTGGTTGGGGTCGCCCACCGCCATCACCGGGTGGCCGCCCCCGAAGAGCCGGCGCAGCATCCGGGCCTGGGCCACCGAGGTGTCCTGGTACTCGTCGAGCAGCACCACCTTGAACTTCTCGCGCTCCTGCTCGCCGACCTCGGCGTGGCTCTCGGCCAACCAGGCGGCCAGCGCGATCTGGTCGGAGAAGTCCATCAGCCCCAGCGCGTGCTTGAGCCGGCGGTACTCCTCGACCAGGTCGAGGGCCTCGGCGCGGCGGGCGAAGGCGCTGGCGACGTCGTCGCGGGTCTTCTTCGTCCCGGCCAGCAGCGCCTCGGCGAAGCGGGGCGCCTGCGCGGCGTCGAAGGCGCGCAGGGCAGCGACGTCGACCAGGTGCTCGCTCAGCGCGCCCTCGAGGCGCAGCACGTAGTCGATGACGTGGCGCGGGCTGTCGGAGAGCAGCTCGACGCGGCCGGTGTGCCGGTCGATGACCCGGGCGGCCAGCTGGTAGCGCGACGCGTCGGCCATCACCCGGGTGTCGGGCTCGTGGCCGATGCGCAGACCGTGCTCGGAGAGCAGCGCCGAGGCATAGGCGTTGTACGTCGACACCGTGGGCTCGAGCAGCTCGACGGCCTCCTCGTCCTGCGCCTCGCGCCCCCCGCCGTCGTGGCCGTCGTGGCCGCCCGGGCCGAAGCCGGCGCGCTCGAGGGCGTCGCGGATGCGCTGGCGCAGCTCGCTGGCGGCCTTGGTGGTGAAGGTCAGGCCGAGGACCTCGTCGGGGCGCACCTGGCCGGTCACCACGAGGTAGACCACGCGCGCGGCCATCAGCGTCGTCTTGCCCGAGCCGGCGCCGGCCACCACGACGGCCGGCTCGAGGGGCGCGCGGATCGCCTCCCACTGCTCGGGGCTGGGCGGGAAGTCGGCCTGCATGATCTGGCGCAGGTCCTCGGGGGTGTGCACCTCACGGATGCACGGCGCGCTCACGACGGCGCTCTCGACGGTGCTCTCGACGGTGCTCACGACAGGACCGTCCCCGAGGTCTTGGCCGGGCAGAGGGGCTGGAAGTCGCAGAAGTCGCAGTGCTTGCCGGGCCGGGCCACGAAGTCCTCCTCGCGCACCGCTCGCGCGGCCGCCATCAGCTGGTGCTCGATCGTGCGGACGCCCTGCTCGTCGGGCTCCTGGGGCGCCTGGGTCTGGACGGTCAGCCGGCCGCGCGCCTCGTGGCGCAGCTGCCACAGCTCGGCGCCGCCGGGCTGGGCGGACGAGGGCTCGCCGCGTCGCTCGGTCAGGACCTCGTCGACCGCGCCGTGCTCGACGGCGAGCTGGTAGAGGCCCAGCTGGGGGTGCACCGTGATCTCCTCCCCCGTCGGCTTGTACTTGCTGGTCTTGAGGTCGATGACGACCACCCGGCCCTCCGCGTCGACCTCGAGCCGGTCGGCGTAGCCGTGCAGGTGCACCTGCTGGCCGTCGGGCAGCTCGACCCTGGTGCTGATCCGCTGCTCGGTGGCCAGCACCTCGCGCGCCTCGGGGCGCTGGTGCCAGGCCAGGAACCGGGTCAGGGCCTTGCGCACCTCCTCGCGCTCGCGCCCGCCCGACCAGGGGGTGCGGAAGGGCAGGCGCGACCAGACGGCGTCGACGTGCTCCATCAGCGCCTCGACGGGGTCGGGACCCGACAGGTCGACCTCGCCGCGGCTGATCCGGTCGGCCAGGGCGTGCACGACGTTGCCGAAGCCCTGGGCCTGGGTGGCGGCCCGCGCGCCCCCGGCCTCGGACTCCAGGAACCACTTCGCCGGGCACTGCTCGAGCGTGGTCAGCGCGCTGGCGGAGAGCCGCACCGGCTCGTCGGGCTCGCGCACCGGCTGCGCGGAGGCGGTGAAGGCGCGGGTGCCCCACCAGGTGGCGGGGTCGGCGGCCGGCACCCACGCCGTGCCCTCGCGGTGCTGGGCGCCCAGGCGGGCCAGGCGCTCGGCGGCCGCGTGGCGCAGCACCTCGGACTGGGTGTCGTCGGCGACGGTGCGCCGCAGCTCGGCGACCAGCCCGGCCAGCGACAGCGGCCGCCGGGGCCGCCCCTGCACGTGCTGGGGGGTCGGGCCGAGCTCGGCGAGGAAGCGCGAGGCCTGCTCCCCGTCCTCGTCGGGCGAGGCGACCGCCGTCACGACCAGGCGCTCGCGGGCCCGGGTGCAGGCGACGTAGAAGAGCCGTCGCTCGTCGGCGAGCAGCTCGCGCGCCGATGTCGGGGGCACCAGGTGGCCGCTGCCGATCCGGTCGGCCTGCAGCAGCGTGGAGCGGCGGCGCAGGTCGGGCCAGCCCTCCTCCTGCACGTGTGCCACGACCACCAGGCGCCACTCGAGGCCCTTGGAGCGGTGGGCGGTCAGCAGCCGCACGGCCTCGCCGCGGATGCCCTGCTCGGCCAGGGTGTCGGCGGGGATCTGCTGGGCCACCAGGGTGGAGAGGAAGGAGGCCAGGCCGGTGTGCCCGCGGCGCTCCTCGACCCGGGCCGCCTCGTCGAAGAGGGCGCACACGGCGTCGAGGTCGCGGTGGGCGGTGCGCCCGCCCTGGCCGCCGCGGGTGGAGGCGGACTGCAGGCGGGCCGGCCAGTCGGTGCCCGACCACAGGTGCCAGAGCAGCTCCTCGGCCGAGGCCCCCTCCTCCACCAGGACGCGCGCCTCGCGCAGCAGGCGCGCCAGTCGCGCGGCCCGCGCCACCGCAGGCAGGTCGGCGCCGGGGGCACCGGCGAGGTCGTCGAGCACGCCCTCGTCGACGACGGCCGCGCGCAGCAGCTCGGGAGAGCTGCGCGGGGCCGCGCCCTCGTCGGCCTCGGCGACCCGCTGCTTCTCGCGCGTGCGCAGCAGCCGGGCCAGCACCCGCACGTCGGCCGCGTCGAGACCGGCCAGCTGGGAGTGGAGCAGGGCCTGCGCGTGCTGCGCGTCGAGGTGGTCGACGCTGCGCGGGTCGTCGTCGTCGAGGTGCAGCACCGCCGTCAGCGCGTCGACGAGGGTGCGCACGGCGGGCTCGCCGACCAGCGGGGTGTCGTCGCCGGCGACCTCCACCGGCACGCCGGCGGCCAGCAGCGAGCGGCGCAGCCCGGGGATCGAGGTGCGCCCCGAGCGCACCAGCACGGCCATGTCGTCCCATGCGACGCCGTCCTCGAGGTGGGCACGGCGCAGCAGGTCGGCGAGGTGCTCGGCCTCGGCCCGCTCGGTGTCGTAGGTCAGCACCTGCACCCGCCCGTCGCCGTGGTCGCCGACCGGCACCGGGGCCAGGAAGTCGTCGCGGGCCCCGCTCTCGATGGTGCCGATCAGCGGCAGCCGCGCCGCGACCCGCTGCGAGCAGCGCAGCAGCGAGGCGCCGAAGCGGCGCGTGCCGCGCAGCACGACCGTGCCCGCCGGGCTGCCGTCGCGCCGGGGGAAGGTGGTGGGGAACTCGAGGATGCCGCGCACCTCGGCCCCGCGGAAGGCGTAGATCGACTGGTGCGGGTCGCCGACCACGGTGATGTCGCGCCCGTCGCCGGCCAGCGCCTGGAGCAGCGCCACCTGGCCGGGGTCGGTGTCCTGGTACTCGTCGACGAAGACGTGGCGGTAGGTGGCGCGCAGCTCGTCGCGGTGCTCCTCGGCCAGGATCGCGGCCCGCCGGATGAGGTCGGCGTAGTCGATGGCCCCGCGCGAGTCGAGCACGTCGAGGTACTGGTCGAGGAACCACCCGGCCGCGACCAGCTCCGCGCGCCCGGACTCGGCTCCCAGACGGCGCAGCTCCTCGCCGTCGAGCCCCTTCTCGCGGGCCCGGGCCAGCACGGCGTGCACCTCGCCGGCGAAGCCGCGGGTGCCGACGGCGTGGCGCAGCCCCTCGGGCCAGCGCACCGACTCGGGGGCGTCGGTGAGCAGCTGCTGGAGCACGACGTCCTGCTCGGGGGCGCTGAGCAGCTGCAGCGGGCCCTCGTAGAGCTCAGCCGGCTGGTGCTGGCGGATCAGGCCGTAGGCGAAGGAGTGGAAGGTGGTGCCGATCGCCACCGCCGAGGTCAGGCCCAGGCGGGCGGTGACCCGGTCGCGCAGCTGCTCGGCGGCCTTGCGCGAGAACGTCAGCGCCAGCACCTGCTCGGGCCGGGCGCCCTGCTCGATGCGGTGCACGATCGTCTCGACCAGCGTCGTGGTCTTGCCCGTGCCCGGCCCCGCCAGCACCAGCAGCGGCCCGCCCGGGTGCTCCAGCACCCGGCGCTGGTGCTCGTCGAGCGTCGGCACCGCCGCCGCCTGCTGCGGCGCGGCGAGCCGGTAGGTGGTGGTCGCGGCGGGGCTCCTCATGGCGACCATTCGACCACCCGGCACCGACAGCCGCCGCGGCCCGGCCCGGCGTGGCAGGCTCGGCGCATGGACGGCCCCCTGAGCGACGTGATCGTGATCGACCTGACCCGCGCGCTGGCCGGGCCGCACGCGGCGATGATGCTGGCCGACCAGGGTGCCCGGGTGATCAAGGTCGAGCCGCCCGCCGGCGACGACACCCGCGCCTGGGGACCGCCGTTCGTGGGACCCGACGAGGCGCGCGAGTCGACGTACTTCCTCTCCGCCAACCGCAACAAGGAGTCGGTGGTCCTCGACCTCAAGGACCCCGCGGACTCGCAGGTGCTGGCCCGCCTGGTCGAGCGGGCCGACGTGCTGATGGAGAACTACCGGGGCGGGGTGCTGGAGCGCCTGGGCTTCGGCACCGAGCGGCTGCACGCGCTCAACCCGCGCCTGGTGGTGCTCTCGATCACCGGCTTCGGCCACGACGGCCCCGAGGCGCAGCGCGCCGGCTACGACCAGATCGCGCAGGGCGAGGGCGGGCTGATGTCGCTGACCGGCAGCGGGACCCCCACCAAGGTCGGGGTGCCGATCGCCGACCTGGTCGCCGGCATGAACGGCGCCTTCGGCGTGCTGGCCGCGCTGCACGAGCGCGAGCGCACCGGTCGCGGACGGGTCGTGCGCACCTCGCTGCTGGCCGGCATGGTGGGGGTGCACGCCTTCCAGGGCACCCGCTGGACCGTGGCCGGCGAGGTGCCGGGACCGGCCGGTGCCCACCACCCCTCGATCTCGCCCTACGGGCTCTTCGAGACCGGCACCGCGGCGATCCAGATCGCCTGCGGCTCCGAGGGGCTCTGGCGTGCCCTCTGCGCGGCGCTCGACCTCGACGCCACCGACCCCCGCTTCGCCACCAACGCCGACCGGGTGGCGCACCGCGACGCGCTGACCGGCCTGCTCGAGGCGCACTTCGCGACCGACCCCGCCGAGCACTGGCTCGAGGTGCTGGCCACCGCCGGGGTGCCCAGCGGCAAGGTGCGCACCCTCGACGACGTCTACGCCTGGGAGCAGACCCGCTCGCAGGGCCTGCTGCTCGACGTCGAGCACCCCACCCTGGGCCGCCTCCGGCTGCCGGGGTCGCCGCTGCGCTTCGACGACGCCGCCCACTCGGGCGGACGCTCCACGCACCTGCCCCCGCCACGGCTCGGCGAGCACACCGAGGCCGTCAAGGCCTGGCTCGACTCCTGATCGCGGCTCAGCCCAGGTCGACGATCGCCGCGACGGGCCCGCCGCCGTCAGGACCCTGGTGGGCGGCGGAGACGGAGACGAAGACGGCGGGGTCGCCGGTGACGGCGGCGGTGACCCCACCCACGGCGGCCTTGATCTGGCGGTGCCAGTGCACGTCGGAGTCGTCGAGCATCGCGTTGCGACGACCGCGCACGGTGCCGTCCTGCGACGCCTCGCACTTGAGGAACAGGTTGACCAGGCGGCCGTCGAGGTCGCTGTGGTGCGGGCGCTCGGGCAGGTCGAGCCCGGCGTCGCGGATCGCCTCCCACAGCCCGTCGGCGTCGAGGGCGTCGCGCATCACCGAGTGGCCGATGCGGTAGCGGCCACCGACCCCGGCCGCGTTGCCGACCACCACCACCTGGGCGCGGTCGAGCTCGACGCCCGAGGAGCAGGAGGCCACCGAGGAGTAGAGCGAGCGGTCCTTGAGCACCTGCTCGTCGGCGGGCATCTCGATCTCTCCGAGGGCCACGGCGACGCCCAGCGCGGTGCCGCCGTTGGAGACGTCCATCGAGTAGAGCGTGTCCTCGGTGAACACGTCGTGGCCGCGCGCCTTGGCGTCGGCGATGGTGCTCAGCGTCAGCAGCGGGGTCTTGGTCTGCACGTAGTGCACGTCGGCGGGGTCGCTGATGCCGGCCCGCTCCATCGCCACCCGCACCGCGTCGGCCACCTTGGTGACCATCCCGGCCCGGCCGATCTCCTCGGGGGCCAGCACCTCGCTCATGGCGAAGCCGACCGTCAGCCGCTTCTCCTGGGGGTCCCGGGGCGGCTCGACGGCCCCCTCCGGCAGGGTCGCGAAGATCGTCGCGTGCGGGCTGATCACACCGTCGGTGCCGCCGGACCACACGATCGGCACCTGGGCGACGGCCTCGGGCGCGGCGCCGCGCGCGACCAGCACCTCGCGGAAGGCACGGTCGGCGATGATGCGGGTGTAGTCGTTGACGCCGCCGTTGCCCTCGGTCTTGCCGATGATCGCGACGACGCGCGAGGCCTCGAGCACCCCCTCGTCGAGCAGCCTCTCCAGCTCGCTGGCGTCGGCGACGGAGTGGATCGGGACCTTGCGGACCTCGATGGCGTGCGGCATGGCGGTTCCTCTCAGGGACGGGTGGGTACGACGACGGTGCCGGCGCCGCCCTCGGCGGCGGGCACGAGGTGGGCGAGGTCGGTGATCGCGGCGTGCCGGCCCCCGGCCTCGACGAAGCGGCAGGCGGCCTCGACCTTGGGGCCCATCGAGCCGCTGGCGAAGTGGCCCTCGGCGGCGTGGGCGCGCAGCGCCCGGGTGTCGACCCGTCCCAGCGGGCGCGGGTCGGGGCCCTCGAAGCCGAGCACCGCGGCGGGCACGTCGGTGCCGATGACGAGGACGTCGGCGCCCAGGGCCCGGGCCAGCACGGCCGCGGCCAGGTCCTTGTCGACGACGGCCTCGACGCCGCGCAGGCTGCCGTCGGCCTCCCGCACCACCGGCACTCCCCCGCCGCCGGCGACCACGACGACGTACCCCGCGGCCGCGAGGGCGGCGGCCGCCGGCGCGTCGAGGACCTGCACCGGCTCGGGCGAGGCGACCACCCGGCGCCACCCGCGCTCGCCGCGGGGCTCCCAGGTCTCGCCGTGCTCGACGAGCACCCGGGCGTCGGTCTCGGGAAGGAAGCGGCCGATGGGCTTGGTGGGCCGCGCCCAGCAGGGGTCGTCGCGCTCGACCAGGGTGCGGGTGACCAGGGCTGCCGTCGGGGTGGAGAGGCCGCGCTCGGCCAGGGCCGCCTCGAGGGCGTTCACGAGCACGAAGCCGAGCGTGGCCTGGGTCTGCGCGCCGCACCAGTCGAGCGGCACCGGCGGCACCGCGCTCGCCGCCAGCTCGTTCTTGACCAGCAGGTTGCCGACCTGGGGGCCGTTGCCGTGGGTGAGCAGCACCTGGTGGCCCGCGGCGACCAGGGCGGCCACGGCGGCGGCGGCCCCCCGGGCGGCGGCGATCTGGTCGCCGGGTCGCGCCGAGCCGTCGGGCCCGGTCATCGCGTTGCCGCCGAGCGCGACCAGGACCCTCATGCCCCGACCCTAGGGACGACGCCCGGGGCGGGCACCGTGCGTTGCCACCACGATGGACGGACCCGCCTGGCAGGAGTTGCCAAGCGGGTCCGTCGTCATCTGGTGCTCGGGGCTCAGCCCAGGCGCAGCACCACGGGGGCCGAGACGCTGCGCTTGGCGACGTCGTCGCCCTTGCGCACGGCCTTCAGCTTGTGGCGTCCCGTGCCGAGCTTCAGGGTCACCGTGACGGTGCCGTCGTCGCCGGGCTCGAGGGTGAGCACGTCGACGCGCTCGCCCCTGTCCTTGACGACCACGGTGCCGGTGCCGGGGGCCCCGTCGATCTCGACGCCGACGGTCACGACCGCCTTGCGCTGGTTCTTGGCCTCCGCCTCGAGCGTGGTCACCGAGTCGGGCCGGACCGCCTCGGGGGCCTCGACCGCCTCACCGGCCGGCGCGGCCCACATCAGTGCCCGGGCGGCCTGGCTGAGGCCGCCCTTGGGGTGGGTGCGGAAGAAGACCGAGGTGCCGAAGACCAGCGACTTGGCGCCCGTCTCGGCGTTCTCGGAGGAGACCACCGAGGCGTTGCCGGCCGCGGACTCGGGGCCGTTGGTCGCGTTGGTGGCGCGCCAGTGGCCGGCCAGGAACGGCTGCTCGGCGTCGTAGGCCTGCTCGACGGTGACGCCCTCACCGAGACCGGTGAAGGAGTAGGCCGGGTAGATGAAGGCGTGGTCCTGGGCGTAGGGCGCCAGCACCGAGCCGTCGGGGGTGTCGACGGCCACGATGCCGTTGCCCGACCCGTTGCCGTTGACGACCGCGCCGCTCATCAGGCCGAAGGAGACAGCCGCCTCGAAGCCGCGGTTGGTGCGCCCGAGCAGCGCACCACCCTCGTCGACGAAGGACTGCACCGCCGCCCGGGCTGCCGAGCCGGCCGCGGGGTTGAAGGTGGAGGCCACCCACAGCACGTCGACGTCGTCCATCAGCGACGGGTCGGCCTCGAGCGTGCTCGAGGAGAGCTGCACGAGGTCGTCGAAGCCGAGCTCGGTCAGCGAGAGCCGGTCGTCCTGGGAGCCGACGTAGCCGATGGTCAGGTCGCTGAGCGCGGCGGTGGTCTCGTCGTCGAGGGCGTCGAGGTCGGCCGGGGTGGCGGCCTCGAGGACGATGCCGTGCTCGCGGGCCACGTCGGCGGCGGCGTCGAAGTCGTCGACACCGACGACGACCGAGCCGTCGGCCAGCATCGAGACCGGCACGCTGTCCTCGAGCAGCGAGTTCAGCGCCTGGAAGTCCACGACCCCGGCGACGTCGAAGGTGGTGTGGCTCGGCGTCGAGGGCACGGAGGTGGCGTCCGTGGGGGCGCTGACCGGGGTCGTGGCGCCCACGGGCGCCTCGGTGGTCAGGCCGACCTTGTCGACGTCGGCGCCCCAGAGGTAGGCGTAGCTCCACGCGGAGACGTCGTACATCGTCGGCAGCTTGCTGGAGATGTCGTCGCCGAGGTCGAGCAGGCTGTTGGCCAGCCCGCGCAGCGGCTGGTGCATGTCGACCACGTAGGAGCCGGCGGGGTAGGTCGTGCCACCGATCGTGGTGTCGGCGTCGAGGGTGCCGACCTCGATCTCGTGCAGCAGCAGCTGCTCGACCAGCGAGGTCGCGTCGCTCGTGGAGCGCTGGCCCTCGCCGACCGGGATCACGTAGGCGCGCGGCAGGGTCACCGGCTCCTGGTCGTCGGCGACGTCCCAGAGGTCCTTCCACTGGTCGGGGCCGGGCACCTCGGCGATGTTCTCGCCGGTCAGCGACACCTTGGGCTCGCCGGCCACGCCGCGGCGGAAGGTCTCGATCTGGTTCTCGAGCATCTCGCGGGCCGTGGTGGGGTCGTTGAGGTAGTCGACCATGCTCTCCAGGGTCTGCACGGCGACCGCGGTGTTGACCGCCGCACGCTCGGGGGTCTGGCGACCACCGCTGGCTCCCCGCGTCAGGGGCAGCTCGACCGTGGTCGTCGCCGCGCCGTAGAACGCGGCGTACTGGGCGGTGAAGATGGGCGGGAAGTCGTCCCACCCGGACGGGGTGTCGCGGTAGGGGATCTTGATGTGGGCGGTCGCCTCGTCGGTGATCTCCGTGACGATCTCGCCGGTCTCGACGTTGCGGTAGGTGTTGCCGGGGATCGCCGCGTCGACGACGTCCTGCTCGACCTTGAGCGCCATGGCGTAGTTGTGCGGCAGGATCAGGTCGAACTCGTAGTTCGAGCCGTGCGGCGGGCCGGCCGGCTCGATCTGCAGCACCCGGGTGTAGCCGTGGAAGTCGGCGGCGTAGAGCGCCTGGACGGCCTGGGCGGTGCGGATGAACGAGCGCGTCTCGGGGGTCTGGTTGGTGATCAGGTCGCGGTTGGGGTCCAGGCCCAGCGCGGTCGCCCGGGTGGCGCCGGTGCGCCCGTCGGGGTTGAGCGACGGGGAGAAGTAGAGCCGGTTGTTGCGCAGGATGCTGCCGACCTCCGACATCGGCGCGGTGGCCAGGTACTCGATGTACTGCATCGCAGCATCGGTGCCCTCCCACTCGTTGCCGTGGATGTTGTGGCTCATCCACACGGGGGTCTTGTACTGCGCGAGGAGCTCGGCGTCGTCAGCCGCGGCGGCCGGGTCGTTCTTGATGGCCTCGCGCCAGGCGGTCTGCTGGGCGGTGTCCTGCTCGCGCTCCGGGGCGGTCACGGTCACCAGGTAGAGGTCGCGGCCCTCGGTGGACTGGCCCACCACCTGGGCGGAGACCCGGTCGCTCCTCGCCATCAGCTCCATCAGCTTGGGTGCGATCTCCGGGTGGCCCATCAGCTCGGCGGTGTGCGCCGCGTCGTCGGGGTTGTCGCGGTAGAGGCGCAGCGCGGGCTGGTAGGGGTAGGAGGTCGGCATCTCGATCGGGTCGCCGGCGACGGCCGTCTCGGCGGCGCGCTGGACGATCTCCGCCTTGGTCGGCTCCTCGACCCGGGTGGCGCTGGCGGGGCCACGGCCGCTGCTCTGGTCGAAGCGGGGCGCCGACGTGGGGTCGGCCGCAGCAGGCAGGCCCGAGCCGGCCAGGGCGGTGGTGGCGGCGAGGGCCAGGCCCAGCGGGGCGACCAGCGCGCGTGTTGTCCTCACAGATGTGCTCATTTCTCTGACGGGGGACCCCACCCATCGGCGTCCCAGACCGTCACCCTGGCCGAAGATCGCCGCCTCTGGTGGGAGGAAACAGAAAATTAATGCATTGTCTCAGCAATCGACGAGATTACTTGCGCAATCGGCGGGCGGTGCGCTAGGGAGGGCTGATCATCCCAGGTCGGCTGGCGGCCCCACCAGGTCGACGTCGGCGTGCGCGGCCCCGCCGGCGAGCGAGGCGTAGCCGGGGCCCCGGTCGAAGAACGCCGGGCCCCGCGGTGGGCGCGCGGCGCGCTCGGCCCGCGTCGCGTCCGCGTCGTGGCCCAGCCGGTGACCGGGCTCGTCGAGCGACCCGGTCAGCACCACGCCGTACGCCGCCAGCGCGGCCTCGGGCGAGACCTTGCGCCAGACCACGTCGCGCACCACCAGCGCCGGGTCGCGCTCCAGCGGGTCGCCCCAGCCGCCGCCACCGGTGGTGCGGATGCGGATCACCTCGCCGGCGCGCACCGGCTCGGCGTCGGCCAGCGCGTCGACCTCGCGCTCGTGCGGGCCCCCGGGGTCGATGGTGACCTGGAACGGCGCGCCCGCGAGCCCGCCGCGGACCCCCCAGCAGGCGAGGATGGAGCGGTCGGCGATCGACATGAAGTGCGCGTCACGCAGCATCCGCACGTGCTTCTCGTAGCCCAGCCCGCCGCGGAACCTCCCGGCGCCGCCGCTGTCGACGGCCAGCGAGAGCCGCTCGACCAGGAACGGGAAGCGGGCCTCGGTGAACTCGGTGGGCAGGTTGCGGGAGTCGGGCACGACGTGGATGGTGTCCTCGCCGTCGCCGTGCGGGCGCCCGCCCGAGCCGCCGCCCAGGACCTCGCGCATCAGGTAGGGACGGCCCTCGGCGTCGTCGCCGTAGACGCCGGTGTAGCGGATCGTCTCCTGGTCGGCGGGCATCTGGCCGTCCACCGCCTTGGCCACCGCCCCGGCGAGCACGCCCAGCAGGCGCAGGATGACGAAGGTGCGGGCGTTGGTCGGGGCCGGGAAGACCGGCGTGAGCAGGGTGCCCGGCTCGGGGAAGCGCATCTCGATGAGCGGCACCACGCCCTCGTTGACGTCGAGCTCGGCCATCCGCTCGGGCGTCGCGGCGAGGTTGCGCAGCACCGGGGCCAGCCACTTCTTCAAGAACACGCCGTCGGAGTAGTCGCCGCAGTGGTTGATCGGGCCCCGGGCCTGCGGGCCGGTGCCGTCGAAGTCGATGACCAGCCGCTCGCCGTCGGGGTCGTCGGCGGGGGTGCGGGTCAGGGTGATCCGCTGGGTGTGCAGCCGCGGCTCGTCGACGCCGTCGTGCTCGGCGTAGTCCTCCCACGTCCACGACCCGACGGGGATCCGGCCCAGGACCTCGCGGCGGTACGTCGTGGTGGTGCGGTCGATGATCGCGTCGAAGGCCGACTCCACGACCTCGACGCCGTAGCGGTCGAACAGCTCGCCCAGCCGACGGGCCCCCATCAGGCAGGCCGAGCACTCGGCGTCGAGGTCGGCGGCCAGCGACTCGGGCATCCGCGAGTTGCGGGTCATGATCGCCAGCGCCGCGCGGTTGGGCACCCCCGCGTCCCACAGCTTGATCGGCGGCACCATCAGGCCCTCCTCGAAGACGCTGGTCGCGCCCGAGGGCATCGAGCCCGGCACCGCTCCCCCGATGTCGTCGTGGTGGCCGAAGGCCTGCACGAACGCGACCACACGGGGGGCTCCGCCCCCCGTGGACCCCCCAGAGGCATCCGCGGAGGGTCCTCTGCTGAACACAGGAACGGTGACGCACAGGTCGGGCAGGTGCCCGATGCCGCCCTCGGAGCGGTAGACGTCGTTGTGGAAGAAGACGTCGCCCTCGCGCATCTGCTCGACCGGGAAGTCGCGCGCCACCGGGTGCACCAGCGCCGAGTAGGAGCGCCCGGTGAGCTTGCGCAGCAGCCGGTCGTGGATGCCGGCGCGGAAGTCGTGGGCGTCGCGGATCATCGGGCTGCGGCTGGTGCGGGCGATGGCCGTCTCGACCTCGGCCTCGACGCTGGCCAGCGTGCCCTGGACGATCTCGACGAGCACCGGATCGGCGCTCGCCCCGTGGTCGGCGGTGAGGAAGCCGAAGGGGAAGTCGGTGGGTGCGCGGCGGCTCATCGGGTCCCCTCCCGGGTGACGACCAGGTTGAGGTGCTCGTCGACGCGGGCGGTGAAGCCCGGGTGCAGCGGCACGGTGGACCCGAACTCCTCCAGGACGGCCGGCCCGGTCACGACCGTGCCCGGGGCCAGGTCGGCGCGCTGGTGCACCGGGGTGTCGACGTACGCCGCGGCCGCGTCGAAGCACACCGGGCGCCGCCCCGACGCGACCGGGGCGGGCGGTGGCGGCTCGGGCACCGGGTGCCGCCGGATCTCGGGGCGCCGGATCGGGCCGATGCCCGAGACCCGCAGGTTGACCCACTCGACCTGCTGGGTGGGGTCGCCGGCGAAGTCGTAGCCGTAGAGCGCGCGGTGCTCGGCGTGGAAGCCGCGGGCCACCTCGCCGAGGGTCGTCTCGTCGACCGGGCCGTCGGGCACCGGCACCCGGACCTCGAAGGCCTGGCCGAAGTAGCGCAGGTCGGCGGTGCGCACGAAGCAGTGCTCGGTCTCGTCGAAGCCCTCGCCGCGCAGCGCCCGGGCGGCCCGGGCGGTGAGGTCGTCGAGGACCCGGGCCACGTCGCCCGCGGCCAGCTGCTCGGCCAGGCGCACGTGGGTCTGCACGTAGTCGTTCTTGACGTCGACGGTGAGCAGCCCGAAGGCCGAGACGTTGCCGGGATCGGGCGGCACCAGCACCGTCTCGATGCCCAGCACGTCCATCAGCCGGCACAGCAGCAGCGACCCGGAGCCGCCGAACGTGGTGAGGGTGAAGTCGCGGACGTCGAGCCCCCGCTTGACGGTGACCTGGCGCAGCGCGTTGGCCTGGTTCCAGGCCGAGATCTCCAGGACCCCGCACGCACAGGCCTCGGGGCTCAGCCCGAGCAGCTCGGCCAGCGCCTCGACGCCGGCCCGGGCCGCGTCGACGTCGAGCGGGATCTCGCCGCCCAGGAGGTGGGGCGGGATGCGGCCGAGCACGACGTGGGCGTCGGTGATCGTCACCTCGCGCCCGCCCCGGCCGTAGCACAGCGGGCCCGGGTCGGCGCCCGCCGACTGCGGGCCGACCTTGAGCGTGCCCTCGGGCGAGAGCCAGGCGATCGAGCCGCCGCCGGCCCCGACCGTCACGACGTCGATCATCGGGATCTTCGAGGGGTAGGCGCCCACCGAGCCCTCGGTCGTCAGGGTCGGCTCGCCGTCGATGACGACGGAGACGTCGGTGGAGGTGCCGCCGCCGTCGGAGGTCAGCACCCGGTCGAAGCCGGCGACCTGGGCGATCATCGCGGCGCCGAGCGCACCGGCGGCCGGCCCCGACAGCACGGTGGTGATCGGCTGGTGAACGACCTCGTCGGCCGAGAGCACCCCGCCGTTCGACTTCATCACGTAGAACGGAAACGCACGGGGGGCTCCGCCCCCCGTGGACCCCCCGGACGACGACAGAGCCCGGGGGGCTCCGCCCCCCGTGGACCCCCCGGACGACGACAGAGCCCGGGGGGCTCCGTCCCCCGTGGACCCCCCGAGGCCCTGCAGCCGCTCGGTGATGTTGGCGACGTACGCCGACAGGCGCGGCTTGACCGCCGCGTCGACGAGGGTCGTCATCGCCCGCTCGTACTCGCGGTACTCGCGCAGCACCTGGCTGGAGATCGACACGACCGCGTCGGGGTGCTCCTCGGCGAGCACCTCGCGCATCGCCTCCTCGTGGGCGGGGTCGGCGTAGGAGTGCAGGAAGCAGACCGCGAGGGTGTCGACGCCCCGCTCGCGGAACCACCGGGCGACCCGGCGCGCGCCCTCGGCGTCGAAGGGACGGACCTCGGCGCCGGTGTGGTCGAGCCGCCCGCCGACGCCCTTGACCAGGTCGCGCGGCACGATGCGGTCGGGCTTGACCCAGAAGTAGGAGTTGCCGTAGCCGTCGGGCACCGACTGGCGGGCGATCTCGAGCATCGCCTCGTAGCCCTCGGTGGTGATGAACCCCAGCCGCTCGACCTTGCCCTCGAGCAGCTGGTTGGTGGCCACCGTGGTGCCGTGGCTGACCGCGTCGACGTCGCCGGCGCCGCGGCCCAGCAGGGCCAGCACCTTGTCGATGCCCGCCAGGAAGCCGTCGGCGGGGTTGGCCGGGGTCGACGGGGTCTTGGTGGTCACCACCTCCCCCGACACCTCGTCGAAGGCGACCACGTCGGTGAAGGTGCCACCGGTGTCGATGCCGATCCGGATGCTCCGCGTCACGCGCCGATTCAACCGGCGCCGCGCGCGCCCCGGCCACGGCGGAACCTGCCGACCGGGGGTGCGGGCGTTGGCAGGTCTTGCGACCTCAGGCGCCGGGCGCCCGGTCGTTGTAGACGCCGGCCTCGTCCTGGCCGCTCAGGGCCGCGACGGCCGCCATCACCTCGTCGGTCAGCTCGCGGCGGGCCCGCCCGAGCGGGACGCCCTCGAAGCGGCCGCCGGCGCGCACCGGCGGCCCGAAGCGCACCGTGACCCGCACCGGCCGGGGCAGGCTCGAGCCGACGGGCTGGAGCCGGTCGGTGCCGACCAGGCCGACGGGCACCACGGGCACGCCCGCGGTCAGCGCGAGGTGCCCGACGCCGGTGCGGCCGCGGTAGAGCCGACCGTCGCGCGAGCGCGAGCCCTCGGGGTAGAGGCCGAAGGCCTCGCCGCGCGCCAGCACCTCGAGCGCGGTGTCGAGGCTGGCGATCGCGGCGCGCGGGTCGTCGCGGTCGACCGGCAGCATCCCCAGCCCCTCGAACCAGGCGCGCTGCGCGGCCCCGCGCAGGCCGGAGCCGGTGAAGTAGTCGGACTTGGCCAGGAAGACGACCTTGCGCGGCACCACGACGGGGATGACCACCGAGTCGATGAAGGAGAGGTGGTTGCTGGCCAGCAGCACCCCGCCGGTGGCCGGCACGTGCTCGAGGCCCTCGACGTGCGGGCGCCACAGCGCCCGGGCCACCGGGGGCACGACCGCGTGCAGGGCCCGGTACATCCGGTCGCTGGGCTCGGTGGACGACGGCGCGGAGGGGGGCACGTGGTCAGTGTGCTGGTTACCGGCCGGTCCGCCGATCCGGCGTCAGAGCAGGCCGGCCTTGCGCCCGAGCTTCTCGGCGACGTCGCCGGGCGTGATCTCGTCGGCCAGCAGCCGGCTGGTCGTCCACCCGGAGGTGTCGAGGCCCGAGGCCTCGCTGAAGGCGCGGTGGTCGTCGGCGAAGCGGTCGCGCAGCACCGCGATGTCGTCGGCGGTCGGCGCGTCGGCCTCGAAGTCGGTCTGCGAGGCGCTGCGGGCCAGCGGCTCGAAGCGCTTCTTGTACGGCGGCAGCCCCAGGCGCGCCACCAGGTCCTCGGCGGTGTCGTGCTGGGCCCGGACCATCTGGTGGAAGTCGACCAGGTGCACCTGCTCGCGGGGGAAGATCGAGTGCACGCGGGCGAGCTGGGCGCCGTAGAAGCCGCGGGCGACCACGGTGCGGGTGCGCAGCGACTTGGCGTCCCAGCCCTCGGGGCGGCTGCCGACCCACGAGGGGTCGAAGTCGATGCGCACCGACTCGGCGAAGGTGATCCGCTCCTCGGCGGGCAGCCGGCGCGTCCAGTTCATCACCCAGTGCGAGAAGGCGCGCTCGATCGGGTCGCGGAAGCAGAAGATGAGCGGCACGTCGGGGTTCCAGGCGTGGATCCGCTCCAGCGCCCCGGGCCAGAAGAGGTACGACGGGGTCGCGTCGACGCCCATCGTCGCCTTCGAGCGCGCCGAGCGGACGGCGACCTGGTAGCCGCTGAAGTCGGGGCGCTCCCAGTCGAGGGAGTCGTCGTCGAAGAAGTGCCACTCCTTCTGCGGGGCGCGGGTGATGTGCTGGTGGCTGACCAGGACGCGGTAGAGCGTGCTGGTGGCGGCCTTCTGCACACCACCGAGGACCAGCCCGATCGGGACGGTGCCGTGGGGTGCCTCGCCGGTGGCCTGGGCGGCGCTGGGTGCGGTGATCGTGTGCCTCCTCGCGGTGCGCCCGGGGTGCCTCCCGGACGGTTGGCGAGCATACGACAACCGCACCGCCGGACGGTCAGGCGCGGGCCCGCAGCACCAGCAGCACCAGGTCGTCCTCGTGCTCGCCCACCGCGTCGAGCAGGTGGTCGCAGAGGTCCTCGGGGTCCGTGCCGCCCCAGCCGCTCACCGCCTCCACCAGCCAGGCCAGGCCGTCGGAGAGCCCGGCGTCGCGGCGCTCGACCAGGCCGTCGGTGTAGAGCAGCAGGGTGTCGCCGGGGCGCAGCCGCAGCCGGTGGTCGGCACGGGGGGTGTCGGGGTCGAGCCCCAGGAGCAGGTCGGGGACCTCCTCCAGCAGCCGCGCCGTCCCCTCGGCGGTCACCAGCACCGGCGGCGGGTGGCCGGCGTTGCTCCAGTGCAGCAGCTGGCCGTCGGGGCCGCCGTCCTCGACCACGGCCAGCACGGCGGTGGCGACCTCGTCGACGCCGAGGCCGGCCATCGCCCGGTCGAGGTCGCTGAGCACCCGGGCGGGCAGCGCCAGCCGGGCGCTGTAGGCCACCCCGCGCGTGAGGTTGCGCAGCTGGCCCATGGCGGCCGCGGCGTCCTGGTCGTGGCCGGCGACGTCGCCCACCATCACCGCGAGCGCGCCGTCGGGCAGCACGTAGGCGTCGTACCAGTCGCCGCCGACCCGGGCCTTCTCGGCGGCGGGCTGGTAGCGCACCGCGACCTGCAGCGCGGGTCCGTGGGCGGGGCGGGTCAGCAGGCTGCGCTGCAGCGCCTCGGAGAGCTGACGGTCGCTCTCGCGCGCGGCGAGCAGCTCGAGCGACTGCTGCAGCGCCCCGGCCAGGGAGCGCAGGAAGTCGACGTACTCGCCGTCGAGCGCCAGGCGGTCGCTGAGCCGCAGCCGGAGGTGGTGCTGGGCCGCGCGGGGGTCCGGCGCGGGCAGGGCGATCCGGGCCAGGGTGCCCTGGCCGGGGCCACCGACGCTCTCGAGCACCACGGGGTCGGCCAGCGCGCCGCTGCAGACCACGACCTCGGGGAGGTCGCCGGGGTCCTCACGCAGCTCGCGCACCGCGAGGTCGACCAGCGCGGCGGCGCTCGAGACCCCGGCCAGCGCCTGGTCGAGGCGGGTCAGCACCTGCAGCCGGCGCCGGGCCACGACCTGGCGGGTCGTCTCGGTGACGATGTCGACGACGCCCTCGACCCGGCCCTCGGGGCCGCGCACGGGAGAGTAGGAGAAGGTGAAGTAGCACTCCTCGAGGAAGCCCGAGCGCTGGAGCGGCACCTCGGCGTCGACGACCCAGGTGGGGGCGGCGTCCTCGACGACCGAGCGCATCATCGGCCCGATCTGGTCCCAGGCCTCGGCGAAGACGTCCTGGGTGCGTCGGCCGAGCGCGGCGGGGTGCTTGTCGGCGATCAGCTGGACGAACGCCTCGTTGTAGAGCAGCACCAGGTCGGGGCCCCAGAAGAGCGCCATCGCGAACCGGGTCTCGAGGGCCAGGGCCAGGGTGCTGCGCAGCGCCGGGCTCCAGGTGCAGGGCTCGCCGAGACCGGTGGCCTCCCAGTCGATGCCGGCGTACGCCGCTCGCAGCGGGCCGGCGAGCTCGAAGAGCGGGTCCTCAGCCATGTCCGCCGCCCTTGGAGGCGGCCGCCGCCTCGAAGGCGGCCGCGACCTCGAGCAGGCGCCGGTCACTGCCGTGCGGGCCCACCAGCTGCACCCCGACGGGCAGGCCGTCCGGCGTGCGGCCGGCCGGCACCGCGATCGCCGGGCACCCGGTGACGCTGACCAGGTAGGCCGATCGCATCCAGTCGAGGTAGGAGCCCATCGGTCGCCCGGCGACCTGGGTGGGGTACTCCTGCTCGGCGGGGAACGGCGCCACCTGCGAGACCGGCAGCACCAGCAGGTCGTGCTGGGTGAAGAACTGGCGCATCCGCTCGCCGAGGGTGGTGCGCTGGGTGTAGGCGCGTGCCACGTCGGTGCCGCTCAGCGGCGCGCCCGCCCGGATGTTGTCGGCGAGGCTGGCCTTGAGCTCGCCCGGGTGCTCGGCGAGCAGCGGCCCGAGCTTGGCGTGCAGGTGCCAGGCGCGCAGGGTGCGGAAGGTGTCGTCGCCCTCGGCGAGGTCGGGGTGGGCGCCGTGCACCCGGGCGCCGTGGCGCGCCATCAGCCGGCCGGCCTGCTCGGTGACGACCGCGACCTCCTCGTCGACGGCGAAGGCGCCGCCGAGGTCGAGCGACCAGGCCACCCGCAGCCCGTGCAGGGCGCGGGGGGTGGGCTCGAGCGGAGCCGCGAGGAGGTGCCCCGGGTCGCCCAGGGCCATCGGCGCACGGGGGTCGGGGCCGGCCATGACCGAGAGCAGCAGGGCGAGGTCGCCGACGTCGCGGGCCAGCGGTCCCCCGACCGACGTGGTCTCCCACTGGTTGTACAGCGGCCACTCGGGCACCCGGCCCAGGCTGGGGCGCATCCCGACGACGCCGCAGAACGAGGCGGGGTTGCGCAGCGAGCCGCCCATGTCGGAGCCGTCGGCGAGCGGCACCATGCCGCTGGCCAGCGCGGCCGCGGCCCCGCCGCTGGAGCCGCCGGCGCTGCGGCTGGGGTCGTAGGGGTTGCGGGTGGTGCCGAAGAGCCGGTTGAAGGTGTGCGACCCGGCGGCGAACTCCGGCACGTTAGTGCGCCCGACGACCACCACGCCGGCGCGGCGCACCCGCTCGACGAGCAGCTCGTCGTGCTGGGGCACGTGGTCGGCGAAGAGCCGGGAGCCGTAGGTGGTCGGCCAGCCGGCCACCGCGTGGGTGTCCTTGAAGGCGAAGGGCAGCCCGTGCAGCGGCCCCAGGGGCCCGCCGCGAGCCAGGTGCTGGTCGGCCGCGGCGGCCCCGGCCCGGGCCCGCTCGACGTCGAGGTTGACGACCGCGTTGAGCTCGGGGTTGCGCTCCTCGATGCGCTCCAGGTGCAGCTCGAGCAGCTCGCGGGCCGAGATCCGGCGGCTGCGCACGGCCGCCGCCATCGCCCGGGCGCTGGAGTGGACGCCCAGGTCGGGGGCGGGCTGCTGGCTGCTCACCCCCTGATCATGGCCGACGAGTCCAGCGTGCGCCCGCGAACACCCCCAGGAGCACCAGTCCGGCTCCGGTCGCGACGCCCTGCCAGAAGGCGTTGCCCGCGGCGAACGCGTCCGGGCCCGGGCCGGTGGTCGTGTAGACGGTGCCCGGCTGCTCGCGCTCGGCGGCGCCGGCGACGCTCGGTGCGACCGCGGCCGGGGTGGGGCCGCCGGCCAGCGCGGTCGCGACGTTGCCGAAGAACTCCCCCGCCATCCGCCGCGACACCGAGGTCAGCATCCGCTGGCCGACCCCGCCGACCATCCCGCCCACGGTGGCGTCGGCGTCGTAGGTGATCCGGGTGCCGCCGTCCGCGTCCTCGAAGCGCACCGCCACCCGCGCGTCCACGGTGCCCGGGGCGCCCGCGCCCTGCAGGTGCATGGTCAGCGACTCGTGCTCGACGAGGTCGCGCAGGGTGCAGGTGCCGTCGTAGGTGCCCTTGATGGCGGCCACGCCCGCGTTGACGGTCATGGCGTAGGCGTGCTCGCCGTCGGCGCCGGCGAGACGCTCGAGGCGGGAGCAGCCCGGGATGGTGCCCACGAGCACGACCGGGTCGAGCAGGGCCTCCCACACCCGCGCCACCGGCTGCGCCACCAGGTGCTCTGCGCTGATCCTCACGAGGGGTGCTCCTGTCGCTGGTGGGCGTTCCTGAGGTCGAAGAGGTCGGAGGGCGACATCGGCATCCGGGTGACCGGGATGCCCTCGGCGTCCTCGATCGCGGCCGCGAAGACCGCGGCCGAGGGGATCACCCCGGCCTCGCCGGCGCCCTTGATGCCCAGGGGGTTGAGCGGGCTCGGGGTCTCCTGGTGGTCGATCGCGATCCCGTCGGGGACCTCGGTGACGTAGGGCATCAGGAAGTCCATGAAGGAGGCGTTGAGCAGCTGGCCCGACTCGTCGTAGGCCATCCGCTCGTAGAGCGCGCCCGCGACCCCCTGGGCCACGCCGCCGTGGATCTGCCCCTCCACGATCATGGGATTGATGAGCGTGCCGCAGTCGTGCACGACGGCGTAGGTCAGCACGCGGATCTCGGCGGTGTCGGGGTCGGTCTCGACGACCACGGCGTGGATGCCGGAGGCGAAGGTGGCCCGCTCGGGGCTGTAGAAGTCCTTGCCCTCCAGGCCCGGCTCGTCGTCCTCGGCGACCGGCGGCCGGCCGGGGTCGCCGACGGAGAACTGGGTGGCGGCCTTGGAGGCCTCGTCGAAGGCGTAGCGCAGCGGGTTGGAGAGCACCGCGACGGTGCCGAGGTCGATGGCCGAGCCGGGCGAGCCCTTGACCCGCACGCTGCCCTCGACGATCTCGAGGTCGGCCTCGTCGGCCTCGAGCGCCTCGGCGGCGATGCGCAGCGCCTTCTCCTTGGTGCGCCTGGCGGCCAGGTGGATCGCCGAGCCGCTCATCACCGCGGCGCGCGAGGCGAAGGTGCCCACGGCGTACGGCATCCGGCGGGTGTCGCCGGTGACGACCTCGACGTCCTCGAAGCGGCAGCCGAGCTCGTCGGCGACGAGCTGGGCGAAGACGGTCTGGTGGCCCTGGCCCTGGGTGGTCAGGCCGGTGGCGACCTTGACCTTGCCGCTGGTCTCGACGTGCACGTGGGCGCCCTCGTAGGGACCCACCCCGGTGCCCTCGACGTAGCAGGCCAGGCCGATGCCGACCCGGCGCCCCTGGGCGGCCATCTCGGCCCGGAAGGTCTCGAAGTCGTCCCAGCCCACCAGCGCCTTGGCCTTCTCGAGCAGCGCCGGGTAGTCGCCGGAGTCGTACTCGAGCTCACGACCGTCCTGGAAGACCAGGCCCTGGTCGTAGGGGAACTCGTCGGGCTGGATGAAGTTGGCGGCGCGCACCTCGGTGCGGTCGCGGCCCAGGTGGGCGGCGATCGCGTCCATGGTGCGCTCCATCGCGTAGCAGCCCTGCGGGCGCCCGGCGCCGCGGTAGGGCGTGACCATCGTGGTGTTGGTGTAGAGCGACTCGAAGACCACCCGGTAGAGCTCGGGCTTGTAGGGCCCGAGCAGCTGGGTGCTGGTGATGATCGGCACGATCAGCCCGTAGGGCGTGTAGGCGCCGTGGTCGTGCCAGAGCTCCACGTCGAGGGCCAGCAGCCGCCCGTCGTCGTCGAAGCCGACCTCGACGTGCTGGAGCTGGCCGCGCTCGTGGGCGGAGGCCACGAAGTGCTCGCGGCGGTCCTCGGTGAACTTCACGACCCGGCCCAGCGCACGCGCGGCCGCCGGCACCAGCAGCTCCTCGGGCCACGGGTGGTTGATCTTGACCCCGAACCCGCCGCCGACGTCGGGGGTGATCACGTCGACCTGGCCCAGGTCGAGGCCCAGCCTGGCGGCCACCGCGGCCCGCACGCCGGTGGAGGTCTGGGTCGAGGTCCACACCTGCAGCCGGTCGGAGTCGGGGTCCCAGCGCGCGACCGTGCCGCGGCCCTCGAGCGGGGTGCACGCCGAGCGCTCGACCTCGAGGTCGAGGCTGAGCCGGTGGGGCGCGGCGTCGAGGGCGGCGGCCATCGTCCGCGCGTCGGCGGTGCCCTGCTCGAGACGGGCGCCGACGTTGCCGGGCACGTCGTCGTGCACCAGCCGCTCACCGGCGCGGGCCTGCTCGAGACCGACCACCGGGGGCAGCACCTCCCAGGTCACCCGGATCCGCTCGACGGCGTCCTCGGCGACGTAGCGGTCGTCGGCGACCACGAACGCGACCGCCTCGCCCACGTGGTTGACCTCCTCGCGGGCCAGCGCGTGCTGGGTGCGTCCGTGGGTCAGCGCCGGGTGCGGGATCAGCAGCGGCAGCGGGTCGGCCAGCGGCGCCGACAGGGCCGCGAGGTCCTCGTGGGTCCAGACCAGGTGCACCCCCTCGAGGTCGAGCACGGCGTCGACGTCGATGTCGACGATGCGTGCGTGCGCGTGCGGGCTGCGCAGCACGGCGGCGTGCAGGGTGCCCGGGCCCACCAGCACGTCGTCGACGAAGCGGCCGGTGCCGGTGAGCAGGCGCCGGTCCTCGGTGCGCTGCACCGGCGTGCCCGTCAGCCGCGTCGTCACGACCGCTCCCGGGCCAGCTCGGCCGCGCGCTCCACCGAGCGCACGATGTTCTGGTAGCCCGTGCAGCGGCACAGGTTGCCCGCGACCATCTCGCGGGCCTCCTCGTGGGAGGGGTCGGGGTTGTCGCGCAGGCCCGCGGTGACCGTGGTCAGGAAGCCCGGCGTGCAGAAGCCGCACTGCAGGCCGTGGCACTGGGCGAAGCCCTCCTGCACCGCGCTCAGGGTGCCGTCGGGGCCGGCGAGCCCCTCGACGGTGGTGATCTCGTGGCCGTCGACGGTGACCGCCAGCAGCAGGCAGGCCCGCACCGGGCGCCCGTCGAGCAGCACGGTGCAGGCGCCGCAGACCCCGTGCTCGCAGCCGACGTGGGTGCCGGTCAGCCCGAGGTCGTGGCGCAGCGCGTCGCTGAGCAGGCGCCGGGCGGGCACCCGCGCGTCGTACGTCGTGCCGTTGACCACGAGGTGGACCTCGTGGAGCTCCTCGCTCATGTAGCGCTCCTCTCCCCGCGCTCGCCGGCGTGCCGCACGGCCTCGCGCACGACCCGGGTGGTCAGGACCCGGGCGAGGTGGGCACGGTACTGCGCGGTGGCGTGGATGTCGCCGCACGGCGAGAGCGCGGCGAGCGCCAGGTCGGCGGCGGCGTCGAGGTGCGCGCCGTCGGTCCCGTCGGTCCCGTCGGTCCCGTCGGCCAGGGCCGGCAGCAGGTCGACGACGGTGGGGGTGTCGTCGACCGCGAGGTACGCCGCGCGCGCCTCGACGACGTACCCGTCGACGAGACGGACCAGCGCGGCCACGCCGCACAGCGCGTAGTCGCCCTGGCGGCGCGAGATCTCGGCGAACCCGGCGCCCTGGCCGGCAGCCAGCGCGGGGAACCACGCGGAGGTGGCGATCTCGTCGTGGGCCAGCGAGCTCTCCAGCGGGCCGACGACGAGGTCGGCGCCGGCCACGGTGCGGGCACCCCGGGTGGAGAGCACCTCGACGGAGCCGCCGAGCAGCGCCAGCACCGCCGGCATCTCGGCCGCCGCGTCGGCGTGCACCAGCGAGCCGACCGTGGTGCCGCGGTTGCGGATCGGGGCGTGGGCGACGTGGCTCAGCGCCATCCGCAGCAGCGGCTGGGCCCTGGCCGCGCCGTCGTGGGCGAGCAGGTCGGCATGGCGCACCAGCGCCCCGACCCGCACTCCCCCGTCGGTCCCGTCGGGCCCGGCGAGCACCTCGACCTCGGCCAGCCCGGGGAGCGCGTTGATGTCGACGAGGCTGCTGGGCGCGGCGAGGCGCATCGACAGCAGCGGCACCAGGCTCTGCCCACCCGCCAGCACCTTGGCCTCCGGGTCGTCCGCCAGCGCCCGGCAGGCCTCCTCGAGGCTGCTGGGTCGCACGTAGCCGACGGGGGCGGGCTTCACGTCGGGCTCACCCGCGGTGCCTGCCCTCGGCGTCGGGGTGGGCCTGGGGGCCGTCGTGGTGCACGCCCTCGGTACCGACCGAGAGCATCGTGCCGTCGGGCTCGGGCGGGGCGATGGCCCGGGCCAGGTGGTAGCCCGCGACGATGATGATGGTGCCGGCGGCGATGCCGCCGAGGGTGAAGTCGTCGGTGACCGGGAAGAACTGGTCGGTGCCCAGGCCGATGCCCATCACCAGGCCCGCCGCGACCGGGACGAGGTTGACCGGGTTGCCGAAGTCGACCCCGTTCTCCTTCCAGATCTTCGCGCCGAGCAGGCCGATCATCCCGTAGAGCACCAGGGTGATGCCGCCCAGCACGGCAGCGGGGGTGGCGTTGACGATCGCCCCGAACTTGGGGACCAGACCGAGCAGGATCGCGGTCACCGCGGCCACGTAGTAGGCGGCCGTGGAGTAGACCCGGGTCGTGGCCATCACGCCGATGTTTTCGGCGTACGTCGTGGTCGGCGAGCCGCCGATCGAGGTGGCGATCACCGTGGCGACGCCGTCGGCGCCGACCGCGCGGCCCATCTCGGGGTCGAGGTCGCGCCCCGTCATCTCGGCGACGGCCTTGACGTGCCCGACGTTCTCGGCGACCAGCGCGATGACGGCGGGGATGACCAGGAGCGTGAAGGTGATGGAGAAGGAGGGCAGGTGCCAGCCGACCGCGTCGGAGGTCGTCTCGGGCGGGAAGCCGAACCAGTCGGCCGAGGAGACCAGCGACCAGTCGACGCGGTCGTGCTCGACCGCCTCGCCGGCGGAGGCGGGGGTGACAGAGGTGATCGGGCCGAGCGTGAGGTCGGCGAGCCAGGAGACGACGTACCCGAAGATCAGGCCGAGGAAGATCGCGATCCGCCCCAGGAAGCCCCGCAGCCCCACGGCCATCACGATCACCGCGGTCATCGTCAGCAGGGCGATCCAGTAGTCGGCCGGCATGTAGGTCGAGGTGGCGACCGGGGCCAGGTTGAACCCGATGAGCAGCACGACCGCGCCGGTGACCACCGGCGGCAGCACGGCGTTGACCGCGCCGGTGCCGGCGACGTGGATGAGCAGGCCGACCAGCGCCAGGATCACGCCGGAGACGAGGATCGCGCCGGTGACGTCGGAGGGGCCGCCGCCCTGGTTGTAGATCGCGGCCGCACCGCCCACGAACGAGGCGCTGGTGCCCAGGTAGCTGGGCACCTTGTTGCGCACGATCAGCAGGAAGCAGATCGTCGCGATGCCACTCATCATGATCGCGAGGTTGGCGTTGAGCCCCATGATGAGCGGGAAGACGAAGGTCGCGCCGAACATCGCCACGACGTGCTGGGCACCGATCCCGGCGGTGCGTCCCCAGTCGAGCCGCTCGTCGGGTGCCACCGCCTCGCCCTGCCCGGGCTTGACCACGGTCCACCTGAACATCGACATCACGTCACCTCTGTTCCTCTGGCCCGCCCGCTACGAGGGACCTCAACCTAGTGAGACCTCACCGCCGGTCTCGTCGGCAAGTCTCGCCGAAGGCGGCCCCCGATGGACGGCAATCGCTGGCACACGGGCGTGCCGAGCCGCTGTCGGCCAGCAGCAACGGCGCGCGTCAGCGCCGTTGGTCGAGCAGGGAGGAGCGCCAGCGACGAGCGACGCCGAGACCCCGTGAGCTGCCCGCTCGTCGCAGGCCGTCGAGTCGCGGGGGTTTCGAGACGGTTGCTGCGCAACCTCCTCAACCAACGGACGCGCGGCAGCACCGTTGGTCGAGCAGGGAGGAGCGCCAGCGACGAGCGACGCCGAGACCCCATGAGCTGCCCGCCCACCGCGACCACCCGCCGTACGCCATGGACTCACCCGGTTTCGGCGTCGCTCGAGCCTTCGGCCCTCGCTGCTCAACCAACGGACGCGCCGCAGCACCGTTGGTCGAGCAGAGAGGAGCGCCAGCGACGAGCGACGCCGAGACCCGGTGAGGTGCCCACTCGCCGTACGCCATGGGCTCACCGGGTTTCGAGATGGTTGCTGCGCAACCTCCTCAACCAACGACGCCGTTGGTCGAGCAGGGAGGAGCGCCAGCGACGAGCGACGCCGAGACCCCGTGAGGTGCCCGCTCGTCGCAGGCCGTGGGCTCACCGGGTTTCGAGACGGTTGCTGCGCAACCTCCTCAACCAACGGACGCGCGGCAGCACCGTTGGTCGAGCAGGGAGGAGCGCCAGCGACGAGCGACGCCGAGACCCCGCAAGAACCGAGCAGACCTCTCCTACGTCCGCCGGTGGAAAGTGACCTGGTTGTCGCCACCGACGTCGCTCTCGTACTCCGGATCATGAATTCGGCGGTGGTGGAAGGGACACAACAAGCGCCCCCGAGCCAGGTCGGTGTGTCCGTGGCACGACCACGGGTCGTCGTGGTGGGCGTGGCACATCGCCGGCGGGGCGTCACAGCCCCGAGCGGTGCAACCACCGTCACGAACGCCCATCGCGACCCGCTGGGCCGGGGTGAAGTACCGCTTCGCACGGCCCACGTCGAGCGGCTGACTCTTGCCTCCCAGCACCACGGGCACGACGCCGGCCTCGCAGGCCAGCCGCCTCGCGGTGGCGGCGCTGATCCGGTCACCGGTGTCGAGGGTGGCGGCCGCCAGGCCGTCCTTGAGGGAGTCGAGGGTCATGGTCACCACGACGGTGGCGTTCACGCCACCTGCCTTGGGTAGTTCCTTGGGGTCGAGCCTTTCGATGAGCTCGACGAACGCGGCACCGAGCCGCTGCGCTGTGGGGCGGCGTACCGGCACCGGAGCCTCGTTCTGCTCTTCGTGCTCGCCTTCATCGGTGGCGCGGTTGGCGATCTGGTGCTTGGGGGCGGCGAAGGCGAGCAGGGCCCGCTCCAGCATCTGGCCGGCCAGTAGCGGCACCGTGAACGAGCCCTTGATCCGGCCGTGGCCGTCCTCGCGCATCCGGAACACCGCCGACTTCTCCGCCTCGCGCTCCTCGCGCTCGAGCTGTTCGGCCTCCCATGCCTCCGCGACCTCGGGTGCCACGACTTCGAGGATGCGTCGACCCAGCACCCGCAGCGCCTTGGCGTCGTGGACCTCCGCGTACGCGACCAGCGCCTTGGTTGCCTGCTCCAACACACCGGCGTCCAGGTCGTCGGGCAGCTCATCGAGCGCCGTGCAGATCACCGACGCCTGCTCCGCGATGACATCGCCACGACCGAGCGCTTCCCGCACCACGTCGTAGCGGACGAGCCCCTCAGCCAGGCGCACCTGGCGGAACGACTCCCGCTTCGTCGACCGCGTCGCGTTGGAGTGCCACACCGCCACCGACGGCGACGCATTCGTCTCCGCCACCGCCACCGTCTCGGCGTGGGCGAGGGTCCGCGACTTCAGCTCGACCACCCGCGCCTCGAGCTGCGATAAGTCGACCAACGCCTCCGCCGTCGCTGCCTGGCTCATCGACCAGGTCGACACCTCGGCGAGCTCGTCGAGCAGCGAGTGCATGCGCGCGAGCGCCCCGTTGATGGGGTGCGCCGCGGTGGTGGCCATGAGAGAAGTCTCCCAGGGCCCACCGACAGAACAGCAGGTCAGAGGGGATTCTCCACAAGCTCGACCGGAACCTTTTTGGATCTTTTCCGGCGGCGTTGAGGCCGGGTTCTCGTCCGTGGCGACAGTAGGTTGGTCCGCGTGGGCGGAGTCGACGACTTGCACGAGGACGAGCTCACGAGGCTGTACGGCCCATGGGCTCCGCGGACCCCGGACGACCTCCGTGACCTGCTCGACGGCTACCCCGGCGTGTGGTGGATCGCCGGTGGCTGGGCCCTCGAAGCCTTCACCCACGTGAGCCGCGGGCATGCAGACACCGACGCGAGCATCCTGCGCGACGACCTGCCGATCCTGAGACGACACCTGGCCGGGCGCCTGGACGTCTGGGCGGCAGCCAGTGGCGCCTTGAGCCCCCTGGTCCCGCACGAGTCGCCCACCGCTGCTGCCGACGACGTACTGCCAGCCGGCTGCGGCCAGGTCTGGACGAGGCGCTCGGCGACCGAACCCTGGGAGTACGACATCCTGCTGTCGCCGGGGAGCGCGCAGGAGTGGGTCTACAAGCGCGACGAGTCGATCCGGATGCCGATGTCCGAGGCCCTGTGGGAGCGCGACGGAGTCCGCTACCTGCAACCCGAGATCCAGCTGCTCTACAAGGCCCGGGGGCTGCGCGCCAAGGACGACCTGGACTTCCGGAACACCCTGCCCCACCTCGACGACCGACGGCGCTCCTGGCTCCTCGAGTCGCTGGGCCGGACCCTGCCCCAGCACCCCTGGACGCCAGCGCTCCTGCCGTGATCGGCCGCGCCCCGATCCACCGCCTGGCCGGTGACTGGTCGATGGTGCGAAAGTGACTGCTCGGCCGTCAGCCGGCGACGTCGAGCACGCGCAGCGCGACGGCGACGTCGAGGCGCAGGTGGGGGTCGCTGGAGAGAGGGCCGAGGAGGCGCTCGAGCTTGGTGACGCGGTAGCGCATCGTGTTGTAGTGGAAGAACTGGGTGCGGGCGGCCTCGGCGACGTTGAAGTTCGTGTCGAGCAGCACCTGCAGGGTCTCGCGCAGGTCGAGCGCCTCGGTGGTGTCGCGGGCCAGCGGCCCCAGCACGTCGTCGGCGAAGGCGCGCAGCTCGGCGGTGTCGGGGACCATCGCGATCAGCCGGTGCAGGCCGAGCTGGTCGAAGAACGTGGTCGAGCCACCGCCGCGCACCCGTCGCCCCACGTCGACCGCCCGCCGGGCCTGCGCGTACGCCGCCGGCAGCTCGGCGAGCCCGGGGGCAGGGCGGCTGACCCCCGCCGAGAACGGCCGCCGGCCGCCACCCTTGTCGCCGGCGACCGCGGCGACCACGCGGCGCACGACGTCCTCGCCCGGCAGCAGGTCGCTCGTCGCACCTGCGTCGAGCGGCACCAGCACCACGACCTCGTGGGACAGGTCCACGACGGGGATGCGGGCGTCGACACCGCGCAGCACCTGCCGCCAGGCGGCGGCGAAGCGCTCCTGCCAGCGGCGCCACTCCACCCGGTCGGCCACGGCGTCGGGACCGGGAGCGGGGTCGATCTCGGCCACCAGCACCACGGTCGGCCCCTCGAGCCGCCAGCCCAGCGAGGCCGCGTGGTCGGCCACGAACCCGTCGTCGCCGGCGCGGCCGAGGAAGACGTCGCGCAGGAAGTCGCCGGCGTACTTGTGCTCGACCTCGGCGACCGCGTCCTGCCGCGTGAGCACCAGCGCCGTCAGGTCGGCCGCCCGCTCGAGCAGCGCCAGGTCGTCGTCGCCGACCGGGCCCTGCGCGCGCACCGCGACCAGCCGGGCCAGGTCGTGCTCGCCCGCGACGACCCGCACCCCGCGAGCCTCGCCGGCGCCGACCCGGGTCGCCGGGCCCGCACGACCCTCCAGCCGCTCCACGCGCACCCGCCCGCTGGTCGTCAGCAGGTCGACCTCGGCCAGCGACGCGCGCAGCGAGGCGGGCAGCGCGGCGGCCCGCTCCCGACCGTCGGTCGAGGTGATCAGCACACCCACCTCGAGCACCCGCGCGACCTCGCCCGCGACCGCGTCGAGGTCGCCGCCCTCGAGCACCAGCCGCGTCAGCCCGCGGTGCAGCCTGTCGATGCGCGCCAGCGCACCGGTCGAGACGTCCGGCTCCATGCAGTCTCCCGCCACTTGGCACAATCTGAGGCCAGCCGTGCGCGTCGTTGGCACAACCTCACATGGGAGGCACCGTAGCCCGACCACTACCGTCGATGGTCGTGAGCCCCCGCCACACCGTCCCTGTGAGCGCGGCGCCGCGCGTGCTCGACCGGGTGCGCTCCTCCCCCGACACCCCGCCCGGCGACGGGCTGCGACTGCTGCACCGCGCCCGCCTGGCGGCGTACGTCGACCTCGACGGCTGGGCGCTCGGGCTCGTCGACCCCGCGGCGTCGCGACCGCCGAACGCGCTCGTGCTCGGCCCCGGCGTGCTCGGTGGCCTCGCCCTCGACGACGTGCGGGTGCGCGCGGGCCGGCTGCTGCTCGACGGCCGACCGGTCGCCGTCGGTCGCCTGCACGACCCCAGCGTGCCCAACGTGCCCACCCTCGGCGGTGGCGGCCCCGAGCCGGACCCGCCCGACGTGGCCGCCCTCGTCGGCCGCGGCGCCGGGCTGACCCCCGAGGGCGACGACCTGCTGTGCGGCTGGCTGGCCGCGCACCGGGCCACCGGCACGCCGACCCCGCGCACCGACGCCCTCGTGCGCGCCCACCTGCACCGCACGACCCTGCTCTCCGCGACGCTGCTCGAGGCCGCCCTGCTCGGCGAGACCCTGCCCGAGCTGGGCGCCTGGCTGGCCGCCCGGGGCGGGCCCCACGAGCCGGCGCGGGCCGCGGCCCTCACCGCGGTCGGCCACACCTCCGGTGCCGCGCTCCTGCTCGGTGCCCGCTGCGCGCTCGGGCGGCGGCCCCTCCGCGTCCCCCACCTCCCAGGAGCCGCCGCGTGAGCCACCTCGTCCAGCACGTCGAGGTGCGCAGCGCCTACGCCGACTCCGTCGCCCTGCTGCAGGTCAGCCGCACGGTGGCCGCGCTGCCGGGGGTCACGGCCGCCCAGGTCGCGATGGCCACCCCGCTCAACCTCGAGGTGCTCACCGAGA
Organism: Nocardioides salarius; assembly: GCF_016907435.1. NCBI lineage: Bacteria > Bacillati > Actinomycetota > Actinomycetes > Propionibacteriales > Nocardioidaceae > Nocardioides > Nocardioides salarius. The sequence goes on along the minus strand of NZ_JAFBBZ010000001.1, from coordinate 3,430,941 downwards.
TGGGCTTCGAGCTGCCCCACGCCGGGCCCAACGACATGGTCGTCGCGCTGCGCCTCGCCGACCCCGACCCGGCGACGCTGGCGGCGGCGGTGGCCGGGGTCGACGCCGCGCTCCTCGCGCTGCGCACCACGCGGCCGGCCGCCGCCGGTCAGGCCGCACCCCCGCGCACCACCGCCACGGCCCTGCGCGAGGCGCACCCCGACGACCCCGTGCTCGTCTCGGTGCCGGGCGCGTCAGCCGTCGTCGAGGCCGCCGACGCGATCGCCGCCGGGCACGACGTGATGATCTTCAGCGACAACGTGCCGCTCGAGCACGAGGTCGCCCTCAAGCGGGCGGCGGCCGAGCGGGGCCTGCTGGTGATGGGCCCCGACTGCGGCACCGCCCTGCTCGACGGGGTCGGCCTCGGCTTCGCCAACGTCACCCGGCCGGGCCGGGTCGGCATCGTGGCCGCCTCGGGCACCGGCTGCCAGCAGCTGCTCGCCCTCCTCGACCACGCCGGCGTCGGCGTCTCGTGGGCGCTCGGCGTCGGTGGCCGCGACCTCGGGTCGGCGGTGGGCGGGCTGGCCACCCGCGAGGCGCTGCGCCGGCTCGACGCCGACCCGCGCGTCGACCGCGTGGTGCTGGTCTCGAAGCCGCCCGACGACGACGTCGCGAGCGCCCTGGCGTCGTACGTCGACACGTTGGGCACCCCGGTCACCACGGCGCTGCTGGGCCCCGGGCGCCCCGACCTGACCGCCGTCGCCGAGCAGGTGCTGGCCGACCTGGGGGTGCCGGTGCCCACGTGGCCGGTCGCGGGGCGGGTGCTGCGCGAGACCCGGGGTGAGCTGCTGCGCGGGCTCTTCGTCGGCGGCACCCTGGCCCAGGAGGCGCAGCTGCTGGCCCGCGCGGCCGGGGTGCCCCACGAGGTGGTCGACTACGGCGACGACGCGCTGACCCGGGGCCGGGCGCACCCGATGATCGACCCGGCCCTGCGCCTGGAGCAGCTCGCGCACGCGCTCGACCACCCGCGCACCGGCGTGGTGCTCCTCGACGTGGTGCTGGGCCACGGCGCCGAGCCCGACCCCGCCTCCGCCCTGGTGCGCGTGCTGGCCGGCGCCGCCCGACCGGTCGTGGTGACCCTGGTCGGCACCCTGGCCGACCCGCAGGACCTCCTGGCACAGCGGGCCGCGCTCGCCGAGGTCGCCGAGGTGCACCTGTCCAACGCAGGCGCGACACGACGCGCGCTGTCGCTGCTCACTGGAGGAGCACGATGAGGGTCGTCACCGTCGGGGTCGGCCTGCTCGGCGACGCCATCGAGGCCCAGGCCGTCGGGGTGCACCGGGTCGACTGGCGGCCCCCGATGCCCGGCACCGAGACCGACCTGGCCACGCTGGCGCTCGACCCGCTGCGCGCCCAGGCCGATGCCCGCGCCGTGCAGGCCGTCATCGACACCACCGCGGTGCTGGTCGACGTGCTGCCGGCCGCCGAGGCGCTCGGGCTCGAGCGCGGCCGGTTCCTGCACGCCGGGCCGCCGCTGACCTGGGAGCGGGCCTCCGGGCCGATGCGCGGAGCGCTGATGGGCGCGGCCGTGCTCGAGGGGCTGGTCGAGCACCCCGACGACGCCCCCGCGCTCTTCGAGTCGGGCGCGGCGACGATGGAGCCCTGCCACCACAACGACGCCGTCGGACCGATGGCCGGCGTGGTCGCCCCGAGCATGTGGATGTTCGTGCTCGAGGACCCCGCGACCGGCCGGCGCACCCACTGCACCCTCAACGAGGGACTCGGCAAGGTGCTGCGCTACGGCGCCTACTCCCCCGAGGTGCTGGCCCGGCTGCGCTGGATGGGCGACGTGCTGGGCCCGCTGCTGCAGGGCGCGGTGCGCGCGGTGCGCGACGAGCAGGGCCCGGTCGACGTCACCGGGGTGCTGACCCAGATGCTGCAGATGGGCGACGAGGCGCACAACCGCAACCGCGCCGGCACCCTGATGCTGCTGCGCGACCTGGCCCCGGCGCTGGTGGCCGGCGTCGAGCGCGGCAGCAGCGCCGCCGACGTCGCCGACGTGCTGCGCTTCGTCGGCGGCAACGACCACTTCTTCCTCAACCTGGCCATGCCCGCCTGCAAGCTGGCCCTCGACGCCGCCCGCGGCACCGAGGGGTCGGCCATGGTCGTGGCGATGGCGCGCAACGGCACCGACTTCGGCATCCAGGTCGCCGGCACCGGCGACGAGTGGTTCACCGGCCCGGCCCAGGTCGCCGACGGGCTCTTCCTCGGCGACTACGGCCCCGACGACGCCAACCCCGACATCGGCGACTCGGCCATCACCGAGACCGCCGGCATCGGCGGCTTCGCGATGGCCACCGCCCCCGCGATCGTGCGCCTGGTGGGCGGCAGCGTGCCCGACGCCCTGGCCACCACCCGCCGGATGCACGAGATCACCCTGGCCGAGCACACCCGCTGGGCGGTGCCGGTGCTCGACTTCCAGGGCACCCCGACCGGCATCGACGTCACCCGGGTCTGCCGCACCGGGGTGCTGCCGCAGATCAACACCGGCATGGCCGGCAGGGTCGCCGGCACCGGCCAGGTCGGAGCCGGGCTGGTCACCCCGCCCGCCGAGGTCTTCCCGGCCGCGCTGGCCCGGCTGGCCGAGCTCAGCCGCGCGCGGGAGGGCCGGGGCTGAAGAACGCCACCGCCAGGTCGACCCGCCCGGAGGGCCGCAGCGGCGTGCCCTCCTCCAGGTAGGCCTGGAGCGCCTCGCCGTCGTGGCTGGGCGGCAGCGAGCCGTCGGCGCGCACCACCCGCCACCAGGCCACCGCCGCGCCGTGGCCGGCCATCACGTTGCCGACCCGACGGGGGCCGTAGCGACCCACGGCCTCGGCGATCGCGCCGTACGTCGTCACCCGCCCCGGCGGCACCTGCTCGACGCACGTCAGCACGTCCTCGACGTAGTCCTCCGGGTGCCGCACAGCGAGGAACCTACCGGTCGCCACCGGCGCGCTCAGCCCAGCGGCAGGGTGGAGAACGGCTCGGTGCCCCGGGCCAGGCGCAACCCCTTGATGCCGGAGTGGCGCCGGGCGAAGTCGAGCTCGGCGACCAGGTCGCCGACGCCGTTGCTCAGCGGCAGCGGCGCCAGCGCCACGGTCGACAGGGTCCCGAAGGCCGCGCCGTCGGCGTCGAGCAGCCCCGAGCCCGAGTCGCCGGGCACTCCCGGGGTCAGGGTGTAGACGTCCCAGCTCCAGTCACCGAAGGCACCCAGGGAGACCCCCACCTTCGGGGAGAGCAGCGTCGTGGGCCGCAGGCTCGACTGGCCGTAGCTGTAGACCTGCGACCCGGCCGGCGCCCCGTCGGTCGAGACCCCGGTCGGACCACCGAAGAACGGCACGCTGGGGTTGACCGAGCGGGCGAAGCGCTGCTGCAGGCGCACCAGCGCGAAGTCGTTGTAGTCGCACGTGTCCGCGTCGGTGGTGCCCAGGCGCTGCATGGTCTCCCACGACGAGTAGACCAGCCGTCCGCGGCCCACCGTGGTGCCCCCGGAGGCGAGGTTGCCGCCCTGCGCGAAGCGGACCTTCGTGCCGCGCGGCAGGGTCGCGGTGTCGCAGCCGCTGGTGTCGGTCGCCTCGCCCAGGCCGGCGCAGTGCGCGGCGTAGCCGACGTACACGCGCCCGCGCCGGTCGGTGTAGACGAAGTTGGCGGTGCACTGCGAGCCGTCGGTGTACATCTGCACGCCCGGCGTGATGGTGGCCTCGTCGGCCGGCGCCCAGGAGGCGAAGCGGCGAGCGGTCGCCGCTCCGGCGCCCGCGGGCAGCAGCAGCCCGAGGAGGACGGGCAGGAGGGCCAGGACGACGGCGGCGGGAGCCGTCACGGGTCGGGTGCGCATGCTCCCTCAACGAGCGATGCCCCCGCTCGGCTACGCGAGCGGGGGCATCGGACGAGATGTGTCAGAGCAGCGGCGAGAAGGGCTCGGTGCCCAGGGCCAGCTCGAGGCCCGCGATGCCGGAGTGCTGCTGGGCGAAGGCCAGCTCGCGGGACAGGTCGCCGATGTTGTTCGACAGCGGCAGCGGCGCCAGGCCCAGCGTCGACAGGGTGCCGATCGCCTCGCCGTCCTCGCTGACGAACGCCGAGCCGGAGTCACCGGGCACGCCCGGCGTCACGGTGTAGAGCGGGTGGCTCCAGCCCTCGTCGGCGGCGCTGTCGCCCAGGCTGATGCCGGTCTTGGGCGAGAGCGGCTCGAGGCCGGCGCGCAGGCTGGAGTTGCCGTAGCTGTAGACCCGGTCGCCGGCGGCGGTGCCGTCGGTGTCGATGCCGGTCGGGCCGCCCCAGAACGGGATGCTCGGGTTCACCTTGGACACGTCGGCCGCGTCGACCTTGACCAGGGCGAAGTCGTTGTAGGCGCAGGCGTTCTCGTCGGTGGTGCCGATGTCGCGCATGGTGCGCCACGAGGAGTAGGCGAGCTCGCCGCTGCCGAGCTCGCTCCCCGAGCTGAGGAGGCTGCCGCCCTTGCGGAAGGTGACCTCGGTGCCCAGCGGCACCGAGTCGTTGAGGCAGCCGTCGGTGTCGGTGGCCTCGCCCAGCCCGGCGCAGTGCGCCGCGTAGCCGAGGTAGACGTTGCTGGCCGCGTCGGTGAAGACGAAGTTCGACGTGCACTGCGCGCCGTCGGTGTACATCTGCGTGCCCGGCGTGATCGTCGCCTGGTCGGCCGGCGCCCAGGTGGGGGCGGCCACGGCGGGGGCCGAGGTGGCGACCCCGGCCGCGAGACCGGTGGCGGCGAGCGCGGCGAGGGCGCCCGTGGCGCGGCGCAGGGTGGCGCGGCTGTGGCTGGCTGTCTTCATCGGGACGAGGTCCTCCTGGTCGTGGCCGGCGACCTCCCGAGATGGAGGTCACATCACCCGGCTCAACGACCCCGGGGGGACATGGTTACGCCCGGGTAGCCCGGAGGGACTACCCGGGCGTGGCCCGGACGGGTCAGACGACCCGCACGCCTGCTGTCAGTACGACGGCTGGCTGGGGTCGACCTGGTTGACCCAGGCCACCACGCCGCCGCCGACGTGCACGCTGTCGTCGAAGCCGGCGCCCTTGAGCACCGCGAGCGCCTCGGCCGAGCGCACCCCCGACTTGCAGTGCAGGACGACCTGCTTGTCGGAGGGCAGCTGGCCCAGGGCGTTGCCGTTGAGGAACTCGCCCTTGGGGATCAGCACCGAGCCGGGGATCTTGTTGATCTCGTACTCGTTGGGCTCGCGCACGTCGACCAGCACGAAGTCGCGCTCACCGGCCTCGCGCTCGACCAGCATCTTCTCCAGCTGGTTCACCGAGATCGTCGAGCCCGCAGCCGCGTCGGCGGCGTCCTCGGAGATCGCGCCGCAGAAGGCCTCGTAGTCGATGAGCTCGGTGACGTCGGCGTCGGGGCCGCACAGGCGGCACGCCGGGTCCTTGCGGACCTTGAGCTTGCGCCACTCCAGCTCGAGGGCGTCGTAGATGACGAGCTTGCCGATGGCCGGCTCGCCCGCACCGGTCAGCAGCTTGATGGCCTCGTTGACCTGGATCGAGCCGATCGAGGCGCACAGCACGCCCAGCACGCCGCCCTCGGCGCAGCTGGGGACCATGCCCGGCGGCGGGGGCTCGGGGTAGAGGCAGCGGTAGCACGGCGCGTCCTGGGCCATCGACGGCGCGAAGACCGAGGCCTGGCCGTCGAAGCGGTAGATCGAGCCCCACACGTAGGGGATCCCGAGGAAGTACGCCGCGTCGTTGACCATGTATCGGGTCGCGAAGTTGTCGGTGCCGTCGACGATCAGGTCGTAGCCGCGGAAGACGTCCATCACGTTGTCGTTGTCGAGGCGCTCCTCGTGCAGCACCACCTCGACGTAGGGGTTGGCCTCGGCGATCGACTCCTTGGCCGAGACCGCCTTGGACTTCCCGATGTCGGACTGGGTGTGGATGATCTGGCGCTGCAGGTTGGACTCGTCGACCTCGTCGAACTCGGCGATGCCGAGCGTGCCGACGCCGGCCGCGGCCAGGTAGAGCAGCGCGGGGCTGCCGAGACCGCCGGCGCCGATCACGAGCACCTTGGCGTTCTTCAGGCGCTTCTGACCAGTCATCCCGACGTCGGGGATGATCAGGTGCCGGCTGTAGCGGCGTACCTCGTCGACGGTCAGCTCGGCTGCCGGCTCCACGAGTGCTGGGTAGGTCACTGCTGGGCTCCTCGGTCTGTTCGCGGGGGTCTGGTGGACGCAACAGCCTGCCGGTGCGTCCTGTTCCCTCGGCGTGCTCCATGGTCGCCGCCGGCCCGGGCGCCGATCGACGCCGTCCCGTCATCCGGACCACCGCTACCGCGGGGTAGGCTCGCGCCCCGAGCAAAGGACGACCGTGACCGCACCTTCGAGGAGGGCAGCAGTGCCAGCTGGCCAGCACGACGCCGAGGCCGCCTCCGCCGCGCCCGCCCGGCAGCGCGGGGCCCGCCTGCCGCGCCGCGAGCGCCGCGCCCAGCTGCTCGAGTCGGCGCTCGGGGTCTTCGTGGCCTCGGGCTACCACGCCGCGGCGATGGACGACATCGCCGAGCGCGCGGGCGTCTCGAAGCCGGTGCTCTACCAGCACTTCCCCGGCAAGATGGACCTCTACCTGGCGCTGCTCGACATCGCCTGCGACCAGGTCATCGACAACTGCCGCGCGGCGCTGGCCTCCACCCCCGACAACAAGCAGCGCGTGGCCGCGACCATCGACGCCTTCTACGACTACGTCGCCGACGACAACGGCGCCTTCCGGCTGGTCTTCGAGTCCGACCTGACCAACGAGGCCGCGGTGCGCCAGCTGGTCGACCGTGTCACCACGGAGTGTGCGGCGATGATCGCCGAGGTGATCCGCGACGACACCGGGCTGCCCGACGAGTCCTCGCGCCTGCTCGCGGTCTCGCTGGTGGGAATGGCACAGGTCAGCGCGCGGTTCTGGCTCAACGACACCGCGGGCATCGACCGCGCCGACGCCACCGCGCTGATCGCCGGCCTGGCCTGGCGGGGCATCCGTGGCTACCCCAAGGCCGACGAGCACTGAGACCGAGCTCTGAGACGAGCACTGAACCGTCGGCACCCAGCACGTTCCAGCAGCACCCAACAGGAGGAGGACCCGTGGAGGTCAAGATCGGCATCCAGCAGGCCCAGCGCGAGCTGAGCGTCGAGACCGACGAGACGGCCGAGCAGGTGCAGCAGCAGGTCGCCACCGCCGTCGAGTCCGGTGGCGTCGTGACCCTGACCGACACCAAGGGCCGCACCGTGCTGGTGCCGGCCGCCAAGCTCGCCTACGTCGAGATCGGCACCGCGAGCGTCGGGACGGTCGGCTTCCGCAGCTGACCCGGCACCACCCCGTACGACCCCGTACGACGGGCGGGTCCGGGCTCAGGCGTCGAGGCCGAGCTCGGACATCCGCTCGGTGTGGCGCTCGGTGAGCCGGGTGAACATCCGGCCCAGCGCGGCCAGGTCGAGCCCGGGGCGGTCCACGCCCCCGGCCAGCAGCGCCGAGAGCGCCTCGCGCTCGGCGGCCACCCGCTGGGCCTGGATCAGCGCCTCGCCCATCAGCCGCCGGCCCCACAGCGCCAGCCGGCCGCCCAGCCGGTGGTCGCGCGCGATCCCGGCGCGCACCCGGTCGACCACGAACGCCGCGTGCGGGCCCTCCTCGAGCGAGGACAGCACCAGCTCGCGGGTGCCGGCGTCGAGGTAGGCGGCGATCTCGCGGTAGAAGTCGTCGGCCAGCCCGTCCCCGACGTAGGCCTTGATCAGGCCCTCGTACCAGTCGGAGGGCGCGGTGTGCTCGTGGAAGAGGTCGAGCGCGCTGCGGAAGGGCGCCATCGCCACGAACGGGTCGCCGTCGAGCTCGCGGATGCGTCGGTGCAGCCGGTCGACCCGGGCCACCTCGCTGGCCGCCATCTGCGCGATGGCCAGCCGGTCCTCGAGCGTGGGGGCCAGCTTGGCGTCCTCGGCCAGCCGCTCGAAGGCCGACATCTCGCCGTAGGCCAGCACGCCGAGCAGGTCGACGACCGCCTCGCGGTAGGCGGGATCGGCGAGCGCCAGCTCCGCCTCGCGCGCCCGGGAGACGGGCGTGTCGCCGGCCTGGGATTCAGTCATGCGCGCACCCTACCGATACCCTGGGCCCATCGAGCGCTGTGCCGGTGCCGCCACGAGCGGGCACCCGGGCACGGCGCCGAGGCGGGAAACCACCCGCCAGCATGTGCGCGGCAGACGCGCCAGCGAGCTTTCCGAGTCCGCCGGGTCCGCCGCTCCGAGCCACCCGGCCCACCGCGGCTGACGACGAAAGCAGACATACCGACGTGACCACCTTCCGTGACCTGGGGGTCCTCCCCAAGATCTGCGACGCGCTCGAGCGCGCCGGCATCACCACCCCCTTCGCCATCCAGGAGATGACCCTCTCGGTCGCCCTGATGGGCACCGACCTGATCGGCCAGGCCCGCACGGGCACCGGCAAGACCCTGGCCTTCGGCATCCCGGTGCTGCAGCGCAGCACCACCGTCGACGACCCGGCGTACGCCGACCTGCCGCAGGGCAAGCCGCAGGCCCTCATCGTCGCCCCCACCCGCGAGCTGGCGCTGCAGGTCTCCAACGACCTCGCGCTGGCCAGCAAGGACCTGGGCCTGCGCGTCCTGACCGTCTACGGCGGCGTGGGCTACGAGCCCCAGCTCGAGGCCCTCGAGCGCGGCGTCGACGTGGTCGTGGGCACCCCCGGCCGGCTCATCGACCTGGCGCACCGCAAGGTCCTCGACCTGAGCCACGTGCACGCGCTGGTGCTCGACGAGGCTGACGAGATGCTCGACCTGGGCTTCCTGCCCGACGTCGAGCGGCTGCTCAAGATGACCCCCGAGACCCGTCAGACGATGCTGTTCTCGGCGACGATGCCCTCCGCGATCGTCGCGCTGGCGCGCACCCACATGCGCCACCCGATGAACATCCGCGCGGAGTCGTCGTACGAGAACGCGACCGTGCCGGCCACCGCGCAGTTCATCTACCAGGCCCACGACCTCGACAAGCCCGAGATCATCGGGCGCATCCTGCAGGCCCCCGACGCCGAGAAGATCATCGTCTTCACCCGCACCAAGCGCCAGAGCCAGCGGGTGGCCGACGACCTCTCCGAGCGCGGCTTCGCCGCCAGCCCGCTGCACGGCGACATGGCGCAGGTCGCGCGCGAGAAGGCGCTGACGAAGTTCCGCGAGGACAAGATCCGGGTGCTGGTGGCCACCGACGTCGCTGCGCGCGGCATCGACGTGCGCGGCGTCTCGCACGTCATCAACTACACCTGCCCCGAGGACGACAAGACCTACGTGCACCGCATCGGGCGCACCGGTCGCGCCGGCGCCTCGGGCATCGCGATCACCTTCGTGGACTGGGCCGACCTGCACCGCTGGAAGATGATCAACAAGACCCTCGACCTGCCCTTCGACGAGCCGCAGGAGACCTACTCGACCTCCCCGCACCTGGCCACCGACCAGGGCATCCCCGAGGGCACCAAGGGCCGCGTCGTGCCCGAGGCGCCCCGCGAGCCCCGCGCCCCCCGCGAGGGCGGTCGCGGCGGTCGTGACGGCGGCCGCGACGGTGGTCGTGAGGGCGGCGGGCAGCGCGCGCCGCGCAACCGCGAGCGCACCCGCAGCCGCAGCCGCGGCGGCGAGGTCGTCGCCGAGGTGAGCACCAACGAGTCCGGCGAGAAGGTCGAGAAGCCCGTCGAGGGCGCCGGCTCGGGCAGCCGCAACCGCCGCCGCCGCCGTTCCCGCGGTGGTCAGGGTGGCCAGGGTGGCCAGGGCGGCCAGGGCGGCGGCCAGAGCGTCGCTCCCGCGCCCCAGGCCTGAGCCGACCCGGCCCGGATCTCCCGCTGACCCGGCCCGAACCTCCTCCTGTGGGGGAAGTTCGGGCCGGGTCAGTGCGTTATTTGGGCCGGGTCAGCGCTGGGAGCGGGCGACCAGGTTGGCGGCCGCCTCGCGGTAGGCCTTCGCACCCTTGCTGGTGCGGCTGGTGGCCAGGATCGAGCGGCCCGCGGCGGGCGCCTCGGCGAACTTGATGGTCTTGGGGATCGGCGGCTCGAGGACCTCGAGGTCGTAGGTCTGCGAGATCGTGTCGAGCACGGTGCGCGCGTGGTTGGTGCGGCCGTCGTAGAGCGTCGGCAGCACTCCCCACACCTCAAGGCCGCGGTTGGTGAAGCGGCGTACGTCGTGCACGGTGTCGAGCAGCTGGCCCACCCCGCGGTGCGAGAGCGTCTCGCACTGCAGCGGCACCAGCACGCCGTCGGCGGCGGTCAGCGCGGCGACGGTCAGCACGCCCAGCGAGGGCGGGCAGTCGAGCAGCACCCAGTCGTAGGCGCCGTCGAGGTCCTCCACGACCCCCTTGACCACGTGCTCGCGCCCGGTGCGGGTCAGCAGGTCGGCCTCGGCGCGCGCCAGCTCGATGGTGGCCGGCAGCAGGTCGACGCCGTCCTCGGTCTCGATGATCACCTCGGTGGCGTCGAGACCGCGGGTCAGCACGTGGTGCACCGAGGTCTCGAGGTCCTCGGGGTCGATGCCCAGCGAGAAGGTCAGGCAGGCCTGCGGGTCGAGGTCGACCAGCAGGACGCGGTGGCCCAGCTCGGCGAGCGCGGCGCCCAGGGAGGCCACGGACGTCGTCTTGGCGACGCCGCCCTTCTGGTTGGCGACGGCGAGTGTGGTGGTCATCGGGCCACATCATGCCCGATCCGGGCCTGCCGATGGCGCGAGCCACCTGTTCTACTGCTCCCATGCCCCGCGCCCTGGTCACCGGCCCCACCGCCGGCATCGGTCACAGCTTCGCCGTCCAGCTCGCGGGGAGCGGCCACGACCTGGTGCTGGTGGCCCGCGACGAGCAGCGCCTCGAGCAGGTCGCCGGCGACCTGCGCGGCCGCTTCGGCGTCGACGTCGAGGTGCTCGTCGCCGACCTCGCCGACCGCGACCAGCTCGCCCGGATCGAGCAGCGCCTGGGCGACCGGTCCGCGCCGGTCGACCTGCTGGTCAACAACGCCGGCTTCGGCCTCAAGGGCCGGTTCCTCGACAACGACGTGGCCGCCGAGACCGCCATGCTCGACGTGCTGGTGACCGCGGTGATGCGCCTGATGCACGCCGCGCTGGGCCCGATGGTCGAGCGCGGGCACGGCCGGGTGCTCAACGTCTCGAGCGTGGCCTCGTTCCTGCCGCGCGGCTCCTACTCCGCGGCCAAGGCCTACGTCAACAAGCTGGGCGAGTGGGCCGCGGCCGAGTACGCGCCCCACGGCGTCACCGTGACCACCCTGTGCCCCGGCTTCGTGCGCACCGAGTTCCACGAGCGGATGCAGGTCGCGCAGGACTCCGCGCCCGACTTCCTCTGGCTCGACGCCGACGACCTGGTGCGCACCGCGCTGGCCGACCTCGAGCGGGGCAAGGTCTACTCCGTGCCCAGCGCCCGCTACAAGCTGATCACCGGCGCCGCGCGCGTGGTGCCCCGAGGCGTCCTGCAGCGCTTCCAGTCGCTGGGCCGCAAGTAGGGCTCAGACCACCTCGGGCGTACGCCGCCCCGAGGCGAGCGCCGCCGCGGCCGCCAGGTCGAGCAGCCGCTCGAGCTCCTCGGGCGCCGTCGTGTGGCAGCCCAGCTCGTGGTCGACCTTGCCCAGGCCGTGGTGGTCGCTGGAGCCGGTGACCACCAGGTCGAGCTCGCGCGCGATGGCGCGCAGCCGCGCACGAGCGCGCGGCGAGTGGTCCTGGTGGTCGACCTCGATGCCGGCCAGCCCGAGGTCGGCCAGCTCGGCGAACGCCTCGGCGTCGGGGCTCTCGTCGCTGCGCCGCCCCCACGCGTGGGCCACCACCGCGACCCCGCCGGCCTCGCCCACCAGGCGGATCGTGCGCCGCAGCGGGGCGGCGTACCTGTCGACGTGCCCGGGCCGCCCGGGGCTGAGCCACCGCTCGAAGGCCTCGCCCCGGTCGGCGACGACCCCGGCTGCGACCATCGCGTCGGCGACGTGCGGACGGCCGCTGGCAGCGCTGTGGCCCGAGACCCGGGCCACGTCGTCCTCGGTGAGGTCGACACCGGCCGCGCGCAGCGCCGCCAGCATGCCCGGCACCCGCGAGCGCCGGCCCTCGCGCACGCGCTCGAGCTCGGCGGCCAGCGGCGGGTACGTCGGGTCGGGCAGGTAGGCGAGCAGGTGCACGCCGCGCCCCTCGTGGCGGGTGCTGACCTCCATGCCCCGCACCAGCCGGAGCCCGGTCGCGTCGGCGGCCCGCGCCGCCTCGGCCCAGCCCTCCGCGCTGTCGTGGTCGGTCAGGGCCAGCACGTCGAGACCCGCCGCGACCGCGGCGTGCACGAGCTCGGTGGGCGACTGGGTGCCGTCGCTGGCCCGCGAGTGGGTGTGGAGGTCGATGCGCACCCCGCCAGCGTAGGTCCGGCTAGGTCCAGCCCGGGGCCGGCCCGTCGAAGGGCAGCTCGACCACCGCCGGCCCCACCGCCGAGACGTCGCGCAGGATCCAGTCGTCGCGCAGCAGCAGCACCGCCGAGGCCGGGCGCACCACCAGCCACAGCCAACGGCCCTGCGCCTCGCCCGCGAGCACCGAGCGGTCCCACTCCCCCGGGCTGGCGCTGGTGGACACCGTCCACAGCGGCACCTGCTGGCGCTCCAGGCGCACCCGCACGTCGGCGGGTCCGTGACCGGCCTCCGGGCCGGGGTCGGCGCGCGCGGTGCCGGCCACCCGGGCGGCGAAGCCGGTGCCGGGCTCCTCGGCGACCACGTGCACGTCGACCGGCCCGTCGAGGCGGCTGGGGCCGCTGACGCAGGTCATCGTGGCGACGGCGGCCTCCCCCTCCCCGACCGCGGCGAAGTCGGTGACCGCCCAGCCGGGGCTCAGCGGCCAGGGCAGGAACGTCGGGAAGTGCCCGGCCCGGCGCAGGTGCTCGGCGAACCCGTCGTACGACGCCTCCTCGGCGTGCCACAGCGGGGGCACCGGCCCGTGCTCGGGGCACGACCACAGCGACGAGCCGTCGCCGGGCGGGGCGACCGGCGCGGGACATCGGGGGCAGGCGGCGCTCGGCACGGTGACAACGGTCCTCAGCGGCCCGCTGCTCGTCAAGACCCGGCTCGGGCGCAGGTGGTCCAGAGGTCGTGGTGGTGGGGCGTCCCGCATGGGACCCTGTGGACCAATCGGCGCCGGCGCCCCCCGATCCGGCCGGGTCGAGGAGGGCCATCATGACCGACGACGCGGTCGACGCACTGCTGGAGGCGCTGACCGGGGCCCCCAGCCTCGAGGCCGCGTGTGCGGGTCTGCTCACCACCGCCCGCGGCATGCTCGGTGCCGAGGTCGCGGGCCTGGTCGCCTGGGACGCGCGGGGCCGCCTGGAGCACCTGGCCAGCACCGACGCGGCGATCACATCGCGGCTCTGCGACGTGCCCGGTGGTCCGATCTGCCCGCCGATCCCGGAGGCCACCCACCCGGACGGGGTCCTGACCGTCGTCGACCTGCGCACCGAGGACCGCTGGCCCGACTGGGCCCGCGAGGTCGCGGGGGCGGGCTACCTCTCGGTGCAGCTGATCAGCCTGCCCAGCATGGTGCACCGGCCCCTGGCGCTCCACGCCTGGGCCGCACGACCGGGAGCCTTCGACGGGGACACCCACCCGCGCACCATCGACGTGGTGCGGTTGGCCGCACTCATGATCGCCCAGACCGAGCGGGTCGAGCACCTCGCCGAGGCGTTGCGCACCCGCAGCATGATCGCCCAGGCCCAGGGCATCGTCATGGAGCGCTTCTCGTTGGACTCCGAGCAGGCGATGGCCTACCTGCGCCGCGTCTCGCAGGGGCGGCAGGTGAAGATCCGTGACCTCGCCCAGCGGCTCGTCGGCGCCCGCGACAACAGCACGGAGCCGTCGGGACCCTGAGCGGGATTTCACGCTCGCGTGACGAATCTTTGCGCGTTCCATGACCAGATTGGGGTCCGGGACGAGGGGGACGGATGACGCGCGTGGCACGAACCGCAACGAGCAGGACGACGACCGCGATCGGGCCACGGACGCTCGGGGCCGTGCTGCCCCGCCCGTGCATCGTCCTGGTCCCCATCGCGGTGCTGGCGGTGGTCTGCGTCTCCGTGCTCGTGAACGGGGTGAGCCGCGACGCCGCCACCGCGTCGAGCTGGCTCGCGGCCGGCTGCCTGCTCGCCCTGCTGGTCGCCTGGGCACGCGCCCGGGCCGCCTGCCAGCAGGCGCGGCGCGAGCTCGACGAGGTGTGCGAGCGGGTCGACGAGACCGAGCGCCTGCTCGGCGAGGACGAGGACACGCTCCACGAGGCGCGCACCGCCCTGGCCGGACTGGTGCTCAGCGACCGGTTGCTGCAGGAGCACGACGAGCTGCTCGACGAGCAGACGCGGGCGCGACTGCTGCACCTGCGCGAGCGCGACCTCGACCGCATCCAGCACCTGCTCTCCGGAGGGCTGCGCCACGTCCCGCCGGCCGAGCCGGACGTGCTCGACGCCGACGAGGAGGGGGAGCAGCCGCCGGAGCACGGCGAGGCCGCCGGCCCCGCCGCGACGTACGACGACGTGCCGGTGGCGCCGCTGGTCGTCGACGCCCTCGTGGCCGCCCAGCTGCGGGGCGAGCCCGTCGACGAGCCGGCCCCGGACCTGCCGGACGCGATGGTGCTCGCCGAGCCCCACGACGTGGCCGAGATCCTCGACATCCTGCTGCGCAACGCCGCCAGGCACGCGCCGGGAGCCCGCGTGGAGGTCACGGTCGAGCAGGGCGAGGACCAGGTGTGGGTGCGGGTCAGCGACCAGGGACCCGGCGTGGCCGAGGGGCTGCGCTCGACCCTCTTCACCAGGGGTGCCCGCGGGCCCTCCTCCCCGGGCTCGGGGCTGGGCCTGGCGATGGCCAGGCGCCTGGCCGAGCGCAACGGCGGCGGCCTCGAGCTCGAGGAGACCGGCCCCCGGGGCACCACCTTCGCGCTGCGGCTGCCCACGAGCGACCCGGACCAGCGCACCGACGACACCCACGAAGACCACGAGAACGTCACCACCACGGAGGACGACACCATGCCCACCACCCACCGGCTCGTAGCCGTCCCGCCATGCCACGCGCACTCGGCCTGACCCGCGTGGCGGTGGTCGAGGACCACCAGCTCTTCGCCGAGTCCCTCGAGGTCGCGCTGACCCTGGAGGGCCACGACGTGCACCGCATCGAGGTGCCCGAGGGCACCCCGCCGGCCGGTTGGCTGCTCACCGCACTGCTGCGGGTGCGCCCACGCGTCGTCCTGCTCGACCTCGACCTGGGCTCCGTGGGGCCCGGCACCCGGCTCATCGAGCCGCTGGTGCGCACCAAGGCCGCGGTCGTGGTCGTCACCGGCGAGACCCGCGAGGCGGTGTGGGGCGAGTGCCTGCGCCGCGGCGCCCGCGCCGTGCTCGAGAAGACCGCCTCGCTCAACACCATCCTGGCCACGATCCGGCTGATCGGCGACGGGCGGCCGGTGATGAGCCGCGAGGAGCGCGAGCGGCTGATGCTCGTCTACCACCAGGAGAAGCAGGAGCTCGCCGCCGTGCGGGCCCGCCTCGACCGCCTGACCCCGCGCGAGCGGGAGGTGCTGGGCTGCCTGATGCAGGGCACGACGGTGCGCGAGATCGCCAAGTCCTCCTTCGTCTCCGAGGCCACGGTGCGCACCCAGGTCAAGTCGATCCTGGCCAAGCTCGAGGTCTGCTCGCAGCTGGCCGCCGTGGGCATGGCCCACCGGGCGCAGAGCCACCTCGTCGCGCACTGAGACACCCCCCTCACCCGGGACCCCACCGGCGATACCGCATTCGCGGCATGCCAGGGACCTCACCGGCTCCTAGATTGGCCGCACGGGGCCGACACAGGTGCAAGGTGAGGGGGGTCCATGAGCGCCTACGCCGACCAGGGCCCGCGCGTCGCGCATCCCTCCGTGGAGCGCCTCTCGCGGCCGGTCCAGCGACGCACGAGGTGGTACTGGATGGCCGCCACCGACGCACTGGTGGCCACGGTCGCCGCCATCGTCTGGCTGCCGCCCGACCTGGTGCCCGGCCCCGCGCTGGCGGTGGCCTTCGCGGTGGCCTGGGTGGTGCTGCTGGGCCTGGCCCGCACCTACGACCCCGGGCCGGTGCCGCGGCGCGCCGACCTGCTGCGCATCTGCCTCTCGAGCATCCACCTGGTCGCCCTCGGCGCGCTGCTGAGCGGCATCACCGGGCTCCTCGTGCCCGCCGACCAGCTCGTGCGGGCGGCCGGGACGGCCTGCGTCGCCAGCGCCGGGCTGCGCCTGGCCTCGTCGCTGCGCCGCCCGCCGCGCACCCGGGTGGTCCTGGTCGGCCACCGCCGCCAGGTGCGCCGGCTCGTCGAGGAGCTGCACGAGAGCAACGAGGTCGAGGTGGTGGCACTGTGCCTCGCCGGCCCCAAGGGCTGCGCGGGGCTCGACCTGCCGGCCGCGTCGGGCTTCGCCTCGGTGTCCGACCTGGCCCGGAAGCACCGGGCCGACTGCGTCGTCGCACTGCCCTGCCGCCACCTCGACGCGGCGTCGCTGCGCCGCCTGGGCTGGCTGCTCGAGCGCGACCGCGTGGACCTGCTGATCGGCCCCGGCCTGCTCGACGTCGACTCCGGCCGCGCGGCGCTGCGCCGCACCGGTGGCCTGTCGCTGCTGCACGTGCGCCACGCCGACCTCACGGGCCCCCGACGGGCCCTCAAGACGCTCTGGGAGCGCGCGGCCTGCGTGGTGGCCCTGGTGGTCCTCGCGCCGCTGCTGCTGGCACTGCTGGCGCTGGTGCGCCTCGACTCCCCCGGGCCCGCGCTCTTCCGCCAGCAGCGGGTGGGCCGCGACGGCCGGATCTTCTCGATCCTCAAGCTGCGCACCATGCACGTCGACGCCGAGGCGCGCCTCGCCGACCTGCAGGAGCACAACGAGAGCGACGGCGCGATGTTCAAGATGCGCCACGACCCCCGGATCACCCGGGCCGGTCGCTGGCTGCGCCGGCTCTCGCTCGACGAGCTGCCCCAGCTGGTCAACGTGGTGCGCGGCGACATGGCCCTGGTCGGCCCCCGCCCGCCGCTGCCCGGCGAGGTCACGACGTACGACGAGGACGCGCTGCGCCGCCTGGCGGTGCGCCCGGGCATCACCGGGCTGTGGCAGGTCTCGGGCCGCTCCGACCTGCCCTGGTCGATGACGGTGCGCCTGGACTCGCGCTACGTCGACAACTGGAGCCTGCGCCTCGACGCGTGGATCCTGGCGCGCACCGTGCGCGCCGTGCTCAGCCACGACGGCGCCTACTGAGCCGGGAAGCCGGACAGCGGTGGGGTCGCTCGAGAGCGTTCGTCACCCTCCGGCTGCGGAGCACGACCCAGGTCCCGCCGGCCGCCTATGCGAAAAACTTTTCGATCAGCCTGTGGAAAACGTGGTTTGACCTGGCCTTTTGTCGGTGGACGCTGAGATGCTGTACTCATGCCCACCACCGCCGCTCACCCCGTGAACCGGGTTGTCGCGCGGGTGCACTCGGCGTTGGACGAGGTCGCCGAGACGCCGCTGTGGACGATGAGCCAGCCGGCAACGGCGGAGGCGTTGGCCGAGATCGCCCGGGCCGAGGCAAGGCTGGTCGAGCTGCGCTCGCGGACCTTGGCGCACACCGAGACGGTGGCGGTGCCGGAGACGAATGCGTCGCCGTCGGTGGCGGTGTGGCACGCGAACGTCACCCGGTCGACGAAGCGGGAGTCGTTCCGGCAGGTGCGGTTGGCGGCCGGGTTGGATCGCCATGACGTGGTGCGCGAGGCGCTCGGGCGCGGTCACGTCGTCGCGGAGCAGGCGGCGGTGATCTGCACGGCGTTGGACGACCTGCCCGAAGACCTCGACGCGGCGGTGATGGAGCAGGCGGCGAAGGCACTGGTCACCTTCGCGGAGGTCCACGATGCGAAGGGGCTGCGGGTGCTGGGGCGTCGGATCCTGGAGGTGGTCGCCCCCGAGGTCGCCGAGGCGTGGGAGGCCGAACAGCTCGACCGTGAGGAGCGCGAGGCCGAGAAGTCGACCGTGTTCCGGATGCGCGACGACGGCCACGGCCGCATCAAGGGCTCCTTCACGGTGCCGCTGCTGGCCGGGCAGATGCTCGAGCGGGCACTGCTCGCGTTCGCCGCCCCCCAGCACCAGATCGCCACCCGCGAGGCTGAGGGCGAGCAGAGCGAGGCGTGGGTGCCGGCACGCCGCCCCACCGCCCAGCGGTTGGGTGCGGCGTTCGTGGAGCTGATCGAGCGCCTCGACACGGACCAGCTGCCCAAGGCGGGCGGGATCAACGCGACCGTCGTGGTCACCATGACCCTCGAGTCGCTGCACGACGGCCTCGCCGCCGCAACTCTCGACACCGGCGACCGTGTCAGTGCCGCCACCGCCCGGCGACTCGCCTGCGAAGCGGGTGTCGTCCCGGTGGTGCTGGGCGGGAAGAGCCAACCGCTCGACCTCGGACGAGCGCAGCGCTACTTCACCCCGGCGCAGAGGATCGCGATGGGCATCCGCGACGGCGGCTGCACCGCCCACGGCTGCGACGTACCCCCAGCCAGGTGCCATGCCCACCACGACGACCCATGGTCCTGCCACGGCCACACCGATCTGGCCCGCGGCCGACTCCTGTGCCCCTTCCACCACCGACGCATCCACGACCCGGAGTACCAGGCCCGGATCGGACCCGACAACAAGGTCGACTTCCACCGCCGCACCTAGATTCCAGGTCTGCTCGACTCTCACCCTGGTCGCCACGACGCGCGTCGCCGGCGCTCCCTGCTGCCCGACCACCGGTGCGGAGGTGACGCCGGCTCGCGAGCTGCTGCTTGGGGCGGGAGAGGAAGGCGGTCATGGCCGCCTGGCCCCCGCGGAGCCGGACAGACAGCGGCGTCCGTTCGTTCGGATGCGCTCAGTCGGAGGACACGGAGCCGTGCCTCGCACGGCGGGCGTCGTCGAGGGAGCAGGCGTACTCCATCCGCCAGCAGCCCACGCGGGGGTACCCTCCGCTGGGTCTCGCGCGTGCCAAGTGGCGGTGCGAGTCAGGCGCGCTCGGCCTGCTGGAGCCAGCGGTCGTACTGCGCGACCGCGGCGAGCTGCGAGCTCACCGCGAGCTTGCGCAGCACCGCCTTGACCTGGCTGCGCACGGTGCCCTCGCGCACGCCGGTCAGCTCCGCGACCTCGCGCACCGACAGGCCGTCGTGCAGGAGCGCCAGGACGGAGCGCTCGCGGGGGCTCAGGCTGAGCATCCGCTGCTGCACCTCCTCCTGCTCCTCGCGCAGGCGCCGCCACTGCTGCTCCAGCTCCTCCCGGCCCGGCCACGCGACCGGGCGGCCCACCGAGAGGTCGTCGAGCATCCGCACGAGGTCGTCGAGGCCGACCGAGCTCGGCACCACCGAGCTGGCCCCGGCCTCGACCAGGTCGATCCACCGCGGGTCGCCGGGTTCCTCGACCAGCAGCAGCCAGGGCAGCGGCAGGTGCGGCAGCCGCATGACGCTCTCGCGCTGCTGGGCGCTGAGGAAGTCGCCGACGACCAGCGCGGCGCCCACGCGCCACCCGGCGAGCCGCTGGCGCGAGACGGGCTCCTGACCGGTCTCGGCGGCGGGCAGCGTGACCATCTCGAGGCCGCGGCTCTCGAGCGCGACGCGGATGGCGTCGCCGACGAGGTGTCGTCCGGAGACGAAGAGGACACGGGAGCCGGTGGTCGAGCGCACCGGGGACGTCGAGACCGGGTCGTTGCTCTCGTCGCTCTCCGGGCGGGCGGCCAGGTCCACGTGCCCACCCCCTCCCGGTCTGCTGTCGGGCCTCCCCGGCCCGTGGCGGCAGCCTAGGAACGCGGCCGGGGCCGACACGGCGGCCGGGGCGAAGATGCCTAATAGTGGTGAGCAGGCGCCGGGGACGCCTCGCGGGCCAGCAGACCGGCCCGCTCGAGGTCCTGCGCGGCCGCGTGCAGCGAGGCCACCGAGGCGCCCGAGAGGGCCGCGACCTCGACCAGCGACGTGGCCCCGTCCGAGGAGGCCAGCAGCCACAGCATCGCCATCACGGCGTCGGTGGCGTTCTTGCCGCCGGTGGTGGGGTAGAGCCCGCGCCGGCCCAGCTGCGGCTCGCCGTACGGGCTGAGGTTGCGGTAGGTCACGTCGGCCTGCAGCGACTCGACCACCTCCAGCACCGCGTCGTACGCCGCCGCCAGCTGGTCGTCGGTGACGAAGTCCAGGTCGTCGGCCGAGGTGTGGTACTCGGGGTACTCCCCGTGCGGGGTCCGGGAGACCCGGCCCACCGGGAGGTCGAAGCCCAGGGCGTTGAACTGCCGCTCGTCGTAGCCGTAGGGCGAGTAGTCGCGCACCTGGCCGTCGCGTGCGCCCACGACCAGCTCGGCCGCCCGGTCGACCGGACGGTCGCCGCGCCGGGTGCGCTTGTAGACCAGCGGCCCCGGGCCGCCGAGGCCGGTCAGCACCAGCCCGTGGCGCACCTGCGGCAGCAGCTCGGCGTTGCGGGCCAGCCAGGTGACCGAGCCGATGGTCCCGGGGGCCAGCAGCAGCCGCACCCCGAGCCGGAGGGGACGCCGCGCCAGCTCGCGGACCAGCTCGGTGGCCACGCTGAGCCCCGACAGGTTGTCGTTGGCCAGCGAGGGGTGGCACAGGTGGGTCCACAGCAGGATCTCGCCCTCCTCGCTGCCCGGCAGCACCACCTCGCCGTACGTCAGCGAGCCGGGAGCGACCGTGGTGTCGACGACGACCTCCAGCGGCCCCAGGCGCGCGGCCTCCTCGAGGCCGGCGAGGTCGCGGTGGGCCAGGCAGAAGCCCCAGGTGCGCTCGTAGTAGGTCGTGCGGTAGGGGATCCAGTCGGGCCGGTCGGGCATGGTGTGCAGGTGCGGGCGCAGCTCCTCGAAGCTCATCGAGGCGCGCACCGGCACGCTGTAGCCCACCAGGTGCAGGGTGTGGCGGGCCAGGTCGACCAGGCGCCGCCCGGTCGCGTCGGCGATCCACGCGGCGCGGGCGTTCCACTCGTCGTTGACGACCCAGTCGTGCACCTGGGTGCCGGTGGGCACCTCGTGGCGTCGGAGCTCGACCCCCTCGGGCAGGTCCTGGGCGAGGACGTCGAGGGTCGCGCGCACCCCGTCACCCGTGATGCTGCGGCACAGGGGGTAGAGGCGCTGCATGCGCGCGCGCACCCGCCGCCTGCGACCGGCAGCCTCGTCGTCCTCCACGCGGCCACCCTCCCCCCGCCCCGGTGCTCCCGAGCCGTGCCCGCCCCGGGTCTACCCACAACTGGGTACCGCTGCGCGGAGCGGCCCGTCCGTCCCCGCGGGGGCACTAGCGTCACCGGCCATGGACCCAGCCCACTGGAGGGACCGGGACGTCCTGGTCACCGGACACACCGGCTTCAAGGGCGCCTGGCTGAGCCGGCTGCTGCACCGCATGGGTGCGCGGGTGCACGGCTACGCCCTGGCGACCCCCGAGCACTTCCTGCACACGCGGGCCCGCTGCGCCGACGACCTCGTCGACGACCGGGTGGGCGACATCCGCGACCGCGACCGGCTCACCGCCGCCGTCGAGGCCTCGGGCGCCGACACGGTGCTGCACCTCGCGGCCCAGTCGGTGGTGCGCGAGTCCTACCGCGACCCGCGCGAGACGTTCTCGAGCAACGTCGACGGCACCCTGGCGGTCCTCGAGGCCGTGCTCGCGGTGCCGCGGGTGCGCAGCTGCGTGGTCGTGACCACCGACAAGGTCTACCGCAACAACGAGTGGCACTGGGGCTACCGGGAGAGCGAGCCGCTGGGCGGCGACGACCCCTACAGCGCCAGCAAGGCCTGCGCCGAGCTGCTGACCCACTCGATGGTCGCCTCGTTCCCGCGCGAGGGGCTCGGCGTGGCCACCGCCCGTGCCGGCAACGTGGTCGGCGGCGGCGACGCCACCCCCGACGCGCTGCTGCCCGAGCTGGTCGCACGCTTCGCGGCCGGGGAGCCGGCGCGGCTGCGCCGACCCGACGCCGTACGCCCCTGGCAGCACGTGCTCGAGCCGCTCAGCGGCTACCTGACCGTCGCCGAGCACCTGCCCGGGCGCGCCCACGACCGGGGGTGGAACTTCGGCCCGTCGAGCGCCGACACCCTCAGCGTCGCCGACGTCGCCGGCCTGATGGCGCGGCAGTGGGGCGAGGGCGCGCGCTGGGAGGCCACCGGCGACCCGGGCCCCCACGAGGCCGGCCTGCTGGCGCTCGACTCGACGCTGGCGCGTACCGAGCTCGGGTGGCACCCCGTGCTCAGCGCCCCGGAGGCGGTCCGGATCACCGTCGACTGGGAGAAGTCGGTGCGCGCCGGCGAGCCACCGCGCGAGGCGGTCGACCGCCAGGTCGAGTGCTACCTCGAGCGGCACGCCGAGACCCGGCGCTCCTGAGGCGGCCGGCTCAGAGCCGGCGGGGGGCCGCCACCGGGCGCAGGGCCGGCGCCACCGGGCGCCCGACCAGCAGGCCCTCGACGCCGCCCTGCTCGAGCGCCCGGGCGTAGACCGGCAGCGCCTGGCGCACCGCGTGGGCGGTCAGGTCGAGGTCGTCGTCGGTGTGCGCCGCCGAGACCACGAACGACTGGCCCAGCACGCCGTGGCGCAGCAGCTCCTGCAGGAAGAGCGTGCGCATCGCCTGGCACGGACGGCCTTGGCCGTCGAGGGTCGCGAAGACCATCGAGGTCGGACGCCCGTGCAGCTGCACGTGCTGCTCGAGCCCCGCGTCCGCGACCTCGTCGCGCACGGCGCCGGCCAGCCGGGCGCCCCGCTCGGTCATCGTGGCCACCACGTCGTGGTGCTCGTACTCGTCGGCGACCGCCAGGTACGCCGCCAGCCCGCCGGTCTCCGCGCCGTGGGTGGTGGAGACCAGGAAGACCCGCTCCGCGTCGGTGCGCAGCCCACCCAGCTCCATCAGCTCGCGCCGCCCGGCCAGCGCCGCGATCGGGAACCCGTTGCCCAGCGCCTTGCCCCAGCACGACAGGTCGGGGCGCACCCCGTAGACGTGCTGGGCCCCGTGGCGCGACCAGCGCATCCCGCAGATGATCTCGTCGAAGACCAGCACGAACCCGTCCTCGTCGGCCAGGCGTCGTACGCCCTCGAGGAAGCCGGGGGCCGGCTCGGCGGTCGCGGAGGCCGGTTCCATCACCACCGCCGCGACCCGGCCGGGGTGCTCGGCGAGCAGCGCCCGCAGCGAGTCGAGGTCGTTGTAGTCGAAGCCGACGGTGTCGCCGCGGTAGGCGGGCGGCACCCCGTGCGGCATCGCGGTCGAGCCGATGAACCAGTCGTCGGTGGAGAAGAAGGGCTGGGTGCGGCAGACGGCCACGAGCGGGCGCCCGGTCGCGGCCCGTGCCAGGCGCACCGCCGCGGTCGTGACGTCCGAGCCGTTCTTGGCGAACTTGACCATGTCGGCTCCGGGCACCTGCTCGACGAAGCGCTCCGCGGCCCGCAGCTCCCACACCGAGGGCCGGGTGAAGCTGACCCCGTCGCGCACGGCCCGGCAGACCGCGGCGACCACGGGGGCGAATCCGTGGCCCAGCGTCACCGAGCGCAGGCCCATGCCGTACTCCACGAAGATGTTGCCGTCGAGGTCCTCGACCCGCGCCCCGGAGCCCCGCACGATCACCGGCGGCATCTGCTCGGGGTACTGGTCGCTGCCGCGGGCGTAGGTGTGCGCCCCGCCGGGCACCAGCTCGTGCAGGCGCGCCTGCGCGCGCAGCGACCGGGAGAAGTCCGGGTCCGCCGGGCCGCTCACGAGCCCGCTCCCCCGCGTGCGCCGTCGAGGCCGACCAGGACCTTCGAGGACGAGAAGCCCTCGGCGTACCTGGCGCGGCACTCGACGCCGCGCAGGCGCATCAGGCCCAGGAACGTCTCCTCGTCCCACCAGTCGCGCCCGTGCTGGCTGGGGAAGGAGGCGTCGAGGACGGCGAACTTGCGGCGCGCGGTCTCCTCGTCGAGGGCCACGTAGTGGGTGGGCGGGCGCAGGTCGGCGTCCCACTTGGGGATCTCGTAGTGCAGCACCAGGGCGTCGCGCCAGGTCGTGGCCACCAGCTCGCCCACGATCCGGTGGTCCTGGTGGGCGTCGTCGGCGCGCGGCGCCAGCACGACGTGCGGGCGGTGGGTGGCCGCGAGGTCCTCGAGCGCCTGCTTGACCGCCCCCCAGTGCTCCGGGAGCCGTCCGTCGGGCAGCCCG
Organism: Nocardioides salarius; assembly: GCF_016907435.1. Lineage (NCBI taxonomy): Bacteria > Bacillati > Actinomycetota > Actinomycetes > Propionibacteriales > Nocardioidaceae > Nocardioides > Nocardioides salarius. The sequence goes on along the minus strand of NZ_JAFBBZ010000001.1, from coordinate 3,406,796 downwards.
GCGCAGTGCAGGCGGGTGCCGGGGCACAGCCGCTCCAGCGCCGCCTCCGACTCGCCGACGCGCTCGGGCGTGCCGGTGAGCACGAGCGCGGTGACCGAGGTCTGCGGCCGGCTCGCCAGGCGCAGCAACGTGCCCCCGCACCCGATCTCGATGTCGTCCGGGTGCGCACCCAGGCACACCACCTCCAGCGCCCCAGCGCCGATCCCCAGCTCCAGCACGTCGGTCCCCCTCACCGTCGCCACGCGGCCGTCGTGGCGATCCTGCGCGTCGGCGGGGCGGCGTGGGCTCCTGGTGCGCAGACCTCCCCGATATGCGGTAGATCGGCCACCAGGGGTCGCCCGGGGGACGGGCGGCGGTCCTACCGTGGCCGGGTGCCCCCAGGTCCGAGCCCCCGCCCCCGCCCCCGCCTCCTGCTGGGCTGGGCAGGGCTCGCCGTGGTGCTGGTCGCCTCGCTGGCAGCGCTGCGCACGTCGTCGCTCGGCGCCGCCGACCCCGCGACCGGCGGGCCGGTGGGCGGTCCCGGGGCCGAGCCGCAGGCACGCGCCGAGGCCCCCGACGACGCACCGGCAGCGATCTGCGGCTCGCCGAGGCTCGACGGCCCGGCCGAGCCGCCGGAGGGCGCCGTGGTGGTCCGGGACTCCGACGACCTGCCACTGGTGGTCAGCGAGTCGCCGCCCGGCACGACCTTCTGGCTCGCACCCGGTCGGCACCGCCTCGGCGAGACGGCGTACGACTCGGTGCGCCCGCACGACGGCGACACCTTCGTCGGCGCGCCCGGTGCGGTGCTCGACGGCGACGGCACCAACCTCTACGCCTTCACCGGCCAGGCCAGCGACGTGACGGTGCGCCACCTGACCGTCGAGGGCTTCGGCGGCCGGCTCGACAACCGCAACCAGGGCGTCGTCAACCACGACAGCGCCCCCGGGTGGCTGGTCGAGCACAGCACCTTGCGCCGCAACGGCGGGGCCGGGGTCTTCCTCGGCGACGGCGCGGTGGTGCGACACAACTGCCTGACCGAGAACGGCCAGTACGGCTTCAGCGCCTACTCCCCGACCGGTCCGCAGGACGTGGTGCTGCACCACAACGAGATCAGCCACAACAACACCGCCGACTGGGAGAAGCGCATCCCGACCTGCGGGTGCACCGGCGGGGGCAAGTTCTGGGCCACGACCGGCGCCGAGATCACCGACAACTGGGTGCACCACAACACCGGCCCGGGACTGTGGGCCGACAACAACAACACCGGCTTCACCATCGAGGGCAACCTGGTCGAGCACAACGACTCCGAGGGCCTGGTCTACGAGACCAGCTACAACGCCTCGATCGTGGGCAACACCTTCATCGGCAACGGCACCGTCAAGGGCCCGCGCAACCCCGGCTTCCCGACCCCGGCGGTCTACGTCTCCGAGTCCGGGGCCGACCCGCGCGCGGGGCGGCTGCACGGCGAGGCGCTGGTGGTGGCCGGCAACCGCTTCATCGACAACTGGGGCGGGGTGGCGATCTGGGAGAACGCCGACCGCTACGCCGGCTCGCCGGCCAACCCCACCCAGGACACCACCCTGGTCAACCCGGAGGTCGCCACCTTCGAGGCCTGCGCCGACCCCGACCTGATCGCCGAGGACCCCTACTTCGACGACTGCCGCTGGAAGTCCCAGCACGTGCACGTGCACGACAACCTCTTCCAGCTCGACCCCGAGCAGCTGGGCCCCGAGTGCACCGAGGAGAACATCTGCGGGGTGAGCGGCATCTTCTCCAACTGGGGCACCTTCCCGCCGCACTCGCCCTTCCAGGGCACTCTCGTGGAGAACGCGGTGACCCTCGAGCAGGACAACCGCTTCTGGGACAACACCTACCGCGGCCCCTGGCTCTTCATGGCCCTCGAGGCCGGCACCTTCGTGACCTGGAACCAGTGGCGCAGCGAGCCCTACCTCCAGGACGCCGGCAGCAGCACCCAGTAGCCGACCCGGCCCACATGGCCCGCTGACCCGGCCCAGACTTCGCGCTGACCCGGCCTGGACTTCGCGTCGAGCCGGCGCAGATCTCCGCGCGTGCGGCGTACGACGATCAAGGCCGCGGGCACCGAGCTTGCGCCAGGAGCCCGGACGCGGACATGTGGATCCCGGCCCACTCGAAGGGAAGTTCGGGCCGACTCGACAAGAAGTTCAGGCCGACTCGGCCCAGGACTTCGCGCTGACCCGGCCCGAACCTCGCCTCGAGCCGGCGCAGATCTCCGCGCGTGCGGCGTACGACGACCAGCGCCGTGCCGCGCTGGCGTTGCGCCAGGAGCCGGGCCGGGGACATGTGGATCTCGGCCGGCTCGACGAGAAGTTCGGGCCGGCTCGGCAGAAGCCACCACGCCGCCCCGGAGCAGATCCCCTCCGTTGCGCCGTCGTACGACGCTCGGTGCACCCTCGTGCACCTCGTGCACCGGGGCTCGCCCCCGGCGCCCGGGGTCACCGAAGATCCCGGCCGGGTCAGCGCGAGATCTGGGCCGGGTCAGAGGGCGACGGGGGTGACGGGGGTGCCGGGCTGGACGGGGTGGTCGCGCCACAGCGCCCAGGGGCTGATCCCGTGGCGGTACTTCTCCTCCAGGGCGGTGCGCTCCTTGAGGGTGTCCATGGGGGCCCAGAAGCCGTCGTAGCGCACCGCGCGCACCCGGCCGTCGCGAGCAGCGCGCACGCACCCGTCCATCACCAGGTCGTCGCCCTCCTCGAGGTAGTCGAAGATGCCTTGGCTCAGCACGAAGTAGCCACCGTTGATGCACAGCGACATGTCGGCGACCGGTACCAGCCCCGAGACCTGCCCGGCGCCGTCGACGTCGACGACGTGGAAGGAGTCCTGCGGCTTGACGGCCAGCATCTGCGCCACGGCGTCGGTCTGCTCGAACTGGGCCACCAGCTCGTCCATGGGCGCGTCGGTGAGCACGTCGCCGTAGTTGGCCAGGAAGACGCCGTCGCCCTCGAGGTGCGGGCGCACCCGGCGCAGCCGCTCGCCGATCGCGGTGTCCATGCCGGTGTCGATGAAGCGGATCGTCCAGTCGCTGATGTCGGTGCCGAGCATCTCGATGTAGGAGCCGCCCTTGGTGAGCACGAAGTCGTTGGAGGCGGTCTCCTGGTAGTTCAGGAAGTAGTCCTTGACCGCCTGCGCGCCGTGGCCCAGGCACAGCACGAAGTCGGTGTGCCCGAAGTAGGCGTAGTAGCGCATCACGTGCCAGAGCACCGGCCGGCTGCCGATCGGCATCATCGGCTTGGGCAGGGACTGGTTGTCGGCGCGCATGCGCATCCCCAGGCCACCGCAGAACAGGACCACCTTCATGTCGTACTCCTCTCGTCAGGCCGGTCCGGCCTGGAAGACCTCGAGGCGCGGCAGGGCCACGACCAGCTGGCCGCCCCACCCGCCCACGTAGTCGAGCTGGGCCGTGATCTCCTTGCGGAGGTTCCACGGCATGATCACCACGAAGTCGGGGCGGGCCTGGGCCAGCGCCTCGACCGGCAGCACCGGGATGTGGGTGCCGGGCAGGAACCTGCCGTGCTTGTGGGGGTTGCGGTCGACCGCGAAGGACAGCAGGTCGGCGCGCACGCCGCAGTGGTTGAGCAGGGTGTTGCCCTTGCCGGGTGCGCCGTACGCCGCCACGCTGCGGCCCTGCCGGCGGCACTCGACGAGGAACTCCACGAAGTCGTCGCGCACCTCGGCGACCGAGGCGGCGAAGCCGGCGTGCCCCTCGAGCGTGTGCAGCCCCGCCCGGGCCTCGTCGGCCAGCACCCGGGCCACCGCCTCCGACGGCTCGGGCGCGGTCTCGGTGCGCGCCGACCAGGTGCGCAGCGATCCGCCGTGGGTGGGCAGCTCCTCGACGTCGACGACGCTCAGGCCGGCCGCGGCCAGCACCCGCTGCGTGGTCAGCAGCGAGAGGTAGGAGTAGTGCTCGTGGTAGATCGTGTCGAACTCACGGCCCTCGACCAGCCGCAGCAGGTGCGGGATCTCGATGCTGACCCGCCCGTCGTCGGCGACCAGCTCGCGCATCCCGCGGCTGAAGTCGACGATGTCGGGCACGTGGGCGAAGACGTTGTTGGCCACGACCAGGTCGGCGCGCCCGTGCACGTCGGCGATCTTGCGGCCGGTCTCCTGACCCAGGAAGAGCACCTCGGTGGGGACCCCGCGCTCCTCGGCCGCCACGGCCACGTTGGCCGCCGGCTCGATGCCCAGCGAGCGGATGCCGCGGGCCACGGTGTGCTGGAGCAGGTAGCCGTCGTTGCTGGCCACCTCGACGACGAACGAGTCGCCGCCCAGGCCGAGCCGCTCGACGGCGGTCTCGACGAAGCGCTCGCAGTGGCGCACCCACGAGTCGGAGTAGGACGAGAAGTAGGCGTAGTCGCTGAAGATGTCCTCGGCCGGGATGTAGGCGGGCAGCTGGACCAGCAGGCACTCGTCGCAGACCCGCACGTGCAGCGGGTAGAACACCTCCCCGTGGTCGAGGTCCTCCTCGGCCAGGTAGCTCTCGCACGGCGGGGACATCCCCAGGTCCACGAAGGTGGTCCTCAGGTCGGCCCCGCACAGCCGGCAGCTGCGTCGTCCCATGCTCGTCCTCCTCGTCTCTGGAGCCACCAGCGTGGGCCCGCGACGAGGCCTGCGAGCCGACGAGGCGCCCGATTACCCCAATTTCGTGAGGTCGCCGCCCGACGGGCGGGAGAGGGTCGGGCCAGGAGGTGGGGAGCATGCAGGTACGACGCACCCGGATCGCCGGGGTGCTGGTCGTGGAGCCCGAGCCGGTGCCCGACGAGCGCGGCTGGTTCGCGCGCACCTTCGACGCCGACGTCGCGCGCGAGCACGGCGTGCGCGCCGAGGACTTCGTGCAGGACAGCGTCTCGCGCTCGCACCGCGGCGTGGTGCGCGGCCTGCACGTGCGCACCGGGGCCGGCGAGGCCAAGCTGGTGCGCTGCTCGCGCGGGGCCCTGTACGACGTCGTGGTCGACCTGCGCGTCGGCTCGCCGACGTACGGCGAGTGGGAGGGCTTCGAGCTCACCGAGGAGTCGCAGCGCTCGGTCTACATCCCCGCGGGCTGCGCGCACGGGTTCCAGGCCCTGCGCGAGCCGTCGGACACCTCCTACCGCATCGACCGCCGCCACGACCCGGCCGCGTCGCTGGCGATCGCCCACGACGACCCCGACATCGCGGTGGCGTGGCCGCTGCCGGTGACCCTGCTCTCGGCGAACGACCGGGCGGCGCCCCCGCTCAGCGAGGTGCGCCACCTGCTGGGGCCGGCGCCGGCCGAGCGCTGAGCGACCCGAGGAAGTCGAGCAGCCGGGGCACCACGACCTGGGTGCCGAGCTCGTCGGCGGCGCGGGCCGCCCCGGCCCGGCCCATCCGTCGCCGGGTGTCGTGGTCGTCGAGCAGGTCGAGCAGGAGGTCGGTGGCCGCGGCGACGTCGTCGAGCGGCCAGTGCCGGCCCTCGACCCCGTCGCGCACCACCTCGGGGATGCCGCCCACGGCGCCCGCGACGACGGGCAGCCCGGCCCGCATCGCCTCGGCGAGCGCGATGCCGAAGGACTCGGTGAGCGCGGCGTGGCAGTAGACGCGGTGCCCGGCCAGCCAGGCGGGCACGTCGGTGCGGTGCCCCACGAGGCGGACGTCGCGCTCGACGCCCAGCGCCCGCGCGCGCCGCTCGAGCCCACGGCGCTGGGGACCGTCGCCGACCACGGTGAGCGTGCAGGGGCGTCCGCGCCGGCGGGCCTCGGCCAGCACCTCGAGCAGGTAGCCCTGGTTCTTGCGGGGCTCGACCGAGCCCACGGTGACCAGGTCGCGCAGCGGTCCCGCCGGGTCAGGGCTCGCCGGGTCGGCGCCCGCCGGGTCGGGGAGCGCCGGCAGGGCCGGCACCGCGTTGGGCACCACCACCGACGGCACGCGGGCGGCCGCGGGCACGCGGGCCAGGCAGTCGCGGCGCGCCGCCTCGGAGACGAAGACCAGGCCGTCGAGGCGCGGCAGCACCCGGGCCTCGAGCTCGCGCACGGCGCGGAAGACCCGCCCGCCACGCCTGATCTCCCCCTTGCCGGCCCACTCGTCGGCCTCGGAGACGTTGAAGTGGGCGGCCATCACCACCGGTTCCGCGCCGCCCGCGCGCTCGCGCACGGTGAGCGCCGCCAGGGCGGACCCGGGGCACTGCGCGTAGACGACGGGGGGCCGCCGGCCGGCCCGGGCGGTGGCCAGCGCCGGACCGAGCGCGGCGCGCAGGTACGCCGTGTGCCAGTGCCGGTACCACCACACCCCGGCCGCGCCCGAGACCGGCTGCAGCGCCAGCCGCACCGCGAAGACCGGCCGCACCAGCGGCGAGGCGGCGTCGAAGGGGCTGACCACCCGCACCGGCCGGCCGGTCGCCTCGAGGTGCTCGACCACGGTGCGCACGTGGGTCTGGACGCCGCTGCCGCCCTCGCGGCGCATCACCGTGGCCACCACGACCTCCGGCGCGTCAGACGACACGGCTCTCGATCTCCTCGGGCTCGACCAGCGCGGTGGCCGGCGGCAGCGGCAGCGCCGCCCGCGCGGCGTGGTCGAGGGCCAGCCACCACGCGACGGCTCCCAGGCAGGAGGCGGCGGCGGTGCCCCACACCATCCCGACCGCCCCGCCCGCGGCCGCGCCGGCGGTGCCGAGCACGGCGTACGTCGAGGTCACCAGCGCCTGCATGCGCAGCGTCAGGTCGGCGCGGCCCAGGGCGCGCAGCCCCGCCGACGGCCCGACGTGCAGGCAGCCCGCGGTGGCGCCGAGGACCACCGCCGGCAGCAGCGAGTGGGCGCTGGGCCAGACCTCGCCGAGCAGGCGCTCCCCCAGGCCGTGGGGCAGCACGACGAAGACGAGGCCGCCCCACAGCAGCGCCACCGCGGCCAGCCCGCCGCTCAGGGCGCGGCAGAGCCGCTCGAGCGAGGCGCGGCCGTTGGCGCGGGCCCGGACCGCCTCCGGCACCGCCACCTGCGAGATCCCCATCAGCAGGCTGGCCACCGGCCCGATCAGCATCTCCGCGCCACGCACGGCGCCCAGCGCGCCGAGCCCGGCGACGGCCGCGACGACGAGGACGGTGACCTGCTGGCCCACCCCGAGCGTCACGTTCTCGCCCAGGAAGCGGGTGCCGAGGTCGTGGTGCTCGCGCCACCACCACAGGACCCGTCGCGGGTCGGGCAGGGTGCGGGCCCGCCAGGCCGCGAACGCGGCGGAGATCCCGGCGCTGGCGCCGAAGGCCACGACGGCCCACGCGATGCCGTCGAGCCCCAGCGGCGCCCCCAGCGGGAGCAGCAGGACCAGCGAGACCGCCCAGACCATGTCGGTGGCACAGGCCGCGGCGCCGCGCCCGGCGGCGAAGAAGGCGTAGCGGTAGCTGTCCTGCAGCGCCAGCAGCGGCAGGCAGGGGGCCAGCGCGGTGAAGGCTGTCCCGCCCTCGCCGCTGACCCAGCGGGTCAGCACGGCGCCGCCACCCAGGCAGGCCGCGCCGGCGACCAGGCCCACCACCGTGGCGGTGGCGGTGGCCGCGGCGCTCGACGAGCGCCAGGTGCGGGGCTCGGTGCCGGTGTAGCGCACCATCAGCGGGTCGGTGGCCAGCCCCCGGGCGGCCTGCAGCACGATCGCGTAGGTCACCAGCACCAGCCCCAGCGCGCCGAGGCTCTGGGCGCCCAGGGTGGTGGCCACGAACACCCCGAGCACGAAGTTCTTGACGCTCGAGACCCCCTGGTCGGCGACCCCCCAGCCCAGCCGGCCCACGGTGCGCAGCAGGGCCGCGCGCCCGACCGGCACGCCGCTCATGCGACCACCTCGCTGCCGGCGCCCAGCACCCTCGCGGCCACCTCGTCGAAGTGCCGCTCGAAGACCGGGGCCAGCTCGTCGAGGCGCCGCTCGAGGCGGGCGCGCAGGGCCTCGCGGTCGCGGTGCACCTCGTCGACGTGGTCCACCAGCCTCGCCGCGTCGAGGCCGCGCAGGTCGTGGCACAGCTCCTCGACCCCCATCAGGGCCATCAGGTCGCGGTGCTTGGGCGCGTAGCACAGCGCCACGACCGGGGTCGCGCTGCGCAGCGCCCCGACCACGTTGTGGTAGCGCGCGGCCACCACCACCTCGACCGACGCGACCGCCTCGACCAGCTCGTCCGGGGTCGTGGGCACCAGCAGCCGCACCCGCTCGTCGCGGGCCCCGGCCACCAGGGCCCGGGCCACCGGCACGTCGTCGCCGTCACCGACCAGCACGCTGACGTCGTAGCCGCGCTCGAGCAGCCGCTCGACCACGCGCCCCATCTCGGCGACGTACGCCGCGTGCAGGCGCTCGGCCTGCGCGCGCTCACCGTTGCTGCCGGACCAGGCCATCACCCCGAGTCCGACGCTGCGCGGCCTCGCCCCCGGTCCCGCCGGCACCGGCAGGGCCAGGACCACGTCGGGGAAGACCCCGTCGTCGGTGCGCAGGCCCATCCGCCGCAGGTCGTCGCGGGAGCGCTCGTCGCGGAAGGAGCGGTAGTGCGCCAGGCGGGCGGCACCCACCAGCATCCGACGCTGGACCGGCTCGGGCACCGCCCCGGCCCCGACGCCCACGAGGGCCACCCGGGTGCGCCAGAGCCGTCCGCTGGCGGCCATCACCAGCAGGGTCCAGGGCATCTGCCAGGCACGCTCGTGCAGCGTCGACTCCAGCGTGCCCATGCCGGGCACGAGCACGACGTCGTGCTGGCGCACCCACCGCCCGATGCGGACGGCGTCGACCCCGAGCCCGGCGAGCACCCGCCAGGCGGTGGGCCCGCGCAGGGCGCGGTGCAGCTCGACGGCGGGCAGGTCGTAGCGCTCGCGCACGACCTCGGGTCCCGAGCACATGGCGTCGAGCACGGCGTCGGGACGACGCGAGCGCACCAGGCCCAGCACCACCTCGAGGCTGGCGTCGTTGCCCAGGTTGCCGGCGCCCAGCCGGCCCAGGAACCCGACGCGCAGGCGGCGGTCGGCCTGGCTCACGGCCGGGCCCCCTGCCCCGCCACGACCCGGCTCGCCAGGTCGCGGCGCTGCGGCACGACGTCGTACTCCTCGGCCGGCACGCCGGGGTCGGCGCCGCCGATGCGCCGCCCCGCCCGCGAGGCCGCCCACCGCGCCAGGTGGCGCACGCAGGCCCGCTTCTCCGCAGGGCTCAGCGCCGAGCGCTGCACCGCGCCTAGGTAGCCGGTGAACATCTCCCCCACCAGCCGCACGGTCGGGTTGCGCAGCCGGTCGGCGCGCCGCGGGTCGAGCGAGGCGCACCACGAGCGCACGGTCGCCTCGTCGTGCGAGAGCCGGCCGCCGTGGTGGCGACGGAAGTAGAGCCAGTCGGGCACCTGCACGAAGCGCCCCTGCAGGACCAGCTCGCTGACGAAGACGTGGTCGGCGCGGTAGAAGCTGCCGTGCGGGCGGACCCGCCTGAGCACGTCGGCGCGCACCAACCCGTAGAAGTCGTCGGCCCGGATCGCCCCGGGCATCCGGTCGCCGTCGAGGAGCATGCTGCGAAAGCGCCGGGAGGGCCGGCGCGAGTTGGTCAGCAGCGGGTACTCGTGGGCCTGCACCACGGCGCCCGTCTCGTCGACGGCGGCGGTCCACGAGTGGGCCAGCACGGCGTCGGGGTGGGCGTCGAGCAGGCGCACGCACTGCTCGACCAGGTCGACGGCGTAGAGGTCGTCGGCCGAGGCCCACTTGAAGAGCTCGCCGCGGGCGCGCCGCAGGACGACGTCGTGGTTGGCCGCGGCTCCCAGGTTGGTCTCCAGCCGTTCGAAGCGCACCCGGGGGTCACTGGCGGCGCGCTCGCGCACGAGGTCGTCGGTGTCGTCGGTCGAGGCGTTGCTGGACACGACGACCTCGAGGTCCTCGAAGCTCTGCCCGAGCAGCGCGTCGAGGGACTGGGCGAGGTAGTCGGCGCCGTTGTAGACGGGCAGCCCGATGCTCACGCGGGGCGCGGGCGGTGACCCGGTCACGGCTCAACCCTCCGTCGCCGGCGCGCGGCTGGTGGTGCGAGGGGCGCTGGCGGGACGAGTGGCATGGGAGGTCCTTCCTGCCGGGTGGGCGATGGCGTACCGGTAGATCGAGAGGAGCTGCTCGAGGTTGCGCTCGCGCGAGAACCGGCGACGCGAGGTGGCGCGGGCCCGTTCGCCGACCTCGAGGAGGGCGCCGGGGTCGCGGTCGGCGCGGCCCAGCACGCGGGCCAGGTCGGCGGCGCTGCCGGGCTCGAAGAGCACGCCGTCCCAGCCGTCGCGCACGAGCTCGGGGAAGGAGCCACGTGCGGGCGCCACCGGCACCGACCCGTGGGCCATGGCCTCGACGGCCACCAGGCCGAAGACCTCCTCCCACGCCGAGGGCACCACCGCCAGGAGGGCGCGGTCGAGCAGCGCGCCGACGCCCGACGGGTCGAGCGTGCCGACCATCCGCACCCGCTCGCGCCCGGCGGCCCAGTCGCGCACGAGTCCCTCGAGGGGGCCGCCGCCGGCGATCACCAGCCGCAGCCGCGAACCCGGGGCGCTGCGCTCGTGGTGCTCCCAGGCGGCCATCGTCAGCCGGATCCCCTTGGCCTCGTCGAGGCGGCCCAGGTGGGCCACGAGGTGCTCGCGCGGCACCGGCGAGACCTCGGCGCGGTCGACGAAGTTGGGCTTGACGAAGACCCGCTCCTCGGGCAGCGCCAGACCCTGCAGCAGCGCGCGCTGCGAGTCGCTGATCAGCAGGTACGCCGACACCAGCTGCTGCCACAGCCGCCGGTTGAGCACCAGCCCGGCCGCGACCGGCAGCGTCGCCGCGTGCGAGGCCCGGTAGCAGCCGTGGCGCAGGGCGGGCGCGACCTGCCCGTCGGCGCAGTCGTGGCAGGGCGCCCCGTCGCGGTAGAAGTCACCGCTGGCGCACAGCAGCTTGTAGTTGTGCACGGTGGCGACCGCCGGCACGCCCGCGTCGTGGCAGGCCAGCAGCACCGAGGGGCTGAGCAGCGGGAAGGTGTTGTGCACGTGCACGACGTCGGGCCGCTCGCGCTCCAGGTAGCCCGTCAGGTCGGAGCGCACGGGACCGTTGCGCACGCTGTGCATCGCCAGCAGCGCCCGGCGCCGGGCCGGCCAGTCGGCGATGTCGTCGCTGTGCCGCTCGTAGGTGCGCACGTCGTGGCCGGCCGCGCGCAGCATCCGCACCTCCTGGTCGACCACGCGGTTCTCGCCGCTCGGCGCGACCGAGCGGTAGCGGCCGTGCACCACCACGACCCTCATGGCTGCCTCGCCCGCCAGCCGGGCACCAGCAGCGACGCGGCGACGGTCAGGTCGAGCAGGTAGACCGACGGGGCGCCCAGCCCGGTCTCGGTGACCGAGGCGACCGTGCAGTAGGCGACCAGGAAGAGGGCGATGGCCCGCTCGGGCCCGGGCCGGTGCACGACCGCCATCAGCAGCAGCAGGAGCAGCACCGCGGCCTGCACCCCGACGCCCAGCCAGCCCTGGTCGACGTACGTCGCCACCCAGCTGCTGTCGATGGGCAGCCCGCCGAAGGACTGGTCGGACAGGCCCCAGCCGAAGAGGTCCTCGATCCACGGCCGCTCGAGGTCGGCGACCGCGCTCCACACGTCGGTGCGGCCGGTCAGCTTGTTGGCCTCGTCGGCCGACTGCCCGCGCAGCAGCCACACGGTCAGCGGCGAGATGAACAGCGCCGCCCCGATCGCACCGCCGCCGCCGGCGACCATCAGCGTGCGCCGCACCCGCACGTGGCCCATCAGCAGGCTCAGGGAGGCCACCACGAGACCGACGAGCACCCCGATCACGGCGGTGCGGGTGTGCGTGGCGAGCAGCGGCAGCAGCGAGAGCAGCACCATCAGCCCGGCCCGCACACCGCCGACCAGCCGGCACATCCACAGCAGCAGCGAGGTGCCGAGCAGGACCGCGGCGTAGTGCGCGACCTGGGTGGGCGGGATCGGCCAGACCACCCCGGCCAGGCGGTCCTGGAAGGCGAAGGCCAGCCCGGGGGCCACCAGCGCCCCGGCGTAGACGGTCGCCATCACCACCGCCAGGGCCGTGCGGTGCATCCGCAGCAGCAGCATGTCGCGCCGCCCGAACCAGGTGCTCAGCAGCCACAGCACGGTCACGAAGAGCACCATCCGCCCGGCCCGGAAGGTCGCGGAGAGGAAGAACTCGGAGTAGAGGCTGGCCGCGCTGGCACCGATGGCCAGCACCGTCAGCAGCAGCAGGAAGACCTGCGGGCGCACCACGCCACCGGGGTTGACCACCAGGGCCAGGAGCAGTGCCACCAGCACCGCCCCCTGGGTCAGCGCCGAGCCGGCCAGGGTCGGCAGCGGCACCACGGTGGCGGTGTCGGCGTAGGTCAGCACGTTGAGCAGCAGCGCGCCCCAGGCGAGGCCGACCAGCGTCCGTTGACGCCGTCCCAGGCGCGGGTCCGGTGCGAGGGGGCCGGCGGAGGGCCCCGCCAGGACCGTGCTCACCGGCCCCACCGGCCCGGCAGCAGCGAGCGGCTCGACCGGGTGTCCTCGTCGTCGACGGGCGCCAGCCCCAGGCTGTCGTCGGCGGCGTCGGCGCCCACGAGCACCGCCTCGGCGGGCTCCAGGCCGGCGGCCCGGGCCAGCTCGGCGGTGGTGCGCAGCCGCTCGGCGGTCGAGCCACCGGCGCTGACCACGACCACCAGGCGCTCGGCGCGGGCGGCGACGTGGTCGAGACCGACGGCCGGGTCGATGTCGACCACGACCAGCACCAGGTCGGAGGCCGACTCGGCCTCGGTCACCGTGGACGCCGACAGCTCGGCCCCCGGCAGCGGCCCGACCGAGCGCGAGGGCACCCCGTCGGGGCGCAGCACCACCGGCCTGGTCCCGTCGCCGCTCCACAGCCCGGCGACCGCGTGCCCCACCCGGCCGCGCTCGGTCAGGTCGACCACCAGCACCCGGTTGCCCGCCCGGGCCCGGTCCACCGCCAGGGCCGCGGCGAGCACCGTGGTCTCGGGTCCGTTCTCGACCGCGCCGACCGCCCACCGCACCGGTGCGCGGCCCTCCCCGGCCGGACCCGGGGCCACCAGCCCCGACACGCTGGCCACCGCCCGCTCCAGCGACGTACGCCGCCGGGCCGGGACCGCGGCCCCGCGCCAGACCCGCGTCGGCACCCGGCCCACGCTGCAGCACACCCGCGTGCCCAGGGCCATCGCGATCTCCTCGCGGCGCCGCACCCGCTGCGAGAGCAGTGCGCCGAGCAGCACCCAGCCGGCGCCCACGGACCCGCCGGCCACGAGCCCCGCCGTGGTGTCGAGGGCGAGGCTGCGCACCAGCGAGCGGCCGGCGAGCACGGCGGTGGGGTCGAGCACGTGGCTCGCCCCCGCGACCGCCCCCGCGACGATGCGGGTGCGCTCGATCTCCTGCTCCAGCTCGCTGATCTGCGCGTCGACCTGGGCGCGCCGGGTGAGCACCTCGGCCGCCTCGGCCCGGCCCCGGGGGCCGCTGCCGCTGAGCACGTCGTACTGCGCCGTGAGCGTGGTGGCCTCGCTGCGCAGGGCCTCGACCCGGATCCGGTAGCGGTCGGTGCGGGCAGCGGTCTGCACCTCCATGGTCTCGTTGCGGAAGTCCAGGAACGTGGTGGCCACCGCCTCGGTGCGCCGTCGTGCCTCGTCGGCGTCGGGACCCTCGACCTCGAGCTGGAGCACCGTGGTCGTCTCGACGCTGGCCAGGATCGAGGCCTGCATCTGCTCGGAGGTCAGGTCGATGCCGAGCTCGTCGACCACCCGCTCGGCCACCGTGCGGGTGCGCAGCAGGCTCACGTCGGTGTTCATCGCCATCGTCGGGTCCGCGCCGTCGGGGTGCGCCAGCAGCAGCGTCACGCTCGCGGCGCTGCGCGTCGGCAGCGCCAGCGCGACGGCCGCCCCCAGCAGCACGCCGGCCAGGGCGCAGCCGGCCCAGACCCTCCAGCGCCGGCGCAGCGCGCGCCGCAGGAAGTGCAGGCTCACGACCGCGGGCGCCACCTCCGCGAGCTCGGGGTCCTCCGACTGCTCGTCGTCCACCGGCCAGGCTGACGTCCTCACTGCGCACCTCCCTCGTGCCCGTTGCGCGCCACGCTGCCCAGCCGGGGCCGGCCGAGCCTCTCCCCCGGCACCGTGCCGGTCAGGCGCACCGGAAGCTGCGGCTCACGCAGCCGCTCCGGCTGCAGCCGGCGCCCGGTCGTGCGGTCGAGACGGTCGGGGTCGAGCACGACCGCGCCCTGGACCCCCACCCCGGCCTCGTCGAGGCTGACGGCCAGCCGCGCCAGGTCGGCGGCGGTGGCGGTGCCGGCGCTCACGGCCACCACCCCTACGCAGCCGGACGGCAGGTCGGGCCGCTCGGGGCGGGTGCGGTCGAGCACCACCATCAGCACCCGCAGGTCGTCGGGCTCGCCCTCGTGCAGCGGTCGGTTGACCCACAGGTGCCCACGCAGCTCGTGCTCGGGGTGCACCCTCGCGCAGGCGGCCCACAGCGCCGCCGAGGAGTCGTGGCCGTGCTGGGGCACCAGGCGGGTGCGCAGCCCCACCGACGCGGCGTACGTCGCCAGCTGCGGCCCGAGCGCCAGCGCGGCCGCGTCGTCGGACAGGGTCACCACCACGACGTCGACGGCAGGCTCCTCCGACGCGCCTGCGTGGGCGCGGGTCAGCGTGCCGGCGGGCAGCACCTCGCGCAGCACCTGGCGCAGCGACCACGCGTCCACCGGACCCGGGACGTAGCGGCCCAGCAGGGTGCGCCAGGCGGAGACGTTGCGCGCGGGGCGCGAGGAGACCGAGGCCACCACGGTGCTGCCGAGCGCGTCGGCGATCTCGTCGCGGTAGCGCAGGCGCCGGTCGCGGCGCTCGGAGACCAGCAGCGCCAGGCCCACGAGCAGCAGCAGCGCGGCGGCCCCGGCCAGCCCGTGCAGGGTGCGCCCGAGCAGCAGCCCCGGCCTGGTCGCGGGCGAGGCGTCCTCGATCAGCGAGGCGGTGTCGCGTCCGACGTCGGCGGAGGCGGCCTCCGCGACCTGGTCGGCCTGCAGCACGAGCGAGGCCTGCTGGGCGGTGAGCTGGGCCAGCGCCGCCGTCAGCGCCTTCTCGGCCACGGAGCCGAAGGTCTCCGCGTCGCGTCGCCGGGTGGTCTCCTCGATGTCGCGCTCGACGGTGCGCAGGGTGGCCCGCAGGGTCGCCAGCCGGGTCTCCCGTCCGGCGCGCGCCGCGTCGCGCAGCCGGGCGGCCGCGCTCGAGACGTAGCGCAGCTCGGCGGCCGCGGCCGCGGCCGCGAGCTCCTGGGCCTGCTCGGGCTCCTCGGCGCGGGCGGTGAAGCGCAGCACGTCGGGTGTCGCGGCACTGACCTCGACGGCCTCCTGCACCTCGGTGAGGCCCATCGCCGGGGTGACCCGGCGCCCGGCCTCGCCGAGCACCAGGTCGCTCGAGGCGACCCGCACCTGGGTGCCGGAGTCACGCTCGGCGGCGCCGACCCCCGACTCCGACGACGGAGGCAGCAGCACCATGGTGGTGCTGGTCCACAGCGGGGGGCGCCACACCGCCAGTGCGACGCCGGCGACCGCGCCGACCAGCAGCGCCACCGTCAGCAGGAAGGCGTGGCGGCGCAGCACGGTCCAGGTCGCCTTCAGGTCCAGGCTCTGCTCAGACATCGGTGCTCCCCCTCCGGCACGAGGCCTCGCCCGGGACCTCGACGTCGAGCACGACCAGGGTCCGCAGCAGCGCGCGCGAGCGCAGCTCGCCCCGGCCCACGAGCGTCGTGGTGGGCCGCCGTCGCCCCAGCCCCTCGGCCCACCAGCCCAGGGGCGGATCCTCCTCGCCGCGGTGCCGGGTCCAGACGAGCTCGGGAGGCAGGTGCATCAGTGCCGTCACCGTGCGCGGCTGCGCCCCGTCCACCGCCGGCCGGGTCCAGCTCAGGCGGGCCAGCGAGCCGTGCAGGGACAGGTCGACCTCGGGGCCGAGGTGCCAGGCCATCCGGAACCCGTGCGCGCGCCCGGACCTCAGCTCGTCGACGACCTGCAGGGCGCCGGAGCCGCGGTCGAGGCGGACGGTGCGGGCGTGGCGCAGCCCCGGGTCGAGGCGGGCGTAGCCCGTGTGGTGGGCCGACCAGAGCTGCACGTCGAGGTCGCCGACCTCGGCGCGGTCCAGGTAGGTCCGGGCGTGCTGGGTCCACAGGAAGGGCCCGCCGCTGGTGGACTGGTCGCAGCCGTCCACCTCGACGGTGTTGTGCGCCAGCGTGGAGCGGAAGTAGTCGCGCCAGCGGGCCTCGCCGTGGTAGCTGTACGTGCCCGGGTCGCTGAGGACCTCGACCCCGTCGTGGCGCAGCTCCACCGACAGCGCGTCGGCGTGCGCGTGGGCGGCCAGCGACCCGAAGCCGTGCGGGCCGCTGTCGCAGCGGCACCAGATCTCGGGCTGGGAGCCGGCCGGCGTGCGCAGGAGCGCCACCCCCGCGTCCTCGAAGAGGTCGGGGCGCCGCTGCGGCCGGGGGCGGTCCCCGGCCACGGGGCCGGCGGCCGCGAGCAGGGCGGAGACGAGGACGGAGACGACCCCGCCGCGACGCCGCGGCCACCACGGCTGCGCACCCACGAGCGCCTGCCCGAGGCCGAGCAGCTGCTCCCACGGGTCCTCGGCGGCGTCGGCCACCAGCAGGGCGCGTCCCTCGTCGCCGTCGCCGTTGCGGGGCGGACGGCCCTCGACGTCGAGCAGCGCGGCGGCGGCGTCGAGCCCGGCCGTGACCAGGTCGGGGTCGGGGCCGTCCTCGGGGTGCCCGCAGGAGCGCGCCTCGACCAGCCCGAGCGCGGCGAGCTCGCACACGAACCGGTGGTAGTCGGCCGCCTGCTCGCGGTTGAGCCCGCTGGGGAACGTGTTCGCCTGCAGGTGCCGGCGCAGCAGCCGGCCGGACTCCACCCGCCACCGCTCGCTCTCCTCGAACCACGGGAACGCGCAGGCCGCGACCAGTCGTCCGCAGGTCTCGGCCACGGCATGGTTGTTGGCCGAGCTGCCCCGGCTCGGGAAGCCGCGCAGCATCTCCTGGTGCCAGCGCAGCTGGGCCAGGGCGGTCTCGTCCTGCTCGAAGAGCCCCTCGACCCCGGTCCAGTCGTCGAGCAGGCGCCGGATCCAGGCCCACGAGACCAGGCGCAGGCCCAGCTCGATGCCGCTGGTCCAGTGCACGCCGCGCAGCACCGGGTTGGCCGCCCACCACGAGCGCAGCTGGGCTGCCGCGGCCACGGCGTACTCCTCCTCGCCGGTCAGCCAGTAGGCCGCCGCCAGCACGGTGACGTGCTGGTGGCGCGAGGGCTCCCACACCTGCTTGACGTCGCCGGTGACGGTGGGGTCGCGGTGGTCGACGCGGAAGGCCAGCACGTCGTGGGGCGCGCGGATGCCGGACACCGGGTCGAGGAACCAGTCGGGGTCGCGCAGGTCGGTGCGCTCACGGCCCAGCACGCTCCAGCGCCCGGCGAGCAGCCGGTCCGCGGCCGAGGTCAGGGCGGCGGCGTCGTGGGGCAGCACCCGCTCGACCGCCGAGGCCGGCACGGGCGTGGTGAAGCCGCGCTGGGGCAGCAGGCCGGGCACGGGTGCACCGGGCCGCTGTGCGAGCGTGTGCACCGCGACCGCTCGACGGGCCTCGTCCCCGACGCGCTGGGCGACCTCGCGGGTGCTCATCCGCGTCAGGCGGCGGGCGTACCAGGACAGGGGTGTGCTCATCGTGCCGCCTCCAGGGTGGTCCGGGTGGTGCTCACCAGCGACGCCGTGTCGATCGGCATCGGTCCGCCCGTGCGGACCGCGGTGACGAACGCCGCCACGGCGGCGCGGTGCCCCTTGTCGGGTCCGGTGCGCGAGCGCCGGGACTGCCGCCCTCGCTCGGACCACACCGTGGAGCGGACGAAGTTGTCGAGGTGGGCGCTGCGCCCTCCCCCGAGCACGTCGAGGCTCTCCTTGCCGCAGCGGCGCGACCCGCCGGTGGCGTAGGTGAGCGTGGCCAGCGAGCCGCCGGTGAAGCGCAGCACCAGGCTCACGTCGTCGCCCGCGCCGTGCTGGGCGCAGAGCGCCACCGGGTCCTCGCCGGTCCAGGCGCTGAGCAGGTCGATGAAGTGCCCGCCCTCGCCGACGAACCGCGAGCCCTCGGCCTCGTCGAGGTACCAGCTGCTCGCTCCCAGCCGCCCGGCGTTGACCAGGTAGCGCAGCGCCACCGGCTCGCCGACGTCGCCGAAACGGCGCCGGAGGTCGACGAAGCTGGGTGCGAAGCGCCGGTTGAAGCCGACCATCAGGCGGTCGTTCCCGGTGCGTGCCATCGTCTCCTCGACGCGCGCCAGCTCCTCGTGGGTGATCGCCAGCGGCTTCTCGACGTAGACGGCCTTGCCGCTCTCGAGGGCCGCGCAGACCAGGTCGGCGTGCGTGCGGTGCCGGGTGGCGACGAGCACGGCGTCGAGGTCGTCGTCCTCGATCACCGCGCGGGCGTCGGTGCCGGCCGAGCCGAAGCCGAAGGCACGCTGGGCGTTGATGCTCGACAGCGAGCTCGCGGTGGCGACCCTGACCAGGTCGACGTCGTCGGCCGCGGCCAGGCCGGGCAGCAGCATCGCCGAGGCGTGGCTGCCGGCGCCGATGACGCCCAGGCGCACCGCGCCGTCGCGGGCCCGGGGGACCCTGGTGGCGCGACCGGGGCCCGTGGTCCCGGAGGCACCGAGGGCGTCGGGTCGTGCCTGGTCACGAGCCGGGTAGGACAGCAGGTGGCCGACCCCGGTGATGGCTCCGGTGCGCAGCCGCTCGTAGACCTGCGGCGCCTCGGTGACCGGGTGGCTGCTCGAGACCAGCGCGGAGACGTCGAGGGCGCCGTCGGCCAGCAGGGCCAGGAAGCAGGCGATGTTGCGCTCCTCGGTCCAGCGCACGTAGCCCAGGGGGTAGTCCACGCCGTCGAGCTCGTAGCGGTCGTCGTAGCGGCCCGGGCCGTAGGAGCGCGAGAACCGGACGTCGAGCTCCTTCTCGTAGTAGGCGTTCCACGGCAGGTCGAGCCGGGTCTTGCCGATGTCGACCACGCAGGCCCGGTCGCGCGCCAGGCGCGCGGCGAGCTCGACCGGCTCGTTGCTGGCGCCCCCCGCGGCCAGGAAGACGTGGTCGGCGCCCCCGGGCGCGCCCGCCCGCAGCAGCGCCTCGAGGCGGGCGACACCCGCCGGGTCGGGTCCGGCGCAGCCCACGGCGCCACCGTCCTCGGCGGTGCGGCAGCGCTCCTCGACGGTGTCCAGGCCCACGACCCGCACCCCGGCGCCCACCAGCAGGCGCACCAGCAGCTGGCCGACCAGCCCCAGCCCGATGACGCAGGCGGTCTCCCCCAGCGCCACCTCGGCCCGGCGCAGCGCCTGCATCGCGATGGCGCCCACGGTGGAGAAGGCGGCGTGCTCGGCCAGCACCCCGTCGGGCACCCGCACGCACAGGTTGCGCGGCACCCAGTTGACCTCGGCGTGCAGCGCGAACTCGTTGCCGGCGGCGGCGACCAGGTCGCCGACCTCGAAGCCGTGCACCCCCTCGCCCACCTCGACCACCACGCCGCACAGCGAGTAGCCCAGGGGGGTCCACGAGTCGAGGCGCTGACGCGTCTTGCGGTAGGTCGCCACCGCACCGTTCTGGGCGACGGCGTCGAGCACCTGGCGCACCTGGTCGGGTCGGTGCCGCGCCTTCGACAGCAGCGACATCCGGGCCTCGGAGACCTTCATCATCTCCGTGCCGGTCGAGATCAGCGAGTACGACGAGCGCACCAGCACCCCGCCGGGCCGGCACGACGGCACGGGTGCCTCGAGCACCGCGAGCTCACCGGTGCTGTAGTTCTGGGCCACGTGCCACATCCGCGTCTCCTCATCGGGTCTCCTCATCACGCACCTCCGGTGCCGGCGCCGGCGCCGCGCGCGTTGCGCAGCCACAGCTCCAGGCTGAGCAGCTGGTAGATCTGCTGGGAGCGGTCGCGCCGCCCGCTGCGCTGGTCGTGGACCAGCGCGGCCAGGGGCTCGCGCCGCAGGAAGCCCGAGCCGACCAGCTCGCCGCCGAGCAGCAGGTCGTCGATCATCGGGCGCAGGTCGTGGGTCGTCCAGGCCCGCAGGGGCGCCCCGAAGGACGCCTTGGGCCGGTCGATGACCTCGTCGGGCAGCCAGGACCGTGCGACCGCCTTCAGCCCGGCCTTCTGCACCCGCCCGTCGATCTTCGGCACCGCCTGCGGCGCGAAGGCCGCGCGCAGGACCTCGATGTCGACGAACGGCACCCGGACCTCGGTGGAGGCCGCCATCGACGCCCGGTCGGTGTAGGTCAGGTTGAGCCCCGGCAGGAACATCCGCGTGTCGGCCAGGCACATCCGCTCGACGTGGTCGTCGAGGGCGGTGTCCTCGTAGGTCGCGCGGTGCTGCTCGAGGAGGTCGTCGACCAGGCCGCCGAGCTCGGGGTCGAGCAGCGCCCGCAGACCCTGCGGGTCGTGCAGGGTGTAGCTGCGGCGGAACGCCTCCTGCTCGGGGAGACCGGCGAAGGCGACGAAGCGCTGGGCCCAGCGCACCGGTCGCACCCCGCGACCACCGAGGGCGACCGGGAGTCGCTCGACCGCCGGCCCGACCACCCGCGAGCGCAGCGACGCGGGCAGGCGGCGGTAGCGGGCGGCCAGCAGGTTGGCCAGGTGCTTGCGGTAGCCGCCGAAGAGCTCGTCGGCGCCGGTGCCCGAGAGCAGCACCTCGACGCCGGCCGTGCGGGCGGCCTCGCACATCAGGAACGTGTTGAGCGCGGCCGGGTCGCCGAC
Organism: Nocardioides salarius; assembly: GCF_016907435.1. Lineage (NCBI taxonomy): Bacteria > Bacillati > Actinomycetota > Actinomycetes > Propionibacteriales > Nocardioidaceae > Nocardioides > Nocardioides salarius. The sequence continues at coordinate 3,386,083 of NZ_JAFBBZ010000001.1, read as the reverse complement.
CGGCTCGTCGAGCACGTCGACCATCCGCGGCAGCATCGAGACCACGTCGGGGCCGATCTCGATCTCGTGCAGGCGCACCCCGAGGTGCTTCGCGAGCCGGCGGGCGTACGCCGCGTCGTCGGGCATCGCCTCGAGGCGCCGGTCGACGGCGCGGAACCCGATCGTCCACGCCTCGATGCCGGGGTCGTGGCGGTGCGCCAGCGCGGTGACGATGCTGGAGTCGAGCCCGCCGCTGAGGAAGGTCGCCACCGGCACGTCGGAGACCAGGTGGGCGCGCACCGAGTCCTCCACGGCCGCGGCCAGGTCGACGGGAGGTCCCGCGGCCGCGTCGGCGGCCTCCTCGGCGAGGCTGCAGAACACGCCGCTGCGGCTGCTGCCGTCGGGGCGGTGCTCCGACCACGTGCCCGGAGCGAGCTTGCGCACGCCGCGCACCGCGTCGGTCTCGGTGGGCAGCCAGTAGTAGAGCGTGGAGGCGACCATCCCGGCCGGGTCGACGGCCAGCTCGGGGCCGAGCGCGGCGACGACCGCCTTGAGCTCGGAGGCGAAGACGACGCCGGCGCCGCGGCGCAGCACGTAGAGCGGCTTGATGCCGAAGGGGTCGCGCGCCAGGGTCAGGCAGCCGGTGCGCTCGTCGTGGACGGCCAGCGCGAACATGCCGCGCAGGCGGGCCAGGCCCGCGCTCCCCCAGGCCCGCCAGACCTCGAGCACCACCTCGGTGTCGCAGGCCGTGGCGAAGCGCACCCCGCGCGACTCCAGCTCGGAGCGCAGCTCGCGGTAGTTGTAGACCTCGCCGTTGTAGACCAGGCGCAGGCCGTCCTTCGAGAACGGCTGGTCGGAGGCCGCGACCGGGTCGATGATGGAGAGCCGGCGGTGCCCGAGCACGACCGAGGTGGTCGGGTCGACGAGCTCCACCACGCCGCGCGCGTCGGGGCCACGGTGCTCCAGGCGCTCGGTCATCGTGTCGACGAGCACCTTGCCGTCGTCCTGCTGGTAGGCGCCCGCGATGCCGCACACCGCTCAGCCCCGCGCTTCCTGCAGGTCGTCGACGCGACCGGCCAGCTCCTCGACGACGGCGAGGTAGCCCCGCTCCTGGTGGACCCAGGCGAGCTCGTCCTCGACCCGGCGCCGTCCGGCGCGCGCCATCTCCTCGCGCCGGGCCGGGTCGTCGAGCAGGGCCAGCAGCGCGCGGGCGTACTCCTGCGCCCCGGCCCCGCGCGCCACGAAGCTGGCGGCGTCGCCGGCCGAGACGCGGGTCTCGGGCAGGTCGAAGGCCAGCACCGGGAGCCCGAGCGCCATGTACTCCATCGTCTTGTTCATCGTCGAGACGTCGTTGAGGGCGTTGCTGGGGTCGGGCGAGAGCCCCACGTCGGCGGTCGAGAGCACCGCGAGCACGTGCTCGTCGCTGACGCGGCCGGGCATCTCGACGGCGTCCTGCAGTCCGAGGCGGTCGCGCTCGGCGACCAGCTCCTCGTGGCAGTCGCCGCTGCCCATCACCGCGAAGGCGACGTCGTCGCGGCCCCACCGGTTGACGACCAGGTCGGCGGCGGCGATGACGACGTCGACCCCGTCCTGCGGGCCCATCACGCCCAGGTAGGCCACCAGGTGGCGCCGGCCGCGGCGCAGCCCCTCGTCGGGCTCGACCGGGTGCAGCCGCTCCAGGTCGGGCCCGGTCCGCACCACCCGCACGTGCGCCGGGTCCTTGCCGCCGCGCGAGACCGCGACGGCGGCGTACGACTCGTTGGTCGACACGACCCGGTCGGCGGTGCGGAAGGTGCGCCGCTCGAGGGCGAGCAGACCCCGGTGGGCCAGTCCGGGCCCGTCGGGGAAGCGGGACTCGAAGAGCTCGGGACACAGGTCGTGGTGGTCGAAGACGAAGCGGGTGCCGTCGCGCAGCCGCAGCCAGCGGGCCAGCGGCCAGAAGATGTCGGGCGGGTTGCAGGCCTGCATCACGTCGAAGCGCCCGGCCCGGCGCGCGCGCAGCACCAGCCACGCGGTGGCCAGGAACGACCAGACGTACTCCGCGACGTAGCCTGCCGCGCCGCCCCCCGGGGCGTAGGGACGGTAGGCGTGGATGGTGACGCCGTCGACGACCTGGAAGCGTCCCGTCCCGCTGCCGCGGGGGCACACGACGGTGACGTCGTGGCCGGCCCGGGTCAGGGTGCGGCACTCCAGCCACACGCGGCGGTCGAAGGGCACCGGCAGGTTCTGCACGACCACGAGCACCCTGGCGGGAGCACCGCGCCGCGCACCGCTCACCACCCGGTCCCCCGGTAGCCCGCGAGGGCCTCGACCTCGGCGCCCAGCGCGCCGTGCAGGTCGAGCACCACGGCCGGGTCTGCGGCCAGCAGCGCCTCGACGGCAGGGCGGGCGGCGGTGGAGACCAGCGCGACGTCGGCGCCGGCCAGGGCCGACTCCGGCGTGGGGGCGAGCAGGCGGCTCAGGTGCGGCAGGCGTGACGTCAGGTGCGCACGGTTCTCGCCGACCAGGTCCTCGGGCACCAGCACCGGGTCGTAGATGCGCACGTCATAGCCCTTGCCGACCAGCCGTTCGGCCAGGTCGACGCTGGGGCTCTCGCGCACGTCGTCGGTGTCGGCCTTGAAGCTCAGCCCGAGCATCCCGACCCGGCAGCGGCCGCTGGCCACGACGCGGTCGACGACCTCCCGCACCACCAGCTCGTTGCTGGTGGTGGTGGCGAACATCAGCGGGACGTCGACGTCGCTCTCGCGGGCCATGTGGTGCAACGAGCGGAGGTCCTTGGGCAGGCACGAGCCGCCGAAGGCGAAGCCCGGACGCAGGTAGGCGGGCGCGATGTTGAGCTTGTGGTCCTCGCAGAAGATCTCCATCACCCGCCGCGCGTCGACGCCGTAGGAGCGGAAGACACGGGCGACCTCGTTGGCGAAGACCACCTTGGTCGCGTGGAAGGCGTTGCAGGCGTACTTCAGCGCCTCCGCGGTGCGCACGTCGACCTGGTGCGCCGGCAGGTCCAGGAAGGCGAAGAGCTGCTCGAGCTGGACGCGGGCGCCCGGGTGCTCGGTGCCCACCACCAGGAAGGGCGGGTCGTAGAAGTCCGCGACCCCGCAGCCCTCGCGCAGGAACTCCGGGCACATGGCGGTCGCCACCTCCCAGCCGTCGGCGACGGCGTCGTCGAAGATAGGGGCCACGACCTGGTCGCCCGTGCCCGGGGGCACCGTCGAGCGCACGACCACCGAGAGCAGGCCGCCCAGGGGCGGCGAGGCCACCGCGAGTGCGTCCCGCACCCCGGCGAGCGCCCGCTCCACGTGGCTCAGGTCGGTCTCACCGTGGGCGCCCGACGGCGTCCCCACGCAGACCAGGCACACCTCCGCCTGCTCCATCGCCTCGACCACCTGCGTGGTCGCCCGCAGCCGGCCCGAGGCCACCCCGTCGGCGATCAGCTCGTTCAGCCCTGGTTCGACCACGGGGCTGTGACCGGCCGACAGCTGCGCGACCTTGGCCTCGTCGACGTCGACCCCCACCACCTCGTGACCCCGGGCCGCCAGGCCCGCGGCCGTGACCGCTCCGACGTACCCCAGCCCGATGACCGCTGCTCTCATGTCCCCTCCAGCACCTCGCACGACGACGCCGGGGGTCCCCTCGACGCCGGTCAACATCGTGCGACCGCTGCTCGGGGCGCCGAGCGGTCCGAGAGGTCAATCCCCCGATGTTGGGTACCCGGGCGCCGAGGGGGTCCCCGGGAGGCGCTGGGGCCCGTACCCGATCTGGGGGATGTCGCTTTTACCCGGGACGACGCACCCTGGGGGGACGGAAGAGTAAAGCGATGAGTTGAACATCACACGAGTTGGGTGGAGAATCAGGTTGCGGTCAGACCGGTGCTGCACTCGGGGTACGCCGACCCGTGCGGGTCAGCGGCTGGGGGGAAACACGCGATGAGAAGCACACCACCTGTGGGAGTCACCCGGATCCGCCTGCTCGACGACCTCTTCGTCGTGCGGGCCGACGGCACCCCGGTGCATCCCGCCGACTGGCGCACCGGCAAGACCATGGACCTGCTGCGGATGCTCGCGATCCACGTCGAGCGACCCGTGCGGGTCGAGTCGATCATCGAGCGGCTGTGGCCCGACGCGACCCGCGAGCGAGGCCGGGGCAGCCTGCGCACCGCCGTCAGCGAGGTACGCCGCCAGCTGGGCGACAAGGAGTGCGTGGTGCGCATCCACGACAGCCTGGTGCTCACCGGGGTCTGGACCGACGTCGCGGCCTTCGAGCAGATCGCCGGCCGGGTCCGGGCGATGCGCGAGCAGGGTCGGCCCAGCGAGGGCGCGATGGCCGCGATGGACGCCCGCGACCTCTACCGCGACGACCTGCACGCCTACGACGACGACCACGACTGGGTGCGCGGCGAGCGCGAGCGGCTGCGGCTGCTGCGCCAGGACCTGCTCACCGACGCCGCGGAGTGCGCCGTGGCCATCGGCTGCCACCGTGAGGCCGCCACGCTCGCGAAGTCGGCCCTGCACTTCGAGCCGACCTCCGAGATCGCCGTGCGCACGCTGATGACGGCGCTCTCGGAGCTCGGCGACGTGGCCCGCGCGCTGCGGGTCTACGCCGACTTCCGCGCCTGCCTCGTCGACGACCTCGGCGTCGAGCCGTCCCACCAGACCCGTGGGCTCCACCTGCGGCTGCTGCGCGGCGAGAGCCCCGAGACGGTGCGGCTGCAGCAGGCCTGAGCCGCACGCCGGGCGCGGCTCACTGCTGCGTGTCGGCCCCCGGCCAGTTCTTGTCCGGCTGCGGGACGGGGCGCCCGGGCTGCTCGCCGCCACGCTGCTCGAGGTAGTTGTCCTTGGGCACCATCACCTTGCGGCGGAAGATGCACACGACCTTGCCGTCCTGGTTGTAGCCGATGGTCTCGACGTGCACGACCCCACGGTCGTCCTTCGAGGTGCTCTCCCACTTGTCGAGCACCCGGGTCTCGCCGTAGAGCGTGTCGCCGTGGAAGGTGGGCGCCACGTGGCGCAGCGACTCGATCTCGAGGTTCGCGATCGCCTTGCCGGAGATGTCGGGCACCGACATGCCCAGCAGGATCGAGTAGACGTAGTTGCCCACCACCACGTTCTTGGCGAACTGGGTGGTCTCCTCGGCGTAGTTGCTGTCGAGGTGCAGCGGGTGGTGGTTCATGGTCAGCAGGCAGAACATGTGGTCGTCGAACTCGGTGACCGTCTTGCCGGGCCAGTGCTTGTAGGTCGCGCCGACCTCGAACTCCTCGTAGCTGCGACCGAACTGCACGGCTGGCTCCTCCTGCTCGGGTGGACCGGGCCGGGGCCGCGGTCGGACGCGCCCATGGTGTCGGACCCGGGCGCCGGCGTCAGCCCCCGCCGGGGTGGCCTTCGTCACCGTGGCTCCGGTGGCGCAGGATGGGCGCGTGCAACCAGCAGCGCGCCGGCGCCGTCCAAGGCCCATGAGTCCCGCCCGCGCCGCCCTGTCCGCGCTCGCCCTCGCCCTGCTGGCCCTGGCGGGCTGCGGCGACAGCGAGCCAGGCCTGGCCCCCGACCCCGCCTCGAGCACCGAGCCGAGCCCGGAGCCGGCCCCGGAGCCGCCCCAGGACCCCGCCCAGGACCCCGGGGGGTTCGCCCCGACCGACTACTCCTACACCTTGACGCTGACCTGCTACTGCCCCGACGCAGGAATCCCGATCCGGGTCACCGTCGCCGACGACGAGGTCGTCTCGGCGGTCTACGCCCGCGGCGGCGGGCGCAGCGGCGCGGTGGCCGGCGACCCGGTCCCGCTCTCGCGGGTCGTGAGCCTCGACGAGGTGATCGCGGCCGCCGAGACCCCCGACGCCCACCGCGTCGAGGTCGACTGGCCCGAGGGCCAGGACCACCCGACCTCGGTGGCCGTCGACCCCTCGGAGCGGGCGGTCGACGAGGAGTACGGCTACCTGGTCGCCGACGTCGAGGTGGCTGAGGCCCCTCGCTGACCCGCACGTGCGAGGATGAGCGCCGGCAGGACGTGGGCGAGCGAGGGGCAGGCGATGGCGGAGCGGGTGCTGCTGCACGTCGGACTGATGAAGTCGGGCACGACGTTCATCCAGGGACGGCTCAACGTCAACCGGGAGCGGCTCGCCGAGCAGGGCATCCTGTTCCCGGGACCCAGCTGGGCCCGCCATGCGCGCGCGGTCTCCGACCTGATCGGCTCCAAGCACGCCGAGGAGGGCGCCTGGGCGTCCCTGGCCGAGGAGCTGCGCGCCCACCCGGGCCCGGCGATCGTCTCGATGGAGTACCTCGGGCCGATCTCCGCCGAGCGCATCCGCCAGGTGCGCGACGACCTCGCCGGCTCGCCCGTGCAGGCCGTGGTCACGGTGCGCGACCTGGGCCGCAGCGTGCCGGCCATGTGGCAGGAGACCCTGAAGAACCGCCAGTCCTGGGGCTGGACCGAGTACCTGCGCGCCCTCGAGGACGGTGGCGACGCCGGCCGGCGCTTCTGGCGCCAGCAGGCCGCCGACCGGGTCGTGGGCCGCTGGGCCGAGGTGCTGGGCCCCGACAACGTGCACGTCGTCACGGTGCCCCCGCCCGGTGCCCCGGGCGAGCTGCTGTGGGAGAGGTTCTGCGAGGTGGCCGGGATCACCGGCACCGAGTGGGACGAGGCTCCGCGCGCCAACGAGTCGCTGGGCGTGGCCTCGGCACTGCTGATGGGCCGCATCAACGAGCTCGTCGCCGACCTCGAGCTGCCGGAGTACAACAAGAAGGTCAAGGCGCTGGGCAAGCACGTGCTGGTGCACCGGCGGCGCGAGGAGGAGCCGATCGGCTTCACCGTGCCGCGCTGGCTGCGCACGCGCTCGGCGACCATGGTCGCCGGCATCGAGGCCAGCGGCGCCCGGGTCGTGGGCGACCTGCGTGAGCTGGAGCCGCTCGACGTGCCCGGGGCCGACCCGGCCACCGTCGACGCCCAGGCCCAGCTCGACACGGCCGTCGCCGCGCTGGCCCACGTGCTGCGCGAGGGCGGGATCAAGCGTCCCGGCCAGGGTGGGAAGGGCCGGGGCGGCAAGAAGAACCGGCGCCGCGGCCAGGGCCGCGACGCCGGTCAGTGAGCCGGACCCGGCTCAGACGAGCTTGTAGTCCTTGAGCAGGCTGCGCCCGATGATCATCTTCTGGATCTCCGCGGTGCCCTCGCCGATGAGCAGGAACGCCGCCTCGCGGTAGAGGCGCTCGATCTCGTACTCCTTGGAGTAGCCGTAGCCGCCATGGATGCGGAACGAGGCCTCGACGACCTCGTTGCAGTACTCGGCGGCCAGGTACTTGGCCATGCCGGCCTCGACGTCGTTGCGCTGGCCCTTGTCCTTGAGCCGGGCGGCCTTGACCATCATCGCGTGCGAGGCCTCGACCTTGACGGCCATCTCGGCGAGCTTGAACTGGATGGCCTGGTGCTGGGCGATCGGCTTGCCGAAGGTCTCGCGCTGCTGGGCGTAGGCGATGGCCAGCTCGAAGGCGCGGTTGGCGACGCCGCAGGCGCGCGCGGCGACGTTGACCCGCCCGACCTCGACGCCGTCCATCATCTGGTAGAAGCCCTTGCCGGACTCGCCGCCCAGGACCTGGTCGGCGGAGATCCGGTGGCCCTCGAGCACCAGCTCGGTGGTGTCGACGCCCTTGTAGCCCATCTTGTCGATCTTGCCGGGCACCGTGACGCCCTGGGCGGTCTCGCCGAAGCCGGGCTCCTTCTCGACCAGGAACGTCGTCATGTTCTTGTAGACCGAGTCCTGGCCCTCGTCGGTCTTGACCAGCACCGCGACCAGGTTCGAGGAGCCGCCGTTGGTCAGCCACATCTTCTGGCCGTCGATGGTGTAGCCACCCTCGTCGTCCTTGACGGCCTTGGTCTTGATCGCCGACACGTCGGAGCCCAGCCCGGGCTCGGACATCGAGAACGACCCGCGGACCTCGCCGGTGGCCATCCGCGGCAGGTACTTCTGCTTCTGCTCCTCGGTGCCGTGCTGCATCAGCATGTAGGCGACGATGAAGTGGGTGTTGATGACGCCGGAGACGCTCATCCAGCCGCGGGCGATCTCCTCGACGCACAAGGCGTAGGTGAGCAGCGACTCGCCGAGGCCGCCGTGCTCCTCGGGGATCATCAGACCGAACACCCCGAGCTCCTTGAGCCCCTCGACGATCTCGGTGGGGTACTCGTCGGCGTGCTCGAGCTCGGTGGCCACCGGCAGGATGGACTTCTCGACGAAGCCGCGTACCGCCTTGAGGATCTCCTGCTGGTCCTCGCCGAGGCCCTCGGTCTCACACAGTCGCGCCATGGGTCACTGGTCCTTCCACTCGGGACTGTCCGTCCCGAGCCCGTCGTCGTAGATGCGCTGCTCGGTCGTGGCCGCGCCGTCGAGGCCCCGCCCGGAGACAGTCTTCTTCTGGTAGGGAACGGCCCGGGTGTGGTTGTTCCACATCCAGTCGAAGTGGGCGAAGTACTGCTTGGTGGCCTTGCCCTGGTCGTACATGCGGAACAGCAGCTCGTCGCCGCGCAGGCCGCTGTCCTGGTAGTTGCTGGAGCCGGTGACCACGACGCGCTTGGAGGTGTCGTTGCCGTAGTTGCCGGAGATGACCAGCAGCTTCATGTGGCTGTAGAGGTCGATCTCGCCGTCGAGGTTGGTGTCCATGCCGCTGGAGCGCACCGGCACGTAGCCGCGCGGGGTGCGCACCCCGAGCTCGGCACGCACCCGCTTGCCGGCGTAGCCGTACTGCAGGCGCACGTCGCAGCCCAGCGCGTAGAGCTTGCGCAGCCGGCGGGCCAGGTAGGTGCCGCGGTCGCCGTCCCAGGCGTGCATGTTGACCCGGATGCGGGTGCGGCCCTGGTTGCCGGTGCCGCCGGTCGCGCCCTTGCAGCGCACCGGGTCGAGGATCGTGTCGATCGGGTCGTGGTTGGGCCCGTTGCCGTGGAAGGGCAGCGCCTGGAGCTGGAAGTTCTTGCCGATGTTCTGCACCCAGTAGTTGGGGCGGGCGACCTTGTCGCGCTCCATCTGCTCGTGCAGCGCGTCGAAGGCCTGGTAGATCTTCGGGACGTTGTTGCGCGTCCACAGGTCGTTGAACTGGTTCTTGGCGCCGTTCATCTTCATGTTGACCGAGCCGGTCATCACGACGTTCTTGGCGATGCCGGTGTGGGAGAAGAGGAAGTACTTGTCGTGGTTGTTCTCGCCCGAGGAGCGGCAGCCGTTGGTGCACTGGTAGATGTAGCTGCGCTTGGAGCGGTTGGCCCCGATGACGCTGCGCAGCTTCTTCTGGGCGCCCGGCACCTCGTGGTTGTTCATCAGCACCTGCACGTCGACGCCGCGGCGGTGGGCCTTGATGAGCGCGTCGGCGACCGGGTAGCGGTCGAAGGAGAAGAGCGAGATCCGGATCATCGAGCCCTTCTTGGCGTGCCGGATCGCGCCGAGCACCTGCGCCTCGAGGCGGAACTGGGTGCCGGGCTTGGACCGTGGGGTGTTGAACTTGGCCCCGGCGACGGGCTTCCAGCCCGTCTTCTTCTTCGCCGCCACCTGCACCCGCGCCGCCGTCTCGACGGAGGCGAGCGGGGCCGCGGCGCGCACGGTCGGCGCCGCGGGACCGGCCGTGGCGGCGGACCCGGAGACCAGGCCGCTCAGGACGAGGACGGTCGCGGTGGCCAGCGCGCTCGCCAGTCTCCTGTCGCGTGTCACGTGCTTCCCCTCTCGCTACCCCGTCCGGGGCCTGCGACGGCGAACGTTAACACGCAGCCATGACAGTCTCGGTGGTCGCGACGAGGCCTGGGAGAGGGCGTCGCGCTCGCGGGTGAGCGACCTCACGTCGCCGGTCAGCCGGGCCATCGCCTCGGTGGCGCAGGCCAGCATCTCCCCCTCGGTGACCTCGTCGGGGTGCCGGCGCCCGTCGAGGTCGCCGGGCTCCAGCAGCGAGGCGTCGCCCACGACGTCGAACCCGTCCTCGCGCAGCATCCCCAGCGCCCGCTCGCCGCGAGCGACGAGGTCGGCCACCGTCTCGCGGGACGGTCGGAACTTCTCCCGCGAGCCCGGCAGCACCCCGCCCTCACCGAGGTAGCCGCGGATCCAGGTGCCGCGGTCGTGGGCCGAGCGGAAGTCGCCGAGGTGCGCGTTGACCCGGCGCAGCAGCTCGACCTCGACCAGGCCCAGGGAGGCGTTCGCCGCCGAGGCCGGCACCTCGAGCCCCTGGTCGTCGAGACCGAGCACCCCGAGGAAGCGGCGCAGCAGCTCGCCGGGGTCCGAGCGGCCGGGCGCCATCGGCAGCACGTGCACCCGGTCGTGGGGCAGCACCGCTCCCCAGCGCTCGAGCACGATGCCCAGGTCGAAGCTGGGCCAGCCCCACTCCCCCGTGCCGGCCCTGGGCCCGTCGGGCGGGTAGGCGTCGATGCGACCCCGGGCACCGTTCTTGATCCACTCCTGCCAGCGCGAGATGAACAGGTCGGGCATCGCCCGCGCCGTGACCAGCACGTGCACCTCGGCGCCCGCCAGGTCGGCGACCACGCGTCGTACCTGCTCGACCGAGGCGGCGGCGAAGAACTCGTGGGTCACCAGCACGTCGCCCGACCACTGGCGCGCCTCGGCGACCAGGTCCTGCCACGGGTGCGCGGTGTCGCCGGGCCGGCGCGCCAGGCCCGGGTCCTCGCGCACCTCGAGGGAGGCCAGCAGGTGCCGCCGGCGGGCGCCGGGCAGCAGCAGGCCGCGCTCGCGCAGGACCTGCTTGTTGGCCCACAGGGCGTCCTGGAGGTAGGTCGTGCCGGTCTTCGGCAGCCCCACGTGCAGGAAGAGGCGACGCGGCCCGGTGTGCTCCGGGGAGGGGCTCATCGCTGCGAGGGGCCCGCCGGGTCGCTCACGCCGGCGCGGTAGCGCTCGAGGATCTCCACGACCCGGGGGTCGTCGCTGGCCGCGAGCGGCACCAGGAGCTCGGTGACCAGGTCGGTGAGCTCGGCGACCCGCAGGTTCATCGAGCGGCACTCCTGGACCTCGGCCTCGAGCTCGCCGAGACGGCGCGCGAGACCCGCCTGGTCGCGGTACTGACGGAGGAGGTTCTTCACTGAGGCCACTGGACCACCAATCTGCAGAGGTACGGGGTCGCACCGGGGTCGGTCGCACCGGGGCGCTCCCCGGCGAGGTCGTGCCGGGCGACGACGGTGCCGCCCGAGGCGTGGACCTGCTCCACGAGCGCGTCGACGTCGATCGGGTGCACGCCGAGCGGGTTGCCGCCCGGCGCGGGCGCGCTGAGGACCTGCAGGTAGAGCCGGCCCCGGCCGCCGAGCGCCATCCTGGCCAGGCGCAGCAGGTTGGCGCGTCCGTCGGCGTTCGTGGCGTCCGCGACGTGGCGTGCCAGCACCACCGTGGGGCCGGGGAGCCGGGAGAGCAGCGCACCGGTGACCAGCGTGGAGCGCACCTCGGTGAGGTTGGCCCAGCGGAAGGTCGCGGGCAGCTCGCGGCGCGCCAGCTTGCGCTGCTTGCGCGCGAAGGCCCGACGGCAGTAGTCGAGGCCCACGGCCTCGACCCCGTGGCGGGCCAGGAACGCGACGTCGGCGCCGGTGCCGCAGCCGATGTCGACGGCGCGCACGGCGCGGCGCTCGCGGCGGCGCACCCAGCGCACGAAGTCGCTGGGCCGGTCCTTGGCGCTCGCGCCGCGGCGCGAGTAGTAGGGGTCCCAGACCTCCTCGCGCTGCACCCGGGTGCCGCGGAACCAGCCGTTGAGACGACGGCGGGTCGCCACGGGGGTCTCGAACTGGTACGCCGGGTCCGGCACCCGCCACGACTCGCCGTACATGGCTGCCAGCAGGTGCTCGGGCTGCGCCGGGACGGGCAGCTCGCGGCCCTCGAGGCTGGCGGTGCCCAGCGGCCAGATCCACTCCGGCTCGAAGGGGTGGCCCACCTCGCCCATCAGGTAGAGCACGCCCTCGCGCAGGAAGCCGCCGAACACGTCGAGGCCGCGGCGCGTCCCGTCGGACTCCTGGACGAAGATCTTGAAGGCCAGGCCCGAGTAGCGGGTCACCGGGTAGCCCATCTCGACCAGGGCCCGCTGCAGGCGGAAGGACTCGCGCACCACGTCGGCCGGGTGGTCGTGGGCGCTGACGTAGCCGAGGTCGGCGTCGGAGTCGTGGCCGATGAAGCCGCCCTGCCGCACCGCGCCGAGCAGGGTGCCGTAGGCGACGAACGCGTCGACGCCACAGCTGCGCAGCGCGGCCAGCACGTCCTCGATGGAGTCGAGCAGCGGGTCGAGGTGCTCGGCCGAGCGGTCCGCGAAGAGGCGCATCAGCCGCATCGACTTGTCCAGGCCCAACGGGTTGCCCTGGGGGTCGGCCACCACGATGCGCTGCTCGGGGTCGCCGGGCTCGCCCAGCACCAGGTCGAGGGCGGCGAGCTGCTCGGAGCTGGCGTGGTCGACGAGCGAGAGCCGGGTCCGCCCGACCAGGTGCGGGCGCAGTGCGGCCGGCCAGGCCCACCAGCGTGCGCCCTCGCGCTCGACGGTGTCGCGCTCGAGCCAGAAGGAGCCGATGCGCTGGTCGTCGAGCAGCAGGTCGACGGGGCGGTCCTGGGCGCCGCGCGGCAGGGACAGCCGCAGGCCCTCGTCGTCGGCGTGGGCCTCGAGGACGACCGGGGTGCTCATCGCTCCTCCTCGCCGGCGCGACGCAGGTGCGCGACCGCGTCACGCACCAGCGCGTCGACGTCGCCACGGTCGGGGCCGCCGCGGGCGGCGCCGCCGGTGAGCGAGACCGCGTGGTCGTGCACGACCTGCGCGCAGCGCAGCACCTGGTCGGGCGGCGGGGGCGGCGCCTGGTCGGGGTGGGCCGAGAGGTCGGCGGGCACCGGGAGGTCGTCGAGGTCGCCGACCAGGCCGACGCGGCCCGAGGCCACCAGGTCGCGCAGCTCCTGGTTGCGCCCGCGCGCCCAGGCCGCCGCCCGGGCGTCGAGGCGCGGGCGGTCCTGCTCGTCGCGCAGCGGAGCCAGCACGCCGCGGGCCAGGGGGCGCACCAGGCGCCGGTAGCTGCGGGGGGCCAGGTCGTCGAGGTGGGGGTTCGCGCGGCGCAGCCAGTCGCACGCGGCGTAGCCCAGGGACTCGTTGTCCTTGACCTCGCCGAGGTCGGCGATGTCCGGGCGCATGCCGGTGGCCTGCGCGAAGCGGCGCCAGAGCTCGTCGCGCGGCGCCGACGAGGGCGGCACGGTGACCACGTCGATGCCCTGCACGCCCGGCACCGACCAGCGCTCGACGATCGTCGCGACGTCCTGGGCCCGGTGGAAGGTGCGGTGGGCGCGCGAGGGCGTACGCCGCCCGGGCGAGGTCTCGATGGCGCGCAGGTAGCCCGACCAGTCGTCGGTGCCCAGGTTGCGCGTGTAGGTCTGCCACTGGGCCGGCACCACGCGCAGCTGGTCGCGCACGGTCAGCAGCACCCGGACGTCGAGCCCCTCCAGGGGGGCCAGGAAGGCCTCCACGTGGGGGGGCGCGGCGAAGCTGAGGAACTCCATCGAGACGATGCCGGTGTGGCCGTCCATCTCGTGGGCGGCGCGGGCGATCTTCTCCCAGCGGCGGCGGTTGCGGCGCTCGTCCTTGGGCAGGCGCAGCACGTCGCGCACGGCCTTGGTCTGGCGGGCGAAGCCGCCCAGGAACTCGACGCCGGTGCCGACGAGCTCGTCCTTGTTGCTGCCCAGCACCGACTGGACGTAGCTGGTGCCCGTCTTCATGGCACCGATGTGCAGCACGACGCGGCGACCCATCACACTCCCTGCTCCTCGTGCTGCTCCTCGTGGCTCTCGCGGCCACGGCCGCCCACACGCTACGCCACCCGAAGCGTCCCGAGCACGAGACGAAACACGGTTCGTCACAGTAGCATCACCAGCACCGCTGGCCCCGCACGCAACGCGCGGGGCCTTCCCACCAGCGAGCACGTCAGGACGTCGTACCCATGAGGCCCAGCAGGATCGCTCCCCCCCGGTCCGGTCGCCGACTCACGACCGCACTCCTCGCCACCACGCTGCTGCTCGCCGGGGTCGCCACGAGCGCCGGCTCCAGCAGCGCGGCGCCCTCGGCCCAGCCGGGCGCGCGCACCGTCCTGGGCGAGCAGCCGCCGGGCCCGCTCACCTTCCAGGTCAGCTCCTTCAACCTGCTCGGCGCCGGGCACACCGACGGCAAGAACCCGCGCAAGGGCTTCGACAAGAGCGGCCCGCGCCTCAAGCGCGCGATCGAGCTGCTCGACCGCGAGAGCATCGACGTGGTCGGCTTCCAGGAGATGCACAAGGCGCAGTACACGAAGTTCACGAAGTGGGAGAGCGAGCGCTTCGGCCTCTACCCCGGCGCCGTGCTCGGCGCGGCCCCCATGCACAACTCGATCGCCTGGCGCACCGCGCAGTGGCGCGCCCTGCGCACCGAGGCGATCAAGATCCCCTACTTCAAGGGCAACGAGATCAAGATGCCCTACGTGCTGCTCGAGCACGTCGAGACCGGCCAGCAGGCCTGGTTCCTCAACGTGCACAACCCGGCCGACGCGCGCGGGCCGGCGCAGAAGTGGCGCGACGAGGCGGTGCGGCGCGAGAGCGCCCTGGTCAACCGGCTGCGCGCGGAGCACCCCGGCGTCCCGGTCTTCCTGACCGGTGACATGAACGACCGCGACGAGTTCTTCTGCCCCGTGGTCGCGCGCACCGAGCTCGAGGCCGCCAACGGCGGCGGGTCCGACGCCAGCGGCTGCCAGACGCCCCCGGCGATGAAGGTCGACTGGCTGCTGGGCACCGCACCCACCGTCTTCACCGGGTACGCCGCGCTCACCGACGCGCTGGTCAAGTCCACCACCGACCACCCGGTCATCGTGGCCGACGCCGTGGTGCCGCCGCCCGCCGTGCAGGCCTCGCCCATCGACCGCGTGGTGGTCATCGGCGTCGAGGGGCTGCGCTCCTCGGCCCTCGACCTGACCTCCGGGGCCTACGGGCGCCTGGCCGCCGAGGGGGCCGTGACGCTCAACGCGCGCACCACGGTCGAGTCGACCTCCCCGCTGCCCAACGTGCTGTCCATGCTGACCGGGCGCCGCGTCGACGCCGCCGCGCTCGGCCACGGCGTCACCTACAACAACGACCGCGGCGAGGTGGTCCGCGCGACCGCGGGCCGCTACGTCTCGAGCGTCTTCGACCTGGTGCACAACCAGGGCGGGCGCACCTACCTGGCCGCCAACCGCAACCGCATCGACATGGTCGACCGCTCGTGGGACGCCGCCAACGGCGGGCGCGACCCCTACGGCTTCGACGACGGCGCCGACAAGGTCGACAAGTACTTCCGCGGCGGCAACGACTACCGCCTCGTCGAGGACCTGCGGGCCCGCCTCGAGCGGCGCCCCGCCGCGTTCACCTACGCCGAGCTGTCCAGCCTCGACAAGGTGGGCCGCAAGTCGGGCTTCGGCTCCGACCGCTACACCAAGTTCGTCGGCAAGATCGAGCGGATGATCGGGCGCACCATGAGCAGCATCGAGAGCTCGCGCAAGCTCGCCGGGCGCACCCTGCTCGTCGTGGCCGGCACCAACGGCGGGGTCGACGGCGCCGCGCGCGACAACGAGCGCGACGGCAACTACACCGTGCCGCTGATGGTGTGGGGCCCGGGCGTCGTCGAGGGAGCCGACCTCTACGACCTCAACCCGCAGTGGACCGACCCCGGCAACGAGCAGGACGGCTACGAGACGCCGGCACCGATCCACACCGGCGTGGTCGCCAACCTCGCGCTCAGCGTGCTGGGCCTGCCGGCCCTGCCCGGCAGCCTGATGAACCGGGACCAGCGGCTCAACGTGCTGACCGGTCCCCTGGGCTGAGCACCTACACTCGGCGGCGCCCGTCCGCCACCCTCAGGAGCTCCTCCCCCATGTCGCGCAGCATCGGCACCCGACGCCTGGGCGCCGCCGCGGTGGTGGCCGCCCTGGCCCTGGCCGGGTGCACCGGCCCGGACCCCACGCCCGGCGAGGGCGACCCCGCGACGGGCGCGAGCCCGCCGCCGCGCAACGAGGCCGAGCCGGGACGCGCGGCCGTGCGCGACCCCCGCCCCTCCGACCTCGTGCTCCCCACGGGCGACGAGGGGCTGGCCGAGCCGGTGCCGGTGGACTCCCCGGACCAGCCGAACCTGCTGATGATCACCCTCGACGACGCCGCCTGGGGCGACATGGTCCACATGCCCCGCCTGCAGGAGCTGCTCGTCGACGAGGGGGTCACCCTGCGCGGGGCGCTGGCGCCGAACCCGATCTGCGTGCCGGCGCGCAGCTCGCTGATGACCGGGCAGCACTCGCACAACCACGGCACGTGGAACACCACCGAGGAGGCCGGCCACGGGCTCGGGGCGCTCGACGAGTCCGAGACCCTCGCGGTGTGGCTCCAGGAGGCCGGCTACGACACGTTCTTCCTGGGCAAGTACCCCAACGGCTACGAGGACGGCACCGTCGTGCCGCCGGGCTGGACGGGGTGGCGCGGGCTGGTCGACCCCACGACGTACAACTTCGTGCGGCCCACGGTCAGCGTCGACGGCGTCGAGCAGCGCTTCGAGACCTACTCCACCACCCTGCTCTCCGAGCAGAGCGAGGAGATGCTGCGCGACCCGGCCCGCGCCGAGGACCCCTGGTACATGTGGCTCAACTACGTCGCCCCGCACCACGGCGGCCCGGACGCCCCCGACGACCCGGCGGTGCTCTACCCCGACGACCCCGACCCGGTGAAGACCACCACGCCGGCGCCCCGCGACGTCGACACCTTCGCCGACCTCGCCCTGCCCGACACCCCGAACATGTTCGAGGAGGACGTCAGCGACAAGGTGCTGGTGCGCCCCACCCAGCGCACGGTCCCGGCCGACCGGCGCGCGCAGATGACCGAGGCGCACCAGCAGCGCATCGAGTCGCTGCAGTCGGTGGACCGCGCGCTGGGACGCACCATCGAGACCCTCGAGGAGACCGGTCAGCTCGACGAGACCTACGTGGTGCTGACCTCCGACAACGGCTACACGCTCGGGGCGCACAACCTCGAGGGCAAGCTCTGGTACTTCCGCGAGATGGTGGGCGTGCCGATGTACGTCCGCGGCCCCGGCCTCGACGCCGGCACCACCAGCACGGCGCCGGTCACCAACGTCGACTGGGCCCCCACCTTCGCCGCGCTCGCCGGCGCCCGGCCCACCGCCGAGGTGGACGGGGTCGACGTGCTGCCCTGGATCGGCAGCGACGCCGAGCGCCGCGTCGTCCCGATCGAGGCCTACCCGGTCAAGCGCGGGCGCAAGCGGCTCTACCGCGGCGTCGTGGTGGGCCCGTGGACCTACGTGCAGAACCGGGCCGGGCGCGCCGAGGTCTACTACCGCGAGGTCGACGAGTGGGAGCTGGAGAGCATCGCCGGCGACCCGAGGTACGCCGACCAGGTCGCCCGGCTCAAGAAGCTGGTGCGCCGCACCAGCAGCTGCGCGGGCGAGCAGTGCCCGTCGACCTACTACCGCTGAGGCGGGGGGGTCGCTACTCCTGCGACCCGCCGATCGAGGCGGTCGCCACGATGACCGGGTGGTCGGTGGTGCGGTTGACCAGCTCGGTCTCCAGCGCCGCGAACTGCGAGAAGGCGATGTCGGGCGAGCCGAGGATCCAGTCGACGTTCATCCGCGCCGGGGGCGCGCAGGCGCTGCCGGTGGAGCCGCCGTTGGCGGCGCGCAGGCTGGTGCTGCGGGTGATGGGGCAGAAGAACTCCGCCCGGTCGTTGAAGTCGCCGGTCATCACCAGCGGGGTGCCGTCGGCGGTGAGCCGGTTGGCCAGCTGGGCCTCGATGGCCACCGCGGCGTTGCGCCACTTCTGGGCCGGACCCTTGGCGTCGGCGGGGTTGTGGAAGTTGGCGAACCAGACCTGCTGGCCGGTCTGGTTGTGCTGCAGCTTCACGTAGGGCATCGGCACCCGCCGCCCGTTGAAGTAGGGGATCGGCACGGTGTAGGCCTCGACCCGGGTCCAGACGTCGCTGCGCCACACGACCGAGTTCGCCAACGGGCCCGGCCCCGTCCCGGGGCCCGGGTAGACCTGCCAGACCGGCGCGACCGAGCGCAGGGTGTTGTACTGCGGCGCCTGCAGCTCCTGCAGCCCGGCGACGGTGACGCCCTGACCGGCCAGGATCTGCACCGCCCAGCGCATCCGGGTCACGCCGTCGGTGAAGCGTGCGTGCCGGCCGCCGGGCTTGGTGTGGTTGGCCCCGAGCACGTTGAAGGAGCTGACCCGGAAGGTCGTGGGGGCCTGCGTCTCCTCCTCCTCCTCGCGCTGCGTAGCGCGCTGGGCGGCGCGCGCCAGGCGCCCGCCGCCTCGGATCTTCTGCGGCGAGGGGGTGCGCGTCTCGCCGGGCTCGCCCAGCCACTCCTGGGGCTGCATCACCACGCCGGTGACGATGCTGCGGGGCCCGGCCCGGTTGGCCTCGGGCAGCGGAGCACCGTCGGCACCGACCGCCACGGTGGCCTCCCCGTCGCGCGAGACCACCAGCAGGACGGCCACCGCCCCGATGACCAGTACCAGCACGCCCGCGAGCAGGCCCTGGACGAGCGGGCCCCCGGGTCCGGCGGGGGCACCGGCGTGCTTGGTCATCGCTGTCCCCCTCCATGGCTGCGGCGCGTCGCGGTGGCGCGGCGTCGAGGGTACCCGACGTCACACGGCCGGATCACCGTGCCGACGAGCGCCGCCACGGCCACGTGCGCCCGCGCGGGCGGGCGGCGGCCACCAGCCCGCGGGCCAGCGCGACCGGGTCGGCCCCGGCCGGGGGCGCCACGTCGGGACCCTCCTCGCCGGGGCCGGCCAGCACCGGGGCGAGGTCGTCGGGCTCGCCGTGCAGCGAGTGCCCCGCAGCCTGCGCCTCGGCCAGCCACCGGCGCGCCGGCGCCCCGAGGACGTCGGCGAGCTCCGCCGGGGCGCGCGCGGGCCGGCCGCCCTGCGCGGCCAGCACGCCCTCGGCGTACTCGCGCTTGACCAGCTGGTGGCGCTGCGCGGCGTCGAGGCCGCTCCCCCGCTCGCCCAGGCGCTGCACCTCCCGGTTGACCTCGCGCAGCAGCGCCACCTGGGTGGCCCCCAGCGAGGGGTTGGCGCTGACCTCGACGGTCGGGTCGACCAGCTGCGGATCGATGCCGCAGGCCCGCGCGAAGCGCTGCCACAGCAGCTCGCGCGGCGCGCCGGGCGGCGGGGCCAGCACGAGGTGGCCGCGCCCGGCGGGCAGGGGCTCGGTCCAGCGGTCCAGGGCGGCCGCGAAGTCCTGGGCGTGCCAGAAGTGCGGGCGCCGCCCGCCCGCGTCGGGGCCGGCGTCGCGACCGGTGTCACAGCGCAGCTGCTCGCGCTCGAGGTCGGCGAAGCTCGCGGTCGAGCCGAGCTTGACCTCCTCCTGCCAATGGGCGACGGCCTGCCTGCCCAGGTCGCGCGCGGTGACCACCACGTGCACCTCCAGGCCCGCGAGCGGCGCCAGCGCCCACCGCACCTGGTCGGGGGTCGCGCCCGCGAGCACCTCGTGGCTCAGCACCGCCGTCCGGCCGCCCTCCTGCTCGAGGAAGGTGCGTGCCCGCTCGCAGAGCGCCTGCCAGGTGCCCCCGACCCGCTGGGGGTCGAGGCCGAACTTGGCGGCGCTGCCGCGCACCTCGACCGCGCCCTCGAACATCGCGCCGGGGCGAACGAACGGGTGCACGACGCCGCCGGCACGCAGCGCGTCGCGCTGGCCGGCGAGCAGTGCCTGGAGGTAGGTGGTGCCCGTCTTGGGCAGGCCCACGTGGAGGACGACGCGCACCCGCCCATCGTGCCATCGCAGCGGACCGGCGGCACGGGCGCTAGTTTGGGCTCGTGAGCTCGAGCCCGTCCCGCGTCTACGCCGCACGGCTGGTGGGGCTGCCCATCTTCGACCCGCGCGGCGACCAGGTCGGCAAGGTGCGCGACCTCGTGGTCGCCGTGCGCTCCGAGGTCAGCCAGCCGCGGGTGCTGGGCCTGGTGGCCGAGGTCTTCGGCCGGCGCCGGATCTTCGTGCCGATGACCCGGGTGACCAACATCGACAGCGGGCAGGTCTACACGACCGGCCTGCTCAACATGCGCCGCTTCGAGCAGCGCTCCACCGAGACCCTGGTGATCGGCCAGATGCTCGACCGCAACGTCACCCTCCGGGGCAACGGACCGGGCGAGGGCGTCACCGGGGTCGTCTACGACGTCGCGATGGAGCAGGCCCGCAACCGCGACTGGGTGCTGAGCCGGGTGGCGGTCCAGGAGCCGGCCAAGGGCCTGCGCCGCCGGGGCCAGACGCACGTGGCCGAGTGGCGCGACGTCGAGGGCCTGACCCGCCGCGAGGAGACCCAGGGGGCCACCCACCTGGTGCACGCGCTCAACGAGATGCGCCCGGCCGACGCGGCCACGATGATCCACGACCTGCCGCCCGAGCGGCGTACCGCCGTGGTGGGGGCCCTCGACGACGAGCGGCTCGCCGACGTGCTCGAGGAGCTCCCCGAGGACGACCAGGTCGAGATCCTCAGCCACCTCGCCGACGAGCGCGCCGCCGACGTGCTCGAGGAGATGTCGGCCGACGACGCGGCCGACCTGATCGCCGAGCTGCCACCCGAGACCGCGGCGACCCTGCTGGCCCTGATGGAGCCGGAGGAGGCCGAGGACGTGCGCCGCCTGATGTCGTACGTCGAGGACACCGCCGGGGCGATGATGACGCCCGAGCCGGTCATCCTGGGCCCCGACGCCACCATCGCCGACGCCCTGGCCCACGTGCGCAACCCCGACCTGACCCCCTCGCTGGCCTCGCAGGTCTACATCTGCCGCCAGCCGCTGGAGACGCCGACCGGCAAGTTCCTCGGGGTGGGCCACATCCAGCGGCTGCTGCGCGAGCCGCCGTCGACGCTGGTGGCCGGCGCCCTCGACGACAGCATGGAGTCGCTGCGCGCCGAGGCCGGCATGGACGAGGTCGCCGCCCACCTGGCCACCTACAACCTGGTCGCGGCCCCGGTGGTCGACGAGAACGGCCACCTGCTGGGTGCCGTCACGGTCGACGACCTGCTCGACCACATGCTGCCCGAGGGCTGGCGCGACCGGCGCCCCCGCAAGGTGACCCCGGGGGTGCCGCGTGGCTGAGCAGCGCCGCAGCCGCCTCGACACCCCCCGCGAGGCCCGCCGCCAGCTGGTGCGACGCCCGGCCTACGACTCCGAGACCTTCGGGGTCTTCGCCGAGCAGTTCGCGCGCTTCATGGGCACGGCGAGCTTCTTGTTCTACATGACGATGTTCGTCGCGTTCTGGCTCGCCTTCAACGTCGCCGCCCCCGGCGGCATCGCCTTCGACGACTACCCCTTCATCTTCCTGACCCTGATGCTCAGCCTCCAGGCCTCCTACGCGGCGCCGCTGATCCTGCTGGCCCAGAACCGCCAGGAGCAGCGCGACAAGGTCATCGCCGAGCAGGACCGCCAGGCCAACAGCCGCGCGCACGCCGACATGGAGTTCCTGGCCCGCGAGGTGGCCTCGCTGCGGATGTCGGTCGGCGAGGTCGCGACGCGCGACTTCGTGCGCAGCGAGCTGCGCTCCCTGCTGGCCGAGCTCGACGACCGGGACGGGCGGGACGGGCGGGACGGTCACGAGGGCCGCGACGAGCGCCCGGAGCCGCCCGGGAGCCGCTGAGACCCGGCCCACCCCGGCCGGGGACCGGGTCCGCCCGGGCACCACCTAGACTCGGGGATCATGAGCAGTCCCTCTCTCGAGCAGGTCCAGGCAGCGCTGGCGACGGTCAACGATCCCGAGATCAAGCGGCCGATCACCGACCTCGGCATGGTCGACACCGTCGAGATCTCCGACTCCGGTGTCGTCACCCTCACCGTCCTGCTGACCGTGGCCGGCTGCCCGCTCAAGGAGACCATCACCCGTGACGTGACCACGGCCGTCGGCAAGGTCCCCGGCGTCACCGACGTGGCGCTGACCCTGGGCGTGATGACCGACGAGCAGCGCTCGGGCCTGAAGGAGGTGCTGAGCGGCGGCAAGGCGCAGCGCGAGATCCCCTTCGCCCAGCCCGGCTCGCTGACCAAGGTCTTCGCGATCGCCAGCGGCAAGGGCGGCGTCGGCAAGTCGTCGGTCACCGTCAACCTGGCCCTCTCGATGGCCAAGAGCGGCCTCAAGGTCGGCATCGTCGACGCCGACATCTACGGCCACTCGGTGCCGGCGATGCTCGGCGTCGCCGACGCCCGCCCCACCCAGGTCGAGGACCTGATCATGCCCGTGCCGACCTCCTCGGGCGTCTCGGTCATCTCGATCGGCATGCTCAAGCCGCGCCGCGACCAGGTCGTCGCCTGGCGCGGCCCGATGCTCGACCGGGCGCTGGTGCAGATGCTCTCCGACGTCTACTGGGGCGACCTCGACGTGCTGCTGCTCGACCTGCCGCCGGGCACCGGCGACGTGGCGATCTCGCTGGGCCAGCACCTGCCCGGCGCCGAGGTCGTGGTCGTCACCACTCCCCAGGAGGCCGCGGCCGAGGTCGCCGAGCGCGCCGGGACGATGGCCTCGATGATGCACCAGCGCGTCGTCGGCGTCGTCGAGAACATGAGCTTCCTGCCCTGCCCGCACTGCGCCGAGGACGGTGTCGAGCACCGCCTCGAGATCTTCGGCAGCGGCGGCGGCGCGCGGGTGGCCGCCACCCTCTCCGGCCGCTTCGGCTACGACGTGCCGGTGCTGGGCGAGATCCCGCTCGACCTCTCGCTGCGCGAAGGCGGCGACGTCGGCAAGCCGATCGTCGACGCCGACCCCACGGCCCCCGCCGCGCAGGTGCTCTCCTCGGTCGCCGAGCGGCTCGCCGGACGGGGTCGCGGCCTGGCCGGCATGCAGCTCGGGCTGACGCCGACCAGCAAGTTCTGAGCCCAGCCCCCTAGGCTGTCGGCGTGTTCGGAATCGGGCTGGCAGAGCTGGCGGTCATCGCGTTGGTCGCCATCGTGGTCTTCGGGCCCGACAAGGTGCCCGACCTGGCCCGGCAGGCCGGGCAGTGGCTCAAGATGGCCAAGAAGTTCGCCAACAACGCCCGCGACGAGCTGCGCACCGAGCTCGGTCCCGAGTACGCCGACCTCGAGCTGCGCGACCTCGACCCGCGCACGATCGTGCGCAAGCACATCATCGAGGCGATGGAGGACGCCGACGACGAGGAGGAGCGCGAGCAGCGCCGCCCCGGCGTGCGCCCCCTCGACGACGGCGAGACGCCGCCGTACGACCTCGAGGCGACCTGAGCCACGCCCCACGGGCGTGAGTCGGCCCTAGCCGTCGTCGCGGCTCTGCACCGCCGCGAGCCCGTCGGTCGCGACCAGCACCACCCGGCGACCCGCGCCCACGACCTCCACGAAGTCGGCGCCCACCCGCTGCAGGACGCCGTCGTGGCGTGAGCCGTCGACCAGGTGCAGCACGCAGCGCTCGCCGCTGTCGGCGAGCCGGCGCAACGCCGAGCCCACCGCGAGCCGCGCCGTGGCCGGCCAGGCCACCTCGGGCACCGAGCGCTCCGGGAGGTCGTGCGCGGCCGTGATCGCCGCCGTGCGCAGCACCCAGTCCTGCGCGGGCCCGCGCACCAGCAGCCACCCGGTCCCCACCCGCTCGAGCGTGCCGCCCACCGGCCCGACGCCGCGCACCTCGAGGCGCACCCGGGTGCCCGTCGCGGCCATCAGCCGGCTGGCCATGCTCACCTCGGCGTACGCCGCCCGCGCGCGGTCGGCGAGCTCGAGGCTGCGCTCGGCGTCGTAGAGCGCCTCGGCCTGCTGCTCGAGGTCGTCGAGCACGTCGAAGAGCTCGTCCTCCCACGTCATGCCCGTGACTCTCTCACGTGGGCCCGCCTCGGCGGAGCCTGTGGACGGACGATTGACGACCCCGTCGAACGAGCGTTGAATGACGCAAACAGACGCAAACGCAACGATCGACAGGGTTCTCGGGATGATCGACGTCATACACGCCACCGCCGCACGCTGCCTGCTGGTCTGGGGCGCCGCCACCGCGACGGCCGCGCCGCTGCTGGCGCTCCTGGCGTCGGCGACGCTCGCTCCTGCCCGGGGCTTCGACGACCTGCTGGTGCGCGCGTGCAGCGCGGCGCTGCTCGCCTGCACCGCGTGGGGGTGGCTCTGCGTGACCGCCGTCGTCGTCGAGGCGCGCTCGGGTCGCGGGCCGGGCGCGTCCTCACCGGGAGTCCCCCGGTCGCTGCGCCGCCTGGTGCTGCGCGCCTGCGGACTGGCCCTCGTGGGGGCCACCGCGGCCGGCGTGGTCCCCGCGGCGGCGACACCCGACCACCTCCAGCAGGGCACGGTCCTCGGCGCCGGCCCGACCGACCCGCTCGTCGGCCTGCCGCTGCCCCAGCGGGCCGCCGGAGCGGCGCACCGCACGGGCACGGAGCCGGTGCGGGTCGAGGCGGTGCGGGTCGAGGCGGTGCGGGTCGAGCCGGGCGACAGCCTGTGGTCGTTGAGCGCCGCGCACCTGGCCGACGGCACCCGGCCTCCCGACGACGCCGCGGTGGCGGCGTACTGGCCCCGGGTGCACGCGGCCAACCACGACGTCGTCGGCCCCGATCCCGACCTGCTGCTGCCCGGCCAGGTCCTGCGCCTGCCACCCGCCTGACCACCCGCCTGACCAGCCATCCGGACATCCACCTGGGCACCCGCCCCCACGACCACCCGAGGAGCACGCCATGACCACCTTCCCGCTTGACCGCGACCGGGTCCCCGAGACCGTGCCGCTGGCGGCCGTCCAGGGCACCCTGGCGCTCGACCTGCAGCCGCGCACCGCCCCGCCGCGGGCACCCCGGGCACGTCCCGGCACCCCCGGGCAGGTGCTGCCCATCGACCAGCGCGCCCGGCGCGAGGGCGAGCAGTGGGTCGGGTCGTTCGCCCAGGCGGTCGTCGAGGTGGTCGGCGGTGACCGCCCGGCGTCCCAGCTCGTGCGCTGGACCACTCGCAGCGTCTACGAGGACCTCACCCGCCGTGCGCAGCTCGTGGCACGCGCAGGTGCTCACCAGCCCGGTCTGGCCCGGGTGCAGCCGGTGCGCCCCCAGGTGCTCAGCGTGCACACCTGCTTCCCGTGCCGCGACATCCTCGAGAGCAGCGTGCACGTGCGCTACGGGCACCGCTCCCGGGCCATCGCGGCGCGCTTCGAGCGCCGGGCACCCGCGGGTGCAGCCGGCGCGCGAACCGGAGAGCGGTGGCTGTGCACCGCCCTCCAGTTCGCCTGAGCCTCGTCAGCCCTGGTCGTCAGCCCTGGTCGTCAGCCCTGGGCGCGAGCCGTCGTGCCGGTGGGCCCACCGGGGGCGCCGTGGCACTGCTTGAACTTCTTGCCCGACCCGCAGGGGCAGGTGGCGTTGCGGCTGACCCCGGCGTAGGGGTCCTCCGCCGTCGCGACGTCGGCGCGCACCTCGGCCTCGCCGTCCTCGGCGGGCGCCGAGTAGGTGAGGTTCTGCGGCGAGCTGGGGGCGTCGAGGCCCTTGGCGTGGATGTGCGGCGCCTCGCCCTGCTGGCCCAGCACCGGGGCCCGGAGACCGGGCGCGACGGTGAGGACCTGCTCCTCGTCCTCGTCCTGCTGCTCGTCGACGGTGACCTCGAGGTTGAAGAGGAACCCGACGGTCTCCTCCTTGATGCCGTCCATCATCGCCGCGAACATGTCGAAGCCCTCGCGCTGGTACTCCACCAGCGGGTCGCGCTGGGAGTAGGCACGCAGGTAGATGCCCTCGCGCAGGTAGTCCATCTCGTAGAGGTGCTCGCGCCACTTGCGGTCGAGCACCGAGAGGATCACGCGGCGCTCGAGCTCGCGGGCGACCTCCTCGCCCATCTCGGCGACCCGCGCGTCGTAGGCCGACTGGGCGTCGGCGCGCAGCCGCTGGATCACGGTGTCGCGGTCGAGGTTGGCGGTGCCGCCGGCCTGCGCGACCAGCTCGTCGAGGTCGACCCCGACGGGGTAGACCTGCGCCAGGTCGGTCCAGGCCTGCTCGAGGTCCCACTCCTCCGGCAGCCCCTGGGTGGACCCGGTGACGTAGCCGCGCACCACGTCGTCGATGAAGGTGCGGATCTGCTCCTCGATGTCGGCGCCCTCGAGCACCTCGCGGCGCTCGGCGTAGATGACCTTGCGCTGGCGGTCCATGACGTCGTCGTACTTCAGGACGTTCTTGCGCGACTCGAAGTTCTGCGACTCCACCTGGCCCTGGGCGTTGGCGATCGCATTGGTGACCCGCTTGTTCTCGATCGGCACGTCGTCGGGGATCTTGAGGACCTGGAGCACCCGGTCGACCCAGTCGGACTTGAACAGGCGCATCAGCTCGTCCTGCAGCGACAGGTAGAACCGGGACTCGCCCGGGTCGCCCTGGCGGCCCGAACGACCGCGCAGCTGGTTGTCGATGCGGCGCGACTCGTGCCGCTCGGTGCCCACGACGTAGAGACCGCCGAGGCCCTTGACCTCGTCGTGGTCGGCCTTGACCTGCTCGCGCACGCGCTCGACGGTCGCGGGCCAGGCGGCCTCGTACTCCTCGGCGCTCTCGCCGGAGGGCTCGAGGCCCTTGGCGCGCAGCTCGGCGTCGGCGAGGAACTCCACCGCGCCACCGAGCATGATGTCGGTGCCTCGACCGGCCATGTTGGTGGCCACGGTGACCGCGCCGCGGTGCCCGGCCATCGCCACGATCTTCGCCTCGTCGGCGTGCACCTTGGCGTTCAGCACGTTGTGCGGGATGCCCCGCTTCTTCAGCAGCGCGCCGAGGTACTCCGACTTCTCCACCGAGACCGTGCCCACCAGCACCGGCTGGCCCTTGGCGTGGCGCTCGGCGATGTCGTCGGCGACGGCGTCGTACTTCGCCTCCTCGGTGCGGTAGACCAGGTCGGGCTGGTCGATGCGCGCCATCGGGCGGTTGGTCGGGATCGGCACGACGCCGAGCTTGTAGATCTTGTCGAACTCCGAGGCCTCGGTCATGGCCGTGCCGGTCATGCCCGACAGGGTGTCGTAGAGGCGGAAGTAGTTCTGCAGCGTGACGTTGGCCAGCGTCTGGTACTCCTCGCGGACCTGGACGCCCTCCTTGGCCTCGATGGCCTGGTGCAGGCCGTCGTTGTAGCGGCGCCCGGCCAGCATCCGGCCGGTGTGCTCGTCGACGATGAGCACCTCGCCGTTCATGACGACGTACTCCTTGTCGTTGCGGAACAGCTCCTTGGCCTTGATGGAGTTGTTCAGGAACGAGATGAGCGGGGTGTTGGCCGACTCGTAGAGGTTCTCGATGCCCAGGTGGTCCTCGACCTTGGTGATCCCGGGCTCGAGCACCGAGATGGTGCGCTTCTTCTCGTCGACCTCGTAGTCGACGTCCTTCTCGAGACGACGGGCGATCTTGGCGAACTCGCCGTACCACTTGACCTCGTCCTGGGTCGGGCCGCTGATGATCAGCGGGGTCCGGGCCTCGTCGATGAGGATCGAGTCGACCTCGTCGACCACGGCGAAGTTGTGGCCGCGCTGCACGCAGTCCTCGATGGAGGAGGCCATGTTGTCGCGCAGGTAGTCGAAGCCCAGCTCGTTGTTGGTCGCGTAGGTGATGTCGCAGGCGTACTGCTCGCGGCGGGCGTCGGGGCGCAGGTCGGGGGTGATCACCCCGACGGTGAGCCCGAGGAAGTGGTGCACCCGGCCCATCTGCTCGGCCTGGTACGTGGCCAGGTAGTCGTTGACCGTGACGACGTGCACGCCCTTGCCCGACAGGGCGTTGAGGTAGGAGGGCAGCACCGCGACCAGCGTCTTGCCCTCACCGGTCTTCATCTCGGCGATGTTGCCGAGGTGCAGCGCCGCGCCGCCCTGGACCTGCACGTCGAACGGACGCATGCCCAGCACCCGCTTGGCGGCCTCGCGCACCGTGGCGAAGGCCTCGGGCATCAGGTCGTCGAGGCTCTCGCCGTCGGTGTGGCGCTGGCGCAGCTCGCCGGTCATGGCCTGGAGCTCGGCGTCGCTCATCGCGACGAAGTCGTCCTCGATGGCGTTGACGGCCTTCGCGATCCCCTCGAGCTGACGCAGGATCTTCCCCTCGCCGATGCGGAGGAGTTTGTCGAGAATCACGGGCACGGCGTAGCTGCTCCTTGCTGTGGACGACCGACGACGGCTCACGCCTCGGCGCCTTCACTCTACCCAGCGCCGTGGAGAGCCCCTAACCGCGGCACCAGGTCGCCACGGCCCTCGAACCGCAGGCCGGCCAGGCCCGACCAGGCGGCCATCCGGTGCAGCTCGGCGAGCAGCTCGGGCGCGGTCTCCTCGGGCGCGTCGGGCTCGGCGAAGGCGCCCCGGACCACGAGCTCGCCCCCGGCGACGCGCCGGTCGGCCTTGAGGTCGACCCGGGCCACCAGCTGCTCCCCGAGCAGGAACGGCAGCACGTAGTAGCCGTGCACCCGCTGGGCGGCCGGGGTGTAGATCTCGATGCGGTAGCGGAAGCCGAAGATCCGCTCGGTGCGCTCCCGCTCCCAGACCACCGGGTCGAAGGGGCTCAGCAGCGTCCGGGCGCGCACCCGGCGCGGGAGCCGGGCGTCCCGGTGCAGGTACGCCGGGCGCGACCAGCCCTCGACGGCCACCGGCTCGAGCTCGCCGGTCTCCACCAGGGTGGCCACAGCCTCCCGGGCGCTGGCCAGCCCCGGGGCCGGCTGGGCCCGCATCCGGTAGTAGTCGGCCAGGCAGCGCTCGGTGGCCACGCCGTGCGAGCGCGCGGCCCGGCGCACCAGCTCGACGGCGGCCTCGGCCACGCCGGGCACCGGCGCGTCCAGCACCGCTCGCGGCAGCACCCGCTCGGGCAGGTCGTAGCGGATCTCGAACTGCGAGGTGCGCGAGGCCACCGCGACGTCGCCGACGGTGAAGAGGTAGTCGAGGATGCGTCGCGTCGACGACCAGTTCCAGCCCCAGTGGTCCTTGGACGACGCCGGCCCCTCCCCCAGGTACGCCGCGACCTCGCGCGAGGTCGAGGCGCCCAGCACGTCGACGGCGTGCAGCACCCCGGCCTCGAGCGCCGGGTCGGCCTCCACGACCCGCCACTTCCCCCGCCGCGCGCGGTGGTCCTCCATGCGGTGGCGCATCACCGGCCACAGGTCGACGGGCATGAAGGCCTGCACGTGCGCCCAGTACTCCACCATCCGCCGCGGCGAGCGTTCGGCGGCGCGGTGCAGCAGCGCCGTGTCGTAGGGGCCCATCCGCGAGTACAGCGGCACGTAGTGGGCGCGCTGGAGCACGTTGACCGAGTCGACCTGGAGCACCCCGGTGCGGCGCAGCGCGCGCTCGAGGGTGCGCATCGTGGGCGTCGCGTGCGGCGGGTCGGTGAAGCCCTGGGCGGCCAGCGCGACGCGCCGCGCCTGGGAACGGCTCAGCGTCTGGGTGGTCGGGGGCACGGCCGCTACGGCAGGTCCAGCAGCTTCTCGCGCACGGCGTACATGACCGCCTCCATCCGCGAGTGCAGCTGCAGCTTCTCGAGGATGTTGCGCACGTGGTTCTTGACGGTGTTCTCGGAGATGAACAGCTGCTTGGCGATCTCGCGGTTGTTCATGCCCTTGGCCACCAGGCGCAGCACCTCGAGCTCGCGCTCGGTCAGGCGCAGCCCGGGCACGTGCTCGCGCTCGGGCTTGCTCATCTGCTTGAACTCGTCGATGAGCTTGACGGCCATCGAGGGGCTGATCAGCGACTGGCCGTCGGCCACGACCCGCACCGCCTGGGCGACCTCCTCGATGGAGGAGTCCTTGAGCAGGTAGCCGGAGGCGCCGCTCTTGACCGCCTCGTAGAGGTCGGCCTCCTCGTCGGAGACCGTGAGCATGATGATCTTGGCCGAGGGCACGGCCTCCTTGATCGCCTGGCAGGCCTCGATGCCGGTGCGCTTGGGCATCCGGATGTCGAGCAGGACGACGTCGGGTGCCACGGCCGCGGCCAGGGTGGTGCCCTCGATCCCGTCGCCCGCCTCGCCGACGACCTCGATGCCGTCCTCGACGCCGAGCAGCATCGTCAGGCCGCGACGGAAGAGCTCTTGGTCGTCCACCACCATCACGCGGATGGGTTCGGCGCCCGCCGCAGCGGGACCCGTCGTCTCGTCGGCCACGCGCGCATCATGGCACGGACGTGGCCCGTTCGGGTGGTCCTCCCACCCGAACGGGCCACGCGGAGCTGGTGCGACCGGGCCAGGTCAGTCCTGGCCCAGGTCCAGCGAGAGCACGCCGTAGTCGTAGCCCCGGCGCCGGTAGACCACCGAGGGCCGCTCGCTCTCCTTGTCGACGAACAGGTAGAAGTCGTGGCCCACCAGCTCCATCTCGTAGAGGGCCTGGTCGAGGGTCATCGGACTGGCCGGATGGGTCTTCTCGCGCACGATCATCGGTCCGTCGCCGTCCATGGCCACGGGCCCGACCTCGCGCTCGGTCTCGGTCTCCCCGCTCTCGTCGTCGCCGACGAGGTCCTGGACCATCGGGGTGCCGGAGAGCGCCTCGCCCACCGAGACCGGGGTCTTGCGGCCCCGGTGCACCCGGCGCCGGTCGGCGGCGCGCTGCATCTGGCGCGCCATCTTGTCCAGCGCCAGGTCGAGAGCGGCCATCTTGTCGTCGGCAGCCGCCTCGGCCCGGATGACCGGGCCCTTGGAGAAGGCGGTGAGCTCCACGTGCACGGCGCGGTCGTGCTGGCGGGGGTTGGGTTCGCAGTCGACCTCCACGTGGACCCGCATGATCCGGTGGTCGTGCTTCTCGAGCTTCGCCAGCTTCTCCGAGCAGTGGGCCCTGAAGCCCTCCTTGATCTCGCAGTGCCGGCCGGTGACCACAACTTCCATGTGAACCTCCTCGTGCGCACCAGGTGCGCGATGGGTTACCTCTCAGGCTCCTGGCACGCCTCCCCGTCGCGCTGCGCGCGCAGGACGGCGCCAGGCCGACCACCGGACGCGCTGCGCCCGGTGGTGGGAACGAGATGGAGCCCGCCCGGCCGACCTGGTCTTCGACCCCACAATCGCCTGCTGAGGCTCTCGCAGCTTCTCTGCCACTACCCACCTTCTCCCGGCGACGGCCACATCTGGTGGCCGGACCGGGGCAGGACTTACGTCTAAGCCGCACCGTGATCGTCGTGCGCCCGGGGCTCGCGCCCCGCGCACCGACTTACGTGGACCGCTTCGCCTGCGACTGGCATCGGCTTGCCGCGAGGACGTCCGGGCTGGCCGGCGCGTCCTGACGACGCAACCACGGACCCGGACGGACTCCATGACGAGACGATAGGCGAGGCGCGGTCGCGGCGAAAGGGACCCCCGCACCTTTCACCCTGGGCCGGCCCCCGACGGGCGCCGCCGCCGCGTCGCCGCGACGACGGCCGCGCCCGCCACGCCGACCCCGACGGCCTCCAGGGCGCGCTGGGCCTCGCGCAGCGTGGAGCCCGTGGTCACCACGTCGTCGCACACGACCACCTGGGCCCGCGGGTGCGTGGCGGCCAGGCGCCGCAGCCCGGGCGAGGGGCAGGTCATCGAGCCGGTCAGGTTCGCCGCGCGAGCGGCCGTGTCGAGGCCGGCCTGGTCGAGCACCCCGGGACGCAGCCGCAGCAGCCGCGCGGCGCTCACGGGCAGGCCGCAGCGGGCGGCCGCCGCCGCGGCCCCGCGCGTCATCGTCCACGTCGGGTCGTGCCCGCGGGCCCGGACCGTGCTTGCGCGCGAGGGCACCGGGACCAGCACCAGCCCGCCGGTGCCGCCCGGCCCGCCCAGCCCGGCGAGGGCCGGCCCGAGCGCCACCAGCAGCAGGTCCCGCAGCGGGACCCGCAGCGCGTGCAGGCCGCGCTCCTTGTGGCCCAGGACCAGCGCGCGCAGCACCGCGTCGTAGTCCCCCGCCGCCCAGCAGTCCACCAGCCCCGGCGGGCAGGGGTCGGGGCGGGCCGGCACGGCAGCGGCGGGCAGGCCCGCGGCGCAGCCGGCGCACAGCAGCCGGCCCGGCTCGCCACAGCCCACGCAGGCGCTGCCCAGCAGCAGGTCGAGGGCGGCGTCGCGCAGCAGCACCCGCCGATGCCACCAGGTGCCGGCCCCGGGCTCAACCGGGTCCGGCGATCCTGTGGACGGCCGCGGCCCGGGGCCGCACGCTCAGCCGACGTAGCCGACGTAGGTGACGCCCTCGTCGAGCACCTGGGGGCCGCGCACCGCCACGGACAGGTCGACCAGGCCGCTGCCGGTGACGGCGTAGACGACCTGCTCGGGCACCGGCGAGCCCGCCAGGGAGGTCGCGCCCCCCAGGGTCGTGGTGATGCCGGCGAGCCCGGTCGGCGCGCCGTCGACGCCGATGGTGCTCACCTTCCCGCTGGCCGGGCTGAGGCGGTTGAGGACCGCGATGGTGGTGGCGGTGCGCCAGGCCAGGTCGACGATGCGCCCCGGTGCCTCCTGCGGCTCCAGCGCCCGGGCCCGGGAGGCGCCCACGACGCGGCCACGCTGGTCCTGGCGCAGCCGCGCGACGCGCACCTCGTCGGAGCGCGCCAGTCGCACCACCGCGACCAGCCGGGTGCCGTCGCGCGAGACCAGGAAGCTCTTGACCTGCTCGCCGGTGATGCCCGGCACCTCGACCACCGAGCCGCGCCGGCCACGCGACCAGCGGATCTCGGCGCCGTCGGCGGTGCGGTCCAGCAGCCAGAGCCGGTCGCTGTGGTCCCAGGCGGGCGCGGCCAGGTCGGTGGCGTCCTGCAGGGTGGTGACGACGTCCTCGTCGCCGCGCACCGGGCCGGTCAGCACCGTGGTGCCGCCGCCGGTCACCTCGGCGGCGCGCTCGCCGCGCAGGTCGACGGCGACGCTGCGGGCACCCAGGTCGCTCTGGCCGAAGGGTCCGTCGACCGGGTCGAGGGACCCGGGGGTGCCGGAGACCAGCAGCCCGTCGCGCAGGCCGTAGAGCAGCGAGCTGGCCTGGTAGCCGGTCGGGTCCAGCCGCGCCCCGGCGTCGACGGGGATCCGGTCCTCGCCGTCGGCGAGGCGGATCCGCTGGCCGCCGATGCTGAGCGTGAACGCCTCGATGTCGGGGTCCTGGCGCAGCGTCCACGCCAGCTGCGCGAGCATCTGGGCGTTCTCGGTCGGCGTCAGCGCGGTGGCCTCGCCGGTGAGCTCGATCGCGGCGGTGCCGTCGTCGGAGACCGGCACCGACAGCTCCAGCGAGACGTCGGGCGGCAGCAGCGACCGGGCGGCGCGCTCGTCGTCGGGCCCCGCGACGAGCCCGGCGATGAGGGTGCTGGCCAGCTTGTCGTCGTCGGCCACGAAGACGGGCTCGGGCACCAGCACGTCGCCGCCGGGCGCCAGGAAGTAGAGCGCCAGCTGGTCGTAGCGGGCCTCGAACCACGTCTGCGGGACCACCAGGTCGGCCGGCGGGTTGGTGATCCGCAGCTGGTCGTCCTCGGTGGTGAGCGAGAACTGCAGGATCGACTCGTACGACGACAGCGCGCCCTGGAAGGCGCCCCGCGTGTCGAGCCGGTCGGCCCCGGCGAGCCGCAGGGAGACCCGGTCGCTGCTGGTGCTCTGCGGGGGCTGGGCCTCGACGTAGGTCACCAGGCCGTCCGGGTTCCAGGTGGCGGCGACGTCGGAGGACAGGTACTCCTTGGCGGTCGTCAGCTCGCGGGGCCAGGCCTGCATCGCGTCGAGGAAGCCGCGCACCACCTCCGTCGCGCTCTGCCCCTCCTGCGGTGCCCGGGCGTCGATGGCCGGCACCCCGCCCGTGTCGGCGTCGACCTCGTCGCCGACGCCGGCGCCGACCACGGGGCCGCTCTCGGGCATGCCCACGCACCCGCCGGTCAGCAGCAGCAGCGGCAGGAGCACGGCGCCCAGCAGGCGTCTTGCGCGGGGCACACGGGTCACACGCGTCACGCTGGTCACACTGGCTCCACGGCGTCGTCGGGGATCAGGCTGATCGGGCTGCGGCGCAGCGGCTCGCCGGCCCGGCGCGGCAGCGTGAGCCGGAACTGGGCGCCCTCGCCCGGGCGGCCCCAGGCCTGCAGCCAGCCGCCGTGCAGATGGGTGTCCTCGAGGGAGATCGCCAGGCCCAGGCCGGTGCCGCCCGACGTGCGGGCCCGAGCCGGGTCGGCTCGCCAGAACCGGTTGAAGACCATCGCGGACTCCCCCGGGGCCAGGCCCACCCCGTGGTCGCGCACCGCGACCGCCGCCGAGTGCTGGTCGCCCTCGACGTGCACGATCACCTCGGTGCTACCGCCCTCGCGGGCCGGCCCGGCGTGGTCGATGGCGTTGGTGACCAGGTTGCGCACGATCCGCTCGACCCGGCGCACGTCGGCCTGGGCCAGGCACGGGTGGTCGTCGGGCGCACGCACGACCAGGTGCACCCCGCGCTGCGCGGCCAGCGGTGCGGTGCTGTCGACGACGCGGTGCGCGACGTCGGTGAGGTTGACGTCGTCGAGGTCCAGCACCGCCGCGCCGGCGTCGAAGCGGCTGATCTCGAGCAGGTCCGAGAGCAGCGTCTCGAACCGGTCGAGCTCGACCTGCAGCAGCTCGGCGGCCCGCGCCGAGACGGGGTCGAAGTCGACCCGGGCGTCGTGCAGGACGTCGCCGGCCATCCGGACGGTCGTCAGCGGCGTGCGCAGCTCGTGGCTGACGTCGGAGACGAA
The DNA here is from genome assembly GCF_016907435.1 of Nocardioides salarius. Classification (NCBI taxonomy): domain Bacteria; kingdom Bacillati; phylum Actinomycetota; class Actinomycetes; order Propionibacteriales; family Nocardioidaceae; genus Nocardioides; species Nocardioides salarius. The sequence goes on along the minus strand of NZ_JAFBBZ010000001.1, from coordinate 3,351,579 downwards.
GCGCTGCTGGACCCGGCTGAGCTCCTCGAGCTGGCGGATCTGGCGCTGCAGGTTGCTGGCCATCTGGTTGAACGAGGTCGCCAGCCGGGCCAGGTCGTCCTCGCCCTTGACCTCGAGCCGCTCGCGCAGCCGGCCCGCTGCCAGCCGCTCGGCGACGCGTCTGGCCATCCGCACCGGGGTGACGACCTGGCGGGTGACCAGGAAGGCCACCCCCGCGACCAGCACCAGGAGCAGCGAGCCGGCGGTGAGCAGCGCCCGGCTGACCAGGTCGAGCGTGCGCTCCTCGCCGGAGAGCGGGAAGAGCAGGTAGAGGGTGTAGGTGCGCCCGTCGGCCGGCAGGGTCACCTGGGAGCCGACCACGACGCCGGGCTCGACGACCCTGGTGCCGTCGGGGCCCTCGCGCCGGATCCGCGTGTAGGTCCACGCCGGCTCCGCGACCTCGGAGAAGTGCTCGACGAGGGAGGCGGGCACCGAGGTGCGGTCCAGGCCACGGGTGTAGGTGGCCCCGCCCTCGCTGAGGTCGCCGGCACCGGTCGGGCCGGCCAGCACGACCGCGAAGTCGCGAGTGGCTCCCCGGGCGATGATCGGCTCGACCAGGGCCCGCTGCTGCTGGGTGGCGTCCACGTCGTTGAACGGCGCCGACTGCAGCCGGGCGCGGGCGTCGTCGGTCTCGTTGCCGGCCTCGGCCACCACCGCCGCGACCCGCTGGTCGAGCAGGCCGTCGCGGGTCTGCTGCAGCAGGAGCCACCCGACCACGCCCACGACGACGGCCGAGAGCAGCACGGTGCTGGCCACCACCCGCGCCTGGATGGAGCGACGCCAGAACGTCAGCGCCCCGCGCGCCCCGGTCGCCAACGTGTCCTCGCTCAGGCGTTCCCGGCCTTGTAGCCGACGCCACGCACGGTCACCACGACCTCCGGGTTCTCGGGGTCGTGCTCGATCTTCGAGCGCAGCCGCTGCACGTGCACGTTGACCAGGCGAGTGTCGGCGGCGTGCCGGTAGCCCCACACCTGCTCGAGGAGCACCTCGCGGGTGAAGACCTGCCAGGGCTTGCGGGCCAGGCACACGAGCAGGTCGAACTCCAGCGGCGTCAGGCTCACCGGCTCACCGCCGCGCGCGACCTGGTGGCCGGCGACGTCGATGGACAGGTCCCCGATCGTGAGGTTCTCCGCCTGGGACGTGGAGTCGTTGCGCCGGACCCGGGCACGGATGCGCGCCACCAGCTCCTTGGGCTTGAACGGCTTGACGACGTAGTCGTCGGCGCCCGACTCCAGGCCCACCACCACGTCGACGGTGTCGCCCTTGGCCGTCAGCATCACGATCGGCACACCGGACTCGGCCCTGATCTCCTTGCACACGTCGATGCCGTCCTTGCCGGGCAGCATCAGGTCGAGCAGCACCACGTCGGGGCGGTAGTCGCGGAAGACCTCGAGAGCCAGGTCGCCGCGGGTCACCATCCGGCTGTCGAAGCCCTCCTGGCGCAGCACGATGGTGAGCATCTCGGCGAGGGAGGCGTCGTCGTCGACGACGAGCACGCGCCCCTTGGTGGCGTACTCGTTGCGGCTCGCTGCCTCGCTCATGGTCCCCATCCTGCACCCTGGCACCACGCCGGCGCGCACGCCGGTCGTGGTGCCAGGGACGACTCGTCGTCGGTGGTCGTGCTCAGTAGCGGTACTGGTCGGACTTGTAGGGCCCGGCCACGTCGACGCCGAGGTAGGCCGCCTGGTCGCCGGACAGCTCGGTGAGCTTCACGCCGAGCGCACCGAGGTGCAGCCGGGCGACCTCCTCGTCGAGGTGCTTGGGCAGCACGTAGACCCCGACGGGGTACTCCGCGGGCTTGGTGAAGATCTCGATCTGGGCAAGCACCTGGTTGGTGAAGGAGTTCGACATCACGAACGACGGGTGGCCGGTCGCGTTGCCGAGGTTCATCAGGCGCCCCTCGGACAGCACGATGATCGAGGACGCCTCGCGCCCCTCGGCCGCCGGGAAGGTCCACACGTCGACCTGCGGCTTGACGGTCTTGCGGTGCACGCCCGGGAAGGTCTCGAGCCCGGCCATGTCGATCTCGTTGTCGAAGTGGCCGATGTTGCCGAGGATCGCGTTGTGCTTCATCCGGCGCATCTGGTCGACCGAGACGACGTCCTTGTTGCCGGTCGCGGTGATGATGATGTCGGCGACGTCGAGGACGTCGTCGAGCGTGGTCACCTGGTAGCCGTCCATCGCCGCCTGCAGGGCGCAGATCGGGTCGATCTCGGTGACGATGACGCGGGCGCCCTGGCCGCGCAGCGAGTCGGCGCTGCCCTTGCCGACGTCGCCGTAGCCGCACACGACGGCGACCTTGCCGCCGATCAGGACGTCGGTGGCACGGTTGATGCCGTCGACGAGGCTGTGGCGGCAGCCGTACTTGTTGTCGAACTTCGACTTGGTGACCGAGTCGTTGACGTTGATGGCCGGGAAGAGCAGCGTGCCCTCGCGCATCATGTCGTAGAGACGCAGCACACCGGTGGTGGTCTCCTCGGTGACGCCGCGGATCTCGTTGCCGATCTTGGTGAACCGCTCCGGCGTCGCGGCCAGCGAGGCCTGCAGGACGTCGAAGATGACCTTCTGCTCGTGGCTCTTGGCGGTGGCCGGGTCGGGCGCCTGGCCCGACTTCTCGGCCTCGGTGCCGAGGTGGACCAGCAGCGTGGCGTCGCCGCCGTCGTCGAGGATCATGTTGGCGTAGGTGTCAGCAGGCCAGTCGAGGATCTGCTGGGTGCACCACCAGTACTCCTCGAGGCTCTCGCCCTTCCAGGCGAAGACCGGGACGCCCTGCGGGTCCTCGGGCGTGCCCTCGGGGCCCACGACGACCGCGGCCGCGGCGTGGTCCTGGGTGGAGAAGATGTTGCACGAGGCCCAGCGGACCTCGGCGCCCAGCGCCACGAGGGTCTCGATGAGCACCGCGGTCTGGATGGTCATGTGCAGCGATCCGGCGATCCGGGCACCCGCGAGCGGCTTGTCGGCGCCGTAGCGCTCGCGCATCGCCATCAGGCCGGGCATCTCGTGCTCGGCCAGGGTGATCTCGGTGCGGCCGTAGTCGGCCAGGGACAGGTCGGCGACCTTGAAGTCCATCTTGTTGTCTCCTCGAAGCGTCTGGAGCAGGTCTGCGTCGCGCATCTGCGCATCGTCGGGATCTCCCACGCGGACCCCTCCAGCGTAGGTGGGGCCGCGAACGTTTCAGGAATTCGCGGCGGAGCCCCGACGCGGGCGCAGGTGCGCCAGGGCCACGACCACGGCGCCCACCAGCAGGCCCAGGGCGGCCGAGGCCGCGGTGTTGACCAGCCAGGCGGCCGTCGCGCCCACCGCGCCGAGCGCGTCGTGGACCTGCTCCTCGAGGTGGTGCACCGCGTCGTAGAGCGCGTGCCAGCCGAGCTCGTCGACCCCGACGAGGAGGATGTGGCCGCCCACCCACAGCATCGCGGCGGTGCCCACGACGCCGATGACGGTCAGCAGCCGGGGCATGGCGGCGACCATCGCGTGGCCCAGGCGCTGCGCGGTCGCCGAGGCGCGCTGGGTCAGGCCCAGCCCGACGTCGTCGACCTTCACGATGACCGCCACGACGCCGTAGACCAGGGCGGTGATGCCCACCCCCACGACGGCCAGGATGACCGCGCGGGAGAGGAACGGCTCGTCGGCGACCTCGTTGAGGCTGATCACCATGATCTCGGCCGACAGGATCAGGTCGGTGCGGATCGCGCCGGCGACCATCCGCTTCTCCGCCTCGACGGGGTCGGTGGCGGCCTCGGCCGCACTCGTCTCCTCGGGGTGGTGCCCGCTCACCTTCTCCCAGATCTTCTCGGCGCCCTCGTAGCACAGGAAGGCGCCGCCGAGCATCAGGATCGGGGTGAGCAGCCAGGGCAGGAACTGCGAGAGGAGCAGGGCCGCCGGCAGGATGATGAGCAGCTTGTTGCGCAGCGAGCCGACGGCGATCTTGCGGATCATCGGCAGCTCGCGGTGGGCGGCGACGCCCTGGACGTACTGCGGGGTCACGGCGGTGTCGTCGACGACCACGCCCGCGGCCTTCATGCTGGCCCGGCCGGCGGCCGCACCCACGTCGTCGACCGACGCGGCGGCCAGGCGGGCCAGGGCGGCCACGTCGTCGAGGAGGGCGAACAGCCCGCCGCTCATCGCAGGTCTCCGCAGCGGGCGTGGGCGTGGTGGGTCGGCACGACCAGGAGCCTACCCACGCGCCGCCGGCGCGCGCTGCTCGGCGGCCACCAGCACGGCGACCTCCTCGGCGTGGTCGTCGACGCGCTGCGAGGCGACCGCGACCTCGACCGCCTCCCCCACCCGGCGTCCCGCGAAGCCGAACGGGTCGACCACGTGGCCCAGCACCCGCGCCACCGGCGCGCTGGCCAGGAGCAGCGCCAGCCCGAGCGCCAGCACGCTGGTCACGACCAGCCCCAGGGCCGGGTGCTGCTCGGCGAAGCCGCCCCACCCGGCGTACCCGGCGCCCTTCACGGCGAAGCCGTGGAAGAGGTAGACCACGAGCGTCGCCGAGCCCATCCGGGTGAACCAGCCACCGACCCGCGGCACCAGGGCCAGGAAGGCCCACGCCCCCAGCGTGCCGAGGACCAGCAGGCTCGTGCGGGTCAGGAACGCGCGGGTGTCGCTGACGTCGAGCTCGTCGTAGCGCGCCCGGTAGTAGAGCCACTCGGTGGCCGCCCACTGGTCGGTGCGCGCGGTCAGGAACCAGATGCCGACCAGCACGCCCACCGAGACCACCTGCACCCAACGGGCGCGCAGCAGCTCGAGCCGCTCGGGGGTGGCCTTGAGACCCATCACGAAGAACGGCAGCAGGCCCAGGATGCGGGCCACGTCGAGGGTGTCCCCGACGTAGAGACCGGCCACCAGGCTGACGCCGACCGCGACCGCGAGGCCGCCCCACAGGTCGCGCAGGACCGGGGTGAGCAGCCGCCAGAAGAACAGCGCCGAGAGGAACCACATCGGCCAGTGCGGGTCGCGCCACAGGTCCTCGAGCTGCTCGCCGCCGACGTGGATGCGGAACAGGGCGATGCCGGCCTCGAAGAGCACGTAGGGCACCGCGACGGTGCGCACCAGGCTCCACAGGCGCGCACGGGTGTAGGAGAAGGAGCGCGACAGGTAGCCGGTGACCAGCACGAACGCCGGGACGTGCCAGGCGTAGAGGAAGTCGTAGAGGTGCTCGACCAGCACGCTGTCGGGCAGCAGCACCCACGAGTGACCGAGGACCACCAACGTCACGAGGGCCATCTTGGCGTTGTCGAACCACGGGTCTCGTCGGGAGGCCATGACCCCAGTCCTACCCGCCGGCGGCGGGTGGGCAAACGTCAGTCGTCGACCAGCCCGAGCCGCAGGTACTCGGCGGCGTAGGTGCCGCTGAGCAGCAGCGAGGCGTAGCGGGCGACCTCGTCGCCCTCCTCGCACGTCAGCGTCTCGACCCGCACCCCGCGCTCGGCGGCCGCCGACTCCAGCTGCTGGCGCTGCTCGTGCACCAGGGGGTCGTCGACGCCGTCGTCGAGGACCACCAGGACCGGGCGCAGGTCGCCGGCGCCGCCGGCGAAGGGGTCGTCGAAGACGTCCCGGGGGCGCGAGGCCTCGATGACCGGCAGCAGCTGGTCGACCTCGCCGGCGATGGCGGTGCGCCCGCTCGAGCGGCGGATCGACTCCGCGACCCGGCGCGCGGCCCGGGCCGCCAGGACGCTGCCGCCCCAGACGACGGGGTTGGTGTCGGCCAGGCCGATGGCCAGCGTCTTGGCCGGGTTCACCGCCAGGTCGCGCCGCGGCGCGCAGGCCAGCGCGACCTGGTCGAGCGCGTCGGCGACGGTGCCGGGGTCGGCGCTGGGGCCCAGCCGCACCTGCTCGAGGTAGGAGAGCATGACCACGGCCGTGGCCAGCGGGTCGCGCGTGGTGGTCGGCAGGATGGCGCTCCAGCGCCCCGCGGCGTGCTCGGCGACCATCGACCCGGGCGGGCCGGCGACCACCACCTGGCAGCCGCGGCGCACCGCCTCGGCCACCGCCGAGGCCGTGCCGTGGTCTCCCCCGTCGGGGGCCAGCACCGCCACCAGGTCGAGGCTGCCCGCCCAGCCGGGCAGCGCGTGGCCGGGCCAGGCCACGAAGGGCACCGGGCACCACGGCTCCAGCACCGCGCGCAGCAGCCGCGAGTCGGGGCCCGCGGCGATCACCGCCCGCGGCCGGGGCAGGTCCTGGGCACGGGTGACCGCCTCGGCCATCGCCGAGGCGGCGTCACCGGCCTCGCGGCGCACCCTCGAGCCGGACTCGGCCAGGGTCCGCAGCCGGACGTCGATGCGCTCCAGCGCCTGCTCGTCGTCGAGGCGGGACTCGTCGAACCAGGTCACGGGCGGCGGGCCTCGTCGACCAGCAGCACCGGGATCTGGTCGCGCACGGGGTAGGCCAGGCCGCACGAGCCGCACACCAGCTCCGGGCCGTCGCCCACGCCCGGGCCCTCGGCCAGGTCACCGTGGCAGTCGGGGCAGACGATGATCTCCAGCAGGGCCGGGTCGAGGTCCAGGCCGCTCATCGCGCACCCCTGATCATGCTCAGCACCTCGTCGCGCACGGTCGTCATGGTCTGCTGGTCCTTCCCCTCGGCGTTGAGCCGCAGCAGCGGCTCCGTGTTGGAGCCGCGCACGTTGAAGGCCCAGTCTGCGTGCAGCACGCTGAGCCCGTCGAGCCGGTCGGTGCTCACGCCCTCGCGACCGGCGTACGCCGCCTCGACCGCAGCGATCACCTCGCCCTGGTCGGCGACCGTGGAGTTGATCTCGCCGCTGAGCGGGTAGCGCTCGTACTGCGCCAGCAGCGCCGAGAGCGGGAGGTCGGTCTCGGCGAGCGCGGCCAGCGCGTGCAGCGCCGCGAGCATCCCCGAGTCGGCGCGCCAGAAGTCGCGGAAGTAGAAGTGCCCCGAGTGCTCCCCGCCGAAGACCGCGTCGGTCTCGGCCATCGTGGCCTTGATGTAGGAGTGGCCCACCCGGGTGCGCACCGGGCGTCCGCCCAGCTCCTCGACCAGCTGCGGCACGGCCCGGCTGGTGATCAGGTTGTGGATGACGGTCGACCCGGGGTGCTTGGCCAGCTCGCGCGCCGCGATCAGGGCCGTCAGCGTCGACGGCGAGACCGCGACGCCGCGCTCGTCGACGAGGAAGCAGCGGTCGGCGTCGCCGTCGAAGGCCAGGCCGACGTCGGCGCCCTCCGCCACGACGCGTGCCTGCAGGTCGACCAGCGTCTCGGCGTCGATGGGGTTGGCGTCGTGGTTCGGGAAGGTGCCGTCGAGCTCGAAGTACATCGGCACGACCTCGACGACGTCGTGGCCCAGGCGCCCGAAGACGGCCGGCGCGGTGTGCCCGGCCATCCCGTTGCCCGCGTCGACGACCACCTTGAGCCGCCGCCCGGAGACCGGCGCCAGGGTCAGCAGGTGGGCCGCGTAGGCCTCGAGCACGTCGTGGCTGCTGATCGAGCCGGTGCCCACCGCGTCGGGCACGACGCCGGCGACGACGCGGTCGCGGATCTCGGCGAGACCGGTGTCGGCGCCCACCGGCACCGCGTGCGCCCGGCACATCTTGATGCCGTTGTACTGCGCCGGGTTGTGGCTGGCGGTGAACATCACGCCGGCCCGGCCCAGGAAGCCCGAGGCGAAGTAGAGCTGGTCGGTCGAGGCCAGGCCGATCATCACCACGTCGGCCCCGGCCTCGGTGGCGCCCTCGGCGAAGGCGCCGGCCAGCCCGGGCGAGCTGGGACGCATGTCGTGGCCGACCACGACCGAGTCGACGCCGAGCACCTGCACGTAGGCGAGGCCCGTGGCGCGGGCGAGCGCCTCGTCGATCTGGTCGGGGGCGATCCCGCGCACGTCGTAGGCCTTGAAGACCGCGTGGACGTTGTCGGCACTCAGGGTGTCGGCCATGCTCTGACCCTAGTGGTCGGAGCTGAGCACCCGCAGATGGCCCCGACGCGTGGTCTCACGACCGGTCTCCGCCTCGGGCAGGGACCGCTGCACGGGGGCCGGTCGGCCGGCCTCGCGCACGGCGTCGGCGAGCGCGAGGAGGTCGTCGTTGCTGGGGCCCGGGGGCGCGGGCTGGGCCAGGCGGAGCACCTCCCAGCCACGGGGGGCCGAGAGCCGCTCGCTGTGGGTCTCGCACAGGTCGTAGGCGTGCGGCTCGGCATAGGTGGCCAACGGACCGAGCACGGCGGTCTGGTCGGCGTAGACGTAGGTCAGCGTCATCACCGCAGGCCGGCCGCACGCGGTGCGGGAGCAGCGGCGGGCGGGCTTCACGGCCCAGACGCTACCCCGCGCCGGGGCCGGCGCCGACTAGGCTCGCGGCATGCCCGACGACGCCGTGCCCCGACGTCGGATCCGTGACCGGCGCGGTCGGGGCCCGCGCGGGCCCGGCGTGCGGCCCGCGGTGCCCGGCACGGTCGCCGTCCGCACCCGCCGCCAGCGCTTCGACGACCTGGTCCTCGACCTGGTCACCGACCTCGAGGACCGCTGGTCCGACCGGCTCGGGCTCGTGGAGTTCGCCGTCGAGGACACGCCGCTGGTGCCGGACGACTGGACGCCCGACAGCGTGCCGCTCGCGTCGCTGGTGCGCGGCGCCGGCGGGCGGCCGAGCCGGCTGGTGGTCTTCCGCCGCCCGATCGAGCACCGGTGCGAGACCCGCTCGGAGCTGCACGCGCTGCTGCTGACCGTGCTCGTCGAGCAGGTCGCCGAGCTCCTCGGCTGCGACCCCGCCGACGTCGACCCCCGCTACGACGCGGACTAGGTGTACTGACCACGGAGGTTAGGAACGGCGCGGCGTCCGGACATGGGTGAAGGCCTCCGGTGAGGTGTGGAGCTACCACAGCAACCACCACTCACCAAGAGGCCTTCGTGACCCACGCTATGTCACCCCTGTCCGAAACCGGTCGTCTGCGTATCGCGCGCTGTGTGGTCGACCAACACTGGCCGCTGCGACGCGCTGCTGAGCGGTTCAACGTCTCGGTCACCACCGCGCGGCGCTGGGCCGATCGTTACCGTGAGCACGGGCCAGCAGGCATGGCCGATCGCTCCTCACGGCCGCGCTCGTGTCCTCACCGCACACCCACCAAGACCGAGCGACGGGTCCTGGGGCTGCGGGTCTCACGGCGATGGGGCCCAGCACGCATCGCCTACCGCCTCGGGCTGCAGCCCTCCACGGCGCACAAGATCCTGCGCCGTTACGGCTGCCCGCCGCTGGCCTGGACCGACCCCGCCACCGGGGTACGCGTGCGTGGCCCCCAGGGCAGCCGGCGCGTCGTGCGCCGCTACGAGCACGACGCCCCCGGCGACCTGGTCCACGTCGACATCAAGAAGCTCGGCCGGATCCCCGACGGCGGCGGTCACCGCATCCACGGCCGCCAACAGGGCAAGAAGAACCGCCGCTCGATCAAGCATGGCTACTGGTACATCCACAACGCTGTCGACGACCACTCACGCCTGGCCTACAGCGAGCTGCTCAGCGATGAGAAGAAGGAGACCGCTGTCGCGTTCTGGAACCGCGCCCAGGCCTACTTCGAGTCAGCCGGCATCACCATCACTCGCGTGCTGACCGACAACGGATCCTGCTACCGCTCACAGGTCTTCGCCACGACCCTCACCGACGCCGCGATCACCCACAAGCGGACCCGCCCCTACCGGCCACAGACCAACGGCAAAGTCGAACGGTTCAACCGCACCATGCTCGAAGAATGGGCCTACGCCCAGCCCTACCTGTCCGAGTCAGAACGCGCCGCAGCCTTCCCCGGCTTCCTCCACACCTACAATCACCACCGAGGCCACACCTCACTGGCCGGCAAGACCCCCGCAGACCGCGTACCCAACCTCCGTGGGGAGAACAACTAGGGCAGGCCGGGCCGCACGGCGGGCACCAGGTCGGTCAGCACCAGCGGTCGCAGCGGCAGCACCGCCGCGCCGGACCCGGTCTCGACCAGCACGGAGCCGACGAGGTCGAGGCCGTCGGTGCGCACCTCGACCAGCGCGGCGCCGTCGGGCAGCGGCACCGACAGCCCCACCTCCGGCGCGAGCTCGTAGCGGCGCCGCCGCAGCCGCTCGCCGTCGGCGTCGCGGGCCTCGACGCGCACCGTCCCGACGCCGTCGGCGTCGGCGAGCAGGAGCGTCTTGGCCCCGGCGGGCACCGGCAGCAGAGTGGTGCCCTCGACACGGCCGCCGGGCACCGACTGGAGCAGGTCGGCGCCGCTGCGGGCACGGAAGGTCGCGGTCACGGGCCGGCTGCTGACCACGCGCAGGCCCAGGGCGCCCTCGGCCGCGTCGGAGCCCAGCAGGCCCTCGACGGGGATCCGCTCGACGCTGCCCGGGTCGACGGTGACCTCCTCGAGCTCGGCCGGCGCGAAGACGGAGCCGGCGGTGATCACCTCGAGGCGCACCCGGGCGACGTCGTCGCCGCCGTTGGCCAGCACCACCGAGCGCTCGTCACCGTCCTGGGGACCGCCGTCGGGCAGCCCCAGCAGCACGTTGGACAGCCCGGGCTCCTCCTGGCCGGGCAGGTACTCCTTGGTGGGCACGCCGCGGCCGATGGGCACGAACGCGTCGACGACCACGGCCGCGACGCGTCCCCGCTCGGTGCTCACCCGGATCGCCAGCTCCTCGCGCTGGGGGACCTCGGCCCCCAGGCGCAGCCGCACGGTGCCCCGCCCGGGCACCGCGACGCCGCGCAGCCCGTCGGCCTCCACGGGCCCGGACTGGCCGTGCACCTCGACGTCGACGGTCGCCGGCCCGGCGTCGGGGTTGGTCAGCTCGAGGACCGAGGTGTGCTCGGCGCCGGCCCCCACACCGGTGAACCACTGGTCGGAGCGGGTGGCCGGGCAGGCCACCGCACGCAGACCCGGCCCGGCGGTGCGCAGCGCCACCAGCCCGGGGGCCAGCGCGCCGGTGCCGGTGACCACGGCGACGTCGTCGGTGTCCGCGACCCCGGCGGCACGCCGGTCGAGGCGCAGGTCGTCGCCCTCGGCGCCGATCCCCACCTCGCCACGGGCCCCGGTGCCGCTGGCCACGACGACGCGGCCGTCGCTGGTCGCCGTCGGGCAGACCAGGGTGGCCCGGTCGAGGTCGGCCTCGCGCGGCGGCTGGTCGGCCGGGCGCGGCGCGACCGCGCTGTCGGCCAGCAGGGCCCCGCCCACGGCCAGCGCGGGCACGACCACCGCCGCCACCAGCACGCGGTCCAGCCGGCGTGCGGCGCCGGTGCCGGCCCTCCGGCCGGGGGTCACGGGGCTCATCGGCGCCTCCTGCGCTCGCGGGTGGGGGCGCAGAGGACCAGGACCACCACGAGCGTGACGCCCTGCACCACGAGCAGCACGACGTGCAGCGGGGAGGTGCCGGTCTCGAGCGCCCGCGTCGACAGGGGCTCGTCGACCTGCCACGCCCGGGTGCCGGGGTCGGCTGCGCTGGCCTGCACCAGGCCGCCGGCGGCGTCGAGGCCGGCCGCCACGTCGCCGTCGGCGGGAGCCGGCAGCACGACGTGCTCGATGCCGAGGTCGCCGAGGCGCGCGACGGTGTCGCTGGTGGGGGCCGAGACGAGCTCGCGCACCGTGGCGGTGAGGTCGGCGTCCTCGCCGCTCAGCGCGAGCACCTCGTCCTCGCCGAGCGTGGTGCCGTCGCCACGGCGCACGGTGTGCTCGAGGCCGCCGGCGACGTCGCCGCGCAGCACCAGGATGCCGTGCTCGGGGCCCAGCTCGGAGCGCTGGACCATGTAGGCGGGGACGTCGGAGGCGGGCTCGTCGCCGAGCCGGCCGTCGGCCACGACCGCCCAGGCCAGGCCGAGGGCCGGCACCACGGCGGCGACGAGGCCCAGGCCCACCAGCAGCGGCCGGGCGGCAGTCTCGCGCGCACCGACGCCGCCGAGCACCACGGCGGTCACCAGGGCCCCGGCCAGCACCGCGAGCGGCGCGGCCACGCCCGGCGCGGCGGTGCCGACGACGAGCTCGAGGCGCACCACGGAGAGCGCGAGGGCCACCAGCACGGCCACCAGGGCCACCACCCACACCAGGAGCACGGCCGCCCGGGTGGGGCGCGGCACCAGCGCCAGCAGCGCGAGGACGACGAGCACCAGGCCGAGCCACCACGGCGCGCCCGTGTCGGTGAGGCGGCCCGCGAGCAGCTGGAGGCCACTGGGCTCGGCCGCGGGCAGGCGGCCGGGGTCGAGCAGCAGCGCCTCGGCGGCGCCGCGGCGCAGCGAGCCCACCCACCACGGAGCGAGCAGCGCGAGCGGCACCAGGAGGGCGGTGAGGGGCGGCAGCCAGGTCGACCGGTCGCGCGCGGCGCCGGGGAGCACGAGGACCACCACCGTCACGACGACGCCCGTGAGCAGCGCCGCGACCAGCCAGGCGGTGGGCGTGAAGGCGGTGAGCAGGGCGAGCAGCAGCCCCAGCCGCCACGCGGCCCGCCAGCGGCGGTCGGCCGACGGGTCGGCGAAGCCGAGCGCGGCGTGCGCCGCCCACGGCAGCAGCGCGACGCTCACGACCGGCCCCAGCCGTCCCTCGCCCCACGCACCGCTGGTCAGCGGCACCAGCGCGTAGGTCGCCGAGCCCCAGACCAGCAGCCACCTCGGGGCGCCCCGCACGGAGACTAGCCGGCCGGCCACCCGCAGCAGGCGCCAGGCGCCCCACAGGGCCAGGGGTGCCGCCAGCAGCACCGCCGAGACCGCGGCGGCAGGGCTGCCGCCCAGCAGCGTCGCGAGCAGCGCGAGGGGCAGCAGGTAGGCCGGGGCCGGCACGGCGGTGCCCTGCCCCAGCGCGTGCCAGGTCTCCAGCAGCAGCCCCCACCACGCCCCGGCGGTGTCCGGCACGGGCGCCAGGGCGCCGCCGACGGCCTGGCCGAAGCCGGCCCGGGTGGCCACCAGGAGGGCCAGCACGCCCAGGGAGAGCACCACCGCCACCGGGTCGCTCAGGAACCGGGCCACGAACGAGGTGTCCTCGGGGACGTCCTCGTCCTCGGCGTCCTCGGCGACCGCCCGGCGCGCGCCGGCCTGGGCGGCGTACGCCGCCGGGTCGCGCTCGGCGGCCGCGGCCCGGCGCCGCTCGGCGACGTCGCTCGCCTGGTCGGTGAGCGCGGAGGCCAGGTCGCTGACCGCGTCGAGACCGTGGCGGTAGGGCAGCCAGGGCGGGGCCAGCAGCCGCCGCACCTCCTGCGGCGGCGCGGTGGCCCGGCCCCGGCGCTCGCGGCGGGCACGGCGGACGTCGCCGGCCGAGCCGGCCAGCGAGAGCAGCGCGGCGAGCTCGTCGAGGGCCTCCCCGACCGAGCGGACGAGCAGGAAGCCCAGCACCCGCAGCACCGTGCCGAGCACCAGGCGCACGACCTGCAGCGGCAGGGCGCGCGGTCGCGCGTTGACCAGCAGCGTGAACAGCGCTGCTCGCCGCTCCTGGAAGTGCGTGTGCCGCCCGGTCAGGGCGGTGCGGCGCAGACCCCGGTGGGCGGCCTCGGCGTGGAAGACCACGGCCTGGGGCACGACCAGCGTGGTGTGCCCGGCGGCGGCGGCGCGCCAGCCGAGGTCGATGTCGTTGCCGAAGACGGGCAGGTGGTCGTCGAGGCCGCCCAGGTCCTCCAGGACCTGGCGGCGCACGAGCATCCCGGCGGTGTTGACCGCGAGGACCCGCCGCACCTCGTCGTGCTGGCCCTGGTCGTACTCGCCGCGCTCGAGCCCGGTCTCGCGGCGCCCGGTGCCCGAGATGGTCACCCCGACCTCGAGGAGGCGACGCAGCGAGGGCCACTCGCGCAGCTTGGGCCCCAGGATGTCGGCCTCGGGGTGCTCGTCGGCGGCGGCGAGCAGCGCCTCGAGCGCGGACGCGTCGGGCGTGGAGTCGTCGTGCAGCAGCCAGAGCCACTCGACCTCGGGCCCGAGCTCGGCCACGCCGCGGCGCACCGCCTCGGGGTAGCCGGTGCTCGCCGGGGCCGGCACGACCGGGCCGAAGGCGGCCTCGAGCAGGTCGGCGCTGTCGTCGCGGCTGCCGGTGTCGACGGCCACGACCCGGTCGGGGGCCCGGGTCTGCGAGCGCAGCGCATCGATCACGACGGGCAGCCAGCGCGCACCGTCGTGACTGACCACGAGGGCGGCCACCGCCCCCCGACCCGACCCGGACACGATCGGCAAGCGTACGTGCCCACGGGCACGGGCCCCGAAATGCAAGGGGCCCCGGTCGCTGACGACCGGGGCTGACCCTCACCAGGGTGCGCGGAGCACCCTCAGACTGCGCGCTTCTTCAGCTTGCGACGCTCCCGCTCGGAGAGGCCGCCCCAGATGCCGAAGCGCTCGTCGTTCATCAGCGCGGACTCGAGGCACTCGTCACGCACCTCGCAGGTCAGGCAGACCTTCTTGGCCTCCCTGGTGGAACCACCCTTTTCAGGGAAGAACGCCTCGGGGTCGGTCTGTGCGCACAGGGCGCGATCCTGCCAGCCCGCCTCGGTGGCGTCCGATTCGAGGAGAAACAGCTCTCTCACGGCGTACGCCCTTTCGACCCAGTGGAAATCCCGAAGAACACTGTGGGAATTACATGCCTGTCGTACACCGGAAGTCAAGCGAAAGTCTGGTATTACCCCACCGGGTCCAAACCCCGCGACCGGGGGTCTGCGGACCGGCGGCGCCGGTCGCTGCGGCACAGTAGCCCCATGCGTTCCCTCACCGTCCTCTCCGGGGGCATCGGCGGCGCCCGCTTCCTGCAGGGCCTGCTGCACGCCATCGACACCGGCGCCCTGCCCGGCGTGGCCCCCGACGCGGTCGTCACGGTCGTCACCAACACCGCCGACGACCTGTGGGTGCACGGGCTCAAGGTCTGCCCCGACCTCGACACGGTGATGTACACCCTCGGCGACGGGATCGACCCCGAGCGCGGCTGGGGCCGGCGCGACGAGACGTGGAGCGTGCGCGAGGAGCTGGCGGCGTACGGCGTCGAGCCGACCTGGTTCGGCCTCGGCGACCGCGACGTGGCGACCCACCTGGTGCGCACCCAGATGCTCGAGGCGGGCTACCCGCTCTCGGCGGTCACCGCCGCCCTGTGCCGGCGCTGGCTCGAGCCGGTGCACGGCGAGCGCCTGCGCCTCCTGC
Source organism: Nocardioides salarius (assembly GCF_016907435.1). Taxonomy (NCBI): domain Bacteria; kingdom Bacillati; phylum Actinomycetota; class Actinomycetes; order Propionibacteriales; family Nocardioidaceae; genus Nocardioides; species Nocardioides salarius. Next base: position 3,336,485 of record NZ_JAFBBZ010000001.1, on the reverse strand, counting down.
CGATGACCGACGACCGGGTCGAGACCCACGTCGCGGTCGCCGACGCCGACTCCCCCAGCGGCACCCGGGTCGTGCACTTCCAGGAGTACTGGATCCGGATGCGCGCCGAGGTGCCCGCGGAGACGGTCGTCGTTGTGGGTCTCGACGCGGCCACGCCGGCGCCCGGCGTGGTCGAGGCGATCACCGGGGCCGACCTGGTGCTGGTGCCGCCGTCGAACCCCGTGGTCTCCGTCGGCACGATCCTGGGCGTGCCCGGGGTCCGCGAGGCCCTCGTCGCCACCGGTGCGCCGGTGGTGGGCCTGTCCCCGATCGTCGGGGGCCAGCACGTGCGCGGCATGGCTCGCCAGCTGCTGACCGCCATCGGGGTCGAGGTCAGCGCGGCCGGCGTCGGGCTGCACTACGGGGCCCGCTCGCAGGGCGGGGTGCTCGACGGCTGGCTGGTCGACACCGGTGACGCGGGCGACGTCGCGGCCCTCGAGGAGGCCGGCCTGCGCGCGGGCGCCGTGCCGCTGATGATGACCTCGCCCGACGCCACCGCGGCCATGGTGGCCGCCGCGGTCGACCTCGCGACCCGATGACGTCCCTGACGGTGCACGCCCCCGACGGCGTGCCCGAGGTCGTGGAGGGCACCGACCTGGCCGCCGCGCTGCTCGGGGCGCTGGGCCACGGCACGGGTGGCCACGACCTCGTCGACGGCGACGTCGTGGTGGTCACCAGCAAGGTCGTGAGCAAGTCGGAGGGCCGGGTGCGCCGGGGCGACCGGGCCCGGGCGCTGGCCGACGAGACCGCCCGGGTGGTGGCGCGCCGCGGGCCGACCACGATCGTGCGCACCCACCACGGGCTGACCATGGCCGCGGCCGGCATCGACGCCTCCAACGTCGAGCTGGGCTCGATCGTGCTGCTGCCGGTCGATCCCGACGCCTCCGCGCGCCGCCTGCGCGCACGCCTGCACGAGCTGTGCGGGCACGTGGTGGGCGTGGTCGTCACCGACACCGCAGGTCGCGCCTGGCGCGAGGGGCAGACCGACATCGCGATCGGCGCCGCCGGGCTCGACGTGGCCGAGAGCTTCGCCGGCCGGGTCGACGCCCACGGCAACGAGCTGGCGGTGACCGCGCCCGCCGTCGCCGACGAGGTCGCGGGCGCCGCGGAGCTGGCCCAGGGCAAGCTCGGCGGCCGGCCGTTCGCGGTGCTGCGCGGGCGCGCCGACCTGGTGCTCCCCCTCGACGACCCCGGCCCCGGCGCCACCGCGCTGGTGCGGCCCGAGGGCGGCGACCTCTTCGGGTACGGCGCCCGCGAGGCCGTCGTGCGCGCGCTGCGCGGCGCGGCGCTAGACCAGGCGCCCTTCGGGGCCCCGGCACCACCGGAAGAGCTCGTCGCGGCCGTCGATCACGTCAGCGGCGGCACCGCCACGACGACCCCGTCCGCGGGCGACCCCACCGTGCTGGAGGTCCGGCTGACCCCTGCCGACCGGCCTCGCCTGGCCGCGCTCCTGGCCCCCCTGGCGTTCGCGCACGGGTGGTCGGCGCACGCCCCCGACGACGCGGGATCCGCCGTCGCTGCCGAGTTGCGACCGCGCACTCCGTAGAATCCCCGCCAGCCCCCGGGAACGACCCGAGAGACCGCCCCCGACACCGAGGACAGCCGAACCGTGGCCAAGCCCGCCAAGTCCGACCGCCAGGCCAAGATCGACGCGATCCGCAAGCAGCAGAAGGGCGCCGACAAGCGCCGCGGCTACGCGATCGTCGCCGTCTGCGGCGTCATCGCCGCCGCCATCATCGCGGTGCCGCTCTACGGGATCATCAGCGACGAGGTCGCCAGCAGCCAGTACAGCTCGCTGGCCATCGACGAGATCGGCGCCCCCGCCGACGTGTGCGGCGAGGTCACCACCGAGCCCGCGGCCGACAGCGGCACCCACGTCCCGCAGGAGCAGCAGGTCACCTACGACACCTCGCCGCCGGCGTTCGGCCCGCACTGGAACATCGCCGGCGTCGCGCCCGTCTCCGGGGCCCGCGAGTTCTACACCGCCGACGACCGTCCCGAGATCGAGGCCCTCGTGCACAACCAGGAGCACGGCTACACCGTGCTCTGGTACGACGAGACGATCGCCGACGACGACGAGGCGCTCGGCGAGGTGCGCGGCATCGCCGAGAAGTTCTCCGACGAGTCCAACCGCCGCAACGCCTTCATCGCCGCGCCCTGGACCTCCGAGGACGGCGACGCCTTCCCCGACGGCCAGCACGTCGCGATGACCCACTGGTCGGCCGGCGGCGCCGGTGAGACCGACACCGCCAACCAGGTCGGGGTGTGGCAGTACTGCTCCGAGCCCAGCGGCGCGGCGGTCGAGGAGTTCGTGACCGAGTACCCCCAGCAGGACTCCCCCGAGCCCAACGCCTTCCTCTGACCGGCCCTGACCGGGTCGGAGCGGCTCAGGTCAGGTCGGCGCGCCCGGACTCCTTGAGGGCGGCCACCACGGCCTTGACGTCCTGGGCGCGCTCGCGCGTGGTCACCAGCAGGGCGTCGGGGGTGTCGACGACCACGACGTCGTCGAGCCCGACGACCGCCACCGTCCGGCCGCCGGCCACGACGAGGCCGGAGGCGTCGACGACGCGCACGTCGGCGTCGCCGAGCACCGTCATCGGGACCCCGTCGGCGCCCAGCAGCGCCGCCAAGGAGTCGAAGTCGCCCACGTCCTCCCAGTCGAAGGCGGCCGGCACCGTGGCCACCCGGCCGGCCGCGGCGGCGGGCTCGGCCACCGCGTGGTCGACGGCGATGCGGGGCAGGCGCGGCCAGATCTCGTCCATGCGCGAGCCGTCGGCCGCGAGCGCGCGCAGGTCGGCGGCGAAGCCCGGGTCGGTGTCGGCCAGCAGGTCCAGCAGCACGGTGGGCCGGGCCACGAACATGCCGGCGTTCCAGCGGTAGCCGCCCTCGGCCAGGTAGCCCCGGGCGACCTCCACCGACGGCTTCTCGACGAACTGCGAGACCCGGGCGGCGCCGGGGTGCTCGGCCAACGGCTCGCCGGAGCGGATGTAGCCGAAGGCCGAGGAGGGGAACGTCGGCTCGACGCCGAGCGTGACCAGCCACCCCTCGCGGGCCACCTCGACGGAGGTGCGCACCGCGCCGGCGAAGCCCTCGACGTCGGCGATGACGTGGTCGGCGGCGAAGGAGCCCATCACCGCGTCGGGGTCGGCGCGCTCGATGAGCGCCGCCGCGAGCCCGATCGCGGCCATGGAGTCGCGGGCGGACGGCTCGGCGAGGATAGCCTCGGGCGCCAGCGTGTCGAGCTGGCCGGCCACGGCGTCGCGGTGTGCGGCCCCCGTCACCACCAGCACCCGGCCCGGGGCGAGCGGCCCCAGCCGGTCGTGGGTCTCCTGGATCAGCGTGCGGCCGCTGCCCCGCAGGTCGTGCAGGAACTTCGGCGCCCCGGCGCGGCTCAGCGGCCACAGGCGGGTGCCGGCGCCGCCGGCGGGCACCACGGCCCAGAAGGAGTCGATGGGCGCGAGGCTCGTCATGGGCGACACCCTAGTGTCGGGGCCGTGACGACCCTCCCCGCCCTGCTGCAGCGCGAGCTGTCCCGCGACCCGGGCCGCCCGCTGGTGACCTTCTACGACCACGCCTCGGGCGAGCGCAGCGAGCTCTCCGTGACGACGTACGCCAACTGGGTGGCCAAGGCGGCCTCGCTGCTCGTGGAGGAGCACGACCTCGAGCGCGGCGACGCGCTGTGCCTCGACCTGCCCGCCCACTGGCTGGGCCCGGTGTTCCTGGGGGCCGCGTGGAGCGCAGGCCTGGTGGTGGTGGGCGCCGAGGAGGCGGGCACCGCCGAAGCCGTGGTGTGCGGTCCCGGGTCGGTGGCCGAGCACGCCGCTCGGGCAGGGGACGTGCCGGTGCTGGCCTGTGCGCTGCTCCCGATGGGGGTGCGCTTCGCCGAGGCGCTGCCCGAGGGCGTCCACGACGTCGGCGTGGAGATCTGGGGCCAGCCCGACGCCTTCATCGCCTTCGACCCCCCGGAGGCCGGCGACCCCGCCGTGCGCGCGCCCGGGCTGGCGCTGAGCCAGTCGGAGCTGTGGAGCGCGGCCGCCGCCGGGACTCTCGTCACCGACGGCGGCCGTCTCCTCTCGGCGGCGAACCCGGCTTCCCCACCGGAGATCGCCACCTTCACCGAGCCGCTCGCACGCGGCGGCTCGCTGGTCCTGGTCGCGCACCCTGACCCGGCGCGCCTCGAGTCGACCTCGGCCGACGAGCGCGTCACGGACAGGGATCAGTCCACCAGGTCGTAGACCCCCGCCCCGTCGGCGAGGAAGCGCGGCGCCCGGAAGCCCGACGCCTTGCCCTCGAGGAGCCAGAGGTGGCCGGTCGCGCTCTCGCGCACCACCAGGTCGGCGCGGGTCGCGAGCGTCATGTCGCCGATCCCGGTCACCAGGTCGTAGCCGCGCAGGTCGAGGCCGAGGCGCTGGGGGTCGGTGAGCCCACCGGGCCCGTTGCCGGGGTAGGCCACCAGCGCGTCGCCCTGCCGGAACATGGAGTCCGGTGCGCCGTCGCGGTTCCACAGGCCGACACCGACCTGGCGGGTCGCGCTGATCGCGCTGTGCGCGACGTACGCCGGGCCCAGCTGCGCCGCGCCCCGGCCGGGGTAGATCATCATCGAGCCGCCGGTCGGCTGGCCCATCAGGTCGGGCCAGCCGTCGCCGGTGACGTCGCCGACCGACTCGAGCAGGCGGACGCCGCCCATGCCGCGGCCCAGCAGCACGGCCTTGCCGAACGAGCCGGCACCGTCGCCGGGACGCATCTTGAGCGCACCGTTCTTGCGCTTGCGCAGCACCAGGTCGCCCAGGCCGTCGCCGTCCCAGTCGCCGACGTTGAGCAGCAGGTCGGCCGAGCGCATCCGGGTGCCGGTGTCCACCGGGGCGCGGGTCTCGGCCTCGCCGGTCGAGACGATCTTCATCAGGGTGTCGCCCTTGAGGAAGACCAGGTCGGGGACCCCGTCCCCGCTCAGGTCGGCTCCCCCGGTCAGGCCCGGGCGGCCCTTGAGCCGCTTGATCGGGCCCAGCGGGTGGCCCACGCTGCCGTCGCCGCGACCGGGCAGCACGTAGCCGTGCCCGCGCTCGCGCCGCACGAAGAGGTCGGTGTGGCCGTCCCCGTTCCAGTCGCCCAGCGCGCTGACGACGTCCCACGCGGAGCCGGACCCGGCGCCGACCAGGGGCTGCGCGGCACCGAAGCCCGCGGCCGAGCCGCGGTGCCAGACCATGGCGCCGTCCGTGCGCCGCGCGACCAGGTCGGCGAACCCGTCGCCGTCGAGGTCGCTGCCGGCCAGGGCGTCGTACCCGGACCAGCCGGTGGTGGCCGCGGCGGCGCGGAAGCGCCCGTCGCCGCGCCCCGAGAGCACCTCGAGGGTGTCGCCGTCGCGCCCGACCAGGTCGGGACGCCCGTCGCCGTCGACGTCGCCGACGGCGGTGACCAGGTCGTGGCCCTCGGTGGCGGTGGCGGTGCGGGTGGTCTCGCCGAAGCCCCCGTCCTGCCCGGGCCGCACGTCGACCGCACCCGAGGCCGTCACGCCCAGGGCGTCGGGACGCCTGTCGCCGGTCACGTCGTCGGAGAGCAGCACCGACTCGTAGCCCGACCAGCCCGACGAGACCGTGGCCGGCTTGCGGACCCGGCTCATCCCACCGGTGGGGATGATGAAGACGCGACCGTCGGAGGCGCGGCGCGCCACCAGGTCGGGGTGCGGGGAGTCGACCAGGTCGGCGGGCAGCTGGCGCCCGCCGAAGTCGGCCTGGGCGGCGTCGGCCAGCCTGCGGATGTCACCCAGGCGCTGGTAGAGGAATGCGCCGGGGCAGGCGGTCGAGCCGGCGTCGCGGTGGCCGTTGACGGCCGGGAAGGAGCGGCTGCCGACCTGCTGGGAGCCCGAGGCGGCGTCGACGCCGTGCAGCGACAGCTTCCACGCGAAGAGCGCGCCGTAGGCCTGCACCACGGCCTCGCTGGGCCGCACCTGCTCGAAGTTGCCGATCGCCGACATCGCGAACGAGTTCTCGTTGTAGCCCAGGGTGTGCGCCCCGACCACCGGACGGTCGACGCCGCCGGCGCGGCCCTCCCAGATCCGACCGAAGCGGTCGACGAGGTAGTTGTAGCCGACGTCGGACCAGCCCCGGGACTTCGTGTGGTACGCGTAGATGCTGCGCAGCATCGCCGGGACCTCGTCCTTGGTGTAGCTGTTCGCGTTGACCGTGTGGTGCACGAAGCCGGCGTGCACCTCGCTGTAGCCCGGCGAGCCGCTGCGCAGCCGCTCGTCGGCGCCCCACTGGGCTCGCGAGTAGATCACCGGCTTGGGCGTCACCTGCGACGACTGCAGGGTGAGCACGTCGGTGCCGGCGCTGTCGTCGACCTCGAGGTCGCTGACGGAGACCGCGTCGCCCGCCCCGGCCAGGGCGGCGGTGTCGAGCGCGGCGCGCTCCTCGGCGGTGGTCTCGGCGGTGCCGGGGTCGATCACGGCCATCCGCATGTCGGCGGGCAGCGCACCGGCGCGCTCGGTGCTGCGCACCTGCACCTCGTCGACCTCGCCCAGCATCATCGGCTCGGTGCCCGGCCGCGCGTCAGCAGCCTCGGGGCTGCCCGGGTCGGGGGCGTGCTCGTCGTGGTACTCGAGCTCGGCCCACGCGCTCCACTCACCCTCGGTGCGGGTGCGCACCTCGAAGGCGATGTCGTCCTCCTCGAGCTCGGTGCCGGGCTCCCAGGTGACGCCGACGGCGCCGTAGCCGCTGACCACCTCGGGGCTGCTGGTCAGCACCGTGGCGCGCTCACCGCCGAGCGTGCGCGCCTGGACCCGGCCCAGGGCCGCGCCGGAGGGGGCCGTCAGTGCGTGCTCCTCCACGACCGCCTCGACCGGCGCGGTCGGCACGGTGGCCGTCTGCTGCGCCGAGCGGACGTACGCCGCGAGCGCGCCGTCGTAGCCGGGCACGGCACTGCTGCCGGGGCGCTGGACGACGTCGAGGTTGATCACGCTCGCGGCGGGCGCGAGCACGGCGACGACGGCACCGAGCACCAGCAGCTGCTGGCAGCCGCTGACGAAACGAGACCTGCTGGGGGGCATACGACGGTCCTTCACAGTGCGCGGGGAAGTTCACACGGTGCGCAACTTTCACACGAGTCACATGGGCCACGGAAGGTTTCGTGAGTAACTACAATCGTGTAATTTCCAGTCGACACGCCGACGATGTCGAGAAAAGTCAAGTTCTCGAGGGTGCGCAGGTGCCAGCGGCGCCGCTGGACGAGTGACGCCACCGTTGGTCGAGCAGCGAGGAGCGCCAGCGACGAGCGACGCCGAGGCCCCGTGAGTCACTCCCAGACCGCAACCATGCTCGCCGTACGCCATGGACCCACCCGGTTTCGAGACAGGCGCTGCGCGCCTTCCTCAACCAACGACACCGTTGGTCGAGCAGGGAGGAGCGCCAGCGACGAGCGACGCCGAGACCCCGTGAGTGACTCGCAGACCGCAACCGTGCTCGCCGTACGCCATGGACCCACCCGGTTTCGAGACAGGCGCTGCGCGCCTTCCTCAACCAACGACACCGTTGGTCGAGCAGCGAGGAGCGTCAGCGACGAGCGACGCCGAGACCCCGTGAGTGACTCGCAGACCGCAACCGTGCTCGCCGTACGCCATGGACCCACCCGGTCTCGGCGACGCTCGAGCCTTCGGCCCTCGCTGCTCAACCAACGAGACGCAGGAACGCCGACCCGGCTCGTTCACACGAGCCGGGTCGGCGTCTGCGGTGCTGCGGGTCAGATGTCGGCGCCGAGCTCGTCGTCGTCCTTGTCCTCGTCGTCGGAGTCGTACTTGACGTACTTGATGCCCTCGTCGACCCCGCCGTCGAAGCCGAGCCGGCCGTCCTCGAGGACCAGGACCCGGTCGCACATGCGGCGCACCGAGCCGGCGGCGTGGCTGACGTAGAAGACGGTGGCCCCTGAGTCGCGGACCTCCTCCATCTTCTCCAGGCACTTGCGCTTGAAGGGCTTGTCCCCCACCGCCAGCGCCTCGTCGGCCAGGAAGATGTCGCAGTCGACGTTGATGGCCACCGCGAAGCCGAGCCGGGCGTACATGCCCGAGGAGTAGTTGCCGACGGGCGAGTCGAGGTGCTTGCCGATGCTGGCGAACTCGATGATCTCGTCGAGCTTGCGGTTGGTCTCGCGCTCGCTCATCCCGAAGACCGCGGCGTTGAGGTAGACGTTCTCGCGGCCGGTGAGCTGGGGGTGGAAGCCCGCCCCGGTGGCGATCAGGCCGGCGATCCGGCCACGGGTCAGCACCTTGCCGGAGTCGGGCTTCATGATGCCGTTGACCAGCTTGAGCAGCGTGGACTTGCCGGAGCCGTTGAGGCCCATCAGGCCGATCGACTCGCCCTGCTCGACGGTGAAGGAGACGTCGTCGAGCGCCTTGAAGGTGTCGCTGATCTGCTGGCCGCGCATCTTGGCCACCGTCACCTCCTTGAAGGTGCGGTGGTAGCGCAGCGTGAAGGCCTTCGTGGCGTTCTCCACCACGATGGACGTCGAGGACGGGTAGCTCAATTCAACCGCTCCGGGATCTTGTCCTCCAGCGACCGGAAGACCAGCTGGGCGACGACGAGCGCCAGGCCCGCGATCGCCAGCATGACGAGGCCGCGGGTGAACAGGTGGTCGGGCAGCTCGGTGGCGGCCGTGGCCGCCGGGTCGTCGGTCGTGCCCACCCAGAAGGCGCGCTGCACGAGCAGCACCGCCTCGGCGAGCGGGTTGTAGAGGTAGTACTGCGCGAAGCCCTTGAAGCGCTCCTCGACCAGCGTGAACGGGTAGATCATCGGGACGCTGAACCGCACGAAGTTGGTCAGGATGCCCACGGCGCTGGCGAAGTCGCGGAAGTAGACGTTCGCGACGCTGAAGAGCAGCGCGAGCGCGGTGCCGAGCAGCATGATGATGCCCAGCGCCAGCAGCAGCGCCAGCATGCCGAGCACGTCGGGAGTCCACCCGTAGGGCACGCACGCGATCACCAGGATCACCAGCTGCGGCGCCACGTGGTAGAGCGAGACGAGCATCGAGGCGACCGGGAACATCTCCTTGGGCAGGGACATCTTCCGGATCAGTGCCTTGTTGCGCACGATCGAGCGGGTGCCGGCGTTGAACGTCTCGGTGAAGAAGTGCACGACGATCAGGCCGGTGAAGATGTGGATCGCGAAGTTCTCGGTGCGGTCGCGGCCCAGCAGCAGGGTGAAGATGAAGACGTAGATCAGGAACTGGCTCAGCGGGTTGATGTAGGACCAGATCAGGCCCAGGAACGACCCGGAGTAGCGGGCGCTGATCTCGCGCCGGACCAGCAGCTTGAGCAGGTAGCGGTGCCGGAAGACCTCGAGCAGCCCCTGCGTGGCGGCCGGCGAGGTGAGCGGGGCGTCGACGACGTGGTCGGCCGGCGGGCGGGTCGACTCAGCCATCCGTGTCCGCCGGTTCCTGCATCCAGGGCCGGAACGTCTCCTCCCACGCCTCGGGCGAGGTGATGTGCCCGAGCTCGGCGCGGTACTCCTCGACCAGGCGCGGCCACTCGCGCTTGAGGCGCTCGTGGATCTGCACGGTCTTGGCCATCATCTCGCGGAAGGTCTCGGGGTCGCGCCGGTAGAGCGCGGCCGAGGTGCCGTCGTTCATCGAGACGACCGCGGAGTCGTAGCGCCCCAGCCGGTACCACTTGGCGTCCATCGCCCGGATCTCGGCCTCGGGGTGGCTGCGCGAGAGCGGGCGCGGCTTCTTGAGCTGGCGGATCGGCTGCAGCCCGGCGCTGACCAGCGTGGCCAGGCGGCCCGGCACCGCCGAGTCGTCGCGGCCCTTGCGCGGCGGCTTGCTGCGGCGTACGGGCGCGAAGGCGTCGGGGTCGACCTGCAGCTGCGCGTCGGTGAACTGCTTGCGGGTGGCGTTGACCTCGGCGAGCTTCGTGGGCAGGTCGCGGTGCAGGGTCCCCGGCCCCTCGAGCACGTCGAGCAGCGCCTGGTGGCGGATCTCGACCGTCGAGTACTGCATGGCCACGAGGTGGGCGATCTGGTGGTTGCGGCTCTCGCGGATCATCCGGCCGCCGTGCGGGTACGGCGAGTGCAGCAGCGCCGCGACGAAGCGGTTGCGCACGTGGAAGTAGGCCTGCCAGTCGAGCGCGTCGTTCTTGTCGGTCCACGGCACGTGCCACACCGCCGCGCCGGGGAAGGTCACCGTCGGGTAGCCCGCGGCCTTGGCGCGCAGCCCGAACTCCGAGTCGTCCCACTTGATGAAGACCGGCAGCGAGAGCCCGACGTCCTCGAGCACCCGGCGCGGGATCAGGCACATGAACCAGCCGTTGAAGTCGACGTCGATGCGCTGGTGCAGCCACCGGGTCGAGCGCAGGTTGCGCGAGGCGAAGTCCCAGTCGCTGAAGACGCCGGGCGCCGACTGCCACCAGAAGCGCCAGGGCTGCACGATCTCGCCGAAGCTGTGCAGGCGGCTGCGGGAGTAGAGGTTGAACATGTGCCCGCCCACGATCGTGGGGCGCCGGGCCAGGTCACCGAACGTGATCGCGCGGATGATGCCCTCGGGCTCGCAGACGACGTCGTCGTCCATCATCATCGCGTACGTCGCGGTGCCCTTGCGCACCGACTCGAGCTGGCCGCGGGCGTAGCCGCCCGAGCCGCCGAGGTTGCCCTGCTCGATGATGCGCAGCAGGTCGCCGAGCGACTCGCGGGCCGCGGGGAGCTCCGGGGAGTCCACGACCTTGTCCTTGCCCTGCTCCATCACCATGACGGAGTCGAGGTAGGGGCGCAGCGCCTCGTCGTCACCGACCTGCTGCAGCAGCTTGGCGCAGAAGTCGGGGCGGTTCATCGTGGTGATGACCAGGTCGACGGTGCCGTGCGCGGCCCGGTCCTCGGGCACCTGCGCGGTCCACTCCGCGGACTCCACGACGACCTCGTCGTCGCCGGCCACGACGTCGTACCAGTACCAGCCGCCGTCGACGAAGGGCTTGAGGCTGAGGTCGAAGGTGAAGGTCCCGCCGCTCTCGCTGCCCGTGCTGGCGGTGTCGACGCGCTGGCTGTTGCCGCGCGCCATCGACTTGTAGACGATCACGCTCGCGCCGCGGCCGCTGACGGTGACGCTCAGCTGCACCTCCTCGACGACGCTCCAGCGCCGCCAGTAGCTGGCCGGGAAGGCGTTGAAGTAGGTGCCGAACGAGAGCCGGTCGCCCGAGGGGACGCTCAGCGCGGTGCGCGAGACGATCTGGTCGGGGTGCAGCTGGGCGCCCGTGGTGACGCCCTTGCGCATGGTGGCCACGTTGAGCTCGCGGGCCTGGCGGTTGCTGCCGACCTCGTACTTGTCGGCGTCGAGGACGGCCGGCTCGGGGTCGACGTAGAGCGGCAGCACGTCGAGGTCGCGGTCGACGGGCAGCACCTGGCGCTGCAGCAGCCGGGTGGTCGTGGTGCTCATGCGTCGACTCCTCCGCTGGTCAGGGTCTCACCGTCGCGGAAGTGCGGGGCGAGCTTGTTGTCGACCATCGAGAGCGCGGAGCCGATGGCCATGTGCATGTCGAGGTACTTGTAGGTGCCCAGGCGACCACCGAAGAGCACCATCGGCTCGGCCTTGGCCAGCTCGCGGTACTTCAGCAGCTTCTCGCGGTCCTCGGCGGTGTTGACCGGGTAGTACGGCTCGTCACCCTCCTCGGCGAAGCGCGAGTACTCGTGGACCACGATCGTCTTGCCGGGCAGGTAGGTGCGCTCGGGGTGCAGGTGCTTGAACTCCAGCACCCGGGTGTGCGGCACGTCCTGGTCGTTGGCGTTGACCACCCCGGTGCCCTGGAAGTCGTCGACGTCGAGGGTCTCGGCCTCGAGGTCGATGGTGCGCCACGACAGCCGGCCCTCGGAGTTGTCGAAGTACTCGTCGACGGGGCCGGTGTAGACGATCGGCACCTTGCCCTTGTACTGCTCGGCGACGTCGAAGAAGTCGGTGGAGGTGCGCACCTCGATGTTGGGGTGCTCGGCCATCCGGGTCAGCCACGCGGTGTAGCCGTCGACCGGCAGGCCCTCGTAGGTGTCGTTGAAGTAGCGGTTGTCGAAGGTGTAGCGCACCGGCAGCCGGGTGATGATGTCGGCGCTGAGCTGCGTCGGGTCGGTCTGCCACTGCTTGGCGGTGTAGCCCTTGACGAACGCCTCGTACAGCGGGCGGCCGATCAGGCTGATCGCCTTCTCCTCGAGGTTCGTGGCGTCCTCGGTGGCGATCTCGCTGGCCTGCTCGGCGATCAGCGCCCGCGCCTCGTCGGGGGTGTGGCTCTTGCCGAAGAACTGGTTGATCAGGCCCAGGTTCATCGGGAAGGAGTAGACCTGTCCCTGGTACTTGGCGAAGACCCGGTGCTGGTAGCCGGTGAAGTCGGTGAACCGGTTGACGTACTCCCACACCCGCTTGTTGGAGGTGTGGAAGAGGTGCGTGCCGTACTTGTGCACCTCGATCCCGGTCTCCGGGTCGATCTCGCTGTAGGCGTTGCCACCGAGGTGGTCGCGCCGTTCGAGCACGAGGACCTTGAGTCCGAGCTCGCTGGCACAGCGCTCCGCGACGGTGAGTCCGAAGAAGCCGGAGCCCACGACCACGAGGTCGGGCTGCTGGGCGGGGTCAGTGTGAGGGGCTGGCACGGTCGGTCAGTCTACGGACGATGGCGGCAGCCGGCGCATCCCACGCGCTGCGCGCATGGCCCGGATCACGTTGCCGGCCTCCGCCCGCCCCCCGCGCGCCGGGCTCAGCACCACGACCGCCAGGGCGATCAGCCAGGGCTTGAGCCGCACCAGGGCGTTCTCGCCGTAGCGCAGGTGCACGGCGAAGAGGTTGCGGTACATGTAGTACCCCTTCCACCCGGCCAGGTCGTGCTGCTGGTCGAAGTCGAGCTGGCGCACCAGCACCGCGTCGCGCAGCGCCCAGATGCGGTAGCCGGCCCGCCGCGCGCGCACCGCGAAGTCGACGTCGTCGTAGAAGATGAAGTAGCTCGGGTCGGGCAGGCCGATGCGCTCCAGCACGCCGCGGCGCACCATGAACCCCTCGAAGGCGACGTTCTCGAGCTCGACCCGCTCGGGCATCGCGTCCCGGCTCCCCCAGTCGGTCTCGACCATCCTCGACTTGGGCTTGATCGCCAGAGGGTTGCGCAGGTCGAAGCGGGTCGCGGCCTTCTCGCAGAGCCGACCCTGGGAGTCCTCGCGCACCGCCATCAGGCAGTCCTCGTCGGTGGCCAGCAGCACCCCGAGGCAGTCGGGGGCGGGCAGCACGTCGTCGTCCATCAGCCAGATCCGGTCGACGCCGGCGTCGTACGCCGTGCGGGTGCCGAGGTGGAAGCCGCCCGCGCCGCCGAGGTTCTCGGGCGTGCGGACCACCCGCAGGCCCGGCAGCGTGCAGGCGGCCAGCACGTCGGGGGTGTGGTCGGTGCTGGCGTTGTCGACGACCACGACCAGCTCGGGCGCGGGGTCGAGGGCACCCAGGCCGGCGAGCATCCGCTCGAGCAGGTCGGCGCGGTTGTAGGTGACGACCACGACGCCGGTGGTCTCGCTCATCGCAGGAACCTCTCGTGGCCGGTGAAGTCGCCGCGCAGCCCGGCCAGGGCGGCGCGGGCGCTGAGCGCGACGCGGCCGGGGTCGCGGCGGGTGAGCAGGTAGAACCACACGGTCTTGGCCCAGAACATCGCCACGTGCGCCCAGCCGCGGTAGTCGCGCAGGTTGACGGTGTTGTTGCGGGCCATGCAGTAGGCCTTCAGCTCGCTGGGGCTGTGGTTGTAGGTGGTGCGCCCGCCCATCATCGGGGTGCCGAGCTCGCCGACCGAGGGGTGGTGCACGCGGGCGCCGGTGACGGTCGCGATGCGCGCACCCGCCTTCTCGGCGCGCAGCCGGTACTCGTGGTCGTCGCCCCAGATGAAGAACTCCGAGCGCGGCAGGCCGATGCGCTCGACCAGCTCGCGGGTGACCAGCACCCCGTTGAAGGGGATGACGATGTCGTCGAGGCGCCCGCGCGCTCCCCCGGCCCGCTCGACGTCGGCGAGGCGGTGCACCACGCGGGTCCCGCCGGGCAGCCGGATCGGGAAGACCAGGCGGCCGGGGTCGGCCTCGTCGACGACCAGGGGCCCCCAGAAGTCGAGCCCGTCCTCGGCCAGGAGCCCGGCCAGGCAGTCCGGCTCGGGCAGCCCGTCGTCGTCCATCAGCCAGACCAGGTCGGCGTCGCGCTCGACGGCCCACTCCAGCCCGTCGTGGAAGCCACCGGCCCCACCGACGTTGCGCTCGAGGGTGCGGGCCCGCAGCGGCGTCCCGGGCGCGGCGGCCGCCTCGGCCAGCCAGGATCCGGTGCCGTCGGAGGAGGCGTTGTCGACGACGAGCACCTCGTCGACCTCCGCCACCTCGCGCAACCGCGCCACCAGCCGCTGCAGCAGCTCGAGCCGGTTGAACGTCACCACCACGGCGACCACACGGCGGGGGTCGGGGCTCGGGTCGGGCACGGCCGACACCCTACGGGCAGCCCGCCGTGGGTCGAGCAGCCAGGAGCGCCAGCGTCCCCCGTTGGTCGAGCAGCGAGGAGCGCCAGCGACGAGCGACGCCGAGACCCCGCGAGTGGCCCGCCCACCGCAACCACCCGCCGTACGCCATGGGGTCGCCGGGTTTCGAGACGGTTGCTGCGCAACCTCCTCAACCAACGACGCCGTTGGTCGAGCAGCAAGGAGCGCCAGCGACGAGCGACGCCGAGACCCCGTGAGTAGCCCGCCCACCGCAACCACTCGCCGTACGCGATGGGCTCACCGGGTTTCGAGATGGTTGCTGCGCAACCTCCTCAACCAACGGCGGGCCGCCGTTGGTCGAGCAGCGAGGAGCGCCAGCGACGAGCGACGCCGAGACCCCGTGAGGACCGCGCTCGCCGTACGCCATGGGCTCACCGGGTTTCGAGACGGTTGCTGCGCAACCTCCTCAACCAACGGCGGGCCGCCGTTGGTCGAGCAGCGAGGAGCGCCAGCGACGAGCGACGCCGAGACCCAGTGAGTGGCCCGCCCGCCGCAACCACGCGCCGTACGCCATGGGCTCACCGGGTTTCGGCATCGCTCGAGCCTTCGGCCCTCGCTGCTCAACCAACGGCGCCAGGAGCGGAGTGCTCCTAGGTTCGTCGGTGGAAGGTGACCTGGTTGTCAGCCCCGACGTCGCTCTCGTACTCCGGGTCATGAATGCGGCGGTGGTGGTAGGGGCATAGGAGTCGTCCGCGGTCGAGGTCGGTGTGGCCGTGGCACGACCACGGGTCGTCGTGGTGGGCGTGACACATCGCCGGCGGGGCGTCACAGCCCTTCGCGGTGCAGCCACCGTCACGGATACCCATCGCGACCCGCTGGGCCGGGGTGAAGTACCGCTTCGCGCGGCCCACGTCGAGCGGCTGGCTCTTGCCGCCCAGCACCACGGGCACGACGCCGGCCTCGCAGGCCAGCCGCCTCGCGGTGGCGGCGCTGATCCGGTCACCGGTGTCGAGGGTGGCGGCCGCCAGGCCATCCTTGAGGGAGTCGAGGGTCATGGTCACCACGACGGTGGCGTTCACGCCACCTGCCTTGGGTAGTTCCTTGGGGTTGAGCCTTTCGATGAGCTCGACGAACGCGGCACCGAGCCGCTGCGCGGTGGGGCGGCGTGCCGGCACCGGCGCCTCGTCCTGCTCTTCGTGCTCGCCTTCATCGGTGGCGCGGTTGGCGATCTGGTGCTTGGGGGCGGCGAAGGCGAGCAGGGCCCGCTCCAGCATCTGGCCGGCCAGCAGCGGCACGGTGAAGGACCCCTTGATCCGGCCGTGGCCGTCCTCGCGCATCCGGAACACCGCCGACTTCTCGGCCTCGCGCTCCTCGCGGTCGAGCTGTTCGGCCTCCCACGCCTCAGCCACCTCCGGTGCCACGACCTCGAGGATGCGGCGGCCCAGCACCCGCAGTGCCTTCGCGTCGTGGACCTCCGCGAACGCCACCAGCGCCTTCGTCGCCTGCTCCAACACACCGGCGTCCAGGTCGTCGGGCAGCTCATCGAGCGCTGTGCAGATCGCCGAGGCCTGCTCCGCGATGACATCGCCACGCCCCAGTGCCTCCCGCACCAGGTCGTAGCGATCCAACCCCTCGGCCAGGCGGACCTGGCGGAACGACTCCCGCTTCGTCGACCGGGTCGCGTTGGAGTGCCACACCGCCACCGACGGCGACGCATTCGTCTCCGCCACCGCCACCGTCTCGGCGTGCGACAACAGCTGCGAGCGCACCTCCACCAACCGGGCCTCGGCCCGAGAGACCTCGACCAACGTCTGCGCGGTGGCCTCCTGGCTCATCGACCACACCGGCGTACCAGCCACGTCATCGAGGGCCGAGTGCACCCGCGCGACAGCACCGCCGATGGGGTGCGTCGCGGTGGTGGCCATGAGTGAAGTATCTCAGGACCCACCGACAAAGCACCAGGTCAGAAGCCGTTTTCCACAGGCAGATCGAAACTTTTTTCGAGACCGTCTCGAGGGTGCGAAAGCGACTGGTCGATGGTGCAGAACTGACCTGTCGGTGGTGCAAAACTGACTGCTCGGCCGTCAGAAGAGGGTGTCCTGGGAGAAGACGGGGGCCGTGGGGGGCGGGGGCGCGGGGAGGCGGGGCGGGCGGGGTGTGGGCGCGGCCCGCCAGCGGGGGTCGGCGTACGCCGTGTGCTCGCGCTCCGGCGCGCCGGGGACGGGCTCGGCGAGGGTCAGGGCCCGCACCGCGCCGTTGACGAAGAGGTCGTGGCGCCCGAAGACCGAGCGCACCGCCGCCTCGTCGAGGGGCAGGGCGCCGGGGGCGGGTGATCCGGGGTCGATCCCGACGTCGACGGTGCGCGCCATCGCCATCACCTCGCGGTTGAGCCAGAACCGCTCGCGGGCCTCGTCGGTGGCCAGGGTGCGGGTGCGGGCGGGGCCGACCGCGGCCCGGCAGCGCTCTCCCCCGGCGGCGGCGTCGGCGAGGGCGTCGGCGCCGGTGCCGAGCGCGGCGAGCAGCTTGGCGGCGGTCTTGGCCCCGAAGCCGGCGACCCCGGGCAGGTTGTCGGAGGCGTCGCCGCGCAGCGCGGCGAGGTCGAGGTACTGCTCGGGGCGCACCCCGGTGACCAGGAACAGCCGGGCGGGGTCGAGCAGCGGCGAGGCGTCGACCCCGCCGTTGAGGATGCGCAGCACCCGCGTGTGCTCGTCGACGAGCGCGAAGCTGTCGCGGTCGGAGGTGGCCAGCACGGTGCGCCACCCCGCGGTCGGCGCCTGGGCGGCGACGCTGGCCAGCACGTCGTCGGCCTCGAGCCCGGGCGGCACCACGACGGCGGCCCCCAGCTCGCGCAGCACCCCCACGACCGAGTCGAGCTGCTCGACCAGCGTCTCGGGCTTCTCGGTGCGGTGCGCCTTGTAGGTGGGCCACCGCTCGCGCCGCACGCTCGCCCCGGGATCGTCGAAGCCGACCACCACGGCGTCGGCCATGGCGCGGTCGACGGCCGCGACCAGCTGCGAGAGCAGCCCGCGCACCGCCCACGCGGGGCGCCCGGCGGCGTCGCGGAAGCCGCTGCGGGCGGAGGCGTGGAAGGCGCGGTGCAGCAACGAGTTGCCGTCGACGACCAGCACGGTGCCGGGATCAGGTGACATCACCCCCCAGGCTAGGCGGCGCCGCCGACCCCGCTCTCAGCAGGCGCCGGACAGGTCGCCGGCCTGGTTGGCGGCGTACCCCTCGGAGAGCGACCCGACGGAACCACCGGTGACCGCGGAGGTGGAGTCCGGCTTCGTCTTCGCCTTCGTCTTCGGCGCGGCGCTGCCCTCGGCCTTCTCGATGGCCGCGGCGACCTTGCGCTGGACCAGGTCGATGTCGGGGTCGGCGGTGTTGATCATCGGCGGCACCAGCGAGAGGCTCGACATCTTCTGCTCCTTGGCCTTCATCGCCAGCGACATGAAGCGGTCGAGCTCGGAGGCCGGCAGGTTGGTCGAGATCATCTCGGAGGAGGCCTGGGCGATCTTCTCGAAGTTCTGCAGCGCCGACTGCGGGCTGACCTGCTGCAGCATCGCGTTCATCACGCACTTCTGCCGCGCCATGCGCGAGTAGTCGTCGGAGCCCTCGCGGGCCCGGGCGTACCAGAGGGTCTCGAACCCGTCGAGCTGACGCGTGCCCGGCTCGATGTAGTCGTAGACGTCGGAGCCGAGGCCGCCGACGGGGATCGGCTGGCGCACCGTGAGGGTCACCCCGCCCACCGCGTCGACGAGGTCCTTGAAGCCCTGCAGGTTGACCATCGCCCAGTAGCTGACCTCGAGGCCGGTGATGCCCTCGACGGCCGAGACGGTCGCCTGCACGCCCGGGTCCTCCTCGGAGTCGCCGAACAGCTCGGCGTTGTCCTGCGCCCAGGTGCTGACGCCGTTGAGGTAGTCGGCGTCGAAGCCGTCGGGGAACTGCTCGGCCATCACCGACCCCTCCGCGAAGGGGAAGTCCTGCATGTTGCGCGGCAGCGAGACCAGCACGGTGCGACCCGTGGTCGCGTCGATCGAGGCCACGGTCAGGGAGTCGGGGCGCAGCCCCCAGCGCCCGGCCCCGGAGTCGCCGCCCATCAGCAGCACGTTGAAGCGTCCGTCGGCCGAGCCGGCGACCTCGCTGGAGCCGAACATCGTCACGATCAGGTCGCGCTGCACGCCCACCAGGTGGGCCCCGAAGAGCAGCGACCCGGCGACGCTGAGCGAGAGCACGCCGTTGACCCCGACGGCCGCGCGCCGGTGCGCCAGGCCCAGGCTCAGCGGCTGGCCCAGCCGCCAGGCGTCCATGAACAGCACCGCCCAGCCCACGGCGCCCGCGAGCAGCGCGGTGCGCACCACGAGCAGCAGCCAGGCCTTCGAGCCGAGCGTCACGGCTTTCTCGGGGTCGAGCAGCACCACGAGCCCGGTGAGCAGGGTGGTCGCCACGACGACCAGCCACACGCGCAGGGCCAGGCGGCCCACACGGCGGTTGCCGGCGGTGAGCTGGGCCGAGCCGGGCGCGACGAGCGTCATCGCCATCAGCGCCAGGGCGCGCCGGAAGCGCACCCGAGCAGCGCGGTCGGCGGCGCTGGTGCGTGCCGGGGCCTCCTGGCCGTCGAGCACCCGGGGGGAAGAGACGGGTGGCATCGAGAGTGCCTTCCTGCTGGGGCGGAACCTGTCGTCCCAGCAGTATCACCAGTCCCAGCCGTCACGAGGGAGCGCCGCGCCGACCCTCCTCGATCTCGCTCTTGCGGGCGAGGCGGTGCGCGCGCCGGATCTCGGCCTCGCGCCAGCGCCGCTCGTCGTCGGCGTCCTCGGGCAGCAGCCCCGGCACCTCGCGCGCGTGGCCCTCGGCGTCGACGGCGACGAAGACGAAGTACGCCGACGCCACGTGCAGCGACCCGACCGACGGGTCGTTCCACGGCTGGGTCTCCACCCGCACCCCGATCTCCATCGAGGAGCGCCCGGCCCAGTTGACCTGGGCGAGGGTGCGCACGATGTCGCCGACGTGCACCGGGCGCAGGAAGACCATCTCGTCGAGCGCCGCGGTCACGGCCGGTCCCCCGCTGTGGCGCTGCGCGACCGCACCCGCTGTCGAGTCGGCCAGCTTGACCACCTCGCCGCCGTGGATGTTGCCCAGCAGGTTGGCCTGGCTGCTCGAGGTCATCACCGACAACGAGACCCGGGCGAAGGACGAGGGGCGCGAGGGGGTCATGGCGGCACGGTAGCCTCCGGCGCATGGCACAGCGGCCCGGCAGCGGGGACGGCGACGAAGAGCGCTTCGACTGGTTGTACGGCGGCAAGGGATCGCCCCCGGAGCCCGACGCCACCCAGCGGATGCCGGTGCAACCGCGCCCGACCCCCTCCCAGCGACCGGCCCAGCCGCCCACCCAACGACCGGCCCAGCGACCGGCCCAGCCCCCGGCCCCACCGCCGACCCAGCACGGCGGCCGCGGCGGGCGCGGCTGGCGCCCCCGCCCGCGGCTGCGCCACCTCGCGCTGCTGCTGGTGGCCTGGATCGTCTTCCTCGTCGCGGTGCCGATCTACGCCTGGACCCGCGTCGACGACGTCGCCTTCGCGCCGGGCGGCGAGCGCCCCGACGAGCAGCCCGGCACGACGTACCTGCTGGTCGGCAGCGACTCGCGCGAGGGCCTGACCCCCGCGCAGCGCAAGGAGTTCGGCACGGGCAACGCGGCCGGGCAGCGCACCGACACGATCATGCTGCTGCACACCGGCGCCGGCCCCAACCTGCTGATGTCGATCCCGCGCGACTCGCTGGTCGAGGTGCCCGACCGCGGCACCACCAAGATCAACGCCGCCTACGCCTTCGGCGGCCCCAAGCTGCTGGTCAAGACCATCGAGCAGAACACCGGCATCCGCGTCGACGAGTACGTCGAGATCGGCATCGGGGGCTTCGTCGGCCTGGTCGACGCCGTGGGCGGCGTCGAGATCTGCCCCGAGAACGCGATGCAGGACCCGCTGGCCAACCTCGACGTCAAGGCCGGCTGCCAGGAGGCCGACGGCGTCACGGCCCTGGGCTACGCCCGCTCCCGCAAGACCTACACGGCCCTCGGCGACGTGCAGCGCGCCCAGGCCCAGCGCGAGGTGGTCTCCGCGGTCGGCGACAAGGTGCTCTCGCCCTGGTCGGTGCTCAACCCCGTGCGCTACTGGCGCCTCAACATGGCCGCCACCGACACCGTCGAGCTCGGCAAGGGCATGGCGCCCTGGCGCGCGGGCATGTGGGCGATGGCGATGACCCGCGTCAACGGCGAGAAGGGCCTGACCTGCGGGGTGCCGATCCAGGACCTCCAGGTCAACTGGGACCCCGAGCGCGCGCCGCAGATGTTCCAGGCGATCATCGACGACGACACCGACCGGATCGGGCAGGGCCTGTGCTCGCCGTCCGGACTGCCGAAGGGGACCACCGGATGAGCCAGACCAGCCACGACACGCTCGACATCACCACCGACGACGACGGTGTCGCCACCCTGACCCTGCACCGTCCCGACCAGCTCAACGCCTTCGACCTGACGATGGCCCGCGAGCTCGAGTCGGTCTTCCGCACCGAGCTGCGCAGCGACGACGTGCGCGCCGTCGTGGTCACCGGCGCCGGCCGGGCCTTCTGCGCCGGCATGGATCTCTCGGCCGAGGGCAACGTCTTCGGTCTCGACGAGTCGCTGCGCCCGACCCCCGAGGAGTTCCGCGCCGCCTACGACGAGGCGCCGTACGACGCCGGCGTGCGCGACACGGGCGGCAAGGTGACCCTGGCCGTGCACGCGCTGCCCAAGCCGGTCATCGCGGCGATCAACGGCCCCGCGGTCGGCATCGGCGCCACGATGACGCTGGCGATGGACCTGCGCCTGGCCTCGACGAAGGCCAAGATCGGCTTCGTCTTCGGTCGCCTGGGCATCGTGCCCGAGGCCGCGTCGAGCTGGTTCCTGCCGCGCATCGTCGGCATCCAGCAGGCGCTGGAGTGGGTCTACTCGGCCGAGGTCCTGACCGCCGAGCAGGCGCTCGAGGGGCGTCTCCTGCGCTCGGTGCACGAGCCCGACGACCTGGTGCCGGCGGCCCAGGAGCTCGCGCGCTCGTTCGTGCGCGACCGGTCGCCGGTGGCGCTGGGCCTGGCCAAGCAGATGCTCTACCGCAACAGCGCCCTGGCGCACCCGCTCGAGGCGCACCTCTCCGACTCGCTGGCGATGTACTGGACCTCGCTGGGCGACGGCAAGGAGGGCGTGGCGGCCTTCCGCGAGAAGCGCGCACCGCGGTTCCGCGGCAAGGCCTCGGCCCTGCCCCGCATCCACCCCCGCGGCTAGGTCCAGCCAGGCCCGACTAGGCGGCGGCGTCGGCGAGCTGTCGGCGCAGCCGCTCGAGCAGGGCGCCCAGCAGCCGCGAGACCTGCTCCTGGGAGAGCCCGACGGCCGCGCCGATCTCGCTCTGGGTGGCGTGCTCGAAGTAGCGCATCCGGACCATGGTCTGCTCGCGCTCGTCGAGGTCGCGCAGCAGCGGGGCGAGCGCGACGCGCGCCTCCGCGCTGGCGAAGGCCGGGTCGGGGCCGCCCATCGTGGCCGTGGCCGACGGCTGCCCCGGCTCGGCGCCCTCGTCGTCGAGGGAGACCGGCGAGAAGCAGCCGGCCGCGTTGAGGCAGTCGACGACCATCTGCAGCGGCACGTCGAGGGCCACCGCGATCTCCGAGCGCCGGGGAGCACGGCCGAGCTCCTGGCACAGCCGCGCCTCGGCGCGGGCGACCCGGGCCTGCATCTCCTGCACCGCCCGCGGCGGCCGCACGGCCCAGCCGGCGTCGCGGAAGTGGCGGCGCACCTCACCGCGGACCGTCGGCACCGCGAAGCCGAGGAAGTCCTCGCCGAGGGTGGGGTCGAAGCCGCGCACCGCCTTGACGAGCCCGAGGCTGGCCACCTGGTCGAGGTCGTCGTCGGCGATCCCCCGGCCCCGGTAGCGCCGGGCGATCTCCAGGGCCACCGGCAGGTTGAGGCGCACGACCTGGTTCTCGTAGTCCTCGCGGACCCCGCCCTGGCTCACCCGCGCCCGCAGCAGCAGACGCGCCGTCTCGACGCGCCGTCGGGAGTCGCCCACGCCCATGCGCCGATCGTGGCAGAGCCACCCAGGTCACCGCAGCAGGACCGCGAAATGCACAGGACGCCCGCACCCACGAGGGGCACGGGCGTCCGGCGGGACGACGAGGCTCAGCCGGCCGACTGCGCGGCGTCCTTCTCCGACGACGCGCCCTCGGTGGACAGGGAGCCGCCCTTGTCCTCGAGGTGGGCGCGGATGAACCAGTGGAACAACTCGAGCTTGTCGGTCTGCGAGATGAACATGTCCTCGGTGACCGGGTCGAGGTCGCCGAGCTCGGTGATGCCGGAGCGGTAGCTGCTGATCACGCCCTGGTAGACCAGGTCGAGCGCGCCGAGGTGCTCCTGGGTGGTGCCGCGGCCCAGGGAGTACTCCTCCCAGCTGCGGTTGTCGACGATCGAGCCCGGGGTGCCCTTGGGCGAGCCGCCCATGGTGGCGATCCGCTCGGCGAGGTCGTCGGCGAAGCCGCGCACGGCCTCGACCTGGGGGTCGATCATCTCGTGCACGGCGATGAAGTGCGGGCCCACGACGTTCCAGTGCACGTGCTTGAGGGTCAGGTGCAGGTCGTTGGCGGCGTGCAGCCTGTCCTGCAGGAGCGTGATGACGCGCTCCGCGTCGGCGTCGGTCATGCCGGGGACGGTGTACTTGATGTTGGCCATGGGCCCGAACCTAGCCCGCCCGCCGGGGGCACCCACCACCCCTGGGGATGGGCGTCCCTGCTGTCGGGGGCGACCTAGGCTCGGGTGCATGAGTCGCGGCTGGCAGGACCCCGCCTGGGTGGAGATGATGCTCGAGGAGTGCTCGACCTGGGCGGTGGTGGGCCTGTCCGGCGACCCGAGCCGCACGGCGTACTCGATCGCCTCGCTGCTGCAGGAGCGCGGCAAGCGGATCGTCCCGGTGCACCCCGCGGCCGCCCGGCCGGGCGGCCTGGAGGTGCTCGGCGAGCGCGCGTTCGCCTCCCTGTCCGACATCGACGTGCCCGTCGACGTCGTCGACGTCTTCCGCCGCTCCGAGGCCGCCGGGCCGTTCGCCGACGAGGCGGTGCGCATCGGTGCTCGCGGGGTGTGGTTCCAGCTCGGCGTGGTCGACGAGGCCGCCTTCGAGCGCACCACGGCGGCCGGGGTGCCGATGGTCATGGACACCTGCCCGGCTATCGAGTGGCGCCGGCGCTGAGCCGCGCCACCACCGCCTCCAGCGGCCCGCGCCGCCCCGTCGCCACCAGCAGCGCGCCGAGACCCAGCACCACGACGTACTGCACGGCGGTGCCGTCGGAGGACTCCGAGGGCCACACCGCCTCGGTGGTCATCAGCACGTGCAGGGTGTACAGGCTCAGCGTGGCCGCGCCCGCCCCCGCCGCCACCGCCACGCCGTCGACCGCGGGGCCCGGCAGCAGCCGCACCAGCAGCAGGCACAGCGCGACCACGAGGACGGCGCTGCCGATGGTCTGGGCCAGGTCGAAGGGCGTGGTCGAGTGCGGCGCCACCACGAGCAGCCACTGCCAGGGCCCCTCGACCGGGGTCTGCCCGAAGAGCCCGCCCTCGACCTGGTCGCGCAGCCGCGACGCGGCGACCTCGGGCCCCCGGCGCGCGGTGACGCCGGGCACCAGCGCGGAGAGCACGTCCTCGCGCTCGGTCAGGCGGTGCGAGAGCCAGGTCGTCGCGACGGCCACCGCGCCCCCGGCCGCTGCCAGCGCCACGAGCGTACGGCGGCGCAGCGCCGCGAGGTCGAGGCGCCCGAGCGCCATCCCTGCCAGCAGGTAGGCGAACCACGAGGCCATCGGGTAGTAGCCGGTGAACAGCAGCTCCGAGAGCAGCCGGCCGGGCTCGGCCAGCTGCTCGAACGAGGGGCTCGCGAAGCCCCGCGGCGCCAGCTCGGGCCGCAGCACCTGCGCCACCGCCGGGCCCAGCACCACCCACACCGCGGCCAGCACCGCGAGCGTGCGCGCCTGCAGGCCCAGCACGAGCAGGCCCAGCAGCAGGAGCAGGCCGTAGTGGGTCAGGATCACCGCGATCCCCGAGTCGACCTCGCCCAGGGCCAGGCCCACCAGCGCCACCAGGAGGGCGCGCACCGCCAGCCCGGCCGAGCGGCGGGCCCGCGCCCGACCGCGCAGCGGCCGGGTCCGGCCCGACAGCAGTGCCAGGCTGACCCCGGCGAGCAGGGCGAAGAGCGCCGAGGCGCGGCCCGAGAAGAGCCACGCCGACGCGCTCAGCGACCCGTCGGGGTCGCGCTGGTCGAGCAGGTGGGTGGCCATCATGGCCAGCAGGGCCAGGCAGCGCGCCAGGTCGATCCCGACCAGGCGGCCCGGCCGCACCACCTCGGTCAGAACCCGACCCGCGGCGCGCGGCGCCCGGCCTCGCGGCGCACGACCTCGCCCTTGGCGTGCGCGGCCTCGCGCAGCGTCTCCTGGAAGGCGACCATCCGCTCCTGCAGCGCCGGGTCGGTGGCGGCCAGCACCCGCACGGCCAGCAGGCCCGCGTTGCGCGCCCCGCCGACGGCCACCGTGGCCACCGGGACGCCCGCCGGCATCTGGACGATGGAGAGCAGGGAGTCCATGCCGTCGAGGTAGGCCAGCGGCACCGGGACCCCGATCACCGGCAGCGGGGTGACCGCGGCCAGCATGCCCGGCAGGTGGGCGGCTCCCCCGGCTCCGGCGATGATCACCGAGAGACCGCGGCCGGCAGCGTCGCGGCCGTAGTCGATCATCTCCTGCGGCATCCGGTGCGCGGAGACGACGTCGGCCTCGTGCGGCACCCCGAACTCCTCCAGGGCCTCGGCGGCCGCCCGCATCACGGGCCAGTCGGAGTCGGAGCCCATCACGATGCCCACGCGGGGGGTCTGGGAGTCGGTCATCTCACTCGCTCTCGTCGCCGAGGTCGCCGCGGAACCACGCGGCGGCGTGCCGCGCGCGCTCCAGGCAGTCCTCGAGGTCGTCGCCGTAGGCGTTGACGTGGCCGACCTTGCGACCGGGTCGCAGGTCCTTGCCGTACAGGTGCACGCGCAGGAGGGGGTCGCGGGCCATCGCGTGCGGGAAGCCGTCGTAGAGGTGGCCCACGTCGGCGCGCTCGCCGCCGAGGATGTTGACCATCACCGTCCACCGGGCCCGCGGCGCCGGTGAGCCGAGCGGCAGGTCCATGACCGCGCGCAGGTGGTTCTCGAACTGCGAGGTGACCGCACCGTCCTGGGTCCAGTGGCCGGTGTTGTGGGGCCGCATGGCGAGCTCGTTGACCAGGATCCGCCCGTCGGTGGTCTCGAACAGCTCCACGGCCAGCACCCCGGTCACGCCGAGCTCGCCGGCCACGCGCAGCGCGATCGACTGCGCCTGCCCCGCGAGGTCCTCGTCGAGGTCGGGGGCGGGCGCCACCACCTCGTGGCAGATCCCGTCGAGCTGGGTGGAGGCCACCACGGGGTACGCCGCCGCCTGGCCGCTGGGAGAGCGGGCCACGAGCGCCGACAGCTCGCGCCGGAAGTCGACGAGCTCCTCGGCGAGCAGGCGGACGCCGGTCTCGGCGGCGGTGCGCAGCGGCTCGGCGCACTCGTCGGCGCTGCGCACGACCCACACGCCCTTGCCGTCGTAGCCGCCGCGCGTGGTCTTGAGCACGCACGGGAAGCCGAAGGCCTCGACGTCGGCGACGTCGGCGACCACCGCGTGGCGCGGGCACGGCACGCCGAGGGCGGTGAGCCGCTCGCGCATCACCGCCTTGTCCTGGGCGTGCACCAGGGCGTCGGGCCCGGGTCGCACCGCGATCCCGTCGGCCTCGAGGGCGTGCAGGTGCTCGGTGGGCACGTGCTCGTGGTCGAAGGTCACCACCGCGCACCCCTCGGTGACGCGTCGCAGCGTCTCGAGGTCGCGGTGGTCGCCGATCTGGTGGTCCACCACGACCTGCGCGGCCGAGACGCCGGGCGCCTCGGCGAGCAGCCGCAGCGGGAGGCCGAGGGCGATCGCCGGCTGGGCCATCATCCGGGCCAGCTGTCCCCCGCCGATGACGGCCAGGGTCGGAGCGGACGCGGACGTGGCGGGCGTGGACACGGCTGGCTCGGGCACGGCGCCAGCCTAGGACCTGGTCGGGTGGCTCAGGCGGCGGGGCCGACCTTCTCGAAGCGCAGGCCCTTGCCGCGGATCGTGGTGATCAGGTGCGGGTTGCGGCTGTCGTCGCCCAGCTTGCGGCGCACCCAGCCGAGGTGCACGTCGATGGTCTTCGAGCTCGTCCAGAAGGACGTGTGCCACACGTCGCGCATCAGCTCCTCACGGGTCACGATGTCGCCGGCGCGGGCGATGAGGGCGTGCACGAGGTCGAACTCCTTGCGAGACAGGGCGATCTCGTCGCCTGCGCGCCAGGCTCGTCGGGTGTCGGGGTCGAGGCTGATCTCCTGGACATTGATCATGCACCGATCCTAGGAAGGGCGGAGACCGGTCGGTAGTAAATGGGAGAAAATGTCACTGGCATTTTCATGACAATCGCCACGCCGACGAACCTTTACCCCCGCTCGGCGCGGCAGGTAAAGGACACGGGGCGTCGCACAAGCCCTCGAGATGCACAGATCGGTAACAGACCCGGGGCCCGGGCCGGCCTCAGTGCCGGCGTACGGCGACGGGCTCGACGATGCCGAAGCCGCGCACCGGCCGCGCCGCCATCCGGCGGGTCTCGAACTGGTCCTCGGGCAGCAGCCGCGAGGTCGCCTCGTCGGTGATGATCCGGTTGCGTCGCGCGACGTTGGTCAGCCGCGCGGCCATGTTGACCGGCGGGCCGAAGACGTCGCCGAGCCGCAGCACCACCGAGCCGCTGGCCAGGCCGACGCGCACGTCGGGCATCCGCGGGTCGCGACCGATCACGTTGATGATCCCCTCGGCGGTGTCGTAGGCGCCCAGGGGGTCGTCGTTCACGAAGAGCACGGAGTCGCCGATGCTCTTGATGACCCGGCCGCGCTGGGCGGCCACGACGTCGGCGCAGCGCATCTCGAACAGCTCGACGAGGTCGCCGATGCGCTCCTCGGTGAGGGTGTTGGACAAGGCGGTGAACCCGACGATGTCGGCGAAGCCGACGGTGAGCTCGACGGTGTGCAGGTCCTCGTCGTCGGCGGCCAGCGCCTCGATGCGGGCGGCGGCCGCGGCGAGGTGGCGGCGCCAGGCGTAGATCAGCAGCTCCTCGAAGGGCTCGCTGAGCTCCTCGACGAGCTGGAGGGCCGAGCCCACCCTCGATCCGGGCACCCCGCCCTCGGCACCCTCGGCACCCGCAGCCCCGGTCTCGTGCAGCTGCTCGACGCGCTGGACCAGCGCGGTGACCTCCCACTCGGCGAGGCGGGCCATGGTCTGGCCCAGGGCCCGGGTCATGTTGACCGCCAGGTCGTCGTCGAGCACGCCCCCCGCCATCACCCCCAGCAGGGTCGAGATGGCCTGCGCGTCGGAGGGCAGGTAGGCCACGACGTCGTCCGCGTGCTCGGGGAAACCCAGGGCCCGCCACAGCCGCTTGGCCTGCTCGGTGCTGATCTCGGCGGAGCGCGCGAGCTCGGTGCCGCTGAGCGAGGGACGCTCGCGCAGGATGGCGCTCTCGAGGTCGGTGTGGGTGACCCGGACCCTGCTCTCGTCGCTCACGCGCGCTCGTCCCGACCGGACTCGTGGTGCAGCAGCACCTGCAGGCGGCGCTGGACCTCCTCGACACGCGGGATGTCGGGCAGCACGACCTGGCCGTGGGTGCTCGCGTCGCTGATCACCAGCGTGCCGCAGCCCAGCAGCCGGTCGGTCAGGTGCAGCTCGACGGCCACGTCGCTGACCCGGCCCAGACCGATGTCGTGGCCGCGGCGGGTCAGCACACCGGTGCGCGTGATGAGCCGGCGGTCGGTGAAGGTGTAGTGGCCGGTCCACCACTCCAGGAACGGCCACACGGTGAAGCGCAGGACGCCCAGCCCGACGACGACCCACACGACCCACGCCACGACGCGTCCGCCGTCACCGGAGGTGCGGGTCTCGACGACGGCTCCCAGGGCGAGCAGCAGCACGAGGACCAGCAGCGGCAGCA
This sequence comes from Nocardioides salarius, assembly GCF_016907435.1. Lineage (NCBI taxonomy): Bacteria > Bacillati > Actinomycetota > Actinomycetes > Propionibacteriales > Nocardioidaceae > Nocardioides > Nocardioides salarius. The sequence continues at coordinate 3,307,908 of NZ_JAFBBZ010000001.1, read as the reverse complement.
GCAGCGCCTTGGGGTGGGTGCGGGTCGAGACGACGACGCTCTCTCCGGGGTTGAGCAGCTTGCGGTTGATCGGCACGACCCCGATCCTCTCACCCGGAGTGACGCACGTCGCTCACGCCGGACGCACGTGCACGACGTCGCCGGCCGAGAGGGCCACCGCGGCGCCCCCGCCGGCCTGCTCCGCGGGCTCGACGAGCAGCCTGCCGTGGCGGTCGACCCCGACCGCGGTGCCCACCAGCGCGTCGGCCCCCGGCAGCTCGACGCGCACCTGCCGACCGAGCGTCACGCACGCGTCGGCGTACGCCGCCCGCAACCGGTCGGCGGCGGCGTCACCGCCCTCCTGCCAGTCGTCGTAGGCGGCGCGCAGGGTCTCGAGCAGCGTCACGAGGAGGAGGCCGCGCGCGGGCAGGTCGACGCCCCGCTCCTCGGCCTCGACCAGCAGCGAGGTGGCGGTCGGCACCGGCAGCAGGTCGGCGGGCAGCCGCACGTTGAGGCCGATGCCCAGCACGGCGGCCGGGCCGGTGGGCGTCTCGACCCGCTCGACGAGGATGCCGGCGACCTTGCGGTCGTCGACCAGCACGTCGTTGGGCCACTTGACCCCGGCGGGGAAGGCGTGCGAGCGGAGCGCGCCGGCCACGGCGTGGCCGGTGAGCAGCGGCAGCCACGGCCACTGCTCGGCGGGCACCCGTGGGCGCAGCAGCAGCGAGAACGTCAGGGCCGAGCGCGCGGGCGTGGTCCACGCGCGGTCGAGGCGTCCGCGACCGGCGGTCTGGTGCTCGGTGACGACGACCAGGCCCTCGGGCGCCCCCTCACGGGCGCGCCCGGCGACCAGCGCGTTGGTCGAGGGCGACTCCTCGACCACCTCGACGCTCAGCCCGGGCACCTGCAGGCGGGTGGTGTCAAGGGGCTCGTCGAGGGGTGGGCGCCGGGGCGCGGTGTCGGGCACGGGCACTACATTGACGCACGAGCAGACGCGAGGGCCAGACGGACGGGCCCAGTCAGGAGGCCGGAACACGTGAGCGCACAGCCAGGCGAGGGCACCGACGTCCCGCAGGACATCGACCTGCACACCACGGCGGGCAAGCTCGCCGACCTGGACCGGAGGCTGGACGAGGCTGTCCACGCCGGGTCCGCGAAGGCGGTCGAGAAGCAGCACGCCAAGGGACGCAAGACGGCCCGCGAGCGCATCGAGATGCTCTTCGACGAGGGCAGCTTCGTCGAGCTCGACGAGCTGGCGCGGCACCGCTCCACGGCGTTCGGGCTGGAGAAGAACCGCCCCTACGGCGACGGCGTGGTGACCGGCTACGGCACCATCGACGGGCGCCAGGTGTGCGTGTTCAGCCAGGACTTCACGGTCTTCGGCGGCTCGCTCGGCGAGGTCTACGGCGAGAAGATCACCAAGGTGATGGACCTGGCCATCCGGACCGGCTGCCCGATCATCGGCATCAACGAGGGTGCCGGCGCGCGCATCCAGGAGGGTGTCGTCTCGCTCGGGCTCTACGGCGAGATCTTCCGCCGCAACGTGCACGCCTCCGGGGTCATCCCGCAGATCTCGATGATCATGGGCAACTGCGCCGGCGGGCACGTCTACTCCCCCGCCGTCACCGACTTCACCGTCATGGTCGACCAGACCTCGGCGATGTTCATCACCGGTCCCGACGTCATCAAGACCGTCACCGGCGAGGACGTCTCGATGGAGGACCTCGGCGGTGCGCGCACGCACAACACCAAGTCGGGCAACGCCCACTACATGGGCACCGACGAGGAGGACGCGATCGAGTACGTCAAGGCGCTGCTCTCCTACCTGCCCCAGAACAACCTCGACGAGCCGGTCGTCTACGACGAGCCCGCCGCGCTGGAGATCAGCGACGAGGACCGCGCCCTCGACACGATCATCCCCGACGGGGCGAACCAGCCCTACGACATGCACGACGTGATCGGCTCGGTCGTCGACGACGGCGAGTTCCTGGAGGTCCAGGAGCTCTTCGCGCCCAACATCATCATCGGCTACGGCCGCGTCGAGGGCCGTCCGGTCGGCGTGGTGGCCAACCAGCCGATGCAGTTCGCCGGCACGCTCGACATCGACGCCAGCGAGAAGGCGGCGCGCTTCGTGCGCTTCTGCGACGCCTTCAACATCCCGGTGCTCACCTTCGTCGACGTGCCCGGCTTCCTGCCCGGCACCGACCAGGAGTGGAACGGCATCATCCGGCGCGGCGCGAAGCTCATCTACGCCTACTCCGAGGCCACCGTCCCGCTGGTCACCATCATCACCCGCAAGGCCTACGGCGGCGCCTACGACGTGATGGGCTCCAAGCACCTCGGTGCCGACATCAACGTCGCCTGGCCCACCGCGCAGATCGCGGTGATGGGCGCGCAGGGTGCGGCCAACATCGTGCACCGCAAGACGCTGGCGCAGGTCGAGGCCGAGGGCGGCGACGTCGAGGCGCGTCGCGCCGAGCTCATCGACGAGTACGAGACCACCCTGGCCAACCCCTACATCGCGGCCGAGCGGGGCTACATCGACGCGGTCATCCAGCCCCACGAGACCCGCACCGAGGTGGTCCGCGCGCTGCGGCTGCTGCGCTCCAAGCGCGCCAGCCTGCCGCCGAAGAAGCACGGGAACATCCCGCTCTGATGGCCGCCCCGACCCCCGACGAGCAGCCGGCCCGTCCGGCGCTGCGCATCCTCGACGCCTCCGCTACGCCGGAGGAGGTGGCGGCCGTGGTCGCCGTCCTCTCCGCGATGGGCGGGGGCGACGCGGCGCCGCGCCCGCGCCGGCCCGAGTGGTCGTCGCCGGCGCGCGGCGTACGCCGCCCGCTGTCGCACGGCCCGGGCGCCTGGCGCGCCAGCGCGCTGCCTTGAGGAACTGACAAGCCAATCTTTCGTCAAACCCGGGGATGCCTTGAGGTCGGCACGCGAGACTTCAAGCCACGACGCCGGCCCAGCCAGGGCCACGGACGACGGAAGATGAGCAGATGAGCGACGACCTCCGAGCCGACCAGCGGCTCGCGAACGACCTCAGCGCCCCCAGCGGCTTCGTCCAGCGCCCCGATCCTGCGCTGGAGGCCTACGCCGAGGACTTCCTCGACGGCCTCGACGCCATCCCCACGGTGCAGGCCACCGTGGGCTGCATCATCCCCGCCTACAACGAGGCCGAGACGATCGCGGGCGTCCTGGACTCCCTGCTGCAGCAGACCCGCCTGCCCGACGTCGTGCACCTGATCGTCAACAACACCAGCGACGAGTCGGTCGAGATCGCCAGCCACTACGCCGGCCCGCACACCCGGATGACGCCCACCGGTGAGCAGAGCACCGTCATCTACGTGCACGACATCGGCAAGAACCCCGACAAGAAGGTCGGCGCCCTCAACTACGGCTACTCGCTCGTCGAGCACATGGACTACCTGCTGGGCGTCGACGGTGACACCACGCCCGAGCCCGACGCCATCCAGCACCTGGTCGACGAGATCTCCAGCGACGACCGCATCGGCGGCATCTCGGCCATCTACTCCATCGACGACTCCGCCCTCGAGGGCGTGATGTCGAAGTTCCTCATCGCCGGCCAGCGCGCGCAGTTCTCGGCCTTCAACATGCAGAACCTGCTCAAGGGTCGCAACATGGCGGTGCTGGGCGGGCAGTTCTCCATCTTCTCCACCCAGGCGCTGCGCGACGTGATGCGCGACAGCCACCAGCGCACGCCGTGGGTCAGCGACTCCGAGGTGGAGGACTCGCTGCTCTCGCTGCAGATCAAGTCCGCCGGCTACCTGACCAAGATCTCGGCGCGCGCTCGCGCCCACGTCGGCGGGATGACCACCCTGCGCTCGCTCGACGCCCAGCAGGTGAAGTGGAACTTCGGCGCCATCGACCTGATGTGGCCCGGCCAGCGCGGCGACACGAAGGGCCAGCCCTTCCACCCCAACCTGCGGCTGCGCTGGTTCGAGCACATGTCGATGGTCATCAACATGACCACTCGTTTCCTGTTCATCGTGCTGCTGATGTGGTCGTTGCAGCTCGACGCCTTCGTGTTCAGCCCCCTGTGGCTGATCCCGCCGGTGGCCGCGGTGTGGCTGAACTTCCGGGTCGCGCACTCGATGCAGTTCCGCAACCGTCGCGACTACCTGTTCGTGCTGCTGGTCTTCCCGGCCGAGCTCTACATGATGACCCGGATGGGCCACTTCGTGCGGGCCTGGCTGAAGTTCTTCTCCAAGCAGCAGACCGACAACTGGGCGGCCCAGGCCAAGGCCGAGCGCGGCAAGGGCGTGGCCTGGACCTACCCCTTCCTCGTCGTGGGGGTGCTCCTGGTCGGCCTGTTCGTCGGCTGGGTCTACGGCCCGCTCGACATCGACCAGAAGTCCGACGTGCTGGCCATCGGCTGGCCCGTCCTGGGCATCATCACCGTCCTGCAGACCGCGTGGATGATCATCAAGGCCAGCAGGCGCTACCGGGGGTTCAAGGCATGAGCAGGCACCACGTCGACAGGACCCGTCACCGCCTGGGCCTGCTCGGGGCGGCTCTCGCGCTCAGCCTGGGGCTGAGCTCGTGCTCGCTGCTCGACCGCGGCTCCGAGCCGGTGGAGGCCGAGACGCCCAGCGCCAGCGCGACCGCCGACCTCTACGACTCGCAGTTCACCCGCGACGGCACCTTCCAGAGCCACATCTCCGTCGACGGCGTCAAGGGTGTCGACTTCGTCTACACCCTCTACCCCACCAAGTCGACGCCGCGCACCAACGAGTGGTACCCGCGCGGCGCGAAGTTCTTCTCCTTCACCTTCCAGGCCTACGACCTCACCAAGAAGCTGCGCGACCCGTTCGCCACCAAGCGGAAGGTCTACCTCGACCGCATCAAGGTCACCTCGCGCACCATCACCAGCGACGGCGGCAAGACCCAGCGGCCCTACGAGCTCGACGCCTCGGCACGCACCATCACCTTCGACCCGCAGCCCGTGAGCACCAAGTACGGCATGCTCATCACCTCGCCCAAGGGCGCCTTCGAGCTGCGCAACCAGAAGATCAAGGGCACCTCGCTCGACACCCGCGGCATCGAGCTCACCTTCACCGCCAAGGTCTCGATCCAGGAGCGGCCGGGCAGCAGCAGCTTCGTGCAGCGCACGGTCAAGCAGACCGTGCCGATCGCGATCTTCGAGTCCGAGAAGAAGACCGAGAAGGCCAAGATCCCCGTCAACGCCAACTAGGCGTCCCTTCCGCTGGCTACGTCTCGACGAGACCCGGCCGACCCTGGTCCTCGCCCGGCGTCCATGGAAGTGGACGCGATGCCCGCTGGGGCGGCCGCCAGACCGCCGGCGCCTTCGGCCGTTCGTCTTCCCGGAGGACACGGAGCGCGTCATCGCCGAGAGGGAACAGATCACCTCGTTCCCCCTGACGCACCGCGCCCCGCATCAGCTCGGTCGCGCTGCCTGTGGCAGCTGAGCGCGCGTCGTGTGGTCAGGACGTGCCGTCCGCCCTGCTACCGATCGGGTGATTCACCGCGCCCGGAGACAGCTCGCTGGTGCTGGCTTCGCCTTCACGCCGCACGGGGACGACCTGGAGCAACGTGGTGGCGAGCAGAACCACGTCCTCCGCCACATCCAGAAGTGTCGTCTCGGTACGAACGCCAGTCACGAAGAGCAGCCCGCCGAGCCAGACGACGGCTACTTGAATGGTGGCGATGATCGTGCGGTGTCTGTACTCCGACATTGCCCACATGCCAGCAAAGAGGGCTGTCATGACCCCGGCGATGCCCACGAAGCCCGCGACCGGCATGTCCGCCGCACTCGACCTCTCGCCAAGGCGGCCAGGATCGTTCAGCAACGCGACAGCCATCAAAGCGACTACCGGTGCGGCCAACACGTAGCGCCCGAGCCGAGTCCAGGTGCGCCGCGACTTCGTGCTCGGCGCCGGCGCCCTGGCCGATGGGCTGGCACCTGGGCTCTCCTGCGGCGCAGCAGACCTCTTGTCGTCGGGACTGTCCCCGTCCTCGGGAAGTGGGTCTGGTCTCCGAAAGAGGTGCAGACGCGGGTCCTGACGCTTCGCGGCGTAGAAGACGACCAGAGCGCCGACGAGGAAGACAAGCCCCGCGGCCAGCCAGGCCAGCCAACTTGGACCTCCCACAAGCCTGCGCACGAGGTCGCCTGCGATGAACACGCCCAGGTTGCCGAGCAGGAGGAGGCGAGAGGCAGCCCGGTTCGGCTCACGGCGACGCACGTCCGGATCAGCTCGCCAGCGACGAACTCCCCACCACGTCACGGCGCCGAACACGGCAGGGAGCCCGAGACCGATGGCCATGATCCCGGCGGTCCTTGCGTGGTCGTCACCGCGCGCGATCGACAAGACCGCCAGCGGAAGCATGAGCAGCACCAGCAGTGCCGAGCACACGATCACGACGATGACGCGTGCGCGCATCTGCTTGGACAGTGGTGGGTGTCCCACGGCTCTCCTCCAGGGTCGGCATCGCGAAGCCCTTACCCTGCGCAAGCGAACCTAACCCACCCGCGAGCGCCAGTCCCGCCGTCCTCAACAACTGATCCCCGAACATCTCAACGTTGTAGGTCTCGCCGGCGTTGACTATGGGACGGGACTGTGGACGCAGCAGGAAGGTTGACGTGAGCAGGGACTTCGAGGAATTCGTGGAGGCGGAGACGCCCCGGTTGCTCGGGCTCGCTCATGCGCTTGCTGGCAACCCGCACGACGCCTGGGATCTGGTTCAGGAGTCGCTGACACGGGTCGGTGTGCGGTGGAGGCGACTGGCGTCGGACAACCCCGGCGGCTATGCGCGGACCACGCTGGTGCGGCTCAACATCGACAGGGCTCGTCGCTCGCGGCGCGAGGTGCTGCCTGGTGCGGTTCCCGACCGCCAGGCCCCCGTGGAGATCGTCGACCCGGTCGACCCGTGGCTCATCGACGCGCTCAACACGCTGACTCCTCAGCAGCGGACAGCGGTGGTGCTGCGGGTGCTGGAGGACCTCGACTACGACGGGCTCGCTGAGCAGCTCGGTTGCTCCATCGGCACTGCACGTAGTCATCTTTCGCGCGGGCTGTCCCGGATGCGAGCACGCGCCGAAGCGCGCGAGGAAGTGGGAGGGACTTGATGAACCAGACACCGGAGGACGACCTGCACGACGCCCTGCGTCGGATGTCGGGGTCCCTACGACCGACGGTTCACGCTCCACGCGCCATCCATGCCCGCGTACGGCGGGCCCGCCGACGACGCGCGTTCGGCACCGCCTTCGGCGTGGCAGGTCTCGTGGTGGCGATCGCGGTGGGGAGCCAGTCGTTGGCAGGCTCCGGCCCCACACCACGTCCGGTGCAGCCGCGGCCGGCGACCGCCGCACCGTCACCGCAGGACCAGCTGTTCGAGTGCCCCACCGAGAACCGGGTCTTCACCGAGACCACCACGATCGCCGACCTCGAGACTCAACAGCAGGTCCTACGTCGACTCACCACGCTCAGCTCGGTGCAGGTGCGCCACGCCGCGCCCAGTCCCCTGGGGGTGGTGGCCCTCGTCGTAGATGACAGCGGGGACCCGGATTCTTACGCCGACCCCGCCGTGGTGGCGGAGCTGCGGGAAGTCGGCGTGGCCCACGTCTTCGAATGGGACCCCACGGCGGCGACAGCGGGGGTCGACGCCGACGGACAGGTCCGCCAGGTCCTGCAATGGCTGCTTCAGCCAGCGCTCAACGACGTCCGGAGCGCAACCCGAGACCTGTCAGGCGCCGCCGGGATCGCCCTCTGGCAGGACGCAGGCGCTGTTCTGCTTCAGTGGAAGGCCCCGGCACCCCAAGAAGTGCTCGCGCTCAACGGAACACGGCCCGACGGAGTCACAGTCATCGTCGAGTCAGTCGACTACTCGCGGCTGGACATCCAACGTGCGCAGCGGCAGCTGCAGGGTGTGCTGCGCGAGTACGGGCATCGCGATCGCTGGTCCTCGAGCTACGGCTGCGGCGACGGCTCAGGTCTGATCGTAGGAATGGCGCCGCCGCTGCCGGACCGGGGCGACCTCCAGACGATCCTCAGCGACGCGCTCGACCTTCCGGTCATGGTCGTCCCGGAAGATCGAACGCGCCTGACGGACTCATGACTCGCTAGCCGCCCCGTGCGAGGCATGAGCGGATGGCGGTTGGGCCGGTGGGCATCTGTGCCAGATTTCAGGCATGCGCAGCCAGTAGCGGTGCTCACGTTCGTGCTCATCGCGTGGGGATGGAACTACCTTCGAGCCCGCCAGCACCAGCCAGATCGCCTAGCGAATCGCGGACCGAGCCCGCGCCTCTCGCACTGGCGACCAGTCCCGCGGGACCCTCAGGTCGCCTCGGCCAGCCGGTAGCCGACGCCGCGCACGGTCTCGACGAAGCGCGGGTTGGTGCTGTCGTCACCGATCTTGCGGCGCAGGTTGGCGATGTGCACCTCGACGGAGCGCTTGTCGGCCTCGTTGACGAAGTAGGACGTCACGTACTGCTGCCCGCGCATCGTCAGCACCAGGTCGGCCTTGGAGCGCACCCGTCGCCCGGTGCTGAGCAGCGAGGCGAGCAGGTCGAACTCGGTGCGGGTCAGCTCGACGCCGGTCCCGCCCACGGTGACGCTGCGGGTCTCGTTGTTGAGCGCGAGGCCGTTGAAGCGCACCCACGAGCCGTCGGCTGCCGGACCGGCCTGCTCCGGCGGGTGCGGCTGGGCGACGGCGTGCAGGTGGCTGACGGGCTCAGGGGGCTCGACCGGGGGCGGCGGCGCCGCGTGGCGGGGCGCCGGCGGGGTCGCCTGCCGCGGGGGCAGGGACTGCTCCTGCAGGTCACGGGCCGCCTGGGCGGCCCACGACTCCGGCTCGCGCGCCGGCGCCGGGGTCTCGGGCGCAGCGGCGGGCGGCACCGGCTGCTCGACTCGCTCGCGCGGGCGGCGCAGCATCGAGTCGGCGCGCGCCCGCAGCTCGCGGGGCCGGAACGGCTTGACCAGGTAGTCGTCGGCGCCGGCCTCGAAGCCCTGCACCACGTCGATCTCGTCGGCCAGCGCCGTGATCATGATCAGGTAGGTGTTGCTGAACTCTCGCAGGCGCTTCGCGACCGCGAAGCCGTCCATCCCCGGCATGTTGACGTCGAGGGTGGTGATGAGCGGATCGTGGCGGCGCACCGCCTCCACCCCGGAGGGTCCGTCCTCGGCCAGGACCGTCTGGAAGCCGGACTGGGTGAGCACGATGTCGATGAGGTCGCGGACGTCCGGGTCGTCCTCGACGATCACCGCGGTCCACGCGTCCGCTGTCATGGCCGAAGACTAACAACGGGCCCCCTCACCCTCCACGGAGTCCCTCCCAGTCCCACCTGGGGGCGGCCCACCTAGGTCCCCGGGTCCCCCGCCAGGCGCCAGGCGCCCTCCGGCCAGAACTCGCCCGCCGGCGGTCCGCCGGCGCAGGTCCCGTCGGACTCCCCCGGCGGCTTGACCCACACGAAGGCGTCGAGGCCGGTGCCGTCGTCGACGAAGCCGGGACGCTGCCCGAGCGTGGCCCCCGCCGGGTTGCACCAGTCCTCGCTGGCCCCGCTGCCGTTGCGGCCGCGGTCGATCAGCCAGTGCTGCTCGCCGGGCACGAGCTCGTCGAGCGTCTCGGCGTAGGCGCGCTCGTCGTCGTCGCGCTGGAAGTTCGACACGTTCGTCGCGAAGCCGCGGACCCGCTCGACCCCGACCTCCTCGAGCAGCCGCGCCATCGACCGCGCGCCCACCCAGTCGGAGTGGCCCGCGTCGACGTACGTCGTCACCCCGGACCGGGCGAGCAGCCCGACCGCCGTCGCGATCTGCTCGACCCGGTCGGCGCGGCGTCCGCACTCCTGGGCGGTGGCCAGGGCGTCGGGCTCGAGCACGACGACCGCCGGCCCGGGGGCCAGCTCGAGCGCGGTGGCGATCTCGCCGACCCAGGTCGGGTAGTCCTCCGGCGAGAGGCCACCGGCGGAGAGCAGGCCGGCGCAGTCGCGCTCGGGCACGCCGTAGACGACCAGGAGCGGGACCTCGTCGAGCTCGTCGGCGCCGGTCACCAGGGCGGTGACGTAGTCACCGACCACGCCCACCGGGTGCTGCTCGGGGGTCAACCAGATGCCCGAGGGCACCGAGGCCAGCTCCTCGAAGAGCTCGGCGCGCGCGACGTCGCCGTCGGCGCGCGCCTGGGCCGCGGCCGCGACCGCCTTGGCCCCGGGGTCGACGTACTGCCCCCGCTCGGCCAGCTGGTTGCTCTCCTGCGGTCCGGGGCCGCCGAGCCTGCTCAGCACCAGCGCCGCGGCCGCCACGACCGCGACCAGGGCGACGACCAGCAGCAGGGGACGGGGCGCGCGCACGGTGCCAGTGTGCCAAGGCACCCTCGCGGACCCGCGCCGTAGGGTGGCGCACCGTGACCGCGCCCACCCCCCGCCCCGCCCCCGTGCTCGTCCTCGGCTCCGCCTCTCCAGCCCGCCTGGCCACCCTGCGCAGCGCCGGCGTGGAGCCGGTGGTCGTCGTCTCGGGCGTCGACGAGTCGCAGGTCGGCGACCTCGCCCCGGTCGACGTCGCCGGCGCGCTGGCCGGGCTCAAGGCCGCGGCCGTGGTGGGCCGCCCGGAGGTGCCGGCCGCGGCCCTGGTGCTGGGCTGCGACTCGGTCCTCGAGCTCGACGGCCGGGCGCTGGGCAAGCCCAGCGGCGCCCCGGAGGCGGTCGAGCGCTGGCGGGCGATGCGCGGACGCACGGGCGTGCTGCACAGCGGCCACAGCCTGCACGACACCGCCACCGGCCGGGTCGCGGAGGCGACGGTCTCGACGACCGTGCACTTCGCCGACGTCTCCGACGCCGAGATCGAGGCCTACGTCGCCACCGGCGAGCCGCTGCACGTCGCGGGGGCGTTCACCATCGACGGCCTCGGCGGGGCGTTCGTGAGCGGGATCGAGGGTGACCACCACAACGTGGTGGGCCTCAGCCTGCCCCGCCTCCGACTGCTGGTGGCGGAGCTGGGCCACTCGTGGACGGGTCTCTGGGGACCCGCGCCTGGCTGACCGGCGCCCCGGGGTCGACCGCCCTGGCCCGCTCGGCCGGGTAGATGTCGCCGAGGTTGATCGGGCGGCGGAAGACCAGGCTGCGGAAGAGCCAGAAGCGCGCGGCGACGCCGAGGGCCAGCCCGATCACGTTGGCGGAGATGTTGTCGCTGATCGGGTCGTCGAGCCCGAGCAGGTCACGGCTGACGTAGAGGCAGAGCACGGGGAGGGTCATGGTCGCGACGTTGATGGCCACGAACGCCGAGCGGCCGCCGTCGGCGTGCCGCGTCGGCCGGTCGCGGAAGGCCCACATCCGGGTGCCGCGGTAGCTGATCACCATGCCCACGGTGTTGGCCAGCACGTAGGCCAGGATCGGCCGGTCGTCGAGGAGCGCGTGGTCGCCGGTGTTGAAGCCGTGCACCAACAGGTTGAAGAGCACCAGCGCCACGATCGTGGCCAGGCCGCCGACGGCCAGGAAGCGTCCGGCCTCGCCGATGAGACGCTGTCGGCGGGCACCCATGCGGCCCAGGCTATCGGCCCCTCACTCGACGGGCAGGCCCAGACCCCGTGCGATGAGCATCCGCTGCACCTCCGAGGTGCCCTCCCCGATCTCGAGCACCTTGGCGTCGCGGTAGAAGCGGGCCACCGGGTACTCCTCCATGAAGCCGTACCCGCCGAAGACCTGGGTGGCGATGCGGGTGGCGGTGACCGCCGACTCGGTGGAGTAGAGCTTGGCGACCGCGGCGGCCTGCTTGAACTCCCGGTAGGGCGCTCCCGCGTCCTTGAGCGCCGCCGCGCGGTAGGTGAGCATCCGGCTGGCGTGCAGCATCACCTCGAGGTCGGCGATCTGGAAGGCCACGCCCTGCTTGCGCCCGATCGGGCCGCCGAAGGTCTGACGCTCGCCGGCGTAGGCCAGGCTCATGTCGAGGCAGGCCTGGATGCAGCCCACCGAGAGCGCCGAGATGGCCACCCGGCCGTCGTCGAGCGTGGCCAGGAACTGCGCGTAGCCGCGACCCTGCTGGCCCAGCAGGTTCTCGGCCGGCACCCGGCAGGACTCGAAGCTGAGCGGATGCGTGTCGGAGGCGTGCCAGCCGAGCTTGTCGTAGGCCTTCTCGGCTGTGAAGCCGGGCGTGCCGGCCGGCACCATGATCGTGGAGATCTCGGGCCGCCCGTCCTCGCGGGTGCCGGTGCGGGCGGTGACGGTGACCAGGGAGGTGATCTCGGAGCCCGAGTTGGTGATGAACTGCTTGGACCCGTCGAGGACCCACTCCCCACCGTCGAGCACCGCCTTGGTGCGGGTGGCCCCGGCGTCGGAGCCGGCCCCGGGCTCGGTGAGCCCGAAGCCCGCGAGCCGCTCGCCGGCGACCAGGTCGGGCAGCCACTGCTTCTTCTGCTCCTCGGTGCCGTAGGTGAGCAGCGGGTTGATGCCCAGGCCCACGCCGGCCTGCAGGGTGATGCCCATCGACTGGTCGACGCGACCGATCTCCTCGATCGCCACGCACAGGCTCGTGAAGTCGCCGTCCTCACCGGCGCCCCCGAACTCCTCGGGAGCGGTGAGGCCGAAGAGGCCCATCGCGCCCATCTTGCGCACCACGTCGACCGGGAAGTGGTGGTCACGGTCCCACTGCGCGGCGTGTGGCGCGATCTCGGCGGCGGCGAACTCGCGCACGCTGGCGCGGAACTCCTCGTGCTCGCGGGACAGCTCGAAACCGGTGCTCGTCATGAGCGCCATGCTACCCACGTGGTTAACGATTGTTAACCCGAGAAGAGGTTGGCCGCCCGGCGCAGCGTCTCCACCAGGCCGTAGGCCAGCGGGATGCCCACCAGGCCCCACGACACCGCGATGCTCACGGTGTGGTTCTCGGAGTGGCCCTGTGCCTGGTTCTGGGCGTGGTCCTGCTTCTGCTCGCTCATGCGTCGCTCGTCTCCTTGTCGGTGCGGGTCTCGGGCTCGTGGTACTTCTCGGCCACCGGGCGGATCGCCAGGTTGGCCAGGAAGCCGACCACGAGCACGCCGACCATGGTCAGCAGCGCCGGGCGGTAGTCGCCGGACACCAGCTTGCCCGGCTCGCCCTGGGCGTCGAGGAAGGCGTTGATGATCAGCGGGCCCGCCACGCCCGCCGCCGACCAGGCGGTCAGCAGGCGGCCGTGGATGGCGCCGACCTGGAAGGTGCCGAACAGGTCGCGCAGGTAGGCCGGGACCGTCGCGAAGCCGCCTCCGTAGAAGCTGATGATGACGCCGGCCAGGGCCACGAACAGCACGATGGAGCCCGAGCCGCCCAGCGCCAGCGCGAGGTAGAGGGCCACGCCGACCCCGAGGTAGACCATGTAGATCGGCTTGCGGCCCACCTTGTCGGAGGTCGAGGACCACACGAAGCGCCCGGCCATGTTGCAGATCGAGAGCACCCCCACGAAGCCGCCGGCCGCAGCGGCGCTCACCGTGGAGGAGCCGCCCTCGCGGAAGAAGTCCTGGATCATCGGCGAGGCCTGCTCGAGGATGCCGATGCCGGCGGTGACGTTGCAGAAGAGCACCGTCCACAGCAGCCAGAACTGCGGGGTGCGGATCGCGGTGTTCGCCGAGACCGAGGCGTCGGTGACCATCTTCTGCTGCTTCTTCTCCGAGGGGTCGTAGCCCTCGGGCGCCCAGTCGTCGGCCGGCACCCGCACGATCAGGGCACCGAACAGCATGAAGGCCAGGTAGACCAGCCCCAGGGTCACGAACAGCGCGGCGACGGCGCCGCCGCTGGCCACCGAGCCCGGGTCGGAGGAGTCGTAGCCGGAGTCGTAGAGCGCCATCAGCCGCCCGCTCGCCGGGCTCGCCACCATCGCGCCGCCACCGAAGCCCATGATCGCCATGCCGGTGGCCAGGCCCGGGCGGTCGGGGAACCACTTGATCAGCGTCGAGACCGGCGAGATGTAGCCGATGCCCAGGCCGATGCCGCCGAGCACGCCGTAGCCCAGGTAGACCAGCCACAGCTGGCCGGCGCTGATGCCCAGCGCGGCCACCAGGAAGCCCGAGGACCAGAAGAGCGCGGCGACGACCATCGCGGCCCGCGGACCGTTGCGGTCGACCCAGGTGCCGAAGAGCGCGGCCGAGAGGCCCAGCATCACGATCGCCAGCGAGAACACGAAGCCGACCTGGGTCAGGGTCGTGTCGAAGTGCTGGACCAGCGCGCTCTTGTAGACGCTGGTGGCGTAGACCTGACCGATGGACAGGTGCACCGCCAGCGCGGCAGGCGGGATCAGCCAGCGGGAGTAGCCGGGGCGGGCGACGATGCGCTCGCGGGAGAGGACGTCCAGCACGGGGGGCCTCCGAGTTCGTGGGTGGACGGACCCCGCATGACTATCGTCCGCACGGTGCCCCGCATCACACCCCTGTGGCTGAGTCCACGTCGCGAGGCACCGGTCACGCCGGTCCCGGCTACCCCTAGACTCCGGGACACCGTGCCGTCGTGAGTCAGGAGCCAGGGTGTCGCAAGTCAAGCCGTTGCAGAAGGTCCTCATCGCCAACCGTGGCGAGATCGCGGTCCGGGTCATCCGGGCCTGCAAGGACGCCGGCATCGGCAGCGTCGCCGTGTACGCCGAGCCCGACCGCGACGCGATCTTCGTGCGGATGGCCGACGAGGCGCACTCCCTGGGCGGCGCGACGCCGGCCGACTCCTACCTCGACATCGCCAAGATCATCGCCGTGGCCCAGAAGGCGGGCGCCGACTCGGTGCACCCCGGCTACGGCTTCCTGGCCGAGAACGCCGACTTCGCCCAGGCCGTCATGGACGCCGGGCTGACCTGGATCGGCCCGCCCCCCGCGGCCATCGAGGCGCTGGGCGACAAGGCCAAGGCCAAGCACATCGCCGACAAGGCCCAGGCGCCGCTCGCGCCGGGCACCAAGGACCCCGTCGCCGACGCCGACGAGGTCGTGGCCTTCGCCAAGGAGGCCGGCCTGCCGGTGGCCATCAAGGCCGTCTTCGGCGGTGGCGGTCGTGGCCTCAAGGTGGCCCGCACCCTCGAGGAGATCCCCGACGCCTTCGAGTCGGCGGTCCGCGAGGCGGTCAGCGCGTTCGGCCGCGGCGAGTGCCTGGTCGAGAAGTTCCTCGACAAGCCGCGCCACGTCGAGACCCAGTGCCTGGCCGACCAGCACGGCAACGTCGTGGTGGTCTCCACCCGCGACTGCTCCCTGCAGCGCCGCAACCAGAAGCTGGTCGAGGAGGCCCCCGCGCCGTTCCTCAGCGACGAGCAGCTCGACGAGCTCTACGAGTCCTCCAAGCGCATCCTGCGCGAGGCCGGCTACTACGGCGCCGGCACCTGCGAGTTCCTGGTCGCCCAGGACGGCACCATCTCCTTCCTCGAGGTCAACACCCGTCTCCAGGTCGAGCACTGCGTCTCCGAGGAGGTCACCGGCATCGACCTGGTGCGCGAGATGTTCCGCATCGCCGCCGGCGAGGAGCTCGGCTACGACGACCCCGAGATCCGCGGGCACTCCATCGAGTTCCGCATCAACGCCGAGGACGGCGGGCGCAACTTCATGCCCGCGCCCGGCACCCTGTCGGCGTGGTCCCCGCCGCAGGGCCCCGGCGTCCGCGTCGACGGCGGCTACGAGAACGGCCAGACCGTCCCGGGATCCTTCGACTCCCTCATCGCCAAGCTGATCGTCACCGGCCGCGACCGCACCCAGGCCATCGAGCGCTCGCGCCGGGCCCTGGAGGAGTTCGTGGTCGACGGCATGCCGACCGTCATCCCCTTCCACCGCGCGGTGCTCACCGACCCGGCGTACGTCGGCGCCTCGAACCCGAGCGGCGAGGGATCCTTCGACGTCTACACGCAGTGGATCGAGACCGAGTTCGACAACCAGATCGAGCCCTACTCGGGCGACTCGGCCGAGGCCGAGGAGCCCGAGGAGCGCCAGACCGTGGTCGTCGAGGTCGGCGGCAAGCGCCTCGAGGTCGTCGTGCCCGCGGGCATCGGCGGTCTCGGCGGCGGTGCGTCCGCCGGCGCGGCCAAGAAGCCCAAGCGGGCCAAGGGCAAGAAGTCCGGTGCGGCCGCCAGTGGCGACGCCGTGACCAGCCCGATGCAGGGCACCGTGGTCAAGGTCGTCGTCGAGGAGGGCCAGGAGGTCGCCGAGGGCGAGACCGTCGTGGTCATCGAGGCGATGAAGATGGAGCAGCCCCTCAAGGCGCACAAGGCGGGCACGGTGACCGGGCTGAAGGCCGAGGTGGGCGTGACCGTCACCAACGGCGAGGTCATCTGCGAGCTGAAGGGCTGATCGCCACGACCGGCCTGCGCCCGCCGCTGCACCGGCTCCACCCGCGGGCCCGCACGATGTGGGTCACCACCGCGACGATCGAGGCCGTCGCCCTGGTGGCCCTCGTCGTCGTGCTCGGTCCGGTCCTGGGCCTCTTCGACCTGCGCTGGTGGATGATCACGCCGCTGGTGCTGCTCGACGCGACGTACGTCGCCGTGGTGCCCGCGTGGCGCTACCGGGTGCACCGCTGGGAGGTCACCGAGACGGCCGTCTACACCCAGACCGGCTGGTGGTCGCGCGAGCGCCGGGTGGCCCCGATGTCGCGGATCCAGACGGTCGACTGGAACCAGGGCCCGGTGGAACGGCTCTTCGGGCTGGCCAACGTCACCGTCACGACCGCCTCGGCCGCCGGGGCGCTCTCGGTGGCGGGCCTCGACCGGCGCACCGCCGAGCAGCTGGTCGCCGAGCTGACCGAGAAGGCCGACGCGGTCGCCGGGGACGCGACGTGAGCGAGGGCCGGCGGTGAGCGCGGACTGGCAGCGCCTGGACCGCCGGATGCTGCTGGTCCACCCGGTGCGCGAGGTGCTGCGCTTCATGCCGGTCCTCATCGGCGTGGCGGTCTTCGGCTCCACCTCCGGCGGCGGCTTCGGCCTGCGCTGGGAGCTGCTGGGCGTGCTGGTCCCGGTCGCGCTGGGCGTGCTGCGCTACCTGACGACCGCGTACCGGATCCACGACGGACGCGTCGAGCTGCGTCGCGGGCTGCTGCAGCGCCACCTGCTGGCCGCCCGGCTCGACCGGGTCCGCACCGTCGACACCTCGGCCTCGTTGATCCAGCGGGTCCTCGACCTGGCCACCGTGCGCATCGGCACCGGCGCCAGCGAGCAGGACCTCGACCTCGACGGGCTGCGCGCCGGCCCGGCCCGCGAGCTGCGCGCCCAGCTGCTGCGCGAGAGCGCGGCCGCGCCCACCGACGAGCCAGCCGGGCCCGCGGCCGAGGCCGGCTTCGAGGCAGAGGCCACGCCGGCACGCCCGGTGCTGCGCCTCGACCCGACCTGGAGCCGCTACGCACCCCTGACGAGCGCCGGGCTGGCGATCGCCGGTGCGCTGCTGACGGCGCTGACCCAGCTCCCCCTGCCCCTCGACGCGGGCGACCTCGCGGTGGCCGGTGTCGCCATGGTGGTCGCGGCGCTGCTGGCGCTGGCGGTCGCGGTCTCGGTGCTGGCCGTCGGCGGCTACCTGGTCGCCAACTGGGGCCTGACGCTGACCCACGAGCACGGCAGCTGGCACCTGCGCCGCGGCCTGACCACCACCCGCGAGACCAGCGTCGACGACGCCCGCCTGGCCGGGGTCTCCATCGCCCAGCCGGTCAACCTGCGCCTGGCCGGCGCCGCCCGGCTCTCCAGCATCGTCACCGGCCTGCAGGGCGAGGGCCAGTCGCAGATGGAGCTGGTGCCGCCGGCCCCGCGCGCCGTCGTCGTCGGGGTGGCCGGCGAGGTGCTGGGCGACCACGCCCCGGCCGCCGCGCCGCTGCGGCCCCACGGCCCCGCCGCCGTACGACGCCGCTGGGTGCGGGCGCTGGTGCCCGCGCTGGCCGTCACCGTGGCGGCGGTGGTCGTCGTCGCGCAGACCGGGATCGGCGCGTGGCTGCTGGGGGTGGCGGTGCTGGCGCCCGTCGCCGGCGCGCTGCTGGCGCTGGACCGCTCCCGCACCCTGGGCCACGCCCTGCTCGGCGGTCGCCTGGTCGCGCAGAGCGGCAGCCTGACCTGCCGGCGCGACGTGCTGGGCGTCGAGCACGTCATCGGCTGGAACCTGCAGGACTCGTGGTTCCAGCGCCGGGCGGGGCTGACCACGCTGGTGGCCACCACGGCCGGTGGACGGCAGCGGGTCGTGGTGCCCGACGTGCCCGAGGGCGTGGCGGTCGAGCTCGCCGCTGCGGCCACGCCCGACCTGCTGGCCCAGTTCCGTGGCTGAGTTCCGCGCCTGAGACACCCCGACGCCCGGGCCCGGGTCTCGATAGGTTGCGGGGCATGTTCTCCAAGGTGCTGGTGGCCAACCGGGGCGAGATCGCGGTGCGTGCGTTCCGCGCCGCCTACGAGCTCGGGGCGCGCACCGTCGCGGTCTTCCCCCACGAGGACCGCTGGTCCGAGCACCGGCTCAAGGCCGACGAGGCCTACGAGATCGGCGAGCGCGGCCACCCGGTGCGCGCCTACCTCGACCCCCAGGCGATCGTCGACGTCGCGGTGCGAGCGGGTGCCGACGCGGTCTACCCCGGCTACGGCTTCCTCTCCGAGAACCCCGGCCTGGCCGAGGCCTGCGCCGCGGCCGGCATCACCTTCGTCGGCCCCACCAGCGAGGTCCTCGAGCTGACCGGCAACAAGGCCCGGGCGATCGCCGCGGCCAAGGCCGCCGGCGTGCCGACGCTGGCCTCCGTCGAGCCGTCCACCGACGTCGACTCCCTGGTGGCCGCCGCCGAGGAGCTGCCCTACCCGCTCTTCGTCAAGGCCGTGGCCGGTGGTGGCGGGCGCGGCATGCGCCGCGTCGACGACCCCGACAAGCTGCGCGAGGCGGTCGAGACCTGCATGCGCGAGGGCGAGGCCGCCTTCGGCGACCCGACCGTCTTCATCGAGCAGGCCGTGGTCGAGCCCCGCCACATCGAGGTGCAGGTGCTGGCCGACGGCGCCGGCGACGTGGTGCACCTCTTCGAGCGCGACTGCTCGGTGCAGCGGCGCCACCAGAAGGTCATCGAGATCGCCCCGGCGCCCAACCTCGACCCCGAGCTGCGCGAGCGGATGTGCGCCGACGCCGTGCGCTTCGCCCGCGAGATCGGCTACCGCAACGCCGGCACCGTGGAGTTCCTCCTCGACCCCGACGGGAACTATTGCTTCATCGAGATGAACCCGCGCATCCAGGTCGAGCACACGGTCACCGAGGAGGTCACCGACGTCGACCTGGTGCAGGCCCAGCTGCGCATCGCCTCGGGCGAGACCCTGGCCGACCTGGGGCTCTCGCAGGACACGCTGGTGCTGCGCGGCGCCGCCCTGCAGTGCCGGATCACCACCGAGGACCCCTCCAACGGCTTCCGCCCCGACACCGGCCAGATCACCACCTACCGCTCCCCCGGCGGCGGCGGGGTGCGTCTCGACGGCGGCACCGTCTACACCGGCGCCGAGGTCTCGGCGCACTTCGACTCGATGCTGGCCAAGCTCACCTGCCGGGGCCGGACCTTCGACAAGGCCGTCGAGAAGGCGCGGCGGGCCGTGGCCGAGTTCCGCATCCGCGGCGTGGCCACCAACATCCCCTTCCTGCAGGCCGTGCTCGACGACCCCGACTTCGCGGCCGGACGGGTCACCACCTCCTTCATCGAGACCCACCCCGAGCTGCTCTCGGCGCGCGGCTCGGGCGACCGCGGCACCAAGCTGCTGACCTACCTCGCCGAGGTGACCGTCAACCAGCCGCACGGCCCGGCCCCGGTCAGCCTCGACCCGGCCGTCAAGCTGCCGCCGACCGACCTCGCGGTGCCGGCGCCCGACGGCAGCCGCCAGGCGCTGCTGCGCCTGGGCCCCGAGGGCTTCGCGCGGGCGCTGCGCGAGCAGCGCGAGGTGGCCGTCACCGACACCACCTTCCGCGACGCCCACCAGTCGCTGCTGGCCACCCGGGTGCGCACCCGCGACCTGCTCACCGTGGCGCCCCACGTCGCCCGCACCACCCCCGAGCTGTGGTCGCTGGAGTGCTGGGGCGGGGCGACGTACGACGTCGCGCTGCGCTTCCTCTCCGAGGACCCCTGGGAGCGCCTGGCCCAGCTGCGCCAGGCGGTGCCCAACGTGTGCCTGCAGATGCTGCTGCGCGGGCGCAACACCGTGGGCTACACGCCGTACCCCACGTCGGTCACCGACGCGTTCGTGGCGGAGGCGGCGACGACCGGGCTCGACGTCTTCCGCATCTTCGACGCCCTCAACGACGTCGAGCAGATGCGCCCGGCGATCGACGCGGTGCGCGCCACCGGCACGGCCGTGGCCGAGGTGGCGCTGTGCTACACCGGCGACCTCTCCGACCCCGGCGAGCAGCTCTACACCCTCGACTACTACCTGCGCCTGGCCGAGCGGATCGTCGACGCCGGAGCGCACGTGCTGGCGATCAAGGACATGGCCGGGCTGCTGCGGGCCCCGGCGGCGCGCACCCTGGTCACCGCCCTGCGCGAGCGCTTCGACCTGCCGGTGCACCTGCACACCCACGACACCACCGGTGGCCAGCTGGCCACCCTGACCGCCGCGATCGACGCGGGGGTCGACGCCGTCGACGCGGCCACCGCGTCGATGGCCGGCACCACCTCGCAGCCCTCGCTGGCCGCGCTGGTCGCGGCCACCGACCACTCCGAGCGCCCCACCGGCCTGTCCCTGGCCGCGGTCAACGCCCTGGAGCCCTACTGGGAGGCGACCCGCCGCGTCTACGCGCCCTTCGAGTCGGGGCTCAGCGCCCCGACCGGTCGGGTCTACCGCCACGAGATCCCCGGCGGCCAGCTCTCCAACCTGCGCCAGCAGGCGATCGCGCTCGGCCTGGGCGAGAAGTTCGAGCAGGTCGAGGACATGTACGCCGCCGCCAACGACATCCTCGGCAACGTGCCCAAGGTGACCCCGTCGTCGAAGGTGATCGGCGACCTGGCGCTGTCGCTGGTCGGCCTGGGCGCCGACCCCGCGGAGTTCGCGGCCGACCCCGGCTCCTACGACATCCCCGACTCGGTCATCGGCTTCCTCAACGGCGAGCTCGGCGACCCGCCGGGCGGCTGGCCCGAGCCGTTCCGCACCCGGGCGCTCGAGGGCCGGTCGTGGACGCCGCCGGCCGAGGAGCTCTCGCCCGAGGACGCCGAGCGGCTGGCGGGCTCCTCCGCGCAGCGCCGCCGCGCGCTCAACGAGCTGCTCTTCCCCGGCCCGACGACGAGCTACCTGGAGTCGTGCGAGACCTACGGCGACGTGTCGGTGCTCTCGACCATGGACTACCTCTACGGCCTGCGCCAGGGCGAGGAGCACGAGGTCGAGCTCGACGAGGGCAAGACCCTGCTGCTGGGCGTGCAGTCGATCAGCGAGCCCGACGAGCGCGGCTACCGCACGGTGATGGCGCTGCTCAACGGCCAGATGCGGCCCGTGAGCGTGCGCGACACCTCGGTGGCCTCTGAGGTCGCGGCCGCCGAGAAGGCTGACCCGGGCGTGCCCGGCCAGGTCGCCGCCCCGTTCCAGGGGGTCGTCACGGTGGTGGTCGAGCAGGGCCAGCAGGTGGCCGCCGGCGAGACGCTGGCCACGATCGAGGCGATGAAGATGGAGGCCGCGATCACCGCCCCGGTCGCCGGCACGGTCGAGCGGGTGGCGCTGGGCGGCACCCAGGCCGTCGAGGGCGGCGACCTGGTGGTCGTGCTGGCCTGAGCCTCAGCCGGCCCTCAGCCCGGCGTGCGGATCACGTCGACGCCGCTGAACCCCGCGGGGCCAGCGGCGTAGGAGTGCGGCACGTCGGCGGCCCAGGCGTGGTGCTCGCCCGGCCCCAGCTCGACGACGGCCCCGTCGACGTCGAGGCGACAGTGGCCGGTGAGCACCACGAGCTGCTCGTGGGCGCCGCGCGCGTGCGCCGGGGAGCGCCGGGTGCGGCCCGGCGCGACCTGCACCAGGTAGACCTCGGTGGTGGTGCCGTGCTCGGTCGCCACGTGCAGCCGGCGGGCGGTGAGCGCCTCGTCGGCCGCGGTGGCGCCGTCGTGGTCCTCGAGCAGGGCCGCGAGGGGTACGCCGAGCGGGCCGGCGACGGCGTACAGGGTCTCGAGCGTGGGGTTGCGCCGGCCGCCCTCGAGCTCGGAGAGGGTGCCCTTGCCGATGCCGGCCGCGGCGGCCAGGGCGCTCAGCGAGAACCCGCGCTCGCTGCGCAGCAGGCGGATGCGGGCCCCGGCCGAGGCGCCGGCGTCGTAGGATCGTTCCACAAACAGAACGGTACTCCCCGGGAGGCACGGCATGTCCCAAGACCACTCCCCCGTCGTGGCCGGCGTGGTCGCGGCCGTCGTCGGCTTCAGCAGCTCCTTCGTGGTCGTGCTGACCGGCCTGGCCGCGGTGGGCGCGACCCCGGCCCAGGCGGCGTCGGGGCTGCTGGCGCTGTGCGTGGCCCAGGCGCTGGGCATGGCGTGGCTGGCGGTGCGCCACCGCACCCCGCTCTCGCTGGCCTGGTCGACGCCCGGGGCGGCGCTGCTGGTCTCGACCGGCGCCGTCGCCGGCGGCTGGTCGGCGGCGGTGGGGGCGTTCCTGGCCACCGCGGCGCTGATCGCGCTGACCGGGCTGGTGCCGGCCCTGGGCGACCTGGTGGCGCGGATCCCCCCGAGCCTGGCCCGGGCGATGCTGGCCGGGGTGCTGCTGCCGATCTGCCTCGAGCCGGTGCTGGGCGTGGCCGCCGCGCCGCTGCTCGTCGGCCCGGTGGTGCTGGCCTGGCTGGTCGGGCAGCGGCTCTTCCCGCGCTGGGCGGTGCCGGCCTCGCTGGTGGTGGCGCTGGTCGTGGTGCTGGTCGAGACCGCGGGCGAGGTCGCTCTGGCCGACGCGACGCCCGCGCTGGCCTGGACCACCCCGACGTGGAGCGTGCCCGCGCTGGTCGGCATCGCGCTGCCGCTCTACGTGGTCACGATGGCCTCGCAGAACGTGCCGGGCGTCGCGGTGATGGCCGGCAACGGCTACCGCGTGCCGTGGCGCGAGACGATGGTGGTCACCGGCCTCGGCACCGCCCTGGCCGCACCGCTGGGCGGGCACGCGGTCAACCTCGCCGCGATCACCGCGGCGATGGTGGCCGGGCCCGAGGGCGGCGCCGACCGGTCGCAGCGGTGGCGGGGCGCGGCCGGGGCCGCGGTGACCTACCTGGTGCTGGCCGCCGCCGCGGCCGGCCTGACCGCGCTGGTCACCGCGGCGCCCGACGGGGTGGTGCAGGCGGCCGCCGGGCTGGCCCTGCTGGGCACCCTGGCCGTGTCGCTGGCCGACGCCCTGGCCGACCCGGCCGAGCGGGTGGCGGCGGTGGCCTGCCTGGTGGTGGCCGCCAGCGGCGTCACGGTGCTGGGCGTGGGCGCGGCCTTCTGGGCGCTGCTGGTGGGCCTGCTCGTGCGGTCGGTCGTGCCGCGGGCCGCGCTCAGCGCGCGCGCACCCGGAACGTCACCCACGGCGACTTCAGCCCCAGCCCGAAGCGCAGGGCGTCACCGCTCACCGTGACCGTGCCGCGGGTGCCGGCCAGGCGCACCGAGCGCACCCGCCCGCCCCACTGGCCGTTGCCGTCGCGGTCGAGGACCTTGATCGAGCGCAGGTCGCCGACGGCGGGGAACGCGCTCTCGAGGCGCCCGTCGGTGAGGGTCACCGACCAGTCGTGGTGCGGGTTGCCGGCCCAGTCGTCGTACGGGTCGGGCTTGGCGCGCAGGTAGGACCGCGAGCCGGCGGCGGTCCAGCCGCCGCTGCTGGAGGAGAACTGGGTGAAGGCGGCCTGGCCGTCGGCGAGGCG
Organism: Nocardioides salarius; assembly: GCF_016907435.1. NCBI lineage: Bacteria > Bacillati > Actinomycetota > Actinomycetes > Propionibacteriales > Nocardioidaceae > Nocardioides > Nocardioides salarius. Next base: position 3,284,205 of record NZ_JAFBBZ010000001.1, on the reverse strand, counting down.
CACCTGCTTGGCGGTGGCGCGCACGGCGGCGTCGGAGCCCGGCTGCTCGGCGCGCACCCCGCCGTAGACCTGGCAGGAGGAGGTGTCGCAGAGCTGGTAGTGCGCCGCGCGCGGGGTGCGCCGCTCGAAGACGGCGTAGCTGCGGGCGGCGACCGCCTGGGCGCGCACGGCGGCCGGGCTCCACGACGCGGGGATCTCGAGCGGCACGACGCCGCGCAGGTAGTCGTCGAGGCGCAGCTTGTTGACGGTGTCGCGTGCCTTCGAGCCGGCGCTGGGCGGCAGCGCGCGCAGCCGGCCGCGGTAGGCGCGGTCGCCGGAGGGGGTGACCAGGGTGACCGGCGCGTTGCCGGCGCTGAGCTCGCCGTGGCCCTTGAGGTCGCGCCACTTGGTCCAGGAGCCCTTGCCGCCGGCGGAGGTGCGCCACGAGACGCGGGTGCGGTCGCGGTGGTTCTGCCGCACCCGCCACAGCGCGGGCGTGCGGCCGCCGATCTTCGTCGGCAGCCGGGTGGTGGCGCCGGAGCCGAGGTCGCGCACGCGCAGCCCGTCGCGGCTGCGGACCACGAGGTCGTCGGTGGTGTCGGCCGAGATCAGCACGCTGACCCGTCCGCCGCGCTTCCCCGCGGTGGTGCCCGGGTAGTAGAAGTCCAGGATCTTCGCGGCGCTCAGCCCGCGTCGCGCCGCGCCCTCGGCGCCGTGCTGCGACATGCCGTGGCCGTGCCCGAAGCCGTGGCCGCGCACGGTGATGCTCGCCTTCGCGGGCACCTTCCAGGAGTCCTTCGCGGCCACGGCCGGGGGCGCGCCGACCGACACCAGGGCGAGGGCGAGCGCGGGCAGCAGCACTGCCCGCAGGCAGAGCGGCGCAGCGCGCATGGAGGACTCCCGGAAGACACCGAACGAGGGGGAAGGATGTGGCTGGAGTGACCACACCAGCCCCCATCGCACCACGGGCCACAGCGGTGTGCAATCGACCGCGAGGAACTACAGATCTGTAGTTCGACGGCGATGGCCTACGCTCGGCCCGTGAGCGCCACCCTCGTCGCCAAGGACCTGTCCGGCGGCCACGGCCACCGGGTGCTCTTCGAGGGACTCGACCTGACCGTCGCCCCCGGTGACGTGGTCGGGGTGGTCGGCGCCAACGGTGCCGGCAAGTCCACGCTGCTGCGGCTGCTGGCCGGCGCCACGACACCGCTCGCCGGCAGCGTCGCCTGCGCGCCGAGGGACGCCTTCGTGGGCTGGTTGCCGCAGGAGCACGAGCGGGTGCCGGGCGAGACGGTCGCGCAGTACGTCGCCCGGCGTACGGGCGCGGCCGAGGCCACCGCCGAGATGGAGCGCACCGCCGGCGCGCTCGGCTCGGGCGAGCCCGGCGCCGACGACGCCTACGGCGTGGCCTTCGACCGCTGGCTGGGCAGCGGCGCCCCCGACCTGGAGGACCGGCTCGGCCCGGTGCTGGCCGACCTCGGCCTCGACGTCGACATCGCCACGCCGATGACCGCGCTGTCGGGCGGGCAGGCGGCGCGCGCGGCGCTGGCGGCGCTGCTGCTGAGCCGCTTCGACGTGGTGCTGCTCGACGAGCCGACCAACGACCTCGACCTCGACGGGCTGGCCCGGCTCGAGGCCTTCGTGCAGGGGCTGCGGGGCGGGGTGGTGCTGGTCTCGCACGACCGCGAGTTCCTGGCCCGGTGCGTGACCCGGGTCGTCGAGCTCGACCTGGCCCAGGGCCAGGTCAGCGTCTACGACGGCGGCTACGAGGCGTTCCTCGAGGAGCGCGAGGTCGCCCGGCGCCACGCCCGCGAGGCCTACGAGCAGTACGCCGGCACCCGGGCCGACCTGGTGGCGCGGGCGCGCACCCAGCGCGAGTGGAGCTCGCAGGGCGTGCGCAACGCGATGAAGAAGAGCCCCGACAACGACAAGATCCGGCGCAAGGCGGCCACGGAGTCCTCGGAGAAGCAGGCGCAGAAGGTGCGGCAGATGGAGTCGCGCATCGCCCGGCTCGACGAGGTCGAGGAGCCGCGCAAGGAGTGGCGCCTGCAGTTCGACATCGCGGCGGCGCCGCGCTCGAGCGCGGTGGTGGCCACGCTCAACGAGGCGACGCGTCGCCTGGGCGACTTCACGCTCGGGCCGGTCTCGCTGCAGGTCGAGGCGGGCGACCGGATCGGCGTGACCGGGCCGAACGGCGCCGGCAAGACCACGCTGCTGGGGCTGCTGCTGGGCTGGGCCGAGCCCGACAGCGGCTCGGCGTCGCTGGGGGCGTCGGTGGCCGTGGGGGTCATCGACCAGGCCCGCACCGGGCTCGACCACGACTTGGCGCTGGGTGAGGCGTTCGAGCGGGCGGTGCCCGAGATGACCCAGGCCGAGGTGCGCACGCTGCTGGCGAAGTTCGGCCTCAAGGCCGACCAGGTGGGCGCTGTGGTCGGCCGCCTCTCCCCCGGCGAGCGCACTCGCGCGGCGATGGCGCTGCTGCAGGCGCGCGGGGTCAACCTGCTGGTGCTCGACGAGCCCACCAACCACCTCGACCTGCCGGCGATCGAGCAGCTCGAGCAGGCGCTGGCGTCGTACGACGGGGCGCTGCTGCTGGTCTCGCACGACCGGCGGCTGCTGGCCGGGGTGCGCCTCGACCAGCGCTGGCACGTCGAGGCCGGCCGGGTCACGGTCGGCGTCGTCTAGGAGCCGGCCCCTAGGGCTGCGGCCGGAACCAGTCGGAGCGCAGCCCCAGCCAGCTGCGGAACTGGTCGCCGGTCGCGCTGCGGGTGGCGCCGGTGAAGGTCACCTCGACGCGCACCACCCGCCCACCCCAGGCGCCGTTGCCGTCGCGGGCGACGACCTCGAGGGAGACGAAGCTGCCGGAGCCGGGCCAGACCTTCTCGAGGACGGCTGGCGTGAGGGTCCTGCTCCACTGCGCGTACGGGTTCTGGGCCTCGGGGGCGGTGTCCCAGGGGTCCTCGACGGCCTGGAGGTAGGGGAAGGAGCCGGCCCGGGTCCAGCCGCCGTTGCTGGCGGAGAACTGGGTGAAGGCGGGGGCGCCGTCGGCGGTCACGACGACGCCGACGGTGGCGGCCACGGCGGCGTCGGAGCCGGGGTGCTCGGCGTCGACGCCGCGGTAGACCTGGCAGGCGGAGGTGTCGCAGAGCTCGTAGTGACGGGCGGCGGGCGCGTGGTCGCGCTCGTACGCCGCGTAGGTGCGGGCGGCGACGGCCTGGGCGCGCACGGCCTCGGTGGGCCAGAGGGCGGGGACCTCGCCGGGCACGACGCCGCGCAGGTAGTCCTCGAAGTCGACGACGTTGACGGTGTCGCGGTCGCGGCCGGCGCCGGTGGAGGCCGAGCGCAGCGCGCCGCGGTAGGTGGCCCGGGCACCGCGGGGCAGGAGCAGGGTGAGCGGCTCCTTGGCGAGCAGCTCGGCGTCACCGGCGAGGGTGCGCACGCGGCTCCAGCCGCCCTTGACCTTGGCCTCGACGTTGCTGCGGCCTCGGGTGGCCGAGGTGATCCGCCAGGCGCGGGCGTCGGGGGCCAGGCGCGCGAGCCAGCGGCTGCGGCCGGTGGCGACGCTGCGCACCCGCAGACCGCGGGCGGGCCGGACCTTGACGTCGGTGGTGGTGTCGGCGCTGATCAGCACCTCGACGTCGCCGGCGACGCCGCCGCGCTGGGTGCCCGGGTAGTAGAAGTCGAGGATCTCCTGGTGGGTGCGGCCCTGCGCGGCCGCGGCCCGGGCGCCGTACTGCGAGAGGCCCTTGCCGTGGCCGAAGCCGCGGCCCTCGAGCACCACGTCGGCGGCGCGCTCGTCGCGCTCGGGGGCGGCGGAGGCGGTGCTGGTGAGGGTGGTGGGGGCGGTAGCCAGGAGCGCGGCCAGCGGGAGCGCGAGCAGCGCGGTGCGACGGGGCATGGGGGGCCCTCTCGAGACGGGAGTGTGCAGCGTACGACGCGCGGTGGCGCAGGTTGGTTGTCTTGGGAGATCCCGAGGCGCAGGCTGGAGCATGGTCACCTCACCGGTCGAGATCGTCACCCTGGCGCCGCAGCCCGCGCTCGCCGTGCACGGCGACGTCGCACCGCCCGACCTGCCGAGCCTCTTCGGGCGGGCCTTCTCGGCGGTGCCGGCGGCGGCCGCGGCGGCGGGGGTCGACCTGGTCGGCCCACCGTTCGGGCTGTTCCCGTCGATGCCGGGCGAGACGGTGGAGGTCGAGGCGGGCTTCCCGGTCTCGGCGGCGACGGGGGCCACGGGCGGCACGGGCGAGGCGGAGGGGGTGCACGACCTGCTGCTGCCAGGAGGCGAGGTGGCGCAGGCGCTGCACACGGGCCCCTACGACAAGGTCGTCGAGACGTACGCCGCGATGGAGTCGTGGATGGGCGAGCAGGGCATGGTGCCGGCGGGGCCGCCGTGGGAGTCCTACCTGAGCGACCCGGAGGCCGAGCCGGACCCGCAGCAGTGGCGCACGCTGGTCTGCTGGCCGGTGGCCCGGGGTGCATGAGATCGGGGACGCAGGGTAAAGAGGAGGCATGAGGACACCGTGGGGAGCCCGTCGGGATCGTCGTGAGCGGGAGCTGCAGGCGGCCGAGGAGTTCCGCTCGGCCAGGCGGTTGGCGCGCGAGGACGTGACGGTGCTCGGTGAGCAGGTCGCCGAGCTCGACGTCGACCTCGAGGGCTCGCACAGCCACGAGGTGCGCGACTTCCACCAGGAGGCGCTCGATGCGTACGCCGCGGCCGCGGCGGCGCTGGAGGGGGCGTCGACGGTGCAGGAGGTCGGCTCGGTCGAGGAGCTGTTGAACAAGGGGCGCTACGCCCGGGCGGCGGTGCTGGCGCTGCGGGCCGACGAGCCGTTGCCGGAGCGTCGCGGCCCGTGCTTCTTCAACCCCCAGCACGGCCCGGCGGTCACGACGGTGTCGTGGACTCCCCCGCACGGCACCGAGCGCGAGGTGGAGGTCTGCCGCAACGACGCGGTGCGCCTCGACGACGGCGAGGCGCCCGACGTGCGCCAGGTGCGGGTGGGCGACCGCTACGTGCCCTGGTACGCCGCCGACGACGCGGCGATGCACTCGTGGAGCTCGACGGCGAACGCATCGACGTCGGGGTGGCTGACCAGCGTCGCCAAGGCCGAAGCGGGCACGCGCGCCGGGGTGTCGCAGGCCGGGATGATGGGTCGTCAGTAGCCCCTCCCCTCCTCTTAGAGGGGTGAGTAGGTGCCGATGCCGGGGACGACGACGAGTCGTTGGTCCTGGGGTCCGGTCCAGGTGTAGTGGCCGTGGTCCATGCGTCGGTAGCGCCACTGCTTGGTGGGGTCGGTGGTGGTCTTGGCCCGGTGATGTCGTCTGCACAAGGGGGCGAGGTTGCCGGGATGTGTCTGGCCGGGTGGTCCGCCGTGGGCGGGGTCGATGCAGGTACTGATGTGGTCGAGGTCGCAGCGCCTGGCGGGGCGGCGGCAGTCGGGGAAGACGCAGTGCTGGTCGCGCTGGACGACCAGCTCGCGCATCCACTCCGGCGGGTCGTGGGCATCGACGGGGTCGCCGCGGTCGGGGTCGAGCACCGGCGTCACCGTCACCCGGGCGCCGGTGAGCCAGTCACGGATCATCGCACTGGTCGCGGGGCCGAGGTCCTCCACCCGCCCCAGGGGTGCGATGTCACCCTCGGGGGTCGCGGTCAGGTGCACGTAGGCCTTGTACGGCCGGCTCGGTGCGGGGCTGTCGCCGTGGGCGCGGGCCCGGTCGACGATGACCTGCAGCGCCAGCACCCGGCGCCGGGCCAGGGGCAGGTCGGGGTGGATGGCCAGCAGGTCGTGGGCAGTACGCCCCACCAGGTCGTGGAGGTCGGCCAGGGTGGCGGTGTCGCCGGTGATCTCCATCCACGAGGTCCCCAACCACCGCTGGTCGCGGCCGTCGCCGTGGGTCAGCGTCACGTCCCACGACTCCCGCGCGGACTCTTCGGCCTCTTCGTGGGCGTCGGTGTCGTAGCGAGCCCGGGCGGTCTCGACCAGCCGGGCCAGCACCACGGGCCCGACTCGGTGGGCGCGGGAGGCGATCTCGGCGTCGACGTAGGCCGCCGCCTCGGGTGAGAGCGAGGACGTGGCTTGGGCGATGCTGCGTGCGCGCCACACCGGTACCTCGAGGGCCTCGACTCGTGCCATCACCCGCGGCAGCCGGTGCGCCAGCTCGAGCGCATCGGCCATCAGGGTCAGGGCGGCGGTCGTGGAGATCTCCATCGCCGCGGCGAGGGGTTCGGCGGAGAACGCCGCGACCATCGGTCGCCCGTCGCCACCGATCTTCTCCGGGCAGTCCAGGTCGCCGCCGACCTCCCCGAACCCCGCCGCCCACTTCGGGTCCTCGACGGTGTTGGTCTCGCACCAGCGGATCGTCGCGTGCAGCACCGCCAACGCCGCCGCGGCCTCGCGTGCCTTGGCCTGCTCGGCGAACCACAGCACCGAGTCCCGGTCCAGGTCATCCACCCGAACCGGACCACCCGCGAGGTCCGTCTCGATCAGCATGCACCCACTCAAGCACCAGCCACCGACAGTCCCGCCGCACCCACGCTGACCTGCGTGAACGCGATATCAGTTCAGGCACAACGGACCCGGCGGACCAGCGTCCTACCGCCCACTATGACGCGCCGGTCGACCTCGCGGCTGGGTCCACTCCGCCACGTCGCTCCGGCGCTCCGGCGCTCCGGCGCTCCGGGCACCATGCCTGACATCCTCCGCCAGCGAAGCTTGTCGTTGGAATACGCCCTGACTTCGCTGAGTCAATAGCTAGTGATGCGTGCGCGAAAAAGTAGGCCCATCGGACTTCGGGGGCCGTTGTGGTCGGTGCATGCGGACGGGAACCGGTACCGCGAATTCGCTACCCACGATTAGCGCCTCTCCCGGCACCAGTGCCGGGAGAAGCCGAGTAGCCGCCAGCGTCAGCTCGGAAGCTGCCTGCTCCACGCGCTCACGGTCGCGTCTCTCAGTGAGCCTGTGCACCAAAAGCATGCCGGCCTGACTAAGGACTGCGGCGGGCAGATCGCCTGGACGCTGGGTCGCCATACAGATCACTAGCCCATACTTGCGCCCTTCTTTCGCGACGAGGTCGAACGAATCGAAAGAAGCTGCCACAAACTCGTCCGCAACGCCCTGCCCGAAGAACTGATGCGCCTCATCAATTGCGACAACGAGGGGTCGGGGATTGAACGCGCCCTTTCTTGCTTTTGAAAGAAGGTGGCGACCGATGGTGTTCACGACGATCTCGCGCATGTTGTGTTCGAACGTGAGGTCGGCGAGCGAGATGCGCAGGATGTTCTTGGAAGGTTCGCTATCCAGCCACTGGTCAACGAGATCAAGCACTGACTCCGACGGCGACGCGTCATGCGGGTCGAGGATGTCCATGACCTCGGCTGTCGAGGTGAGGTCGAGGATCCGAGCGATCATCGTGTTGCAGTAGCTGAGTTCATTCATCGCCCAGTTCCCGAAACTTGTCCCTTCGCGCTGGTCGTTCTCGTAGACGCACTCGAGCGGCACCTGCTGGCTGAGCTTCCGAAGGTTGAAGGGGGCTTGGGGGTCATCAAGTACTGCCGCATGCTCGAAGCACGCATCCGAGTAGGGCTTGCGCGGCCGGTTGGCCTTATAGAGCAGCCCGTCTTGAATCAGGCTGTGCCCCTCTCCCAGCGCGTTTGCAAGGCGTAGCGACCGAATGGCGGATCGAAGCTTCGGAAGCTGGGCTCCCGCCGATGGGCGCAGGAGCGCACGCCTGTCCGACTCGCTGAGCTGACGGTGCGGCAGGGAGGCCTGAGACCCGATCGCCGGTGGCGATGTCGCAACAGAGACGTGGTCGGCCAGATTATCGAGCGGGGCAAATTCACCGGTGGCATCCAGAAGCAGGATCCGCACCCCCTCCTTTGCGGACTGCTCCATCAGGGTCTGCAGTGTCCAACTCTTTCCACCACCGGTGGATCCGACTATGGCCAGATGTCGACCGAACAACACCTCGGCCGGCACGTCGATCTCGACGTCCTGCCCGCCACGCAGGACGCCGAGGGGCAGTCGCGCGCCGTCTGCATCGACCCCCGACGACAACACGGCGCGGATCGCGTCAGCATCGGCGGCGTAGGCGAGGTCCCCGACACGGGGGTGACGTTCCAAACCGCGCGCGAACTTTCCGTTGAGCCGAAGCGTCCCCAAGAGCTGGACGGTCCCGGAGACCTCAGTTGCGACTTGGGCACCAGGTGTCGTGCTGGCTTCCGGCCGCTTGGTCCGCGGTGCTTCGAGGGTCACCAGTCGACCGAAGATCGCGAAGGGTCCGCATGCGAAGAGCAAGAACTCCCCGACCTCGCCGCGAAGGACCGGCTGGCCGAAGAGCGACACCGGCGCCATGCCTGCCCACGGCAGGGACACCGTCGCTTCGGACCCTTGGACGGCGATGACGGTGCCGGCCAGGCGCTCGGGGATGAAAGGGTCGAGGAATTCCATCAGATCGACGTGCTTCGCACTCGCTCGTCGTGAGCCTCGTGCGCGTCCTGAGGTGCCATATCGGGAAGGCGGGTGGTGAACTCGGCGAAGGTGCCAGCGAAGAGCAGGATCCGCTCATCACGCGCGTCCGAGAGACGCAATAACGTCAGCAAGGACTCGTTCTTGGTCTCGCGCAGAACCGGGTCGACGACGATGAGGCGCAGTGACACGTTGGACCGGACAGCCGATAGCAGTGGGCCAACGACATGTGCGTCGTTGAAGCCGAAACCGGCGACGATGACGGTCGTCTCTGGCTGTCGCAGCGTCATCTGGAAGCGAGCCATCGATTCGAGGTAGGGCGGACGGTACGACTGCTGGTACTTCATGCTCGACGGGTAGATCAATACTGGGTTCGCGGGGCTTGGGTCCCGACGCACACCGTCGTTCGTCTCGTCCCAATCCACGGAGCCGTGGAGCTTGTAGAGCTGAATGACGTTCGGAGCTAGTTGGAGCGTCCCGTCTGGTGCGCGACGTACGACGTCAAGATCGAAGTTGCCTCCGTCGAAGAGTTCACCCGCGGTCGGACCGAAGCCGTCGAGAAGGGTGAAGCGTGTTGCTTGGGCTGCACGCTCAATGGCGAGGTCGTAGTTCGTGGTGAACACCTTGGTGCGAGCGAGCCTTGTCGCCCGTCTACCGACCTTACGAAGGAAGGCCTCGTGCGTGCCTAGGTCGGTCGTGTCGTCCACAAAGCTGCACGCCTGGAGGACTACCGCTTCGGCGGCGTCCAAGAACCGTTTCGTGACTTCGTCGTCGGTCAGACCTACCTGCATCTGACAGGCCGACAGAAGCGCTTCGACGTCGCCAGCCTCGATCGCGGTCGGCGCCAGTTCTGCCGCGCGGTCGTACCCGTCCAATGTCTTTACACTAACGAACAGGTCACTCATCGTGGGCGCCATGCCGCCGCCGCCATTCAGGCCGAGTGAGGTTCCCAAACCCAGCAAGACAACAAGGTTCTCGCTGCGGTAGCTAGCCAGACCGACCGACTCGAACAAGTTCCAGGCACGTCCGTCAGATTCCGTGAGTGACTGCCATTCCTTCTCACCTGGCACCCTGACCGATGGTCCAGTGCTGTTGTGACTACTCGCCGGCCTTGGTCCAGTCTTGCGGTCTCCAACAGATGGCTCCTCCATGCTCCAGCACGCTACCGGGAGATCCAGGAAATTGACGCGAATCGCCAACCAGGGCATCTCGCGGCAATGGAGATCGCTGGATCAAGCCCAGTGTCAACAATCCGGAACACAGAACCATCAAGGCCAGCTGGGGACTGCTGGGCGAACCGTGTGGGTTATCCCGCCGCTTGCAGGACGCTCGAAGGATCTGACCTTTCGATGCTGACTCGGAACAACCTCGGCGGCGACACCTGGCATCTCGTTCGGCGCGCGGACCACGGGCGCTAACTGCCGCGGTGCGGTGCGGACAATTCACGCGCTCGCTGCGCAATACTTGACGGCGTGAATCGGCATGACTTAGAGCAACTGTCGGGAAGGCTATGGGAGTTCCTGCGGGATGCGCCATTTAAGCCCCGTGAAGAGACTGCGACCGAAGGCTTGTTGGTGGCAATGCATCGCTTCAGGTCGTCCACGACTTGGGTCAGCAAAGCGACGATTGCCGAGGAGGTCAGGGACGGTCACGACTTCCTGTGGGCCTTGCGTTCGGTCGACAGGCGACGCTGGCTTCACCTTCGCGTGCAGGCCAAGATCTTGTTCCCGTCGGGCCAGTACGAGGGGTTAGGCACGACCAAAGACGGGAACGATAAGGCAGACGACCAAGCCGCCGCGCTGCTACGCGCGAAGGGGAACGGCCAAGTCCCAGTATATGCTTTTTATAACGGCTCGGCTCTCCCCTTCGGTACAGAGGGTCATGTAGGCGCCCATCTAGGGTGCGGCCGCAGTCACCCGCGGAAGTTTGGCGAGTGCTTCGCCTGCGACATCGCCACTTGCCATCAGTTTGGCGGACGCCGACTGGGTGCGTTCACACATAAAGCGCAAGCCCGAGGCGACTACTCCGAAGTGGGCTATCACCGGATACGACATCAATCCGGCAGCGGTGCCTTGGGAGTGCATCACCTGCCCGATGACTACCCCCTGGTGCAGCGGCTCGCTGCCGAAGGAATACCTACTTGGCCGAGCGCGGCGAGCGTTACACAATCCGGCAAGTGGACATGGGCATGGGCATGGGCATGGGCATCCTCTTGGGGTGAGCGACACGCCGCAGGCTTGGGCTGACTTGCTGCAGGAGGAGCAGGTCGACTCAGCGTGGCGGTCATTGTCAGACGCCGAGCCCAATGTCGATAGTGCCGCTGCACCAGTCTATGACCGTGACATGGGGCCAATCCTCCGTGACACTCCCGACTTCTTGGTGGTGACCCACCTGCGCGAGGAGAACGAGCAAGAACTCAGCTAGGAGGGCGGCGGGCTAGCTAAAGCCGCAGCGACCTCCGACCGTCTCACTGGAACCATGGCGACCACATGCGTCATTCCGCCGCGAGTGTCGCGCCGGGAGATGGAGGACGAAACAAGCATCCCGCTTCGATCCGCGCGGCCGGCTGAGCGGGCGGGACGCTGCTACCCAGCGGGGGGACAGCCAACGTTGTCGGACGAGTGTCGGCAGTGTTTGACAGACTTCCCGCATGTCCGACACCGCCTCCTTCGCCACTCGCAGCCTCGCGTGGAAGGTCCGCCATAGTGCCTGGCTCCTGGCGGTGGCCTTGGGAGTCGGATCGTTCTCATGCATCGGCTTCATCTACTGCGCCGTCCGTGTCCGCTCGACCGCCTGGAAGCGCCGCGCCTTCGTCACGACCGCGTTCAGCCTCCTCGGCCTCGTCCTGCTGTTGACGCCCGTCGAGCTCATGCAGGAGGTCGGCGCAGGCTACGCGGCGGTCCTGTGGCTCGTCCTCATCGGTTATGGCCTCTTCGTCAACCGTGACTACCTCCGGTGGCGGTCTGCCCAAGAGCCGGTGCCGCCCATCGCCGCGCCCCAGGTGCCGGCTGCCCCGGTTGCACCTAGCCCGATGCCTGTCGCGGTTCCCCAGGACGATGTTCCCACGCGGGCGGTGTCTGTCCCGGCTGAGCAAGTCCCGGCCCTCGAACGCGACGCGCCGCAGATCGAAGCCGTGCCTGACGAACAGGCCGGTCCTGCCGTCTCCTCCTGGCAGCAGGCCGAGGCCCTCGCGGCCTGGCACATGCAGAAGCTCGGCTTCGAGGACGCCAAGATGACTCCTCCAGGCGCGGACGGCGGCCTCGACGTCCGGGCGACCGATGCAGTGGCCCAGGTGAAGCACTACGCGACGCCGATCGGCGCTCCCGTCATCCAGCAACTTCGCGGAGCCGCCCACGGTCGCGGAGCAGCGCTCTTCTACAGCTTGTCCGGCTACACGAAGGCCGCGGTGGAGTACGCCAACGATGCCGCAGTGGCGCTCTTCACCTACAACGAGAGCGGCGATGTCCAGTCCTGCAACCACGCTGCTCAGGTTCTGCACGACCGCGCTGGCGGCGACGACGCCTTCGACCCGGCCGAGTTCGAGAACCAGGCGCAGATCGTCGCGGTCCTCCAGCAGTACTTCGACGTCATGAACGCCAAGTTCATCGAGGTTGCGGAACTAGCCCTGGCAGCCGCGAACGGGGACAACCAGTCGCCCATCTACCGCGCCGTCGCGGGCGAGAGCGCCCGGGTCAAGGCGATCCTGCGGTCGCTCCAAGTCGACGGCGGACGTGTTTCGTCCGACAGACTCATCGAGGCCTCCTCTGCGATAGGCGACGCAGTCGTGCGGCTTGCCGAAGATCTCGAGAGGGTCTGACGCCCATCGAGTACCTGCGTCGTGACGCCACGTGCCGGACGCCTCGCACACAGGTCGGTCATGACCAGTTGATGAGCCGAGTCCTCTCTGCGGCGACAGCGATCGCGTCCCGCAGGCCCGCATAGAGCACTGGGTCACCGGCGACCCTCGCGAGCCTTGGGAGGCCCATGGCGGCTCCGGCCAGGTCCTCGATCGATTGGCGTGCCGCGACGTAGAACTGCCACTGAGAAAGGGCGAGCGGATCGTACTCATCGTGAGTCTTCGCCGTGTGGAGGCAGAACACGTAGGCGTCTGCGTTGAATCCCTGTTCCTCGGACCAGGCGCCCGTCCCTGCATCCCATCCGTAGGCCGCCGAGACCTGGAACCTCGGAGTGCTCAACCTCCTCTGTGCCCACGACTGGAGGAATCCAGACGACTTCACCTCGATCCTGGTCCCGTCTGGCGCAGTCACGTCCCATGGGGCCCATTCCACCCGTGGGCTCGTCGAGCCCACGGCGCGCGCGACGAGGAACTCGGCCAGGTAGCCCCGGACGTTGTTGGTGCGGAGGTCGCTCATCGCGAACCTCCAGAAGTCAACGACGGATGCGTCAAGGCCATCGAAGGGTTCTGCGCCGGAAAGGTCGCGTGCAGCGGGCGGGTCGAAAGCCATGGCTCATGGAAACAGAGCCGCTGGGCACCCACCAGCTCTCACCCGCCCGTCCGCCCCTACGCCTCGTCCTGTCCGTCCTGCGAAGAGAGCGACGTCGAGACCAGCTGAGGGCTGACGTCGGGCTCCTCGGCCGGTGTCTCACGCATCTTGGGCGGCGAAGCGGTCCACGCCTTGAGGTGCTGGACGACGTCTGTATAGAAGTCGTCGACGAGGTCGATGACGGAGTCGATGAAGGCCCCACGGCCGCGGCCACGCTTGGTGCCCAGCGGGGCGCTGATCTCGACCCGGAAACCACGTAGGTCCCGCTTGGGATCCGCGACCAGGCAGGAGGGGTCCTCACGCACCTTGGCCAAGAGCTCCGTCGCACCGGGCCCTCGCGCGCCCACCGCGAAGGCTTCGATGCGGACCCCCTCCGGGGCGTGCTTGAGCTGCCGGACCAGCCAGTTCACTCGGGTGGCGGGCCTCCCGGTCTTGGGGGCGTCGATGTCCAGGAAGGCGGTGATGCGTCCGGCGCGCAGATCCGCCCGGATCTCCAGGGGTGCCACCGTGTGCGGGATACGGATGGTGCCCGCGAGGCAGCCGTTCTCGACCAGGCTCGCCGTCAGCGCCTGCGCCCGCAGCGAGGGATCGGCCTGCTCCTTGCGGCTGAGCACGTGGAGGACGTCGGTGCCGAGCTGCCTGCCGAGGCGCAGCGCGGTGTACCGGAGGAGCGCGTCGAAGCGTGCGACCACCTCAGGGACCTGCTGGTCGTTGGCGCGCAGCGTGCCGGCTGTCACGGCCTGGCGGACGGGCACCCAGGCGGAACCCATGTCCTCGAGCTCCATGGCCCCCGAACGCGGGTGCTCCAGATACCTGATCAGCTCGCCCAGGATCCACGCCTGCTCCGGGTCGGTGACGCCGCGATGCTCCTTCTGCATCACCGCCGTCGAGAGGATGTAGGTCCAGGACCAGTGGTGGAGCGCGACCTTCTTGAGCTTCCGCTTGTCGACCTTCGTGGGGTGTTGACCTGCCACCGCCGGGATCTCGTTGCTGATCGTGATGAGCGCATCGAAGCCCTGTTCCTTGGCGACGTCGAGGTAGTTCTCGAGCTGCGCGGTGTCGAGCTCGTTCTTGCCGGTCTTGACCTCGACCAGCGCGGTCCAGGAACGCTGGCCGCGGGTGACCCTGATCAGGCCGTCCGGAATCACCTTCTTCCCGTCCCCCACAGCGAACGGGACCTCGATGAACGTCTCGACGTTGCCCGCGATGGCGCCGACCGGACCGAGCAGGGCCCGGCCGAACTCCTTGACGACGCTCATGACCGCCAGCAGGGCCGAGGTCGCTCGTCGCTCCTGCTCCTCAACCCCGGAGATCCCCGAGGTCGGGATCAGACGAGCTTCATGCCAGGACTCCTCAGCCACGCGATTCCCCTTGCGAAAGTAAAGACCGGTGCTCGGCACCCTAGCCCCGCGATGGAGCCATCATCGGAGAACTCGACTTGGCGTGCCGGCCCGGTTCCCGGTCGCGGCCCCGATAGCGTCAGCGGATGGCCAGCTCTCGTCGATCCAGTGGCCGCCGACGTAGCGGCAGCTCGCGCAAGAGCAGCGCACCCCGGCCCTTGCCGGTCGCCGGCCCGGGCGAGCGGGTGTGGGTGCTCGACGTGCCCTACGGGACGCAGGTCGACGGCGCGAGCTGGCACCCCGCGGTCAAGACCCACCTCTACGTCGGGCGCACGCTGCCGGCGCACCTGGCGCCGTACGCGCCCGGGCCGCACACGCTGGGGCGGTTCATCGAGAACACCCTCAACCCCGACGACCCGACGCCCTCCCCCGAGCCGACCGACACGCTCGAGCCGCGCCGGCTCCAGTTCGAGGCGGCCGACGCGATCGCGGAGCGCGCCGCGGCGGGCGGGCGGCAGTTCCTGCTCGCCGACGAGCCCGGTGTCGGCAAGACGATCTCCGCCGTCCTTGGCGCGACGGCGGTCGGTGACCTCCGGGGCGCGCAGCGGGTGCTCGTGGTTGCCGACCGGCCCGCCGCGATCACGATCGGCCACTGGTGCCGCACCATCACCGCGCTCGGCGACGGCGGGCTCGAGTGGGTGGTGATCACCTGGGACCGGCTCGAGAAGGTCAAGGACCACACCTGGGACGTGATCATCGCCGACGAGGCCCACGCGCTGCGGCGTACGACGACCAAGCGGTGGAAGCTCTGGGCGCGGATCTCCAGCCACGCCAAGCCCCACGACAAGGCGCCGTTCGTCATCGCCACCACCGCCACCCCCGGCCACACTCCTCTCGAGCTGCCCTACCTCGCCCCGGCCTACGCGCAGGTGCTCGGCGAGCCCATGAAGGACTGGACCTCGGCCACGCAGCCCGGAGTCGCGTTCGCCACCGCGCTCGAGCGCCACGGCGTCGAGGTCGAGCACGGTCGCTACGGCGCCACCTGGACCACCGACCCAGCCCGCCGCGCCGCCGACCTCAAGCTGGTGCGCGGATGGCTCGACGAGGAGCAGCCCCCGGCGATGCTGCACCGCGCCGCCCCCTGGGGGCCGGTGCCGATCTCGGGCATGCCGGTGACGCTCACACCGGCCGAGCGGGCGGCGTACGAGGCCGAGTGGGGCGAGTTCTGCCGCGAGATGGACATCGCCCGCCGCGGCCGCAACACCGCCAAGGGCCGGGCCGCGCTGCTGCGCTTCCGGCAGAAGGCCGGGCTGATCCGCGTCGACTCCACTGTCGACTGGATCGCCCAGCAGGTGCAGGCCGAGCGGCAGGTGGCCTGCTCGGTCGAGTTCGTCGCGACCGCCGCCGACCCCATCGCCGACCGGCTGCGCGACTCCGGCATCGAGGTCGCCACGATCTACGGCCGCGACCGCTTCGACCCCGAGGCCGAGCGGCTGCGGTTCCAGACCGGGCAGGCCAAGGTCTGCGTCTTCACCACCGTCGCCTCCATCAGCCTGCACGCCGGCGAGAGCCTCGCCGACGGCCGCCAGGCCAGCACCGAGCCCCGCGTCGGCGTCTTCCACCAAGCCCGCTTCTCCGGCATCGCCGGGCGCCAGGTCACCGGCCGCACCCACCGCGACCACCAGGTCTCGCCGTGGCACATCGCCTACGCCGAAGGCACCGTCGAGGAGCAGGTCGGCAAGGTGATGGTCGAGCGCATCGCCGCCGCCTCCGACACCGTCGGCAGCGACACCACCGGCCTCACCGACCTCGCCGAGCTGCTCGGCGCCGACTGGCTGCCGCCCACGACCCTGACCGAGGCCTCCTGACCGACGACGCCTCAGCGATGAGGGCGGCACGTCCGCCCGGTCTGCCATCGTGTCAACCACGCATCTGCGGTGAGGAGCAGCGATGACGCAGCTGGTCAGGGTCCACAACTTCGGGGTGTCGCAGGACGGGTACGCCGCCGGCGAGGGCCAGAGCCTCGAGCGCCCCTTCGGCCACGCCGACCCGCAGACCCTCCTCGGCTGGGCCCTGGGCACCGCGAGCTGGCCCGGCCGGGCGGACGGCGGTGGCAGCCGCGGCCTGGAGGACTACCTGGTGCGCGAGTTCCACCGCGACATCGGCGCCGAGATCATGGGGCGCAACAAGTTCGGCCCCCAGCGCGGCCCGTGGACCGACCACGAGTGGCAGGGCTGGTGGGGCGACGAGCCGCCGTTCCACACCCCGGTCTTCGTGATGACCCACCACGAGCGGCCGTCGTTCACGCTCTCCGACACGACCTTCCACTTCGTGGGCGGCGACCCCGCGACCGTGCTGGCGCGCGCCTTCGAGGCGGCCGACGGCAAGGACGTCCGTCTCGGTGGTGGCGCCACCACCGTGCGGCAGTTCCTGGACGCCGGGCTCGTCGACACGCTCCACGTCTCGGTGGCACCGCTCGAGCTGGGCGGCGGGACGCGGCTCTGGGACTCCCCCGACGAGCTGCTCGACCGCTACCACCGCGACGTCGTACCCGGGCGGGACGGCGTGGTCCACCATCTGTTCTGGCGCGACTGAGACGATCCGGCATGCCCGAGTTCACCTGGCGACCGGCCAACGAGGCCACGACCGAGGACGTCGAGGCGGTCTTCGCCGCCGGCGGCGCCCGCAAGTGCCGCTGCCAGGGGCTGAAGGTGGCGGGCTGGATCTGGCGCGACACCACCCAGGAGCAGCGTGACGCCGCCCTGCTCGAGCAGACCGCCTGCGGCACGCCGGGCCCCACCTCGGGCCTCATCGGGTACGTCGACGGCGAGCCGGCCGGCTGGGTGGCGGTCGAGCCGCGGGAGAACTACCCGCGGATCTGGAACCGGCAGAAGGCGTGGATGCGCGCCGACCCCGACCTCGAGGGCGTCTGGTCGGTCACCTGCTTCGTGGTGCGCAAGGGCTTCCGCCGCGAGGGGCTGATGTACGAGCTGGCCGCCGCCACCGTCGAGCACGGGCGCCACGTGGGCGCCCGGGTGCTCGAGGGCTACCCCACCGAGCCCGAGCCCGGGAAGACCGTGATCTGGGACGAGGCGTCGGTGGGGCTGCTGCAGGTCTTCCTCGACGCCGGCTACGAGGTGGTCTCCTCCCCCACGCTGCGCCGGCGCGTCGTACGCAGGAAGCCCTAGGCCGACTTGAAGAAGGGCAGCAGGAGGTCGGCCGCCTCCTGCGGCTTCTCCAGGGCCAGCGAGTGACCGGCGTCGGCCACGATCTCGTCCCGTCCACCGGCGGCCCGGGCGATGTTCTCCCCGGAGATGGGCTGGGGGTAGGCGTGGTCCTGCTCGCCCGCGATCGCCAGGACCGGCACCCGGCAGCCGTCCAGCTCCTCGACGATGCGGGTGCGGTGGATGACCTGGTGGGCGGCATCCCCGATGGAGGGCCCGAGCGCGGTCATCTTCTCGCGCCAGTGCTCGACCACCGGCCCGCCCGCCGCGAGGCTCGCGTCGCCGAACATGATGTGCAGCAGCACGTCGATGACGGGGGCTCCTCCACCCTGGCCGAGGATCTCCACCAGGGGCGCGAACTCCTCCAGCTTGTGCTCCTCCTCGCTCGAGGCGCCGAGCGCGGCGACCGTGCGCACCAGCTCGGGGTGGCGCGCCGCCAGGCGCAGCGTGATGAACCCGCCCATCGAGTTGCCGACGGCGTGCACCGGCCCGATGCCCAGCGCCTCGATCAGCGCGGCCGCATCGGCCGTGAGGTTGTCCATCGACAGCTCCTCACGCGCGGACGCCGCAGCGCTCTCGCCCTGGCCCCGGTGGTCGTAGGCGACGGTGCGGTAGCCGGCCTCGTTGAGCAGCGCGCTCAACGGCTCGAACATCGAGTGGTCGAAGAACAGCGAGTGGCTCAGCAGCACCACCTCGCCGTCGCGCGGCCCCGCATCCACGTAGGCGAGGCGGGTCCCGTTGACTTCCACGTGCTCCATGACAGTTCCTCCGGTACGTCGGGTGGGTGCTCCTACGATGTGACGGTAGTCATGCCGCTCGGGTCGGTCTCACCGTTTCGCGCCCAAGGAGGACGGATGCACGCACGGCCCCGCAGGTGCTCGTCGTGAGCGTGGACTACCTCGTGGGCGGCACCGACACCGCCGCCTTCTCGCCGGCTGCTCGCGCCGGCGCCTGGCGCGACCACGTCACCGACAACCACGGCCGCCTGAGCCTCGACTTCGGCTCTCCGGCGGGGTTCAGCGGCGGCACGAAGGTGCAGCGGTGCGGGGCGGTCCAGCTGGTGGAGTTCTGGTCGGACGCCGTGCGCTACCGCCGGCAGGCTCGAGACGTCGACCACGACGGGGACGACAGCCTCCGCGTGGTCCTGCCGACCGCGGGCACGGTGCGCATCGTCGCGGCCGGCGACCGGCACGACCTCTCCCCCGGGCTGGCCGGCGCGGTGTCGATGGAGCGCGACTTCGAGCTCGTGCAGGACGCCCACGCGCACGCGCTCGTGCTGAGCCTGCCGCGGGCCTGGTGGCGCTCGGAGCCCGCCGACCGGCCCGTGGTCTGGGACCTGGGCCGGGGCCCCGGTGCCGTCTTCGCGGCCATGCTCCGCCAGGTCGCGGCACAGAGCGCCGACCTCGACGCCGACTCCTTCCTCCGCGCCTGCGAGGCGGCAGCACTGGTGCTGCCCCGACGTGAGCCGACCGACCTCCCGGCCCAGGCCCTCGCCCTGGTCCGCGAGCGCTCGGACTCACCCGGATTCGGTCCCGACGACCTCGCCGCCCTGCTGGGGACGTCGTTGCGCTCGCTGCAGAAGGCGACCCGCCGGGCCGGGACCAGCCCTGCCGAGATGATCCGCGAGCAGCGGCTCGAGCGTGCCGTGTCGCGCCTTCTCGACCCGGCCTGGCGCACGAGCACCGTCAGCCACGTGGCGCACAGCTCGGGCTTCCGGTCGTTGACCGCCTTCAACACCGCCTTCCGCTCCCACACGGGCACCAGCCCCCAGCAGTTCCGCGCCCACCACCGGCAGGGCGAGGCGGCGACTGGGTAGCACCTCCTACCGTCGAGAGGAGCACGCCACCGACCACTCGAGGAGCACCGTGAGCGACACCGAGCAGACCACCCAGACCAGCGGCGAGGCCACCATCGGCGTCATCGGGCTGGCGGTGATGGGCTCCAACCTCGCCCGCAACCTGGCCTCCCGCGAGGGCAACACGGTCGCGGTCTACAACCGCACCACCGCCAAGACCGACGCGCTGGTCGAGGAGCACCCCGAGGCCGGCTTCGTCGCCGCGGAGACCATCGACGACTTCGTCGCCTCCCTGGCCACGCCGCGCACGGCGATCATCATGGTGCAGGCCGGCGCCGGCACCGACGCGGTCATCGAGCAGCTCGCCGAGCGGTTCGAGGAGGGCGACATCATCGTCGACGGCGGCAACGCCGACTTCCACGACACCATCCGCCGCGAGGAGGAGCTGCGCGGGCGCGGTCTGCACTTCGTCGGCTGCGGCATCTCCGGCGGCGAGGAGGGCGCGCTCAACGGCCCCTCGCTGATGCCCGGCGGCTCGAAGGAGGCCTGGGAGGCCATCGGCCCCGCCCTGCGCTCCATCGCCGCGGTCGCCCAGGACGAGCCCTGCGTCACCCACGTCGGCAGCGACGGCGCCGGCCACTTCGTCAAGATGGTCCACAACGGCATCGAGTACGCCGACATGCAGCTGATCGCCGAGTCCTACGACCTGCTGCGGCGCATCGGCGGCCACGACCCCGCCTCGCTCGCCGACGTCTACGCCGAGTGGAACGAGGGCGACCTGGAGTCCTACCTCATCGAGATCACCGCCGAGGTGCTGCGCCAGGACGACGCCGAGACCAGCGGGCCGCTGGTCGACGTGATCCTCGACCACGCCGGCTCCAAGGGCACCGGCGTGTGGACGGTGCAGAACGCCCTCGGCCTCGGCGTCCCGGCCACCGCGATCGGCGAGGCCGTCTTCGCCCGGGCGCTCTCCTCCTCCGGCGAGCACCGCGACGCCGTGCGCCGCACCTTCACCGACCGCCCCGAGGTGCCCGCGGCACCCGACGGCTTCGAGGACGACGTGCGCGCCGCCCTCTACGCCTCCAAGGTGGTCGCCTACGCCCAGGGCTTCGACCTGATCCGCGCCGGCGCCGAGGAGCACGGCTGGGACATCGACCTCGGCGCGATGGCCCGCATCTGGCGCGGCGGCTGCATCATCCGCGCCAGGTTCCTCGACCGCATCGCCGAGGCCTACGACGACGACCCGTCGCTGGTCACCCTGCTCGCGCACCCCTACTTCGCCGAGGCCGTCCGCGACGGCGAGGCCGCCTGGCGCCGCGTCGTCGCGCTCGCCGTCACCGCGGGCGTCCCCGCCCCCGCCTTCGGCTCCGCGCTGGCGTCGTACGACGCGCTGGCCTCGGAGCGCCTGCCCGCCGCGCTGATCCAGGCCCAGCGCGACTTCTTCGGCGCCCACACCTACCGGCGCACCGACCGCGACGGCGTCTTCCACACCCTCTGGTCGGGCGACCGCTCCGAGGTCGAGGCCGGATGAGCCCGGCCGCCGCCCACGACCCACGGACCCGCCGGGAGGCATGGTGAAGCTCCTCCTCACCTCCGGGGGCGTCACCAACACGAGCATCCGTCAGGCGCTCGTCGACCTCGTGGGCAAGCCGATCGCCGAGTCCACCGCCCTCTGCATCCCCACGGCCCAGTACGGGCACCCGTCGGTCGGTCCCGGCGTGAAGGCCTGGGAGTTCATCAGCGGGAGGTCGAGCAACCCGATGGTCGACCTGGGCTGGCGGTCCGTCGGCGTGCTGGAGCTCACCGCGCTGCCCAGCATCGACGAGGAGCACTGGGTGCCCCTGGTCAGGGAGGCGGACGTCCTGCTGGCCGCGGGAGGGGACGTCCTGTACCTGTGCCACTGGATGCGGGAGTCCGGCCTGGCCGACCTGCTGCCCTCGCTGGAGGAGACGACGTGGGTGGGTCTGAGCGCCGGCAGCATGGTGATGACCCCCGAGGTCGGGGAGGACTTCATCCAGTGGCGGCCACCGGGCGGCGACGACAGCACGTTGGGCCTCGTCGACTTCTCGATCTGCCCGCACCTCGCCAGGGACGGCATGCCGGGCAACTCCATGGCCGAGGCGGAGCAGTGGGCGGCCGGCATCGCGGGACCCGCCTACGCGATCGACGACCAGACGGCCATCGCGGTGGTCGACGGCACCGTCGAGGTGGTCTCCGAGGGGCACTGGAGGCTGCTCCCCTCCTAGCCCCCGCACCCGGCCACGGCCGCGCGCACCGCCGCCACCGTGCGGCGTACGTCGTCGTCGGTGGTCGCGGCGTTGGAGACCGAGACCCGCACGACGTCGCGGTCCTGCCAGCGCGACGGTGACATCCACACCTCGCCCGAGCCGGTCAGCCGGGCGCAGACCTCCTGGGTGCGGCCGTCGCCGACGGCGAGGCAGACCTGGGTGTAGACGACGTCGTTGAGCACCTCGACGCCCGCCATCCCGGCCAGCCCGTCGGCGATGCCGCGCGCCCGCTCGGCCAGCCGGTCGACCTGGGCGGCGACGCCGGTGCGGCCCAGCGAGCGCAGCGCCGCCCACACCGGCACGCCGCGGGCGCGCCGCGAGAGCTCGGGCACCTTCTCGTAGGGGTTGCCGGGGCCGACGGCATCGGGCAGGTAGCTCGCGTGCACGCCCATCGCGCTGCGCACCGCCACCGGGTCGCGCACGACCGCGACGCCGCAGTCGTAGGTGACGTTGAGGGTCTTGTGGGCGTCGGTGGCCCACGAGTCGGCAGCCTCGACCCCGCGCGCGAGGTGGGCCAGTCGTGGCGTCGCGCGCGCCCACAGCCCGAAGGCGCCGTCGACGTGCACCCAGGCGCCCCGGTCGTGGGCCGCCGCGACGAGCTCGGGGAAGCAGTCGAAGGCACCCGAGTGCAGGTTGCCCGCCTGCAGGCACACCATCAGCGGCTCCCCGTCAGGTACGTCGGCCAGCGCGGCCGCCAGGGCTGCCGGGTCCATCCGGCCCTGGGCGTCGGCCGCCACCACCACCGGGGCGCCCAGCCCCAGGTAGCGCAGCGCCAGGTCGACCGTGTCGTGCCGCTCGGCACCGACCAGCACGTGCACCCGCGGCGCACCGGTCAGCCCGTCGCGGTGAACGTCCCACCCGACGCGGTCGAGCACCGCGAACCGGCCCGCGGCGAGCCCGGTGAAGTTGGCCATCGTCGCGCCGGTCACGAAGCCGACGTCGGCTTCGCGCGGCAGGTCTAGCAGCTCGAGGATCCACGCCCCGGCCACCTGCTCGAGCGCCGCGACCGCCGGCATCGCGTCGCGCAGGCCGGCGTTCTGGTCCCAGGCGCTCACCAGCCAGTCGGCGCCCAGCGCGGCCGGGAGGGTGCCGCCCATCACCCAGCCGAAGAACCGGCCCGACTGGATGTTCAGCAGCCCCGGGACCGCGCCCACGCCCAGCTCGTCGACCACCGCGGCGGGGTCGCTGCCCTGCTCGGGCAGCGGGCCCCCGAAGGTCGCGAGCATCTCCTCGACGCCGGCGCTCGGCCCCACGGGGTGCTCGGGGGCGCCGGCCCGCCATGCCCGGGCGTGCGCCAGCGCGCGGTGCAGGACCTCGTCGTCGGGCATCTCGACAGACTAGGACCCCTCGAGCCGGGCCGCGAGCCCGTCGAGCAGCAGCTCCAGACCGACCTCGAACTCGTCGCCGAAGGCGTAGCCCGGCTGCAGCGCGTGCTCGAGGGTGAACTCGCGGAAGTAGGGCAGCTGGCCCTCGGGCAGCGCGGTGAGGATCTGCTCCCCCAGCTCGGCGAGGTCCTGCTCGCCGTCGAACGCCAGGCTGAGCTCCTGGACCAGGAAGCCGTAGAGGTGCGCGTCGAGGACGGCGAAGGCGTGCCCGGTCAGCGCCAGGGAGAAGCCGGCCTCGCGCAGGCAGCCGAGCACCGCGTCGTGGTGGCGCAGGGTCTCGTAGCCGGCGTTGCGGCGCGCGTCCATCAGGCCCACCGCCCACGGGTGCTTCTTCAGCACCGCGCGCGCCGAGTGGTGGCGCGCGCGCATCTCCTCGCGCCACGCTCCCCCGACCTCGGGGGCGTGGAACTCCGCGAAGACCGCGTCGACCATGCCGTCGAGCAGGTCCTCCTTGTTGGCCACGTGGTGGTAGAGCGACATCGCCTCCACCCCCAGCCGCTTGCCCACCGAGCGCATCGACAGGGCCGCCACCCCCTCTGCGTCGGCGACCCCCACCGCCGCCGCCACGATGCCCGCCCGAGTCAGGCCGCTCCTGCCCATCCGTGCCTCCTGTACCCGATCTGGTCCTTGACTGAACTTACACCGTAAGCCTACAGTGGGCACCGCAACCTTACGACGTAAGAAACGGAGATCACGATGCGTGCGATCACGCAGCACCGCTACGGCGGCACCGAGACCCTGCAGCTCACCGAGATCGAGGCCCCCACCCCCGGGCCCGACGAGGTGCTCGTGCGGGTACGCGCCGCGGGAGTCGACCGCGGCACCTGGCACCTGATGGCCGGACAGCCCTACGCCGTGCGCCTGGCCTTCGGGCTGCGCCGCCCCAAGTTCCCCGTCGTGGGCCGCGACGTCGCCGGCGTCGTCGACCGGGTCGGCGCCGACGTGACGTCGTTCGCGATCGGCGACGAGGTGATCGGCACCGCCAACGGCTCGTACGCCGACTTCGCGGTCGTCCCCGTCACCCGCCTGGCACGCAAGCCCGCCAGCCTCTCCTTCGAGGAGGCAGCGACCCTGCCGGTCTCCGGCGCCACCGCCCTCCAGGTCGTCCGCCGCGCCGGCGTCGAGGCCGGCGACCGGGTGCTGGTCATCGGCGCCTCCGGCGGCGTCGGGTCGTACGCCGTGCAGGTCGCGGCCGCGCGCGGTGCCGAGGTCACCGGCGTGGCCAGCGGCGCCAAGGCCGACCTGGTGCGCTCGCTGGGCGCGACCCGCGTCATCGACCACACGCGCGACGAGATCGACGCCACCGGTGAGCAGTGGGACGTCATCATCGACCTCGCCGGACTGCGTCGCCTCTCGCTGCTGCGCCGCTGCCTGACGCCCGGCGGCACGCTCGTGATCGCCGGCGGCGAGGGCGGCGACCGCTGGCTCGGCGGCACCCACCGCCAGCTCGGCGCGATGGCGCTCTCCCCCTTCGTCCGCCAGCGCCTGACCTCGCTGCTCAGCAAGGAGACGGCCGCCGACTTCGCCACGCTGGCCGACATGGCCGACCGGGGCGAGCTGCGACCGGTGCTGGAGCGCACCTACGCCCTGGAGGAGGCCGCCAAGGCGATCGACCACCTCGTCGACGGCCACGTGCGCGGCAAGATCGTGGTGGCCCCGTGAGCGCCGCGACCACGGCGCCGCGCACGTCGGCGCGCACCGCCGCCGGCTGGGCCGCGGTCTCCTACGCCCTGCTGTTCGTGCTGGCGATCTTCGCCAACTTCATCGCGCTGGACCAGGTGCTCGACCCGGGCGACGCCCCCGCCACGGCCGCGGCGCTCGTCGAGCACGAGACGTCCATGCGGCTGGGGGCGGCCGCCTTCCTGGCGATCTTCCTGCTCGACGTGGTCATCGCCTGGGCGCTGCTCGTGCTGCTGCGCGCGGTCCAGCCCGACCTGGCGCTGCTCGCGGCGTGGTTCCGGCTGACCTACACGGTGCTGCTCGGCGCGTCGATGGTGGCGCTCTTCGTGGCCCTCGAGCTGGTCGAGACTCCCGGGGCCGCGGACAGCTCGGTGCTGCTGGCCCTGCAGTCCTTCGACTTCCTGTGGGTCGTGGGCCTCTCGGCCTTCGGCGTGCACCTGGTGCTCGTCGGGCTCCTGCTGCTGCGGGCCACCGGCGCCCCGCGCCCGCTGGCGTGGCTGCTGGTGCTCGCGGGAGCGGCGTACACCACCGACACCGTCGTGCACCTGGTGCTCAGCGACTACGAGGCGTACGCCGACCTGATGCTGGCGATCGTCGCGGTGCCCTCGGTGGTCGCCGAGCTGTGGTTCACGGTGTGGCTGGCACTCGTCGCGACCGGCCGTCGCGCCGCGCCGACCGCGCGCCGGCACGCCCACGAGGAGCGGGTGCTGCAGCCGTCCTGACGATCCGTACGCCGCCGTCGGCGCGTCGCGTGAGGCTCGTCAGGACCGTGGGGCGCCGGTCGACTTCGACGGGTCCTCGTCGTCGGCCCAGCAGCGCCACTCGGTCACGTCACCGTGGCTGTTGCTGGCCCGCACGCAGTAGCCGTCCTCCGAGGTCTCCACGACGACGCTCACCCCGGGCGCGGTGGTGTACGCCGACCCGGCGAGCTCGACCGTCTCTTCCGGCCCGAGCACCAGCGCCTCGGGCTCGCCGTGGACGTCCGCCTGCTTGTACTGCAGCAGCGCCATCTCGTAGCGGTCCTGGTACATCGCTCGCTGCCGGTCGGCCCGGTCGTCGACCGCGAGCACCAGCGGGACCAACGCCACGAGGACGACCAGGACGGCCCCGATGAGGGCGACGCCCGGCCAGCTGGTGGTTGCTGCTCCGCGCGAGGACACGTGCGGCGTCAGACCCGGTGCAGCCGGCGGGCGGCCTCGGCGATGGAGCCGCTCATCGAGGGGTAGACGGTGAAGGTCTGGGCCAGCTGGTCGGCGGTGATCGACTCGGCGACCGCGAGGGCCACCGGGTGGATCAGCTCGCTGGCGCGGGGGCCCACCACGACGCCGCCGACGACGATGCCGGTGCCGGGGCGGCAGAAGAGCTTGACGAAGCCGTCGCGCACGCCCTGCATCTTGGCGCGGGGGTTGCCGCCCAGCGGGAGCATCACGACCTCGGCCTGGATCTCGCCGGCGTCGACGGCCTGCTGCGACCAGCCGACGGTGGCGATCTCGGGGGCGGTGAAGACGTTGGAGGAGACCTTCTTGAGGTCGAGGGGGTGCACGGTGTCGCCGAGGAAGTGCCACATCGCGATCCGGCCCTGCATCGCGGCCACCGAGGCGAGCATCAGCACGCCGGTGCAGTCGCCGGCGGCGTACACGCCGCGCGCCGAGGTGCGCGAGACCCGGTCGACGTTGACGAAGCCGCCGTCCTTGAGCACCACCCCGGACTCCTCGAGACCGAGGTCGGCGGTGTTGGGCACCGAGCCGAGCGCCAGGATGCAGTGCGAGCCCTGCACGGTGCGCCCGTCAGTGAGGGTGACGGTGACGACGTCGCCGTCGCGGGTCACCGACTCCATGCGCGACTTCGAGAGCACCTTCATGCCGCGGCGCTCGGAGACCTCCTGCAGCACCAGCGAGGCGTCGGCGTCCTCGCCGGGCAGCACCCGGTCGCGGGAGGAGACCAGGGTGACCGGCACGCCGAGGGCCAGGTAGGCGCTGGCGAACTCGGCGCCGGTGACGCCGGAGCCGACCACGATCAGCTCGGTGGGCAGCTCGTCGAGGTCGTAGACCTGCTCCCAGGTCAGGATCCGCTCCCCGTCGGGCTGCGCCGTGGGCAGCACCCGCGGCGCGGCGCCGGTGGCGATCAGCACCGCGTCGGCCTCGAGGACGGACTCGGCGCCCTCGTCGTCGGTGACCACGACCCGTCCCGGGCCGTCGAGGCGACCGCGGCCCACGACCAGCTCGACCCCGTCGCGCTCGAGGCGGCGGCGGATGTCGCTGGACTGGTCGGTGGCCAGCTGCTTGACCCGACGGTTCACCCGGCCCAGGTCGACCTTGATCGCCGTCGCGGCGTCACCCTGCGGGTCGTTGAAGGTGATGCCGAGCTCGGCGGCCTCGGCCACCTCGCTCATCACCTCGCTGGTCGCGATCAGGGTCTTGCTCGGCACGCAGTCGGTGAGCACGGCCGAGCCGCCCAGACCGTCGCGGTCGACGATGGTCACCTCGGCCCCGAGCTGGGCGGCCACGTGCGCCGCCTCGTACCCGCCGGGGCCTCCCCCGACGATGACGACCTTGTCGCTCATCTGTTCCTTCCGCGCGTCGCTGGATGTCTCAGAGGTTGATCATGTGGCCGGCGATCCCCTCGACGGCCTCCTTCATCGCCTCCGACAGGGTCGGGTGCGCGAAGACGTTGCGGGCGACCTCGTCGGCGGTGAGGTCCCACTTCTGCGCCAGCGTCAGCGCCGGCAGCAGCTCGGTGACCTCGGGGCCGATCATGTGGGCGCCGATGATCTCGTTGTGCTCGGCGTCGGCGACGATCTTGACGAAGCCGACGCTCTCGGCCATGCCGCGGGCCTTGCCGTTGGCCGAGAAGGGGAACTGCGCGGTCTTCACGTCGTAGCCCTTCTCCTTGGCCTGCTCCTCGGAGTAGCCGAAGGAGGCGATCTGGGGCTGGCAGAAGGTCGCCCGCGGGATCATGTCGAAGTCGATCTCGACGGTCTCGGCACCGGCGATCGTCTCGGCGGCGATGACGCCCATCGACTCCGCGGTGTGGGCCAGCATCAGCTTGCCGGTGACGTCACCGATCGCCCACACGCCGTCGACGTTGGTGCGCCCGCGCGCGTCGACCGCGATCGCGCCGCGCTCGGTCAGCTCGACACCCGTGGCGTCGAGGCCGAAGCCCTCGACCCGCGGCGCGAAGCCGATGGCCTGCATCACCTTGTCGGCCTCGAGCACCTGCTCCTGGCCGTCCTTGGTGACGGTGACCTTGACCTTCTCGCCGGAGTCGTCGATCTTCTCGACCTTGGTCGAGAGCATCACGTCGACGCCGAGCTTCTTGTACTGCTTGAGCAGCTCCTTGGACACGTCGACGTCCTCGGTGGGCACCATCCGGTCGAGGAACTCGACGATGGTGACCTTCACGCCGAAGTTGACCATCACGTAGGCGAACTCGACGCCGATGGCGCCCGAGCCGGCGATGATGATCGAGCCGGGCAGCTGGTCGGTGAGGATCTGCTCCTCGTAGGTGACCACCCGCTCGCTGAGCTCGGTGCCGGGGATCAGGCGGGTCTTGGCACCCGTGGCGATGACGAGGTCGTCGCAGGTGTGGGAGGTGACCTCGCCGTCGGCGCCCTTGACGTCGATGCCGTGCTTGCCGTCCTTGGTGCCGGTCAGGGTGCCCCAGCCGTCGACCTCGGTGATCTTGTTCTTCTTCATCAGGTAGTGCACGCCCTTGGCGCTGGCCTCGGCCACCTTGCGGCTGCGCGCATGGGTCGGGCCGAAGGACATCGTGGCGTCGCCCTCGATGCCGAAGGTCTTCTTCTCATGGGTGATCAGGTGGGAGATCTCGGCGTTGCGCAGCAGGGCCTTGGAGGGGATGCAGCCGACGTTGAGGCACACACCGCCCCAGTACTTCTCCTCCACGACCGCCACCGACTTGCCGAGCTGAGCCGCTCGGATCGCCGCGACGTAGCCACCAGGGCCGGCACCAAGAACGAGAACATCGAAGTGGGTCACGCCCACCACCCTAATGCCGACGCCCGACGGTCTAGCCTTCGGTGTCGTGAGCCTCTACGCCGCCTACGGCACCAACCTCGACCCGGCCCGCATGGGCGAGCGCTGCCCGCACTCGCCGCTGCGCACCACCGGCTGGCTCGGAGGGTGGCGCCTGACCTTCGGCGGGGAGGAGCACGGCTGGGACGGCGCGCTGCCCACGCTGGTCCAGGATCCCTTCGAGCAGGTCTTCGTGGCCCTCTACGACGTGACGCCCGAGGACGCCAGGCTGTTGGACTCCCTGGAGTCCGCCGACTCCGGGCTCTACCGCAAGACCAAGGTGCGGGTCTCGACGATGAACGGCGAGGAGGTCGCCTGGACCTACGTCCTCGACGCCTACGAGGGCGGGCTGCCCTCGGCGCTGCACCTGGGCGTGCTGGCCGACGCCGCGGAGGCGGCCGCCGCCCCCGACGACTACGTCGCGGCGCTGCGCCGGCGGCCCTGCCGCTCGACGGGCCTCTGACGACGGGTCTGACGATGGGGACCGCCAGCGTCTAGGCTCACGGCGTGAACCCCAGCGACACGCCCACCGACACGCCCGGCGAGACCCCCAGCGACACGCCGTACGACCTCGCCCAGGCGGCCGCGCGGCGCCTCGCCGAGCTGACCGGCGTCGAGCGCCACGACGTCGCGCTCGTGCTCGGCTCGGGCTGGCTGCCCGCCGTCGACGCGCTGGGCGAGGCGACCGCCGAGATCGAGACCACCGACCTGCCCGGCTTCAGCGCCGCGGCGGTGGCCGGCCACGCGGGCAAGATCCGCTCGGTGCGCTCCGGCGAGCGCAACCTGCTGGTCTTCCTCTCGCGCACCCACTACTACGAGGGCCGCGGCGTCGCCGCGGTCGTGCACCCGGTGCGCACCGCGGCCGCAGCCGGCTGCTCGACCATCGTGCTGACCAACGGCTGCGGCGGCCTCAACGAGGCGTGGACACCCGGGACCCCGGTGCTCATCAAGGACCACCTCAACCTCACCGGCCGCTCCCCCATCGTCGGGGCCACCTTCGTGGACCTGACCGACCTCTACTCGGCCCGTCTGCGCGCGCTGTGCAAGGAGGTCGACGAGACCCTCGACGAGGGCGTCTACGCACAGTTCCCCGGCCCGCACTACGAGACGCCCGCCGAGGTGCGGATGGCCGGCGTGCTCGGCGCCGACCTGGTCGGGATGTCGACCACCCTTGAGGCGATCGCGGCGCGCGAGGCGGGGATGGAGGTCCTCGGCATCAGCCTGGTGACCAACCTGGCCGCCGGCATCAGCGACCAGCCCCTCGACCACCAGGAGGTCATCGAGGCCGGGCGGGCCGCGGCGGAGCGGATGGGCAGCCTGCTGGGCCGACTCGTCCCGCGGGTCTGACATGGCGTCCGAGGCGGGGGTCGAGACCCGGCAGCTGCTGATCGCGGCCGCCAGCAGGGCCTTCGCCGAGCACGGCACGACCAACGCGTCCCTGCTCGACATCACCCGGCAGGCCGGCCAGCGCAACCGTGGCGCGGTGCACTACCACTTCGGCTCCCGCGAGGGCCTGGTCGCGGCGGTGCTCGACCAGCACGCGTCGTTCCTGGCCGAGCGCGAGCTCGCCCTGCTGGCGCTCGCCCAGGAGCGGCCCGGCGACCTGGGCGCGGCCGTCGAGGCCGCAGCCCGGCCCACCACCGAGCTGGCCGAGGCCAGCAGCAGCGGTCGGCACTACGTGCAGATCGTCGCCGAGCTGGTGGCCGAGGAGCGCATCGACATCCACCCCGACGTGCGGGGTGCGCTCGAGCGCACCGGCGGGTGGGCCGTCTTCGACGAGATCCGCGCGCGGATGCCGGCCATGCCCCAGCACCTGACCGACGAGCGCATCGCGCTGATGACCAGCTTCCTGCTGCGCGCCATCAGCGACCGGGCCCGCGCGATGGACCGCGAGCAGCCCGGGCGCCCGCAGCTGGCGACCGACGAGTTCGTCGACAACCTGGTGCGGATGAGCGTGGCGATGCTGCGCGCCGACCTGCCCTGAGCCGGCCACCGCACTAGCATCCGGGCGTGCCCCGCATCGACGCCGGCTCCCTGCAGGAGCACCGCGACCAGCTGCGGCAGCGGGTCTTCGCGGCGTTCGCCGAGCTGATGGCCGAGCGCAGCTTCGACGCCATCACGATGGCGCTCCTGGCCGAGCGCGCCGGGCTGGGCCGCACCGCGATCTACCGCCACTTCCCCGACACCGAGGCGGTGGTCGTGGCCTTCGCGGGCCACGAGACCGACCGCTACGTCGACGAGCTGCGCTCGCGGCTCGCGGGCTGCCAGGACGCTGTCGAGCAGCTGCGCACCTACGTGCGTCACCACCTCGAGCACGGCGAGCGCTTCCACATGGGCCTGGGCCCGGCGTTGTACGGCGTCCTGCCGCAGCGCTCGCGCGGCGCCATCCGCGAGCACGTGGTCGCCGTCGAGTCGGTGCTGCGCGAGGTCCTCGCCGGGGGCGCGAGCAGCGGGCAGCTGGTGGTCGAGGACCTCGACGCCGCCGTGGTGATCGTGCACTCGTGCCTCGGCCCGCGCCACCTGCCGGTGGCGCGGGTCGAGGACTTCGTGGTCCGCGCGCTCAGCGCACGGTGACGCGGGAGCGGTCCACGGCCCGCTGGTAGGTGCTCGAGCCGGTGTAGCGCACGACCACCTTCCAGCGTCCCTTCGCGACCTTCGGCAGCCGCACCGAGGTGCGGCCCCGGCCGTTGAGCGTGTCGCTGACGCGGCGGGTCCGCTCGCCCTTCGTGAGCTTGGTGACCACGGTGCCGGTGGCCCGCCCGTGGTCCCCGGCGACGCGCACCTTCAGCACCCCCGCCCGCGCGGCGCTCGGCTGCCGCTTCGTGGCGACCTGGAGGGTCGAGCGCCCCTTGCGCAGGCCGACGGCGACCCAGTCGATCTCGACCGGCTGCTCGGTGTCCTGGCTGGTCGTCGAGTGCGTGTGGGCCCGCCAGGTGTAGACCGACCAGTCCTGGGAGTCGTCCAGGTCGGCGGGGTCGGCGTCGAGGTCGACCCCGAACGTGCCGTCGGTCATCTGCGCCGCCGGCACCCAGGTGACCGCGGCGAAGGCCTCGGTGCCGCTCTCGCGGTCGTCGACGTCGGGCAGGCCGCCGGCCGGCGCGAGCCCCACGTAGACGCCGTCGTCGCCGGGGTTGGTGACGCCGGTGAAGCCGCTGCCCTCGACCCGCAGCACCAGGGCGTCGCGGTCGGCGGAGGTGGTCGAGACCGACGTGCTGGGCGGCGCCGCGGCCCGGCTCGCCTCGGCCACGAACGACGCCGGCGCCTTCTTGGCGTCCGAGCCCGACCCGGAGGCGTAGAAGTGGGCGCGCACCCCGCTGGTGACCTGGCCCAGGAAGGCGGGGCTCCAGGCCTGTCCGTCGACCGGCTCGTCACCCTCGAGGCCCAGGTCGCCGGCCTCCTGGCTGCCGGGGGCCAGCACGCCGACCCAGTCCGGGGTCGCGGCCAGCGAGGCCAGGTCACCGGGCTCGCCGCTCCAGTCCTCGGTCCCGGCGCTGAAGGTGGTCAGCACGACCCGGGCCGGCTGGGTCTCCTCGGCCGAGCTGCCCATCGCGGCCGCGTTGCCGGCCGAGACCACTGCGGTCAGCTCGCCGCGGCCGGCCTCGTCGACGCTGAGCGCCGGGTCCTCGATGCGCACGTGGTAGTACTCCGTGCCCGCGAAGGCGAACGAGCCGCGCACCACGCCCTGGTAGGCGACGCTGCTCACGCCGGTCACCGGGTCGTGCGAGCCGACGCCGTCGGGGAAGGTGATGACGCCCTCGACGTCCTCGCTCGCACCGTCCGCCAGGACGTGGGTGGACAGGTGGTCGTCGAACTGCTGGGAGACCTCCCAGCGCAGCACGGGGGCGGGGGTGTCGACGTCCGACGTGGCGGCGCTCGGCGCGGCGTGCGCCGGCACCGACAGACCGGCACCGAGCAGCGCGCCGACGAGCGGCACGACCAGGAGCTGTCGCATCAGGGTTTCCTTCCGGGGTGGGGTGTGGGGACGAGCAGGAGGAGCGCGGCCACGAGGAGCAGCGCACCGCCGGCCCACCACGCAGGGGCGGTGGGGCCGGCTGCCGACGACGGCGTGGCCGCGGTCGGACGAGCGGCGGTCGCGGACCACGCCGGCGGGGCGGCGTACGTCGTGGGACCGGTGGAGGGGGTGGGCGCCGCGGGCGCCGCGACCGGGGTCGGGGTTGCCGCAGGGCTCGTCGCCGACGCTCGCGCAGCGGTCGTCGCGACCGACGGTGCGCTGGTCGGGGGCGACGACGCCGTGGGCACCGCCGGCCCCGGGGCCGGGGTCTGGGGGGTGTCGACCGGCGTCTCGGGCTCGGCGCCACCGACGCCGACGGAGACCGGCAGCGGGACCTTGAAGGCGTCGGTCGTGCCGCCGCTGGAGTACCAGAAGGCGGCCGCACCGAGCCGGTCGGCGTAGTCGACCCACGACTGCGGGAACGAGCCCCACTGCGAGCCCTCGGTCTGCTGGGGCACGCCGCTGACGCGCACGCCCTCGTACGCCGGCTGGGCGCTGAGGCCCTCGCCCACCAGGTCGGCGACGTCGACGCCCGGCAGGTCGGCGACCACCACCTCCGCGGGCGCCACCTCCTCCCACACGTCGGGTTCGGCCTGCGAGGAGGCGAAGCCGCTCATCGTCGCGGCCAGCGTGGCGGCGCCCTCCTCGACGACGAGCTCGGGGTCGGCGAGGTGGAAGAAGGACATCCCGGAGTAGTAGAGGACGCTCACCTCGCCCTCCCACGACAACGTGGCGGTGCCGGCGGCGACGTCCACGACGCCCTCGCCGCCCTCGATGACGAAGGTGTGGTTGCTGAACGTGCCGGCGGCCGGGGAGCCCAGCGCCCGGCCGTCGCTGTCGGTGGACAGCCCGGCCCAGGTGGCGCGCTGCCAGGACCTCCCGTCCCACTTCTCGATGCGCACCGCTCCCGCCCGGCGCTGCCAGTCGGCGCGGTCGAGCCGCTGGCCGCCGCGGCCCGGGTCGGGGGTCCGCCCCGCCGAGAGGAAGTTGTAGGTGTCCGGTGCGTGGGCGCGGTTGTGCGTCTCGTTGTTGATGCCCCACCGCAGCACCGCGTCGTCGACGCCCACCGGCCCGTCGACGGGCTCCGGCTCCTCGGTGGCGGGAGTGGCGGCGGTGGCGGTGGGCAGTGCCGTGAGCAGCACCGCTCCCGCGACCGCGAGGCCGGCCAGGGCGCGCTCAGGCCGCCGCCGCACGACGCCTCCTCGGTCCGGAGGGGCGGGGCAGCCACGAGAGCCGGGGCAGCAGCAGGCGCAGCACGGCCAGCGCCAGCACCACCAGCGCCAGGGCGAGGAAGACGGCGGCCGCGCGCTCCTGGCCGAGCATCCCCGGGGCCTGCTCGACGTCGGGTGCCACGGGCACCGGGGCCGCCGTCACCGCGAAGCGCACCGTGGGCGCCGCGTCCGCGCCCGTGTGCAGCCGCAGCTCGTGGGTGCCCGCGGGCAGGTCGGCGGGCAGCGTGATGACTCCCGCCAGCCGGCCGTCGGCACCGGCCTGGAGCGGGCCGACGGCCGACAGCCCGTCGTCGAGCACGGCGCTGACCTGGGCTCCCGGGGCCAGCCCGGCGCCCGAGAAGGCCAGCACCCGTCCGGCGACGGCCGAGGCGCGGTCGACCTCGAGCCCGGGCTCGGGCTCGGGCTCGTCGTCCCCGGCGCGGCCCGGGCCGGGGCTCGACGTACCGGTCGAGGGGGCCGGCTCCGTGTCGTCGTCGGCGGTGTCCGTCGCGGGGCTGGTGGGGGCGGCGCCCTGCTGCTCGCCGCCGCCCTGCAGGTCGCGGACGGCGACGGGCGTGAAGGTCTCGTTGCGCGCGTTGACGACGCCGTGGGCGCCCACCGTCAGGATGCCGCAGGTGAGCCTGCGGCAGTCGATCGTGCGGGCCCCGCCGTCGCGGTCGAAGGCCTCGAAGACCGCGCCCGGCACCGTGATCGTGGCCGACCAGGCGCCACCGGCGGTCATCGAGCCGCCGTTGGCCGAGGACGCGGTGTCGGACCCGGGGAACGCCACGAAGCGCTGGAAGCCCTGGTTGTCGCGGCCCTCGCCGTCGGGCACGTAGAAGTAGTCACGCCCGGTGGCACCGCCCTGGCTGGGGCGCCAGCCGTCGGTGACGTGGCCGAAGAAGACGTAGACGCCGCCGTGGCCGCCGGCCAGCGACTGGAAGCCGCTGCCCCGCACGGTCAGGCGGGTGGCGTACGTCGGGTCGACCGCCGCGGTGCCGTCGGGGCCGGCGACGCTGACCCGGGAGTCGGCGCGGGCGGGTGCGGCGGGCAGCACGACCAGCGGCGCGAGCGCCGCGAGCACGGCCAGGGCGCCGAGCAGGACGAACCTCAGCAGGTGGCGGGGTGCGTGGGGCACGGGTCCTCCTCGTGGTCGGCGGGGACGGGAGCGGGGCGGACGGGGACCACGAGGAGCACGCCGCCGTGGTCGACGACCTCGAGGGGGTGCTCGTAGACCTCGCTGAGCAGGGCGGAGGTGAGCACCTCGCGCGGGGGGCCGTCGGCACGCACGCGTCCGGCGGCCAGCACGCAGACCCGGTCGGCCCAGGCGGCGGCGAGCGCGAGGTCGTGGAGCACCACGACCACCGCGCAGCCGCGCAGCACGAGCCGGCGGGCCGCGCCCAGCAGCGCCTCCTGGTGCCGTACGTCGAGCGCGGCCGTGGGCTCGTCGAGCAGCACCACCTGCGCCTGCTGGGCCAGCACCCGCCCGAAGCTGGTGCGCGCCTGCTCCCCGCCCGACAGGGTCGGGAAGAGCCGCTCGGCCAGGTGGTCGACCTCGGTCCGCGCCATCGCGGCGAGCACCACGTCGTCGTCGTGCCGCGCCCGCTCGGTGCGGTGCCACGGGGAGCGGCCCATCCGGACCACCTCGTGCACCCGGAACCCGAAGGCCAGGCCCTGCTGCTGCAGCAGCACCGCCCGGCGGCGGGCCAGCGCACGCGGGCGGTACGAGCCCAGCGGCTCGCCGTCGACCTCGACGACGCCGTGCGTGGGCTCCACGTCGCCCGCGAGCGCCGCCAGCAGGGTGGACTTGCCGGCCCCGTTGGGACCGACCAGCGCGACCATCTCGCCGCGCCCCACCGTCAGGTCGACGCCGTCGAGGATGCGGGCGCCGCCGAGGGCGACCCCGACGCCGGTGGCCCGCAGGGCCGGCGCGGCCGCGGCGCTCACGCCCAGCCGCCCGCGCTGCGCCGGGCCCGGCGCAGCAGCCAGAAGAAGAACGGGCCGCCGACCAACGAGGTCAGCATCCCGATGGGCAGGTCGGCGTAGGCCACCGCGGTGCGGGCGGCCAGGTCGGCCAGCACCAGCAGGACCGCCCCTCCCAGCGCACTGGCCGGCACCAGCAACCGGTGGCCGGGCCCGGCGACGAGCCGGACCAGGTGGGGCACCACGAGACCGACGAAGGCGATGACGCCGCAGAAGGAGACCGCGGCCGCGGTGAGCACGGCGACGACCACGCTGACCCCCAGGCGCAGCCGCTCGACGTCCACGCCGACGTGACGGGCCGCGCGGTCGCCGAGGGCGAGCAGGTCGAGCTGGCGGGTCAGCAGCACCGCGGCCACCAGGCCGGCGCCGGCCAGCGGCGCGACCACGGCGACGTACTCCCACCGCGAGCCGTTGAGGCTGCCCAGCGTCCAGAACACGATCTCCTCGCGGGCCTGCTGGTCGCCCAGGAAGAGAAGGAAGGCCAGGCCGGCGCTGGTCATCGCGTTGATGGCGATGCCGGTCAGCACGAGGGTGACCACCTCGGTGCGCCCGCCGTCGCGGGAGAGCACGTAGACCAGGAGCGTGGTGACCAGGCCGCCCACGAAGGCGCAGACCGCGATGGTCCAGGTGCCGGCGAAGGACAGGTCGAGCACGATGACCGAGGCGGCGGCGACGGCCGCGCCCGAGGAGACCCCGACGACGCCGGGCTCGGCCAGCGGGTTGCCGAAGACGCCCTGCATCAGCGCACCGGCCGTGGCCAGCGCGGCGCCCACCAGCGCCGCCATGACCACGCGGGGGAAGCGGACCTGCCACAGCGTGTCCTCGCCGCGGGGATGGGCGGGCAGCGGGCCCACGTCGAGACCGAGGCGGTGCAGCACCGAGCCGACGACCTCGGCCGGTGGCACGTCGAGCAGGCCGTGGCCGGCGCTGACGACCAGGGAGGCGGCCAGCGCCACGACCAGACCTCCGAGCAGCGCCGCCCCGGCGAGCGCGCCGTGGGCGGCGGCGGGGCGCTGGACGAGCAGGCTCACCGCAGGGCTCCCGGCGCGTAGACCGCGACGGCGAGGGCGTCGAGCACGGCCGCCGTGCCGGGGCCGTAGCCGAGGACCTGGGCGTCGTCCATGTCCACGAAGCGGCGCCGCTCCCCGGCCGGGGTGCTGGCCAGGGCCGGGAAGCGCTCGAGCAGGCCCTCGACCCCACCGGCCGACTCGAGGCCACCGCTCATCATCAGCACCAGGTCGGGCTGCGCGGCCACGATGCCCTCGTCGGTCACCGGCTTCATGCCCGCCCAGCCGATCTCGCCCGCGACGTCGTAGGCACCGACGGCCTCGATGAGCGCGTCCGCGCCGGATCCCTCGCCGAACATGTAGTAGACGCCCGCCTGGCCCCGGGCGTAGAGGAAGACGGTGCGCAGCTGCTCGTCGAGGGCGTCGGGGGCGACTTCCTCGATGCGTGCGCGCACCGCGTCGACCTGTCGCTCGGTGCGGCGGGCGAGGCGCTGCCCGGCGCGGGGCACGCCCAGTGCTGCCGCCACCTGCTCGGTGAGCGCGGTGAGGTTGTCGAGGCCGCGGTGGGCGTCGGTGACGACGACGGGGATGCCGGCGTCGCGCAGCTGCAGCACCACGTCCCAGGGGCCCAGCGAGGTGTCGGTCAGCACCACCGTGGGGTCCAGGGCCAGGATCGCCTCGGCGTTGAGGTCGTGGCCGTTCTGCGTCACCAGCGGCAGGTCGTCGAGCTCGTCGAGCTGGGTGGACACGTCGCGCCCCACCAGCCGGTCGGCCAGGCCCAGCTCGACGACGGTGCGCGAGAGGGTGCCGTAGACGTCCAGGGCCAGCACCCGGCTGACGTCGGTGACCGTCACCTCGGTGCCCTGCACGTCGGTGAGGGTCACGGGCAGCTCGGGCCGCGGCTCGTCGGCGACCGGGTCGGCGCCGGTGTCGCTGACGACGGCCGTGCCCGGGCCCTGCCACTCGCGGGGGTCGGTGAGCAGGTCCGCCGCGTCGACCTCGGCGAGCGTGGGGACTCCCCCGGCGCTGCTCGCCCGGGCGCCCCGGTCGTCGGGGCCGGGCAACGACGCCCCGCAGCCCGTCCCGAGCAGCAGCACCGCCAGGACGGCGCCCGGGGCCCGAGAGGCGGCTCGGCGGGGGTGCTGCGTCATCTCGGGCGTGCTCCTGTCGACGGCGGAGCGGCGCTCCAGGGAGTAAAGTAAGGTGAGGCTAACATTAGTGAGGCAAGCCTTACCTGACCTGTCCAGACCGGTCGTGACAGATCGTCACGAACGTGCTGACAATCCGTCACGACGCCGCCGTTCGGCGGGCGAGCCACCACCACACGGGGAGACCGATGACCATCACCGAGCCGACCGAGGTCGACCAGCCGCTCTCCACCGCCATGCGGCTGGGCTCCCGGGCCGAGCACGAGGCCGCCGAGGGGTCGCTGTTCATGAGCGAGCTGCTGGCGGGGCGCATCGGCGCGACCGGCTACACGGCGTACCTGCTGCGGCTGCGGCTGGTCTACGACGCACTCGAGTCGACCGTGCGCGAGCACCTCGACGACCCCCACGTGGCGGCGGTCCACGACCCCGCGCTCGAGCGGCTGGGCGCCATCGACGCCGACCTCGAGCACTGGGCACCGGGCTCCTCGCGCGAGGTGGACTCCCCCGCCGCGTCGGCGTACGCCGAGCGGGTGCGGGCCGCCGGCGAGTGGGGCGGCCTCCTCGGCGCGCACCACTACACCCGCTACCTCGGCGACCTCTCGGGCGGCCAGGCGATCGGCCGCATCCTCGACCGCGAGCACGACCTCGACGGTCGCGGCGTCGCGTTCTACGCCTTCCCCGGCATCCCCAAGCCCAAGCCCTACAAGGACGCCTACCGGGCCCGCCTCGACGCGCTCGGCACCAGCCCCGACGACACCCGCCGGGTGGTCGACGAGGTCAAGGTCGCCTTCGGCCTCAACCAGGCCCTCTTCGTCGAGCTCGGCCGGCAGATCGAGGACTTCCGACGCTGAGCCTTCCCCGCGCCACCCCAGCACCACCCTCACGCCACCTTGACCTGGAGCGCACTCCAGGCGCGAGACTGGGCCGGTGCCCACCTACTCGATCGCGCAGGCAGCCGAGCGCAGCGGGCTCAGCGCCGACACCCTGCGCTACTACGAGCGCGACGGGCTGATGCTGCGCCCGGTGCCGCGCGCGAGCAGCGGGCACCGCCGCTACGACGAGCAGGACCTGCGGTGGGTGCTGCTGCTGACCCGGCTGCGCGCCACCGGCATGCCGATCCGCGACGTGCGCCGCTACGCCGACCTGGTGCGCGCCGGCGCCGGCAACGAGGCCGAGCGGCTCACCCTGCTGCAGGCGCACCGCCAGGTGGTGCTGGCCCAGCTGGCCGAGGTCACCGACCACCTCGGGGCCATCGACCAGAAGATCGGCATCTACGAGGACGTCGTCCTCGGAGCGGGGCTTGACCTGGAGCGCGCTCCAGGGTCTTGAGTGGGGTCATGACCACTCCCACAGGTTCCACCGGTCCCACCGGCATCCACCCCCGCACCCTCGGCACCACCTCCCCGCTCACCGTCTCGGCCCTGGGCCTGGGCTGCATGGGCATGTCGGAGTTCTACGGCACCTCCGACGAGCAGACCGCGACCGCGACCATCCACCGCGCCCTCGACCTGGGCGTCACCCTCCTCGACACCGCCGACATGTACGGCCCCTTCACCAACGAGCAGCTCGTCGGGGCCGCCATCGCCGACCGGCGAGACGACGTCCAGCTGGCCACCAAGTTCGGCAACGAGCGCCGCGCCGACGGCACCCGGGTCGGCATCAACGGCCGCCCCGACTACGTCCGCGCCGCCTGCGACGCCTCCCTGCAGCGCCTGGGCGTCGACCACATCGACCTCTACTACCAGCACCGCGTCGACCCCGACGTGCCGATCGAGGAGACCGTGGGCGCGATGGCCGGGCTCGTCGAGGCCGGCAAGGTCCGCCACCTCGGCCTCTCGGAGGCCTCGGCCACGACCATCCGCCGCGCCCACGCGACGTACCCGATCACGGCGCTGCAGAGCGAGTACTCGCTCTTCAGCCGCGACCTCGAGGACGAGGTGCTGCCGACGCTGCGCGAGCTCGGCATCGGCCTGGTCCCCTACTCCCCGCTCGGGCGCGGCCTGCTCACCGGCGCCATCACCTCCGAGGACTCGCTCGAGGAGGGCGACTCGCGGCGCTCCGGCTACTTCCCCCGCATGAACGGCGAGGGGCTGCGCGCCAACCTGGTGCTGGTCGAGCGGGTGCGCGAGCTCGCCGCGGCCAAGGGCTGCACGCCCGGCCAGCTGGCGCTGGCCTGGGTGCTGGCCCAGGGGCCGGACGTCGCACCGATCCCCGGCACCAAGCGGATCCCCTACCTCGAGGAGAACGTGGGCGCTCTCGAGGTGGTGCTCACCGGCGACGACCTGGGCGCCCTCGCCGCCGCCGTGCCGCGCGAGGCGGTCGTCGGCGAGCGCTACGGCGACATGAGCTCGATCGACCGCTGAGGCCGCCCGCGCCCGGGCCCCTGGGGTCGCTCAGGAGTAGCGGTGGCTCTTGGCCGCGTGGCCGTGCTCGCGGGTGCAGGTGCGCCCGCTCATGTTGCGGTGCCCGCACAGGGCGTCAGGCTGCGCGGCGTCCGTCTTCTCGGGCTGCGCCTCGGCCGCCGGCCTCGCGGCGGGCGGGGCCACCGGGGGCCGGGTGCGCGCCGGGGGCGGCTTCTGCCCCGTCTTCTGGGTCTTCTGGGTGGCCTTCTGCGCAGCCTCGTACTTGGCCTCGCGCATCGCCCGCAGGGCGTCCATCTTGCTCATCGTCGCTTCACCCCTCGATCCTAGGCGCGGGCGCCGACACCTCCCCCGGGCAGGACCCCCCACCAGGGGCTAGCGTGCGGGCATGACCTCGCCGACCTCCTCGACCGAGCTGCTCGACCGCGCCCGCGCCTGGGCCGACGCCGACCCCGACCCGACGACGCGTGAGGAGCTCGAGCGGCTCGTCGCGGCCGCGGGGTCGGGCGACGAGGCCGCCTCGGCCGAGCTCGCCGACCGCTTCGACGGCACCCTGGAGTTCGGCACGGCCGGCCTGCGCGGAGCCATGGGGGCCGGCCCCAACCGGATGAACCGGGTCGTGGTCTCGCGGGCCGCGGCCGGGCTGGCGGCGTACCTGGTAGCCGAGGCCGAGGGCGGGCACGCCGGTCGCGGCGCGGTGGTGATCGGCTACGACGCCCGCCACCTCTCCGAGCAGTTCGCGCGTGACAGCGCCGAGATCATCAACGGCGCCGGGCTCGACGTGTGGCTGCTGCCGCGCCCGCTGCCCACCCCCGTGCTGGCCTACGCCATCCGCGAGCTCGGCTGCGTCGCCGGCGTGATGGTCACCGCCAGCCACAACCCGCCGCAGGACAACGGCTACAAGGTCTACCTCGGCGACGGCAGCCAGATCGTGCCGCCCGCCGACGCCGAGATCGCCGAGCGGATCGCCGCGGTCGGCGACCTGACGTCGGTGCCGCGCGCCGACGGCGCCCGGGTGCTCGACGAGAACATCCTCGACTCCTACCTCGACACCGTCGCCGGGCTGGCCGGCGACGGCCCCCGCGACCTCGACGTCGTCTACACGCCGCTGCACGGAGTCGGCGGCAGCACCGTGACGCAGGTGCTCGAGACCGCCGGCTTCGCGGCCCCGCGGGTCGTGGAGCAGCAGGAGCAGCCCGACGCCGACTTCCCCACCGTGCCCTTCCCCAACCCCGAGGAGGAGGGGGCGATGGACCTGGCGCTCGACCTGGCCGCGCGCTGCGGCGCCGACCTCGTGGTGGCCAACGACCCCGACGCCGACCGCTGCGCCGCCGCCGTGCCCACCCCGGCCGGCTGGCGGATGCTGCGCGGCGACGAGGTCGGCGCGCTGCTGGCCTCGCACCTGGTGCGCCGCGGGGTCACCGGCACCCTGGCCACGAGCATCGTGTCGTCGAGCCTGCTCGGCAAGATCGCCGCCGCGGCCGGGCTGCCGTACGCCGAGACGCTCACCGGCTTCAAGTGGATCGGCCGCGTCGAGGGCCTCTCCTTCGGCTACGAGGAGGCGCTGGGCTACTGCTGCGACCCCGAGCACGTGCGCGACAAGGACGGCGTCTCGGCGCTGCTGCTGCTCTGCGAGATGGCCGCCGACGCCAAGGCGCAGGGACGCACCCTGCTCGACCTGCTCGACGACCTGGCCACCGAGCACGGCCTGCACGCCACCGACCAGGTCAGCGTGCGCGTCGACGACCTCGCGCTGATCACCGACGCCATGGCGCGGCTGCGCGAGCAGCCGCCCACCGAGCTCGGCGGGCTGGCCGTCGAGGCCGTCGACGACCTCGCCGAGGGCTCCGGCGACCTGCCCCCGACCGAGGGGCTGCGCTACCGCCTCGCCGACGGCGCCCGGGTGGTGGTGCGCCCCAGCGGCACCGAGCCCAAGCTCAAGGCCTACCTCGAGGTCGTGGTGCCGGTGCGCGACGAGCCGGTCGAGGCCGCGCGGATCTCCGCGGCCACCCGCCTCGACGCGCTCGGCGGCGACGTACGGGCCGCGCTCGGGCTGTAGCCGGCCCGCCGGCGGCGGACTTGTCAGGGAAGTCCTGCGCTTGATGGGTGTTGCAACCCCTGACAAGCGCATGAGTCCCCGGCCGGCCGGGGACTCATGCAGGGCCGGTGACTACCCCAGCACCAGGCTGAGCAGCGCGACCAGCCCGGCGGCGACCACGAGGCCGATCTGCACCAGCGCCGGGCGGCGTACGACGTCGGCGGCCAGGGCGGCCTGCTCGGGGCTGGCGATCTTGACGCGGCGCCGGCTGCGGGCGCCCGCGGCCATCTCGCGCAGCCGGTCCTCGACGTAGTCGGCGTAGCTCATGCCCTCCTCGGCGACCAGACCCTCGCCGGGCACCGGGGTCATCGCCAGCTCGCGGGTCGATCGGGGCTTGCGCAGCGCCTGGCGGAAGGTGCGCCCCACCGCCGGGGAGACGTAGCGCTTGTCACCGACCCGGACGGCCAGCACCTGGCGCACCACGACCGACTCGACCGCCGCCAGCGGCAGCCGCACGGTCTCGAAGAGGTTGACCAGCTCGAGCTCGTCGTCGGTGGCGCGCACGAGCGGCTTGAGCATCGAGCCGTGCACCAGCACCCCGACGAGCACCGCCACCGCGATGCCCGTCACCCCGATGCCGGAACCGGGGTCGACCAGGGCGATCGCGACCACCCCGGCGCAGACCAGCACGCCGACCACGCCGAGGATGCGACCGCTGGTCGGCTTGAAGACCTCGACGTACTCCTGCGGGGCGCTCATCCGGGGGTGCTCCTGTCGTGGGGCGTGCACGTGCGATCCGACGGTTGTGGCGCCGTCGGCCGCCAACCCTATGCTGGTCCAATGCCCACCACGCCCACCACGGACGCCCCGGCCGCCACCGCCGCCACCGGCTCCGCACCCGGCGGGGACTTCTCGGACGTCACCCGCTCCGACGCCTCCCTGCGCCGGTTCCTGCACGGTCTGCCC
The DNA here is from genome assembly GCF_016907435.1 of Nocardioides salarius. Classification (NCBI taxonomy): domain Bacteria; kingdom Bacillati; phylum Actinomycetota; class Actinomycetes; order Propionibacteriales; family Nocardioidaceae; genus Nocardioides; species Nocardioides salarius. The sequence goes on along the minus strand of NZ_JAFBBZ010000001.1, from coordinate 3,240,791 downwards.
GGAGTCGACCAGGTCGGCGCCGACGCCCGCGCCGCCTCGCTCGGCACGCGGTCGATCAAGACGACCGCGAAGGCGCAGGCGCTCGACCTGGCCATCCGGATGGTCGACCTGACCACCCTCGAGGGGGCCGACACCGACGGCAAGGTCCGCGCGCTGGCCTCCAAGGCCGTGCGCCCCGACCCCGCCGACCCGACCTGCCCGTCGGTCGCGGCCGTGTGCGTGTACGGCGACCTGGCGGCGACCGCCCGCCGGACCCTCGGCGACAGCGGCGTCCACGTCGCCGCCGTGGCCACCGCGTTCCCCAGCGGCCGCGCCTCGCGCGAGATCAAGCTCGCCGACACCCGCGACGCCGTCGCGGCCGGCGCCGACGAGATCGACATGGTCATCGACCGTGGCGCGTTCCTCTCGGGTCGCTACCTCGAGGTCTTCGAGGAGATCGTGGCGGTCAAGGAGGCCTGCGGGCCCGCGCACCTCAAGGTCATCTTCGAGACCGGCGAGCTGCAGACCTACGACAACGTCCGTCGTGCCTCGTGGCTGGCGATGATGGCCGGCGGCCACTTCATCAAGACCTCCACCGGCAAGACCCAGCCGGCAGCGACCCTGCCGGTGACCATGATCATGCTCGAGGCGGTGCGCGACTGGCGCGCGGCGACCGGGCAGATGGTGGGCGTCAAGCCCGCCGGCGGCATCCGCACCGCCAAGGACGCGATCAAGTACCTGGTGACCGTCAACGAGGTCGCCGGCCCCGACTGGCTCGACCCCGACTGGTTCCGCTTCGGGGCCTCCACGCTGCTCAACGACCTGCTGATGCAGCGCACCAAGATGCGCACCGGCCGCTACTCCGGCCCCGACTACTTCACCCTGGACTGATCGCATGAGCATCTTCGAGTACGCCCCCGCCCCCGAGTCCCGCTCGATCGTCGACATCAAGGGCTCCTACGGGCTCTTCGTCAACGGCGAGTTCACCGACGGCCACGGCACCCCCTTCAAGACGGTCAACCCGGCCACCGAGGAGGTGCTCGCCGAGGTCGCCGAGGCCGACGCCTCCGACGTCGACGCCGCGGTCAAGGCCGCCCGCAAGGCCTACGACAAGGTCTGGGGCCCGATGCCCGGGCGCGAGCGCGCCAAGTACCTCTACCGGATCGCGCGCATCCTGCAGGAGCGCGCCCGCGAGATCTCGGTCCTGGAGACGATCGACAACGGCAAGCCGATCAAGGAGTCGCGCGACGTCGACGTGCCGACCGCGGCCGCGTTCTTCTTCTACTACGCCGGCTGGGCCGACAAGCTCGAGCACTCCGGCTACGGCAGCACCCCGCTCGGCGTCGCCGGCCAGGTCATCCCGTGGAACTTCCCGCTGCTGATGCTGGCCTGGAAGATCGCCCCGGCCCTGGCCTGCGGCAACACCGTGGTGCTCAAGCCGGCCGAGACGACGCCGCTGACGGCGCTGCTCTTCGCCGAGATCTGCCAGCAGGCCGACCTGCCCCTGGGCGTGGTCAACATCATCACCGGCGCCGGCGCCACCGGCGAGACGCTCGTGGGCCACCCGGGCATCGACAAGGTCGCCTTCACCGGCTCCACCGGCGTCGGCAAGGCCATCGCCCGCACCGTGGCCGGCAGCAACAAGAAGGTGACCCTCGAGCTGGGCGGCAAGGCCGCCAACATCGTCTTCGACGACGCACCGATGGACCAGGCGGTCGAGGGCATCGTCAACGGCATCTTCTTCAACCAGGGCCACGTGTGCTGCGCCGGCTCGCGGCTGCTGGTGCAGGAGTCGGTGGCCGACGAGGTGCTCGAGCGCCTCAAGCGCCGGATGTCGACGCTGCGCCTGGGCGACCCGCTCGACAAGAACACCGACGTGGGCGCCATCAACTCCGCCGCCCAGCTCGCCCGCATCCACGAGCTCTCCGACATCGGCGAGGCCGAGGGCGCCGGGCGCTGGTCGCCCGAGTGCGAGCTGCCCGCCAACGGCTTCTGGTTCCCGCCCACGGTCTTCACCGGGGTCAGCCAGGCGCACCGGATCGCGCGCGAGGAGATCTTCGGCCCCGTGCTGTCGGTGCTCACCTTCCGCACCCCCAGCGAGGCGGTCGAGAAGGCCAACAACACGCCGTACGGGCTGTCGGCCGGGATCTGGACCGACAAGGGCTCGCGCATCCTCGACATCGCCGGGCGCCTGCGCGCCGGCGTGGTCTGGGCCAACACGTTCAACAAGTTCGACCCCACCAGCCCCTTCGGCGGCTACAAGGAGTCGGGCTACGGCCGCGAGGGCGGGCGCCACGGCCTCGCCGCCTACCTGAAGGGAGCCGACGCGTGAGCAGCCGCATCGACGTCCGCAAGACCTACAAGCTCTTCATCGGCGGGGCCTTCCCCCGCTCGGAGTCGGGCTACTCCTACGTCGTCAACGACCACAAGGGGGCCTTCGTGGCCAACGCCGCCCTCGCCTCGCGCAAGGACGCCCGCGACGCCCTGGGCGCCGCCCGCAAGGCCCAGGCCGGCTGGGCCGGGCGCGCCGCCTACAACCGGGCGCAGATCCTCTACCGCGTCGCCGAGGTGATGGAGGACCGCCGCCCGCAGTTCGTGCAGGCCGTCCAGCAGTCCGAGGGCCTCTCGGGCAGCAAGGCCGAGCGGGTCGTCGACGAGGCCGTCGACCGCTGGGTCTGGTACGCCGGGTGGGCCGACAAGCTCGCCCAGGTGGTCGGCAACGCCAACCCCGTCGCCGGGCCTTTCTTCAACCTCTCCACCCCCGAGCCGACCGGTGTCGTGGCGGTGCTCGCCCCCGAGCGCTCCTCGCTGCTGGGCCTGGTCTCGGTGCTGGCGCCGGTGATCGTCAGCGGCAACACCGCCGTGCTGGTCTCCTCCTACTCGCGCCCGCTGCCCGCGGTGAACCTCGCCGAGGTGCTCGCCACCAGCGACGTGCCCGGCGGCGTGGTCAACGTCCTGACCGGCAAGGCGGCCACCGTGGCGCCGTGGCTGGCCGCCCACATGGACGTCAACGCCATCGACCTGACCGGGGTCGCGGGTGACGCCGCCCTGGCCACCGACCTCGAGGTCGCGGCCGCCGACAACCTCAAGCGGGTGCGCCGCGCGCCCGCCGCCGAGCCCGACTGGAGCGCCGAGCCCGGCCTCGAGCCGATGACGGCGTTCCTGGAGACCAAGACGGTCTGGCACCCCATGGGGGTGTGAGCGCCCTGCTCGCCCAGGTCATCGTCCTGGCCGGCCCCTCGGGGTCGGGCAAGTCCCGGCTCGCCGAACGCCTCGGCCTGCCGGTGCTGCGCCTCGACGACTTCTACAAGGACGGCGACGACCCGACGCTGCCCCGCATCACCGAGGGCCCCAACGCCGGGATCGTCGACTGGGACCACCCCGACTCGTGGCTCCCGGCCGACGCCCTGGCGACCATGCGCGAGCTGTGCGAGACCGGCCGCGCCGAGGTGCCGATCTACGAGATCGCGCGCAACGGCCGCACCGGGTGGCGCCCGGTCGACCTGGGCGGGGCCCCGCTCTTCGTGGCCGAGGGCATCTTCGCGCCCGACGTGGTGGAGCCGGCGCGCGTCGCCGGCCTGCTGGGAGCGGCGTACTGCATCAGGCGCAGCACGGCGCGCACGTTCTGGCTGCGGCTGACCCGCGACCTGCGCGAGCGGCGCAAGCCGCCGCTGGTGCTGGTGCGCCGCGGGCTGGCCCTGGCCCGCGCCCAGCGCGGTGTGGTCGCCGACGCGGTGGCGAAGGGCTGCGAGCCGGTCTCGCCGACCGAGGCGCTCGCGCAGGTCGCGGCGCTGCGCCCCGACCGTGTCTGACTCCGTGGCTGGCGGGCGCTGGCCGCACCGCCAGCCCGACCAGCGCTCCTGCGGCGCCGCCTGCCTGGTCGTGGCGACGATGCTCACCGACGCGTCGTACGACGCCCGGCTGCGCGCCGACCCCGGCCTCTGGCCCGCCGAGGTGCAACGCACGCACCGCGAGGTGACCGGGCTGCGGGACGCCGGCCGGGTGGGGGTGCCGTGGCCGCGACTGCTGGGCACTCCCCCGTGGGCGGTCGGGCGGCGGCTGGGGCGCCGGCCCGGTGGGCGGTGGCGCACCCGGCTGGTCCGCCACGGCGGTGGACCCGGGACGTTCGACTCGCTGCTGGTGCTGGCGGGCCTGGGCGTGCCGCTGCCGCTGTACGTCGGCTCCCGGCTGCTGCCGCGCCACGTGGTGCTGGTGGTCGGTGCCGATGGTGAGCACCTGCTGGTGTGGGACCCCGCGCGCGGCGCGACGATGCGCGTGACCCGGGAGGCGTTCGAGACCGGCCGGCTGCCGTTCGGGCGCTGGCGCACGCCGTGGTTCGTTGTCACCCCACGCCGGCTCGCCGGCTGAGGCGTCCTCTCCTAGGCTCGTCGGTGGAAGGTGACCTGGTTGTCGGCGCCGACGTCGCTCTCGTACTCGGGATTGTGGATCCGGCGGTGGTGGTAGGGACACAACAGCCGCCCGCGGTCGAGGTCGGTGTGGCCGTGGCACGACCACGGGTCGTCGTGGTGGGCGTGACACATCGCCGGTGGGGCGTCACAGCCCCGTGCGGTGCAGCCACCGTCACGGATACCCATCGCGACCCGCTGCGCGGGACTGAAGTACCGCTTCGCACGGCCCACGTCGAGTGGCTGGCTCTTGCCGCCCAGCACGACGGGGACGACGCCGGCCTCGCAGGCCAGGCGGCGTGCGGTGGCGGCGCTGAGCCGGTCACCGGTGTCGAGAGTGGCGGCCGCCAGGCCGTCCTTGAGCGAGTCGAGGGTCATCGTCACCACGACGGTCGCGTTCACCCCGCCCGCCTTCGGCAGGTCGTGGGGGTCGAGCCGCTCGACGAGCTCCACGAACGCCGCGCCCAACCGCTGGGCGGTGGGCCGGCGTACCGGCACCGGCGCCTGCTCTTCGTGCTCGCCTTCATCGGCGGCGGCGCGGGTGGCGATCTGGTGCTTCGGGGCAGCGAACGCCAGCAGCGCCCGCTCCAGCATCTGCCCGGCCAGCATCGGCACCGTGAACGAGCCCTTGATCCGGCCGTGGCCGTCCTCGCGCATCCGGAACACCGCCGACTTCTCCGCCTCGCGTTCTTCCTTCGCGAGCTGTTCGGCCTCCCAGGCCTCGGCCACCTCGGGTGCGACGACCTCGAGGATCCGACGGCCCAGCACCCGCAGCGCCTTCGCGTCGTGTACCTCCGCGAACGCGACCAGCGCCTTGGTCGCCTGCTCCAAGATCGACGGCTCGAGGTCGTCGGGCAGCTCGTCAAGAGCCGTGCAGATCACCGACGCCTGCTCCGCGATGACATCGCCACGCCCCAGTGCCTCCCGCACCAGGTCGTACCGATCCAGACCCGCTGCCAGACGCACCTGGCGGAACGACTCGCGCTTCGTCGACCGCGTCGCGTTGGAGTGCCACACCGCCACCGACGGCGACGCATTCGTCTCCGCCACCGCCACGGCCTCCGCGTGCGCCAGGGTCCGGGATCGCAGCTCGACCAACCGAGCCTCGGCCCGAGCGATCTCGACCAGCGCTTCTGCTGTTGCGGCCTGGCTCATCGACCACGCCGGCGTACCGGCCACCTCGTCGAGCGCGGCGTGCACCCGCGCGACAGCACCTCCGATGGGGTGCGCCGCGGTGGTGGACATGAGTAAAGTATCTCAGGGCCCACCGACAAAGCACCAGGTCAGAAGCCATTTTCCACAGGCAGATCGAAACTTTCTTCGAGACCTTCTCGAGGGTGCGAAAGCGACTGGTCGATGGTGCAGAACTGACCTGTCGGTGGTGCAAAAGTGACTGCTCGGCCGTCAGCACGCCGCCCCCGACGCGGCGGCCGCTACAGCGTGCGGGCGATGCCGAGGATGACGACCCAGGCGACGGGCAGCGACATGCCCAGGCCGAGCATGATGCGGGCCAGGGCGAGGGAGGTGGCGCCGGCGCCGGCAGTGGGGTCGGCGCTGGCGAGCACGACGCGCGAGGGGTGGCGGGGGTCGTAGCGGACCTCGACCTGCTCCCCCACGTGCGGCACGGGCGGCTCGACGCCGGTCATGGTCTGCGCCTCGACGTCGCGCTCACCGGCGCGGTAGCGCAGCTGCTGGTAGTAGATGGTGACCGGCTCGCCGGCCATCGCCACGTCCTTGGGCAGCGACTCGAGCACCTCGGCCGTGGTCGGCTCGGAGCGCTCGCCGAAGCCAGCAGCCTCGCGACGCTGGTGCAGGCCGCGGGCGGCCAGGACCACGCCGGCGAGCAGCGCCAGCACCGCGGCGCCCAGCATCACCACGCTCAGCGCGAGGCTCATGCGCCCTCCGCGGCCAGGGCGGCGTACCCGGGCTTGATGACCTCGTCGATGATCGCCAGCCGCTCGTCGAAGGGCAGGAAGGCCGACTTCATCGCGTTGATCGTGAACCAGCGCAGGTCGTCGAGGGTGTAGCCGAACGCGTCGACGAGCGCGGTCATCTCCTTGGTCATCGACGTGTCCGACATCAGCCGGTTGTCGGTGTTGACCGTGACCCGGAAGCGCAGCCGCGTCAGCAGCCCGATCGGGTGCTCGGCGATCGAGGTCGCCGCCCCGGTCTGCACGTTGCTGGCCGGGCACAGCTCGAGCGGCACCCGCCGGTCGCGCACGTACGCCGCCAGCCGGCCCAGCTTGACGCTGCCGTCGCCCGCGACCTCGATGTCGTCGACGATGCGCACACCGTGCCCGAGCCGGTCGGCCCCGCACCACTGCAGCGCCTGCCAGATCGAGGGCAGCCCGAAGGCCTCGCCGGCGTGGATGGTGAAGTGCCCGTTCTCGCGCTGGAGGTACTCGAAGGCGTCGAGGTGGCGGGTCGGGGGGTAGCCGGCTTCGGCGCCGGCGATGTCGAAGCCGGCCACGCCGCGGTCGCGCCAGGCCACCGCGAGCTCGGCGATCTCCATCGACCGGGCCTGGTGGCGCATCGCCGTCAGCAGCTGGCGCACCACGATCGCGCCGTCTGCGGCGACGACCGCCTCGTCCATGCCCTGCTGCACCGCGGCGACCACCTCGTCGAGGCTCAGCCCCTCCTCGACGTGCTGCTCGGGGGCGTAGCGCACCTCGGCGTAGACGACCCCGTCGGCGACCAGGTCCTCGACGAACTCGCGGGCCACCCGGGTCAGCGCCGGCGCCGTCTGCATCACCGCGACCGTGTGGGCGAAGGTCTCGAGGTAGCGCTCCAGCGACCCCGAGTCGGCCGACTCCGCGAACCAGCGCGCGAGCGACTCGACGGTGCCCGCCGGCAGCTCGTGGCCCACCTCGTGGGCCAGCTCGAGGATCGTCGCCGGGCGCAGCCCGCCGTCGAGGTGGTCGTGCAGGACGACCTTGGGCGCGCGGGCGACCTGGTCGGGGGTGGGGACGATAGGTTCGGTGGCAGTGCCGCTCATGGCGGCATCCTCGCACCCCACCACCGGGCACCCCCCAGACAGGAGCAGTCCATGCGCGTGTTCACCTCCCTCGACGAGGTCTCCGAGGCCGCCGGCCAGGAGCTCGGCACCAGCGAGTGGGTCGAGATCGACCAGCAGCGGGTCGACACCTTCGCCGACGCCACCGGTGACCACCAGTGGATCCACGTCGACGTGGACCGCGCGAAGGAGGGCCCCTTCGGCGGCACCATCGCCCACGGCTACCTGACGCTGTCGCTGGTGCCGTGGCTGGGCAGCAAGGTCTTCAGCTTCGACACCCCCGGCGCCAAGCTCAACTACGGCGTCAACAAGGTGCGCTTCCCCAACCCGGTGCTCGTCGGCAGCCGGATCCGCGCCACGGTCACCCTCGGCGAGGTCACCGACATCCCGGCCGGCAAGCAGGCCACCGTGCGCTACACCGTCGAGATCGAGGGCGCCGACAAGCCGGCCTGCGTCGCCGAGTCGGTCGTGCTGCTGCTCACCGACTGACCCGGTCGACCACCAGGTCGGCGAAGGGGCCGGCCGATCCGGGCGCCAGGTCGAGGTAGAGACCGGGCTCGATGAGCTCGAGCTCGCTGACCGCGAGCCGGCCGTCGAGCTCCATCATGTCGACGCGTGCGTAGTCGAGGCGCTGCTCGAGCAGCGCCTCGGCCGCGCGCACGGCGTCGAGCGCCAGCCGCTCCGCCTCGGGGTCGACCTCGACCAGGGTGCTGCGCCCGCCGTGCTCGGTGTGCACCCGCACCTCCCCCGCGCCGGGGACCTTGTCGACCTGCGTGTGCGCCACCCCGTCGAGCAGCACCACGGAGGTCTCGCCGCGGGTGCGCACCGACTCCACGAGCGGCTGCGCCAGCCACGGCCCCGGGGTCAGCCCGACCAGCCGGTCGTCCTCGACCGAGTCGACGACCACGACGCCCACGCCGCCGGCGCCGATGCGCGGCTTGACCACCACGCTCCCCCAGCGGCCCAGGGCACGCCCCAGTCCCCCGACCAGGTCCTCGTCGTCGACGAGCTCGGAGGGCACCACCGGCACGTGCTCGCCGAGGGTCTCGAGGTAGGCCTTGTCGGTGTTCCAGTCGAACACCTCACCCCCGTTGAGCAGGCCCGTCGAGGCCTCCACCCGGCGTACCCAGTCGCGCCACGCCGGCAGCCGGCGCTGGTAGTCCCACGTCGACCGGACCGCGACCAGGTCGGCGCCGGCCCAGTCGACCGCCGGGTCGTCCCAGGTCGCCCAGGCGGCCTCGACGCCGCGCTCGGCGAGGGCGTCGACGAGCAGCGAGCCGCCGGGCTCCCCCTCGGGCATCAGGCAGAACGTCGCGAGCAGCACACGGGAGGTCATGGGCCCCATGCTGTCAGGCCTGGCGATCTCAGCCGTACGGCGTCAGCAGCTGGTCGACCGGCGCGTGGTCGTCGGTGAGCACCTCGGCCCCGTCGACCCACTCCCGCAGGTCCGCGCCGGTGAGCAGGCCCCAGCCGGTGCCGCGCTCGTCGAGGCCGGCCTGCACCTGCTCGAGGTCGAGCGGTGCGGGCGAGGCCAGGGCGACCAGGTTGCCGCCGTCCTCGCGGGCGAGGGTGGCGGGGTCGGCCAGGAGGGCGACGTGCTCGAAGACCGCGTCGAGCGTGGCCAGCTCGGCGCGAGCGAAGGCCAGCGGGCCGCGGTCGATGAGGTTCTGCACGTAGGCCCCGTCGTCGACCAGCACGCGGCGCACCTCGCGCACCGCCTCCAGCGTGGTCAGGTGCCAGGGCACGCTCAGCCCGCCGAAGGCGTCGCCCACCACCACGTCGTACGCCGCGTCGTCGAGGCGCTCGATCCCCAGCCGGCCGTCCTCGACGCGCACCTCGAGGTCGGGGCCGGTCTCGAGCCCGAGCCGCTCGACGTCGAGGTCGACGACGCCCTGGTCGATCTCGGAGACCAGGCTGCGGGTGCCGGGGCGGGTCGCCTCGAGCCACCGCGGCAGGGTCAGCCCGCCGCCGCCCAGGTGGTAGGCCTCCAGCGGCTCGCCGGCCGGTCGCACCGAGTCGATCGCGGCCGCCGCCGCGCGCACGTAGGCGAACTCGAGGTGGGTCGGGTCGCCGGCGTCGACGTAGGAGTGCCGCACGCCGTCGAGGACCAGCACCAGCCCGCCGTCGCGCTCGGGGTCCTGCTGCACCACCGCGCAGTGGTAGGTCGTCTCGACGTCGCACCCCCCGGGCGCGGCGGCCGCCCCCAGGCCACCGAGCACCAGCAGGGCCACCGGCGCGGCCACGGTGCGCCAGCCGCGCACCCGCCAGTCGACCAGCACCCCGCAGAGCACGAGGGTGACGCCCAGGGCGACGAGGATGGCGCTGACCGGCACCAGCGAGACCAGGAAGAAGCCGGTGACCACGGTGCCCGCGATCGAGCCGGCGGTGGCGATGCCGGAGAGCCGGCCGACCACGGTGCCGGTCTCCTCGAGGCTGGTGAGCTGCAGCTTGGTGACCATCGGCGTGATCGCCGAGAGCAGCGCTCCGGGCACCACGATCGTGACGATCGCGGCCGGCACGACCAGGGTGCCGGCCCCGGTCTCGGCTCCCCCGCGCACCAGCAGGGGCGTCAGCGCCACGACCACCCCGGAGATGCCGAGCAGCGGCCCCAGGGTGCGCCGCGGCGGCACCCGGTCGGCGGCCCGGCCGCCGGCCCAGGAGCCGAGCGCGATCGCCGAGAGCGCCAGCCCGATGACCAGGGTGCTGGTCTCGAGCGTCAGCCCCAGGTACGGCGCCAGCAGCCGCAGCGCCACCAGCTCGACGACCAGCACGGCCGCCGAGGAGCCGAACACCAGGGCGACGGCGCCCTTCTCGTTCACGGCTGCTCGTCCACGGTCGCCCGCTCAGCCGATGCGGTCGATCACCAGCGGGTCGGGGGCGAAGTCGCTCCCCGCGTCGCTGATGTCGCTGATGTCGTAGCCGTCCTCGAGCGAGGCCAGCGCGCGCTCGAAGCGTGCGGGCTCGTCGGTGAGCAGTGTGAAGAGCGGCTGGCCGGCGGTGACCTCGTCGCCCGGGCGGGCGTGCCACACGACACCGGCCCCGGCCTGCACCGGGTCCTCCTTGCGGGCGCGGCCGGCGCCCAGGCGCCAGGCGGCCATGCCCACGGCCATCGCGTCGAGACGGGTCAGCACGCCGCTGGCGGGCGCCTCGACGACGTGCTCCTCCTCGGCGCGGGGCAGCTCGGCGTCGGGGTCGCCGCCCTGGGCGCGGATCATCGCCTTCCAGGCGTCCATCGCCGAGCCGTCGGCGAGCTTGTCGGCGGGGTCGACGTCGGTGACGCCGGCGGCGGTGAGCATCTCGCGGGCCAGGGCCACGGTCAGCTCGACCACGTCGGCGGGGCCACCGCCGGCGAGCACGTCGACCGACTCGGCGACCTCGATCGCGTTGCCGGCGGTCAGGCCCAGCGGGGTGGACATGTCGGTGAGCAGCGCGACCGTGGTGACCCCGGCGTCGTTGCCCAGCGCAACCATGGTCTCGGCCAGCTCGCGGGCGTCCTCGAGGGACTTCATGAACGCGCCGGTGCCGACCTTGACGTCGAGGACCAGCGCGCCGGTGCCCTCGGCGATCTTCTTGCTCATGATCGAGGAGGCGATCAGCGGGATCGCCTCGACGGTGCCGGTGACGTCGCGCAGCGCGTAGAGCTTCTTGTCGGCCGGGGCCAGCTCGGAGCCGGCGGCGCAGATGACGGCCCCGATCTCCTCGAGCTGCTCGAGCATCGCGGCGTTGGACAGGTCGGCCTGCCAGCCGGGGATGGCCTCGAGCTTGTCGAGGGTGCCGCCGGTGTGGCCCAGGCCGCGCCCCGAGAGCTGGGGCACCGCCACGCCGCAGGCCGCGACGAGCGGCGCCAGCGGCAGGGTGATCTTGTCGCCCACGCCGCCGGTCGAGTGCTTGTCGGCGGTGGGCCGGGAGAGGGACGAGAAGTCCATGCGCTCGCCCGAGGCGATCATCGCGCGGGTCCACCGGCTGATCTCGCCACGGTCCATGCCGCGCAGCAGGATCGCCATGGCCAGCGCCGACATCTGCTCGTCGGCGACCTCGCCGCGGGTGTAGGCGTCGACCACCCAGTCGATCTGGCTGTCGCTCAGGCCGTGGCCGTCGCGCTTGGCCTGGATGACCTCGACCGCGTCGTGCTTGCTCATGGGGTTCCTCTCCCTCACCGTGCTGCCACGGGCACCCTACGGAACCCGCGCAGCACGAAGGTGCCCCGGCTCTCGGGCTCTCCCGCCAGCGACAGGCCCGGCAGACGCTCGAAGAGCACCGCCAGCGACTCGGCGAGCTCCATGCGGGCCAGCGGCGCACCGAGGCAGAAGTGCACGCCGACCCCGAAGGCCAGGTGCGGGTTGCGCTCGCGGTCGACGCGGAACTCGTCGGGCTGCTCGAAGACCGCCGGGTCGCGGTTGGCGGCGCCCAGCAGGGCGGCGATGCGCTGGCCGGGCTCGACCACCACCGCCTGCGCGCCGCTGCCGATCTCGACCGGCTCGGTGGCGGTGCGCTCGAAGAGCTGCAGGGCCGAGTCGAAGCGCAGCATCTCCTCGACGCAGGCCGCCACGTCGGCGCCGGGACGCAGCCCGCGGCGCAGCATCGCGACCAGCCCGTTGCCGAAGACGTTCACCGAGGCCTCGTGACCGGCGTTGAGCAGGAGCACGACCGCCGCGACCACCTCGTCGTCGCTGAGGTCGGTGGCCGCGAGGTCGGTGACCAGGTCGTCGGCCGGCACGCGGCGGCGTACGGCGACCAGGTCGCGCACCAGGGAGGCGAAGTCGACCGAGGCCTGCACCGCGTCGTCGACCACCTCGGCCGACGGCGCCACCTCGTACATCCGCACGATCGCCTGCGACCAGTCGCGCAGGTCGTCGACGTGGCTGCGGGGCACGCCCAGCAGCTCGGCGATCACCAGCACCGGCAGCGGCTCGGCGTAGGCGCCGACCACGTCGAAGTCGTCGTGGCCCACCTCGGCGAGCAGGCCGGCGGCGATCTCGCGGACCCGCGGGCGCAGCCGCTCCACGTGGCCGCGGCTGAAGGCCGAGGCCACCGGGCGGCGCAGCCGGGTGTGCTCGGGCGGCTCGTTCTCCATCATCTGGTTGCGGTGCAGCAGGTTGAACGGCTCGAGGTAGGAGGCGGGCTCCTTGTCTGTCCAGAGCCGGCCCAGTCGCCGGTCGCGCTGGACCGCACCCACGCTCGCGTGCGCGAAGGTCAGCCAGCGTCCGGTGCCCTCGTGCCAGGCGACGGGGTGCTGCGCGCGCTCCTCGGCGAAGAAGGGGTAGGGGTCGGCGGCGACGGCCGGGTCGGTCAGGTCAAGCGAGGTCGTCGGGACCGAACGCATCGGGCAGGACCTCCTTCATCGATCGGAGCCCGGAGACGGTCATCAGCTCGAGGTCGGGCCCGCCGTTCTCCCACAGCAGCTGGCGGCAGCGCCCGCACGGCATGATCACCGCGCCCTCGCCGTCGACGCACACGAAGTGCGTCAGCCGGCCGCCGCCGGTCAGGTGCAGCTGGCTGACCAGGCCGCACTCGGCGCACAGCGCGACGCCGTACGCCGCGTTCTCGACGTTGCAGCCGGTGACCAGCCGCCCGTCGTCGACGCGCGCGGCCGCCCCGACGCGGTAGCGCGAGTACGGCGCGTAGGCGTGGCGCATGGCCTCGGTCGCCGCCCCCTGCAGGGCCGCCCAGTCGAAGTCGTCGCTCGTGCCCACTAGCCCGCGCTCCCCTTGCGGTAGATCTGTCCGTCGGCGGCGGGCATCCGTAGTCGTTGCGAGGCGAAGGCCAGGACCAGCAGCGTGATCACGTAGGGCGTGATGCTGGTGAAGTCGCCCGGCACGGTGTCGATGGAGGCCCAGACGACCATCACCAGCGCACCGATGCCCAGGATGACGCTGGCCTGGGTCACGTTGCGCCGGTAGAGCTGGTAGGCGGCCAGGCCCATCGCGAGCACCCCGACGCCGAGCAGCAGCGCGTGCACCGAGGTGCCGCCCTGGCGCAGCCCGACGCTCTCGGTGTAGCCGAAGAGCCCGGAGCCGGCCAGCAGGCCGGTGGGGCGCCAGTTGCCGAAGATCATCGCCGCCAGGCCGATGTAGCCACGACCACCGGTCTGCCCGTCGCGGTAGTTGGAGGAGGCGACCATCGCCAGGAAGCCACCGGCCAGGCCGGCCATCGCGCCCGAGACCAGCACGGCGCTGAACTTGTAGCGCAGCACCGCGACGCCGAGCGACTCCGCGGCCGAGGGGCTCTCGCCCACCGAGCGCAGCCGCAGGCCGAAGGTGGTGCGCCACAGCACGACGTAGGTCAGCAGGAGCAGCGCGAAGGCCAGCAGCACGAAGAGCGAGAGGTTGGTGACCATGGCGCGCAGCACCGCGGCCAGCTGGGAGAGGAAGAAGATGTCCTGGCCCTCGAGGTCGCCCAGCGCGTCGCTGAGCGGCCCGATCGTCACCGATGGCACGTTCTCGAGCTTCGGCGACTGCGTCGACCCGCCGCCCGGCAGCCCGGCGAAGGTCAGGGAGGCCAGGTACTGCACCGCACCGAGCGCGATGATGTTGATCGCCACGCCCGAGATGATGTGGTCGACGCCGAAGACGACGGTGGCGATGGCGTGCACCAGGCCGCCGAGGGCGCCCATCAGCAGGGCGCCGGCGATGCCGGCCCAGGCGCCGTAGTGGTAGCCGAAGAAGCCGGCGCCGTAGGTGCCCAGGATCATCATGCCCTCGAGGCCGATGTTGACGATGCCCGCGCGCTCCGACCACAGGCCGCCGAGACCGGCCAGCATGATCGGCACCAGGGCGATCAGGGTGGCGCGCACAGTGCCGGAGGAGGCCAGGTCGTCGGCGCCGGTGACCACCTCGAGCACCGAGACGACGAAGAGCACGCCGAGCATGGCGCCGAGCCACCACCAGCGCGGCAGGCGCCGCTTGGTGGGCTTCGCGGGAGTGCCCGGACGAGGGGACGTGGTGGTGCTCATGCGGAGGTCTCCTGCTCGGCGGCGGAACGGTGCTCCTGCTCGAGCGCGCCGGCGACGCGCTGCTGCTCGAGACGGACGCCGTAGCGGCGCACCACCTCGTAGGAGATCACCACGGTCAGCACGATGACGCCCTGGGTGATGGCCACGATGTCGGGCGAGACCCCGACCAGGATCTGCAGGGCGTTGGACTGCTCGTCGAGGAACGCGAAGAGCAGCGCACCGACGGCGATGCCGATCGGGTTGTTGCGGCCCAGCAGCGCGATCGCGATGCCCGCGAAGCCCAGGCCGCTCTGGAAGGTCGAGCCGTAGGCGTAGGCGTCGCCGAAGAGGATCGGCAGCCCGACCAGGCCGGCCAGCCCACCGGAGATGAGCATCGCGGTGATGGTCATCCGCTTGACGTTGATGCCGCTGGCCACCGCGGCGGTCGTCGACGCGCCGGTGGCGCGCAGCTCGAAGCCGAAGCGGGTGCGGTTGAGCACGAACCAGTAGGCGAAGCCGGCCAGCGCGGCGATGAAGATGAAGCCGTAGACCTCGGTGGTCGAGCCGTCGCCGATCTCGAAGCCGGGGATGCGGCTGCCCTCGGGGATCTCCTTGGTGCCGATCGTGTTGCTGCCGGCCTCGCGCACCGCGACCTTGCGCAGGAAGAAGGCGACCAGGCCGGTGGCGATGAAGTTCAGCATGATCGTGGCGATCACCTCGCTGACGCCACGGCTGGCGCGCAGCACGCCGGCGATGCCCGCCCACGCGGCGCCGGCCAGCATCGCCGCGGCGATCGCCAGCACGATGTTGGCCGCGCCCGGCAGCCAGCCCTCGCCGGCCACGACGGCCGCCACGAAGGCGGCCACGCGGTACTGGCCGTCGACACCGATGTTGAACAGGTTCATCCGGAAGCCGACCGCCACCGCGAGCCCGGAGAGGTAGAGCACCGTGGCGTTGTTGAGGATGTTGGCCAGGTTGCGCGTCTCGGGGAGGGTGAGGATCTCGCCCCAGACCCCGCCCACCGGGTCGCCGGCCACGATGAGCACCAGGCTGGTGATGGCGAACGCCGCCAGGAGGGCCAGCACCGGGGCGCTGAGCCCCAGGAGCAGCCGGGTCAGACGGGGCGACAGGCCGCTCATGCGGCACCTCCTGCGCCGGTCATCGCCGAGCCGAGCTGCTCGGGAGTGACCTGGCTGGGGTCGAAGGAGCCGACGAGGCGGCCCCGGAGGATGACCTCGATGCGGTCGGAGAGGCCGATCAGCTCGTCGAGGTCGGCGGAGATCAGCAGCACCGCGAGCCCGGCGCGGCGCGCGTCGCGGATGTGGTCCCAGATGCCGGCCTGGGCGCCGACGTCGACACCACGGGTGGGGTGGGCGGCGATGAGCAGGATCGGGTCGCCGCTCATCTCGCGGCCCACGATCAGCTTCTGCTGGTTGCCGCCGGACAGCGCTCCCGCGAGCACGTCGGTGCCGGGCGTGCGCACGTCGTACTGCTCGATGATGCGCTGGGTGTCCGCACGCGCGGCGCGCCGGTCGATGAGGCCGCGGCGCACCACGGGCTCGCGCGACTGGTGGCCCAGCACCCGGTTCTCCCACAGCGGGGAGTCGAGCAGCAGCCCGTGGCGGTGCCGGTCCTCGGGCACGTAGCCGATGCCGGCCTCGCGCCGCTGGCGGGTGGAGGTCTTGGTCAGGTCGCGGCCGGCGAGCTCGACGGCGCCGGTGGCGGCCGGGCGCATGCCCATGATGGCCTCGACCAGCTCGGCCTGGCCGTTGCCCTCGACACCGGCGATCCCCAGCACCTCGCCCGCGTGGATCTCGAAGCCCACGTCGTCGAGGAGCGGGCGGCCCTCGCCACGCAGCCGCAGCCCGCGCACGGAGAGGGTGACGGTGTCGGTGACCGTCGAGGACTCCGTCGAGGGGCTCGGCAGCTCGGAGCCGACCATCAGCTCGGCGAGCTGGCGCGAGTCGACCTCGTCGGGGGACACGGTGGCGACCGTGGTGCCACGGCGCACGACGGTGATGGTGTCGGCGACCGCCAGCACCTCGTCGAGCTTGTGGGAGATGAAGATGACGGCCAGCCCCTCGGCCTTGAGCTCGCGCAGGTTGTCGAACAGCTCGTCGACCTCCTGCGGCACCAGCACCGCCGTCGGCTCGTCGAGGATGATGATGCGCGCGCCCCGGTAGAGGACCTTGAGGATCTCCACGCGCTGGCGAGCGCCGACGCCGAGGTCCTCGACGAGGCGGTCGGGCTCGATGTCGAGGCCGTAGGCGTCGGAGATGCGCATGATCTCGGCCCTGGCCGCAGCACCGATGCCGTGCAGCTTCTCGGCGCCCAGCACGACGTTCTCGAGCACGGTGAAGTTGTCGGCCAGCATGAAGTGCTGGAAGACCATCCCGACGCCGTGCCCGATGGCGTCGGCGGGCGAGCCCAGGGACACCGGGCGGCCGTTGATCTCGATGGTCCCCGAGTCCGGCGCCTGCACGCCGTACAGGATCTTCATCAGCGTCGACTTGCCGGCGCCGTTCTCGCCGACGACGGCGTGGATGGTGCCCGGCTCAACGTCGATGTTGATGTCGTCGTTGGCGATCACGCCCGGGAAGCGCTTGCCGATGCCGCGCAGGCGGACGGCAGGCGCGGAGGACGCCGGGGCGGGTGCGGTCTCGGACACGCGGTCCCCTTTCGGGATGGTCGGGCTCGGGGTGACGCTAGCCGCCGCGCGACGACGGGGCCACAGGCCCGCGGTAGGCGGGCCCGTGACCCCGTCGTCGTCCGAACGGGTCAGGCGCAGGTCACGGGGTCGTGGAGACCGTGATCTCGCCGTCGATGATCTGCTGCTTGAACTCGTCGAGCTGGTCGGTGTACTCGTCCACGAAGCCACCGCTGGTGGAGTAGCCCACACCGTCGACCGCGAGGTCGTAGGTGGTGATGCCGGCCGGGAAGGTGCCGTCGTTGACCTCGGAGAGGTACTCGAAGACAGCGACGTTCACGTTCTTGAGCATCGAGGTCAGGATCGCGTCCTGCACCGAGGAGTCAGCGGTCTCGTACTGGTCGGAGTCGACGCCGATGGCCCAGTTGTCGGACTGCGACGCGGCCTCGAAGACACCGCCGCCGGAACCACCGGCGGCGTGGTAGACCACGTCGGCACCGTTGTCGAACATGCCCTGGGCGGCGGTCTTGCCCTTGGCCGGGTCGGCGAAGCCCGAGAAGTCGGGGGCCTGGGTCAGGTAGGTGACGTCGACCTGGATGTCGGGGTTGACGGCCTCGGCACCGGCCACGTAGCCGGCCTCGAACTTCTGGATGAGCGGGGTCTCGACGCCACCGATGAAGCCGACCTGGTCGGTCTCGCTCTCGAGGGCGGCGGCGGCACCGACGAGGAAGGAGCCCTGCTCCTCGGCGAAGACCAGGCTGGCGACGTTGTCGGCCTCGACGCTGGAGTCGTCGATGATGGCGAAGTGCACGTCGGGGTACTCCTCGGACACCTTGCCCACCGAGGGACCGTAGGCGAAGCCCACGGCGATGATCGGGTCGTAGCCGGCGTCGGCGAAGGTGCGCAGGCGCTCCTCGCGGGCCGCCTCGGCCTCGCCGTCCTCGGCCTCGGACTCCTGCGACTCCATGCCGAACTCCTCCATCGCCTGGTCGAGACCGGCGGCGGCGGAGTCGTTGAAGGACTGGTCGCCACGACCACCGACGTCGTAGGCCATGCCGACCTTGACGTCGCTGCTGGGGGCGTCGCCGCCGTCGGTGCCGGTCGACGACTCGGTGTCGTCGGAACCGCACGCGGACAGGGCAAGTGCGGCAACCATCGCCACCGCGGCAAAACGGGCCGTCTTCTTCACGGCATCCTCCTGAAGGGTTGATCACGCCGCCCCCTCACGCCAGGGGGCACATCGGGTCACCCTAGGACGCACGCACCCGCGCGGGGGTGGCGAACGGCCGTTCTTGTCCCTGTTGTTACCTGGCGGTGACCAAGGACCCCGCAGCCACGCCAACCTCCGCCAAGACCGACGCCTCAGCCTTGTCGAGAACCGCGCTTGCCCACCGTCTGCGCGCGCAGCGCCACCTCGGCGAGCAGCCGCGCGCCGATGGTGATGGCGCGCTCGTCGACGCGCAGGTCACCCTGGTGCAGGTCGTACGTCGCACCCCCGGGCGTGCGGGTGCCCAGGCGCATCATCGCGCCGGGCACCTCGTCGACGTACCAGCCGAAGTCCTCGCCCCCGAGGCTCTGCGGGGCCAGGACCCGGCCGTCGGGGCCGAGCACGGAGGCCACGGCGTCGCCGAGCAACTTGTGGGAGACCGCCTCGTTGACCACCGGCGGGACCCCGCGCACGTAGTCGACGTGGGCGGTGACGCCGTAGGGGCGCACGATCTCGTGCACCATCTCGCGCACCATCTTCTCGGCGTCGGCCCAGGCAGCGGCGTCGAGGATGCGCACCGTGCCCGACAGCAGGCCCCGCTCGGGGATCACGTTGGGGGCGCTGCCGGCCTCGATGCGGCCCCACACGACCGAGACGCCGGAGCGGGGGTCGAAGCGGCGCGAGAGGATCGCGGGCAGCTCGGTGGTGACCTTGGCCAGCGCGAAGGTCAGGTCGGCGGTCAGGTGGGGCCGCGAGGTGTGCCCGCCCGCGCCCTCGAAGCGCACGTCGACCTGGTCGGCCGCGCTGGTCATCGGGCCCAGGCGCAGGCCCACCTGGCCCACGTCGACGCCGGGGTCGCAGTGCAGCGCGAAGACGCGGTCGACCCCGTCGAGCAGGCCGAGCCCGATCAGGCGCAGGGCGCCCCCGGGCATCACCTCCTCGGCCGGCTGGAAGAACAGCCGCACCCGCCCGGTCAGCAACCCCTCCGCGTGGGCGCGCGCGATCGCGCCCGCGGCGCCGACCAGGGCCGTGGTGTGCACGTCGTGGCCGCAGGCGTGGGCCACACCGGGCACGGTGCTGCTCCACGGGTCGCCGGTGGTCTCCTGCACCGGCAGCGCGTCGATGTCGGCGCGCAGCCCCACGACCGGGCGCGCGCCCGGCTCCCCCAGGTCGGCGACCAGGCCCGAGCCGGCCAGCCGCTCGATGCGCCAGCCCAGGGCCTCGAGCCGCTCGGCGACCACCGCGGTGGTGCGGGTCTCCTGCCACGACAGCTCGGGGTGGGCGTGCAGGTCGCGGCGCAGCAGCGAGAGCGCCTCGGCACCCGACTCCACCTCGTCGCGGACGAGGTCGCGGAGCCGGGCGTCGGGGCGTGCGTCGCTGGACATCGGGCCCAGGTTAGTGCGCCGCGCCCGACCGCCCCGCTGCTGGCCCGCCGCTGGCCCGCCGCTAGGGCAGCGGGAAGCTGCGCACCGTGCCACCGGGGCGCTGCCCGGGAGCGGTGCCGACCAGCACGTCGGTGGTCGCCCACAGCCGGCCGCCGGCGATCTCGAGGTCACCGGGCATGCTCACGCGGCGCAGCGTGGTCGGTCTCGCCGTGCCGGCCGGGACCCGCACGATGCGACCGCCGAAGAGCTCGGCGACGTAGAGGTCGCCGTCGTCGGCCACGGCCAGCCCGGTCGCGCTCAGCAGGCCGCGCACGACCCGGGTGGTCGTGCCGGTGGCGGGGTCGACGCGGTGCACCGAGCCCAGGCGCCCGACGCTGCCGTCCTCGGGGCCACCGGGCAGCGAGGTCACGTAGAGCTGGCCGCCGGGGCCGACCTCCACGTCGGTGGGCACCGACTCGAAGCGGTAGCGCGAGCCGACCGTGCAGCCCGGCAGGCCCGTGGCGCGGGCGACCTTCTTGGTCACCTTCGCCACCGCCGGGGGCACGACCGCCACGGTGGAGACGTCGCCGTCACCGTCGATCGCCAGCACGGCGTTGGCGCCCGCGTCGGCGACGTACACCGTCTCGCCCACGCTGGTCGTCGCGAAGGGGTGGGTCTCGACGCGGCCGTCGTACGTCGCCGGGAGCAGGTCGTCGGGCAGCCGGGACTCGCACTTCTCGCCCAGGCCCTCGAAGCCGTAGGTCGTCGCCCCGTCGGGGTTGTGGCGGCGCTCGTGCCTGCCGAGGTCGGCGAGCCCGCGGTCGGTGCCGTCGCGCCGGACCTGGCGGACCTTGCCGACCTCGTTCTCTCCGCGCGAGACGGCGTACGTCACGACGCCGCGGCGCACCGAGACGGCCCCGACCTCGCCGCCGCGGGCGGCCGAGGCGATCACCCGCTGCTTGCCGCCCGGCGACTGACGGGTCAGCAGCCCGGCGAAGTTCTGGGAGACGTGGACGACCCCGCGGCCGCTGACGGCCAGGCTCAGGGGGGTCGTCAGGCCGTGCGCCTCCGGGCGGGCGGACGGGTCGGGGGCGGCCGCGGTCGCGGCGGGGACGAGCAGGGGGCCGGTGGCCAGCGCGCCGAGCGCCGGGACGAGCACGAGGGCCGAGACGAGACGGTGCATGGGGTTCCTCCACTGTCGGGTGGAGGGGGGCCCTCCACGCTCAAGGTCGACTCGATGGTGGACCTCGGCGGGCGCCTGGGCATGCCCAGTAGTGGTGAACCGGGGTTGCGCTACCTCGGGTCGGCGTCGTACGCCGCGAGCAGCCGGTCGGCCGCGACCGTGGCGGGCAGCTCGCCGGCGAGCACCGCGGCCCGGACCTCGTCGCGCACCCCGCGCACCCCCGGCGAGAGGCGCAGTCGCTGGTCGAGCTCGTCGCGCACCATCGCCCAGGTGAAGTCGAGCTGCTGCTCGGCGCGCTTGGCGAGCAGGCCCTCGTCGCCGAGGTGGTCGCGGTGGGCCAGCACCCGCTCCCACAGGTCGTCGACGCCGACGTCCTCCAGCGCCGAGCAGGTCACCACCGGCGGGGCCCACTCCCCCTTGCCGCGCACCATCCGCAGCGCGCCGGCCAGGTCGCGGGCCGCGGCGCGCGCCTCCTGGGCGCGGTCGCCGTCGGCCTTGTTGACCGCGATCACGTCGGCGATCTCGAGGATGCCCTTCTTGATGCCCTGCAGCTGGTCGCCGGTGCGGGCCAGGGTGAGGAACAGGAAGGTGTCGACCATGCCGGCCACGGTGACCTCGGACTGGCCGACGCCGACGGTCTCGACGAGCACGACGTCGTAGCCGGCGGCCTCGAGCACCGCCATCGCCTGCACGGTGGCACGGGCGACGCCGCCCAGGGTGCCGGCCGAGGGCGAGGGACGGATGAACGCGTCGGGGTCGGTGGCCAGGCGGCCCATCCGGGTCTTGTCGCCCAGCACCGAGCCACCGGTGCGCACGCTGGAGGGGTCGACGGCCAGCACGCCCACTCGGTGCCCGGCCGCGGTGAGCCGGGTGCCGAGCGCCTCGATGAAGGTGGACTTGCCGACCCCGGGCACGCCCGAGATCCCCACCCGCACCACGTCGCCGCCCCCCGACTCCTCGGCCAGGGCGGTGAGCAGCTCGCGCGCCTGCAGCCGGTGCTGCGGGCGCGAGGACTCCACCAGGGTGATGGCCTGCGACACCGCCGCCCGGCGCCCCTCGCGGATGCCGGCGACGAGCGCCGCGACGCGGTCCTCTGCCACGCCGCTCCTCAGTGGCCGAGCGCGTCGCGGAGCTTGGCCAGCAGCGACAGCGCCGACTCGGCGATGACGGTGCCGGGCAGGAACACCTCGGCGGCCCCCATCTCGCGCAGCGTCGGGACGTCGTCGGGCGGGATCACCCCGCCGATGACGACCATGATGTCGGGGCGGCCCTGCTCGGCCAGCGCCTCGCGCAGCGCCGGCAGCAGCGCGAGGTGGCCGGCGGCCAGCGAGCTGACGCCGACGATGTGCACGTCGGCGTCGACGGCCTGCTGGGCGACCTCCTCGGGCGTGGAGAACAGCGGCCCCACGTCGACGTCGAAGCCCATGTCGGCGAAGGCGGAGACGATCACCTTCTGGCCGCGGTCGTGGCCGTCCTGGCCCATCTTGGCGACCAGGATGCGCGGGCGCCGACCCTCGGCCTCCTCGAACTCCTCGGTGGCCTGGAGCACCTGAGTGACCAGGCTACCGCCCTCGCCGGCGTTGGCGGACTCGTCGCGGAACACGCCGCTGATCGTACGGATCACGGCCTGGTGGCGGCCGTAGACCTTCTCGAGGGCGTCGGAGATCTCGCCGACGGTCGCCTTGGCGCGGGCGGCGTCGACGGCCAGCGCGAGCAGGTTGCCCTCGAGCGAGCCCTGGCGCGGGCCCTGCTCGGCCGAGCGGGTCAGCGCCTCGAGGGCCGAGCGGACGTCGTCGTCGTTGCGCTCCGCGCGCAGCCGCTCGAGCTTGGCGACCTGCTGGCGGTAGACGTCGTCGTTGTCGACGCGCAGCACGTCGAGCTTGTCCTCGGCGGCCAGGCGGTAGGTGTTGACGCCGATGAGCTTCTGCGCGCCCGAGTCGAGGCGCGCCTGGGTGCGGGCGGCCGCCTCCTCGATGCGCATCTTGGGGATGCCCTGCTCGATGGCCTTGGCCATGCCGCCGGCCTTCTCCGCCTCCTGGATGTGCGCCCAGGCCCGCTCGGCCAGGTCGTGGGTCAGCCGCTCGACGTAGTACGAGCCGGCCCACGGGTCGATCGTGCCGGTGGTGCCGCTCTCCTGCTGCAGCAGCAGCTGGGTGTTGCGGGCGATGCGGGCCGAGAAGTCGGTCGGCAGCGCGATCGCCTCGTCGAGGGCGTTGGTGTGCAGCGACTGGGTGTGGCCCTGGGTGGAGGCCATCGCCTCGATGCAGGTGCGCTGGACGTTGTTGAAGACGTCCTGCGCGGTCAGGCTCCAGCCGGAGGTCTGCGAGTGGGTGCGCAGCGAGAGCGACTTGGGGTTCTGCGGGTCGAACTGGCGCACCAGCCGCGCCCACAGCGCCCGGGCCGCGCGCATCTTGGCGACCTCCATGTAGAAGTTCATCCCGATCGCCCAGAAGAACGACAGGCGCGGGGCGAACTGGTCGATGCTCATCCCGGTCTCCAGGCCGGCGCGGATGTACTCCACGCCGTCGGCCAGCGTGTAGGCCAGCTCGAGGTCGTTGGTCGCCCCGGCCTCCTGGATGTGGTAGCCGGAGATCGAGATCGAGTTGAAGCGCGGCATCTTCGCCGAGGTGTAGCTGAAGATGTCGGAGATGATCCGCATCGACGGCGCCGGCGGGTAGATGTAGGTGTTGCGGACCATGAACTCCTTGAGGATGTCGTTCTGGATGGTCCCCGCGAGCTGCTCCGGCGCCACCCCCTGCTCCTCGGCGGCGGCGATGTAGAGCGCCAGCACCGGCAGCACCGCGCCGTTCATGGTCATCGACACCGACATCTTGTCCAGCGGGATGCCGTCGAAGAGGGTGCGCGCGTCGTAGATCGAGTCGATCGCCACGCCGGCCATGCCGACGTCGCCGCGCACCCGCGGGTGGTCGGAGTCGTAGCCGCGGTGCGTGGCCAGGTCGAAGGCGACCGAGAGGCCCTTCTGGCCCGCGGCCAGGTTGCGCCGGTAGAACGCGTTGGACTCCTCGGCGGTGGAGAAGCCGGCGTACTGCCGGACGGTCCACGGCTGGGTGGTGTACATCGTCGGGTAGGGCCCACGCAGGAACGGGCTCAGGCCCGGCAGCGTGTCGAGCGCGTCGAGGCCGTCGAGGTCCTCGGGGCCGTAGGACGTCTTGATCTGGATGCCCTCGGGCGCGGTCCACAGGTCGTGGGCCGGGGTGCCGGTCGACGGCGCCGGGCCGTCGCCGACCAGGGGCAGGCCGCTGAAGGACTTCGGGATGCTCATGCCAGCGCCTCTCGGGTGCGGGTCAGGAAGGCAAGGGCGTCGACGCCCGTCGCGCAGGAGTCGTCGGCCCACTCGCGGGGCTTGCCGGCGACGACGACGCGGGTGGCGCCCGCGGCGCGCAGCGCCTCGGCCGCGGCCCGGCCCCACTCGTCGTACGCCGCGTCGGCACCGGCCAGGCAGACCACCGTGTGGCCGTCGTGGGCGGCCACGAGGTCGTCGGGCCCCTCGGTGGGGCCGGCCACGTCGACGGCCACGCCGCCGGCGGCCAGCAGGTTGGTGGCGAAGGTGGCGCGCGCGGTGTGCGCGGCGACCGGGCCCAGGGTGGCCAGCAGCACGCGGGCGGCCGGCGGCTCGTCGCGCATCGCCTCGAACGCCGCGCCGTAGGAGCGGACCCCGGCCCAGCCGTCGTACGGCTCGCGCTCGGGCAGCTCCTCGGCCAGGTTCGGGAACTCGGTGAGGCCGGTCAGCGGGCGCTCGCGGGTGGCGACCTGCTGGTCGCGCCGCTCGACGGTGCGCGCGACCATCTCGTCGAGCGCCTGCTCGTCGGGGCCGTCGGGGGTGTCGAGCCGCCCGAGCACCTCCCACGCCGCGACGGCCAGGTCGTCGGTGAGCTTCTCGACGGCGTACGAGCCGCCGGCGGGGTCGGCCACGTGGGCGACGTGCGCCTCGTCGACGAGCAGGTGCGAGGTGTTGCGCGCGATCCGGCGCCCGAACGCGTCGGGGCGCCCGAGGGGCGCGTCGAAGGGCAGCACGGTGACGGCGTCGGCGCCGCCCACGCCCGCGGCGAAGGCGGCCACGGTGGTGCGCAGCATGTTGACCCAGGGGTCGTAGCGGCTCATCATCGGCCGGCTGGTGACCGCGTGCACCCGCTGGGCGGCGCCGCTCGTGGCGCCGCTGAGCTCGAGCACCCGGGCCCAGAGCCGGCGGGCGGCGCGCAGCTTGGCGATCGAGGCGAACTGCTCGTCGGTGACGGCGTAGCGCAGCTCGACGAGGCCGGCGGCGTCGTCGACGTTCATGCCGGCCTCGGTGAGCACCCGCAGCACCCGGGCCGCGGCGGCCATCGACCAGCCCAGCTCCTGGGCGTCTGAGGCGCCGCGGTCGTGCACGGCGGTCGCGTCGACGACCACGCCGAGCACGCCGCGCTCGGCGGCGAGACGGGCCACGGCGACCAGGTCGTCGGCCGGGGCGGTGGCGCCGACCCCGAGGTTGGTGCCGGCGGGCAGGTCGGTGTCGCCGACGTGGGCCACGAACGCCTCGGCGACCGCGAGCGGGGCCGTCGGCGCGTCGAGGACGACGGGGGCCAGGTCGACCAGCACCCCGTCGAGCAGCACCCCCAGGTCGGTGTCGGCGTCGGCCTCGACCCACACCGAGGTGACCCCGCCCTCGAGGTCGACCAGCAGCGCCTCGTTGCCGGCCTTCTCCGGTCCGGCGGCCAGGTGGGCGCGCACGTCCCAGTCGCCGGCGCGGGCGGGCCGCCCGGCGGTGAGCAGGTCGTCGAGCAGCGAGGCGGTGCCCAGCGGGGTGACGGGGATGTCGTCGAGCGTGGTGCGCGTCAGCTTCTCCCAGACCAGCGAGTCGGGGTCCTCCTCGCGCATCCGGCGCGACTTGCGCAGCACCGCCGCCGCCGCCTGCTCCCAGTCGGCCGGTCGCCAGTCGTCGTCGGGTCCGAGCAGCTCCAGCGAGCCCTGCTCCGGCTCCAGGCCGGTGGGCTCGTCGAGTCCGCCCTCCACGGCACCTTCGGGTGAGGTCATGAGCCGAACCCTAGGAGCCCGGCGTGGCGTCGGCCACAGAGTGTGATGTTTTCCGCGCCGGCAGTCCACCGAGTGGTTGCGCCAGAGGCAGCTGGCCTCGCAGTGGTCACAGACGACATCCCAGGAGCACCGGTCATGGTCGTCCGTGACCACTCGGCTACACCAGCGTGCCCCCACCACCCGGTGAGCCACCATTTCTCCACGTACGCGCGGCGCGACCGGTCGATCCCCAGCGACAGGACCCGGGAAGGCGCCCGTCGTCGTTGCCGGGCAGCGTCAGGGCATGGACGAGGTGGTCGAGGTGCGCTTGGGCAGGACGCGGTCCAAGGAGTGGCAGCGGGTGGGCCAGGGGGTGCACCGTCGCGTCGCGAGCACGGCGCCGTACGCCGACCTGCACGCCTGGCAGCAGGTCCTCCCGTCGTCGGCCGTCTTCAGCCACCTCAGTGCCGCGCAGGTCCACGGCTGGTGGTTGCCTCCCCTTCCGGACGAGCTCCCGGTCTTCGTCGCCATGCCACGGTCTGCCCCCCGCGTTCGGCGCCCGGAGCTGGTGGTGACCCGCCACCCGGCACCTCCGACCTCGGTCACCATCGACGCTCTCCGGGTGACGTCGCCCGCTGAGACGCTGGCGTCCTGCGCCCGGGACCTCGGCGTGCTCGATCTCGTGGTCCTTCTCGACGCGGCGCTGCGAGCCGGCACGACCAGGGAGGAGATCCTCGCCGCAGCCCGGCGCCGGCGTGGCTCCCCCCGCCTCCTGCGGGCCCTCGATCTCGCAGACCCGGCGTCGGAGTCAGCGTGGGAGAGCTTGCTGCGAGTCCTGCACGTCGTGTGCGAGGTCCCTGTGGTCAGCCAGCACGAGGTGCGCGACGAGCACGGCGGGTTCGTCGCCCGCGGCGACCTCTGGGTGGTGGGCAGCCGCAGCCTGCAGGAGTACGACGGCGGCGTCCACCTCGAGGCGGGGCAGTACGCCGACGACCGACGCCGCGAGCGAAGGCTGGCTGACGTGGGCTGGCGGCGCAACGGCTACACGTCGGGCGACGTCCTGCACCGCGCCGTCAGCATCCTGCGCGCGGCGGACGAGGCGCTCGGACGTCAGCACGACCCCGAGCGGATCCGGGCCTGGCACGACCTGTTGAAGTGCTCCCTCTTCAGCGCGGCGGGCACTCGAGCGCTGGTCAAGACCTGGCGACCCGACCTCAGCTGACGCAGTGGTCACGAACGACAGTTCCGGGCCGGGCTCCCCTGTCGTTCGTGACCACTCGGACGCCACCGGCCACGTGGCGTTCGTCTGGTCGTCACCGCGGTGTGGCCGGGGGGCCCGGCGGGGGGTGGAGGGTGGCGGCGTGCGGATCCTGCTGGTGACCGAGACCTTCTTCCCGGCGAGCGACGCGACCACCACGACCGTCAAGGCGCTGGCCGACCGGTTGATCGACCGCGGCCACGAGGTGCGGTTCGTGGCGCCCGCGCCGGGGCTGCGCTGCTACCGGGGCAGCGCGGTGGTGCGGGTCAGCCCGCTGGCTCAGCCCGGCGCCCAGGTGCGCGCCGCCGTCGACGGCTTCGGTCCCGACGTCGTGGTCGCCACCAGCCCCGCCACCACCCCCGGTGGCCTGGGCCGCAAGGCGCTCAAGCACGCCCGCGCCGCGGGGGTGCGCACCGTGGTCCTGCAGCAGCAGCCGGTGCCCGACCTGGCGTGGGACTACTGGCGCACCCGGGTCGCCGACCGCGCCGACACAGTGGTGGTGACCGCGTCGTGGATGTCGGCGCGGCTGGAGTCGTTGGGCGTGCGCACGACCACCTGGCTCCCCGGCGTCGACACCGACGCGTTCACCCCGGCCCTGCGCGACGAGTGGCTGCACCGGCACTGGTCGCGGGCGTCGTCGAAGGACGGCCCGCTGGTGGTGGTCGGCTTCGTGGGCAGCCTGCACAAGCGTCACGGCGTACGACGGCTCGCGGCGCTGGCGCAGGTGCCCGGCATCCGGCCGGTCGTCATCGGCGATGGCCCGCAGCGCGAGTGGCTGCGCGGCCGGCTGCCCGGCGCCAAGCTCACCGGCACCCTGCCCACCGGCGACCTCGCGGTGGCGCTGGCCAGCACCGACCTGGTGGTCCACCCCGGCGAGGCGCAGACCTGCGCGCACGTGCTGCGCGAGGCCGCCGCCAGCGGGGTGCCGGTCGTGGCGCCGCGCGCCGGCGGTGCCCTCGAGGTGGTGCGCCACCTCGAGACGGGCCTGCTGCACGAGCCCGGCGACGCCCACGCCCTGGCCCGGGCGGTCGCGGCCGTGGCCGCCGACCCGCACCGCTCCCTGCTCGGCGCACGCGCCCGGGAGCTGGCCACGCAGCGCACCTGGGCGGTCGCCGTCGACGAGCTCGAGACGCTGCTCCGGCCCGGGGCCGGGGCCAGGACGGCGGGTTAGGGTACCCTCACCCAGCAGGGCGCAAGCCCCGAAGGGGCATTTGTCACACTCCCGGCGACCGAACGTCCGTGCGCCGAGAGGTAACGTGACCGCCGTGGCAACCTCGACTCTCGTCAGAGGAGCGCGCGCTTCGCGCTCGACGATCACCCTGAAGATCATGATGGCTGGCAGCGGAGCGCTGTTCATCCTCTACGTGCTCGCGCACATGTACGGCAACCTGAAGGCGTTCTCGGGAGAGAGCGCCTTCAACGAGTACGCCGAGCACCTGCGCGAGCTGGGCGAGCCGATGCTCCCCTACTCCGGCTTCCTGTGGCTGTTCCGCGCTGCGCTGATCATCGCGCTCGTGGTGCACGTCTACGCCGCGGTCGTGCTGTGGAAGCGCGCCCAGGCGGCCCGGCCGGTCAAGTACGAGGTGAGCAAGCGCCGCAACTCCTCCCTCTCCTCGCGCACCATGCGCTGGGGCGGGCTGACGCTGCTGCTCTTCCTGGTCTGGCACCTGCTGAACTTCACGATCGTCAAGGTCAACCCGACCGGTGGGGAGACCAACAACCCCTACCAGCTGATGGTCGACACCTTCGGCGTGTGGTGGATGACGCTGATCTACCTCGCCGCGATGGCCGCCCTCGGCCTGCACCTGCACCACGGCACCTTCAGCGCCGCCCAGACGCTCGGCTGGACCAACACCGCCGCGTCCCGCACCCGCGCCCGCACCGCCGGCTGGGTGCTCGCGGTCGTGGTCGCCGGCGGCTTCTCGCTGGTGCCCCTCTTCACGCTCTTCGGCGTCATCGACTAAGGGAGATCGACTCATGGCATCCACCGCAGACGTCAGCGGCCTGACCGTCCTCAACGGCCCTCCCGAGCAGCGCTCCGACGACGCCCACGGCTACTACACGCCGGCGCCCGAGAAGCTCGTCGACGCGAAGGCGCCCACCGGCCTGATCAAGGACCGCTGGACCACCCGCAAGATGGACAACCGGCTGGTCAACCCGGCCAACCGCCGCAAGCTCGACATCATCATCGTCGGCACCGGCCTGGCCGGCGGCGCCGCCGCGGCCACCCTCGGCGAGGCCGGCTACAACGTGAAGTCCTTCTGCTACCAGGACTCCCCGCGCCGGGCGCACTCGATCGCCGCCCAGGGCGGCATCAACGCGGCCAAGAACTACAAGGAGGACGGCGACTCCACCTACCGCCTCTTCTACGACACCGTGAAGGGCGGCGACTACCGCTCGCGGGAGTCGAACGTCTACCGCCTGGCCGAGGTCAGCGCCAACATCATCGACCAGTGCGTCGCCCAGGGCGTCCCCTTCGCCCGCGACTACGGCGGCCTGCTCGACAACCGCTCCTTCGGCGGCGTGCAGGTCTCGCGCACCTTCTACGCCCGCGGGCAGACCGGCCAGCAGCTGCTGATCGGCGCCTACCAGGCCATGGAGCGCCAGGTCGCGGCCGGCACCGTCACCCAGTACACCCGCCACGAGATGCTCGAGGTCATCGTCGTCGACGGCAAGGCGCGCGGGATCATCGCCCGCGACCTGGTCACCGGCGAGATCGAGACCCACCTGGCCGACGTGGTCGTGCTGGCCTCCGGCGGCTACGGCAACGTCTTCTACCTCTCCACCAACGCGATGGGCTCCAACGTCACCGCGTCGTGGCGCGCGCACCGCAAGGGCGCCTACATGGCCAACCCCTGCTACACGCAGATCCACCCCACGTGCATCCCGGTCTCCGGCGACCACCAGTCGAAGCTGACGCTGATGTCGGAGTCGCTGCGCAACGACGGCCGGATCTGGGTGCCGAAGAACAAGGAGGACTGCACCAAGGACCCGCGCGACATCCCCGAGGAGGACCGCGACTACTACCTGGAGCGGATCTACCCCTCGTTCGGCAACCTGGTGCCCCGCGACATCGCCTCGCGCCAGGCCAAGAACATGTGCGACGAGGGTCGCGGCGTGGGCCCGATGGTCGGCGACTTCCGTCGCGGCGTCTACCTCGACTTCGCCGACGCGATCGCCCGCCTGGGCGAGGACGCGGTGCGCGAGAAGTACGACAACCTCTTCGACATGTACGAGCGGATCACGGGTGAGAACCCCTACCAGGTCCCGATGCGGATCTACCCCGCCGTGCACTACGTCATGGGCGGCCTGTGGGTCGACTACGACCTGCAGTCCAACATCCCGGGCCTCTTCGTGACCGGCGAGGCGAACTTCTCCGACCACGGCGCCAACCGCCTCGGCGCCTCGGCGCTGATGCAGGGCCTGGCCGACGGCTACTTCGTGCTGCCGAACACCATCCGCGACTACCTCGCCGACGGCCCGTTCGAGCAGGTCGACGAGTCGCACCCGGCCGTGGTCGAGGCGCGCACCTCGGTGGAGGAGCGCATCGACAAGTTCCTCTCGATCGGCGGCTCCCGCTCGGCCGACTCCTTCCACAAGGAGCTCGGCAACATCATGTGGGAGTACTGCGGCATGGAGCGCTCCGAGGACGGTCTGCGCAAGGCCATCGACATGATCCGCGAGCTCAAGGCGGAGTTCTGGAGCAACCTGAAGGTGCTCGGCACCGCCGACTCCCTCAACCAGAGCCTCGAGAAGGCCGGTCGCGTCATCGACTTCATCGAGCTCGGTGAGCTGATGTGCATCGACGCGCTGAACCGCCGCGAGTCGTGCGGTGGCCACTTCCGCGCGGAGTCGCAGACCGAGGACGGCGAGGCGCTGCGCCACGACGAGGAGTTCGCCTACGTCGCGGCCTGGGAGTTCGGCGGCGAGGGCGGCCAGCCCGTGCTGCACAAGGAAGACCTGATCTACACCGCCATCGAGATGAAGCAGCGGAGCTACAAGTGAACCTCACTCTCAAGATCTGGCGTCAGAAGGACGCCCAGTCGTCCGGCTCGATGCAGTCGTACGCCGTCGAGGGCATCTCGGAGGACATGTCGTTCCTGGAGATGCTCGACACGCTCAACGAGCAGCTCAACGAGCGCGGCGAGGAGCCGGTCGCCTTCGACCACGACTGCCGCGAGGGCATCTGCGGGTCCTGTGACCTGATGATCAACGGCCAGGCGCACGGCCCGGAGGTCACCACGACCTGCCAGCTGCACATGCGCTCGTTCTCCGACGGCCAGACGATCACGATCGAGCCGTGGCGCGCGGGTGCGTTCCCGGTCGTCAAGGACCTGATCGTCGACCGCTCGGCCTTCGACCGGATCATCCAGTCCGGCGGCTACATCTCGGTCAACACCGGCTCGGCCCCCGAGGCCAACTCGGTGCCGGCCCCGCGTGACAAGGCCATGCGCGCCTTCAACGTCGCCACCTGCATCGGCTGCGGCGCCTGCGTCGCGGCCTGTCCCAACGGCTCGGCCTCGCTGTTCCTGGGTGCGAAGATCACCCACCTCGGCGAGCTCCCGCAGGGCCAGCCCGAGCGGATGGGCCGGGTGGCCAGCATGGTCGCCCAGCACGACGCCGAGGGCTTCGGCGGCTGCACCAACATCGGCGAGTGCACCGCCGCCTGCCCCAAGGAGATCCCGCTCGACGTGATCTCGCAGCTCAACAAGGACCTGCGCGACGCCCTGCGCGCGGGGTACTGAGCAGCAGCGCTACTCCTGACGCCCCGTCTGCCCGGCCTCGGCCGGGGAGGCGGGGCGTTCGGCGTCGCGGACCGCGCGCAGCACCCGCAGGCCCCACACGGTGAAGACGACGGCGAGCGCCACGTTGACCACGATCAGGCCGGTGTGGGCCACCCAGTAGCCGCCTGGGCGCTCCTCCCCCGCCGACCACGCGTTCCACAGGTTCCGCGCGAACATGGCCCAGCTGTAGTAGCCCCAGCCCGCGACGGCCAGCAGGAACCAGCCGTGCTTGCGCTCGAACCGCACGCTCAGCCCCTCCCGCGACCGCGAGGACGCCGCAGCAGCCCCCGCCGAGGACCTCGATGCGGATGCGCCGGGGCCGTGCTCGCGACCAGCACGGCCATCGCGTCCGGGCCGCTGGGCAGCGCCGGACCCTGCACGGGGGCGGGCTCGTCGTCTGGACGCAGCGCGCGGGCCTCGGGCGAGGTGTGCGCGAAGGCCGCGGCGTAGAGCACCACCCGGCTGAAGTAGTTGATCCACACCACCAGCACCAGCGCGATGCCGAAGGCCTGGAAGGCGGGCTGGCCCTGCGTGGCGGCGATCAGCTTGCTCGAGAGCTGCTTGAGCACCTCGAAGAGCACGGCGCCGAGCAGCGAGGCCCTGACGAGCGAGATCCGCGGGGCCCGCGGCTGCCCCAGCAGCCGGAACATGGTGAAGAACAGCAGCGCGTTGGCCATCAGGCCCAGCACCACGGTGATCAGCACGACGAGCCAGGCCAGCTCCTCGCCGAGCCCGACCCAGCCGAGGATCTCCTCGGAGAACGAGGCGACCAGCCCCGTCACCGCGACCGCCACCAGCAGCGTCAGCCCGATCACGGCCAGGGTCAGCAGGTCGCGCAGCTTGCCCATCACGAAGTTGGGGATCGCCTGCTCGGGCGGCTCGAAGACCGCGAAGAGCGCCAGGCGCAAGGCCGAGATCCAGCCCAGGCCCGAGTAGAGGACACCCAGGAAGCCGGCCACACCGGCGAGGCCGGTGAAGGTGCGGAAGTCCGCGAGCTCGAGCTGGCCCTCCGCGGTGCCGATGATGCCCGGGAAGAGGGACTGGATCGCCTCCACGAGCGTCTGGTTGGCATCGGGCCAGACCTCGGAGACCACGCCGACGACGAAGAAGGACAGCGCGAGGATCGGGAAGAACGACAGGAACGCGAAGTAGGTGATCGCGCCGGCGTGCTGGCTGGCCCGGGCCTCGCCGTAGTGCGCCTGCATCCGCACCAGGTGGTCGACGAGCGGGCGTTGCTCACGGACGTCGCTGGCCCGCTCCTTGAGGGAGGTCACGGCTCACTCCTGCCCGTGGGGGCTCTCGGCGAGCGGGAACTCACGTGTCGGCTGCCAGCCGTGGTGGTGGTCGTGGACGTAGAGGTGGAAGGCGTCGACGTCGAAGCGGCACTCGAAGCGGGCGAGGTCCTCGAAGACCTCGTCGAGCACCGGGTCGTCGAGCTCGTGGGCCACCGTCACGTGCGGGTGGTAGGGGAAGGAGAGCTCGATGTCGAGCGGGCCGCGGCGTACGGCGCCGGCCAGCTGCTCGCAGCCGGCGATGCCCTCGGCGACGGCCACGAAGACCACCGGCGAGACCGGGCGGAAGGTGCCGGTGCCGCGCAGCCGGACCACGAACGGGTCGACCACGGCCGCGGCCTGCGCCAGGTGCTGCTCGACGTCGGGCACCGCCTCGGCGTCGACCTCGGTCGGCGGGACGAGCGTGATGTGGGTCGGGATCTGGGTGGCGGTGGTGTCACCGATGGCGGTGCGGTAGTCCTGCAGCTCGCTCCCCCAGGGTTCGGGGATGGCGACGGCGACTCCGATCGTGACCACGCCTGCGACCCTAGCGGTCACGAGGTGCGGCTCGGTGCCACGAACCCGACGCGCTGGTAGACGTCGCGCAGGGTCGCCTCGGCGACCGCGCCGGCCTGCTCGGCGCCACGGCGCAGCACCTCGCTGAGGTGGGCCTGGTCGTCGAGCAGCTCGAGGGTCTTGTCGCGGAACGGCGTCACCACGTCGACCACCACCTCGGCGAGGTCCTTCTTGAGGTCGCCGTAGCCGCGGCCGGCGTACTGCTCGACGAGGTCGGCCACACCCTCGCCGGTCAGGGCCGAGTAGATGGTGAGCAGGTTGCTCACGCCCGGCTTGGCCTCGCGGTCGAAGCGGATCTCGTTGTCGGAGTCGGTGACGGCGGAGCGGATCTTCTTCGCGCTGACCGACGGCTGGTCGAGCAGGTCGATGATGCCGGCGGCCGACGAGGCCGACTTGGACATCTTGGCCGTGGGCTCCTGCAGGTCGGCGATCTTGGCGGTCGCCTTGAGGATGTAGGGCTCGGGCAGCCGGAAGGTCTTCTTGTAGCGGTGGTTGAAGCGCTGCGCGAGGTCGCGGGTCAGCTCGAGGTGCTGGCGCTGGTCCTCGCCCACCGGCACGAAGTGCGGGCGGTAGAGCAGGATGTCGGCGGCCTGGAGGACGGGGTAGGTGAACAGCCCGACGCTGGCCGCGCCCTCGCCGCCCTTGGCGGACTTGTCCTTGAACTGGGTCATCCGGCGCGCCTCGCCGAAGCCGGTCAGGCACTGCAGCACCCAGCCGAGCTGGGCGTGGGCCGGCACCTGGCTCTGCACGAAGATCGCGGAGCGCTCGGGGTCGATGCCCATGGCCAGCAGCTGGGCGGCCGCACGCAGGGTCCGCTCGCGCAGCACCTTGGGGTCCTGCTCGACGGTGATCGCGTGCAGGTCGGCGATGAAGAAGAACGGCTGGTGGTCGTGCTGCAGTCCCACCCACTGGCGCAGGGCGCCCAGGTAGTTGCCGAAGTGGAAGGAGTCGGCCGTCGGCTGGATGCCCGAGAGCACCCGCGGTCGGGCACCCGAGGGCGGTGCTGCCGGCACGGACACCTCGGGCTGGGTGGTGGCTGCCATGGCGCCATTCTCCCCGACTGCCGCCACACCCGCGGGGCCGGGGTCGACGCCCCGGGCGGCTGGTCGTGGGGGCTAGTCGGCGAGCAGGTGGGCGCGGCGCGCCAGGACCAGCACGACCAGGCCGGCGAGCGCGAGCCCGGCGCCCACGACCAGCGGGGCGCGCAGGCCGTAGCCGGCCGCGATCACCAGGCCGCCGAGCCAGGCGCCGAGGGCGTTGCCGATGTTGAGGCTGGCGTGGCTCATCGCCGCACCCAGGGTCTGCGCGTGCTCGGCGGCGTCCATCAGCCGGGCCATGAAGCCCAGCGCCAGCACCGAGCCGATGACGGTGACCAGGAAGCCGGCCAGCACCGCCCACCACCCGGTGGGGGCGAGCACGAAGTAGAGCATCAGCGCCAGCGCCAGGCCCACGGCAGCACCGCGCAGCGACTTCTCGATCGACCAGTCGACGAGCCGGCCGGCGACCACGTTGCCCACGACCATGCCGACGCCCAGGACGAGCAGGAAGACCGCGACGGCCGACTCGGGCAGGCCGCCGACGTCGGTGGTGATCGGCGCGATGTAGGAGACCAGGGCGAAGAGGCCGCCGAAGCCGATCGCGCCGGCCCCGACGGCGTACCAGAGCTGGGGGTGGCGCAGCGCGGCCAGCTCGCGCCGACCGGTGGCGCTCGCGTCACCGGGGGTGCTGGGCACGAAGGCCAGGATCAGCACGACGGTGAGCACCGAGACCAGCCCGACCGCGACGTACGCCGCGCGCCAGCCGTAGGCCTGGCCGAGCAGGGTCGCGGCGGGGACGCCCGCCAGGTTGGCGACCGGGATGCCCATCATCACCAGCGCCAGGGCGCGCCCGCGCCGCTCGGGGCTGACCATGCCGGAGGCCACCAGTGCCGAGACGCCGAAGTAGGCGCCGTGCGGCAGGCCGTCGAGGAAGCGCACGAAGGCCAGCAGGCCGTAGTGGGAGACGGCCGCGCTGAGCAGGTTGAGCACCGCGTAGGCGACCATCAGCCACACCAGCAGGGCGCGCCGGGGCAGCCGCGCCCCCAGGGCCGCCAGGGTCGGCGCCCCGACGACCACGCCGAGGGCGTAGGCGGAGATCAGGTGGCCGGCCTGCGGGATGGTGACCCCGATGCCGCCGGCGATCTGGGGCAGCAGGCCCATCGTGACGAACTCGGTGGTGCCGATGGCGAAGCCACCGGTGGCCAGGGCCACCACGGCCA
This sequence comes from Nocardioides salarius, assembly GCF_016907435.1. Classification (NCBI taxonomy): domain Bacteria; kingdom Bacillati; phylum Actinomycetota; class Actinomycetes; order Propionibacteriales; family Nocardioidaceae; genus Nocardioides; species Nocardioides salarius. The sequence continues at coordinate 3,204,902 of NZ_JAFBBZ010000001.1, read as the reverse complement.
GCACGAAGCGGGCGCGGGTCACCGGCTCGGCGGCCGGGGCGGCCTGGGCGAGAGCAGTCATGCGAGGGACTTCCGAGACGTGGGAGGGCGGGTCACCATGGTCCAACACCGCTATGGTTTACCGCTATTCCACGACGAGCCCCGGACCGTGGACGGTCCGGGGCTCGTGCGGGTGGTGCTGGGTCGGCTCAGAGCGAGGCGAGCGCCTCGTTGAGCGTGCTCGAGGGACGCATCACCTTGTCGGCCTTCTCGTCGACGGGCTGGTAGTAGCCGCCGACGTCGGCCGGGCTGCCCTGCACGCCGTTGAGCTCGGAGACGATGGTCTCCTCCGCGGCGGCCAGCTTCTCGGCCAGCGGCTTGAACGCGGCCGCCAGGTCGGCGTCGACGTCCTGCTTCGCCAGCTCCTGGGCCCAGTAGAGCGCCAGGTAGAAGTGCGAGCCGCGGTTGTCGATGCCACCGATCTTGCGGGTCGGGGACTTGTCCTCCTCCAGGAACGTCGCGGTCGCGGCGTCGAGGGTGTCGGCCAGGACCTGCGCGCCGCGGTTGTCGGCGTACCCGGCGAGGTGCTCGAAGGAGGCGGCCAGCGCGAAGAACTCGCCCAGGCTGTCCCAGCGCAGGTAGTTCTCCTCGATGAGCTGCTGCACGTGCTTGGGCGCCGAGCCACCGGCACCGGTCTCGAAGAGGCCGCCACCGTTCATCAGCGGGACGATCGAGAGCATCTTCGCCGACGTGCCGACCTCGAGGATCGGGAACAGGTCGGTGTTGTAGTCGCGCAGCACGTTGCCGGTCACCGAGATGGTGTCCTCGCCGCGGCGGATGCGCTCGACGGAGTACGTCGTCGCCTCGGCCGGGGCCATCACCTCGATGGTCAGCCCGTCGGTGTCGTGGTCCTGGAGGTAGGTGCGGACCTTCTCGATGAGGTTCGCGTCGTGGGCGCGGGTCTCGTCGAGCCAGAACACGGCCGGCGAGCCGCTGGCGCGGGCCCGGGTCACGGCCAGCTTGACCCAGTCACGGATCGGCTCGTCCTTGGTCTGGCAGGCACGCCAGATGTCGCCCGGCTCGACCACGTGGGAGGTGAGGACCTCGCCGGCGCCGCTGCGCACCTCGACGGTGCCCGCGGCCGGGATCTCGAAGGTCTTGTCGTGCGAGCCGTACTCCTCGGCCTTGCGGGCCATCAGGCCCACGTTGGGCACCGAGCCCATGGTCGAGGGGTCGTAGGCGCCGTTGGCCTTGCAGTCCTCGATCACCGCGGCGTAGACCCCGGCGTAGGAGGAGTCGGGGATGACCGCCAGGCAGTCGTCCTCCTGGCCGTCGGGACCCCACATGTGGCCGCCGATGCGGATCATCGCCGGCATCGAGGCGTCGATGATGACGTCGGAGGGCACGTGCAGGTTGGTGATGCCCTTGCGGTCGTCGACCATGGCCATCCGCGGGCCCTCGGCCAGGCCCTGCTCGACGGAGGCCTTGATCGCCTCGCCGTCGGCCAGCTGGTCGAGCGAGGACATCAGGGCGCCGAGGCCGTCGTTGGGCGAGATGCCCGCGGCGGCCAGCTGCTCGCCGTACTGCTCGAAGAGGGTGGGGAAGAACGCCTGCACGGCGTGGCCGAAGACGATCGGGTCGGAGACCTTCATCATCGTGGCCTTGAGGTGCACCGAGAAGAGCACGTCGTCGGCCTTGGCGCGGGCGATCTGCTCGGTCAGGAAGCGGCGCAGCGCGGCGACGCTCATGAAGGTGGAGTCGACGACCTCGCCGGCCTCGACGGGCAGGGCGTCCTTGAGCACGGTCTCGGTGCCGTCGGCGCCGACGTGCACGATCGAGAGGGTGTCGGGCGACTCGATGACCACCGACTGCTCGTTGGAGCGGAAGTCACCGCCGTCCATGGTGGCCACGGCGGTCTTGGAGTCGCTCTTCCACTCGCCCATGCGGTGGGGGTACTTCTTGGCGTAGCCCTTGACCGCGGCGGGCGCGCGGCGGTCGGAGTTGCCCTCGCGCAGGACCGGGTTGACCGCGGAGCCCTTGACCTTGTCGTACTTGGCCCGGGCGTCCTTCTCCTCGTCGCTCTGCGGGTTCTCGGGGTAGGCCGGCAGGTCGTAGCCCTTCTCCTGCAGCTCCTTGATCGCGGCCTTGAGCTGCGGGGTGGAGGCGGAGATGTTGGGCAGCTTGATGATGTTGGCCTCGGGCTTGGTGGCCAGCTCGCCGAGCTCGGCGAGGTGGTCGCCGATGCGCTGCTCCTCGGTGAGGCGCTCGGGGAACTGCGCGAGGATGCGGCCGGCCAGCGAGATGTCGCGGGTCTCGACCTCGACGCCCGCCTTCGCGGCGTACGCCTGGATGATCGGCAGGAAGGAGTAGGTCGCCAGCAGCGGCGCCTCGTCCGTGTGGGTGTAGATGATGGTGGCCATGGTGCGGGGCGACTCCTCGGCGATCGAGTGCAAGTGATTTCTTGACGTCAAGATACCTGACCGCGCGCCGCGCGATCCGTCCCCACCCTCGCAGCCGGGGGCTCACCCGGCAACGCCCCTCGGGGCGACCTCCGCGGCACTAGTCTCCTGCCCATGAGCGAGCTCGGCGCCACCCCCACCACCGCACAGAAGGCCGCGGCCGAGGCCATCGGGACGTTCGTCCTGGTGCTCCTCGGCTGCGGCTCGATCGTCTACGCCCGCGAGGTGGGCGCGATCAGCACGACCACCACCATCGCCCTGGCCTTCGGGCTGGCGATGGTGGTGATGGTCCACGCCTTCGGGCGCGTCTCCGGCGGCCACTTCAACCCGGCCACCACCCTGGCGACGGCGCTGAGCGGGCGGCTCGCCTGGCGCGAGGTGCCGGCGTACGTCGGTGCGCAGCTGGCCGGCGCCGTCGCCGGCGCCGCGGTGCTGCTGGGGCTGGCGCAGGGGTTCGCGGGCTTCGAGGCCGGCAGCGGGCTGGCCCAGAACTCGTTCGGCGACCAGGGCAGCGGGTACGCCGCCTGGGCGGCCTTCACGCTCGAGATGCTGCTGACCGCGGTCGTGGTCGGGGTGGTGCTGGCCGCCACCGACGCACGCCAGGAGCACCGCGCGCTCGCGCCGGTGGTGATCGGGCTGAGCCTGGCGGCCGGCTACTTCGTCGCGCTGCCGGCCACCGGCGCCTCGCTCAACCCGGCCCGCTCGATCGGCCCGGGCCTGCTCTCGGGGACCGACGCGGTGCTCCAGCTGTGGCTCTTCGTGCTGGCCCCGCTGCTCGGGGCGGCGGTGGCCGGGCTGGCCTACCCGATGGTCTTCGGGCACGGCGCCGAGCCGGTCGCCGGGTCGGGCGTGCCGCGGCGCGCGCCGCGGGCGGTCGAGCCGGCGCCGGAGGCGGGCCAGGCCGGTCAGGCGGGCCAGCAGGCGCCGATCATCCAGGACGGCTGGCAGTGGGACCCGGTGGCCCACCAGTGGCGCCCGCTCGACCAGGCGCCGCCCGCGCGTCGCGCCGGCGACGACGACGGGCGCACCCAGATCCGCCCCTGACCCGCTACTGCTGCAGCCCGCGGCGCAGCTCGTCGAGCGCGGAGGCGAGGTCGACGCGCGGGGTCCAGCCCCAGGCGCGCGCCCGCTCGGCGCGGACCCCTCCGGCCCAGACCGGCTCGTCGTGCCACTGCGGTGCCACGCCCAGCGCCGCGGTGACGGTCTCGTGGTAGTCGCGCAGCCGGGCCGGCTCCCCCGCCACGTTCACCGGGGTGCAGCCACCGGCGACGGGGCCCTGCCCGGGGTCGTCGGAGGCCGCGATGCGACCGGTCGCCACGTCGGCGAGCAGCGCCGCGAGGTCGTCGAGGTGCACCCAGGCGAAGGACTGGTCGGGGTTGGCCCGCCGCTTGTCCGGGTCGTCGCGCATCGCGGCGGGCCGCAGCGTGTTCCACACCGAGCTCTCCCCCGGCCCCAGGATCGCCGGCGGGCGCACCAGCACCCGCGTCAGGCCCTCGACCCGTCCCAGCGCGGCGTCGGCGTCGCGCTTGGTGACCGGGTAGTCGCCGCCGTCCTCGCCGACCAGCGCCGCCGACTCGTCGACGTCGCCGGTCTCCGGCGAGCGGTCGTAGACCGCGGCGGTCGAGACGTGCACGAACCGGTCGACCCCGGCGTCCGCGGCCGCGCGCGCCAGCAGCGGGGTGCCCTCGACGCCGATGCGGTGCTGGGTCTCGCGGTCACTGCCCATCGGGTGCACCGTGCTGACGACCGCGTCGGCCCCCGCGACCACGCTGGTGGCCACGTCGGGGTCGTGGAAGTCGCCGACGTGCTCCTCGACGCCGGGCAGCCCCGGGGCCGTGCCCGCGCGTCGTACGACGGCTCGCACGTGGGCGCCGCGCTCGACCAGGGCGGCGCAGGTCGCGGCGCCGACGAGTCCGTTGGCGCCGGTGACGACGACGGTCGGGGTGCTGGTGCTGGTCTGGCTCATGTCGTCCAGACAAGCACGCGCGGCCTCACCCGGAGGTGTCCCGCGGGGCGCCCACCCCGGTTGCGCTGCTAGCGTCGGACGCACCCAGACCATTGCTAGGAGATCCGCGTGAGCACTACCCCGTTGAAGGTGGCCGTCACCGGCGCCGCCGGTCAGATCGGCTACAGCCTGCTGTTCCGCCTCGCGAGCGGCGCGCTGACCGGTGGTCAGCCCATCGAGCTGCGCCTGCTCGAGATCACCCCCGCCCTCAAGGCCCTCGAGGGCGTCGTCATGGAGCTCGACGACTGCGCCTTCCCCGGGCTGGCCGGCGTCGAGATCGGCGACGACGCCGAGAGGATCTTCGACGGCGTCAACTTGGCCCTGCTCGTCGGCGCCCGCCCGCGCGGGCCCGGCATGGAGCGCGGCGACCTGCTCTCGGCCAACGGTGCGATCTTCACCGCCCAGGGCAAGGCCCTCAACAAGGTGGCCGCCTCCGACGTGCGCGTCGGCGTGACCGGCAACCCGGCCAACACCAACGCGCTGATCGCGATGACCAACGCCCCCGACATCCCGCAGGAGCGGTTCTCGGCGCTGACGCGTCTCGACCACAACCGCGCGATCTCGCAGCTGGCCGCCAAGACCGGCGCGCCCGTCACCGACATCACCAAGATGACGATCTGGGGCAACCACTCCGCGACCCAGTACCCCGACCTGTTCAACGCCCAGGTGGCCGGCAAGAACGCCGCCGAGACCGTCGGTGACCAGGACTGGCTCGAGAACACCTTCATCCCCACCGTCGCCAAGCGTGGCGCGGCGATCATCGAGGCCCGTGGCTCGTCCTCGGCCGCCTCCGCCGCCTCGGCCACCATCGACGCGGCCCGCGACTGGCTCTACGGCTCCGCCGAGGGCGACTGGGTCTCGATGGCGGTGCGCTCCAACGGCGAGTACGGCGTCCCCGAGGGCCTCATCTCCTCCTTCCCCGTCACCACCTCCGGTGGCGACTGGAGCATCGTCGAGGGCCTCGAGGTCAACGACTTCTCCCGCGCCAAGATCGACGCCTCGACCGCCGAGCTCGCCGAGGAGCGCGACGCGGTCACCGAGCTCGGCCTCATCTGACGCACGAGCAGTCACTTTCGCACCACCGAGCGGTCGCTCCCGCACCACTGACCAGTCAGTTCTGCACCCGCTCGTCCGTCGCCCCCGGTCTGTTGTCCACAGGCCGGGGGCGACGTCGTTCGCGGACGCGGCCGAAGGGGCAGCCTGCCGCCATGGACGTCTGCCCTCCCACCCTCCTCGAGCCCACCACCCTCGCGCGCGCCGAAGGGCTCGGCTGGACCCGGCGCCGCCTGCAGCGCGCCGTCGACGACGGCCGGGTACGACGCGTGCTGCGGGGCGTGTACGTCGACGCCGGCGTGCCCGACAGCATCGACCTCCGGACCGCCGCGGCCGGGCTGGTGCTGCCACCCACCATGGTGGTGTGCGACCGCAGCGCGGCCTGGTTGCACGGCGTCGACCACTGGGAGCCCAGCGCGCTCGACGTGCCGCCGGACCTCGAGGTGGTGGCCCGCAGCGGGACCCGCACCCGGCTCTCGGGCACACACGGGGCGTTGCGCACGCTGACCGCTGACGACGTCATGGAGCTGGTCGGCGTCGCGGTGACCACGCCGCTGCGCACGGCAGCCGACCTGGCCTGCTTGCGCGGGCGCCTGGGTGCCGCCGCCGTGCTCGACCAGTTCGCCCGGGCCCACGGGGTCACCCCTGAGGAGCTGCGCGGCATCACAGCGCGCTTCGCCGGGCGCCGGGGCGTGACCCAGCTGCGCGAGCTGGGGCCCGACGCCTGCGGCCTGCTCGAGTCACCGGGCGAGTCGTGGGTCCGCCGGCTGATGATGGACCACCAGCTGCCGAGCCCGACGCCGCAGGTCGTCGTCCAGCTGCCCGAGGGCCAGTTCCGTCTCGACCTGGCCTATCCCCGCCTGCGCATCGCCGTCGAGTACGACGGGGAGGGGCACCACTCGAGTCCCGAGGACCGTGAGCGCGACCGGCTGCGCCGCGAGGCACTGGCACGGGCGGGGTGGATCGTGGTCGTCGTACGCAAGGACCAGCTGAGCGGTCCCGGCCTCGACCAGTGGATCCGTCAGCTCCGCGCCGCCGTGGCCGAGCGTGTCGGGCCGACCACTCGCCGGCACGCGCGCGGCGAGGGGTCCCGGCGCTTCACCCGGGTGCAGAGCTGACCGGTGGACGGTGCGAATGTGACTGGTCGGTGGTGCGAAAGTGACCGCTCGGCGGTCAGAGGCCGGGCTGGTTGGGGATGGTGCGGGCGAGGAAGAGCAGGATGCCGCCGACCCCGCCGAGGAGCAGGACGTCGACCAGGCGGTGGCGTACGGCGAGCATGCCGGCGTCGCGGGCGGGCAGGACCAGGCGCATGGTCGCGGCCGCGACCATCGCGCCGGCCAGCACGCTGACCCCGACCCGCCAGTCGCCGAGGACGGCCAGGGCGATGCCGACCGCGCCGGCGGCGAGCACCCCCAGGTAGAGCAGGCCGCCGAGGGTCGAGGGGTAGCGGCGCCCCTCCTCCTCGGCGATCTCGTCGGCGATCTCGTCGACCGAGGGCACGTGCTCCTCGTCGGGGTCGACCGGCGGCTCCGGGGGTTCGGCGCCGGCCGCCGGATCGTTCACCAGGACCACGCTCAGGCCGTGGCCTTCTCGGCCATGCCCACGATGTTGGACAGCAGCATCGCGCGGGTCATCGGCCCCACCCCACCGGGGTTCGGCGAGACCCAGCCCGCGACGTCCCACACGTCGGCGGCCACGTCGCCCGCGATCTTGCCGTCGACGCGCGAGACGCCCACGTCGAGCACCGCCGCGCCCGGCTTGACCATGTCGGCGGTGATGATGCCGGGCACGCCCGCGGCGGCCACGACGATGTCGGCCTCGCGCACGTGCTTGGCCAGGTCTCGGGTGCCGGTGTGGCACAGCGTGACCGTGGCGTTCTCGGAGCGACGGGTCAGCAGCAGCCCCAGCGGGCGACCCACGGTCAGCCCACGACCGACCACGACGACCTCGGCACCGGCGATCTCGATGCCGTGGCGGCGCACGAGCTCGATGCAGCCCACCGGGGTGCAGGGCAGCGAGCCCTCGACGTTGAGCGCGAGGCGGCCCAGGCTGACCGGGTGCAGGCCGTCGACGTCCTTGTCGGGGTCGACGCGCGAGAGCAGGGCGTACTCGTCGAGACCGGTCGGCTGCTGCACCAGGAACCCGGTGCAGCCGGGGTCGGCGTTGAGCCGGTCGATCTCGGCCTCGACCTCGGCCTGCGTGGCGCTCGCCGGGAGGTCGACGCGGATGGACTCGATGCCGATCTCGGCGCAGTCCTTGTGCTTGGCCCCGACGTACCAGTGCGACCCGGGGTCGTCGCCGACCAGCACCGTGCCCAGCCCGGGCACCACGCCGCGTTCCTTGAGCGCCGCCACCCGCTCGGCGAGCTCGGCCTTGATCGCGCGCAGCGTCGCGCTTCCGTCCAGCTTCTGTGCGGTCATCGTGCTCATCCTGTCATCTGGGGCTGTCCTGGCGCCGGGCCGGCGCCACTTCCCGTACGTCGGACGTGGTGGCGGTCGGCGGGCATGTCACCGGGTCTCGACACGCGCGTCGCGGCCTCGTACCTCGGCCGCGGCGCTCGCTCGACCTTTCCACCTACGGCCCGGAGCAAGCTCCGTGCCTAGTGGAAAAAGTGCCTCGTGCCGGTGAAGTACATGGTCACGCCGGCGGCCCTGCAGGCCTCGACGGTCAGCTCGTCGCGCACCGAGCCGCCGGGCTGGACGATGGCGGTGACGCCGGCGTCGATGAGGATCTGCGGGCCGTCCTCGAAGGGGAAGAAGGCGTCGGAGGCCGCCACCGAGCCGGCGGCCCGGTCGTCGGCGCGGGTGACCGCGAGCCGGCAGGAGTCGACCCGGTTGACCTGGCCCATCCCGATGCCGACGGCGGCGCCGTCCTTGGCGAGCAGGATCGCGTTGGACTTCGCGGCCCGGCAGGCCTTCCACGCGAAGGCGAGGTCGGCGAGCACGTCGTCGCCCGCGGCCTCGCCGGTGACCAGGGTCCACGACGAGGCGTCGTCGCCGCCGGTCTCGGTGGCGGCGTCGACGGCGTCGCGCTGCTGCACGAGCAGGCCGCCGGAGACCGGGCGGGTCTCGACGCCGCCGCGCTCGAGCGGCTCGCAGACGAGGATGCGGATGTTCTTCTTGCGGGCCAGCACCTCGACGGCGCCGTCCTCGTAGGCCGGCGCGACGATGACCTCGGTGAAGACCTCGGCCACCTGCTCGGCCATCGCGACCGAGACCGGGCGGTTGGCGGCGATCACGCCGCCGAAGGCCGAGACGGGGTCGCAGGCGTGGGCGCGGCGGTGCGCCTCGGCGACGTCGCCGCCGACCGCGATGCCGCAGGGGTTGGCGTGCTTGATGACGGCCACGGCCGGCTCGTCGAAGTCGTACGCCGCGCGGCGGGCCGCGTCGGTGTCGACGTAGTTGTTGTAGGACATCTCCTTGCCGTGCAGCTGCTCGGCGCCGGCCAGCCCCGCTGGCCCGTGGCCGGTGCGGTAGATCGCGGCCGACTGGTGCGGGTTCTCGCCGTAGCGCAGCACGGCCTGGCGCTCCCAGGTCCCGCCCATCCACGCCGGCAAGCCGGCGCCGTCGCTGGTGTCGGTCAGCACGTTGCCCATCCACGACGCGACCGCCACGTCGTACGACGCGGTGTGCACGAACGCCTCGGCGGCCAGGCGCTTGCGCTCCTCGAGCGTGAAGCCGCCGGCGGCGACGGCGCCCAGCACGTCGGCGTACCGCTCGGGGCTGGTCACGATGGCGACCGAGGGGTGGTTCTTGGCGGCCGCGCGCACCATCGAGGGGCCGCCGATGTCGATCTGCTCGACGCACTCGTCGGGCGAGGCGCCCGACTCGACGGTCTGGGTGAAGGGGTAGAGGTTCGAGACGACCAGGTCGAAGGGCTCGACCTCGAGCTCGGCCAGCTGCTGCACGTGGCTCTCGAGGCGGCGGTCGGCCAGGATGCCGGCGTGCACCCGCGGGTGCAGGGTCTTGACCCGGCCGTCGAGGCACTCGGGGAAGCCGGTGAGGTCCTCGACCTTGGTGACCGGCAGGCCCAGGCCCTCGATCAGCTTGGCGGAGCCACCGGTGGAGACCAGGGTGACGCCGGCGTCGTGCAGCCCGCGGACGAGCTCCTCGAGGCCGGACTTGTCGTAGACGGAGACCAGGGCACGCCTGATCGGGACACGGTTCTCGCTCACGAGCACTCCTGCGGGCTGTGGAAACGGCGGAAGGAGGGCACCCAGGCGGACGATGCCCCGACATGTCACTCCCCGGTGGTCACCCACCTGCGCCAGTCGTGTGCCCGCAGCCTAGCGGCCCGCGGCGCCCCCGGCTCAACTCCCCGGGAGGGGGCCCAGCCGCACCCGGCGGCCCTCGACGCTGAAGCCGTCGCGCGCCATCACCCCGACCGCGTCGACCAGCATCGCCCTCTCGGCGGTCTTGATGCGCTCGTGCAGCGACGCGACGTCGTCGTCGTCCTCGACGGGCACGGCCACCTGGGCCACGATCTGGCCGGTGTCGACGCCCTCGTCGACGACGAAGAGGGTGCAGCCGGTGACCTTGACGCCGTACGCCAGCGCGTCGGCGGGCCCGCTCATGCCGGGGAACGACGGCGAGAGGGCGGGGTGGGTGTTGACGGTGCGCCCGCCGAAGCGGCCCAGGAAGGCCGGGCCGACGAGCTTCATGAACCCCGCGAGCACCACCAGGTCGGGCTCGTGGGCGGCCACCGCCTCGCTGAGCGCGGCGTCCCAGGTGGCGCGGTCGTCGTGGTCGCCGACGCGCTCGACGAAGGTCGGCACCCCGGCGCGCTCGGCCCGGGCCAGGCCCTCGATGCCGTCGCGGTCGGCGCCGACCGCGACCACCTCGGCGCCGTACGCCGGGTCGGTGCAGGCGTCGAGCAGGGCCTGCAGGTTGGTGCCGGAGCCGGAGACGAGGACGACGAGACGCGCTGGCACGGCGCCGACTCTAGTGCCGACCAGGACGGGGCTCGCGCCTACCCGGCGTCGGCGTCCCGCAGCGCGCGGCGCTGCCACAGGGTCACGGCCACGCCGCCGACGAGGCCGCCGAGCCCGAACGAGACGATCGAGTGCACCATCACCTCGCCGGCCAGGGGCGAGACGTCGCGCATCCGCCCCGGGCCCACCGCTCCCCCGGCGAGCGCCGCGAGCACCGTGAAGCCGACCCCGGCCAGGGCGCCGCCGACGCAGCCGCGCAGGGCGCCCTCGTCGAGGCGCAGCGTGGGGGTGCGGCGCATCGCGCGGGCCGCCACCACCGCGGCCACCACGGGCGGCAGCGCCACCAGGGCGGTGGTCCACACCGGCGGGGTGCCGTTGTCGGGCAGCGCCGCGAGCAGCGGGAACATCGGCAGCGGGCCGAGCACCACCGCCGAGGGCGCCACCAGCGTGCCGGCGCCGACGGTGAAGCCGGGCCCGAGCAGGTAGGAGCCGGCGAAGGCGACCGCGTTGGGGGCCAGCACCAGGCTGACCGCGGTCACCACCACGACGTCACCGGCACCCGTGTGCAGCTGCGACATCACGTTGGCGGCGGTGCCGACGTCGACGAGCAGGGCTCCCAGCAGCGCCAGCGTCGAGAGGACCAGCCAGGCCACCAGCAGCCGGCGGGCGATCCCGGCGGCGGCGACCAGCGCCGGCGGCAGGTACGACGACCAGATGGCGGCCCGCCCCGAGCCCACCGCCAGCGCGGGGAGCCCCACGAGCAGGCACAGACCGACCGACCAGGCGACCGCCCCCGTGGTGGAGGGGGCGCTCTGCGCGGTGCCGGCCACCGCCACGGTCAGGACCACCACCACGACGTAGCCCAGGGCCAGGAAGGCGCCGGCGAGCGGGACGGTCCAGTCGCGCTCGCCGTCGCTGATCGCGTCGGCGTCGGGGCCGTGCTGCGAGACGGCCTCGCCCACCCGGCGCGCGGCACGCCACAGCGCCCAGCCGGCGACCAGCGTGATGCCGAGCGGCACGGCGGTGACGGCGACGCCGTCGACCTGCACCCCCGAGCCGTGCGCCATCAACCACGACAGGGCGCCGACCCGCATGCCGTCGCTGGGGACGCCGTGGGCGCCGGCGTCGGTGAGGAACCAGCCGGTGACCCCCAGCGCGAGGCACACCAGCAGCGGCCCGAGCGCCGCCGCGAGACCGCCCAGGAAGGAGAGCAGGGCCAGCGGCCAGCGGTGCGGTGCGCCCGAGCGGGCGGCCCCGCCGGGGGCGGTGCGGGAGGCGGACGAGCCGGGCAGCAGCGAAGTCATGACCACCCCATCCTCGCGCGGTCCGCACGCCCCCCGGCGCTGCCACGCCGACTCGCTGCGCCCTGTGGCGACCCCGTATCGTCGACCCGCCATGAAGGATCCCGAGGAGTTCGACGCGTTCTACAAGGACGCCCGCGCCCGGCTGCTGCTGCAGGCCTACGCGCTGACCGGCGACCTCCCCGCCGCCCGCTCCTCGGTGCGCGACGGCTTCGTGCTCGCCTGGCACCACTGGCGCAAGGTGGCCCGCACCGGGTCGGCCGAGGCGTGGGTGCGCCCGCACGTGTGGCAGCACGCGCACCGGCGCCACACCGCCCGGGTCTGGCACCGGGAGAAGGGCCTCGACCCCGAGCTGCACGCGACCCTCGAGGCCCTGGGCCAGCTGAGCACCACCCAGCGCCGGGTGCTGGTGCTGGCACACCTGGCCAGCACCAGCATGCCCGACCTGGCTCGCGAGGTCGGGATGACCGACGAGGCCGCGGCCCGCGCGCTGCAGCACGCCACCGCCCAGTTCTCCCTGCACCGGGCCGCGCCCAGCACCCAGACCGCGCTGCTGCTGCGCCGTCTCGCGAGCGTCACCGACGAGGTGCGCTGGCCACGCGCGAGCATCGTGCGGCGCGCGGGCACGACCCGTCGTCGTACGCACACCCTCGTCGGCGCGGTCGCCGCCGTCGCGGCCGTCGGGGTCGCCGGCGCGCTGCTGACCGAGCCCGCCGGGCTGCGACCGACCCTCGACCGGGCCGCGCTCGCGGTGCCCAGCGCCCCGCCCACCTCCACGGCCCCCAGCGAGGGCGCGCTGGCCCCGGCGCCGGAGGCCGAGCCGCTGCCGGAGTCGGCGATGGTGCCGGCGGGCGCGGTCGCCGCGCAGGTGCCCGGCCAGGGCTGGAGCACCCTGGAGACCTCCGACAACACCGCCGGCGACGGCCTGCTGATGCCGTGCCGCGCCAGCCGGTACGCCGACCCGCAGGTCGTCGACGCGCTCGTGCGCGAGTTCAGCGTGGCCACGCCCCCGGGCAGCGGCCCGAAGGCGCAGCCCAAGCGGCTGGCCTGGCAGGCCACCGAGGTCTCCCGCAGCCGCAAGGCCGCCAAGGACGGGTTCCGCACCGTCGAGGGCTGGTACTCCGGCTGCACCCAGGGCCGCACCCAGCTGCTGCGCACCAGCACCGTCGAGGGCGTGGGCGACGAGGCGGTGCAGATGGTGCTGCGCGACTGGGCCGACCCGGTGCGCACCTACGTGCTCGGCGTCGCCCGGTCGGGGCGCTACGTGACGACCACGCTCACCTCGGTGCTGGGCAGCAACGTCGAGAACCCGCCCGGCAACGCCGCGCTGCTGGGCCGGGCCGTCGACGCGCTGTGCGACCTGGCCCCGGGCGGCGCCTGCACCACCGGCCCGACCCGCCTGGCGCCGCGCGACGCCGAACCCGTGGGGGCCTCCCCCCGGCTGCTGGTCGAGACCGACCTGCCGCCGGTCACCACCGTCGACCGGCCCTGGGTGGCCACCCGCGCCACCCGGCCCCGCGGCGGCAACCCCGCCGCCACGCGCTGCGACCAGACGGTCTTCACCGGCAAGGTCGGCGGGCAGCCGGTCCGCGACGCCTCGACCCGCACCTACCTGGTGCCGGGCGCCAAGCTGCCCGTCGAGTTCGGCCTCAGCGAGACCGTCGGGGCCCTCCCGCCGCGCCAGGCCGGCGGCTTCGTCGACACGGTGCGCCGCCGGATGGCCAGCTGCGAGGACCGCGAGCTCGGCTCCGAGGTGGTCTCGACCCTCTCGCGCAGCACCGGCGACACCGAGCTGCACGCGTGGCGCGTCAGCATCGAGGTCTCCGACGACACCGTGGTGCGCTACGACATGGCCGTGGGCCGGGTCGGCGGGCGCCTGATGCAGGTGGCGTTCGTGCCCACCCCGCGGGTGCAGATGGCCGACGGCGCCTTCGCCGCGCTCGCCGGGCGGGCCCTCGAGCGGCTGCGCGCCGCGCCCTGAGGCGCCGCCGGCGAATCCGCGCGACTTTCTCGGCTCCGGGTGCAACCGTGAGGGACCCCGAGGCGTACTCCTGGGTGTCAGCACCATGAGGAGAATGAGGTCGAGTCGATGGACGAACGCGAGTTCGACGACTTCTACGCCGCCTCGTACCCGCGCGTCGTGGCCCAGCTCTACGCCATGATCGGCAACCGGGACGAGGCCGAGGAGTGCGTGCAGGAGGCGTTCGTGCGCGCCTGGTCGCACCGGCGCAAGCTCGAGCGCACCGAGCATCCCGAGGCCTGGGTGCGCACCACCGCGCACCGGCTCGCGGTGAGCCGGTGGCGGCGTACGCGGCTGGCGAAGCGGGCCACGGACCGCGCGGTCGGCGCCCGCACCACGACCGCCCCGCCCAGCGAGGCGCACGTGGCGCTGGTGCGGGCCCTCGAGCGGCTGCCCGAGGCCCAGCGCCACACGCTGGTGCTGCACCACATCGCCGACCTGCCCGTCCACGAGGTGGCGCGCGAGCTGGGGGTGCCCGAGGGCACCGTGAAGGCCCGGCTCTCCCGCGGGCGCGCCGCGCTGGCGGCCCTCCTCACCGACGACGACGGACTCCAGGAGGGAGCCAGCCATGCCTGAGCACGACGACCTCTTCGCCACCTTCACCCACCAGGGGATGCCCGTGGATCCGTTGCCCGCCTCCGAGGTACGCCGCCGCGGCGACCGGCTGCGCCGCCGGCGCACCGCCCTCGTGGCGCTCGGCAGCGTCGCCGCGGTCGGCGTGCTCGTGGCCACCCCGCTGGCCCTGGTGGCCGGTGGCGCCGACTCGACGCGGCCGCTCGACCCCGCCGGGCCCGGCCCGGCCACCCGGTCGGCCTCCACCGAGGGGGTCGAGTGGCGCCCCAGCGTGCCCCCTGCGTTCCCGCTGGTCGACGAGATGCCCGAGGGCGCCGAGCGCTCCCCCGACTACGAGCAGCAGGCGCCCGGGCCCTGCGGGGGCGACGGCTTCACCGCGGCGGGCGCGCTCGACACGGAGGACGCCATCTGGACCGACGCCGAGGAGGCCTCCGAGCAGCGTGCGGTCGCGGTCTACGCCGACGACGCCGACGCGACGGCCGCGATCGACGAGGTGCGCGACCAGCTGGCCGCCTGCGCGCAGCCGACCCCGCGGGGCATCTCGATCTGGGCCGTCGAGCAGGCCTCCGACCTGGGCGAGCAGTCCTACGTCTTCGTCAACAGCTGGTACTCCGACGGCGAGCAGACCGGTGACGCCCACGTGCACCAGCTGGTGCGCGTCGGCAACGCCGTGCTCTACGACACGGCCAGCTTCGGCGGCGCCGGCGACCCGGAGGTCGTCGACCTGACCGTCGAGCAGGTGCGCGAGGACTCGGCGTACGCCGTGTCGTCGATGTGCGTCTTCGCCGCCGACCCCTGCGACGAGCCGCCGGCGAAGCCGCGGCCCGTCGAGCCGGCCTCCGTCGGCGCCGAGATCCCCACGGGCTTCGCGCTCGACGCCGGCCTCGTGGTCGACGGCGACGGCGAGGCCATCGGGCCCGCACCCGACGGCGACGGGGTCGACCTGTCGGCGATGTGCTCGACGCTGCGCGACACGTGGCCCGCCGACCCGGTCGACCGGCTCGCCTACGCCCTGGCGGGCCCGGAGACGCTGCGGGTGCGCGAGCTGGCGACGTACGCCTCGGTGGCCGCCGCCGAGCAGGTGCTCGCGGGGGTGCGCGACGCCGTCGGCGCCTGCTCCTCGGTCGGCGGCACCCGCGGCGACCGGGTGACCTGGTCGGAGCTGGCTCCCGCGGACGCGCCGGCCGACTCGGTGACGTTCGCGATGACCATGAGCGACGGGGGCCTCGGCGGCACCCTCTTCCAGCTCACGCGCGTGGGCAACGCGGTGCTGGCCACCAGCTGGGGCGCGGAGTGGTCGAGCGCCACCGTCGAGGCCGGCGTCGACGACCTCACCGACGAGACGACCCCGGTGCTCGAGGCCGTGCGGGCGGCCTTCGGCTGAGCGCCGCCACCGCCCGCAGACGGCGACAGGGGAGGATCTCCGGCACCTGGTGCCGGAGATCCTCCCCTGTCGGTCGTGCTGGGTGGTGCTGGGTGGTGCTGGGTGGTGCTGGGGCTCAGAGCCCCTTGAGGATCTCGCGCATCAGGTCGGCGGTCTCGGACGGCGTCTTGCCGACCTTCACGCCGGCCGCCTCGAGGGCGTCCTTCTTGCCCTGCGCGGTGCCCGCACCGGAGGAGACGATGGCGCCGGCGTGGCCCATGGTCTTGCCCTCGGGGGCGGTGAAGCCCGCCACGTAGCCGACGACCGGCTTGGTGACGTGCTCCTTGATGTAGGCCGCGGCCCGCTCCTCGGCGTCGCCACCGATCTCGCCGATCATCACGATCGCCTTGGTCTCGGGGTCCGCCTCGAACGCCTCGAGGGCGTCGATGTGGGTGGTGCCGATGACCGGGTCTCCGCCGATGCCGATGGCGGTCGAGAAGCCGAAGTCACGCAGCTCGAACATCATCTGGTAGGTCAGCGTGCCCGACTTGGAGACCAGGCCCACGGGGCCCTTGCCGGCGATGGTGGCCGGGGTGATGCCGGCCAGCGCCTCGCCCGGCGTGATGATGCCGGGGCAGTTCGGCCCGATCATCCGGGTCTTCTTGCCGTCGAGGTAGGCGAAGACCTCGGCGGAGTCCTGCACGGGGACGCCCTCGGTGATGACCACGAGCAGGCCGATGCCGGCGTCGATGGCCTCGATGCAGGCGTCCTTGGTGAAGGCGGGGGGCACGAACGCCACGGAGACGTCGGCGCCGGTCTCGGCCATCGCCTCGGCGACGCTGGCGAAGACGGGCAGCTCGACGTCGTTGCCGTCGGCGTCCTGGTGGGTCACCGTGGTGCCGGCCTTGCGGGCGTTGACGCCGCCCACGACCTGCGTGCCGGACTTCATCATCAGGCGGGTGTGCTTGGTGCCCTCACCGCCGGTGATGCCCTGGACGATGACCTTCGAGTCCTTGTTGAGGTAGATCGACATAGTTCTAGGTTCCTCGTCCTTCTCAGGCGTTCGCCAGCTCGGCGGCCTTGTCGGCCGCGCCGTCCATCGTCTCGACCAGCGTCACCAGCGGGTGGTTCTTCTCCCCGAGGATGCGGCGGCCCTCCTCGACGTTGTTGCCGTCGAGGCGCACGACGAGGGGCTTGGTGGCCTCGTCGCCCAGGATGTCGAGCGCGCCCACGATGCCGTCGGCGACGGCGTCGCAGGAGGTGATGCCGCCGAAGACGTTGACGAAGACGCTCTTGACCTGCGGGTCGTTGAGGATCACGTCGAGGCCGTTGGCCATCACGGTCGCGGACGCGCCGCCGCCGATGTCGAGGAAGTTGGCGGGCTTGACGCCGCCGTGCTTCTCGCCGGCGTAGGCGACCACGTCGAGGGTCGACATGACCAGGCCCGCGCCGTTGCCGATGATGCCGACCTCGCCGTCGAGCTTGACGTAGTTGAGGCCCATGGCCTTGGCCTTGGCCTCGAGCGGGTCGGCGGCCTCCTTGTCCTCGAACTCGGCGTGGTCCTCGTGACGGAACTCGGCGTTCTCGTCGAGGGAGACCTTGCCGTCGAGGGCCTCGAGCTTGTCACCGGCCAGGCGGGCCAGCGGGTTGACCTCGACGAGGGTGGCGTCCTCCTCGACGAAGGTCTTCCACAGCCCGAGCACGGTCTGCACGGCCTGGTCGGTCAGCGCCTCGGGGAAGCCGGCCTCGGCGACGATCTCGCGCGCCTTCGCCTCGTCGACGCCGGTGCCCGGGTCGATGGCGATCTGCTTGACGGCGTCGGGGTTGGTCTTGGCGACCTCCTCGATCTCCACACCGCCCTCGACGGAGGCGATGCACAGGTAGCTGCGGTTCGCGCGGTCGAGCAGGAAGGAGAAGTAGTACTCCTCCTCGATGCTCGCGGCCGGCGCGATCAGCACCCGGTGGACCGTCAGGTCCTTGATCGTCATCCCCAGGATGTTCGACGCGTGCTCGAAGGCCTCGTCGGGCGTCTTGGCGAGCTTGACGCCGCCCGCCTTGCCTCGACCGCCGGCCTTGACCTGTGCCTTGACGACGACGACACCGAGCTTCTCGGCTGCCGCCCTCGCCTCCTCGGGGGTCTGGGCGACGATGCCCTCGGTCACCGGGACGTCGTGCTTGGCGAAGAGCTTCTTCGCCTGGAACTCCATCAGGTCCACTGATCCACCAGTTCTCTAGTCATGGCTAGTCATCGATTGCACTCACCGGTGCAGTCGGACACCTGCACCCTGGTCGTCTCCGCGGCACACTAGACCTCTTGCCCCGCCCGGCACGAGGTCCGGCCCCGTCGACGTGACGGACGTCATGCACCACACCGGTCCAGACCGCTTTGCCGCGCCGGGCCGGGGCCGTGACCCTGCAGGGCCCGCCTGGTTGTCCCCAGGACGACGGATCCGGTTTCGCCCGCCGTCACCGATCCGTTACAGTTCACGACCGTTGCGCCCGATCACCCTTTCGGGTCGCAGATCCCCTCATTCCGACAGATGCGGAGCTTGCACGCATGGGTCACCACCGAGCAGAGAGCCACGACTCCGGTCGCGGCCAGGCCGGGACCCTGCTGAGCGCCGAGCCCTACGTCGGACGCCGCCGCGCCGTCCTCACCGAGCCGGTCGCGCCGGTCGAGACGACCCCCGCGACGCCGTACGTCGGCCGCCGCCGCGCCGCCTCGCCGGTCGTCGACACGGCCACGACCGACACGAGCACCATCGACACCGGCACGATCGAGCGGGTCCTCGCCGACCTCGAGCCGGTCGACCACACCACGTCCTTCGAGACCGAGCAGACGATGTCGCTGCCGCTCGCGGCGCTGCGTGCCTCCGACATCCCCTCCCCCGCGCCGGCCGGCAAGCGCCGCGCCGTGCGCACCGCCCGCCCCTCCACGCTGCGCCGCCTGCCCTCGGCTCCCGTGCTGCTCGGTGTGGCCGCGCTGGCCGTCTCCGTCGGCGGGGTGCTGAGCACCACCGGCGGCGGCGACACCGAGCTGGCCGCCGCGGCCCCGGCCAAGGTCGCCCAGGCGGGCGCGCTGAGCGGCTCGCTGGGCCAGGAGAGCGTCATCCTGGGCCGCGACTCGGTCGTGACCCGCGACTCCTCGCGCGACGCCCTCGAGGACGCCGCCGGCGGCAAGCTGGCCGCCAAGGTCGAGCAGCAGGCCGAGCAGCGCAACGCCGAGCTCTCCAACCTCGCCGCCGCCGCCGAGAAGCACGCCAAGGTGCTCGAGAAGAACCTGTGGCAGCTGCCGGTCGCGGGCTACCGCCTGACCGCACGGTTCGGGGAGACCGGCCTCTGGGCGACGTACCACACCGGCCTTGACCTTGCCGCCCCCGCCGGCACCCCCCTGGTCGCCATCGCCAACGCCACGGTGACCTCCGCCGGCTACGACGGCGCGTACGGCAACAAGACCGTGCTGACCCTCGAGGACGGCACCGAGCTCTGGTACGCCCACCAGACCTCCATCTCCGTCTCGGCCGGTGAGACCGTGACTGCCGGCGAGACGATCGGCACCGTGGGCTCGACCGGCAACGTCACCGGGCCCCACCTGCACCTCGAGGTCCGCCCTGGTGGCGGTGACCCGGTGGACCCCTACGCGGCGCTCGTCGCCCGCGGCATCACCCCCTGACCCACGCTCCCGCAGGTCGAGCAGCGAGAGCCACGCCGTAGGTCGAGCAGCGAGGGCCACGCCGTTGGTCGAGCAGCGAGGGCCGAAGGCTCGAGCGACGCCGAGACCCAGTGAGTCCCTGGCGTACGGCGAATGGTCACGGACGACATCCCACGGGCCCCCTCACCTGTCGGGAACGACCACTCCGCGCCCAACGGCGTACGACACCGCGAGTCGGCCGGTTCGAACCAGCCGACTCGGCGCACACAGCCGTTGGTCGAGCAGCGAGGGCCGAAGGCTCGAGCGACGCCGAGACCCAGTGAGTCCATGGCGTACGGCGAGTGGTCACGGACGACATCCTCCGGGCCCCCTCACGTGTCGAGAATGACCACTCCGCGCCAACGGCGTACGACACCGCGAGCCGGCCGGTTCGAACCAGCCGACTCGGCGCACACAGCCGTTGGTCGAGCAGCGAGGGCCGAAGGCTCGAGCGACGCCGAGACCCCGCAACCGCACGGCGTACGGCGAGTGGTCACGGACGACATCCCCCGGGCCCCCTCACCTGTCGAAAAAGACCGCTCCGCACCAACGGCGTACGACACCGCGAGCCGGCCGGTTCGAACCAGCCGACTCGGCGCACACAGCCGTTGGTCGAGCAGCGAGGGCCGAAGGCTCGAGCGACGCCGAGACCCCGCAACCGCACGGCGTACGGCGAGTGGTCACGGACGACATCCCCCGG
Organism: Nocardioides salarius; assembly: GCF_016907435.1. Lineage (NCBI taxonomy): Bacteria > Bacillati > Actinomycetota > Actinomycetes > Propionibacteriales > Nocardioidaceae > Nocardioides > Nocardioides salarius. The sequence continues at coordinate 3,184,828 of NZ_JAFBBZ010000001.1, read as the reverse complement.
GCCCCCTCACCTGTCGAAAAAGACCGCTCCGCACCAACGGCGTAGGAAACCGCGAGTCGGCCGGTTCGAACCAGCCGACTCGGCGCACACAGCCGTTGGTCGAGCAGCGAGGGCCGAAGGCTCGAGCGACGCCGAGACCCAGTGAGTCCATGGCGTACGGCGAGTGGTCACGGAGGACATCCTCCGGGCCCCCTCACGTGTCGAGAATGACCACTCCGCGCCAACGGCGTACGACACCGCGAGCCGGCCGGTTCGAACCAGCCGACTCGGCGAGCGGGTCACTCACGGGGTCTCGGCGACGCTCCTCGCTGGCGCTCGTCACTGCTCGACCAACGAGGGGTCAGAGCTTCTCGACGGGGGCGTAGCGCAGCAGGAGGCGCTTGACGCCCTCGGAGCCGAAGTCGATGGAGGCGACGGACTTGTCGCCGGCACCCTCGACGGACACGACGCTGCCCATGCCGAAGGAGTCGTGCAGCACCCGGTCGCCGGGCTCGAGGCTGGGGATCTCCTTGGCGGGCTTCTTGGCCTTGGAGGCGGCGTCGGCGCGGGCTGCGGCGGAGGAGAAGTTGCGGCGGCCGGCGGCGGTGGGTGCGCCGGTGCTGCCGCGCTGTCCCCCGCCCCACGAGCCGCTGACGTCGGGGCGCGACCAGCGGGTCTGCGCGGCCTCGGTGCGCTCCCAGTCGATCAGGTCGACCGGCAGCTCGTCGATGAAGCGCGAGGGCGGGTTGTGCGAGGGCGCGCCCCACGCCGAGCGGACCAGGGCCCGCGACAGGTGCAGCCGCTCGCGGGCGCGGGTGATGCCGACGTACGCGAGCCGGCGCTCCTCCTCGAGCTCGCTCTGGTCGCCCAGGGCGCGCGAGTGCGGGAAGACGCCGTCCTCGAGGCCGGTCAGGAAGACGACGGGGAACTCCAGGCCCTTGGCGGTGTGCAGGGTCATCAGGGTGACCACGCCGGTGCTGTCGGGGTCGTCGTCGGGGATCTGGTCGGCGTCGGCGACCAGCGCGACCCGTTCGAGGAAGTCGCCGAGACCCACGGCCACGACCCCCTCCTCGATGTCGGCCGGGTCGACCGACGGCCCGGGCTGGGGGTCCTCGGCGAACTCGCGGGCCACGGCGACGAGCTCGGCGAGGTTCTCGAGCCGGGTGGCGTCCTGCGGGTCGTCGGAGTCCTCCAGCGCGGTCAGGTAGCCCGAGCGGGCCAGCACCGACTCCAGCACCACATCGGGGCGCTCCCCCGCGTCGACCATCGACTGCAGCTCCTCGACCATGTCGACGAAGCCGCGGATCTGGGTCAGCGAACGGGTCGCCAGCCCCGGCGCGTGCTCGGCGCGACGCAGCGCCTCCCAGAACGTCAGGCCCTCCCCCTCGGCCAGGGCGTTGACGCAGGCCACGGCACGGTCGCCAATGCCGCGCTTGGGGGTGTTGAGGATGCGGCGCAGCGAGACCTGGTCGGCCGGGTTGGCCAGCATCCGCAGGTAGGCCAGGGCGTCACGCACCTCGCGGCGCTCGTAGAAGCGCACCCCGCCCACGACCTTGTAGGGCTGGCCGGTGCGCATGAACACCTCCTCCAGCACCCGCGACTGGGCGTTGGTGCGGTAGAAGACCGCCACGTCGCCCGCGCGCACACCGGCGTCGGTGAGCTTGTCGATGCGCTCGGAGATGAAGCGCGCCTCGTCGTGCTCGTCGTCGGCGACGTAGCCCACGATCCGCTCGCCCTCGCCGGCATCGGACCACAGCCGCTTGGGCTTGCGCCCGCGGTTGTTGCCGATCACGGCGTTGGCGGCGGTGAGGATCGTCTGGGTGGAGCGGTAGTTCTGCTCGAGCAGCACCGAGCTCGCGTCGGGGAAGTCCTGCTCGAAGTCGAGGATGTTGCGGATGTTGGCACCGCGGAAGGCGTAGATCGACTGGTCGGCGTCGCCGACGACCATCAGCTCGGCGGGCTCGACCCGCTCGGGAGCACCGCCACCGGCCAGCGGCTCCTCGAGCTGCTCGGCGCACAGCTGGTGGATCAGCGCGTACTGCGCGTGGTTGGTGTCCTGGTACTCGTCGACCAGCACGTGGCGGAAGCGGCGCCGGTAGGTCTCGCGCACGTCGGGGAAGGTCTGGAAGAGCCGCACCGTCGACATGATCAGGTCGTCGAAGTCGAGCGCGTTGGCCTCGCGCAGGCGGCGCTGGTAGAGCGCGTAGACCGACGCGTAGGTCTCCTCGAGCTTGTTGCGGGTCTCGGCGGCGACCTGCTCGGGGTCGCGCAGCTCGTTCTTCTGGTCAGAGACCCAGTGCAGCAGCGCGCCCGGCTGGTAGCGCTTGGGGTCGAGGTCGAGGTCGTTGCACACCAGCGACATCAGCCGCTTCTGGTCCGCGGCGTCGTAGATCGAGAAGTTCGACTTCCAGCCCAGCTTGTCGGCCTCCTTGCGCAGGATGCGCACGCAGGCGGAGTGGAAGGTCGAGACCCACATGATGCGGGCACGGCGGCCCACGAGGTCCTCGACGCGCTCCTTCATCTCGGCCGCGGCCTTGTTGGTGAAGGTGATGGCCAGCACCGAGCCGGGGTGCGCGCCGCGCTCGGAGATCAGCCAGGCGATGCGCCGGGTCAGCACCCGGGTCTTGCCCGAGCCGGCGCCGGCGACGACCAGCAGAGGGGCGCCCTCGTGCACCACGGCGGCGCGCTGGGGCTCGTTGAGCCCCTCCAGCAGCTGCTCGCGCGACGGGCCGCGGCGGGGGGTGCGGATCTCGGGTGCGGGCGCGGCGAACCCGAAGAGGTCGAGGGCGGGGTCGGAACCAGACGACGTACTCATGCTGGGTCCCACCCTACGAGCGAGCACCCCCGCCCTCGCAGTCCTCACCCGGCTCGACGAGCAGCCGCACCCCGGGGGCCAGCCGGTAGGGGCCGGTGAGCACCAGGGCACCCACCACGCGTCGCAGCCGCGAGACCTCGGCGCGCACCGTGACCTGGTGCTCGGCGTCGCCGTAGAGGACTCCGCTCAGCGCCGGTGCAGTGGTCCCCTGGGCGCCGGCGCGCGCCAGCGCGACCAGCAGGTCGGCGTGGCGCGGCGTGAGGACGGTGCGCCACCCGGCTCCCGCGCCACCGACCTCGAGCAGCGGGCGCCGTCCACGGACCAGGCGCGCCTCCAGACGGCGTACGTCGCCGCCGGGGCGCACCAGCCAGCCGTCACCGAGCCGCTCGGGCAGGCAGATGCCCAGCCCGGGCACCGCCACCGGGCGGTCGGCGCGGGGTGCCTCGATGCGGTCGCGCCCGCCCATGCCGGCGTGGTGGGCCACCCAGCCGTCTTCGTCGACCACCAGGAACGGCCCGGGCTCGCCCTGCAGGAGCGGAGCGCTGCTGCGACGCAGGCGCTCGAGGTCGTCGTGGTGACGCCGCCACAGGCGGCTCTCCCCCAGCTTCACCGCGGTCTCCACGAGCGCGCCGATGGCGGGGTGCAGGGTCAGAGCCGGGCCGCTGACGTCGACGACGCCGAGCAGCGCGCCGGTGCGCGGGTCGTGGACGGGCGCGGCCGTGCAGTACCAGGGGTGCTGCTGGGGCTCGAAGTGCTCTGCGGAGAAGAGCTGCACCGGTGCGTCCTCGGCCAGCGCCGTGCCGATCGCGTTGGTGCCGACGGCGGCCTCGGTCCACAGCGCCCCTTCGCTGAAGCCCAGCGAGTCGGCGCGCCGCCGCACTCCGGCCGCACCCTCGCGCCACAGGATCACGCCGTCGGCGTCGGTGACGACGATCAGGAAGTGCGAGGCGTCGGCGATGCTCCCGAGCACGGCACGCAGCTCGTCGACGACCAGGGCCAACCGGCTGCTGCGGCGCCGCCGCTCGACCTCGGCGAACGGCAGCGGGCTGCGAGCGTTCCGGCCGGCCGGGTCGAGGCCGGCATCGAGGACCCGCCGCCAGGACCGGGCCACCAGTGGCCGTGGCCGCTGCGGAGGGCGACCCCCGCCGATCACGGCGTCGTGGATGCGCAGCAGCTCGCGGGCCCGCACCCCGAGGTCCGTCCCCGGGGCGATCGCCTCGAAGCCCGACATGGCGTCAGCCTAGGTCGCGGACGTGACGCGCACCACAGCGCGCAGTCGGTCGCGGCCGTGCAACACGCTGCAACGGTGGCGTCACCGGACCCGGGAGGAGTGTGGTGGAGGTCACAGTCCGCCACAGCGGCGGCGGCACGGAAGGACGACGATGACGCAGACCCTGGAGCACCCCACCGGCACGCCCGGCCCGGGCCCCGCCCCGGCCGACCGGCGCGCGCGAGCCTGGTTCGCCGCGTTCGAGGACGCCCTGACCCAGCGCGACACCCACCGCGCCGCGGGCATGTTCGCGGCCACCAGCTTCTGGCGCGACCTGGTCGCGTTCACCTGGAACATCACCACCGTCGAGGACCCTGCCGGCGTCGAGGACCTGCTGGAGTCGACGGTGGCCGGCGTCGACCCGAGCCGCTTCGAGCTGGCCGAGCCCGCCGAGGAGGCAGACGGCGTGGTGACCGCCTGGTTCACCTTCGAGACCGCCGTGGGCCGGGGCCGCGGTCTCGCCCGGCTGCGTGAGGAGGACGGCCAGGACCGTGCCTGGACGTTCCTGACCGCCCTGCACGAGCTCAAGGGCCACGAGGAGCCGCGGGGCACCCGTCGCGCCATGGGAGCCGAGCACGGAGCGGACCCCGACCGCACCACCTGGCTCGAGGCTCGCCGAGCCGAGGACGAGGCGATGGGCACGACGCTGCAGCCCTACGTGCTCGTCGTCGGCGGCGGCCAGGGCGGCATCGCGCTGGGCGCGCGGCTGCGCCAGCTGGGTGTGCCGGCCCTGGTGATCGACAAGCACGAGCGCCCCGGCGACCAGTGGCGCCACCGCTACAAGTCGCTGTGCCTGCACGACCCGGTCTGGTACGACCACCTGCCCTACCTGAAGTTCCCCGACAACTGGCCGGTCTTCGCCCCCAAGGACAAGATCGGCGACTGGCTGGAGATGTACACCCGGGTGATGGAGGTGCCGTACTGGTCCTCCACCACGGCCACCTCCGCGTCGTACGACGAGCAGGCCGGCGGGTGGAGCGTCGAGATCGAGCGCGACGGCAGCCCGGTCACGCTGCGGCCCACGCACCTGGTGATGGCCACCGGCATGTCCGGCAAGCCCAACGTCCCCGTGGTCCCGGGCCAGGACGTCTTCCGCGGCGAGCAGCACCACTCCTCGGCGCACCCCGGCCCCGACGCGTACGCCGGCAAGCGGTGCGTGGTGATCGGCTCCAACAACTCGGCCTTCGACATCTGCGGCGCGCTGTGGGAGCACGGTGCCGACGTCACCATGGTGCAACGCTCCTCGACCCACATCGTCAAGAGCGCCAGCCTGATGGAGCACGGGCTGGGCGACCTCTACTCCGAGCGGGCCCTGGAGGCCGGGATGACCACGGAGAAGGCCGACCTGGTCTTCGCCTCGCTGCCCTACCGGATCATGCACGAGTTCCAGATCCCGGCCTACGAGAAGATGGCCGAGGTCGACGCCGACTTCTACGAGCGGCTCGAGAAGGCCGGCTTCCGGCACGACTGGGGCGACGACGGCTCGGGCCTGTTCATGAAGTACCTGCGCCGCGGCTCGGGCTACTACATCGACGTGGGCTCGGCCGAGCTGGTCGCCGACGGCGAGGTGAAGCTGGCGCACGGCCAGGTCGACCACCTCACCGAGGACACCGTGGTGCTCGAGGACGGCACCGAGCTGCCGGCCGACCTGGTGGTCTACGCCACCGGCTACGGCTCGATGAACGGCTGGGCCGCCGATCTGATCAGCCAGGAGGTCGCCGACCGGGTCGGCAAGGTGTGGGGGCTGGGCTCCGACACCACGAAGGACCCCGGCCCGTGGGAGGGCGAGCAGCGCAACATGTGGAAGCCCACGCAGCAGCCGCACCTGTGGTTCCACGGCGGCAACCTGCACCAGTCACGGCACTACTCGCTCTACCTGGCCCTGCAGCTCAAGGCCCGGCATGCCGGGCTCGACACCCCGACCTACCACCTGCAGGAGGTGCACCACCTCTGCTGATCGGCCCGGCACCGTCGCCCCCGGACCCGAGGTCCGGGGGCGACGGTGCGCGAGGCCGTCGCGGCGGCTACAGACCGGCGCCGTCGGCACGGCGCAGGAACTCCAGGTGCCGCTCGTACTGGTCGAGCACGTCGTCGATGAGCTGGGTCTGGGTGTAGCCCATCACGTCGTAGTCCTGGCCACCGTCGCGCAGGTGCACCTCGAGCCGGCAGTAGACCTCGTTGCCGCGCGGCGCCCAGCCGCCGTACGCCGGGATCGGCACCGTGCGCCGCTGCACCTTGTAGTGGAACGCCAGCTCGGCGCCCACGTCGGCGACCAGCTCGATCGCGCCCTCGCCGTGCTCGTCGACGACCGAGACCACCTCGGCGCCCACGCCCTGCTCGCGCAGCTCCCCGGCGACCTCCTCGAGGGCCGGCACCACCACCGAGGAGACGAACTCCTCGACGCGCTCGCCGCTCGGGAAGGTCATCACCCTGCGCATCCGGGCCTGCCAGGGCACGTGGCGACGCGGGTCGGGGGCGGTGGTGCGGCTCGACAGCGCGCCCGGCAGGGCCGAGCGCCGGCTGTCGACCATGTGGCCCTCGACGGCCAGGGCCCGGTAGAGCCCCCACATGACCACGATCATCACGAACGCGAAGGGCAGCCCGACGATGACGGTGGCGTACTGCAGGGCGTAGATGTTGCCCGCGGCCAGGATGGCCAGCGTGAGCGCGCCGGTCACGACCGCCCAGAAGACCCGCAGGCCCGAGGTGGCGTCGTCGTTGACGGTGCGCAGCCGCGAGGTCAGGTTGCCCATCACCAGGGCGCCCGAGTCGGCCGAGGTCACGTAGAAGAGCAGCCCGACGAGGATCGCCAGCGAGGCGACCACCGGGAAGGCGGGGTACTCCTGCAGCAGCGACCACAGGCCCTCCGAGGGGTCGACGGCCTCGGCCGCCGCCTCGGCGAAGTCGGTGTTGCCGCTGCGGATCTCGCCGATCGCGGCGTTGCCGAAGATCGCCACCCACATCAGGATGTAGCTGAACGGGATGATCATGGTGCCGGCCACGAACTCCTTGATGGTGCGACCGCGCGAGATCCGGGCCAGGAAGAGCCCGACGAAGGCGGCCCAGGCGATCCACCAGGCCCAGAAGAAGAGCGTCCAGAAGCTCATCCAGTCGCCGGTGTCCTCGTAGGCGAAGGTCTGCATCGTCATGTCGGGGAAGAGCCGGACGTAGTCGCCCACGTTGAGCACCAGCGCGTTGAGCAGGTACGCCGTGCGGCCGGTGACCAGCACGTAGACCGCGAGCAGGATCGCCAGCATGACGTTGAGCTGGGAGATCCGCTTGATGCCCTTCTCGATGCCGCTGACGGCCGAGACGGTGGCGATCGCGACCGCCAGCACGATCAGGGCGCTCTGGGTGGCCAGGCCCTGCGGCACGCCGAAGACCACGTCGAGGCCGACGTTGAGGCTGACCACGCCGATGCCCAGGGAGGTCGCGACACCGAAGATGGTGCCGATCACCGCGGCGGTGTCGACGGCGTGCCCGATCGGCCCGTCGACCTTCTTGCCGATCAGCGGGAACAGCGCCGAGCGCACCGCCAGCGGCAGGTGCATCCGGTAGGCGAAGTAGGCCAGGGCCATGCCCATCAGCGCGTACATGCCCCACCCGGAGATGCCGTAGTGGAACAGCGTCCACACGGTCGCCTCGCGGGCCGCGGTCACGGTGCTGCCCTCGATGGAGGGCGGGGTGAGGTACTGGGTGACCGGCTCGTAGACGGCGAAGAACATCAGGTCGGTGCCGATGCCGGCGGCGAAGAGCATCGCGGCCCACGCCCCGGTGGAGAACTCCGGCTTGGAGTGCTCGGGGCCCAGCCGCACGGAGCCGTAGCGCGACAGCCCGAGGTAGATGACGAAGACCAGCACCGCGGTGGTCAAGGCGATGTAGAACCAGCCGAACCACGTCGAGACCCAGGCCACGACGCTCTCGAGGGTGCTCAGCGCGTGGTCGGGCGTCGCGACGCACCACACGGTCACCGCGAGCGCGACGACGGCCGAGGGCACGAAGACCGGCAGGTTGATGCGGGCCGCGGGCTCGCCCGGCGGGACGGGGTCGAGCTGTCCGGCGGGGCCGGCGGTGTCGGTGCTCATCGCTGGCCCCCCATGGTCCCGGCGGGCTGGCTGCTGCCCTTGACGGTGCCGGGCGCCGCGTCGTTGCGCGGGTCGCCCTCGGGGTAGAGCGGCATGCCCGCCCCGTGCTTGTAGTAGGGCACCTCGAGCGGGGCCAGCGGCTCGTTGCCGGCGATCAGGTCGGCGGCCTTCTCGGCGAGCATCATCACCGGGGCGTAGATGTTGCCGTTGGTCACGAAGGGCATCACCGAGGCGTCGACGACGCGCAGGCCCTCGACGCCGTGCACCCGCATCGTGGCCGGGTCGACGACCGACATGTCGTCGGTGCCCATCTTGGCGGTGCACGAGGGGTGCAGCGCGGTCTCGGCGTCCTCGGCGACCCAGTCGAGGATCTCCTGGTCGGTGCTGACCGAGGGTCCGGGCGAGATCTCGCCCGCGGAGAACGCCGCGAAGGCCGGCTGCTCGAGGATGTGCCGCGCCGCGCGCACCATCTCGATCCACTCCTGGCGGTCGCGCTCGGTGGAGAGGTAGTTGAACTTCAGCGCCGGGTGCTCCATCGGGTCGCGGCTGCGGATGCGCAGGCTGCCCCGCACGTCGGAGTACATCGGCCCGATGTGCACCTGGTAGCCGTGCTCGGCGGCCGGCTGCGAGCCGTCGTACCGGATCGCGATCGGCAGGAAGTGGAACATCAGGTTGGGGTAGGCCACCTCGTCGTTGCTGCGGATGAAGCCGCCGGCCTCGAAGTGGTTGGAGGCGCCGACACCCTTGCGGCCGAAGAGCCACTCGGCGCCGATGCGCGGCTTGTGGCGGTGCTTGAGCCACGGCGCGATCGAGACGGGCTGCTTGGCGGCGTGCTGGATGTAGACCTCGAGGTGGTCCTGCATGTTCTCGCCCACCCCGGGCAGGTCGGCGAGCACGTCGATGCCCAGCGAGCGCAGGTGGTCGGCGGGGCCGATGCCGCTCAGCTGCAGCAGCTGCGGGGAGTTGATCGCGCCACCGCACAGGATCACCTCGCCGGCCTCGACGCTGCGCTTGAGCCGGCCGCCGCGCACGTAGTCGACGCCGGTGACCCGGTTGCCCTGGGTGCGCAGCCCGGTGACCATGGCCAGGGTCTGCACGTCGAGGTTCTTGCGGTTCATCACCGGGTGCAGGTAGGCCTGGCTGGCGCTCAGGCGCCGCCCGCGGTGCACGTTGCGGTCGAACTTGGCGAAGCCCTCCTGCCGGTAGCCGTTGACGTCGTCGGTCAGCGGGTGCCCGGCCTGCTGCACGGCCTCGAAGAACGCGCCGAAGAGGGGTGAGCTGGCCGGGCCGCGCTCGAGCACCAGCGGGCCGGAGCCGCCGCGCCAGGCGTCGGCGCCGGCGGTGCAGGTCTCCATCCGCTTGAAGTAGGGCAGGCAGTGGGCGTAGTCCCACTCCTGCATCCCGGCCTCGGCGGCCCAGCGCTCGTAGTCGGAGGGGTTGCCGCGCTGGAAGATCATCCCGTTGATCGACGAGGACCCGCCGAGCACCTTGCCGCGGGCGTGGTAGACCTTCCGCCCGCCCATGTGCGGCTCGGGCTCCGACTCGTACTTCCAGTCGTAGAGCCGGTTGCCGATCGGGTAGGGCAGCGCGGCCGGCATGTGGATGAACGGGTCGAGCAAGGTGTCGTTGCGGCCGGCCTCGAGCACCAGCACGCTGGTGGCGGGGTCGGCGGAGAGGCGGTTGGCCAGGGCGGAGCCCGCCGAGCCACCGCCGACGATGACGTAGTCGTACCTCTTGCTGCTCACGCCTGGTCCTCTCCGTGGTCCGGGAACCAGCCGGCGCGAGCCGGCCGGGTGTTGTGCCAGATGTGCTTGGTCTCGCGGTACTCCTCGAGCCCGGCGATGCCGAGCTCGCGCCCGGTGCCGCTCTGCTTGTAGCCGCCCCACTCGGCCTGGGCGACGTAGGGGTGGTAGTCGTTGATCCAGATGGTGCCGTGGCGCAGCCGGCCGGCGACCCGTTCGGCGCGACCGGCGTCGCTGGTCCACACCGCGCCGGCCAGGCCGTAGACGGTGTCGTTGGCGATCGAGACGGCCGCCTCCTCGCGGGCGTCGGCGTCGGCACCGGTGAAGCGCTCCACGGTCAGCACCGGCCCGAAGCTCTCCTCCTGCACGCACGACATGTCGGCGGAGCAGTCGTCGAGGATGGTGGGCAGGTAGTAGAACCCCTCCTCGTACGCCGCCCCCTCGGGCCGGGCGCCGCCGACGCGCAGCGTGGCGCCCTCGGCGAGGCCGGCCGCCACGTAGGCCTCGACCTTCTCGCGGTGGGCGGCGCTGATCAGCGGGCCGGTCTCGGCGTCGTCGTCGAAGGGCCCACCGAGGCGGATCAGCCCGGCGCGGCGCACCAGCTCGTCGACGACCCGGTCGTGGACGGTGTCCTCGACCACCAGCCGGGCGCCGGCCGAGCAGACCTGCCCGGAGTCGAGGAAGATCGCGGTGAGGGCGTTGTCGATGGCCGCGTCGAGGTCGGCGTCGGCGAAGACGATGTTGGGGTTCTTGCCGCCGAGCTCGAGCGCGACCTTCTTGACCGTCGGCGCGGCCGAGGCCATGATCCGGCGCCCGGTGACGACGCCGCCGGTGAAGGAGACCAGGTCGACCTCGGGGGCCTCGGTCAGGGTCGGCCCGACCCGGTCGCCCGCACCGAGCACCAGGTTGGCCACGCCGTCGGGCAGGCCGACGTCGCTCAGCGCCCGCACCAGCCAGATCGCGGTCGAGGGGGTCAGCTCGCTGGGCTTGAGCACGAACGTGTTGCCCGCGGCCAGGCAGGGCGCGACCTTCCACGACGTCTGCAGCAGCGGGTAGTTCCACGGCGTGATGAGCGAGCAGACGCCGATCGGCTCGTGCACGACCCGGCTGACCACGTCGGGCATGCCGGTGTCGACGACGCGTCCGGCCTCGGCCTGGGCCAGGGAGGCGAAGTGGCGGAAGACCGAGACGATGTCGTCGACGTCGATCTGCGACTCGACGAAGCGCTTGCCGGTGTCGAGCGACTCCAAACGCGCGACCTCGTCCTTGTCGGTCTCGAGCCGGTCGGCCAGGCGGTGCAGCAGCGCGGCCCGCTCGGGCGCGGGAGTACGGGGCCAGGGGCCGTTGTCGAAGGCGCTGCGGGCGGCGACGACCGCCGCGACCGCGTCCTTCTCCCCGCCCTCGGAGACGGTCACCACGTGGCGGCCGTCGGCGGGGCAGTGGATGTCGCGGGTGGCGCCGTCAGCGGCGTCGCACCAGGTTCCGTCGATGAACAGGTCGGGCACGGCACTCCTCGGGGGTTCGGCGCCTCAGGGGATCTCAGCAGTGACCTCAGGTCGAACCGATCCCACCCGTGGCACGTCGAGCCGCCGACGCCGGGGAGCGGGGGCGCCCCACAGAAGGGTCCCGAGGTCTTTGAACCTGCCGGACCCTACGAGCCCCGACCTCACCCCAACAGGTGGGGCAGGCCGCGGGGCCGACCCCTCACACGTGGGCGGAGGACCAGAAGACCGCGACGGCCACGTTGAGCACGCTGAGCCCCAGCACACCGGCCCACAGCGCCTGCGAGACCTGCTCCTTGCGCACGTTGGCCATCACCAGCCCGAGCACCGCGAGGCCGACGACGAGCTTGACCGCGATCTTGGCGTGGTCGACGTCGGCGTCGCCGGCCTCGAGCACGCCGACGAGCGCCAGGCCCGCGACGAAGGCGGTGCCGGCGCCGTCGCGCATGGCGGCGTTGACGCGCTTGGGGCCGGGGCCGGCCTGGGCCAGGGCGCCACCGATGAGGGCGGCGAAGCCCAGGACGTGCACGAACAGCAGGATCAGGCGAAGGGTGTCCACGCCGGTGATCCTAGGCGTCGCCCAGGGTGCGTGAGCGCTGGTCCTGCCCCAGCTCGCCGTAGGGGTAGTCGGCCGCGTGCAGGTCGCTGGCGCGGTCGAGCAGCGCGGTGGCGTCGTCGTCGAGCACGACGTCGATCGAGGCCAGGTTGGCGCGCAGCTGCTCGGTGGTGCGCGCGCCGAGGATCGTCGAGCTGACGCCGGGGCGCTCGCGCAGCCAGGCCAGCGCCACCTGCGACGGCGAGGCGCCCGCCTGGTCGGCCACGCGGCGTACGGCGTCGACGATGGTCCAGGTGCGCTCGGTGCCGCGGCGCTCCCACGCCTCCATGCCGCGACCGGGGTCCTCCCCCAGCCGGGTAGCGCCGGTGGGCCGCTCGTCGCGGGTGTACTTGCCGGTGAGCCAGCCGCCCGCCAGCGGCCCCCACGGCAGCATCCCCATGCCGGCGTCGAGCACGGCGGGCACGATCTCCCACTCGACCTCGCGGGCCACGAGGTTGTACTGCGGCTGCAGGGTGACCGGCTCGGCCAGGCCCAGGCGCCGCGCGGTGTGCACGGCCTTGGTCAGCTGCCACCCGGTGAAGTTGGAGAGGCCGTAGTAGCGGATGCGACCCGAGCGCACGAACCCGTCGAGGGTGCGCAGGGTCTCCTCGAGCGGCGTGAACGGGTCCCAGGCGTGGACCTGGTAGAGGTCGACCGCCTCGACCCCGAGCCGGCGCAGCGAGGCGTCGAGGGCCCGGGTCAGGTGACGCGCGGAGGATCCGCCTCCCTGCGGGTCGGCGCCCATGGGGAAGCGCGCCTTGGTGGCCAGCATGACCCGGTCGGTGACGTCGGCCGGCCGGTCGGCCAGCCAGCGGCCGATGATCTCCTCGGAGGTGCCGGCGGTGTAGACGTCGGCGGTGTCGACGAGCGTGCCGCCGGCCTCGAGGAAGACGTCGAGCTGCTCGTGGGAGCCGGCCTCGTCGGTCTCGGCGCCGAAGGTCATCGTGCCGAGGCAGAGGCGGGAGACGGCGCAGCCGCTGTGTCCGAGAGTCGTGAATCGCATGGGGCCGATCCTCCCCCACCCCTCAAAGCAGGCGACGGTCGGAGGCCCACCGGGTCAGCTCGTGGCGCGAGGAGAGCTGCAGCTTGCGCAGCACGCTCGACATGTGGGTCTCGACGGTCTTGACGGAGATGAAGAGCTCACCGGCGACCTCGCGGTAGGAGTACCCGCGCGCGATCAGGCGCATCACCTCGCGCTCGCGCTCGGTGAGCCGGTCGAGGTCCTCGTCGACCTCGGCGACCGCGAACGTGCCGGCGAAGGCGTCGAGGACGAAGCCGGCCAGGCGCGGCGAGAAGACCGCGTCGCCGTCGGCCACGCGGCGTACGGCGTCGACGAGCTCGGGGCCGGTGATGGTCTTGGTGACGTAGCCCCGGGCGCCGCCGCGGATGGTGCCGATGACGTCCTCGGCGGCGTCGCTGACCGAGAGCGCGAGGTAGCGGGTCGTGCCGGTGCGGTCGCGGCGCATCACCTCGACCCCGCCGCCGCCGGGCAGGTGCACGTCGAGGAGCACCACGTCGGGGGCGTGCTCGGCGACCGCCCGCACCGCCTCGTCGACGTCGGCGGCCTCGGCGACCACCTCGACGACACCGGCCCCGACCGCGGCGAGCTCGGCGCGCACGCCCGAGCGGAACATCGCGTGGTCGTCGACGACCACGACGCTGGTCGGGCGGGGTGTGCTCACTGGTCCTCCTGGGGCGGGCGGGCTGGGCGGGGCAGTCGCAGGCGCACCTCGGTGCCGGCGCCGAGCGCGGTGCGCACCTCGGCGGTACCGCCGTGGCGGCGCAGCCGGTCGAGGATGCTGCGGCGCACGCCGTAGCGGTCTGCCGGCACGGCCTCGAGGTCGAAGCCGCGCCCGCGGTCGCGGACGAAGACCTCGACGGCCTCGTCGTCGATTTCGGCGTAGACGTCGATGCGGGGCACCCCGGCGTGCCGCGCGGCGTTGGTCAGGGCCTCGCCGGCTGCCGCCACGACCGGGCGCAGGGCCTCCTCGAGCGGGGCGTCGCCGACCGCGACCACGTCGACGGCCACGCCGTGGGTGTCCTCGACGGCCGCGGCCGCGGCACGCAGCGCGCTGGCCACGCTGCTCTCGTCGACCGCCTCCTCGCTGTAGAGCCAGGCACGCAGGTCGCGCTCCTGGCTGCGGGCCAGCCGGGCGACGGTGGGCCCGTCGTCGGCGGAGCGCTGGATGAGCGCGAGCGTCTGCAGCACCGAGTCGTGCAGGTGGGCGGCGACGTCGGCACGCTCCTGGCTGCGCACCCGCTCCTCGCGCTCGGCGGTCAGGTCGGAGGCCAGCCGGTAGAACCACGGGCCGACGACGACGGCGATGCCCGCCACCCCGACCAGGGTGGCCAGCACCAGGTCGCCGGCGGCCGCGGCGCCGCCGTCGCGCAGGAACACCAGCCCGAGGGCGGTGACCACGAGCAGCGCACCCGCCCCGACCCGCGCGTACGACGCCCAGCCGCCCGCGCCGAAGACGACCCGCACCGGGTCGATGCGTCCGGTGGTGTCGAGCCAGCGCTCGCGCTGGGCCTCGTCGGCCTGGCGCCACAGCAGCGCGACCCCGGCCAGGCCGAGGGCCACCGGCCAGAACACCACGCCCTGCCCGAGCACGGCCTCGACCGCGAGCAGCAGCCCGAGGGCGAGCGCGCCGAGCGCGACCACCTGGCCGACGTCGCCGAGCCGGCGGGCGCGCCGGGGCCGGCGCCCGTCGCGGGTGGCGCCCTCGAGCCCGGGGGCGCTGCGCTCGAAGCCCGCGTCGGTGGGCAGCACCAGCCAGAGCCCGGCGTAGAGCACGATGCCCAGGCCGCCGGCCGCGGCGGCGAGGAGGAACCCCAGGCGCACCCAGAGCACCGGCAGGCCCAGGTGGCGGGCCAGTCCACCGGCCACACCGCCGAGCACCGGGTCGTGGGCGTCGCGGTAGGCGGTGCGCGGCTGGAGGTGGGGGCTGGTCATCAGGGCTCCATCGTCGCACCGCCCACGGGCCCGGGCCATGAGGAGGATCCCCGGGATCTCCTCGGCGAGGACCAGGGTGTTCCCCGATGGTGGCGACGCGCGGCCCGGGCCAGGCTGGAGCCATGACCACCACACCACCCGAGGCCCCCCACGGCCCGGACCCCCGCGAGGCTCCCGACGACCAGGGCCCGCGCGTCAGCGCCGCCGAGGTCCGCGACCTGTCCCGGCTGCGCCGCTCCTCGACCGACCGTCACGTCGCCGGCGTCGCCGGCGGCCTGGGCCGCCACCTCGACGTCGACCCGGTGATCCTGCGGGTCGCCTTCGTGGTGCTCGCCTTCTTCGGCGGCGCCGGCCTGCTGCTCTACGCCGCCGGGTGGCTCTTCGTGCCCCGCGACGACACCGGCGAGGCGACGATCGCCCTCGACGCCAGGAACCGCAACGTGGTGCTCGTGCTGGTCGGCGTCGTGGCCGCCCTGGCGCTGCTCGGCGACGTGGCCGGCGGCGACTGGTGGTTCCCGTGGCCGCTGGTGCTGCTCGGCCTGTTCGTCGCCTGGCTGCTCTCGCGCCGCGACGACCGCCGCGCAGCCTCCCAGGCAGCGCCCGTGGCGCCGGCCGGCCCGCTGCCCCCGGGCGCCGCCGGGCCCGCCGCTCCCCCGGTGCAGCCGCGGCCGCGCTCCCCGCGCCGCCGCGGACCACGGCTCTTCCTCTTCACCGTCGCGCTGGTGGCGCTGGCGATGGGCCTGCTCGGCACGGTCGACCTGGCCGGTGCGCCGGTCGCCGCCGCGGCCTACCCGGCGCTGGCGCTGGCCCTGGTGGGTGCGGTGCTGGTCGTCGGAGCCTTCTTCGGCCGCGCCGGCGGACTCATCCTGGTCGGGCTGCTCCTGCTGCCCGTGCTGGGCGTGGCCGCGGCCGCCGACCACTACGAGGGCGAGGACGTGCTGCGGGTGCCGACCTCGGCCGCCGCGCTCGGCGAGGGCTACCGCCTCGACGCCGGCGAGATGGTCATCGACCTGACCTCGGTGGCCGACCTCGACGAGCTCGACGGGCGCACCCTGACCCTCGAGGTCGACCTCGGACGCGTCGAGGTCCTGGTGCCCGAGGGCCTGGAGGTGCTCGCCGACGCCCGCGTCTCCGGCCCCGGGCACATCGACCTCTTCGGCGACGAGAGCGGCGGCATCGACACCGCGCTGCGACGCACCAGCCCCGACCGGGACGCCGACGCGCCCCGCCTGCTGATCGACGCCGAGGTCGGCGTCGGCGAGATCAAGATGAGGACCCCGTGAGCGAGCACGAGAACGAGACGACCGAGCAGACGATGCCAACGATGGTGGAGCCGCCCATGGAGCCGGCTGAGCAGGGCTTCTGGGCCGAGGGCCGCCACCCCGTCAACGTGGGTCAGCTGGTGATGGGCCTGGCCTTCCTCGGCCTGGCCGCGATCTGGGCCGTGCTGGCCGCCGACGCCCTCGACGGCGACGCCCTGCGCTGGCTGCTGCCGGTGCCGTGGCTGGTCGCCGGCGCGGCCGGGCTGCTGGCCACCACCCTCGGGGCCGCACGGCGCCGCGGTGCGGGCCGCTGAGCCACGCTCAGGCGTGCTGCCCGGCGGCGCGCACGCTGCTGCTCGCGCCGCCGCCCGCGTGGGCGTCGCGGGCGGCCACGACGACGTCGGGGTGATCGGTGATCAGCCCGTCGACGCCCAGGTCGAGCAGCAGCGAGGCGTAGCCGGCGAGGTCGCCGTGCGCCTCCTGGCTTCGGAAAGGCGCCGGCAGGTACGCCGCCTCCGCCCGCAGCGTCCACACGTGCACGGTCAGCCACTCGCGGTGGGCGTCGCGCACCAGGTCGGAGGCGACCATGCGACCGGCCACGTCGCGGACGACCAGGCTGTGCCGCGCGCCCACGCCGTCGGCGTACCGCTCGATGGCCGCGAGGCCGGCCGGGGAGGCCAGGTCGGCGAAGGTGCGCGGGTCGCCCAGGGCGGCCAGGTCGGCCGGTCGCCGGTCGAGCTCGCCGAGCAGCTGCACCAGCGGCACCCGCAGCAGCGGGGCCAGCGCCTGCAGCACGGTCGGCTCGAAGGACATCACAGTGACACGGGAGCGGGCGTGGTCGAGGCCGTGGCGGCGCAGGTCGGCGACCAGCGGCTCGACCAAGGACAGACCCTCGGCGGCCGACCAGGCCGGGTCCTTGAGCTCCACCATCACGCCGATGCTGCGCCCCCGGGCGGCCGACTGCTCGGCGACCATGCCCAGCACCTCGTCGAAGGTCGGCACCGGGTGCAGCCCGTCGTGGGCGGCCGAGCCGGGCCGCAGCTCGGCGAGGCGCTCACGCGCGCGCAGGCGGCGTACCTGCTCGAGGCTCAGGTCGCCGGCGAACCAGCCGGTGACCTCGGCGCCGCCCACGACCTTGGTGGTGCGCAGGTGGGCGAGCTCGGGGTGCTCGGCGACGTCGGTGGTGTGCGAGAGCTCGGGCTCGTGGCGGGCCAGGAGCACCCCGTCGCGGGTGCTGACCAGGTCGAGCTCGATGTCGTCGGCGCCCAGGTCGATGGCCGCGCGGTAGGCCGCGAGCGTGTGCTCGGGCAGGTAGCCGCTGGCGCCGCGGTGGGCGACGACGGCCGGGGTGACGGCCAGGGACGACGTACGACGGAGCGGACGGTGCTGCTGCGTGGTCACGACCTCCAGGTTGCGTGGGGGTGGGGTCGGCGCGGCGACGCGCAGGTGAACGGCGGGTGAGGCCTGGACGGCAGGATGGACACATGAGCCTCCCGACCCTCGGCGCCCTGCAGCCGCTGCCCGTCCGTGAGCACCTCGACCTGCTGGCCGCCCCCGTGGCCGCCGCGCTCGCCGGCTGGGCGCACGTCGACGAGGTCGCGGTCACCGCGATCGACCCGGCCCTGGCCGACACCGCGGCCCTCTCGGAGGCCTACGACCTCCCGATGACCACGGGCGCCAACTGCGTGGTCGTCTCGGGGAAGCGGGCCGGTGAGGAGCGGGTCGCGGCCTGCGTGGTGCGCGCCGACACCCGCGCCGACGTCAACGGCTTCGTCAAGCGCACCCTCGACGTGCGCAAGTGCTCGTTCCTGCCGATGGAGCGCGCCACCGAGGAGAGCGGCATGGAGCACGGCGGGATCACCCCCGCCGGCCTGCCCGCGGCCTGGCGGGTGCTGGTCGACGCCCGCGTCGCCGACATCGAGGTCGCCGTCCTCGGCTCCGGCCTGCGCCGCTCCAAGCTGCTCGTGCCCGGCCACCTCGTCGCCGCCCTCCCCGGCGCCGAGCAGGTCGACGACCTCGCCCTCACCCCCTAGCCCGCGGCTGTCGCGCATCGAGGGCCCCGCCGTAGGTCGAGCAGCGAGGGCGCCACCGCCGTTGGTCGAGCACGAGGGCCGAGGGCTCGAGCGACGCCGAGACCCAGTGCCCCCATGGCGTACGGCGCGTGGGTCGCTCACCGGGTCTCGGCGACGCTCCTCGCTGGCGCTCGTCACTGCTCGACCAACGGTGGCCACCGCCGTTGGTCGAGCAGCGAGGGCCGAAGGCTCGAACGACGCCGAGACCCAGTGCCCCCATGGCGTACGGCGCGTGGGTCGCTCACCGGGCCTCGGCGACGCTCCTCGCTGGCGCTCGTCACTGCTCGACCAACGGTGGCCACCGCTGCAGTGGTCACGAACGACAAGCACTGAGCCCCCTGCAGCGTCGTCTGTGACCACTCCACACGCCGCGAGCACCCGTTGGTCGAGCAGCGAGGGCCGAAGGCTCGAGCGACGCCGAGACCCAGTGACCACACGGCGTACGGCGAGCACGCCACTCACCCGGCCTCGGCGACGCTCCTCGCTGGCGCTCGTCACTGCTCGACCAACGGTGGCCACCGCTGCAGTGGTCACGAACGACAAGCACTGAGCCCCCGCCAGCGTCGTCTGTGACCACTCCACACGCCGCAAGCACCCGTTGGTCGAGCAGCGAGGGCCGAAGGCTCGAGCGACGCCGAGACCCAGTGACCACAGGGCGTACGGCGAGCACGTCGGTCACCCGGCCTCGGCGACGCTCCTCGCTGGCGCTCGTCACTGCTCGACCAACGGGGGCGATGGCAATTCGGTAAATTGCCGTCATGGCGAGCAGGGACGCACAGGGGTCGGGGCGCGAGGAGACGGTCGACGAGCAGGCGGACCGCAAGTGGAACGACCTGCTGCAGGAGCTGCGCGTGATGCAGACCGGCACCCAGCTGATCGCCGGGTTCCTGCTGACGCTGCCGTTCCAGAGCAAGTTCGACGAGCTCGACACCTACCAGCGCACCCTCTACCTGGTGATCGTGCTGGTCGCGCTGCTGACGACCGCGCTGGTGGTGACGCCGATCGCGGTGCACCGCCGGATCTCGGGGCGCCACGTCAAGCAGCGGCTGGTGCGGGTGGCCGAGCTCTTCGTGGCCGGCGTGCTCACGGGCATCGGCCTGCTGCTCGTCGGGATCAGCATGTTCGTCTTCGACGTCGTGCTGGGCCGCGCGGCCGGCATCGTGGTCGGGGTGCCCCTGCTGGTGGTGGTGCTGCTCCTGCTCGTCGGCGTGCCGGAGCGGATGCTGCGACACTCGTCCTGAGAGGGCTCCTCACCCGCAGGCCGAAATGGATTCGCGGGAGCGGCCCGTCACGCTCTACCTTCTGCTGTGCGCGCGCTGCCCTTCGACGATCCCGGGACCGCCGACCACCGCTCCCCGGGGCGCTTCTTGTGGTGGCTGGCCCGCGGCCAGTGGCACACCCTGGCGCTGGGGATGTTCTTCGGCGTCATCTGGATGAGCAGCCAGGCGGTGCTGCCGGCGCTGATCGGTCGCGCCATCGACCGCGGCGTGGCCGACCGCGACTCCTCGGCGCTGCTGATGTGGACCGGGCTGCTCTTCGTGGTCGGGCTCGTGCAGGCGGCGAGCGGGATCGTGCGGCACCGCTTCGCGGTCACCAACTGGCTGACCACCGCCTACCGCACCGTCCAGCTGGTGACCCGCCAGAGCGTCCGGCTCGGCGGCAGCCTGCCGCGCCAGGTCTCGACCGGCGAGGTCGTCGCCATCGGCACCAGCGACCTGTCGCACCTGGGCCAGGTGATGGACGTGTCGGCGCGGTTCGCGGGCGCGGTCGTGTCGTTCGTGCTGGTCGCGGTGATCCTGCTGCAGACCTCCACCACGCTCGGGCTGGTGGTGCTCCTCGGTGTGCCGACCCTGGTGCTGCTGATCGGCCCGCTGCTCGCGCCGCTGCAGCGCCGCAGCACCCACCAGCGCCACCTGATGGGCGAGCTGTCCAACACCGCCACCGACATCGTCAGCGGCCTGCGGGTGCTGCGCGGCATCGGCGGCGAGCAGGTCTTCCACGCCCGCTACGCCCGCGAGTCGCAGGCCACCCGCCGCGCCGGCGTCCAGGTCGCGCGGCTGCAGTCGCTGCTCGACGCGCTGCAGGTGCTGCTGCCCGGCGTCTTCGTCGTGGTCGTGGTCTGGCTCGGGGCCCGGTACGCCGTCGCCGGGCGCATCTCGCCGGGCGAGCTGGTCGCCTTCTACGGCTACGCCGCGTTCCTGATGATCCCGCTGCGCACCGCGACCGAGTACGCCAACAAGCTGATCCGCGGGCTGGTCTCGGCCCGCCGGGTCTGCCGGGTGCTGGCGCTGGAGCCCGAGTCGGGCCCGCCGGCGCAGGCCGCGCCCTCTCCCCCGCCGGGCTCCGACCTGGTCGACGAGCGCTCGGGGCTGCGGGTGCCCGCCGGGCGCCTGGTGGCGGTGGTCAGCGAGCAGCCCGACGAGTCGGCCGCGCTCGCCGACCGGATCGGGCTCTGCGACGCCGACCACGACGCCGGCGTACGCCTGGGCGGGGTGCCGCTGGTGGCGCTGTCGCGCGAGGAGGTACGCCGCCGCGTCGTCGTCTCGCACACCGGCTCGGTGCTGTTCTCGGGTCGGTTGGGCGAGCGCCTCGACGTGTCCGGCCACGGCGACGTCGAGCGTGCCCTGCTCACCGCGTCGGCGCAGGACGTGCTCGACGCCCTGCCCGAGCGCCTCGACACCCTCGTCGCCGAGCGCGGGCGCAGCTTCTCGGGTGGGCAGCGCCAGCGCCTCGTGCTGGCCCGCGCCCTGGCGCTCGACCCCGAGGTGCTGGTGCTGGTCGAGCCCACCAGCGCCGTCGACGCCCACACCGAGGCCCGCATCGCGCAGCGGCTGCGCCCGCACCGGGCCGGGCGCACCACGGTGGTGACCAGCTCCAGCCCCCTGGTGCTCGCCGCGGTCGACGAGGTCGCCTTCCTCGTCGACGGCCGGGTGGTGGCCACCGGCACCCACGCCGAGCTGCTCGAGCGCTCGGCCGACTACCGGCGCGTGGTGACCCGCGAGGTCGCTCCCGCGGAGGTCGGCCGATGAGCGCCACGACCCGGCTCCCGGTCGCCGACACCCCCGCGCTGCGCCGCTACGTCAAGCAGCTGGCGCGCCGCCATCCACGCATGCTCTTCGGCGCGCTCGCGCTGCACGTGCTGGCCGCGGTGGCCGCGCTGGCGGCGCCCCGGCTGCTCGGCGACCTCGTCGAGGCGGTCGAGCAGGGCACCACCACCGGGTACGTCGACCGGGTGCTGATGGTCCTGGTCGGGTTCCTGGTCGCCCAGACGGTGCTGACCCGCTACGCCCGCTACGTCAGCCAGGTGCTGGGCGAGCAGGTGCTGGCCGACCTGCGCGAGGACTTCGTCGACAACGCGCTGTCGCTGCCGGTGGGGGTCGTCGAGTCGGCCGGGTCCGGCGACCTGCTGACCCGCACCAGCCGTGACGTCGACCAGCTCGGCTGGTCGGTGCGGATGGCGCTGCCCGAGTGGACGATCGCCGTGGTCACCGCGGCGCTCACGCTCGTCGCCGCGCTGAGCATCGGCTGGTGGGTGGCGCTGCCGTGCCTGCTGGGCGTGCCGCCGCTGGTGGTCGGCCTGCGGTGGTACCTGGCGCGCGCCAAGGACGGCTACCTGCGCGAGTCGGCGACGTACTCGGCGATCAGCGCGAGCCTGACCGAGACCGTCGAGGGCGCGCGCACCGTCGAGGCGCTGGGCCTCGAGCGCGAGCAGATCACCCGTGTCGACGACGACATCCGCGACTCCTACGACGCCGAGAAGTACACGCTGCACCTGCGCACCGTGTTCTTCCCCAGCATGGAGCTGTCCTACCTGGTGCCGACGGTGGCGACGCTGCTGCTCGGCGGGTGGCTCTACACCCGCGGCGAGGTCTCCCTCGGCGACGTGACCGCCGCGACGCTCTACGTGCAGATGCTCATCGACCCGGTCGACCGGATCGTCTCGATCCTCGACGAGCTGCAGGCCGGCGCCGCGTCGCTGGCCCGGCTGCTCGGGGTCGCGCACGTGCCCGACGACCGCACCGAGGGCGAGGCCCGGCCGGTCGACGAGCAGCTCGACGTCGACCGGGTGCGGTTCTCGTACGACGGTGAGCGCGACGTGCTGCACGACGTGTCGATGTCGGTGGGGGTCGGCGAGCGGATCGCGATGGTCGGACCGTCGGGTGCGGGCAAGTCGACGCTGGGCCGGCTGATGGCCGGCATCCACCCGCCGCGCGAGGGCGCGGTCACCGTCGGCGGCGTGCCGCTGGTCGACCTGCCGCTGGGCGAGCTGCGCGGCCACGTGGCGCTGGTGACCCAGGAGCACCACGTCTTCGTCGGCACCGTCCGCGAGAACCTGGTGCTGGCCCGGCCCACCGCCGACGACGACGCGGTGCTGGCCGCGCTGGGGTCGGTGGACGCGCGGGCCTGGGTCGAGGCGCTGCCCGCCGGCCTCGACACCCTCGTCGGCTCGGGCGGGCGCGCCCTCACCGACGCCCAGGCCCAGCAGGTCGCCCTGGCGCGACTCGTCCTGGCCGACCCGCACACGCTCGTGCTCGACGAGGCGACGTCGCTCATCGACCCGCGCGCCGCCCGGCACCTCGAGCGCTCGATGGCCTCGGTGCTCGAGGGACGCACGGTCGTCGCGATCGCGCACCGCCTCTTCTCCGCCCACGACGCCGACCGGGTCGCAGTCGTCGACGGCGGCCGGATCACCGAGCTCGGCACCCACGACGAGCTGATCGCCAACGGCGGCTCCTACGCCGACCTGTGGGAGTCCTGGCACGGACGCGCCTGACGCCGAGACCCCGTGAGTCCACGGCGTACGGCGCGCGCGCCACGCACCGGGTCTCGGCGACGCTCCTCGCTGGCGCTCGTCACTGCTCGACCAACGGCCGGGGCCGCAGTGGTCACGAACGACAAGCACTGAGCCCCCGCCACCGTCGTCTGTGACCACTCCACGCCGCGACCACCCGTTGGTCGAGCAGCGAGGGCCGAAGGCTCGAGCGACGCCGAGACCCAGTAACCACCCGGCGTACGCCGAGCGGATCACTCACCCGGTCTCGGCGACGCTCCTCGCTGGCGCTCGTCGCTGCTCGACCGACGGCGGGGTCAGACGCCGGAGATGCGCACCCCGGCGTGGGTCTTGTACTTGCGGTTGATGGAGATGAGCACGGCGGTGAAGGGCTCGAGCTGGCGGGCCAGGCGCAGCTTGCCGGCGTCGATGCCGCGGCGGGAGGTGACGGACTCGGCGAGGTCCATGGCGACCTCCTTGGCCTCGACGACGTCACCGACGACGAGGACGTCCTCGTCGAGGTGGTCGTCCTCGCCCCACAGCAGCACCGCGGAGACGTTGTGGAAGGCGCCGACCACGGTGGCCTCGGGCTGCAGGCGCTGGGCCTCCTCGGCCGCGGAGCCCTCGCCGCCGTCGATGACCCGGCCGTGGGCGCCGCGCTTGTCGAAGGCGAGCGGGTTGACGCAGGAGATGACCGTCTTGCCCGCGAGCGGGAGCGACTCGACCAGCTCGGCGTGGCCGTCGTACGGCACGGCGAGCAGCACCACGTCGGCCTCGCCGATCGCGTCGGCGTTGGCGGCACCGGTCACGGAGCCGGCTCCCTCGACGCCCGCGAGCCGCTCGGTGACCTCGTCGGCGACGGGGCCGGCCTTCTCGGCGGAGCGCGACCCGAGCACCACGCTGTGACCGGCCCTCGCGAAGCGGTAGCCCAGGCCCTTGCCCTGCGGGCCGGTGCCGCCGATCACTGCGATGCGGTAGGTCGTCACGCTGGTGCTCCTCAAGCTCGGCGAAGGTCTGGGCCGCCGCGGGCGGGTCCCGCCCGGGCGCCCGGCGATCATGGCACCCTCGTGGCCCGTAACGATCGGCCCGGTCACTTGTTAAGACCGTGGAGGCAGGTCGAGCACGGGCTCGGACATGGGGAGGCACGAGGTGGCGGCAACCGGTGGCACGCGGCACCGCGACGACGTACAGGGCATGCGTGCCCTGGCCGTCGCGCTGGTCATCGCCGCGCACGCCGGGGTGCCCTTCCTCGCCGGCGGCTTCGTCGGGGTCGACGTCTTCTTCGTCATCTCCGGCTTCCTGATCACCGGCCTGCTGGTGCGCGAGGTCGAGGCCGAGGGCCGCCTGTCCCTGACGGGGTTCTGGTCGCGCCGAGCGCGCCGCATCCTGCCGGCCGCCACGCTCGTGCTCGTCGTGACGCTGCTGGCCGCGCTGGTGTGGCTGCCGCTGGTCAACGCCCGCGACCTCGTCGACGACGCCGTGTGGTCGGGCCTGTTCGCCGCCAACATCCACTTCGCCGACGAGGGCGTCTCCTACTTCGCCGAGGGCACCGGCCCCTCCCCCCTGCAGCACTACTGGTCGCTGGCCGTGGAGGAGCAGTTCTACGTCGTCTGGCCGCTGCTGCTGCTCGGGCTCGCCGCCCTGGCTCGCCGGGCCGGCCGCGGCCACCTGACGCGCCGGGCGCTGCTGGTGGTGCTGCTCGTGGTGAGCGGCGCCTCGTTCGCGTGGTCGCTGGCCGCCACCGCGGCCGACCCGGCGGCGGCGTACTTCTCCACCCCCGCCCGGGTCTGGGAGCTCGGGGTCGGCGCGGTGCTCGCGCTCGTGCTGCCGCGGCTCGCGCCCCGGGTGCCGCCCGTCGCCTCGTGGCTGCTCGCGGTCGGCGGCCTGGCAGCGGTGGTCGTCGCCGGCGTCGTCATCTCGCCCGCCACCGCCTTCCCCGGGTACGCCGCCCTGCTGCCGGTCCTCGGTGCCGCCGCCCTGGTGACCGCGGGCAGCACCACCGCGGGCCAGCCCGGCCCGGTGCGCTGGCTGCTGACCTGCCGCCCCGCCCGCACGCTGGGCGACTGGTCGTTCTCCCTCTACCTGTGGCACTGGCCGGCGCTGGTGATCACCGAGCAGCACCTGGGCCGGGCGCTCACCGTCACCGAGCGGCTCGTCGCGGTGCTCGTGGTGCTCAACCTGGCGGCGCTGACCTACCGGTTCGTCGAGACCCCCTTCCGCAGCGGCCGGGTCGCCGTGCGCCTGCCCTCGCCGCGCCCGCTGGTGCTCTACCCGGCCAGCCTGCTGCTGGTCGTGGGCGCCGCGGCCGGCTCGTGGCACTACACCGAGTGGCGCGGCGGCGAGGGCGGCGACAACCCCGCCATCGCGGTGCGCGACCGCGACCACCACGACGAGACGGTCGCGCTGGTCAAGGCCTCGGTGCGCGCCGCGCGCGAGGAGGTGGCGATCCCCAGCGACCTGACCCCCGACCTGCTCGACCTGCGCCAGAGCGTGGCCGACGTCGGCGCCTGCGACTACGAGGACGACGTACGCCGCCTGTGCGTGCGCGGCGACCCCGCCGGCGAGCGCACCGTCGTGGTGATCGGCGACTCGCACGCCCGGGCCTGGATCCCGGCGCTGGAGCGGATCACCCTCGACTCCGGCTGGCGGGCCTTCTACCTGGTCAAGCCGCAGTGCCCGGCCGGTCACGTGAGCGTGGCGCCGTTGAAGCAGGCGGTGGTCTTCACCGGTTGCGACGAGTTCCAGGACTGGGTCTCCGACCAGGTGGCCGCGCTCTCCCCCGACCTCGTCGTGGTCTCCTCGGCCCCGCCGGTCAACGGCGTGTGGGTGGAGGGCCGGCGGGTGCTGACGATCGAGAAGGTCGCGCCCGAGCTCGAGCGCGGCTACGACGAGCTCTTCGACGAGCTGCGCGCCCACGCCGAGCGGGTCGTGGTCGTCAAGGACGTGCCGAAGTCGGCGACCGACCCGGGCGAGTGCCTGACCTCGGCGACCCCCAGCCTCGGCAGCTGCATGTTCGAGCCGGTCGAGCGCGCCACGATCCTCGGCGACGTCGTGGTGAAGTCGGCGCTGCTGGCCGGCGCCGAGGTCGTCGACCCGACGCCGTGGCTGTGCTTCGAGGGCGACTGCCCGGTCGTGGTCGGCGGCACCCTGACCTACCGCGACACCGACCACCTCACCACCGAGTACGCCGCCGGGCTGGCCGGCTCGCTGGGCCGGGCCCTGAAGATGACGGGCTGAAGATGACCGGCTGACCAAGACCCGCGGGACCCTGACAGCGGCACTGCTACGGTCACGACCGACGTTGTACGCCGATCTCAGCACCGCAAGGGGACCCATGAAGCTGTCGATGCCGCTCGTCTACGCCGGCAACCCGCGAGAGACCGCCGACCAGGTCGTCGACCTGGAGAAGGCCGGGCTGGACATGATCTGGGTGGCCGAGCCCTACGGCTTCGACGCCCCCACGCTGATGGGCTACCTCGCCGCGAAGACCGAGACGGTCCAGATCGCCGCCGGCATCCTCAACGTCTACTCCCGCACCCCGGGCGCGCTGCTCCAGACGGCCGCGGGCCTCGACAACGTGTCCGGCGGCCGTGCGGTCATCGGCCTGGGCGCCTCGGGGCCGCAGGTCATCGAGGGCTTCCACGGCATGGCCTACGAGAAGCCGCTGGGCCGCACCCGCGAGGTGATCCGGCTGCTGCGCTCGGGGCTGCGCCACGAGCGCCTCGAGGCCGACGGCATCTTCACGCTCCCGCTGCCCGCCGACCAGGGCCTGGGACTGGGCAAGCCGCTCAAGCTGCTCAACAAGCCCGAGCGCTCCTCGATCCCGCTGTGGGTGGCCGCGCTCGGCAACGCCAACGTGGCGATGACCGCCGAGGTCGCCGACGGCTGGCTGCCCTTCCTCTTCTACCCCGAGAAGGCCGAGACGGTCTGGGGCGAGGCGCTGGCCAAGGGCCGCGCCAAGCGCTCCGACGAGCTGGCCCCGCTCGAGGTCAGCGCCGGCGGCATGGTCGCGATCGGCGAGGACGTCAAGGGCATGCTCGACTTCATGCGCCCGATGTACGCCCTGTACGTCGGCGGCATGGGTGCGCGCGGCAAGAACTTCTACAACGAGCTCGCCTGCCAGTACGGCTACGAGGCCGAGGCCAAGCAGATCCAGGACCTCTACCTCGACGGCAAGAAGAAGGAGGCCGAGGCGCTGGTGCCCACCGAGTGGCTCGAGGCCGGCAACCTGGTCGGGCCGGCGTCGTACGTCAAGGAGCGCATCGCCGCCTTCCGCGAGGCCGGCGTCACCAACCTGCAGGTCAACCCGGCCACCGAGGACCCCGCCGCGACCATCGCGCAGGTCAAGGAGTGGCTGGCCTGACCCCGGGCGGGGCCGGCTGCACCAGGCCGGCCTTGCGGTTCAGCCGCTCGGCGAGGTCGTCGGGGTCGAGGCTGCCGGCCAGCACCCGCGAGGTCGACCAGGCCGCGACGTCGAGGTCGACCTCGGTCGCCAGCAGCGCGAGGTCGTCGGCGTAGATCTCGGCGAGCCGGCGGACCAGGGCCCCGGTGACGGGCGGGGCGACCAGGTTGGAGCGGGAGGGGTTGGCGCTGAGGGCCGGCGCCGCCTTCTTGAACGGCGGCAGGCCCAGGAACGTCGTCATCCGTCGAGCGGCCCCGGTGAGGTCACCGACCACGTCGCGGAAGTCCATGACCAGGAACTGCTCGCGCGGCAGGTGGAGCAGCGCCTCTCGGAGCTGGGCGCCGTACAGGCCCCGCTGCACCAGGCTCCGCTTGCGCAGCTGCCCGTTGCTCACCCCGGCCGGCCCACCACGGGACACGTCGCCCATCGCGAGGGACGACTCGACCAGCTCCGCGAAGGCGGGGTGGTCGCCCGCACGGCGTCCGTAGGTCATCGACCACTGGGAGAACGCTCTCTCGATGGGGTCCCTGAGGCTCAGGATCACCCGCATCTGCGGGTCGTAGGCGGCGATGCGGCGCATGGCTCCGGGCCAGAACAGGTACGACGGTGTCGCGTCGACCCCGAACCGCTGGCGCTCCTTCTCGGCTACGGCGTGGTAGTCGCCGTGGGCGGGCCTCGACCAGTCGCGCGTCTCGTCGTCGAAGTAGTGGACCTCCTTGCTGCCACCACCGGCCACGCGTGGGTGGCGAGCCAGCAGGGAGTAGAGCGTGCTCGTCGCAGCCTTCTGCACCCCTGCGATCGTCACCGTGTAGGGAACCCGCCGCGTCGTGACCTCGTCGACCATCCTCCCATCCTCCACGGGAGCACCGGGACCAGCGCACGGGGTCGCGGCTGTTGGCGTGCCGCCCTCCACGCGCCAGGCCGTCGGTCAGGTCGCCGGCCTGCTCACACGGCGTGGTCGAGCTCGCGGGACCGCACTCTCCCCCGCCCACCGCGGCTGCGCCGGGCGACGTCAGCCGTGAGCAGGCACAGGCCGGCGCCGACCAGGAGCACGCCCGAGACCGCCTCCCACCACGGCTGGGCGTCGTAGGGCCCGACCGCGTAGGAGAACGCCGCCACGAGCGGGGCGGCGAGCACCAGCAGGACCGCGGCGGCGAGTCGTGGCCCGCGCGCCGAGATCGCCAGCCGCACCGCCACCGCAGGAGGCAGCAGCACCCACGCCGCGGCCGCGACGCCCCCGCCGACCGGGTCGACGAGATCACCGGTGAGCCCGGAGCGGAGGGTGGCGACGCCGACGGCCGCCGTGCCCAGCGCGCCCGCGAGGGTCGCGGCGGCGGTGACGGCATCCGGCCGACGCCCCACGAGGGCCCACGGCAGCAGCACGAGGGCGGCGGCGAGGACCAGCAGCGACCCACCCGCCAGCTGGGCGGCCGCCCCGACGGGCTCCCACGGCGCTCCGGGCACCACGACGTCGAAGCGGTGGTCCTGCCGCTCCAGGCACGCCGTGCTCCCGCTCTCGCCCCACCCGCAGACGTCGGCCCAGCGCTGCCACGACGCCGCCACCAGCAACGCCCCGGCGACGACGAGGAGCACCGCCGCGCCGAGCCCGCCGGCCCCCTTCCCACGTTCCACCGCTGCTCGCACTCGCCGCACCTCCCCGTCTCGTCACCCCAGTCTGCGCGCTGGCCACCCTCCCGCGGAAGAGCTCGCGTCGGACGGTGCGTCCCGACCCCGAGTCGCGCTAGCGTCGTCCCATGACCGACGACTGGGTCCCCAGCGACGAGGAGTCCGACGCCTGGCTCGAGGAGTGGGCGGCGGTGGACCGCGAGGCCGCGCGCTACCTCGCGGAGCGAGTGCCCGGCGTCGAGGACGTCCCCGACGACAGGGCCGTGTGGCTCGACGAGCTCGTCGACACCATCTCGCCGTCGGAGCTGCCAGGCGACGACGAGGTGGAGTCGCTGGCCGCGGTGATGGCCCTGCAGCACGTCGACTGGCTCGGCCTGGCCCTGGGCGTCGTACGCCGCGGCCCCGGCAGCGACCTCGACGCGGCCCAGGTGCAGGCCGACGTGGTCGCCCTCGACGAGGTGGACGGGGAGATCGAGGACCCCGACGGCCACCTCGCGGTCATGGCGGCGGCGCTGGACCACCTGGCACCGCGCTGGCGGGCCCTCGGCGTGCTCGACGACCAGGAGCGGCTGACCGAGCGCGGCGTGTGGGCGCTGCCGCGCGCCCTGCACCGCAGCTGGACCGACTGAGCGTCACAGGGTGGCGCGCTCGACCTCGTTCTTCGCCTCGTCGGCCGCGGCACGGGCCAGCTCGGCCGCCCGGGCCGCCTCGGCCTCGATGGCCTGCGGCCGGGCCACCGGGCCGATGCGCTGCGCCGGCTCGCGCACGGGTCGCGCCGGCGCCCGGCGGTCCTGGCCGACCCCGGGCTCGGGCCCGTGCTCGGGGGCGAACGCCGACGTCACGGTCCGGACCGCCTCGGTGAGCTCCCCGGGGATCACGAAGAAGCTGTTGCCGCCCTCGGCGAGCCGCGGCAGCATCTCGAGGTACTTGTAGGCCAGCACCTTGGGGTCGGCGTCGTTGGCGTGCACCGACTGGAAGACGCGCTCGAGCGCCTTCGCCTCGCCGTCCGCCTCGAGGATGGTGGCCTGCTGGCGGCCCTCGGCCTCGAGGATCAGCTTGTTGCGGGTGCCCTCCGCGGTCAGGATCAGCGCCTGCCGCTCACCCTCGGCGTGCAGGATCGCGGCGCGCTTGTCGCGCTCGGCGCGCATCTGCTTCTCCATCGCCTCCTTGATGTTGGTCGGCGGGTCGATGGCCTTGATCTCCACGCGGTTGACCCGGATGCCCCACCGGCCGGTGGCCTCGTCGAGCACCTCGCGCAGCCGGGTGTTGATGGTCTCGCGCGAGGTCAGGGTGCTCTCGAGGTCCATCGAGCCGATCAGGTTGCGCAGCGTGGTGACGGTCAGGTGGTCGATGGCCTGCAGGTAGTCGGCCACCTCGTACGCCGCCGCCCGCGGGTCGGTGATCTGGTAGTAGAGCACCGTGTCGATGGCGACCACGAGGTTGTCCTCGGTGATGACCGGCTTGGGGTCGGAGGAGTAGACGTGCTCGCGGACGTCGAGCTTGGTGTTGACCCGGTCGACGAGCGGGATGATCAGGTTGAGGCCGGGTTGCAGGGTGCGCTGGTAGCGACCGAACCTCTCGATGTTGTAGCGGCGCGCCTGCGGCACGATCCGGATCGCCGAGGCGACCACGAAGACGACCAGGGCGGCCAGGACGGCGATCGGCACGAGCAGGTCCACGGCACTCACTCCTCCAGGGGGTCGGGCTCCCGCAGCTGGTCCGGCAGCGGGTCACGCGGATGGACCACGGCGGTCGCGCCCTCGATCCCGAAGACGTCGACCCGGACGCCGGGCGGGATCACCAGGTCCTCGTCGAAGGCCCGCGCCGACCAGTCCTCGCCCGACAGGTGCACCAGGCCTCCGTCGGCGGTGACCTCGCGGGTGACCAGCGCGGAGCGTCCGACGAGGGCGTCGCTGCCCTCGCGCGAGGGCGGCGGCAGCGTCAGGTTGCGCCTGGCGATCGGCCGGACCGCAGCCAGGCCCACCCCGCCGGTGAGGGCGAAGACCAGCAGCTGCACGGGCACCGAGGCACCGAGGCCGGCGGCCACCGCGGCGACCAGCGACGCGCCCGCCAGCAGGCCGAGGAACAGCGTCAGCGTGACGAACTCCGCCGCGCCGAGCACCACCGCCGCTACCAGCCAGAGCAACCACCACATGGAACCGTCCATCCGTTCGTGATGACCCTCAAGAGTACCCCCGGGGGGATGAGAGGGCACGGGTCGGACGACTGGGCCGGTCCCGCACGCCGCGCCGGTTCAGGAGCAGGTCTGGCCCCGCGAGGGACGCTTGCGCAGGCTGGCGCACGCGATGCAGGTGGTCGCCCGCGGCAGCGCCGCCAACCGCTCGGCGCCGACCGGACGGCCGCACCGCTCGCACGGGGCCACGCGCTCCTCGAGCTGCGTCACGAGGACGCCCCCGGGTCGGCCAGCACGTCGCGCCACGAGTGCTGCGGCTCGTAGCCGAGCAGCCGGCGCGCCTTGTCGATGGAGTAGAAGGTCTCGTCGCGCCCCATCTCCCCGCGCTGCTCGACGCCGTCGTAGAAGCGCTCGCGCACCTCGTCGGTGGTCGCGGCGACCGACATGTCGGCGTTGGCGACGTTGAAGACCTCGTAGCCCAGCCCGTCGGTCCCCAGGCAGCGCTGGACCATCTGGCCCAGGTCGCGGGTGTCGATGTAGGCGAAGACGTTGCGCCGGCGCAGCGAGGGGTCCTCGAGGAAGGCCGGGAACATCTCGGCGTACTCGTGGGGCTCGATGACGTTGTTGATCCGCAGCCCGTAGACGTCGGCGCCGGTGCGGGCCTGGAACGAGCGCGCGGTCACCTCGTTGGCCACCTTCGACATCGCGTAGGAGTCCTCCGGCACGGTGGGGTGCTCCTCGTCGAGCGGCACGTAGAGGGGGCGCCGCTCGCCCTGCGCGAAGCAGATGCCGTACGTCGTCTCCGACGAGGCGAAGACCACCTTGCGCACGCCCAGCCGGGTCGCGGCCTCCAGCACGTTGTAGGTGCTCAGCACGTTGGTCGCGTACGTCGTCGCGTCGTCGGTGAGCAGGATGCGCGGCACCGCGGCGAAGTGCACCACCGCGTCGTACGCCGGCTTCTCGGGCAGGTCGAGCTCGTCGAAGGTCGCCAGCCCGGCCAGCGCCGAGTAGGTCGAGCCCGCGTCGGTCAGGTCGACCCGGAGGTCGGCCACCCCCGGGTGGTCGAGCGGCACCAGGTCGGCGTTGGTGACCTGGTGGCCCTGGTCGGCGAGGAACGGGGCGACGTGGCGGCCGGCCTTGCCGCTGCCGCCGGTGAAGAGGATGCGCATGCCCGCCAGCCAACCAGGCCCACGAAGGCCGCCCCTCCCCCGCAGGGTCTCGTCACTGCTCGACCAGCAAGCACCGTTGGTCGAGCAGTGAGGGCCGAAGGCTCGAGCGACGCCGAGACCCGGTGACCTCATGGCGTACGGCGGGTGTGGTGCTCGCTGGGTCTCGGCGTCGTTCCTCGCTGGCGCTCGTCACTGCTCGACCAACGGCGGTCGTTGGTCGAGCAACGAGGGCCGAAGGCTCGAGCGACGCCGAGACCCCGCAACCACCCGGCGTACGGCGAGCACGTCACTCACCGGGTCTCGGCGACGCTCCTCGCTGGCGCTCGTCACTGCTCGACCAGCAAGCACCGTTGGTCGAGCAGCGAGGGCCGAAGGCTCGAGTGACGCCGAGACCCCGCTACCACCCGGCGTACGGCGCGTAGGCACCTCACCCGGTCTCGGCGACGCTCCTCGCTGGCGCTCGTCACTGCTCGACCAACGGCGGTCGTTGGTCGAGCAGCAAGGGCCGAAGGCTCGAGCGACGCCGAGACCCCGCAACCACCCGGCGTACGGCACGTGGGCACCTCACCCGGTCTCGGCGACGCTCCTCGCTGGCGCTCGTCACTGCTCGACCAACGGCGGTCGTTGGTCGAGCAGCAAGGGCCGAAGGCTCGAGCGACGCCGAGACCCCGCAACCACCCGGCGTACGGCACGTGGGCACCTCACCCGGTCTCGGCGACGCTCCTCGCTGGCGCTCGTCACTGCTCGACCAACGGCGGTCGTTGTCGAGCAGCGAGGGCCGAAGGCTCGAGCGACGCCGAGACCCCGCAACCACCCGGCGTACGGCACGTGGGCACCTCACCCGGTCTCGGCGACGCTCCTCGCTGGCGCTCGTCACTGCTCGACCAACGAGGGTCGAGCACTCGACGGCTGCCCAGCTCGCGGGAGGGACAGGACCCGGCGATGTCCGCCCACCTGGTGCTCGACCCCCTGCTCGTGTGACGCACATGACGGCCCTGCGTGGCCCGGAACCGGAATGCCGTGGGCCCACACCTGTTGTAGCCACGTTCCCCGTCGCTGACCCGGAAGGTCACCTCTCGTGCCTGACTCCTCCCCCATCCCCTCCTCCTCGACCGGCCCCGACCTCGTCGAGGCGCCGAACCGGCGCCGTTGGCCGTTCGTGCTGGCCTCGCTCGTGGCGCTGGCGGTCGTCGCCGGGGTCGTGGTCGCCGCCACCGGCGGCGACGACGACTCCCCCACGGCCGGTGAGACCGTGCGCATCGGCGTCGTGGGCGCCAGCGACCCCTACTGGGCCACCTACGAGCAGGCCGCCGAGGACGAGGGCATCGACGTCGAGGTCGTCGACTTCGCCGACTACAACCAGCCCAACCCGGCCGTCTCCGAGGGCGAGCTCGACCTCAACCAGTTCCAGCACATCGTCTTCCTCGCCGACTACAACATCGCCAGCGGCGACGACCTGCAGCCCATCGGCGCCACCGCGATCTACCCCCTCGGCCTGCACTCCAAGCAGTACGACGCGGTGGAGGAGATCCCCGACGGCGCGACCGTGGCGGTGCCCAACGACGCCAGCAACCAGGCCCGCGCCCTGGTGCTGCTGCAGTCGGCCGGCCTGATCGAGCTCAAGAGCGGCGGGACGATCTTCTCCGACCTCGCCGACATCGACACCGCGGCCTCCCGCGTGGAGGTCGAGGCGCTCGACGCGGCGCTGACCGCGACCTCGCTCGACGACCTCGCCGGCGCCGTGGTCAACAACGACTTCGTGGAGCGCGCCGGCCTCGACTTCGACGACGCCCTGGCCCAGGACGACCCCGACGACGCCAAGGCGCTGCCCTACGCCAACGTCTTCGCCGCGCAGGCCGACGACCTCGACGACCCGACGTACCAGCGCCTGGTG
Source organism: Nocardioides salarius (assembly GCF_016907435.1). Classification (NCBI taxonomy): domain Bacteria; kingdom Bacillati; phylum Actinomycetota; class Actinomycetes; order Propionibacteriales; family Nocardioidaceae; genus Nocardioides; species Nocardioides salarius. Next base: position 3,150,557 of record NZ_JAFBBZ010000001.1, on the reverse strand, counting down.
GAGATCTACCAGGAGACCCAGGCCGTGCAGGAGGGCGTCGTCGAGGTCTCGGGCGGCACCGCCGTCATGCTCGACACCCCCGTCGACGACCTGCGGGCCATCCTGGCCGAGGTCGAGGCCGACACCCGCGACCAGCAGGGCTGACCGCAGCGTGACCGGCACGTCCAGCGCCCCGCTCATCCGCTTGTCGGACGTGAGCCGCACCTTCCCCGCCGCCTCCCGGCGCGGGGCGCCGGTGCACGCCCTCGACCACGTCGACCTCGACGTGGCCGAGGGCGAGGTGCTCGGGGTGGTGGGCTACTCCGGGGCCGGCAAGTCGACCCTGCTGCGCCTGGTCAACGCCCTCGACCGGCCCACGAGCGGCACCGTCACCGTCGCCGGCCGCGAGGTCAGCTCGTTGTCGGAGCGCGCCCTGCGCGAGGTGCGCCGCGACATCGGGATGATCTTCCAGCAGTTCAACCTCTTCTCCTCGCGCACCGTGTGGGGCAACATCGCCTACCCGCTGCAGGTCGCCGGCGTGCCCCGGGAGCAGCACCGGGCACGGATCTCCGAGCTGCTGCACTTCGTCGGCCTCGCCGACAAGGCGCACACCCACGTCGAGCAGCTCTCGGGCGGGCAGAAGCAGCGGGTGGGGATCGCTCGGGCGCTGGCGACCAACCCGCGCATCCTGCTGGCCGACGAGCCGACCAGCGCGCTGGACCCGCAGACCACCAGCGAGGTGCTGGCGCTGCTGCGCCGGGTCAACGAGGAACTCGGGCTGACCGTCGTGCTGATCACCCACGAGATGGAGGTGGTGCGCTCGCTGGCCCACCGCGTCGCGGTGATGGAGGCCGGGCGCGTCGTCGAGCTCGGCGACACCTACGACGTCTTCGCCTCCCCGCAGCACCCCGCCACCCAGCGCTTCGTCAGCACTCTGGTGGAGAAGGGCCCGCCGCCGCGGGCCCTGGAGCGGCTGCGCGAGCGGCACCCGGGGCGGATGGTCACGCTCTCCTTCCGTGACGAGCACGCCTCGCCCGCCGACGTCTTCGCCGCCTTCATCGAGCGAAGCGTGGCCTTCGAGCTCGTGCACGGCGGGGTCGAGGACGTCCGCGGCCGCACCTTCGGCCACCTGACCCTCACCCTCACCGGCGACGACGCTGCCGTGGCCGGCGCGCTCGCGCACGTCGCCACGCTGGCCGAGGTCACCGAGCCCCCCGCGCGCACCGGGAAGGAGGCGTCCTGATGGACCGCCTGATCGAGCTCGACTCCCTCTTCCTCGAGGCGGCACTGGAGACGCTCTACATCGTCGCCATCACCCTCGGCATCGGTGGCACGGGAGGACTGCTGCTCGGCACGCTGCTCTACACGACCCGCGCCGGCGGCATCACGCCCAACCGCGTGGTGCACGTCGGCCTCAACCTGGTCGTCAACTTCTTCCGGCCGATCCCCTTCGTCATCTTCATCGCCGCCGCGCAACCCCTGGCGCGCCTGGTCGTCGGCATCGGGATCGGCAACCGGGCGATCATCTTCGCCCTCTCGCTGGCAGCGACCTTCGGCATCAGCCGGATCGTCGAGCAGAACCTCGTCTCGGTCGACCCCGGCGTCATCGAGGCCTCGCGCGCGATGGGCGCCGGTCGGCTGCGCACGATCCTGACCGTGCTGCTGCCCGAGGCGCTGGGGCCGCTCGTCCTGGGCTACACCTTCGTGCTGGTCGCGATCGTCGACATGACCGCGATCGCCGGCGTGGTCGGTGGTGGCGGGCTGGGCGCCTTCGCCCTGACCTACGGCTACCGCCAGTTCGACCCGCTGGTGACCTGGGCCGCGGTGCTGGTGATCATCGCCTTCGTCCAGCTGGTCCAGTTCGGCGGCAACCGGCTGGCCCGCAGGGCGATGCGACGCTGAGCGTGCGCGCCGACCCTCAGTCGCGGGCCAGCGAGCGGGTGATGACGGCGTTGGCGGCGCGCTGGAAGCCGGCCACCACCGACTCGAGGGTCAGCCGGCGCAGCTGCGGCAGCGTGCGCTCGATCCGCTCGGCCTCGGCCGGGCTGTGCTCGCCGCTGCGGTACGGCGCCAGCAGGCCGCTGCGCAGGATGTCGGTGAGCTCCTCGGCCAGGGCGGTCATGTGCCGGGTGATCGCGTCGCCGGCGGCGCCCACGCTCTCGGGGGGCACGTCGAGGGCGAGCAGGTCGAGGCCGATCTGCAGGTTGGGCATCACCCGGTAGCGACCACCCTCGACCGGGTCGAGCAGCGCCAGGCGCTCCAGCAGCCCGAGGTCCTCCTCGCCCAGCGAGCGCCCGGCCCGGGCGTCGAGCTCGGTGCGGTCGAGCTCCTCGGGCACCTGCGAGGTCCACGAGGTCAGCATCGCCCGCTGCATCGCCAGCTCCTCGACGCCCGCCTCGGCCGGCACCGAGGCGACGTACCGCTCGATGGCCTGGAGGGTGAAGCCGTGCTCCTGCAGCGCGCGCACCAGCTCGAGCCGGGCGCGGTGCACGCTGTCGTAGTAGGCGACCCGGCCCCGGCGCAGCGGCGGGGGCAGCAGCCCGAGGCTGGCGTAGTAGCGGGTGGTGCGCACCGTGAGCCCGACGGCGGCGGCCAGCTCGTCGACCGTCAGCAGCGCGTCCGCGTCGTCCAGCTGGGTGCTCGCCGTCATGGACCTGACCCTAACGCTTGAAGTGTGACAGTTCTGCTGTCACAGTTCTGCTCGTACGGTCCGCACCCGCGGCAGGCACCACACCGGAGGCAACCCCATGGCCCAGCCCACGTCGATCTACACCGAGGAGCACGAGGACTTCCGCGCCATGGCGCGCGCCTTCATGGAGAAGGAGGTCGTGCCCCACCACGACCAGTGGGAGAAGGACGGCCAGGTCAGCCGCGAGGTGTGGCGCAGGGCCGGCGAGGCGGGGCTGCTGTGCTTCGACGTCGACGAGCAGTACGGCGGCATGGGCGTGCGCGACTTCCGCTTCAACGCCATCGTCGCGGAGGAGATCTCCAAGGTCGGCGCCAGCGGGCTGGGCTTCCCCGTGCACACCGACATCATCGTGCCCTACATCTCCTCCCTGGGCACCGAGGAGCAGAAGCAGCGCTGGCTGCCCGGCCTGGTCTCCGGCGAGCTGATCTCCGCGATCGCGATGACCGAGCCCGGCGCCGGCTCCGACCTGCAGGGCATCCGCACCAGCGCCGTCGACAAGGGCGACCACTGGGTGCTCAACGGCTCCAAGACCTTCATCAGCAACGGCATCATGAGCGACGTCGTCATCGTCGTCGCGCGCACCGACCCCGACGCCGGCCACATGGGCTTCAGCCTCCTGGTCGTCGAGGCCGGGATGGCCGGCTTCGAGCGCGGCCGCAACCTCGACAAGATGGGCCTCAAGGCCCAGGACACCGCCGAGCTGTTCTTCGACAACGTCGAGGTGCCCAAGGACAACCTGCTCGGCACCGAGGGCCACGGCTTCATCCACCTGATGGAGAACCTGCCCCAGGAGCGGGTCTCGATCGCCTGCATCGCGCTGGCCGCCTGCGAGCACGTGCTCGACCTGTCGCTGGCCTACGTCAAGGAGCGCGAAGCCTTCGGCAAGCCGATCGGCAAGTTCCAGAACACCCGCTTCACGCTCGCCGAGATGGCCACCGAGGTCTACATCGCGCGCACCTTCGTCAACGACTGCGTCACCAAGCTCAACGCCGGCGAGGTCGACGCCAGCCTGGCCTCGATGGCCAAGTGGTGGACCACCGAGCTGCAGAAGAAGCTGGTCGACCAGGGCGTGCAGCTGCACGGCGGCTACGGCTACATGATGGAGTACCCCATCGCCAAGGCCTACGTCGACAGCCGCATCCAGACGATCTACGGCGGCACCACCGAGATCCAGAAGGAGATCATCGGGCGCGCGCTGGGCATCTAATCTAGGACCGGTCCTCACCCGTCGGTCACCGGCGGTCTCTGGCACGCTGCTGCCATGAAGCGACGTTGGGTCTGGCCGCTGCTGATCGTCCTCGTCTGGGTCTTCGTGGGCGGGCCGCTGGGCTCGTTCGCCGGCCAGCTGGGCAGCGTGCAGGAGAACGACAACGCCGCCTTCCTGCCCGAGACCGCCGAGTCGACCCAGGTCCTGGAGACCCTCACGGGCTTCCAGGAGCAGGAGACCATCCCGGTCACGGTCGTCTTCGAGCGCGACGGCGGCCTCGAGGACGCCGACCAGCAGACGATCGCGGCGTACGCCGAGGAGCTGGGCCAGGTCGACGACGTCGCCGGCGTGCAGGGCCCGGTGCCCTCCGACGACGGTGAGGCCGCCCAGCTGGTCGTGCAGGTGGCCACCACCGACGGCGAGGTGATCATCGAGCGGGTCGAGGCGCTGCGGGCGGTGCTCGACGACCCGCCCGAGGGCCTCGAGGCGCTCGTCGGCGGGCCCGGCGGCATCCTCGCCGACCTGGTCAACGCCTTCGGCGCCATCGACGGCCTGCTGCTCGTGGTGGCCCTGGCGGTCGTGCTGGTGATCCTGGTGGTGGTCTACCGCACCCCGGTGCTCCCGTTCGTCGTGCTGTTCTCGGCCGTGCTCGGGCTGGGCACCGCCTCCGCGGTGATCTACGCGCTGGCCTCGGCCGACCTGCTGGCCCTCAACGGCCAGAGCCAGGGCATCCTCTTCATCCTGGCGATCGGCGCCGCCACCGACTACTCGCTGCTGCTGGTGGCCCGCTTCCGCGAGGAGCTGCGCGACCGGGAGTCGAAGTACGACGCCATGCGGGCCTCGCTTCGCGCGGTCGTCGAGCCGATCGGCGCCTCGGGGGCCACGGTGATCCTGGGCCTGCTGTGCCTGCTGCTCTCCGACCTGGCCAGCCTGCAGGGCCTCGGCCCGGTCGGCGCGCTGGGCATCGCCGCGGCGATGCTGGTCTCGCTGACCTTCCTGCCCGCGGCGCTGGTGCTCCTGGGCCGCCGCGCCTTCTGGCCGCTCGTGCCCGCCTACGGCTCGGAGCACAAGAACACCGAGGGCCTGTGGGGCGCCGTGGCCCGCCTCGTGCGCGACCGCACCGTGGCCGTCGCCGCCGTGACCACCCTGGTGCTGGCCGTCTTCGCCGGCTTCGCCTTCACCCTCGACGAGGACCCCGTCCCCCAGACCGACCTGTTCCTGACCGCCGAGGAGTCGGTCGCCGCGCAGGACGTGCTCGACGCCCACTACGAGGCCGACACCGCGAGCCCGCTGCAGATCGTGGTGCCGACCGACCGGATCGGGGCGGCCGTCGACGTGCTGCGCGCCGACGAGGGCGTCTCGCAGCAGAGCGAGGGCCCGCAGCCGGCGATCGCGCCGATCCCCGAGGCGGACGACCCGCAGCAGCCGCGCAGCGTCGACGGGGTCTCCATCCTGCTGGCCAACCTGGCCGACGGCAGCGAGACCGAGGCCGCCACCGAGACGGTCCAGCGCCTGCGCGCGGACCTGTCGGAGGTCGACGACGACATCCTGGTCGGCGGCTCCACCGCCACCCTGCTCGACACCCGCGAGACCACCAGCCGCGACCGCGCCGTGGTGATCCCCGCGATCCTGGTGGTGATCTTCGTGGTGCTGGCGCTGCTGCTGCGCTCGCTGGCCGCCGCCGGGCTGCTGATCGTGGCCAACGTGCTCTCGTTCGGCGCGACCATGGGCGTCAGCGCGCTGGTCTTCGAGCACGTCTTCGGCTTCCCCGCCAGCGACCCCTCGACCCTGCTGATCGCCTTCGTCTTCCTGGTCGCGCTGGGCATCGACTACTCGATCTTCCTGATGACGCGGGTGCGCGAGGAGTCGCTGCGCCTGGGCACCCGGCCGGGCATCCTGCGCGGGCTCTCGGTCACCGGCGGCGTGATCACCTCGGCCGGCGTGGTGCTGGCCGCGACCTTCGCGGCCCTGGGCGTGGTGCCGATCCTGTTCCTGGCCCAGATCGCCTTCATCGTCGCCTTCGGCGTGCTGCTCGACACCCTGGTGGTGCGCTCGCTGCTGGTGCCCGCGGTCTGCTACCTCGTGGGCCAGCGCACCTGGTGGCCCTCGGCGCTGGCCTCGGGCGGGCAGCACGTGGGCTGAGCCGTCCCGGCGGGTGGCCCGCCCCGCCGACGCGGCCCGGCCGTCGTTAATCTGAGGTGATGAACGCCGCGCCCACGCCCCAGCAGGTACGCCGCGCGCTCGCCCGGGCCGAGCGCGGCGCGGCTCTCGACGTGGCCGAGGCCGAGGCGCTGCTGGCCGCGACCGGCGCCGACCTCGACCGCCTGTGCGCCGCGGCCGCGCAGGTGCGTGACGCAGGGCTCGTGGCCGCGGGCCGACCCGGCGTGGTCACCTACTCGCCCAAGGTCTTCATCCCGGTCACGCGGCTGTGCCGCGACCGCTGCCACTACTGCACCTTCGTCGAGACCCCGGGGCAGGCGGCCCGCGAGGGCCGGGCGCCGTACCTGTCCCCCGACGAGATCCTCGACATCGCCCGCCAGGGCGCCGAGCTCGGCTGCCTCGAGGCGCTCTTCACCCTCGGCGACCGCCCCGAGGACCGCTGGCCCGAGGCCCAGGAGTGGCTCGACGAGCAGGGCTACGACTCCACGCTGGCCTACGTGCGCGCGATGGCGGTGCGGGTGCTGGAGGAGACCGGGCTGCTGCCGCACCTCAACCCCGGGGTGATGACCTGGGAGGAGATGAACCGCCTCAAGCCGGTCTCGCCGTCGATGGGCATGATGCTCGAGACCACCTCGCGGCGGCTCTTCGAGACCAGGGGCGAGGCCCACTACGGCTCCCCCGACAAGGACCCCGCCGTGCGGCTGCGGGTGCTCGAGGACGCCGGGCGGCTCTCGATCCCCTTCACCACCGGCCTGCTGGTCGGCATCGGCGAGACGCTGACCGAGCGCGCCGAGACGATCTTCGCGCTGCGCAAGGTGATGAAGGCCTACGGCTCCCTGCACGAGATCATCGTGCAGAACTTCCGGGCCAAGCCCGACACCGCGATGCGGCACAGCGACGACCTCGACCTCGACGAGTACTGCGCCGCGCTGGCGGTCACCCGCCTGGTCCTCGGGCCGCGCGCCCGGGTGCAGGCGCCGCCCAACCTCGTCGACGCCGAGGAGTGCCAGGCGCTGCTCGCCGCCGGCGTCGACGACTGGGGCGGCGTCTCGCCGCTGACCCCCGACCACGTCAACCCCGAGCGGCCCTGGCCCTCGGTCGAGCGGCTGCGCGAGATCAGCGGCGCCGCCGGGTTCCGGCTCGCGCCCCGGCTCACCCTGCAGCCCGAGTACGTCCGCGCCGCGCTCCACGACGGTGCGCCGTGGCTCGACCCGCGGGTGGCCGGCCACGTCGCGGCGCTCGCGGCCCCCGACGGCCTGGCCCGCGACGGCGTACGACCGGTGGGCCGGGCCTGGCAGGAGCCCGACGGCGGCTTCGAGTCCAGCGGCCGCACCGACCTGCACGAGGCCGTCGACACCGAGGGCCGCACCGACGACCGGCGCTCCGACTTCAGCGAGGTCTACGGCGACTGGGACTCGGTGCGCGACGCGGCCGCCGGCACCTCGACCTCCTCGAGCACGTCGCCGGTGGGCGCACCCGCGGTGCTGCACGCCGAGGGCCGCGAGGCGCTGGCCGCTGCCGAGGCCGACCCGGGCGGGCTCTCCGAGGAGCACGCGCTGAGGCTGATGACCGCCGAGGGCGCGCTGCTCGACGAGGTGTGCCGCCTCGCCGACGACCTGCGCCGCGAGGTGGTCGGCGACGACGTCACCTACGTCGTCAACCGCAACATCAACTTCACCAACGTCTGCTACGTCGGGTGCCGCTTCTGCGCGTTCGCCCAGCGCAGGAGCGACGCCGACGCCTACTCGCTCTCCCTCGACGAGGTCGCCGACCGCGCGGCCGAGGCGTGGGACCTCGGCGCGACCGAGGTGTGCATGCAGGGCGGCATCGACCCCGAGCTGCCGGCGACGGCGTACTTCGACCTGGCGGCGGCGGTCAAGAAGCGCGTGCCCGAGATGCACGTGCACGCCTTCTCCCCCATGGAGGTCGTCAACGGCACCGCCCGCACCGGGCTCTCCATCGAGGACTTCCTGATCAAGGCCCGCGAGGCGGGGCTCGGGTCGCTGCCCGGCACCGCCGCGGAGATCCTCGACGACGAGGTGCGCTGGGTGCTGACGAAGGGCAAGCTGCCCACCAGCACCTGGGTCGAGATCGTCTCCACCGCGCACCGCGTGGGGCTCCCGACGACCAGCACGATGATGTACGGCCACGTCGACCACCCGCGGCACTGGGTGGGCCACCTGCGGGTGCTCGCCGGCATCCAGGACCGGGCCCGCGAGGCCGGGGCCGGCGGGTTCACCGAGTTCGTGCCGCTGCCGTTCGTGCACACGTCCTCGCCGATCTACCTGGCCGGCGTCGCGCGACCCGGTCCCACCCACCGCGACAACCTCGCGGTGCACGCGATGGCGCGCATCCTGCTGCACGGGCGCATCGACAACATCCAGACCTCGTGGGTCAAGCTCGGGGTCGAGGGCACCCAGGCCATGCTCCGCGCCGGCGCCAACGACCTGGGCGGCACCCTGATGGAGGAGACCATCAGCCGGATGGCCGGCTCCGAGCACGGCTCGGCCAAGACGGTCGAGGAGCTGCGCGAGATGGGCGCCGGCATCGGCCGCCCCGTCCACGAGCGCACCACCCTCTACGGGACCCGCTGACGAGCAGTCACCTTCGCACCACCCACCAGTCAGTCCTGCACCACCGAGGCGTCAGCGCCGCACCCGGGTGGGTGCAGAACTGACGCCTCGATGGTGCGAATGTGACTGGTCGGGCGCTAACCGCGCCCGCTCGAGGAGCGGGCTCGACGCGAGACCGAGTCGATGGCGACGGCGAGCAGCAGCACCGCACCGGTGACGATGAAGCGCACCGAGGAGTCGACGTTCATCAGGTTCAACCCGCTCTGGATCGACTGCAGCACGATGATGCCGAGCAGCGCCGAGTACGCCGACCCGCGCCCGCCGAAGAGGCTGGTCCCGCCGATGACCGCTGCGGCGATGGCCGTCAGGTTGGTGTCGGTGGTGCCGCTGCTCTGCGAGACGGAGGTCAGCTGTCCGGCCAGCAGGATGCCGCCCAGTGCCGCGAACGACGAGGTCAGGGCGAAGACCGAGACGTAGACCCGGGTCACCTTGATGCCCGAGCGGCGTGCCGCCTCCTCGTTGCCGCCGGTGGCGAAGACGTGGCGTCCCCACCGGGTGCGGCGCAGCGCGAAGTCCATCACGACCACCAGGAAGGCGAAGAGCACCGGCAGGTAGCTCCACCCCCGGTCGATGCCCAGGTAGTAGGTCAGGTAGCCCAGGCCGAGGCCGAGCAACGCGGCCTTGACCGCGACGCCGACCGGGCTGCCCGGGGTCAGGCCGGCCGCCTTGCGCCGACGGATGTCGAGCAGCTTGGAGCCCACGTAGACCAGCACCACGAGCGCGACCAGCCCGTAGGCCTGGGCATCGGTCAGGAAGCGGTCCCGGGCGAACTCTCGCAACCCGGAGTCCTGCGGCAGCACGATGGTGCCCTGGTCGCCGAGCACGTAGAGCAGCGCTCCCTGGAAGGCCAGCAGGCCGGCCAGCGAGAACACGAAGCTCGGCACGCCGACCTTGACGTACAAGAACGCGTAGAGGCACCCGATGGCCAGGCCGACGCCGACGCCCGCGAGCATCGCCACGACCAGCGACAGGCCCTCGTTGACGACGAGCACCGCCATGGTCGCCGCCGCGAAGCCCGACACCGAGCCGACCGACAGGTCGATCTCGCCGAGCAGCAGCACCAGCACGATGCCGAGCGCGATCACCCCGGTGGGGGCGGCGAACTGGGTGATCGAGACCAGGTTGCGGCTCGAGAGGAACGTCGGCTCGTTGAGCTGGAACACCAGGCAGATGACGATCAGGCCGAAGACGACCGGCAGCATGCCGAGCTCGCCGCCCTTGAGGCGGGCCCAGGTGGAGTGCAGGTAGCCCTGCAGCCCCTGGTGCCGGATCAACCGTTCGTCGGCCGCGTCGGCCGCCACGACGGACCCGGTCGCGTCTTCGGTGCGCTTGTCGAGGGTCTCACTCATCGCCGGCCTCCGCGTGGGTCTGCGCGCCGGTGCGCTGGGCGCGGGCCGTCACGACGTTGTCGGAGGCGCCGGTGATCGCCGCCACCAGCTCCTCGGTCGAGACGTCCTCGGTGCGGAACTCCGCCGCGTTCCGCCCCAGGCGCAGGACGACGATGCGGTCGGCGACCGCCTGGACGTCGGCCATGTTGTGGCTGATCAGGATGACCCCGAGACCCGTCTCGCGCAGCCGTTCGACGAGGTTGAGCACCTCCGCGGTCTGGGCGACGCCCAGCGCGGCGGTGGGCTCGTCGAGCATCACCACCTGCGGCTTGCCGACCAGGGACCGCGCGATCGCGACCGTCTGGCGCTGACCGCCCGAGAGGGCGGCGATGGGGATCCGCACCGAGGGGATCTTGGCGGACAGGGTGCGCAGCAGCCGCCACGACTCCTTCTCCATCTCGATCTCGTCGAGCACCGGACCGGTGGTCCGCTCCTGGCCCAGGAACAGGTTGGCCACGACGTCGAGGTTGTCGCACAGCGCCAGGTCCTGGAAGACGGTCGCGATGCCGAGGGCCTGGGCGTCCTTGGGACCGCCCACGGTGACCTTGCGTCCGGCGAAGGTGATGTCCCCGCCGTCGGGCTGGTAGACCCCGGCGATCACCTTGACCAGCGTGGACTTGCCGGCGCCGTTGTCGCCGACCAGGGCCACCACCTCCCCGGCAGCCACCTCCAGCGAGACGTCGGTGAGAGCCTGGACGGCACCGAACCGCTTGTTGATGCCGGTGAGGGACAGGACGTGGGTGTCCCTCACCGGTCGCGTCGTCGTGGTGGTCATCAGGAGATGCCAGCCTCCTGGCAGACCTTCGCGTAGTCCCCGGTGCAGATGTCGGAGGCGTCGTAGAAGCCGTCCGCGATGACCGTGTCGGCGACGTTGTCCTGGGTCACCGCGATCGGGTCGAAGATGTAGGAGGTGACGCCGTTGTAGTCGCTCTGGGTGACCCCGGTGTCGGTGGTCTCACCCACCTCCTCGCCCGTGGCCAGCTCGACGGCCACCTCGGCCGCGGTCTCGGCCTCGATCGGGATCGGCTTGTAGATGGTCAGCGCCTGCTCACCGGCGAGGATGCGCTGGATCGCAGCGATCTCCGCGTCCTGGCCGGTGATCGGGGGCAGCGAGTCCCGCGAGACGCCGGCGCCGGTCAGGGCCGCCACGACACCGCCCGCCTGGCCGTCGTTGGCGGCGTACACGCCGTTGATCTCGGCGGGCTTGTACTTGCTGAGCTGGTCGCTGGTCCACTGCTGGGCGTTCTCGGGGCTCCAGTCGGGGTTGTCGTACTCCTCGAGGATCGTCACCCCGCTGGAGTCGATGACGCTGTGGGCACCCGCCTTGAACTGTGCGGCGTTGGGGTCGCTGGGCGCACCGTTGAGCATCAGGATGCTGCCCTGGTCGTCCATCGCCTCGATGAGCGCCTCGCCCTGCATCTGGCCGACGGTCTCGTTGTCGAAGGACATGTAGTAGTCGGCGCCGTCGATGAAGCGGTCGTAGGCGATGACCGGCACGTCCTGGCCCTGGGCCTCGGCGACCATCCCGGTCGCGCCCGCGCCGTTGACCGGGTCGAGCACCACGACGTCGGCGCCGGCGGTCAGGGCACTGGTCAGCTGCTGGGCCTGCTTCTGCTCGTCCTGGTCGGCGTTGAAGTAGTCGACCTCGCACTCGCTGCACAGCTCGGCGACCTTCGCCTCGAAGAGCGGCTTGTCGAACGCCTCGTAGCGCGTCGTCTTGGACTCGGGCAGCAGGAGCGCGATCGTGCCGCCGGCGGAGCTCGAGGAGCCGTCGTCGGAGCCGGAGGTCTGGGCGTCGTTGGCGCCGCAGGCGGACAGGCCGGCACCACCGATGACGATGGCGGTCGCGAGCGCCGCGACGCGGGGCAGGGATGTGAACACGGGAGTCTCCTCGAGCTGATGGGGCCGGACGGCCACGACGGTCTGGGACGAGTGTCAGGCGTCACACTCTTGTCGTCAAGATCTGAACGCAAATCGCCTGATCGCCTCCAGAAATCCGTCATTGCCATCACGTCGTGCCGACAACTCCTTGACCGCACGATGCGGTGTGCGTCACAGTTCGCACCATGAGCTCCGCCCCCGGGTCCACCGCAGCACTGCGCACCGCCAACCAACGCCGCGTGCTCGCAGTGCTGCGCGGACGCCCCCTGGAGCACCCCGAGGAGGGCCCGGACCGCGACGCCGACAGCTTCACCCAGGCCGAGCTGGCGAGGGCGACGGGACTCGCCCCGGCCACGATCTCCAACATCGTGCGAGACCTCGGCGCAGCAGGACTCCTGGAGTCCGACCCCGGCAGCGGGCGCCGCGGGTCGTCGGTGCGGATCGGTCCCGGCGCCGGCCACGTGCTGGGCATCGACTTCGGCCACAGCCACGTCGCCGTCACCCTGGCCGACACCATGGGCCGCCCGCTCGGCGAGACCCGCCGCAAGATGGCCGCCGGGCTCGACCACGCCAGCGCACTCGACCAGGCGCGCCGGATGGCGCTGGAGCTGGCCGACGAGCTGGGCCTGCCCCACCCGGAGGGACGGCTGCCCGGGAGCCTGCACCACGTGGGGCTCGGGCTGCCCGCCCCCGTCACCGACGACACCATCAGCTCCTCGGAGATCTTCCCGGGGTGGGAGGGCGTCGACGCCCGCCGAGCCGCCGAGCAGCACCTCGGCGTGCCGGTGTCCATCGAGAACGACGCCAACCTGGGCGCCCTGGCCGAGCACCGCCGCGGCGTGGCGCGCGGCCACCGCAGCTCGGTCTTCATCAAGATCTCCTCCGGCGCCGGCGCCGGCATCATCATCGACGGGCAGGTCTTCCGCGGCGCGCGGGGCACCGCCGGCGAGATCGGGCACCTGACGCTCGACGAGCAGGGGCCCGTCTGCCGGTGCGGCAGCCGTGGCTGCCTCGAGGCGTACACCTCGGTCGAGACCGTGCAGGCCCTCATGGCCGCGCAGCTGCCCGAGGCCACGCTCGACGACATCATCGAGGCCGCCACGTCGGGCTCCGTCGCTGCTCGTCGAGTCTTCGAGGACTCCGGGCTGCACCTGGGATGGGGCCTCGCCAGCGTCGTCAACCTGATCAACCCCGACGTGGTCGTGGTGGGTGGCGACATGGCCCGTGCCGGCGAGCTGCTGCTCGAGTCGGCCCGGCTCGGCCTGCGCCGCCACGCGCTCAGCGCCGTCGCACAGACCCCCGTGCTGGCCAGCGAACTGGGCGAGCGAGCGAGCCTGCTCGGCGCCGCGCTGCTCGCCGCGGACCGCACCGAGCTGGTCGGCGGGGGGGCCGTCACGGCCCCCGGGTCACCCCGAGGGGCCTGAGCGGCCCCGGCACGGGCGTTGCACGATGGGGCGCATGGCCGTCACCTGGACCAACGCCCTGCTCGCCGCCGGTTCCGCGCTCGCGGGGGCCCTGGCCGTCGTCGTGCTCACGCACCTGGTCGTGCGCCTCCTGGCCCGCCGCTGGCCGCCCGCCTCGCGCCTGGCGCACTCGGCGCGGCGGCCGTTCCGGGCCCTGGTCGTGCTGCTCGCACTGAGCGGCTGGGTCGCCGGGGTCCGCCCAGACCCGTCCTCCGACTGGGCGACCTGGTGGGACGCCGCGGCCCTGGCCCTGCGCGTCCTGGCGATCGGCGCGGGCGGGTGGCTGCTGACCGCCGTGCTGCTCTTCGTCGAGGACCTGACGCTGGGCCGCACCCGCACCGACGTGCGGGACAACCGGCTGGCCCGACGGGTGCGCACCCAGGTGCTGCTGGTGCGCCGGCTCACGATCGCGCTGGTGACCATCGTGACCATCGGCGCGATCCTCTTCTCCTTCCCCGCCGTGCGCACCATCGGGGCCAGCGTGCTCGCCTCGGCCGGCCTGATCTCGGTCGTCGCGGCCCTCGCGGCGCAGTCGATGCTCGCCAACGTCTTCGCGGGCATGCAGCTGGCCTTCAACGACGCCGTGAAGGTCGACGACGCCGTCATCGTCGAGGGAGAGTGGGGCACCATCGAGGAGATCACCCTGAGCTACGTCGTGGTGCGGATCTGGGACGAGCGCCGGATGATCCTGCCCTCGACGTACTTCACCACCACGCCCTTCCAGAACTGGACGCGCAAGAACTCCGAGCTGATGGGCTCGGTCGAGCTCGACCTCGACTGGCGCACCGGGGTCGACGCGCTGCGCGAGCACCTGCCCTCGGTGATGGAACGCGCCGGCGAGATGTGGGACGGCCGCGTCTCGCACGTGCAGGTCACCGACGCCGTGGGCGGCTGGGTGCGGGTGCGCGTCCTGGTCACGTCGTACGACGCTCCCACGCTCTACGACCTGCGCTGCCACGTGCGCGAGGAGCTGGTGCGCTGGGTGCGCGAGCAGCACACGGAGGCGCTGCCGGTGCGGCGGCTGCTGCTCGACGGGCAGTGAGCCGCCGCGGCGCCGAACGGGTGGGACGACCGGCCGCGCCGCGTGGCTACGGTGGAGCCATGAGCACCGGACCGAACGAACAGGACGACACCTACGGCGACTACTCCGTCGAGGAGAGCGACCAGCTGACCGGCGAGGACACCCTCGCCGACGGCGACGTGGAGGACCAGCTCGACCGCGGCTACTCGCCGCCCGAGAAGTACTCCCCCGGTCAGGGCTTCGGCAACACGCCCTACGAGGAGGCGAGCGGCGAGTCGCTCGACCAGCGGGTGGCCCAGGAGGTCCCCGAGCCCGACCCGTACGCCGAAGCGGAGGCCGAGGCCGATCGCGAGCAGGTCGCCGGCGAGGTCGGCGACGAGCGCGCCGGGCGCCTCGTGGACCCCGACGAGGGCCTCGGCGAGGACCTGGAGAAGGACCTGGTCGGCGACGACGTCGGCATCGACGGCGCGGCCGCCTCGGCCGAGGAGGCCGCGGTGCACGTCGTCCCCGACGACCCGGCCGACGCCTGACGCACGACCGCGGGTGGGCATAGGGTCCCGGGCATGAGCGAGCAGCCGTCCCGGGCCCTGCACCACCTCGACCTGTGGGTCGGCGACCTCGAGCGCGCCGTCGACGAGTGGGGCTGGCTCCTCGGCGAGCTGGGCTGGGAGATCGACCTCCCGGGCACGTCGTGGTGCCACCCCGACGGCACCTACCTCTTCGTCGAGCACTCCCCCGACCAGCACGACGCGGCGTACGACCGGATGCGGGCGGGGATCAACCACCTCGCGCTGTGCACCGACTCGCGCGCCCTGCTCGACCGGATCCGGGCGGAGTCGACCGCTCACGGGTGGCACGAGATGTACGCCGACCGCTACCCGCACGCCGGCGGCGAGCAGCACACCGCGCTCTACGTCGAGAGCTCGGAGGGCTTCGAGGTCGAGGTCGTCCTGATGGACTGAGTCCCGCCTGCGCCGGGCGGCGCGGGAGGAGAAATTGAAAGAACCGCCGGAGTCTCGGGTCTCCGGCGGTTCTGTTGAAGAATGTACAACGTCGCGGGAGCCCTCACCAGTAAAACCTGGGATTCGTGACCGCCCTCACGTCTTTTTACCCAGGGCGCGGGAGGAACGGCCCCGGACCACCGGGGTGGCCCACCCCGGGCCGCGGGCGGACTACGGTGAGCCACATGAGCACCACGCAGCCCACCCCGGGTGACGAGCCGACCCAGCCCAGCACCGAGCCGACGACCGAGCCGACCACCGGGCCTACCGGCAGGAAGGCCGGCGACGACCCGCTGCGCGGCTCGCGCACCAGCGGCCTCTACGCAGCCGTGGTCGGGCTGGGCGTGCTCCTGGTGCTGCTGATCATCTTCATCGCCCAGAACACCGACACCACGACCGTGCGGTTCCTCTCCTTCGAGGGCGAGACCCCCGTGGCGGTGGCGATGCTCATCGCCACCGCGGCCGGCATCCTGCTCACCGCGACCGCCGGCAGCCTGCGCATCATCCAGCTGCGGCGGCGTACGAAGAAGGACATCAAGAACCGCTGAGGCCCGCCCCGCTCACTCCCACTCGATGGTGCCCGGGGGCTTGCTGGTGATGTCGACCGTGACCCGGTTGACCTCCTCGACCTCGTTGGTGATGCGGGTCGAGACGGTCTCGAGGACCTCGTAGGGCAGTCGGGCCCAGTCGGCGGTCATCGCGTCCTCCGAGGTGACCGGGCGCAGCACGATGGGGTGGCCGTAGGTGCGGCCGTCGCCCTGCACGCCGACCGAGCGGACGTCGGCCAGCAGCACCACCGGCATCTGCCAGATGTCGCGGTCGAGCCCGGCGCGGGTCATCTCCTCGCGCACGATCGCGTCGGCCTGGCGCAGGATGTCGAGCCGCTCGCGGGTGACCTCGCCGATGATCCGGATGCCCAGGCCGGGGCCCGGGAACGGCTGGCGGTGCACGATCTCGGCGGGCAGGCCCAGCTGCTCGCCGACCAGGCGCACCTCGTCCTTGAAGAGCGTGCGCAGCGGCTCGACGAGCTCGAACTCGAGGTCCTCGGGCAGGCCGCCCACGTTGTGGTGGCTCTTGATGTTGGAGGTGCCGGCGCCGCCGCCCGACTCCACCACGTCGGGGTAGAGGGTGCCCTGCACCAGGAACGCGACCTTGTCGCCGCCCTCGCCGGTCACGGCGTCGGGCATCTTGTCGGCCAGCACCTCGGCCTCGGCGGCCTCGAAGGTGCGGATGAACTCGCGGCCGATGATCTTGCGCTTCTCCTCGGGGTCCGAGACCCCGGCGAGGGCGTCGAGGAACTGCTTCTCGGCGTCGACGACGCGCAGGTCGACCCCGGTGGCGGCCACGAAGTCCCGCTCGACCTGCTCGGTCTCTCCCGAGCGCATCAGCCCGTGGTCGACGTACACGCAGGTGAGCCGGTCGCCGATGGCGCGCTGCACGATGGCGGCGGCCACGGCCGAGTCGACGCCGCCGGACAGGCCGCAGATCGCCTGGCCGCGCTCGCCGATCTGGGCACGGATCGACTCGATCTGCTCCTCGACGATGTTGACCATCGTCCAGGTCTGGCGGCAGCCGGCGATGTCGACGAGGAAGTGCTCGAGGACCTGCTGGCCATGCTCGGTGTGCAGCACCTCGGGGTGCCACTGCACGCCGGCCAGGCCACGGTCGACCTGCTCGAACGCCGCGACCGGGGTCTTGGTGGTCTCAGCGAGCACCGAGAAGCCCTCGGGGGCCGCGGTGACCGCGTCGCCGTGCGACATCCACACGGTGTGCGACGACGGCACGTCGGCCAGCAGGGTGCCCGCCTCGCCGACGGTGACCGGGGTCCGGCCGTACTCGCGCGAGCCGGTGCGCGCCACGGTGCCGCCCAGGCCGGCCGCCATCAGCTGGAAGCCGTAGCACATGCCGAAGACCGGGGTGCCCGACGTGAAGATCGTGGGGTCGATGCCCGGCGCGCCCTCGGCGTAGACCGAGCTCGGGCCGCCGGAGAGGATGATCGCCTTCGGCTTGCGGGCCAGCATCTCCTCGACCGGCAGGTGGTGCGGCACGATCTCGGAGTAGACCCGTGCCTCGCGCACCCGTCGGGCGATCAGCTGCGCGTACTGCGCCCCGAAGTCGACGACCAGCACGAGGTCGTGGTCGGGGATGCCGGGGGTCACGTCGCTCATGGGGCCAGCCTATCGGCGTACCGGCCGGGGCCTCGGGTCGCCACCTGCCCCGGACTTGTCAGGGTTCTCCTGCGCTTGATGGGCGGTGCAACCCCTGACAAGCGCGGGAGTCCCCGGCCGGCCGGGGACTCCTGCAGCGCCCAGAAATAGCACCAGGGCCCGGCCGGGGAGGGAGGATGGCCGGGCCCTGATCGTCCACGCCTCTGTTGGACAGCAGCTTGGACAAACGACCCGACCTTTGGGAGGGAGCATGACTGCCGGGTCTGACCTTCACAACGAGGTCGATCTCAGGGGGTTACGTGGGTGACGGGCTTTCCCGCACCTTTTTTTCGTGGGCTAGACATCCAGCCTCAGCTGACTCCCACGATGGGCAGCCGCAGGGCGCCGGGAGCGCCCTCCGGGACCACCGGGTGCAGCGGCGCGACGGGGTCGACGCGGCGGTAGTCGGCGCCCAGCCCGGGACGCCGGTCGGCCTCGCCCTTGTTGGGCCACAGGGCCATCGCGCGCTCGGCCTGCGCGGTGATCGTCAGCGACGGGTTGACCCCCAGGTTGGCGGTGATCGCGGCGCCGTCCATCACGTGCAGGCCGGGGTGGCCGTAGACGCGCTGGTAGGGGTCGATCACGCCGCTCTCGGGCGAGTCGCCGATCGCGCAGCCACCGATGAAGTGGGCGGTCAGCGGCATGTTGAAGGGCTCGCCGATGTTGCCGCCGGCCGTGCCGCCCAGCACCCCGGCGATGCGGCGCACCGCGTCGTTGGCCGCCGGGATCCACGTCGGGTTGGGCGCGCCGTGGCCCTGGCGCGAGGTCATCCGCCAGTGCCCGGTGAGCCTGTTGCGCTTGCCGTAGGTGGTGATCGAGTTGTCGAGGCTCTGCATCACCAGCGCGATCACGGTCCGCTCCGACCAGTGCTTGAGGTCGTAGAGGTTGGCGATCTCGCGGCGCTGGGTCCACATCTCCTTCAACCACGCGCGCCAGCGCGGCCCGTCGCCGTCGCCGTCGGTGAGCACGGTCTGCATCATCGCCATCGCGTTGAAGCCCTTGCCGTAGCGCACCGGCTCGACGTGGGTGTCGGCGTCGGGGTGGAAGCTCGACGTGATCGCGACGCCGTAGGAGTAGTCGGTGGTGTCCGACTTGGGTGCGATGGCGCCCAGGATCGACTCGGAGTTGGTGCGCGAGAGGTAGCCGAGCCGGTCGGAGACGCGCGGCAGGTGGCCCTCGTCCTTCATCCGGTGCAGCAGCTTCTGGGTGCCGAGGGAGGCCGCGGCCATCACCACGTGCTCGGCGGTGAGGGTGCGGGTGGTGCGCGCGGTGGCGCGCTTGGCCTTGGTGTACTTGATGGTCACGTCGTACCCGCCGCCCTCGCGGGGGCGGATGCGGGTCACGGTGCTCAGCGGCATGACCCGCGCGCCCTGCTTCTCGGCGAGGTAGAGGTAGTTCTTGACCAGGGTGTTCTTGGCGTTGTGCCGGCAGCCCGACATGCACTCGCCGCAGTTGAGGCAGGCGTTGCGCGCGGGGCCCGCGCCGCCGAAGAAGGGGTCCTCGGCCTGCTCGCCGGGCTGCTGGCCCGGGCCGCCGAAGAAGACGCCCACCGGGGTGGGGTGGAAGGAGTCGGCCACGCCCATGTCGCCGGCGACCTTCTCCATCACGTCGTCGGCCGGGGTGCGCACCGGGTTCTCGACCACGCCGAGCATCCGCTTGGCCTGGTCGTAGTAGGGCGCCAGCTCGGACTTCCAGTCGGTGATGTGGCTCCACTGCGGGTCGTTGTAGAAGGCCGGCAGCGGCTCGTAGAGCGTGTTGGCGTAGACCAGCGAGCCGCCGCCGACGCCCGCCCCGGCCACGATCATCGTGTCGCGGACCGCGTCGATGCGCTGGATGCCGTAGCAGCCCAGGGCGGGCGCCCACAGGTAGCGGGTGAGGTCGAAGGTGCCCGAGGCGAAGTCGTCGTCCTCGAAGCGGGCGCCCGCCTCGACCACGCCCACGCGGTAGCCCTTCTCGGTCAGCCTCAGCGCACTCACCGAGCCGCCGAACCCGGAGCCGATCACCAGGACGTCGTAGTCGTGCTCGCTCATGTCAGGGCCTTCCCAGCTTCTTCATCACACGCAGCTGGGCGGTCATCACCCGTGCGTAGGTCTCGTCGGACATGCCCAGCATCGGGGCGATGCGGATCAGCCGCTGCGTGGCGACCGACTGGGTCTCGGTGTAGCGGTGGATGCCCTCGCTCCCCTGGCGCCGCCCCATCCCCGACTGGCGCATCCCGCCCATCGGCGAGTCGATGGAGGCGAAGGTGGCCGCGAAGGCCTCGTTGACGTTGACGGTGCCGCAGGCGATCTCGCGCGCGATCGCCCGGGCCCGGACGCCGTCACGGCTGTAGACCGAGCCGTTGAGGCCGTACTCCCCCGCGTTGGCCCGCGCCACCGCGTCGGCCTCGTCGTGGAAGCGGTAGAGCGAGACCACGGGCCCGAAGGTCTCCTGGCCGAAGCAGGTCATCTCGGGTGTGACGCCCTCGAGGATGGTCGGCTCGAAGACGTAGGGGCCCAGGTCGGGCCGGGCGCGCCCGCCGGTGAGCACCCGCGCGCCCTTGGCGACGGCGTCCTCGACCTGGCTGGTCACGGTGTCGAGCTGCGCCTGGCTGACCAGCGAGCCCATGTCGTTGCCCCACTGGAGGCTCGCGCCCAGGGTCATCGCCTGGGTGCGTGCCACGAAGCGCTCGACGAAGCGGTCGTAGACCTGGTCGGCGACGAAGAGCCGCTCGGCGGAGACGCAGAGCTGGCCGGCGTTGGAGAACGAGGCACGCACCGCGCCCTCGGCGGCCTTCTCGACGTCGGCGTCGCGCAGCACCAGCATCGGGTTCTTGCCACCCAGCTCGAGGGAGCAGCCGATCAGCCGCTCGGCGCAGCCGGCAGCGACCCGGCGGCCGGTGGCGGTGGAGCCGGTGAAGCAGATGTAGTCGGCCTGGCCGATCACCTGGGGGCCGACGTCGGAGCCGGGGCCGGCCACGACCTGCCACAGGTCCTTCGGGAAGCCGGCCTCCTCGAGCAGCTGCGCACCCAGCAGCGCTGAGAGCATGGTCTGGGCGTCGGGCTTGGCCACCACGGCGTTGCCGGCCATCAGCGCGGGCAGCCCGTCGCACAGTGCCATCGTGAAGGGGTAGTTCCAGGGCGAGATGATGCCCACGACGCCCTTGGGCACGCGGTTGACCTCGACCCGGGTCAGGCCGGGCACCACGCCGAGGCGACGCCGGGGGTCGAGGTGCTGGTGCGCGGTGCGGGCGTAGTAGCGCGCGGTGAGCGCGATGTGGATCGGCTCGTCGAAGGCGTGCTGACGAGCCTTGCCCGACTCCCAGACGATGAGGTCGAGGATCTCCTCCTGGCGGTCGATCACCAGGTCGTGCAGCCGCATCATGATGGCCGAGCGGTGCTCGAGGCTGGTGCGCGACCACGCCGCCTGGGCGCGCCGCGCCCGGGTGAAGGCCCCCTGCACGTCCTGCTCGCCCGACTGCGGCACGTGCGCCAGCGGCGCCCCGTTGATCGGGGTGCGCACCTCGGCGGTGCGCCCGGTGCTGCTGCGCACGCGCCGGGTCAGCGAGGCGACGTACTCCGGCTCGAGGGCGTACGACGCGGTCGGGTCGTGCTCGGGGTCGTGCGGCCCGTCGAGCGACGGGGCACCGGGCCGGTCGGGCTGCTGGGCGTTCATGTACCGAGGGTATGTGACCGCGGTCTCGCTCACTACCGATTGGTAGCGAGTGTGCTCTTTTACACAGCAAAAGAAAGTGTCAAGCGCCCCGGGACCACAGGTCCCGGGGCGCTCGATGACGCCGGAGCACTCGCCCAGAGGCTGCTCAGATGGCGAGGTCGATCTTCTCGTCGACGCCGCCACCACGCAGGGTGAGGGTGAACTTCTTGAAGCCGCTGCTCTTGACCTGCGTGCGGAAGCTGCTCTTCACACCGAGCTTGAGCACCTTGGTCTGACCCGCTACCAGCTTGATCTTGCCGTAGCCGATCTGCTTGCCCTTGGCGATGCCGCCCGACTCGGAGCCCAGCGAGATCGCCTTGCCGGTCAGGGTGCAGGGGGCCGCCCCGCACGAGACGGTGACCTTGATCTTGCTGCCCGCCGCGTTGTGCTGGGCACCGGCGGCACTGATGCTCGGCGTGGCCGGCTCGCCGCCGGCGATGGCGGTGATGGTGGTCGAGCCGCTGGCCGACCTGGTGCCGGAGGTCACGACCGCGGTGCTGGTGATCTGCTTGCTGCCGCGCTCGCCGCCCAGCGAGGACTCCAGGCACACCGCGCTGACCTCGGCCCGGGCCTTGTCGCCGCTGTCGTTGAAGAACTGGTGCGACCGGGTCTCGTAGCGCGGGTCGAAGCCGACCTGGAGCAGGCCGGGCTCGGTGGCGCTGAAGCCACCGGCCACGGCGTACGCCGACGGCCCGCAGCTGGTCTCGACGGAGCCGGAGGCGCCGTCCTCGATCATCCGGGCGACGGGGTCGACCGAGCGCAGGCCCAGCTGCGCGCTGTGCCCGTGGGCGGGAGCCGTGGCCAGGTCGAGGCACGCGACCGAGACCTTCAACCTGCTGTCCTCCTCGAGCTCCTCGGCGGTGAAGGACCACCCGGCGCCCTGGGGTGCCGAGGAGATCATCAGGCCCGACCCGGCGGTGAACTCGAACGAGGGCGCGATCGCGACCTGTCCGCTGGCGCAGGAACCGCTGGTCGCGGCGATGACGCCGTCGCCGTCGGCGCCCGTCGCGGTGCCGGTCGTGCGCGTGACTCCGCCGACCAGTGCGTGGGTGTGGCTGGAGCCGGTGGTCTGCGTGGCCAGGCAGCTCACCCGCAGCTTGCCGGTGGCGCGGGCCCCGTCGTTGACGACGCTCGCCACCCAGCCCGAGCGACCGTCGACGGTGGCGGCGTAGCTCTCGGTGGTGAAGACGTCGGTGGCGCTCGAGGCGTGCACGCTGTCGAGCTGCAGGCTGCCGTCGGTGACGACGTGCCCGGCCGGGCAGGCCAGCGAGGCGGTCGTCGCCTTGCCGGCGGGCAGCTCGACGAACTTCTCCTCCTTCACGTAGACCAGCCGGTGCCCGGAGTCGCTGGGCGCCGGGGCGGTGAAGGCGTCGACGGTGGCGGTGACGGTGCGCGGCGCGGCCGTCGCGCCGGCGGCCAGGTCGCCGAGGGTGCAGGTGAGCGTGGCGCCCGTGGCGCTGCACCCCGGCGCGCTGGTGAGCGTGAGGCCGTGGGGGACGGTGTGGGTGATGACGGGAGCGGTGGCCACCGAGCCGCCGGTGTTCTTGACCGAGAGCGTGTAGACCACGCTGTCGCCGCCGGCGGCCGTGGTCTTGTCGGCGGTGATGCTCAGCTCGAGCCGGGGCGCCGGTGCGGCCGAGGCGGGCGCGAGGAGCAGTGGCAGGCCCGCGAGGCCCAGGGTCGTGGTCACGGCCACGGTGGTGGCCAGATTTCGTGTGCGCTTCAGGCGCATGGTGGAGTCCTCCCCCTCATGCGGCGAAAACCCCTCCCCGCCGCGTCGATGTGGGTCCCACTCTCGGCCCGCGCATGCGCCGCATCGACGACTCGGGACCGTCCCTGGGGTCGACCTGGCCCGAGTGGGCCATGCTCCCTGGGGTTGCCGGTCGCACCGGTCTCGACCAGGTGTCCAGACGTCCGGGCCCCGCCCGCGGGGAGGGACCGGACCCTCCCCGCACAGGCTAGCCCGCCGGCGGCGGGGTGTAGATGGACTTGACCTCGGTGTACTGCGCCATCCCCTCGGGCCCGAACTCGCGGCCCACCCCGGAGGCCTTGAAGCCGCCGAAGGGCGCGGCGAAGTCCATCGTGTAGGTGTTGACCCCGTAGGTGCCGGTGCGCACCTGGCGGGCCACGTCGATCCCGGCCGCCAGGTCGGCGGTCCACACGGTCCCCGCGAGGCCGTAGTCGGAGTCGTTGGCGATCCGCACCGCCTCCTCGACGCCGTCGTAGGCGATCACCGAGACGACGGGCCCGAAGATCTCCTCCTGGGCGATGCGCATCCGGTTGTCGACGTCGGCGAAGACCGTCGGGCGCACGTACCAGCCGCGGTCGAGGCCCTCGGGCATCCCCGTGCCGCCGGTGACCAGGCGGGCCCCCTCGCCCCGGCCGACCTCGATGTACGACGTCACCCGCTCCTGCTGCCGGCGCGCCACCATCGGGCCGACCTCGGTGGCGGGGTCGGCCGGGTCGCCGACCGGCATCGATGCGGCGGTCTGCGCCAGGGCGTCGACCACCTCGGCGTAGCGCCCGCGCGGGGCCAGCACCCGGGTCTGGGCCACGCAGGCCTGCCCGGAGTTCATGAAGGAGGTGAAGCGCAGGCCCTCCATCGTGACGGCGAGGTCGGCGTCGTCGAGCACGATGGCCGCCGACTTGCCGCCCAGCTCGAGGGAGCAGCGCTTGAGCTGCTCGCCGCACACCGCGCCGATGGTGCGACCGGCGGCGGTGGAGCCGGTGAAGGCCACCTTGTCGATGCCCGGGTGGGCGACGAGGTGGGCGCCGGCCTCGCGGCCGCCGGCCACGATGTTCACCACGCCGGGCGGTACGCCCGCCTCGTCCAGCAGCTCGGCCAGCAGGTAGGCGTCGAGCGGCGACTCCGGGGCGGGCTTGGCGACCACCGTGCACCCCGCCAGCAGGGCCGGGACCACCTTGGAGACCAGCGTGAACTGCGGGACGTTCCACGGAGCGATCGCCGCCACCACCCCGACCGGCTCGTGGCGCACCAGCACGTCGGAGCCGAGCACGCCCGGTCGGGCGGCCTCCCACGCGAAGTCGCGCGCGATCGCGATGAACGCCTCGATCTGCATCCAGGGGGCCGGCGACTGCGCCAGGTTGGCGAACGATGTGGGCGAGCCCATCTCGATGGTGATCAGCTCGGCCATGTCGCCCAGCCGGGCGGCGTACAGGCCCGAGAGGCGTTGGACGACCTCGATCCGCTCCGCCGGGGACGTGCGCGGCCAGGGCCCCTCGTCGAAGGCCCGGCGCGCGGCCGCCACGGCGGCGTCGATGTCGGCGGGACGACCCTCGGGCACCCGCGCCACGACCTGCTCGGTGTGCGGCGAGACGACCTCGATGACGTCGCCCGTGGCGGGTCGGGTCCACCGCCCGTCGATGTAGAAGGAGTCGCGGTCGAGCGCGTCGACGCCGATCGGTCGGTGGTCCTGGGTCTGGGTCATCCGGGGCTCCTGGGCTGCTGGACTGCTGGACTGGTGGCGCGGGGTGGGGTGGGGTGTGGGGCGGTGGGTGGGCGCCGCTCAGGGCGCGAGGTCGAACCAGTCGGCGAAGCCGCTGCGGTCGTGGCGCCCGATCGCGCCGTGCTCGAAGAGGCCCCAGCCCTCGCTGGTGCGGCCCTCCTCGTGGCAGGTGCTGCGCCCGACGTAGTCGACGACGCCGAACATGGCCCTGCCGGCGTTCTCGGGGGTGGTGACGTCGTAGCTGAGCCGCTCGACGAAGCCCGCTCCCTTCCAGAGCCCGTGGCTCCAGTCGCTGTCGCCGCCGTACCCGCCGCCGAGGTGCAGCGGGGTGGGCAGCCTGGTTTCGACCTCGAGCAGCACCTCGACCCCGTCGGGGCGGGTGCAGCGGATCGTGGCGCCGGTGGCGGTGCGAGTGCCCGACGCGTAGCGCACCTGCACCAGCGGCCAGCCGAGCTGCTCGATGCGTCCGTCGGCGAAGATCCGGCTGCAGTCGTTGAAGGTGCGGTGCCCCTCGGGCGTCTCCTGCATCAGCAGCACGATCGAGAAGTCGTCGAAGCGCATCGGCACGTAGGTCCACCACATCCCGTCGAAGGGCGGGTCGGCCGGCCGCCCCGCCGGCTCGGGCTCGCCCACGGGGCGGATGCCCCACGACCGGTCGCGGGTGCCGAGCCAGGTGTCGGGAGAGACGGTGATCTCCTCGCCGTCGACGAGCATCGTGCCCTCCCACGAGCCCACCTGGGCGAAGCGCTGCGCGTCGAGGGTGACGCGGCTGCCCGAGCGCATCACGTGGGGCTGCTCCTGCACGGCGTCGAAGGAGCCCGTCCAGTGCAGGTCGAGCGCCAGCCCCTCGGTCTCCTCGAGCACCACCCGCAGGCGGCGCAGCGGCTCGGGCACCTCGATGCGGAAGGGACCGACGTGCATGTCGAGGCGGTCGTCGTCGACGGGGTCCCCGAGGTGCAGCGCGGTCTGGACGTCGCCGCGGCGCCACAGCACGAACGCGTCCTTGGTGCCGAGGTTGGGGTAGTAGCCCAGCCCCATGATCAGCAGGCGCTCGCCGCTGCGGTCGTGGGCGTTGAAGTAGCTGCGGTCGTAGAAGTTGCGGTCGCTGGTGGCGGCCCACCCCACGGGCAGCGGGGCCTGGTGCAGCGCGAACTCGTCCAGCGGTCCGACCATCTCAGGCACCCACCCTCTCCAGCGTGTCGAGCAGCAGGGGCAGGTTGTGCATCAACGACTCGATGTCGTCGGGCTCGGCGATCTCGCCGAAGTGCAGCTGCCGGAAGCCGGTGCGCATGAAGACGATGCACCACTGCAGGCCGCTGTGGACGTGGTACCAGTCGAGGTCCCCCAGCCGGACGCCGCTGGCGCGCTCGTACGTCGCCAGGACGTCGTCCTCTCGCAGGAAGCCCGGCATGCCCGGCAGGCCGAGCACCTCCACGATCGACTGGAAGACCTGGTGGGCGGTGACCAGCCAGCTGAGGTCGAGCTCGCGCGGGCCGAGCGTGGCCATCTCCCAGTCCAGCACGCCGGCGGGCTCGAAGCCGTCGTAGAGGATGTTGCCGATGCGGGCGTCGCCCCAGCACAGCACCGTGCCGGTGGTCGTCGCGGGCTCGTGGGTCTCGAGCCAGGCCAGCGCGCGCTCCGCGGTGGGCGAGGGCCCGACGTCGGCCTTCGCGAACTCGTACCAGGCACGGGTGCGGGCCAGGACGGCCCGCAGGGTGTCGGTGTCGGTGCCAGTGCCGGGGCCGGGGCCGGGGCCGGGGCCGGGGCCGGGGCCGGGGCCGGGGCCGGGGCCGGGGCCGGGGCCGGGGCCGGGATCGAGGAAGTCGAACCGCGACGCGGCGTCGGGCACGGCGTGCAGGGCCGCGACCACCTCGACCGTGCGGTCCTGCAGCCGGCGCTGCTCGTCGGCGGAGGCGTCGAAGAGCCAGTTGTCGCCGAAGGGGTAGGGCAGCACGTCGGGCGGCACCCGGCCCTCGACCCGGTCCATGAGGAAGAAGGGGCTGCCGAGGACCTCGTCGGTGGGCTCGATCCAGCGCACGGCCGGGACCGGCACGTCGGTGAGCTCGGCGACCAGGCGCATCGCCTCGTGCTGGCCCGCCAGGTCGTAGGCGGGGAAGACCGGCACGTCCTGCGGGGTGGGCGCGACGCGGGCGACGTACCCCCGCGTGCGGCGCTGACCGCCCTCGGTCCAGGTGACGTCGAGGACGACCGTCTCGGAGCTCATCCCGTTGGCGTCGACCCCGGAGCCGAGGGCCACGCCGGGGTCGGCACCGGCGGGCAGCCGGGCGGCCAGCCACCGCGCCAGCCTGGCGGCGGAGTCGCTCGCGTCGCGGCTGGACCGCTGCAGGGTCAGGTCGGCATCGGGTGCGACAGGCTGGCTCACGGGACTCCCCCGGTGTGACGTGGGTCATGCACGAGTTGACACGCGTCAGCGTGGTGGAACGTGTTCTCGTTTGTCAACGGCCCGCCGACCCCGCCGCGGTTCCCCGATTTGGGCGACGCAGCCGTCCGGGCATCGGCCTAGCGTCCTGCTCGTGGTCGCCAGGGGGCCACACGACCATTCACATCACTTCGGGAGACAACGATGCGCAAGTCCGTACAGCTGCTCGCAGCAGCGACCACCATGGCCGGCCTGACCCTGTCGGCCTTGCCGGCACAGGCCGACAGCACCATCATCCAGATCAACAAGAAGGGCTCGATCTCGTCGTCGGGCAAGATCGCCTACGTGGCCGTCTGGGTGACCTGCTCGGAGGACACCACGAGCGCCGAGCTCACCGCCACCTTGACCCAGGTCACCACCGGCGGGACGCAGACGGCGACGGCCCGGGTGGCCTCGCTCTCCGCCTTCGAGTGCACCGGCGAGGAGGAGAAGTTCTACCTCCCGGTCCGCCGCCCCACCGGTGGCTACAAGTGGTCGGAGGGCAAGGCGCGGGTGACGGACTTCCACTTCACCACCGCAGACCCCTCGGGCGTCTACTCCGACACCGCCAAGGGACGCACCGTCAAGCTGCGCTGATGCACCGGTTCCACACCGCCCGCGCGCACCTGGCACGGTGCGTGGAGGACGACGTCGCGTCGGGCTTGCTCGTCGTGACGTGCCTGGTGACCGGCGCGACCATCAGCGCGGGGTTGCTCGTGCAGCTGGTGGCCTAGGCCCCCGCCCAACGGCCTCCAGGGCAATGGACCGCCCCCGGTGACGAGCTCACCGGGGGCGGTTCAACGCGCGCCCGCGACCGCCTCGGCCAGCCCGCGCGCCGCCAGCCGGTCGGCCCGCTCGTTGCCCTCGTCGCCGGCGTGGCCCTTGACCCAGTGCCAGTGCACGTCGTGGCGCTCGCAGGCCGCGTGCAGCTGCTGCCACAGGTCGACGTTCTTGACCGGCTGCTTGGCCGAGGTGCGCCAGCCGTTGCGCATCCAGCCCGCCACCCAGGTGGTGATCCCCGAGCGCACGTAGGTGCTGTCGGTGTAGAGCTCGACGCGCACCGGTCGCTTGAGGGCCGTCAACGCCATGATCGGCGCCGTCAGCTCCATCCGGTTGTTGGTCGTGGAGCCGGCCTCGCCCCCGCAGAGCTCGAGCTCGTGGGAGCCCTGGCGCAGCAGGGCGCCCCACCCGCCGGGCCCCGGGTTGGGCACGCACGCCCCGTCGGTGTGGATGACCACGACATCGGGCACGTCCTCGCTCACGCGCGGCATCCTCCCAGAGGGAGCCGGCTACTGCGCAGGTGACACCGAGGGCACGTGGGTGACCTGGTCCCAGGTGAAGGTGTACGCCGCACCGCCGGCCGGCACGTCCAGCACCAGGTTGTCTCCCCCGGCGGCCCCGCCGGCGCCGTAGTTCTCGTCCCACGAGTCGTCGACGGCGACCTTCCACTCGTAGCTGCCCTCGGGCAGCGTGAAGGTCGCGTGCCAGCGGCCGTCGGTCGCGTCGAAGGCCAGGTGGGTGGCCGCGCAGTCGGGCTGCCAGTCGGCCGGGCAGCCGAGCTCGTCCTGCAGGCTGCCGGCGAGCGTGACGCTGTCGCGGGCCGGCTGCGGGGCGGCGGTGCGCACCGTGACCTCGTCGCTGGTCACCGGCTCGGCGCCCGGCTCGAGCAGGACCGCGCGGTAGGTGACCTCGGTGCCGAGCTCGAGCCCCTCGATGTCGTCGGTGGCCCGGTAGGCCGGCGAGGACGTGTCGGTGCCGAGCACCTCCCAGGCCCCGTCGGGCCCGACCCGGCGCTCGAAGCGCACCGACTGGGTGGGCCGCTCGGGCTGGACCTCGGCGCTGACGGTGACCGGGTCGATGCTGCTGACCGTGCCGTCGGAGCCGGAGGTGCTCAGCGTGATGGCCGGGGCGGCGACCTGGGTGCCGCGCGCCTTCGCCAGCCGGGCGTGGCCGGCGTTGTCGAGGACGGCGGCGCGGTAGTGCACCGGGGTGCCGGTCGCCAGCGCGCTGGTGTCGTGGAAGACCCGGTAGGGCGCCGAGTCGTCGGTGCCGATGCTCTGCCAGGCGCCGCCACCGACCCGGGCCTGGAAGGTCACCTCGGCGAAGGAGCGGCCGGCCACCCGTGCGCCCACCAGCATCCGGCCGCGATCGACGGCGCTGGGCCGCGGGGTGCGCAGCGTGATCGCCGGGGCCCGGCGCGAGGCCGCCAGCCGCTCGGTGGCGGCGTACACCACCGTGGACAGGGCGGGCACCCGCACGCGCACCGCGCCGGAGCCGTTGGTGCGCACCCGCTGCTCCCCCGGGCCGTAGACCTTGCGGAAGGCGCCCTTGCGGACCCAGGTGGAGACCTTCGCCGAGCGTGCGGTGCTCGCGTTGTTGAGCAGCACGACGTACTCGCGCTGCTGGTCGCGGTCGAGGCGCGAGAAGGCGGCGACGCCGGGCCCGTCCTGGCCCAGCCGCACCTGGTGGGCGCCGTCGCGCAGCGTCGGGTGGCGCTCGGTGAGCCGGTCGAGGCGGGCGATGCGGCGGTAGAGCGGGTGCGTCGGGTCGAGGCTGTCGGTGGCCGGGGTCTTCGCGTCGGTGCCGAGCTGGGTGTCGTCGGCGTACTCCGGCACCTGGCTGGCGAACATCGTCTGGCGGGCCAGCTGGTCGCCGCCGGTGCCGGTGAAGCCCTGCTCGTCGCCGTAGTAGACGACCGGGTTGCCGCGCGAGAAGAACATCAGCTCGTGGCCCAGGCGGTCGCGGCGCAGCAGCTCGGCCTCGTCGGCCCCGGGGTTGTCGGCGCCGACGAAGTGCCCGAAGCGGCCCATGTCGTGGTTGCCGAGGAAGGTGGGCAGCGCGTAGGCGTTGGAGTCGGCGTCGGTGTAGAAGTCGTCGTCGACGAAGAACCGGGCCAGGTCGGCGGCGCTGGTGCCGCGCGAGGCGAAGTCGCGCGCGGCCCACTGGAAGGGGAAGTCGAGCACCGACTGCATGCCGGCGCGGGTCGTGTAGCCGGAGGTGAAGGCCTTGGCGGCGGCGTCGGCGCCGTCGAGCGCGACCTCGCCGAACATGAAGAAGTCGGGCTTGCCGTGGCTGCGGGCGTAGTCGAGCAGGCCGGGCCCGAACGACTGCCAGAACGGGTCGTCGACGTGCTTCATCGTGTCGATGCGGAACCCGTCGATGCCGAGCTCGTCGACCCAGGTGCGGTAGATGTCGATCATCCCCTCCCGCACGGTGGGGTGCTCGGTGAAGAGGTCGTCGAGGCCGAAGAAGTCGCCGTACTGGCTGTCCTCGCCGGTGAAGGTGGTGTTGCCGCGGTTGTGGTAGAGCGTCGGGTCGTTGAGCCAGGCCGGGACCTTGAGGTCCTCCTCGCCCTCCTCGTGCACCGGGGTGTAGGGGAACGAGGTCTGGGCGTCGAGCTCGGGGAAGTCGTCGCCGCCGGCGTGGTCGCGGTCGTCGAAGGGCTCGCCGTCGGCGGTGCGGTAGGGCTCGACGTCCTTGGGCACGTACGCCGTGCGCGCACCCTGCTCGTAGCCGATGACGTCGGCGGTGTGGTTGGTGATGATGTCGAAGAAGACCTTCATGCCCCGCTCGTGGGCGGCGTCGACCAGGTCGGCCAGGTCGGCGTTGGTGCCCAGGTGGGGGTCGATGCGCGTGAAGTCGGTGATCCAGTAGCCGTGGTAGCCCGCGGAGGGTCCGTCCTCGAGCTGGACGGCCTTGTTCTCGAAGACCGGGGTCAGCCAGATGGCGTCGGTGCCCAGGCCCTCGATGTAGTCGAGCTGCTCGCGCAGGCCGACCAGGTCGCCGCCGTTGAAGAAGCCCTTGGCGGTGGGGTCGAAGCCGTGCTCGAGACGACCGCCCTCGATGCCGCCGGTGTCGTTGGTGCTCTCGCCGTTGGCGAACCGGTCGGCCATCACGAAGTAGAAGCTGTGGTCGGTCAGGCCGGTGCGCAGCGCCGGGCGGGCCACGTCGGTGGCCCGGTCGGGCCGGTCGGCGCGGACCGCCGGAGCGGTCGCAGCGCCGGCGACGGCCGGGGCGGCGGTGCTCGGCAGCGAGGCGCCGGCGGTGAGCAGGCCCAGCGCGAGCGCGCTGGTCAGGGCGGGGATCAAGCGGGTCACGGACGCCTCCCGAGAGTGGTGAAGGTCACAGAGCCTGCTCACTCTAGCCCCTGGCCGCCGGTGGGCGTCAGACCCGCACGCGGTCCCCCAGGTCGTCGCGGTGCTCGTGGTGCATCCGGTGCCGCTCGCGGGTCGCGGTCACCTGCTCGGGCTGGATCTCGGCGATGGCCAGGCCCTCCTCCTCGCCGAGCCGGGCCAGCGGGTGGCCCTCGGGGTCGTAGACGGCCGAGCCGCCGATGAAGGAGCTGGCCCCGCAGCTGCCGGTGAGCCCGGAGAGGACGACGTAGAACCCGTTGTCGAGCGCGCGGGCGGCGTAGTAGAGGTCGCGGCGGTGGGCGCCGCCGGGGAAGTACGCCGCCGAGCACAGGTAGCCGAGCGCGCCGGCGTCGCTGGCGGCCCGGGCGTGCTCGGGGAAGCAGCCGTCGTAGCAGGTGGACAGGCCCAGCTCGACGCCGTCGACGACGATGGAGGCGCCGTGGTCGCCGGCCTCGAACCACTCCCGCTCGGGCTGGTCGACGTGCTGCTTGTCGTAGGGCAGGTGGGCAGCGACCCCGTCGCCGGCCGCCCCGTCGGGCCGCACCACGAGGGTCGACAGGGTGCGCCGGGAGCCGCGGTCGAGCGCGGTGCCGACGACCACCGTCACACCGGTGCGCAGCACCTGCTCGCGCACCGGGTCGAGCCGGGGGCCGGTGAGGTCGGCGGGCCCGGGCAGGCTGCCGGCGAAGACGGCGGCGTCGTAGCCGGTCAGGAACGCCTCGGGCAGCACCAGCACCCGCACCCCCTGGTCGCCGGCCAGCGCGGCCAGGCGCGCGGTGGTGCGCAGGTTGGCGTCGAGGTCGCCCGGCACGGCCGCCGCCTGGCCGGCGGCGACGCGCAGCGCGGTGGTCGCGATGCTCACGGTGTGCTCACGGTGTGCTCACCACACAGGCCTACTCGACGACGACCTCGACGCGCTGGAACTCCTTGCAGTCGGTGTAGCCGGTGGTGGCCATCGACCGACGCAGCGCGCCGATGAGGTTCATGGTGCCGTCGGCGACCCGGGAGGGGCCGAAGAGGATCTCCTCGAAGGTGCCGACGGTCTCGAACTGCACCCGCTGGCCGCGGGGCAGCTCGGCGTGGTGCGCCTCGGTGCCCCAGTGGAAGCCGCGCCCCGGGGCGTCGCTGGCGCGGGCGAAGGGCGAGCCGACCATCACGGCGTCGGCCCCGCAGGCGATCGCCTTGGCGATGTCGCCGGACCGGCCGATCGAGCCGTCGGCGATGACGTGCACGTAGCGCCCGCCCGACTCGTCGAGGTAGTCGCGGCGCGCGGCCGCGACGTCGGCGACCGCGGAGGCCATCGGCACCGCGACGCCCAGCACGGTGCGGGTGGTGTGGGCCGCGCCGCCGCCGAAGCCGACGAGGACGCCGGCGGCGCCGGTGCGCATCAGGTGCAGGGCGGCCTGGTGGGTCGCGCAGCCACCGACGATGACGGGCACGTCGAGCTCGTAGATGAACTCCTTGAGGTTCAGCGGCTCGGCCTGGCTGGAGACGTGCTCGGCCGAGACGGTGGTGCCGCGGATGACGAACATGTCGACCCCGGCGTCGACGACGGTCTTGGCGAACTCCTTGGTGCGCTGCGGCGAGAGCGACCCGGCGACGGTCACGCCGGACTCGCGGACCTCGCGCAGGCGCTGGGTGATCAGCTCGGCCTTGACCGGCTCGAGGTAGATCTCCTGCATCCGGCGCGTCGCCTCGGTGCCGGTCAGCCCGGCGACCTCCTCGAGCAGCGGCTCGGGGTCCTCGTAGCGGGTCCACAGGCCCTCGAGGTTGAGCACGCCCAGGCCACCGTGGCGGCCGAAGGCGATCGCGGTGCTCGGCGACATCACCGAGTCCATGGGCGCGGCCATCACCGGCAGGTCGAAGCGGTAGGCGTCGATCTGCCAGTGCGTGCTGACCTCCTCCGGGTCGCGCGTGCGCCGGGAGGGCACGATCGCG
Source organism: Nocardioides salarius (assembly GCF_016907435.1). NCBI lineage: Bacteria > Bacillati > Actinomycetota > Actinomycetes > Propionibacteriales > Nocardioidaceae > Nocardioides > Nocardioides salarius. Next base: position 3,117,278 of record NZ_JAFBBZ010000001.1, on the reverse strand, counting down.
ACGTCGTCGAAGGAGTAGGCCCGGCGGGCCCGCTTGGCGCGGCCGATCTCGATCTCGCTCACGGGGCCAGGCTAACCGCTGGCCCGCGCCGCCGGCTCAGTGGTGGGCGTGCTCGGTGCCGGCGTGGCCCTCGGGCTCGATCTGGAAGGTGGAGTGCTCGATGGCGACGTCGAAGTGCTCGGCCACGCACTCCTGCAGCTCGCGCAGCACCTCGCCCGAGTGTCCCGACTCGAAGCAGGCCCGCTGCATGGTCACGTGGGCGGTCAGCACCGGGAGGTCGGAGGAGACCCGGGTGACGTGCAGGTCGTGCACGTCGACTACGTGGCGCACCTCGAGGATGTGGCGGCGCACGTCGGCCAGGTCGAGCCCCGGCGGCACCGACTCGAGCAGCACCCGGGTGCTGTCGCGCAGCAGCAGCAGGGTGCGCGGCAGGATCAGCAGCGCGATCAGCAGGCCCGCGACGCTGTCGGCGCGCACCCACCCGAACGCGGCGATCAGCACCGCGCTCACGATCACCGCCACCGAGCCCAGCGCGTCGTTGGCGACCTCGAGGTAGGCCGCGCGCATGTTGAGGTTCGAGCGGCGGCCCCCGGTCAGCACCGCCAGCGCGACGAGGTTGGCCACCAGGCCGACCACGCCGAAGACCAGCAGCGACGTCGACGGCACGTCGGCGGGGGTGACCAGGCGGCGTACGCCCTCGACGAGCGCGAAGCCGCCCACCGCCAGCAGCAGCGTGGCCTGGGCCAGGGCGGCGATCACCTCGGCGCGCCGCAGCCCCCAGGTGTGCCGGTCGGTGGCCGGCCGGGTCATCAGCACGCTGGCCACCAGGGCCATGCCCAGCCCGACGGTGTCGGTGAGCATGTGGGCGGTGTCGACCAGCAGCGCCAGGCTGCCGGTGACGACCGCACCGACCGCCTGGGCGACGACGACCACGCCGGTCAGCGCCAGGGCGGTGCCCAGCCGGGCGCGGTTCGCCCCCGCCCCGTGGTCGTGCCCGGCTCCCATGCCCGACTCCTCCCCCGCGATCAGCGCCCGGTGTAGTTGGGCGCCTCGACGGTCATCTGCACGCCGTGCGGGTGGCTCTCGTTGAGCGAGGCCGAGGTGATCCGCACGAACCGGCCCTTCTCCTGCAGCTCGGGCACGGTGCGCGCGCCGACGTAGAACATCGACTGGGTCAGCCCGCCGGTGAGCTGGTGGGAGACCGCGGAGAGCGGGCCGCGGTAGGCGACCTGCCCCTCGATGCCCTCGGGCACGATCTGGTCGTCGCTGGTGACCTCGGCCTGGAAGTAGCGGTCCTTGGAGTAGGACTTCTTGCCGCGGCTCGACATCGCGCCGAGCGAGCCCATGCCCCGGTAGGACTTGTACTGCTTGCCGTTGACGAAGACCAGCTCGCCCGGCGACTCCTCGCAGCCGGCCAGCAGCGAGCCGAGCATCACCGCGTCGGCGCCCGCGACGATCGCCTTCGCGATCTCGCCGGAGTACTTCATGCCGCCGTCGGCGATCAGCGGCACGCCGGCCGGCCGGGTGGCCAGCGACGCCTCGTAGACCGCGCTGACCTGGGGCACGCCCACGCCGGTGACGACGCGGGTGGTGCAGATCGAGCCGGGGCCCACCCCGACCTTGACCGCGTCGGCGCCGGCGTCGACGAAGGCCTGGGCGCCCTCGCGGGTCGCGACGTTGCCGCCGATGACCTGCACGTGGCGGGTGGCCGGGTCGCTCTTGAGCCGGGCGACCATGTCGAGCAGCAGCCGCACGTTGCCGTGGGCGGTGTCGGCGACCAGCACGTCGACGCCCGCCTCGACCAGGGTGGTGGCGCGCTGCCAGGCGTCGCCGAAGTAGCCGATCGCGGCACCGACGAGCAGCCGGCCGTGGGCGTCGTACGACGCGTGGGGGAACTGCTCGCTCTTGACGAAGTCCTTGACGGTGATCAGGCCGGCCAGGCGGCCCTGGTCGTCGACCAGCGGCAGCCGCTCGCGCTTGTGCTTGCGCAGCAGGGCGGTGGCCTCGTCGCGGGAGATGCCGACCGGGCCGGTGATCAGCGGCATCGGGGTCATCACCTCCTCGACCTTGAGCGTCGACCACTCCGCGACCGGGGTGAAGCGCAGGTCGCGGTTGGTGATGATGCCCAGCAGCCGCTGGTCGGCGTCGACGACCGGGAGGCCCGAGACGCGGTACTCGCCGCAGAGCCGGTCGAGCTCCTCGAGGGTCGCGTCGGGACCGATGACCACGGGGTTGGAGATGATGCCCGTCTGGGTCCGCTTGACCAGGTCGACCTGGTAGGCCTGGTCCTCGATCGAGAGGTTGCGGTGCAGCACGCCCATCCCGCCCTCGCGGGCCATCGCGATCGCCATCCGCGACTCGGTCACGGTGTCCATCGCTGCGCTGACCAGCGGCACCTTCAGCGAGATCTCGCGGGTCAGGCGCGAGGTCGTGTCGATGTCGGCCGGCGCCAGGTCGGAGTGACCGGGCAGCAGCAGCACGTCGTCGTAGGTGAGGCCGAGGGCGGCGAACTTCTCCGGGATCTCCACCCGTTCATCGTACGGGCGACGGCGGTGCCCGGCGCTGGCGGAGGGCGCGTCTCGCGTCACACCGGTGCCGAGCCGACCTCCAGCGGCCGCAGGCCCTGCACCGGCACCCGCACGGTCAGCTGGTCGGAGGCCAGCCGGATGCGTCCGTGCATGCCGGCCGCCAGCACCAGCGGCAGCACCGCGCGGTTGTCGGCGGTGGTGCTCAGCGCGACCTCGCGGGCGCCGAGGCTCAGCGCCAGGCGCGACGCGGCGACCAGCAGCCGGGTCCCCACGCCGCGGCGTCGCCAGGCCGGGTCGACCCGCAGCACCAGCGGCAGGCAGCCGTCCTCGAGCTCCTGGCTCGCCGGCTCGCCGGGCAGCCCGAGGCTCGCGCGGCCCACGACCACGTCGGCGACCACCGCCGAGACCACCCGGCCCTCCACGACGTACGACGGCCGCGCACCGTCGCCGAGGCGGCGACCGGCGACCGGGGCGGCCATCGCCGGGTCGGGCCGTCCGCGCCGCAGCACGTCGGTCACCAGCTCGGCGACGGCGACGCCGCGCGCCCGCTCGGTGTCGGTGAAGGGGGTGGCGCGGCGTACCTGCACGAGCACGTCGCCGACCGTCATCTCCAGCAGGTCGCCCCCCGGGCCCTGGTCGGGCTCGGTGTCGAAGAGCGCGGCCACCACCTCGGGGAAGCTCTCGGGCGAGGCCAGCACCTGCCGGGCGGCCTCGACGTAGCGGGTGGGCTGGTCGGTCAGCGCCGCGCCGGTGCACGGGGTGGAGAAGACGTGCCGCCAGCCGGCGGACTCCACCAGCACCGCCACGTCGGCCTCGCCCCAGTCGCCCGGCACGTCGACGACCACCTCGTCGGTGACCTCGTCGACGCCGGGGAAGACCTGCATGGCCCGGATGTCGGCGCCCGCCTCGGCGCAGCGCTGCGCGAGCGCGGCGAGACCTCCCGGGCGGTCCGGCGAGCTGGCCCGCACCTTCCACAGCATGGGTTCCTCCTCCGTGGGCCCGCTCCGACGGCGGGCTGTGGACTACGTTGGCCCACCGACGTTGCGGCGACGTTTCGGTCGTGGGTCGTGCGGTGACGAGCCGTCGAGCGGAGGTGGGCGATGGGCCGGGAGCGCCGCTTCGTGCTGCTGGTCGCCCTGGTGGCGGGTGGGCTGCGGCTGGTCGGGCTGTTCCGGCCGGTGCGCCCCGACGAGGCGGGCTTCACGCTCGTGGCACGCGCGTGGGCGCCGAGCGCCGACAGCGTCTACGGGCCCTACTTCGTCGACCGGCCGCCGTCGCTGGTGGCCACCTACGGCGCCGCGGACTGGCTCGCCGGGCCGCTCACGGTGCGGGTGCTGGGGGCGGTGGCCGTGACGGCGCTGGTGCTGCTGGCCGCGGTGACCGCCCGGCTGGTGGCCGGGCCGTCGGCGGCACGGTGGACCGCGGTGCTGGTGGCGGCGCTGTGCGTGACCCCGCTCATCGACGTGGTCGCCACCAAGGGCGAGCTGCTGGGCCTGCCGCTGGTGATGGGCGGCTGCCTGCTCGCGCTGCTGGCGCTGCGGCGGGCCGGGGGTCGGCGCGCGCTGCTGCTGGCCGGTGCCGCCGGCACGGTGTCGGCGACCGCGCTGGGTCTCAAGCAGAGCCTCGTGGGTGGACTGGTCTTCGGCGGGGTGCTGCTCCTGGTCGCGGCTCTCGGGCGCGAGGTGACGCTGCGCCGGGGCGCGGCCCTCGCCGGCGCGGCGCTCGCGGGGGCCACGGTGCCGGTGCTGGCCACGCTCGGCTGGGCGGTGGCTGCCGGCGTACGGCTCGAGGCGCTGGGGTACGCCGTGTGGGGCTTCCGCACCGACGCCTCGGCGGTGCTGGCCGCGCAACCCGCCTCGGCACCCACCGAGCGGGCCGCGCTGCTGGTGGTCGTGGCGGCCGGTGCCGGGATGGTCGCGGTCATCGGCGGCCTGCTGGTGCACGTGCGCGACGAGGTCGGCCGCGACGCACCCGTGACCTGGGCGGTGCTGGCGATGCTGGGCGCCGACACCGCGGCGCTGGTGGCCAGCGGCTCCTACTGGCGCGACTACCTGCTGGTGCTGGTGCCCTCGACGGCGCTGGCCGCGGCCCTGCTGGTGCGGCGGCGCTCGAAGCGCGGCGTGGCGATGCGGGCGGTCGTCGCCGCGACGGCGGTCTCGAGCGCGGTCTCGCTGGTGGTGTGGGGCGCGGTGCAGCTGCTCGGCCTGCAGGAGCTCGACGAGGCCGACACCGGCGCGGCCCTGGCCGCCTCTGCCGAGCCGGGCGACACCCTCACCGTCTTCGGCGGGCGCGCCGACCTGCAGCTGGCCAGCGGGATGGACTCGCCCTACCGCTACCTGTGGAGCCTGCCGATGCGCACCCTCGACCCCGACCTGGAGCGGCTGCAGGAGCTGCTGGCCTCACCGCGGCGACCGACGTGGTTCGTCGAGTGGGTCCACCTCGGCGCCTGGACGCCGGAGGCGGGTGCCGCGCTGCGCGAGGTCCTCGAGGAGCACTACGTCGAGGTGGGCGGTGCGTGCGGGGACCACCGGGTCTACCTGCGCCGCGACGCCGAGCGGCCGGCCCCGCAGCCCCGCTGCCACGGCTGAGCCCCGGCGCCGCGGGACGTCATACGTCTGGCACGAGCGGACGTCCTGCCCGTATGACGTCCTGGGCGGTCACCGGGACGACGACGGCCCGCCCGGGTCTCCCCGGACGGGCCGTCGTGCGGTGCGGCGCGTGCTGCGCCGCGGGGTGGATCAGTGCGTGATCAGTGCCTGATCAGTGACCGTGGCCGTGGCCGTGGCCGCCGGCGGCGGACTCGTCCTCGTCCTCGGGCTTGTCGACGATCAGCGTCTCGGTCGTCAGCAGCATGCCGGCGATCGAGGTGGCGTTGACCAGCGCGGAGCGGGTGACCTTGACCGGGTCCAGGACGCCCTGGGCGACCAGGTCGCCGTACTCCTCGGTGGCGGCGTTGTAGCCGTTGCCGACGCCCATCTCGCGGACCTTGGTGGTCACGACGTAGCCGTTGACGCCACCGTTCTCGGCGATCCAGCGCAGCGGCTCGTCGGCCGACTTGCGCACGATGCGCACGCCGACCGCCTCGTCGCCCTCGAGGCCGAGGTCCTTCTCGAGCACCGAGACGGCGTGGATCAGCGCGGAGCCACCACCGGGGACGATGCCCTCCTCGATCGCGGCGCGCGTCGCGGAGACGGCGTCCTCGATGCGGTGCTTCTTCTCCTTCAGCTCCACCTCGGTGGCGGCGCCGACCTTGATCACGCAGACACCGCCGGCGAGCTTGGCGAGGCGCTCCTGGAGCTTCTCGCGGTCCCAGTCGGAGTCGGTGTTCTCGATCTCGGCCTTGATCTGGTTGACGCGGCCCTCGACGGCGGTGGCGTCGCCGGCACCGTCGACGATGGTCGTGTTGTCCTTGGTGATCACGACGCGACGGGCCTGGCCCAGCACCTCGAGACCGACCTGGTCGAGCTTGAGGCCGACCTCGGGGGCGATGACCTGACCGCCGGTCAGGGTCGCGATGTCCTGCATCATCGCCTTGCGGCGGTCACCGAAGGCCGGGCTCTTGACCGCGACGGCGTTGAACGTGCCGCGGATCTTGTTGACCACCAGGGTCGAGAGCGCCTCGCCCTCGACGTCCTCGGCGAGGATGAAGAGCGGCTTGCCGGCGGCGATGACCTTCTCCAGCAGCGGCAGCAGGTCGGCGATCGCCGAGATCTTGCCCTGGTGCAGGAGGATGTAGGGGTCGTCGAGGACGGCCTCCATGCGCTCCGGGTCGGTCACGAAGTACTGCGACAGGTAGCCCTTGTCGAACTGCATGCCCTCGGTGAAGTCGAGCTCGGTGCCCATCGAGCTGGACTCCTCGACGGTGATGACACCGTCCTTGCCGACCTTGTCGAAGGCCTGCGAGAGCAGGTCGCCGATGACCTTGTCGCGGCTGGAGATGGTGGCCACCGAGGCCATGTCCTCCACCGAGTCGACCTCGCGGGCCGCCTCGAGCAGCGCGTCGCCGACGGCCTTGGCCGCCGCGTCCATGCCGCGCTTGAGACCCATCGGGTTCGCACCCGCGGCCACGGCGCGCAGGCCCTCGTGGACCATCGCCTGAGCCAGCACCGTCGCGGTGGTGGTGCCGTCGCCGGCGATGTCGTTGGTCTTGGTGGCGACCTCCTTGGTGAGCTGGGCACCGAGGTTCTCGAAGGGGTCGTCCAGCTCGATCTCCCGCGCGACGGTCACGCCGTCGTTGGTGATCGTGGGGGCGCCCCACTTCTTGTCGAGGACGACGTAGCGGCCCTTGGGGCCGAGGGTCACCTTGACGGCGTTGGCGAGGGCGTCGACGCCGCGCTCGAGCGCGCGGCGGGCGTTCTCGTCGAACTCCAGGATCTTGGGCATGTGGATGCTCCTAGGTCAGTGGTGTGGGAGATGAAACGGGCCCGGGCGCCATGCGACGCGGGTCGCAGGGCGACCGGTCGGCATGACGCCCGGGCCGGTGGATCAGTTGACGATCGCGAGGACGTCGCGCGCCGAGAGGATCAGCAGCTCCTCGCCGCCGTACTTGACCTCGGTGCCGCCGTACTTGCTGTAGATGACCTTGTCGCCCACGGAGATGTCCATCGGGACGCGCTCGTCGCCGTCCTCGTTGAAGCGGCCCGGGCCCACGGCCACGACCTCGCCCTCCTGGGGCTTCTCCTTGGCCGTGTCGGGGATGACGAGACCCGAGGCGGTGGTCTGCTCCGCCTCGAGCGTCTTCACGACGATGCGGTCCTCGAGGGGCTTGATGTTGATCGACACGTTGGATCGACCTCCACTTTCTTGCACACGTTGGCTGGTGGAAAACGTAAAGGGGTGCTCGCAGGCCCTGGCACGCCGTCGCGGGGGTCGCGCCGACCTGGTGAGCGCTGGCACACTCACGGGGAGAGTGCCAGTCCAAAAACTAGCACTCCCCCTCGAGGAGTGCCAGAGCGGGAGGGCGGTGACAGGATCGCCCGATGGACCTCGACGCCTTCCGGTGGCTGCTCACCGACGACGGCCAGGCGCTCCTGGCCCGCGCCGAGGAGCTCGACCCGGGCGACCCGCTACGCGCCCAGACGGCCCTGCGCCGCCACGCCGACGCCGAGCACGCGGCCGCCGCGCTGACCCAGGCCGGGCTGCGGCGTCGGGCGGTCGCCAAGTTCGGCGACCTGGCCGCGCGGCTCTACTTCACCCCCGACGGGCTCGAGCAGGCCACCCGCCTGGCCGTCGCCCGCCACCGCGCGGCGCGGCTGCGGGCCTTCGACGCCCTGAGCCTGGTCGACCTCGGCTGCGGCATCGGCGGCGACCTGCTCGCCGCGGCCGAGACCGGCATCGTCAGCGTCGGGGTCGACCTCGACCCGGTGCGGGTCGCTGTCGCCGGCGCCAACCTCGCGGCGCTCGACCTCGACGGCGTCGTCAGCGTCGTCGACGCGACCACGATCGACACCTCCCCCTTCGACGTCGCGTACGCCGACCCCGCGCGCCGCTCGGCGCGCGGTCGCAGCTTCGACGTCGACGACTGGACTCCCCCGTGGTCGTTCGTCGAGTCCCTGCTGGCCCGCGACTCCTGCGTCAAGGTCGCGCCGGGCATCCCCCACGACCTGGTGCCCGAGGGCGTCGAGGCCGAGTGGGTCAGCGACCACGGCGAGGTCAAGGAGGCCGCCCTGTGGTCGGGCCGCCTGGCCACGACCCGCCGGCGCGCCACCGTCATCGGCGACGGCGGGCTGGCCACCCTCACCGACGAGGACGACCCGGGCGCCGGCGTACGACCGGTGGGCCGCTTCCTCTACGAGCCCGACGCGGCGGTGATCCGGGCCGGCCTGGTGACCGCCGTGGCCGCGGCCTGCGACGGCGGGCTGGTCGACGAGCACATCGCCTACGTCACCACCGACGCGGACGACACGGCCACCCCCACCCCGTTCGCCCGCGGCTACGAGGTGCTCGAGGAGCTGCCCTACCGCGAGAAGGCGCTGCGCGCCGCCCTGCGCGAGCGTGGCGTGGGCCGGCTGACCATCAAGAAGCGCGGCGTCGACGTGGTGCCCGAGGAGCTGCGCAAGCGCCTGGCCCTCTCCGGCGACGCCGAGGCCACGATCGTGCTGACCCGGGTGGCCGGGGCCGGCACCGCCCTGCTGGTCCGCCCCCTCTGACCCCACCCGCGCCCCCAGGACGCGGACAGTCCCTGACGTTCCTCACCGCGACACGCCGTCGAGGTGTGTGGAACGTCAGGGACTGCCCGAGCGCCATGGGTCAGGAGGTGCCGAGCGCCGCCTTCTCCGCACCGATGGTGGTGTCGGGGCCGTGGCCGGTGTGCACCACGGTCTCCTCGGGCAGCGCGAAGAGCCGCTCGCGGATCGACGTCTTGATGACGTCCTCGTCGCTGTACGAGCGTCCGGTCGCACCGGGGCCGCCCTGGAAGAGCGTGTCGCCGGTGAAGACGACGCCCAGCGAGGGCGCGTGGAAGCAGACCGCTCCCGGGGCGTGGCCGGGGGTGTGGATGGCCTGCAGGCGGGTGCCACCGACGAGGATCTCGAACCCGTCGCCGAGGTCGACGTCCCAGAGGTGGTCGGTGTGGGTGAGCTCCCACAGCGGCCGCTCGTCGGGGTGCAGCATGATCGGTGCCACGACCCGCTCGCGCAGCTCGGGGGCGACGCGGCAGTGGTCGTCGTGGGCGTGGGTGAGCAGGATGGCGCGCACCGCCCGGTCACCGACCAGCTCCATGATCGCGTCGACGTCGTGCGGCGCGTCGATGACGACGCACTCGGTGTCGTCGCCGACCACCCAGACGTTGTTGTCGACCTCGTGGGTCTCCCCGTCGAGCGAGAAGGTCCCCGAGACGACGGCGTGGTCCACGCGGGCGGTCATCAGAGCACCACCACCGATCGCAGCACGTCGCCGTGGTGCATCTTGTCGAACGCGGCCTCCACGTCGTCGATGCCGATCTCCTCGGTGACGAACGCGTCGAGGTCGAGGCGCCCGGAGGTGTAGAGGTCGACGAGCATCGGGAAGTCGCGGCTGGGCAGGCAGTCGCCGTACCAGCTCGACTTCAGCGCCCCGCCGCGCCCGAAGACGTCGATGAGCGGCAGGTCGGGCACCTTCATGTCCGGCGTCGGCACCCCGACCAGCACCACGGTGCCGGCCAGGTCGCGGGCGTAGAACGCCTGCTTCCAGGTCTCGGGGCGACCCACGGCCTCGACCACCACGTCGGCACCCTCGGCGCCCGGGTAGGTCTCGGCGCAGATCCGCTTGATCTCCTCGACCGGGTCGACCTGCGAGGAGTCCACCGTGTGGGTGGCGCCGAGCTCGCGGGCCTTCTCGAGCTTCTTGGGGTCGATGTCGACGGCGATGACGGGGCTGGCGCCCGACAGCGCGGCACCGGCGACCGCTGCGACGCCGACACCGCCGCAGCCGATCACGGCGGCCGAGCGGCCCCGCGTGGTCTGGCCGGTGTTGATGGACGCACCGATGCCGGCCATCACGCCGCAGCCGAGCAGGCCCACCGCGGCGGGACGCGCCTCGGGGTCGACCTTGGTGCACTGGCCGGCGGCGACGAGGGTCTTCTCGGCGAAGGCGCCGATGCCCAGCGCCGGCGACAGCTCGGTGCCGGCGTCGTCACCCTCGGCCAGCGTCATCTTCTGGGTCGCGTTGTGGGTGTTGAAGCAGTACTGCGGCTCGCCGCGGTTGCAGGCGCGGCAGTCACCGCACACCGCCCGCCAGTTGAGCACCACGAAGTCGCCGGGCGCCACGCTGGTGACACCCTCACCGACCGACTCCACGACCCCCGCGGCCTCGTGGCCCAGCAGGAACGGGAACTCGTCGTTGATCCCGCCCTCGCGGTAGTGCAGGTCGGTGTGGCACACACCGCACGTCTGCACCTGCACCACTGCCTCCCCCGGGCCGGGGTCCGGGACGTTGATCGTGGTCACCTCGACGGGCGCGCCCTTGGCGCGCGCGACGACGGCCTTCACCTGCTGCATGTGCGATCTCCTCGATCGGTCCGGATGGCTACCGGACCATGCAACCCCATCCAGGAGGGCGAGGGCACCCCCGGGGAGGCGGTTCCAACCTTCCGCACCGGTGCTGCGTCTGGTGGGTGTGGGACCGAGGAGGAGACGATGCAGGCACGAGCACCGGCCCGGCAGGCCGAGAAGGTGAGCGCCGTGGAGACCGACCGCACGCCGGTCCGCGGCAGGAGCGAGCGGCGCGACGCCGAGTTCACCGAGTACCTCGCCGCGCGCCAGGCGGCACTGCTGCGCACGGCGTACCTGGTCTGCGGCGACCGGCACCAGGCCGAGGACGTGCTGCAGACCGCGCTGGCCAAGCTCTACCTGTCGTGGGACAAGGTCCGCGACCGCGGCGCCGTCGACGCCTACGTGCGCCGGATCCTCGTCAACGAGACGACGTCGGCCTGGCGGCGGCCCTGGCACCGACGTGAGCAGGCCACCGAGCGGCTCCCCGAGACGGCCGCCCACCACGACACCTACGACGACGGGGGCTCCGCCGCCCTGTGGGACGTCGTTCGCTCGCTGCCGCCCAAGGCCCGCGCGGTCGTGGTGCTGCGCTACTACGAGCAGCTCAGCGAGGCGGAGACCGCCGAGACCCTCGGGGTCTCGAAGGGCACCGTGAAGTCCCAGTCGAGCCGGGCGATGGCCCTGCTCCGCGAACGCACACCGGCACACCTGCACCCCCGGGAGGAGGAACGATGAACGAGAACAGCCAGGGCACCGAGATCGGGGCCGCACTGGAGCGCGAGGTCTCCGGCCTGCACGACACGCCCTTCACGCTCTCCGACGTGCAGGGCCGCGCCCGCGGCATCCGACGCCGCCGCCACGCCCTGGCGGCCGGCGCCGCGGCAGCGGCTGTCGCCGTCGCGGTGCCCTCGGTCCTGCTGCTGGGCGGCACGATCGACCGCACCGACGCCCCCGATCCCGCCGGCCCGTCCCGGTCGGCCACCGAGGCGGTCGAGACGACCTCGGCCCCGGCCTCCTCGGTGCTGCGGGGCAGCACCCTGACCCGGCCCGACGGGACCACGACCGAGCTCGACCTGCCCGACGAGCAGGTGATCGACTACGCCCTGCTCGGCGACGGAAGGGTCGTGGCGGTCCCCAACGGCGGGAGGGAGATCCTCGTGCTGGGCGCCGACGGAGAGGTGCAGGCGTCGTACCCCGCCGAGATCAACCACATCGTCGTCGGCGCGACCAGCGACACGGCGGCGTGGGTGGGCGAGGACGGTGCCGTGCGGGTGCTCGAGTCGGGCACCCGCGAGCCGACCGTGCTGGCCACCCCGCCGGCCGAGCGCGACGCCTACCGCTCGGTCGACGCCGTCCTCGGAAGCGGTTGCGCCGCCGGGGGGTGCGAGGTGCTGACCGGTGACGGGAACACCACCCTGCACGTGGTCAGCCGAGACGGCGTCGAGCCCTTCGACATCGACATGGCGGTGCGCGTCGACGACGTGAGCCCCGACGGCAGCCTGTGGTCCTTCTCCGAGCAGCCGGCCGACGAGTTCACCCAGTACGGCTGCGTCGGCCTGTACGACGTCGCTGCCGCGACCACCACGGCCCGGTCGTGCGTCGTGTGGGGGCTGTCGTTCTCCCCCGATGGGCGCTATGTCGAGGCCGCCTTCGCCGAGAACAACATGCTGGGCGACGTCCGGGTCCTCGACCTGTCGCTGGAGACGGTGCTGGCCTACGAGCCCGACGACGGCCAGGTGGTCAGCCGGACCGGCTGGGCCTCCCCCGACGCGCTGCTGGTCTCGGTCGCCGGCCTGCAGGACAACCAGTGGTCACTGCTCGAGGTGCCCCTGGACGGCGGCGATCCCACCACGGTCGAGGGGCCGGTCCAGGGCGGGAACCCCGAGATCGAGGCGGAGTTCCGGATGTCCCGGTGACGGGACCGGGACTGCGGATCAGCGCCAGCGGAACGAGGCCAGCACCGACTCGACGCGCTGGGTGCGGATCTCGATCCCCACCGCCAGCAATTCAGGCTGCAGACCAGCGTCTCGAGGACGAAGCACGGGTGCCGCCCCCGCTGCTTCACCTGCACCTCGTCAGCGCCATCGCCAGGTCGCGAGCATCGACTCCAGCCGCTGGCGGTGCAGGGACGCCGGGCCCGTGGTCCGCAGCTCGAAGTGGATCGTGGCGGCCGGGTCGAGGACGACCGACTTCAGGATCGTCACGTGCTTGCCCCCGCCCTTGCCCTCGATCAGCGGCATCTCCACCCCGTCGACCTCGCGAGCCTCCCCCAACCGCATCGGGAAGGGGTTGTCGGCCTTCGCGTTGTCCAGGGTCAGCTCGACCAGCAGGTCGAGGTCCGGGTCGTCGGTCAGCGTCGGGACCTCCAGCAGCGTCAGCCCACCGGTGCCGTCCAGCAGGTAGGCGCCTCCTGCCCCCGTGTCGGCCGCCTCAGTGACCCAGTCGTCGTCAGGCACCCGCACAGCTGCTGAGGGCAGGGTGAGCCTGGCGCCGGTCGCCGGAGGCGCCGCCGGAGCCGACGACTCGGGCTCCGTCGGCGTGCTCGAGGTCGGGGGCGCCGTCGGAGGTGTCGCACCACCGGCAGCCGACCCGTCGTCATCCCCGGAGCACCCGGCCACGACGAGTGCCGTGCACAGCAGGAGCGGGGAGAGATGATGCTTCTTCACGTGGTCTCCGATTCTGGTGTTCCGGCCGGGTGGTTCCTCGCGTCCCGCACGTCAGCGCCACTGCCACGAGGCGACCACGGCGTCGACGCGCTCACGGTGCAGCGCGGCGGACCCGGAGGTGCGGATCTCCAGCGTCAGGTACGCCGGCTGCGGCTCGAGCACCCCAGTCTCGAGGCGGACCATGTGCTCGCGCCCACCGCTGCCCTCGAGGACCGCGACGGACACCCCGTCGAGATCACGCTCCGGCCCCAGCCGCACAGCGAAGGACTCGTCGCGGTTGGCGTCTGCCAACGAGAGGTCCAACAGCTCGTCGAGGTCGGGGTAGTTGGTGATGGTGGGCACCTCGTTGATGAACAGCTTGCCCGAGAGGCCGGGCGCGTAGCCCCCTCCCGAGCCCTTCGCCGCCGACTTGGCCGTCCACGTCTGGTCGGGCAGCCGCAGCTGCGCCGACGGGAACCTCAGGCGAGCACCCGTCGCCTCGGACGCGGCCAGGGACGCGTCGTCGACCTCCGCCGGAGCTCTCGACCCCGGCGACGCTGCCGGGGACGTGGCGTCGTCGGCGACGGGGGCCTCGCCGCCCGCACTGCAGCTACCTACCGCGAGCACCGAGCACAGCAGGGGGGCGACGATCACGTGCTTCTTCACATGGTCTCCGAGACTCGGGCGGGCAACGGGCGGCTCCTCGCATCCCTGCTACCCGGAGCGAGCGCCGTTGACACCTCGCCGACGCCCGTGCGGCAGGAGGGCCCGTCGTGCCGGACGCGCCGGGGCGGACATGCCGCCACAGCTCAGGTTTTACCCTGAGCACGCCGGGGCACAACAGGTGTGCACACACACGGACCGTCGACACACCCGGAGTCTCAGCATGTACTTCGCAGGACTTTCAGCGGCCATGCAGTACGTGGCCGTCGAACAGACGACCATCGACCGGGTCATCTCCTTCCTGCGTGAGAACAGCGAGGGCGAGTGGGCGCGCCGGTTCGCCTCCGACGCGCCGATCGCCATGCCCTCGCTCGGGCGCGGAGACCGGGCCCAGGAGCTGGGGTTGCACCACGCCCGGGCCCAGCAGGTGATGGCCGAGACCGTGCAGGGCATCGTCCGCGACCTCGAGGCCTTCGCCGAGAGCGTCCACGAGGCCGCCCGCCTCATCAGGCGCGCCGATGAGGACTCGGCCGAGACCATGGTGGCCACGCAGCGGGTCGTCGAGATGCTCGACGAGGCCTCACTCACCTCGCAGAGCGACACGGCCTACGACCGGGCTCGCAACGAGCAGGGAGGCGACGCCTGATGGGCCAGCAGGAGGAGCGCCTGCGGCGCACCGTGTCGGGCGCCCACTTCCCCGACCTGGCCGTGTCCGCCGAGGGGTGGAGACAGGGCGCCGACAGGCTGCGGGAGGTGCAGAGCGTCCTCCAGATGGCGACGGAGGACGTGCGCGCCGGCTTCGGCGAGTCCTCCGAGGTCAGCGAGGCCGCCGTCACCGCCTTCACCAAGGTGGCCGAGAAGGCCGCGAAGCGCAGCGAGCAGATGCGTGCGGCCGCACAGGCGATCGAGACGTCGAACTCGGCACTGATGGCCGCCGCCCACGAGCAGCGCCTCCTCGACGCCAGCGCGCCCACCCAGCCACAGCCGCCCGAGCGGACCCCCGGCATGCCGGAGACCCCCGACACGCTGCGCGCCGAGCAGCGCTACGGCCGTGACCTGGGCGCCTACAACGCCGCGATGGCCGACCGCGAGACGCGCGCCAAGCAGCGCGCCGACCAGGTCGACACGACGTACGCCGAGTCGGCCGAGGTGATGCGCCGCATCCACGGCGAGCCCGACGAGCGGGTCATGCGTGACGCCGCCGGCTCCGGCGCGGGTGCTGGAGGCGGGCGTGGCGCGGGCGGGGCCGCACCGACCGGCGGCAGCGTCGCAGCGGGCCACCCCGGGGGCAGCGCACACGTCCACCCGACCGGCACCCAACCGGCACCGACCGGCGACACCATCGACACCGGTGGCTCCGACCACGGGGACACCGGCTCGGGCGACCCGGAGCAGCCGAACACCGACGCGATCGCGCCCGACGGCGGCGACAACCCGTTCGAGCAGCCCACGGGCCCCGGCACGACCAGCGGCACGACCAGCGGCACCGGCGGCACCGGCGGGCTGACCGCAGGCATCGGCGGCGGCATCGCCGGCAGCGCCGTGATGGGTGGGGCGGCGCTCCTCGGCGGCCGCCTCGCCGGCGGAGCCTCCGTGGCGCCGGTGGGCGGCGCGGCTGCCGGGTCCACGGCCGGTCGCCCCGCAGCCGCACGCGCCATCGGCACGGGACGCACCTCGGGCGGAGCCACCCTCGGCCGCAGCGCCGGTGCGGTCGGGACGTCGACCACTGCCGGTCGCGGAGCTGCGACGGGAGCCACGGGCACCCGGGCGACCGGCGGCGCCCGAGGCACCTCCGGACAGGCTGGCGCACGCGCCGCCGGCTCGGCCGGTGGCGCCGGTGGCCGTGGCGCGGTCGGCGGGGCGGGTGGCACCGGCCGTGGTCGCAAGCGCGACGCCGACCGGCCCGACCAGGCCTTCTTCGCCACCGAGGACGACTGGACCGACGACGAGGGCCACGCCCCGGTCCTCGACTGAGGACGGGGCGCCAGGTCAGCCGGCGAGCACCGAGGAGACCGGCAGGCTCGAGTCGGCCGGCAGGTCCAGCGACGACGGCGTACGGCCACGGGCGACCATCTCCGCGCCCAGCGCGGCCACCATCGCGCCGTTGTCGGTGCACAGGCCCGGGCGCGGCACCCGCACCCGGATGCCGAGCCGCTCGGCGCGCTCCTCGGCGAGGTGACGCAGCCGGGAGTTGGCCGCGACGCCACCGCCGATGAGCAGGTGGTCGATGCCCTCGCTCGAGGCGGCGTCGAGCGCCTTGCGCACCAGCACCTCGCAGACCGCCTCCTGGAACGACGCCGCGACGTCCGCGACCGGCACCGGCTCACCGGCGCGCTCGCGCGCCTCGACCCACCGGGCCACGGCCGTCTTGAGGCCCGAGAACGAGAAGTCGAAGCGGTGCCGCTCGAGGTCGCGGCGCGCCGTCAGCCCCCGCGGGAAGTCGATGGCCACGCTGTCGCCCTCGCGTGCCATCCGGTCGATGTGCGGCCCGCCCGGGAACGGCAGCCCGAGCAGCCGGGCCACCTTGTCGAAGGCCTCCCCCGCAGCGTCGTCGATCGTCTCGCCCATCGGGTCGACCCCGACGGTCACGTCCTCGACGCGCAGCAGGCTGGAGTGTCCCCCGCTGACCAGCATCGCCAGGCAGGGCTCGGGCAGCGGGCCGTGCTCGAGCTGGTCGACGGCGACGTGGGAGGCCAGGTGGTTGACGCCGTAGAGCGGCTTACCCAGGCCCAGCGCCAGCGCCTTGGCGGAGGCGACGCCGACGAGCAGGGCGCCGGCCAGGCCGGGCCCGTTGGTGACCGCGATCGCGTCGACGTCGTGCAGCGAGATGCCCGCCGTCTCGCAGGCCCGCTCGATCGTGGGCACCATCGCCTCGAGGTGCGCCCGGCTGGCCACCTCGGGCACCACGCCGCCGAAGCGGGCGTGCTCGTCGACGCTGCTCGCGACCGCGTCGGCCAGCAGCGTGTGGCCGCGCACGATCCCGACCCCGGTCTCGTCGCAGGACGTCTCGATCCCCAGCACCAGCGGTTCGCTCACGCGGCTCATCGTCGCACGCGAGCCCACCGGCCCCGCGCCCAGATCGTCACCGGGCCCCGGGCATGATCTGGCCGTGCAGGAGATCTCGGTCGAGCAGCTGGTCACCACCTCGCAGCACCGCTTCGTGCGCCACCAGGTCGACCCGGCGCTGGCCCCTCGTGCCTGGGTCGCGGGGGCCGCGGCCGTGGTCGAGAACCACCCGCGCTGGACCGGCCCGGCCCCCGGACCGCAGCTGGTCTGCCTGGGGCCCGCCGAGGCGCTCGAGCCGCTGATGGCGCGCGTCGCCGCGCTGCACCCCCGCCCCTGGCGGATCACCGTCGAGGCGGCGGCGTACGACGCGCTGCCGGCGGGCTGGGCGCACGACGCGGCCACGCGCTGGGACTGGATGCTGACCCACGAGCAGCCCGCCGAGCCGACCCCGCAGGTCGGCGAGGTCGGCGGACGCGACGACCTGGTCGCCCTGCTCGACGCCGGCAACCCGGGCTCGTTCGCACGCCCCGACAGCCCCGGCGTCGAGGCGTGGCTCGGCGTCGTCGAGGACGACCGGCTGGTCGCCGCCGGCGCGCTGAACCGCCAGCACGACGGCACCGGCCAGCTGCGCGGCATCACGGTGCTGCCGAGCGAGGAGCGGCGCGGCCTGGGCCGCCTGGTCTCGACGGCCCTGACCCGACGGGCGCTCGCCGGCGCGTCGGGCACCGCCAGCCTCGGCGTCTACACCGACAACGCGCCCGCGATCCACCTCTACGAGCGGCTCGGCTACCGCACGGTGCACACGTTCCGCTCGGCCGTGCTCTCCTAGCGTCCCTGGTCGGTCCCGCCGCACGCCGGCCCGAGACCTCGGCGCAGCACCACGGCGGTGGCGCCGTCGCGGTAGTAGCGCCGCCGCCGGTCGACCTCGACGAAGCCGCGCGCGGCGTAGAACGACAGCGCCCCGGCGTTGTCCTCGCGCACCTCGAGCAGCAGCCGGTCGGCGCCGCCGGCCCGGGCCGCGGCCACGACGGCGTCGAGCAGCGCGGTGGCCAGGCCGTCCCGCCGGTGCTCGGGGTCGACGGAGATCCGCTGCAGCTCGGCGATGTCGGCGACCACGCTGAGCACGGCGTGGCCCGCGACCACCGGCCCGGCCGCCGAGACCACCTCCGCCACGAGGTACGTCGCGTAGGGCACGCGGCCCTCGACACCCTCCTGGAGCAGCCCCGGCGGCCAGGCGTCGGCGCCGAGGTTGCGCTGCTCGAGCGAGACGAGCGCGGCCAGGTCGTCGGGGCGCGCCTCGCGGACGGTCACGAGACCGTCTTGCGGCTGCGCGTGACCTCCGCGTCGGGGCGGCGCAGGTACATCGGCTCGGGGTCGACGAGCTCGGCCCGCTCCTCGGCCACCACCCGCGCGAGCCAGCCGGCACCGGGCCGCTGCGGGCCGACCGCGAGCGGGAACGCCTCGGGGTAGAGCAGCGCGCCCTCCCCCACCACCGGCGCGTCGGTGCCCAGCGCGGCGGGCTTGTCGACCACCGGACCGTCGAGCCGCACGCCGTCGGCGTCGTACGACGCGAGGTAGACCTCCTTGCGGCGGGCGTCGGTGGCGACCACGAAGTCGCGGTCGACGGCGCCGGTGTCGACGGCCTCGACCGCCAGCACGTCGAGGGTGCAGACGCCGTAGACCGGGATCTCGAGCACGAAGGCGAGGGTGCGCGCGGTCACCAGCCCGACCCGGAGGCCGGTGAACGGCCCCGGGCCGACCCCCACGCCGATGGCCGTGAGGTCTTGGCGGACCACCCCGACCTGGCGCATCACGGCATCGACGAGCGGCGCGAGCTGCTCGCCGTGCTTCATCGCCCGCTCGGCCTCGAGCTCGGCCACCACGTCGGAGCCGTCGTGCAGGGCCACGGCCACCCGCGGCGTCGCCGTGTCGAAGGTCAGCAGCATGAGCGGCAGGCTAGCCCGGGTCAGCCCGCACGGCGCCCGGCGGCCCGCTCGGCGTAGGCGCTGGCGGCGGCGTGCACGGCCGCGACGTACTCGTCGGAGTGGTTGTAGGACAGCACCGCGCTGGCCCACCCGTCGCCGCGGGCCAGGTCGCGCCCGCCGGCGCACAGGTAGCGCGCCGCGGTCGCGGCGGCGTCGTCGAGGTCGTGCGGGTCGATGCTGCCGTCGCGGTCGCCGTCGGCGGCCCACGGCTCCCACGACGAGCGCAGGAACTGCATCGGCCCCACCGCGTGCTCCCAGGTCGCGTCGCCGTGCCAGGCGCGCGAGGCGGCCGTGGAGCGGATGGCGGCGAAGTCGCCGGAGCCGTCGAGGGCCGGGCCCAGGATCGCCGACGACGAGCGGCCCTCGGCGTCGAGGGTGCGCCCGCCCAGGGTGCCGTGCTGCGACTCGATCCAGCCGATGCCGGCCAGGGTGGTCCACCCGACGTCGCACCCACCGACGCCCGAGAGCTGGGCGTCGGCGTAGGCCCGCAGCGCCGGCGACGGGATGCCCGTGGCCCGGCTGGTGCGGCGCAGCCAGCCCTCGTCGACGAGCTGGGTGCGGCGCGCCTGGGTGCCGGGGTCGGCCTGGGCCGGCACCGGTGCGCCGACGTACGCCGCCGGCGGGGTCAGGTCGACGGTGCGCTCGGGGGTGTAGAGCCGCGACAGCGCGAAGGCCGCCCCCGACAGCGCCAGCAGCAGGCAGGAGAAGAGCACGATCGAGCGCGGGCCCGAGATCACGCGGCGCCCACCTCGCCGACGGGCAGGCCGTGGCCGACCAGGGCGTCGAGCAGCACGTCGTGCCCCTCGTCGAGGTGCCAGTGCACGGCGTGCAGCCCGACCGCGCGCGCGGCCTCGACGTTGGCGGCGACGTCGTCGACGAAGAGCACCTGCGCGGGGGCTGCTCCGATGCGCTCGACGGCGATCTCGAAGTAGGCCGGCTCGGGCTTCTTGGTGCCCAGCTCCCACGAGTAGCAGGAGACGTCGAAGTGGTCGTCGTAGCCGAGCCCGGCGCGCATCAGCTCGCCCCGCTGGCGGTGCTGGTTGGTGCCGAGGTGCACTCCCAGACCGGCCTCGCGCAGCCGCCCGGCCAGGGCCAGCGACTCCTCGGAGACGGTGATGTCGCGCCACAGCGCGTCGTAGACCTCGTGCGGCGCGACGTCGGCGTACGCCGGCACGATCCGCTCGAGCGCCTCGACGAAGTCGCCCTCGCCACGCAGCGGCCCACGCTCGGCGCGCCACAGGGCGTGCGCGAGCTCCTCGGCCCGGTCCCCGGCCCAGGCGCGCAGCAGCCCGACGGGGTCGGGGGCGCTGCGCTGCAGGACGCCGTCGGCGTCCAGCAGCACGTGCTCGACGCTCACCTCACTCGGTGCCGTGGGCGGCGATGAAGGCCAGGATTTGCTCGCTGAGCTCGGGGCGGCAGACCACGAGGTCGGGCAGGTAGACGTCGTCCTGGTTGTAGACCAGCTCGCTGCCGTCGACGCGCGAGGTGAACAGGCCGGCGGCGCGGGCCACGGCCACGGGGGCGGCTGAGTCCCACTCGTACTGCCCACCGGCGTGCACGTAGGCGTCGGCGACGTCGCGCACCACCGACATCATCTTCACCCCGGCCGAGCCCATCGGCACCAGCTCGGCGTCGATCTCCTCGGCCAGGGCCTGCACGAAGGCCGGCGGGCGGCTGCGCGAGACCGCGATCCGCGGCTTCTCGGAGGTGCGGGGCGGCACGACCGGCGCCTGCCCGGTGTTGAAGGTCTCGCCGAGCTCGGGCTGCGCGACGGCGCCGGCGACCAGGGCGCCGCCCTGCCACAGCGCGACGTGCACGGCCCAGTCGTCGCGCGGCGGCTCGGAGAACTCACGGGTGCCGTCGAGGGGGTCGATGATCCAGACCCGGTCGGCCGACAGGCGCGCCTTGTCGTCCTTGCCCTCCTCGGAGAGCACCGCGTCGTCGGGACGGTGCTGGGCCAGCAGGTCCATCAGCAGCTCGTGGGCGGCGGCGTCACCGGCGTCCTTGAGCTCCTTGCCCTCCAGGCCCTCGGCGCGGACCTCCAGCAGGCGGCGGCCGGCGGCCTCGGCCAGCCAGGTGGCCAGCACGTGGTCGTCAGCGGCGGGGGGCGGGGTTCCGGGCTCGAAAGTCACCAGCAGAGGGTAGCCGCGATCAGGAGTTGAAGCGCTGCTGGGTCTTCTCCAGGCCCTCGCCGACCAGGCACTCCACCGCGTCGGCGGCGGTGTCGACCACGAAGGGCAGCACCTTGCGCTCGGCCGGGGAGTAGTTGGAGAGCACGAAGTCGGCGACCTCCTGGCGACCCGGGGGGCGGCCGATGCCGACCCGCACCCGGTGGAAGTCGCCGGTGCCCAGCGAGGAGCGCATCGACTTCAGGCCGTTGTGGCCGTTGTCGCCGCCGCCCAGCTTGACCCGCAGGGTGTCGAAGGCGATGTCGAGCTCGTCGTGGATCGCCACGACCCGCTCGGGCGGCACCTTGTAGAAGGTGGCCAGCGCCTTGACCGGCCCGCCGAGCTCGTTCATGTAGGAGCGGGGCCGCGCCAGCACGACCCGCGGGCCGCCGGTGCCGGGAGCGCCGAGCCGTCCCTCGACGACGTCGGCGCGCCCGGACTTGTGGGCCCGGAACCCCGAGCCGAGCCGCGAGGCCAGCTCGTCGGCCACGAGGTAGCCGATGTTGTGCCGGTGCCCGGCGTACGTCGGGCCCGGGTTGCCCAGGCCGACGACGAGCCAGACGGCGCTGCTCGCGCCGCCGGTCTCACGTTCGTCGGTCATGGTGCTCCCCCGGGCCCGTCGCGATCACTCCTGCGAGTCGCCGGCCTCGGCGTCGCCGGACTGCTCGCCCTCGGTGGACTCCTCGTCGCCCGACTCCTCGTGCTCGATGCCGGCCTCGGCCTCGAGCTCCTCGAGCTCGGCGTCGAGCGACGCCTGGCTCTGCTGCTGGGTGACGTTGACGACCAGGATGTCGCCGTCGGTGAGCAGCTCGGTGCCCTTCGGCAGCTTGAGGTCGGAGGCGTGCACCTGGGTGCCGACCTCGGCGCCCTCGACGTCGACCTCGACGAACTCGGGGATGTGGGTGGCCTCGGCCTCGACCGAGACGACCGAGTTCTCGAGGACCACGAGGGTCTCGGCGACGGCCTCGCCGACCACGTGCACGGGGATGTCGACGGTGACCTTCTCGCCGCGGCGCACGGCCACGAAGTCGACGTGCTCGATGAAGCGCTTGATCGGGTCGACCTGGACCTGCTTGGTCAGCGCCAGGTGGCTCTCGCCGTCGACGTCGATGTCGAGCAGGGCGTTGGCGCCGCCGTGCTTGAGCGCGAGCATGATCTCGTGGCCCGGGAGCGTGATGTGGGTCGGCTCGTTGCCGTGCCCGTAGATGACGGCCGGCACCTTGTCCTCGCGACGGATCCGGCGCGCGGCGCCCTTGCCGAACTCGGTGCGGGCCTCAGCGGCGATCTTCTCGGCAGCCATGTGTGTCTCCTCGTGCGCTACAGCGGTGCGGGGTCCCGGCAGGACCCTCGCAAGGTCGGGTGGTCACCTGCGGGTGGGCCCGGACGCACGAAGCGCCGCGCCCGTCGGGATCACGACACAGCGCGGCGCGAGGGTCTCGCAGCCGACCGCGTCGATCACGGAGCGACCGCGGACGGTCGGCTCCCTCGCCGAGGCAACCGCAGCAGTCTAGCCGCGTGCGCGCGACGAGGGCCAATCCGTCGGCGCGGCCGGGTCGACGGGCCGCCACGGCCGCAGCCGCACCCCCGGTGGGTCGGGCGGACGGGGGTGCGCGGGCTCCGGGGCCGGCGGCCGCCCGGGCAGCTCCAGCGGCGCGAGGCTGCGGGCGACCCGGTCGGCCCAGGGGGCCGACACCCCGTCGAGCCGCAGCTCGCGCGGCGCCCGACCGGGTCGGAGCAGGCGTGCGTACGACGGCTGGCGGGCCCCGATCTCGACCACGTCGGCACAGTCCCGCGGCAGGGCGGTGACGTCGGGTCCGGTGACGACCACCGGCCCGGCGGCTGACGGGTCGGGGGCGGGAGGGCTGCCGTCGCCGGCGTACCCGTGACGCAGCCGCAGGTGGGGGCGGCCCGCCTCGGGGACACGGTCGTGGGGCAGCCAGCGCGACCACGACCAGGCCGGGCCCACCCGTGGGCCCGCGACCTCGAGCGAGAGGTCGGCGGGGGCGTGCAGCGCGCCGAGCTGCAGCAGCCACCAGCGCAGGGCCGCCTCGACCGCGTCGTCGGGCCCGACCAGCCCGACCGGGCCGCCGGACCCGTCGGGCCGCAGCGCCAGCAGCACCGGCTCGTCGTGGTGGCCCACCGTCCCGAGCCGCAGCAGGAGGTGGTCGGGGTCGGCGGGGCGGCGCTCCCAGCGTCGGGGCCAGTCCCGGCCCCTCGGGGTCGCCGAGGCACCGACCTGCGCGGGGTCAACCGGTGCCGGGGCGTACGCCGCCGGCCGCGGGGGCGGGCGGCGCCAGAGCAGCCGGCCGTCCCCGGGCGGGGTGGGCGCGGCCGGCTCCGGGTCGACCGGCCGCACCCGCGCCAGCGAGTCACCGACCGCGAGCACCTCCCCGGGCCGCCAGGTGCGGGGCTCGTGCGGCAGGAGGCCCCTGCCGTCGAGGCGGGTGCCGTTGCTCGAGCCCAGGTCGGTGACGCCGACCGCCGCCGGGGTCACCGAGACCAGGCAGTGCCGCCGTGACAGCGAGTGGTCCTGCCACGAGAGCGCACCGCTGCGGCCCAGCTGGTGCACGCCCTCCGGGAGCGGGTGCACCGAGCCCGCGTCGGGGCCGCTGACCACGTGCAGCTCGAGCCCGTGCGGTGGCGAGCCGGGTCCCTGGTCGAGCGGGTGCCGCTCGCCGAGCACCACCCGGGCCCCCTGCAGGAGCCCGACCTCGTCGAGGCGGGTGTGGGCGTCCCAGGAGTGGCGTGGCTCGCCGTCGCCCAGCAGCGGGTGCTGGACCCGCACGGTGCCCCGGGGTGCTCGCGCCAGGCGGCGCAGCGCGGCCTCCACCTCGGCGGCCGGGGTCGAGCCGGGCGCCTCGAGCAGGACGTCGGTGCTGGCGTCGCCGGACACGACGCTGATCGCGACCCGCACCGGCTCAGCCCCCGGCGCCCTGGATGGTCACCGTGGCCGGCTCGAGCCGGGTGAGGTCGCCGACCTGCGCGGTGACCTCGCAGTCGGCCGCGGGGTAGCGCGCCAGCAGGCTCAACCCGTCGGCCGAGACCGCGACCGCGTCGCAGGCCTGCAGCCGGACGCCGTCGAACCCGCCGGCCACGGCCGAGAGCGCGATGGTCGCCTCGCCGGCGGCGTCGGAGTCGAAGAGGGCACGCACGGGGTCGGGGCCCTCGCCCCAGTCGGGGAGCAGACGCACCCGCACCGGGGCGAAGCCGCTGCGCGCCTTGCGCACCACCGCCGGCACCTCCACGACGACGTCGCGCAGCCGCTGCACGGGGTAGCCGTCGCCGGAGCGCTGGGCCTCGAGGACCGCTCGCGTGCTGTCGGCGGCCTCCCCCACCCAGCCCTCCAGCGCCCCCCCGGGGTCCGCGCCCAGGTCGAGGTCGAAGGACGCCACGACCAGCACCTCACCGTCGGCCGGCACCTGCCCGGGGTCGACCGCGAACCCGCACGCGACCGAGATCCCCGTGCGGGCGGCGAGGTTGTCCTGCACCGTCGCGCCGGTCCAGGTCGGACGCGGGCACTGGGAGCCGCGCGCCGGCAGCACCTCGAGGAACGGACCACGCAGCGGTGCGTCGCGGGCGCTGTAGCGCAGCCGGAGGGTCAGCCGACCCGTGGCCGGGTCGTAGTCGGCCTCCCGGTCGACCCCGAGACCCGTGGGCAGCAGCTGGTCGGTGCGCTCGGCGGCGACGGGGTCGGCGGCCACGGGGTCGGGCTCGTCGCCGGTGGCGACGACGACGCCGGCCACCACCGCGACCAGCGAGAGCGCGGCCAGGGCGGCCGCGGCGACGAGTCCGCGGCGGGGGGCGCGGTGCCGGCGCGCGGCGGCCCGGTCCGGCGCGGGTGGTGCGCCGGGCGGCGCGGGGGCCGCGGGAGGCGCTGCCGCCGCGGACCCGTGCAGGAAGGTCGCGCCGACGTCGACCCGCGCGTCGTCGAGCTCGACCTGCACCGGGCCGGCGCGCACCACCGTGCCCTGCGCGAGGTCCCAGTCGTCGGGGGCGGGCTGCACGGGCAGGGCCGGGACGTCGCGCACCTGCGCGGCGACCTCCCGCAGCGCCGCGGCGGTGCCGGCGGCGCTCAGGCGGGTGGTGGGGTCCTTGGCCAGCATCGTCTCGACGACCTGCCACAGCGCGTCGGGCACCGGCAGGCGCGGCGGTCGCACCGTGGCGTGGCGGAACCCGACGGTGTGGGCGGTGCCCGCACCCGAGAACGGGGTGCGCCCGCCCAGCAGCTCGTAGAGCAGCACGCCCGTGGCGTAGACGTCGGAGGCGGCGCTGAAGCGACCGTGCACGAACAGCTCGGGCGGCATGTAGCCGGGGGTGCCCAGCAGCCCGGTCGCCTGGACCGTGCGCTCCTGGGCCAGCCGGGCGATCCCGAAGTCGGTGAGCAGCACCCGGTCGGCGTACGCGGGGCCGGGCCCCTCGCCGGTCTGCGTCTCGCCACCGCGCAGCAGCACGTTGTCGGGCTTGACGTCGCGGTGCAGGCAGCTCTGCTCGTGGGCGGCGGCGAGCGCGTCGAGGACCGCGCACGTGGTCTCGACGGCGTCGCGGGCGCCCAGGGTGCCGACCTCGCGCAGGTGGCGACGCAGGTCGGTGCCCTCGACGAGGTCCATGACGATGGCCAGCGCCTCGCCCTCCACGACCAGATCGTGCACGCGCACGATCCGTTCGTGGCGCAGCGACATCAAGATGGCACGCTCCTGGACGAAGCGGCCCACGATCTGCTGGTCGCGGGCCAGCTCGCGGCGCAGCAGCTTGGCCGCGACGTACCGCTCGCCGGCGCGGTCCCAGGTGCGCCACACCTCGCCCATGGCGCCCTCGCCGAGCAGGTCGACCAGCTCGTAGCGGCTGCCCAGCGCGCGTCGTCCGCCCGTCACGGGCCTCAGCCTGTCGTGTCGTCGGCGAACCAGTACAGCCGGGGCCCGGCGCCGGCGGCGACCGGACGGGCACCGGGGTCCTGGCCGGTGGCCCGCAGCGCGACGACGTCGGCCGCGGGCAGGGCACGCTCGCCCCCGAAGTCGAGGCCGGGACCGGCCAGGCCCTCGGCCGGGCCGGCCTGCAGGCCGCTGAGGGCCGAGAGCACGTCGGCCGTCTCGACCGAGCCGGCCGCGCGGGCCGCCGCGGCGATCGAGAGGACGGCGTCGTGGCTGGCGGTGTCGGCGTCGGCGGCGACCTCGGCGAACGCCGCGTCGCCGAACAGGTCGGTGCTGGCGTCGTCGCCGGCGGCCAGGCGCAGCGCCGCGAAGAAGGCCGAGACCGCCTCGGCCCGGGCGCCCTGGGCGAGCGAGGTGGCGTCGCCGGCGTCGGTGCCGGCACTCAGGTAGGCCCCCGCGGTGGTGCCCGCGGCCTCGTCGAGCCCCGCCGCGAAGGCGGGGCTGAGGGCCTCGGGCGAGAGCACCACGGGCACGGCGGGCGCGACGCCCTGCAGCGCGGCCACCATCCTGGCCTGGGTGCTGGCCGCGGCGGCCACCACGACGCTGTCGACGCGTCCTGCGTCGTGGGCCGCGGCGACCCGGGCGGCGACGTCGTCGACGTCGGCCCCGATGGTGGCGGCGTCGGCCGAGCCGACGTCGACCTCGACGTCGTCGGCGGTGAGCACGAACGGCCTGCTCAACCCGTCGCCGGCCATCGCCTCGAGCAGCACCCGGTCGACGTCGGCGGCGGCCGGGCCGGTGGCGAAGGCGCCCGCGGGCAGCTCGCCGTCGCGGTCGTAGGGCAGCAGCACCGCGGTGCCGGCAGCGGTCGCGGCCTCGACCGCGGCGTCGAGGTGGTCGCCCCGCGTGGCCGCGACGATGCCGGCGACCTCGGCGTCGAGCAGCTGCTCGACCGCCGCCCCGGCCCCCTCTGCGGTGCCCTGGTCGTCGACGACCTCGAGCTCGACCCGGCCCCCGCCCAGCCCCAGCCGGTACGCCGCGACCGTCGCGCCCTCGGCCGCGCCCACCAGGTCCTGGCCCTGGCCGGGCTCGGAGCGCAGGGTCACCACCACGCCGACGCGCAGCGGCTCGTCGGCGCTGACCTCGGAGACCGTCGTCACCGCGACGGCCGCCGGCGCTCCCGCGGCCGGCCCGCTCGCCGCGGGTGAGCCGGGCCCGGGGGCGTCGCCGCCCGAGCAGCCGCTGGCCGAGAGCCCCAGCACCGCCGCCAGCAACGCGGTCAGCACCGCCGCCGGGGCAGGGGCGTGGACCAGTCGCCGCACCGCTCAGTCCTGGCCGAGGTGGAAGGAGAACACGGTGAGCAGCGAGTCGTCGGCGCCCACGCCGTCGTCGAAGGCCCGGAACTCCTGCTCGCGCTCGAGCGAGCGGATCGTCTGCGCCTGCTGCAGGAACACCTCGTCGAGGGTCCTGCCGCGCACCGCGCCGAACGCCGACGCGCGGGCGTTGGCCAGCTGCACCGAGTCGTTGGCCAGCCCGGTCTGCCCGGCCCCGGTCGCCAGCGAGCCGAGGATGCCGGTGCCGCCGCTCTCCCGGGTGCCGAGGTCGACCAGGACCCGCTGGAGGTCGGCCTGCAGCCGCGCCTCGGACTCGCCGAGGTCGCCGGTGGCGGCGGTGATGTTGGTCCCGATGGTGCGCAGCGCGTCGCCGACGGCACCGCCCAGGCGCGACTCCGCCTGGCGGACCTGCCGGTCGAGGCCGGCGCGCTGGCCCTGGATGCGGCGTCCGCCCTGGGCGACGATGCGCTCGGCGGCACGGTCGGCCCCCTGGCTCAGGGAGCCGAAGAGCTCGGCGACGCGCTCGTCGGCCTTGCCCCGGGCCCCGTCGGTGGCCTCGATGCTGCGACCGATCTCCCCGCCGGTGCCGTCGAGCGCCTTGCGGGCCTCGGCGAAGGCCTTGTCGACCTCCTTCTCGAGCCCGGCCTGGTTGCAGGCCACGCGCTGGTAGGCGAAGCGCAGGGCGTCGACCGAGCCCGCGGGCTCGCGGCCGGTGAGGTCGTCGCAGGAGGGCACCTGCGCCTGCGCGCCCAGCGCGGCCACCCGGGCCACCAGGCCGCGCAGGTCGGCGACGTCGACGGTGTCGTCGATCGCCTCCCCCAGCTCGACCAGCGCGCCGTCGACCGAGGTGCGCAGGCTCGCGAGCGCCCGCGCCACCGAGCCGTCGCCGTCGACGGCCGAGGTCTGCTGCACCGAGACCCACGCCGCCCGCACCGACTGCAGGCGCTGGGCGAGCGTCGTTCCCCCGGCGCAGCCGGCGGCAGCGCGGGCGGCGTCGATGCGGGTGACGAGTCCCTGCTGCAGCTGCTCGAGGACGTCGGCGGGGATGCGTGAGGTGTCGGTGACGTCGGCGAGCCCGGGGATGGCGCACACGGCCGAGGTCAGTGCCTGGGCGCGCTGGGCGATGCTGCCGTCGACGTCGGGGGTGCCGACGGCCTCGGCCTGGGCGCCGGCCAGGGCGTGGATGTCGGCGAAGGCGGCCTGCAGGCCGGTGGCCGCGCCGGGCTGCAGCAGGGTCTTGAGCGACTCCAGCGAGTCGACCAGCGAGCCCAGCAGCAGCGCCAGGGGCCGCACCGGCTGGCCCGAGCCGCCGAGGATCTCGTCGGCGGCGGCCTCCACCGAGGCCAGCTCGTCGACGACCGTGGCCATCGACTCGCCCAGGTCGTCGACCGCGCCGGCGTCGAGGCGACCGGCCAGGTCGGTCCCGAAGAGCGAGAGCACGTCGGCCTGCTCGGCCAGGCGCTCGCGCGCCGCGGCCAGCACGCAGACGGCGGAGGTGGCCTCGGGCCCGCAGTCGGCGAGCTCGTCGGCCGAGCCGATCTGGCGCGCCAGGTCGTCGGCGATCGAGGCGCGGCAGGCGCCGCTGGCGTTCGACAGGGTGCTCAGCCGGCTGCTGACGGCGGCGAGCTGGCCGTAGACGGTCGGTGCGGACAGGTCGCGGCCGAGCTCGACCCGGCACCCCTCGGCGCCGTCCTGCGGCGTGGGGGGCTTGATCCTGGCGGGGTCGCCGAGCACGTCCTTGACCTCGGTGAGGCTGGAGGAGAGCGCCTGGACGGCGTCGTCCTGCACACCGCCCAGCTGCTCGCCCAGCGACCCGTCGAGCCGGGCCAGGTCGGCCGACAGGCTGCCGAGCTGCTCGCTGACACCGACCGAGGAGCTCTGGAGGTCGGCGATGGTCTGCGCACCCAGCCGCTCGGCCGAGTCGGAGAGCCGGGTCTCGATGTCGGTGAGCACGGCGCCGGCCTGGGTCAGCACGCTCGTGACGTCGCCGATGACCTCGATCGTGCGCGCCTCGGTGTCGATGGCCCCGCCCCGGTCGTCGCTGAACGCCTCGTCGAGCAGACCCGTCAGCGAGGTGTCGGTCACCAGGCCGGGCTGCACGCCGATGTCGAAGGACGGCACCTCGAAGTCGTCGGTGTCGAGCACGAGGCGGAAGGTCGCGCTCGGCGCCAGCCGCGGGGGCGCCAGCATCGTGGCCCACTGCACCCGCGGCTCGCCGCCACCGCCACGGCTCAGCACGCCGTTGGTGACGTCGTCGTCGCCCTCCTCGCCGGTGACCACCTCGGCCAGGCTGCCCTCCCCCAGCACGGCCGAGGCGACGACGGTGAGCGGCACCCCGACCAGGGCGAACTGCGAGCGCTGCACGCCGCCGGCGTCGTAGGTGACCTCCTCGGGGCGCACGGTGGTGTTCTGCACGGTCAGGTCGAGGACCACTCGGCCGCTGCGGCCGGCGATCTCGCCGAGGTCGGTGCCGGCCTCGTCGCCGAGCCGGTAGGCGGTCTGGATGCGCACCGGCAGCTCGTCGGCCGCCTCCTGGGTGTCGAGGGCGGTCTGCAGCGCCTCACCACCCTCCTCGCCGCGGCGCACCGACGTCGACTCGACGGCGGTCAGGGCCCCGTCGGTGCCCAGCCGCACGTCGACCTGCTGCAGCACCTGCTCGCCCACGGCCTGCGCGGGCGCGCCGCCGGCCGAGAGCAGCGCCCCCACCAGGGCGACCGCGAGGGAGGCCCGCACGGTGCGGCCGGCGCGGGAGGGACGGATCGCGGCGTGGCGCGCGACGGACATGGGGGGCTCCTCGAGACTCAGGCCGGCCCCTCACCGACGCAGGGAGCCGATCGGGTTCCTGCTCGCCAGGGCCGTCCGGCAAACCAATGTCTAGACATCATGGGTCACCGCGACGGGCGCCGTCGGGTCTTCCCACGATCTGCGTGTCCCGGGCCCGGGGTGCTGCCCGCGTCACCCTCCCTAGGGTGGGCGCATGTCGCTCCCCCTCACCGAGGCCCGCACCCGCTCCGCGCAGGTCACCGACGTCTCCTACGACATCGACCTCGACCTGCGCGACCACGCCGGCGAGACCTTCGGCTCCACGACGACCCTGACCTTCACCACCGCCGCGCCGAGCACGTTCGTCGAGCTCACCGACGCCCGCGACCTCGTCGTCAGCGTCGACGGCCGGGCCGTGGAGGCGGCGTACGACGGGCGGCGGATCACGCTCGAGGGCCTGCCGGTCGGGACGCCCGTGTCGGTGCGGGTCGAGGCGCGGCTGCCCTACGTCAGCGACGGCGACGGCATGCACCGGATGACCGACCCCGTCGACGGCGAGACCTACGTGTCGGCCTACCTCTCCCTCGACATCGCGCAGCGGGTCCTCGCCTGCTTCGACCAGCCCGACATCAAGGCCACGATGGCCGTCGCGGTCTCGGCCGACCCGCGCTGGCAGGTGATCGGCAACGGACGGGTGACCTCGAACGAGGACGGGCGCTGGGTCTTCGCCACGACGCCGCGGCTGTGCCCCTCGCTGTTCGTGGTGTGCGCCGGGCCGTGGCACTCGGTGACCTGGGAGCACGCCGGGCTGCCGTTCGGCTGGCACGCGCGCGCGTCGCTGGCCGCCGAGCTCGACCGCGACGCCGACGAGCTGCGACGCACCACCGACGCCTGCTTCGACCACTACGCGACGCTCTTCGACGAGCCCTACCCCTTCGACTCCTACGACCAGCTCTTCGGGCCCGGCCACAACTGGGGCGCGATGGAGACCCCCGGCTGCGTGACCTACCGCGACGAGCTGCTGCCGCGCGGGCGGGTCACCGACGACCAGCGCTCGCGCCGCGCCACCGTCATCGCCCACGAGATGGCGCACATGTGGTTCGGCAACCTGGTGACGATGCGCTGGTGGGAGGACACCTGGCTCAACGAGAGCTTCGCCGACTACATGGGCTACCGGGTCGCGGCCGAGGGGGCGGGCTTCGGCGGCACGCTCGTGGTGCACGAGGCGACCCGCAAGCCCGCGGCGTACGTCGCCGACGAGCGACGCTCGACCCACCCGGTCGCGCCCGCGCCGGAGGACGTGCCCGACGTCGACAGCGCCTTCACCAACTTCGACTCGATCTCCTACGCGAAGGGCAACTCGTGCCTGCGCCAGCTGGTGACCTGGCTGGGTGACGACGACTTCCTCACCGGTGTCAACGCGCACCTGACCCGGCACCGCTTCGGCAACGCCACCCTCGACGACCTCGTGGCGGCCCTCGACGCCGCCTCGCCGCGCGACGTGCGCGGGTGGGCGGAGGTCTGGTTGCGCCGCACCGGCTTCGACACGATCGCGGTGCGCCGAGGCGACGACCAGGTGCCGGTGCTGGTGCGCGAGGGCGTGCGTCCGCACCGCTTCTCGGTCAGCGCCCTCGACGCCGACGGCGCGCTCGTGGCGACCCGGGTGGTCGACCTCGCCGACGAGGAGGTGGCGCTGACCGGGTGGGCCGGGCTGGCGGTGGTGCCCAACAGCCAGGGCGAGACCTTCGCCCGGCTGCGGCTCGACGCCACCTCGGCCGATGTGGTCGCCCGGTGCCTCGGGACGGTCGAGGACGAGCTGACCCGCACGGTGCTGTGGGCGCACGCCTTCGACGAGGTCCGCACCGGGGCGCTCCCGGTGTCCGGCTTCCTCGACCTGGTCGAGCGGCACCTGCCGGGCGAGCCGCGGCCGGCGCTGGTCTCGGCGGTGCTCGACCGGGCGCTGGGTCCGGTGCTGACCCGCTCCACCCCGGCCGCCGAGGCGCCCGCGGTGGTCGACCGGGTGGCCGCGGCCTGCCGCTCGGCGCTGGCGGCCACCGCCGACGACCAGGTGGTGATCGCGCTGACCCGTGGCCTGGCAGCGACCAGCCGCGACGCCTCCGCACTGCTCGGCTGGCTCGCGGCCGGGCGCACCGACGCCGGGGTCGACCTCGACCCCGGACTGCGCTGGTCGACGGTGGCGCGTCTCGCCGGGCTGGGTGCGCTCGACGAGGCCGGCATCGAGGCCGAGCGGCAGCGCGACCAGACCTTCGCCGGCGAGCTGGGCGCCGCCCGCGCGCTCGCTGCCCGCCCGAGCGCCGAGGCCAAGGCCGCGGCCTGGGCCACGATGAGCGCCCCCGACGTCTCGAACCGGGTCTTCGAGGCCGCCGCCCAGGGCCTGTGGGACCCCGAGCGCGTCGGGCTGTGCACGGCGTACGTCGACGCCTACCTGGCCGACTCCCCCGCCATCTGCGAGCGCCGCGGCCAGGGCTTCTCGCTGGTCGTGGGCCGCAACGCCTTCCCGGCGGTGCAGCTCAGCCCCGCGCAGCGCCAGCGCCTCGCCGACACCCTGGCCTCGGGCTCGGTGCCCACCGTGCTGTCCCGGCTGTGGAACGACCAGCTCGACGACCTCGGCTGACCCGGCCCAGATCTCACGCTGACCCGGCCTGAACTTCGCGCTGACCCGGCCCGAACCTGCAGCTCAGTCGCGGGTCACGGTCGTGGGCACGTCACCGGGTCTCGACACGCTCCGTCGCGGCCTCGTCCCTCGGCCGCGGTCGCTGCTCGACCACCGACGATCGCTGCCGCAGGCTCGGCAGCGATCAGGCGTGGCCGTCGAACATCGAGGTGACCGAGCCGTCCTCGAAGACCTCGCGGATGGCGCGGGCCACCAGCGGGGCGATCGAGAGGATGGTCAGCTTGTCGAAACGGCGGTCCTCGGAGATCGGGAGGGTGTCGGTGACGATGACCTCGACCGCCGGGCTGTTCTTGAGCCGGTCGACGGCGGGGTCGGAGAGGATCGCGTGGGTCGCGGCGATGACCACACCCGCGGCGCCGTCGGCCATCAGGGCCTCGGCGGCCTTCACGATGGTGCCGCCGGTGTCGATCATGTCGTCGGTGAGGACGCAGATCTTGCCCGCGACCTCGCCCACGACGCGGTTGGCGACGGTCTCGTTGGGCCGGTCGGTGCGGCGGGTCTTGTGGATGAAGGCCAGCGGTACGCCACCGAGCTTGGCCGACCAGCGCTCCGCGACCTTGATCCGGCCCGCGTCGGGCGAGACGACGGCGAGCGGCTGGTCGCCGTACTTCTCGTTGACGTAGTCGGTGAGGATCGGCAGCGCCATCAGGTGGTCGACGGGGCCGTCGAAGTAGCCCTGGATCTGGTCGGCGTGCAGGTCGACGGCGATGAGCCGGTCGGCGCCGGCGGTCTTGAAGAGGTCGGCCATCAGGCGCGCCGAGATCGGCTCGCGGCCGCGGTGCTTCTTGTCCTGGCGGGCGTAGCCGTAGAAGGGCATCACCACGGTGATGCGCTTGGCGCTGGCGCGCTTGAGCGCGTCGACCATGATCAGGTGCTCCATGATCCACTCGTTGATCGGAGCGGTGTGGCTCTGGATCACGAACGCGTCGCAGCCGCGCACCGACTCCTCGTAGCGCACGTAGATCTCGGAGTTGGCGAACTCGTAGGCCGAGGTCGGGACCAGCTCGGTCTCGAGGATGCCCGCGACCTCCTCGGCGAGCGCCGGGTGTGCCCGACCGCTGAAGACCATGAGGTTCTTCTCGGTGGTCTTCTTGTATCCGGTCACGAGCAGCTCCTGGGTCGCCGACGGGTGGGGTGCGCCCGACAGTCTGCCCCGCGGACGGTCGGCCGCGAAACCCGAGACCGGGCTGCGCCGCCCCGTGTGACCGACGTGACGCGCAGTCTTTGCCTAGGCAGACCCCGGGGCCCCTCCGGAGCCCTCTCCCGACCCCTCGGCGCGGGCCGCGGCCTCGGCCTGGGCGGTGCCCGCGCGCCGCTGCTGGGCCCACCGCTCGATCACCCGCATCGGCCCCGCGCTCAGCGCCAGCGCACCCGCCGGCACGTCGCCTCGTACGACGGTGCCGCCGCCGGTGCTGGCGCCGTCGCCGATGGTCACCGGCGCGACGAACGTGTTGTTGGAGCCGGTGCGGGCGTGCCGCCCGACGGTGGTGCGGTGCTTGGCCACACCGTCGTAGTTGGCGAAGATCGTGCCGGCCCCGATGTTGGCGCCCTCGCCGATCTCGGCGTCGCCGACGTAGGACAGGTGCGGCACCTTGGCGCCTGCGCTGATGACGGCGTTCTTGGTCTCGACGAAGCCGCCGATCTTGCCGCGCTCGCCCAGCCGGGTGCCCGGGCGCAGGTAGGAGAACGGGCCGACGTCGGCCTGCTCGCCCACCACGGCGAGCTCGCCGTGCACCCGCACGACGCGGGCCCCGGCGCCGATCTCGCAGTCCTTGAGCGTGGAGTCGGGGCCGATGACGGCGTCCTCGCCGACCACGGTCGCGCCGAGCAGCTGGGTGCCCGGCAGCAGCACCACGTCGGGGGCGAGCACCACGTCGGCGTCGATCCAGGTCGTGGCGGGGTCCATCACGGTGACGCCCTCGCGCATCCAGCGCTCGACGATGCGGGTGTTGAGCTCGCGGCCCAGCTCGGCGAGCTGGGCCCGGTCGTTGGCGCCCTCGGTCTGGCGAACGTCGTCGATCGGGTGGGCGCCGACGGTCAGCCCGGCCTCGCGCGCCAGGCCCAGCAGGTCGGTGAGGTAGTACTCGCCGTTGGCGTTGTCGTTGCCCAGCCGCGGCAGCGCCTCGTGCAGGAACGCCGCGTCGAAGGCCATGATCCCGGAGTTGATCTCGCGGATCTCGCGCTGGTCGGTCGAGGCGTCCTTCTGCTCCACGATCGCCACGACCTCACCGTCCTCGTCGCGCACCACCCGGCCGTAGCCGAACGGGTCGTCGACGACGCCGGAGAGCACGCTGACCGCACGCTGCGCCGCCTCGTGCTCGGCCACGAACGCGCGCAGGCTCTCGGCGGTCAGCAGCGGGGTGTCGCCGTAGGCGACCAGCACGGTGCCCTCGCGGGCGTCGGCCGCCTCGACCCCCACGCGGACGGCGTGGCCGGTGCCGGCCTGCTCCTCCTGCACCGCGAGCAGCGCCTCGGGGGCGAGCTCGGCGATGTGGGCACCGACCTGGTCGCGCTGGTGGCCGATCACCGCGACCACCCGTCGCGGCGCGCAGCCGTGGACGGCCACCAGCACGTGGCCCACCATGCTGCGCCCGCCGATGGGGTGCAGGACCTTGGCGGTCTTCGACCGCATCCGTGTCCCGCCGCCCGCGGCGAGGACGATCACGGTCAGGTCGTGCAGCACGGGGTCGGCCACGGGTTCTCCGAATCAGCGGGGGGCAGGAGCGCGCTCACTGTAGAGCCCGCAGGTGAAGCGCGCTCAGGTAGCGCGATCCTGGGCGACGTGGCCGAGGATCCAGGTCGCCACCGACGCGGTGACGGCACCGACCAGGCCGATGCCGACGAGCATCAGCGCCACCGCCACGAAGCGGCCCTCGGTGGTGACCGGGTAGTGGTCGCCGTAGCCGACGGTCGTCACGGTGGTCGCCGCCCACCACAGCGAGTCGCCGAAGCCGGTCAGGTTGGCGCCGGGGGCGCCGCGCTCGGCGTCGAGCACGGCGAGCGCGCCCAGCCCGACCGCCAGGGTGGAGGCGACCGACACGTAGACCAGCACCCGGCCGGCCAGCGACGAGGCGGCCGAGCGGTCGAGCATCCGCACCAGCGTCAGCAGGCGCAGCAGCCGCAGCGGGCGCAGCAGCGGCAGGGCGACCAGCGCGACGTCGTACCAGTGCCGCAGGGCGTAGGCCCGGGCGTCGGGCGCCAGCACCAGCCGCACCGCGAGGTCGACCGCGAAGGCGATCCACACCGCGTAGGAGACCGCGGTCAGGACGGTGGCGACGTCGGCGTCGAGCCGCGGGTCGAGCACCGGCCAGGCGTAGGCGACCAGGAAGGCCAGGGCCAGCAGGACCAGCGGCACCTCGGAGCGTCGCTCCCACCGCTCGACGCGGCTCACCGCAGCGCCACCGGGTCCGGCTCGCCGGTCTGGACCCGCCACAGCGCGGCGTACGCCCCGTCGGCGGCCAGCAGCTCGTCGTGGGTGCCCGCCTCGGTGACGCGCCCGGCGTCGAGGACCCAGATGCGGTGCGCGTGGCGCACCGTCGAGAGCCGGTGGGCCACCACGAGGGCGGTGCAGCTGCGGGTGGCCACCCGCAACGAGCGCTGGATGGCCGCCTCGGTCTCGTTGTCGACCGCGCTGGTCGCCTCGTCGAGCACCAGCACGCTGGGCCGGCGCAGCAGCGCACGCGCCAGGGCGAGGCGCTGGCGCTGGCCGCCCGAGAGGGTCACGCCGCGCTCGCCGACCAGGGTGTCGAAGCCGGCGGCGGTGGCCTCGACGAAGTCGCGGGCGGTGGCGGCCTCGGCGGCCGCGACGACCTCCTCGCGGGAGGCCTCGGGTCGCCCGTAGGCGATGTTGTCGGCGATCGTGCCGGCGAACATGTAGACGTCCTGGGCGACGTAGGCCATCGACCCGCGCAGGGAGTCCCAGTCGAGGTCGCGGGTGTCGTGGCCGTCGAGCAGCACCCTGCCCTCGCGCGGGTCGTCGAAGCGCAGCACCAGGCGCAGCAGCGTGGACTTGCCCGACCCGGTCGCGCCGACGATCGCGTGCGTCTCCCCCGCCGGCACCACCAGGTCGACGCCGTGCAGCACGTCGGGGCCGTCGGCGTACCCGGCCCGGACGCCGCGCAGCTCGATGCGCCCCTGGACCGGACGGGCCAGCGCGGTGCTGCCGGCCGGCACCGAGACCGGCACCGCCAGCAGGGCCAGGATCCGCTGAGTCGAGGCCCGCCCGCGCTGGTAGAGGTCGAGCACGGTGGCGACCTCGGTGAGCGGCCACAGCAGCCGCTGGGTCATGAACACCAGCACCGAGTAGAGCCCGACGGCCAGGTCGCCGCGCAGCACCGACCAGCCGCCGAGCAGCAGCGTGCAGGTGAAGCCGGCCAGGATCGCCATCCGCACCAGCGGCACGAACGCGGCCGAGGAGCGGATCGCGGCGCGGTTGGCCTCGCGGTAGGCGCTGGAGACGCCCGCGATCCGCTCGCGCTCACGGTCCTCGGCGGTGAAGGCCTTGATGGTCGCGACCCCCGCCAGGTTGGCGGCCAGCGCGCCGGACAGGTCGGCCACCGCGTCGCGCACCCGGGCGTAGAGCGGCTCGAGCCGGCGCTGGAAGACCAGCGAGCCGACCACGATCACCGGGATGGGGGTGAAGGCCAGCAGCAGCAGCGTCCACGACGAGGCCGCGAAGACCGCGCCGACGAGCAGCACGTTGAGCACCGTCTGCAGGATCGCGGGCGCGCCGACGTCGAGGAAGCGCTCGAGCTGGTTGACGTCGTCGTTGAGGGTGGCCAGGGTCGAACCGCTCGAGCGCGACTCGTGCCACGACATGTCGAGGTGCTGGGCGTGGTCGTAGGCCTCGACGCGCAGGTCGTGCTCGACGCCCTGGGCCAGGCCCCGCCACAGCACGTCGGCGGCGTACTGCGAGGCCGACTCGACGATCCAGACCACGACGTTGATCGCGGCCAGCCATCCCAGCTGCGCGTAGCGCGACTCCACCCCCAGCACCGCGCCCACCAGGGAGTCGTCGCCGCGCACGACGACGTCGACCGCCGCGCCGATCAGCAGCTCGGGCACCACGTCGGCGACCTTGTTGAGCGTCGACATGACGACGGCCAGGACGAAGCGGCGCCGGTAGGCGCGGTGGCGCTGCCACAGCGCCTGCAACGGCCGGTCGGGGGTGGTCGCGCTCATATTAGGTGACCCTAAGCCAACGGGTCCGACCGGTCGCGGTGGGGCTACTCGGCCTCGACCACGTCGATGAGGAACCACAGGGTCGCATTGCCGGGGATGTTGGGCGGGCTGCCCTGCGTGCCGTAGCCGTAGGCCGGCGGGATCTGCAGCAGCACCCGGCTGCCGACCGGCACGCCGTCGAGGCCGATGCTCCACCCGGGGATCAGTCCGCTGAGCGGAGAGACGAGCGGCTCGCCGCGCGAGTAGCTCTCGTCGAACGGCGCGTCGGCGTCGTACGTCGCGCCGAGGTAGTCGACGGTGACGGTGTCGGAGGCCTTCACCTTCGCCCCGTCGCCCTCCTCGAGCACGACCCGCTGCACGGGGGTGTCGAGCGCGGGCTCGTCGATGCCCTCGAAGTCGAGGCCGACGGGGTCGCCGCCCTCGCTGACCACGCTGGGCTGGCTGTCGGGCGCGGCGTCCTCGGCCTGGTCGCTCGACGGCGTCGGCGCGACCTCCTGCTCCTCCACCAGGTCCATCACGACCACCACGCTGTCGTCGGCGCCCAGCCCGAGGGAGTTGCTCTCGGCGCCCGGGCCCAGCAGGTCGGTGGGCGTGGTGACCGCCACGACCCGCGAGCCGTACGTCGCGCCGTCCATCATCTCGAGGAAGACCTCGCCGACCTGCTCGTCGTTGGGGATCGACTCCGGCGCGCCGTTGTCGTAGTCGCTGAAGACGTCCTCCTGCGTGCTGCCGTTGCCGACGTACACGTAGGTGCTCACCGTGGCGCCCTCGGCGATCTCCTCGCCGTCTCCCTCGACCAGGGTCTCGACCGTGGTCTCCTCCGGCTGCTCGATGGCCCCGCTCCACTCGGCGGTGAGGCTCTCGCCCACCTCGCCGGTGAAGCTGACCTCCTCAGGGCCCCCGGAGGAGCCGGACGAGCCGGTCGCCTCGTCGGCGGAGTCGGACTCGGAGCCGCAGGCCGCCAGGCCGGACAGCAGGACGACGGCGCACAGGGCGGCCAGGGGACGCGAGCGTCGGAGCACGGGCTTCTCCACATCGGAGGGGCGGGGGTCGGGGCGCGAGGGCCCCGGGTCGGGGTCGAACCTACGTCGCCGGTCCTCGCCCCGGCCCGGGCGGGCTCCCCGCACATGCCCGGTGGTGGCCCCCTACGGTGTGCCCATGACCGCTGTGGGAGACCCCGGACCGTTCTCGGCGCACCTCGGGTTCCGGGTGGTGCGCGCCGACCCCGAGGGCGCCGTCGTGGAGGCCGACCCCGGCCCCGAGCACCTCAACGGCGGCGGCATCCTGCACGGCGGCTACCTCAGCGCCCTGCTCGACAGCGCCACCGGCTGGGCGGTCCACGCCGCCGGACCCGAGGGCATGATCGCGCCGCACGTGCAGCTGAGCTCGCAGTTCGTGCGGGCCGGGGTGGCCGGGGAGCCGCTGGTGTGCACCGCGACCTGCACGAGCAGGGGCGGGCGGATCTGCACGACCCAGGGCGAGATCACCCAGGGCGGTCACGTCATCGCCCGCGCCATCGGCACGCACGCGGTGATCTCGCGGGGCTGACCCGGAGCCTGCGAGCTGAGCTCCCCGGGTAGGAGTCGAACCTACGTCGCTAGTCCTGATTCAAAGTCAGGCGGGCCCTGCCGGCAGACCAACCGGGGAATGAGGACACCACCCTAGGGTCCTCGTGGCCCGACGGGTGGGGGTGGTCGGGTCTAGGGTCGATCGCGTGGACCTGCCCGTGATGCCGCCGGTGCGGCCGATGCTCGCCAAGTCCGTCAAGGGCGTGCCCGACCCCGAGAAGCACGGCGGGCTGTCCTTCGAGCCCAAGTGGGACGGCTTCCGCTGCCTGGTGTTCAAGGACGGCGACGAGGTCGAGCTGACCAGCCGCAACACCAAGCCGCTGACCCGCTACTTCCCCGAGCTCGTCACGGCGGCGCGCGAGCAGCTGCCCGAGCGCTGCGTGCTCGACGGCGAGGTGTTCGTGGCGCTCCCGACGCCCGACGGCGGCCAGCGCCTGGAGTTCGAGGTGCTGCAGGAGCGCATCCACCCCGCCGCCTCCCGCGTCGACATGCTCTCGGAGAAGACACCGGCCGGCTTCGTGGCCTTCGACCTGCTCGCCCTGGGCGGCGAGTCCTACGTCGACCGGCCCTTCGCCGAGCGCCGCGCCGCGCTCGAGGAGGCCCTGGCCCACCTCTCCGACCCCGGGGCCGCCGGGCCGTGCCACCTGACCCGCACCACGACCGACCCGGCCGTGGCCGAGCGGTGGCTGGAGCAGTTCGAGGGTGCCGGGCTCGACGGCGTCGTGGCCAAGCCGCTCGGGGCGGCGTACGTCGAGAACGCGCGCACGATGCTGAAGATCAAGCACGAGCGCACCGCCGACGTGGTGCTGGCCGGCATGCGCGAGCACAAGACCTCCACGCCGGAGCGGCCGCTGCTCGGCAGCCTGCTGCTGGGGCTGTGGAGCGAGGGCGACGACGGGCCGGTGCTGCAGCACATCGGCGTCAGCGCCAGCTTCACCGAGAAGCGACGCGCCGAGCTGTGGGACGAGCTCTCCGAGCTGGCCTGCCCGATCGAGGAGCACCCGTGGGCGCGCTGGCACGAGGGCGCGATCGCCAACCCCGACCGGGTGCCGGGCACCCAGAGCCGCTGGAGCGCCGGCAAGGACCTCTCGTTCGTGCCGCTGCGCCCCGAGCGGGTGCTGGAGGTCAAGTACGACCACATGGAGGGGCGCCGCTTCCGCCACACCGCGCACTTCAAGCGCTGGCGCGACGACCGGGACCCCACCTCCTGCGGCTACGAGCAGCTCGACGAGGTCACCGGCTACGACCTCGACCAGGTGCTCGGACAGGGGTAGGTCCGGGCCGTTGCGGGACTACGATGGAGCCATGGCCGACTACGACGTCGTACTCCTGATCGAGAAGGCGCTCTCCACCGCCGACGCCGCCCAGGTGCGCTCGCTGCACACCGAGCTGACCGCGGAGGGCGAACGGGTGCGCTACCACGTGCTGCTGCCGCTCGAGGACGCCGCGGCGCGCGTGGAGGCCGCGATGGGCTCGCTCTCGGGCGGCGAGATGCTGGCCTCGCCGGCCATGACGATGTCGGAGATCGACCTCGACGCCGTGCGCCAGGACTGCCGCGAGCGCTCCGAGGCCGAGCTCGGCGCGACCCTGGAGCACCTGCGCCGCGCCGGCGCCGAGGCGACCGGACGGATCATCACCGAGCCCCCGGTCGACGCGCTGGCCGCCGAGGTGGCCGCCGTCGACGGCCGTGAGGCGATCGTGCTGACCCGGCCCCACATCGTCGCCGAGCTCTTCCACCTCGACTGGACCTCGCAGGCCCGCCGCAAGCTGGGCGTGCCGGTGCTGCACCTGCTCGAGCACGAGACCTTCGACGAGCAGGCCGGCGGGCCCGAGGGCATCAGCGGCGCCTGAGCGGGCGGCGTACGCCGGCTGGAGCGGCTAGAACTCGTAGCCGAAGCGCTCGAGGTCGGCCGCGAAGACCTCGGCCACCCGGTCGCGCATCTCGTCGGTGTACTGCACCCGGTAGTCGCTGCTGGGCCCGGTGTTGGCGTGCATGGTCGTGCCGGGCCAGGCCAGCTCGAGCCGGTCGAAGACCTCGTGCAGGTCAGCGTCGAAGCGCTCCTGGCGGCCGATGAAGTCGGCCTCGCGCTGCTTGGTGCGCAGGTAGCTGACCTGGGTGCGCCGCAGCTCGCGCTGCTCCTGGGTGCCGCGCAGCACGAACGCCTCGAAGTCGGGGCAGGTCGCGAGCACCCGCTTCCACAGCCGGTTGTGGTCCATCTGGTTGGCGGCCTTCTCGACGCCCGCCGCCGCGTCGGCCTCGGCGCGCTTGATCATCGCCCACCACGAGTAGAGCCGCGCCCACGGGTTGCGCACGAAGCCGAAGACGAAGTAGTCCGACAGCTCGGGGTAGGTGCGCAGCGCCGGACCGAGCCGGGCGTGGCGGCCGCCGCCGAGCCCGGGCAGGAACTCGAAGTCGGGCAGCGCCTCCTGCAGCATCCGGTCGATGGTGATGCCACCGGTCTTCTGCACGTGCACGAACAGCACGCGGGCCGAGTGCGAGACCATCATGGGCGCAAAGTACCAGCGCCTCGTCGCCCGCAGACCGCACCCGCGGTGTTACCAAACCCTGGACCGATTGTGGATGAGGCGTTCCCCCACGTCGCCGGTTCCGCTCCTAGTGTTGAGCCATGAGGTCGCCGGGGGGCGGCCTCACCGGTCGGACCGGGGAGCATGCCGCGATTCTGGGGGGAACGCGGACTCGCTCCGGACCGACCAGCGCGTCCGAGAATCCGGGGGGAGACTCGGACGCAGAGACGGGAGCCCGTCCGGTGCAGCTGAGACTCCGCCGGGCGGGCCCTTTCCGTTCTCAGGCCCCGCCGGCCGCCGGCGTCAGTCCTCGATGCGGTTGCCGTCGGCGTCCCAGTGCCCGGCCACCTTCTTGCTCGGCTGCACCCGCGGCGGCTCACCCGGCATCTTCGGGTGGTCCGGCGGGTAGGGCATCTCTCCCCCGGGCAGCTCCTCGTAGAGGTCGAGCAGCGGCTGGATCGAGAACGCCTCGTCGTCGATGCCGGCCCACGGGTCACCGCCGTCGGCGAGCCGCTCGGGCACCGTGAAGAGGTTCAGCTCGCGCGGGTCGGCGATCCCGGCCAGGTCGTCCCACGACAGCGGTGTCGAGACCGGTGCGCCGGGCAGCGGACGCAGCGAGTACGCCGAGGCGATGGTGCGGTCGCGGCAGTTCTGGTTGTAGTCGACGAAGATCCGCTCGCCCCGCTCCTCCTTCCACCAGGCCGTGGTCACCTGCTCGTCACGGCGCTCCAGCGCACGGCCGAAGCCGATGGCGGCGTGCCGCACGTCGAGGAACTCCCAGCGCGGCTCGATGCGCACGTAGACGTGCACACCCCGGTTGCCCGACGTCTTCACGTACGCCGTGAGCCCCAGCTCGGCGAGCAGCTCGCGCGCCACCCCGGCCACCCGCACGGCGTCGGCGAAGCTCGTGCCGGGCTGCGGGTCGAGGTCGATGCGCAGCTCGTCGGGGTGGTCGACGTCGTCGCGGCGCACCGGCCAGGGGTGGAAGGTCAGCGTGCCCATGTGGGCGCACCACACGGGCACCGCGATCTCGGTGGGGCAGATCTCGTCGGCGGTGCGCCCCGAGGGGAACGTGACCGTGGCGGTCTCGAGGTAGTCGGGCGCCCCCTTGGGCACCCGCTTCTGGTAGAACGCCTCGGCCTTCGAGTCCTGCGGGCCGGTGGCCAGGCGCATGCCCTCGCGCACCCCCGAGGGCCAGCGCTCCAGCGCGGTGGGGCGGTCGCGCAGCGCGCGCATCAGCCCGTCCTCGACCGAGGCGACGTACTGCGCGACCATCAGCTTGCTCACCTCGGGCGTGCGCCCGGTCGCCTCGTAGATGATCCGGTCGGGGCTCGAGACGCGCACCGCGCGCCCGCCCGCCTGCACCTCGGCCGCGCTCACCTTCACCATGGCGCCACCCTAGGCGGCCCCGCCCCACCGTTGGTCGAGCAGCGAGGGCCCCCGTTGGTCGAGCAGCGAGGGCCGAAGGCTCGAGCGACGCCGAGACCCCATGGCGTACGGCGCGAGGGCACCTCACCGGGTCTCGGCGACGCTCCTCGCTGGCGCTCGTCACTGCTCGACCAACGGCGGTCGTTGGTCGAGCAGCGAGGGCCGAAGGCTCGAGCGACGCCGAGACCCAGTGACCACCCGGCGTACGGCGAGCACGTCAGTCACCGGGTCTCGGCGACGCTCCTCGCTGGCGCTCGTCACTGCTCGACCAACGGCGGTCGTTGGTCGAGCAGCGAGGGCCGAAGGCTCGAGCGTCGCCGAGACCCCGTGAGCCCATGGCGTACGGCGAGCGCGTCACGTCTCGGCGACGCTCCTCGCTGGCGCTCGTCACTGCTCGACCAACGGAGGCGACGCTCCTCGCTGGCGCTCGTCACTGCTCGACCGACGACGGCGGATATCGCGTGGAGGGGTGGGTAGGGGTGCTCCTAGGGTGTCGGGGTGAGTGAGCCGCACGCCGACCTGACCTTCCGCAGCCTCGAGCCCGGCGACGAGGGCGCCGACGCGGCGTTGCTGCGGGGGTGGTTGGAGGGTCTGGCCCGCGGCTTCCACGACGGCCGCAACGACCAGGCCGAGTTCGACCGCTGGCGCAGGTACGCCGGGCGGGACGGGGCGGTGGTGCGCGGCGCCTGGCCCACCGCCCGGGTCGCCGACGGCACGCTGCCGGTCGGCACCTTCGCCAGCTGGGCCGGCGAGCTCAACGTCGGCGGCGACCGCACGCTCGGGCTGCACATGATCAGCGACGTCACCGTCGCACCCACCCACCGTCGCCAGGGGCTGCTGCGCCGGCTGATGACCGAGGACCTCGACCACGCGCTCGCGCAGGGCCGGCCCTTGGCGGCGCTGACCGCGACCGAGGGCTCCATCTACGGCAGGTTCGGCTTCGGCCCGGCCGTGCGCGGGCGACGCGTCGAGATCGACACGGGCTCCCGCTTCGGGCTGCGCGACCTCGACGACCCGGGCAGCCTCGAGATGGTGGAGCCGGCCGAGGCGTGGCCGCACGTGCGCGAGGTCTTCGACCGCCACCTGCAGCGCACCCGCGGCGCGGTCAGCCGGCCCGCGTTCTACGAGATGTTCCTGACCGGCGAGTACGACTGGGACAAGGGCGCCCCCGACAAGATGCTGCGCGCGGTGCTGCACCTCGACCCCGCCGGCGCCGTCGACGGCTACGCCCTCTTCAAGCACAACGGCGACCACCGCAAG
This sequence comes from Nocardioides salarius, assembly GCF_016907435.1. NCBI lineage: Bacteria > Bacillati > Actinomycetota > Actinomycetes > Propionibacteriales > Nocardioidaceae > Nocardioides > Nocardioides salarius. Next base: position 3,072,690 of record NZ_JAFBBZ010000001.1, on the reverse strand, counting down.
GACGCGGCGGTCGAGCTGGTCGACCTCGCCGCCGACACCCCGACCGGCTACCTGCGGCTGTGGCGCTTCATCGCCGACATCGACCTCGTCGAGAAGGTCCGCTGGGGCCGCAGCCCGCTGCTCGGCACGCTCGACCTCGCGCTGGTCGACCCGCGGGTCGTGACCACCACCGCCCTGCACGACACGCTGTGGGTGCGGGTGCTCGACCTGCCGGTCGCTCTCGAGGCCCGTCCGTGGCAGGCCGACGGCGACGTCGTGCTCGACGTCGACGACGCCCTGGGCCACACCTCCGGGCGCTGGCGGGTCACGACCCGCGGCGGCGCCGCGACGGTGCGGCGTACCGACGACGAGGCGGGGGTGCGGCTCTCGGCCGAGACGCTGGGCCAGCTCTACCTCGGCGACGTGGACGTCGCCGATCTGGCGGCCGCCGGGCGGGTCAGCGGCCCCGACACCGACGCCTTCGCCGCGATGGCCGACGGCGGTCCGACACCCTGGTGCACCACGGGGTTCTGATGCTCCCCGTCCCGCGGCCCGCCCGCACCCTCGAGGAGTGGGCGCTGCGCGGCGGGCACTGGCAGGTCGTCGCCTCCTCCCCCGCCCACACCACGGTCGCGCTGCTGACCTGCGACGGCGGCGAGGAGATGGACCGGGTCGAGGCCGACGGCCCCGAGCTGCACGCCTGGCTCGCCGGGCGTACGTCGTCGGCCGGCTGAGCCGCGCGCGGGCCCGGCCTCACAGCACCCCGTGGCCCTTGCGGCGCTCGAAGACCAGCTGGGTCTCGGTCGAGCGCACCACGGGGTGCACCGTGACGTGCTCGAGCACCAGGTCGCGCAGCGCCTCGGGGTCGGCGACGGCCACCAGCAGGTGGAAGTCGTCCTCGCCGGCCACGTGCAGCGCCTGCAGCACGCCCGGGGCCTCGACCAGGGCGTCGTACAGGCGGGTCACGTGCTGCTGGTCGTGGCTGCCCAGGCGCACCTTGATGACCGCCTGAAGCGGGAAGCCCAGCGTGGCGACGTCGACCTGCACGCTGGTGCCGACGATGACGCCGCGGTCGCGCAGCGAGCGCACCCGGTAGGCGCAGGTCGACTCGGCGACCCCCAGCCGCGAGGCGAGCGCCTTGTTGGTCAGGCGGCCGTCGGCGCCCAGGGCGCGCAGGATGTCGAGGTCGAGGGAGTCCAGGCCGGCGGCGGCCCGGTCGACGGGTTGTGATCCAGGCAACGCAGGCTCCTCAACAGGCTGGTGTTCTTGCTTCTTCTCCAACAGATAGGTGTTCAGACTACGCCTTCGACAGCAGCGCGCGTCGTACGGCGACTTCTCAGCGAGACTCGTCGCATGCGCCTCGACTCCCTCGCCGTGCACAGCGGCCGTGACGACCTGACCGCCCTGGGCGTGCACGCCCTGCCGCTCGACCTCTCGTCGACGAACCCGCTGCCCGACCTCGACACCGGCGGCGAGTCCTACGAGTCGATGGCCACCGGCGGTCACCCCACCGAGGGCGGCCACGTCTACCAACGGCTGTGGAACCCCACCGTGGCCCGCTTCGAGACCGCGCTCGCCACGCTGGAGCACGCCGAGTCGGCGGTGGCCTTCGCCTCCGGCATGGCCGCGATGTCGGCCGCGGTGCTCTCGCGCACGATGCTGAGCGGCAAGCGCCACGTCGTCGCGGTCCGCCCGATGTACGGCGGCTCCGACCACCTGCTCTCCACCGGGCTGCTCGGCACCGAGGTCACCTGGTGCACCGAGGCCGAGATCGCCGCCTCCGTGCGCCCCGACACCGCGCTGGTGGTCGTGGAGACCCCGGCCAACCCGACGCTGGAGCTGCTCGACATCCGCGCCGCGGAGGCCGCCGCCGGCGACGTGCCGGTGCTGGTCGACAACACCTTCGCCACCCCGGTGCTCCAGAACCCGCTCGACCACGGCGCCGCGATGGCGCTGCACAGCGCCACCAAGTACCTCGGCGGGCACGGCGACGTCGTGGGCGGCGTCATCGCCTGCGACGAGGAGACCGCCAACGGGCTGCGCCAGGTGCGCGCGGTGACCGGCGGCATCCTGCACCCGCTCGGCGCCTACCTCCTGCACCGCGGCCTGGCCACCCTGCCGCTGCGGGTGCGCGCCCAGCAGGACGGCGCGCACCGCCTGGTCGAGTTCCTCCAGGGCCGCGACGAGGTCGCCACCGTGCACCACCCCGGCCTCGACGACCCCCGCGGGCTGGTCGGCACCCAGATGCGCGGCTCGGGCGCGATGGTCGCCATCACCCTGCACGACGGGTACGACGCCGCCGCGCGGCTGACCTCGGCGGTGCGGCTGTTCACCCACGCGGTCTCGCTGGGCGGCGTCGACTCGCTGGTCCAGCACCCCGCGGCGCTGACCCACCGCCCGGTCGCGCCCCACGCGCGGCCCGGCGCGGGCGTCGTACGGTTCTCGGTCGGGCTGGAGGACCCGCTCGACCTGCTCGACGACCTCGCCGCGGCGCTGGACGCCAGCCGGGTGGCCACCCCGGCGACCCCTCCGGTGGCACAGTGGCGCCCCAGCACCCAGGCGCCCCAGCCCGCCGGCGTCTGACCGACCCCCTCCGGAGGAGACCCGTGACCACGCCCGACCCCGCCCTGCTCCGCGAGGTCTCGCGCCGCGTGCTGTGGCTGGCGACCTCCATCGTCGACGCCGCCAACGCCGGACGCCCCAACGACAGCGGGGTCAAGGTCGGCGGCCACCAGGCCTCCTCGGCCTCGATGGTCGACATCATGGTGGCGCTGTGGTTCGCCGAGCTCGAGCGCGACGACCGGGTCTCGGTCAAGCCGCACGCCTCGCCGGTGCTGCACGCGCTCAACTACCTGCTCGGCGACCTCGACGAGGCCTACCTGCCGACGCTGCGGGCCAAGGGCGGGCTGCAGTCCTACCCCTCGCGGCTCAAGGACCCCGACACCGTCGACTTCTCCACCGGCTCGGTCGGCATCGGCGCGACCGCGGCGCTGTGGGCGGCGATGTCGCACCGCTACGTCACCTCCCGCTTCGCCGACGCTCCCCCGGCCGGCCGCTTCGTCAGCCTGCTCGGCGACGCCGAGCTCGACGAGGGCGCGATCTGGGAGGCCGTGGCCGACCCCGCGGTGGCCCGGCTCGGCGAGGTGCTGTGGGTGGTCGACGTCAACCGGCAGTCGCTCGACCGGGTCGTGCCCGAGCTGCAGATCGCCCGGCTGGCCGGCATGTTCGAGGCGGCCGGCTGGCAGGTCGTGACGATCAAGTGGGGTCGTCGCATCAGCGAGCTCTTCGAGCGCCCGGGCGGTGCCGAGCTGCGCGCCCGCCTGGAGCAGATGCCCAACGAGGAGTACCAGCGGATGCTGCGCGCCGGCAGCGACGAGCTCGCGACCCGGCTGCTCGCCGAGTCGGAGGCGTGGTCGCCCTCGACCGAGCTGCGCGGCCTCGTGGACTCCCTCGACGCCGACGACCTGGCCGGCCTGGTGCGCGACCTCGGCGGCCACGACCTCGGGCTGCTCGTCGACACCTTCGCCGACGTCGCCGACGACCGGCCCACCGTCGTGTTCGCCTACACGATCAAGGGCCGCGGGCTGCCCACCGAGGGCCACCCCAACAACCACTCCGCACTCCTGACCGGTGAGCAGATGGACGCCCTGGCCGAGCGGACCGGCGGCGACCGCTCCGCGCCGTGGTCACGCTTCCCCGCGGGCAGCGTCGCCGCCGAGCTGTGCGAGCAGCGCGCCGCGACCCTGCGTCGTACGCCGCAGCCGCCGACGACCCCGCTCCCGGTGCCCGTCGCGCTGGGCCACGCCCACAAGCGCCCGGTCTCGACCCAGGCGGCCCTGGGCCGGCTGCTGGCCGACCTGCACCGCGACGCGCCGGCGGTGGCCGCGCGGTTGGTCACCTGCAGCCCCGACGTGGCCTCCTCGACCAACCTCGGCGGGTGGATCAACAAGGCCGGGGTGTGGTCGGTGGAGGACCGGCGCGACTGGTTCGCCGACGACACCGAGCGGCTGCTGCGCTGGTCGGAGCGCCAGAGCGGCCAGCACATCGAGCTCGGCATCGCCGAGGTCAACCTGGTCTCGCTGCTGGGCGAGCTGGGCGCGACCTGGTCGCGGTGGGGCGAGCGGCTGATCCCGATCGCGACCATCTACGACCCGTTCGTCTCGCGCGCGCTGGAGCCGTGGTCCTACGGCATCTACTCCGGTGGGCAGTCGATCCTGGTCGGCACCCCGTCGGGCGTCACGCTGGCGCCCGAGGGCGGGGCGCACCAGTCGATCACCACGCCGTCGATCGGCCTCGAGCAGCCGGGCTGCACCGCCTGGGAGCCGGCGTTCGCGCAGGACCTGGAGTGGTGCTTCCTGGCCGCGATGGAGTCGGTCGGCGTGCCGGGCGGCACGTCGTCGTACTTCCGGCTCTCCACGCGCCCCCTCGACCCCACCCTCGCCGAGCTGCCCGACGACCCGGCGCTCGTCGAGCGGCGCCGCCGACAGGCGGTGGCCGGCGGCTACCGGCTGCCCGCCGAGCACGCGCTCGACCAGGAGCAGGTGACGCTGGTCGGCGTCGGCGCGCTCATGCCCGAGGTGCTCGCGGCGGCCGAGAGCCTGCGCGGGCAGGGCGTGCGGGCCGGGGTGGTCTGCCTGACCAGCCCCGACCTGGTCTTCCGCTCGTTCCAGCAGCGCGGCCGCCGCGGCGGCGGCACCGGCGGCGACGTCCTCGCCGAGCTGCTCCCCGCCTCGGCACCGGCGCCCCTGGTGACCGTGCTCGACGGCCACCCGCACACGCTGTCGTTCCTCGCCGGCGCCCGCGGCGACCGCATCCGCTGCCTGGGCGTCGAGGAGTTCGGGCAGTCCTCCGGGCTCGCCGACGCCTACCGCCTGCACGGGCTCGACGTCGCCGCGATCGTCGACGCGGCGCTGGGCCTGGTGGAGTGACGACCCTCGGCCCGCTGGCGCTGGCTCCGCTCACCCGGGACCAGGCGGCCGACGTCCGCACCTGGCGCTACCCGGCGCCGTACGACGTCTACGACATGACCGACGCCGACCCCGGTGCCCTGGCCGACCCCGCGTCGGGCTTCCACGCGCTCACGGCGGGCGGGCGCCTGGTCGGCTTCCGCTCGTTCGGCCCTGACGGGCAGGTGCCGGGCTGGGCGTACGACGACGCCGCCCTCGACACCGGCGGCGGACTGCACCCCGAGCTGGTCGGCCAGGGCCTCGGCCGCGAGGCCGTCCGGGCCGGGCTGGCGCACGGCCGCGCGCGCTTCGCCCCGGCGGCGTACCGGATGACGGTCGCGAGCTTCAACACGCGCGCGCTGCGGGTGGTGGAGTCGCTCGGCTTCGAGCGGGTCGGGCACTTCCGGGCGCCGACCGGGGTGGACTACGAGGTCCTGGTGCGCCCCGAGCGCTGAGTCAGGTCGTGGTCCGGATCGTGGCTCGGGTCGTGGCTCGGGTCGTGGCTCGGGTCGTGGCTCGGGTCGTGGCTCGGGTCGTGGCTCGGGTCGTGGCTCGGGTCGTGGCTCGGGTCGTGGCTCGGGTCGTGGCTCGGGTCGTGTGCCTCAGGACGCGCCATGGAGCGTCCAGGGACCACGACCCGGACCACGACCCGGCGTGCGGCTGCGGGGCCGACGTGGCGACCATACGGACCTGCCCAGGAGACCCGGCTGCCCCTGGGGCGGAGAGGAGGCCTCAGCGGCGAGTGCCACGGGACAGCGACTCCACCAGGAGCCGGTAGGTGTCCTCCGGTGCCCCCTCGATGCTCGGGACGACCTGTGCCGACGGGCGTCGCGCCTGCAGCTCCTCGAGCGCCACCCAGCAACGCACCAAGGCGGTCTCACCACCCTGGCGCTCGACGATCACGCGCACCTGGTCGTGCCAGGGGTCCTCTGGACGAGAGGCGCCGCGCCGACCGAATCGCTGCACGCTGGCTTCCTGCTCGTCCATCAGGAACCGCTCGACGTACGTCGCCCCGGCCGCGACAGCGCGGCTCTCGAAGAGCTCCACCTGCGCAGGGTCGATCAGCATCTGGGGCAGGACCACGTCGTGACCGTGCCCCAGGTAGGCCTCGATCATCGCCAGGGCTGCGGGGCGGATCAGGGCACCAGCCCCGGCGAAGTCCTCTGACCACCCCCCGATGAGAGTGCGGAGCAGGTCGATGTCGCAGTTCAGCACTCCCGGGTGCTCAGCGACGTAGCGCCGGGCGATCGTCGACTTGCCGATGCCCGGCGGGCCGTTGAGGTGGATGAGGCGCGCCACGCGAGCACGGTAGCGCCACGGCGCCGACCACCCCGGGACCACGACCCGGGACCCCGCCTGGGGACGACCGACCAGGCACCCACGTCTGGGGAAGCCCCGTCCCAGGTCGCGGTCCGGGGTGTCTAGCTGCTCGGAGTCGCGCGCAGGTCGGCCTCGACCAGGATGTCACCGTGGCCGCGTCGCCAGCCGACGTCGTACGCCGCGCGATGACCACTGATGATGGTCCGACCCGGCCGCGTGGCCGTGATGCCGACCAGCAGCTCCCGGCGGACACCCGGCTCGGCGACCAGGCGCGCGCCCAGGGCCGGCGAGGTGGTGGCGCAGGAACGGCGTACGGCCATGTCCCGGAGCCCGTAGCCGAAGCTGCCGACCCCGTCCTCGGCCAGTGCTTCTTCGTCGAGGGCGCAGACCAGGTACTCCACGTCCACCGCAGCCCCGTCGCGCTCGATGACGGGCTCGAGCTCGGTGAAGGTGATCGCGGACGAGCCGATGCTCTGGGAGTCGGCCAACGTCGTCCACACCGTCTCGCCGACGGCCCGCTTCGACCCGATGCCGTAGCCGTAGTCGAAGGCGACGTCGGGGTGGCTCCGCTCCCACGCCAGCACGCCGGCCCCGACGACCAGGGCGAGCACCGCGGCGAGCAGTCCCCACCGCCGCCACCGCTGGGCGGGAGTCGCCGGGACCTCGTCGCTCTTCATGACGGCAAGCTATACCGACGCCAGGGCACTCGCGCCGCGAGCTCCACCACGCCGGGCTGGCTCAGGTCGTGGTTCCGGTCGTGGTTCGAGTCGTGGTCCGGGTCGTGTGCCCCTGGACGCGCCATGGCGCGTCCAGGAACCACGACCCAAGCCACGACCCAGACCACGACCCAGGCCACGACCCAGGCCACGACCCGGACGAACCTCAGAGCAGCGAGTTCGGCTCGAACGTCGGCCGCCGGTCGGCCGCACCAGCGACCGGCCGCACGAACTCGAACCCCGCGGTCAGCACCACCCGCCAGTCCGGCGAGCCGGCTGCCAGGCCCCGAGCGCAGTCCTCGTGCAGCGGCGGGGCGTGGAAGGCGTTGCGCGCGACCTCGTCGGCGTCGCCCACGAACGCGATCGGGCGACCCAGCGACTCGGCGCACGCCCCGCAGATCCGGCTCAGCGCGCACTGGGTGACCCGCGCCCCCATGAGCGCGGGTCGACCCTGCTCGTCGGGCTCCCACGCGAAGGGCGCCGTACGCGCGTCGACGTCGCGGCCCAGGCCGCGGATCACGAGGCCCGCCCGATGCCCGAGCGCGACCACCCGCCGAGCTCGGAGCGGCGCGGGGGCAGCTCGGCGTCGGACTTGCGGCCCTTGTCGACCGGCGGCGCCTCGACGGCGTCGGGGCGGTTCGGCGGCTCCGGCGGGGAGTCGGACGAGGTGAAGCGGTTGGGCAGCGAGAGCTTCATGATCGTGCGCAGCGTCTGCCCGTACTGCCGGTGCAGCGGGCCGGTGGTGTACGGCAGGTCGTACTTGTCGCAGAGCGCGCGCACCCGCTCCGAGATCTCGGCGTAGCGGTTGCTGGGCAGGTCGGGGAAGAGGTGGTGCTCGATCTGGAAGCCGAGGTTGCCCGAGAGGATGTGCAGCAGCGGGCCGCCCTCGAAGTTGGCCGCACCCAGGATCTGGCGCAGGTACCACTCCGAGCGGGTCTCGTCCTCGAGCTCCTCCTCGGTGAAGTGCATCGCCCCGTCGGGGAAGTGCCCGCAGAAGATGATCATGTAGGACCACAGGTTGCGCGCCAGGTTGGCGGTGGCGTTGGCCTTGATGGTGGTGCGCCAGTGCGGCCCCGACAGCGCCGGGTAGACGACGTAGTCCTTGAGCGCCTGGTTGCGGCCCTTGCGCCAGATCTGCTTGAGCTGGCGCTTCATCTCCTTCGGGTCCTTCTCGCCCTTGCGGATCTTCTCGAGGTCGAGGTCGTGCAGCGCCACGCCCCACTGGAACAGCGAGGCCAGCAGCGCGTTGTAGACCGGCTGGCCGAGGTTGGCGGGGTTCCAGCGCTGCTCGCGGGCCATCCGCAGGACGCCGTAGCCGATGTCGTTGTCGTAGCCGAGCACGTTGGTGAACTGGTGGTGGATGTAGTTGTGCGAGTGCTTCCACTGCTCGGCGGGCTGGGCGGTGTCCCACTCCCAGTTGGAGGAGTGGATCTCGGGGTCGTTCATCCAGTCCCACTGCCCGTGCATGACGTTGTGGCCGATCTCCATGTTCTCGAGGATCTTGGCCAGGCCGAGCATGGTCGCGCCGGCGACCGCGCCCGGCACCCGCGCCTTCCTCGAGTGGCAGGTCGTCATCAGGGTGACCCGGCCCGCCGCCGCGAGACCGCGCTGCACCTTGATCATCCGGTTGATGTACGCCGCGTCCGCGGCGCCGCGCGACTCCTCGACGTCGGCGCGGATGCGGTCGAGCTCGCGGCCGATCTGCTCGACCTCGTCGTCGGTGAGGTGGGTGTACTCCTGGACGTCGGCGATCGCCATGTCGTCTCCTCGGTGCTCGTGGATCGGTGCTCGTGGGTCGTGCTCGTGGGTCGTGCTCGTGGGTCGGTGCTGGGTGGTTCAGATGTCGATGACGCAGTCGCCGACGGCGGCGGTGACGCAGGTCTGCACCTGCTCGTTGGGCTGGGCGAACTCCTCGCCGTTGCGCAGGTCGCGCACGGTGCCCGAGACCAGCGTCAGCGTGCAGGTGTGGCAGATGCCCATCCGGCAGCCGTAGGGCATCCCGACGCCGGCCTGCTCGCCGGCCTCCAGGACGGTCGTGGCGCCGTCGACCTCGACCTGCTTGCCGGAGTTGCGGAAGCTGATCGCCCCGCCCTCGCCGCCGTCGCCGCCCAGCTGCAGGGTGAAGCGTTCGAGGTGCAGCCGGTCGTCGACGCCCTGGGCCTCGAAGTGCTCGGCGACCGCGTCGAGCATCGGGCCCGGACCGCAGGCCCAGGTCTCGCGCTCGCGCCAGTCGGGGCACACCGCGTCGAGCCCGCGCTCGCGGTCACCGACCTCGAGGAGCCCGTCGGTGTCGGTGTGGAGCCGGTGCACGGTGAGGCCCTCGTGCGCCTCCTCGAGCCGCGCCAGCTCGTCGCGGAAGATCATCCGCTCGGGCGTCGGCGAGGAGTAGTGCAGGACGACGTCGGGCATGCTGGCGCGCCGGTCGAGGGTGCGCAGCATCGCCATCACGGGGGTGATGCCCGAGCCGCCGACCAGGAAGAGCATCCGCGGCGGCGGCGGGTCGGGCAGCACGAAGTCGCCCTCGGGCTTGGCCAGCCGCACGATCGTGCCCGGCGCGAGCCCCTTGACCAGGTGGCTGGACAGCAGTCCCTCGGGCATCGCCCGCACCGTGATCGCGATGTGGCGTCCCGAGCGCCGCGGGGGCGAGCTGACGGAGTAGGAGCGCCACTGGAAGCGGCCCTCGACCTGCACCCCGATGCCGACGTACTGGCCGGGGCGGTGGTCGAAGCGCCAGCCCCAGCCGGGCCGGATCACCAGGGTCGCGGCGTCCTCGGTCTCCTGCACGACCTTCTCGACCCGCCCGCGCAGCTCGCGCTGGCTCCACAGCGGGTTGATCAGGGAGAGGTAGTCGTCAGGGTGCAGCGGTGTCGTCAGCTTCGCGCCTGCGCGGCGCACGCGCTCCCACGGGATCGTCGCGCTCAACCGGTGCCTCCTCGGACGGGGATCTTTACCGAGCACAGTGAACAGCCGTGCACCGACGCTCGTCAACGCCCTGGAGGGATGAGGTGGCCCACGTAGGCTGGAGGCATGGGCTACGACGTGGAGAAGACCGACGCCGAGTGGCGCGAGCAGCTCTCACCCGAGGAGTACGCCGTGCTGCGCCAGGCGGGCACCGAGCGCGCCGGCGTGGGGCGGCTGACCGACACCGAGACGACCGGCGTCTACCGCTGCAAGGCGTGCCAGGCCAAGCTGTTCGAGTCCGACACCAAGTTCCACTCGGGCTGCGGCTGGCCGTCGTTCTACCAGCCGATCAGCGAGACGATCGAGTACATCGAGGACACCTCGCACGGCATGAAGCGGGTCGAGGTCCGCTGCGCCGGGTGCGGCTCGCACCTGGGCCACGTCTTCCCCGACGGCTACGGCACCCCGACCGGTGACCGCTACTGCATCAACTCGGTCAGCATGACCCTCGAGCCGGCCGACGGCTCCGGGCCCGTCGCGGGCTGAGCCCGCCAGGGCGGCCGGGCTCTGGGTCGCTCAGCCCGCGTCGACGAGCTGCGGGACGACCAGCACCGCGTTGGCGCCGTGCTGCTCGTCGAGGCGCTGCTGCAGCGCGCCGTCGTCGTAGGCCACCTCGGCGACGACCTGGTTGTCCTCGACGTAGGTGCCGACCACGCCCGGCAGCCCGCTCACCTCGCGGGCGATCTCGTTGATCGAGGCCTCGTCGCGCTGGCGCAGCGGCGGGGGCGGGTCCTGCTCGCCCTCGCGCACCGGGCTGTAGAGCGCCGCGGGGATCGCGTCGGAGACGGTGAAGGTGGTGCCGTCCCAGTCACCGGTGAGCGCGAAGTAGCCCCAGCGCACGTCGCCGGCCTTGTCGAAGGCCTGCTGGTCGCGCCAGCGCCAGCCCTCGATGGCGGGGCCGCTGCACTGCGGCGGGTAGGACTCCGCCACCGGGCCCAGGCACATCTCGGGCCCCTCACCGGTGTCCATCACCATCACCAGGTCGCGGGTGCGCACCGAGCCGGGCGCCGGCTGCGGCTCCAGGGGCGCCGGCGAGCTCGCCGCGCCGTCGTCGACGGCCACCTCGTCCTCTCCCCCGCCGCACGCGGAGACCAGCAGCAGCGGGGCGACGAGCAGGGCGAGACCGGTCGTACGCCGGCGGGCTGGGGTGCGCATGGGGGTGGGACGGTTCCTCTCGGGCGGGGGTTCCATCATCGCCGACCCGGCCCAGATCTCCCGCTGACCCGGCCCAGACTTCGCGCCGAGCCGGCCCGTTCTTCGCATCGAGCCGGCCCGGACCTGCACCTCTCGCACGGGCGTAGGTCCAGGCCGGGTCGACGCGAGATATGGGCCGGGTCAGCGTGAGATTCAGGCCGGGTCAGCGCGCGATTCGGGCCGGGTCAGGGCAGACGGTGCAGGAGGTCGGGGACGGGAGTCAGGGCGCCGGTGTAGAACGGCACCTCCTCGCGCACGTGGCGGCGGGCGGTGGAGCCGCGCAGGTGCCGCATCAGGTCGACGATGCGGTAGAGCTCGTCGGCCTCGAAGGCCAGCATCCACTCGTAGTCGCCGAGGGCGAAGCTGGCCACGGTGTTGGCGCGCACGTCCTTGTAGTCGCGCGCCATCTTGCCGTGCTCGGCGAGCATCGCGCGGCGCTCGTCGTCCTCGAGCAGGTACCACTCGTAGGAGCGCACGAAGGGGTAGACGCAGATGTGCTGCTTGGGCTCCTCGTCGGCGAGGAAGGCCGGCACGTGGCTCTTGTTGAACTCGGCCGGGCGGTGCAGCGCCATCTGCGACCACACCGGCTCGAGCCGGGCGCCGAAGGCGGTGCGGCGGAAGCGGTGGTAGGCGTCCTGCAGCTGCACCGAGTCGACCGCGTGGGTCCAGACCATCACGTCGGCGTCGGCGCGCAGCCCGCTGACGTCGTAGACGCCGCGCACCACCACGTCGTCGCCCGCGAGCGCCTCGAGGAGCTCCTCGACCTCGGCCGCCTCGGCGGCACGGTCGGCGCCGTCGCCGAGCACGTCGCGCAGGCGGAAGACCGACCACATCGTGTAGCGGATCGAGTCGTTGATCTCCCGGACCCGGGAGGCGTTGCTCTGGGTGTCGCTCATGGGCTCATTGTGCCAACCGTCCCCACCCGCGCTGCACCTGGTGGCGGTCTCAGCCGCGCCCCAGCCCCGCCTCGCGCGCCAGGATGATCGCGGCGGCCCGGTCGGGCGCGTGCAGCTTGGCGTAGACCGACGAGACGGCGTTGCGCACCGTCTTGCCCGAGACGAACAGCTCGGCGGCGATCTGGTCGTTGCTGCGACCGGCGGCCAGCAGGTCGAGCACCCGGTGCTCGCGCTGGCTCAGCTGCGGGAAGGCCGGGGCGGCCGGTCTCGAGGCCTCGGCGAACAGCTCGGCGACGCGGGCGGCCACGGACGCCCCGAAGACCATCCCACCGGTGGCAGCCGAGCGCACCGCGTGCAGCACCTCGTCGGCGCCGGCGCCCTTGAGCAGGTAGCCCGAGGCCCCGGCCCGGATCGCGCTGACGACCATGTCGTCGTCCTCGGTCATCGTCAGCATCACGACCCGCACTCCGGGGTGCCGCCCGGCCAGGAACCGGGTCGCCTCGATGCCGTCGAGCACCGGCATCTGGATGTCCATCACCACCACGTCAGGCAGCACCTCGTCCACCACGTGCAGCGCCTCGCGCCCGTCGGCGGCCTCGCCGACGACCTCGATGCCCTCGAGCGCCCCCAGCAGCGAGGCAAGCCCCTCGCGCACGATCCGGTGGTCGTCGACGACCACGACCCGCAGCCCGCTCACCGTGCCCCCACTCCACCCACCGGCAACCAGGCGCGCACCAGCGTGCCCGCGCCGTCGAGGCCGGGGCACACCACCTCCGTGCGTCCCCCGAGCTCGTCGGCGCGTTCGCGCAGCGACACCAGTCCCACCCCGGCCTCCGCCTCCGCCGGCACGCCGACGCCGTCGTCGGCCACCTCCACCAGCAGGCCGCCCCCCTCGCAGCCCAGCCGCACCTCGGCACGTGTGGCCCCGGCGTGGCGCGCCACGTTGACCAGCGCCTCGGCCGCGATCCGGTACGCCGCGACCTCGACCGCCGCCGGCAGCTCCGGCAGGTCGCCGGCCCGCACCACCACCGCGGGGCCGGTCCGCTCGGCGAGCTGGCGCAGCGCGCCGACCAGCCCACGGTCGTCGAGCGCGGGCGGACGCAGGTCGTGCACCAGGCGGCGTACGTCGGCGACGACGTCCTGGACCATCGCCGCGGTGTCCTGCAGGGTCGAGCGGGCCGCGGCCGGGGCGGTGTCCACCTGCAGGCGCGCCGACTCGAGCCGGAAGACCACACCCCCCAGCGCCGGGCCGAGGCCGTCGTGCAGGTCGCGGCGCAGGCGACGACGCTCCTCCTCGCGCGAGACCACCAGGCGCTCGCGGCTCTCCTGCAGCTCCTCGGCCAGCCTCGAGGTGCGCACCGCCAGGGCAGCCTGGCGCACCAGGTCGCCGAGCAGCCGCTCGTCGCGCGGCGACAGCCGGCTGCGCATCCCCCGGGCCGGCAGCAGCAGCCGGCCGACCGGGCGGTCGCGGTCGGTGATCGCCAGCGCCCGCACCTGCGCGGGCTCGTCGCCGTGGCTGACCGCCAGCGTCTCCCCGCCGCCCCGCTCGACCTCGACGCGCACGAACGTCACCCCGAACGCCGCCGCCACGGCCGCCGCCACCTCGCCCAGCTGGCCCGGGGCGTCGTCGGTGTGCTCGAGGCGGGCGGCCAGCCGGGCCACCACGTCGTACGGCGCCGCCCGCTCGCCGAACGTCAGCCGGCGCGCCCACGCCCAGACCCGCGCACGCAGCGGCACGTGCACGAGCGCCGAGACCAGGAGCACCAGGGCCACCACCTCGCGCCGGGAGAGCCCGTCACCGCCCCACCTGGCCAGCAGCGCGTCGAGCAGGCCCACAGCGGCCAGGTCGACGACCAGGACGAGCACCCCGAGGCCGCTCCAGGCCAGGGTGCGGGCCAGCAGGTCGCGCACCGGCACCAGCTCGGGCTCGACGACCGCGACGACCATCGCCGCCACCGGGAGCACCATCACCGCGAAGCTGGTGAACAGGTCGTCGCCGGGGCCGTCGTAGAAGACGCCGGCGACGATGGCCAGGGTCATCACCAGCACGCTCCACAGCAGCCACCGCACCCGGTCGCGCTCGACGCCCGCCGAATGGCGGTAGCGCACCACGACGCTGGCGATGGGCACGGCGAAGGCGAGCACCGTGACGGTGCGGGCGACCGAGGGCGCGGAGCCGGTGAGCCAGCCCACCGACAACGGGTCGGGGTCGAGCGTTGCTGGCAGCACCTCCGGCACCGGCGCGGGGGTCAGCATGAAGACCAGCACCGAGCTCGACATCAGCGCCAGCGCCGCCCACGACGCGCGGCCCCACCCGCCGGGGAGGAGGCGCCCGGTGGGGAAGATCAGGATCAGCACGGCGGCGACCACCGGCAGCAGCGAGCCGACCCGACCCCAGAACCACAGCGCCGCCGTGCTGCCCGGCCACGCCGACGACTCGGTGACGCCGGCGTACAGCCACGACTGGGCCAGCCCGTCGAGGGCCCAGAAGACCCCGAAGCCGGCGAGCACCCATCCGAAGCGCGAGCGCGGGTCGCGCGAGGTGACGACCGCGGCGAGCGCGGCGATGACCAGCCCGTTGAGGGTCCACGGCCATCCCGGGCCCTCGGTGAGCCGCTCACCCAGCGACCCGGCCTGCCCGCGGGTGTCGACCGCGATGCTGGCCACCAGCGCCACCGCGCACAGCAGCGGCACGCCGGGGCCGGAGACCAGCCGTCCGGCGGGCGTGCGGGCGGGTCGGTGGCCGGCCACGAGCACGACCTCATTGTGGGCGCGCCGACGCCGGCCCGGGAACTGATTTCCCGGGCCGGCTCCGTGCAGCGGCACGCGACTGCTCCGCTCAGGCGTCGGCGCCGTCGCGGCGGGCCCGGTCACCGACGGCGAAGCCGATCGCGGTGACCAGCAGCCAGACCGGGCCGGTCATCCCGGCCATGTACTGCAGCGGCGAGATGCCCAGCAGCAGCGTCAGCCCGCCGAGGACCAGCCCGACCCGACCGATCCAGGTCGGCACGGCCCCGACCCGGGAGGCACGCCACACCGCGACCCCGGCGAGACCGGCGAGCACCCAGCACCACGGGATGGTGCCGATCCAGTGGTTGTAGAAGACGACCGCGTGCGGGTCGGCGGCCCCGTCGCCGGCCTGGGAGGCGAAGAGGAACTCGGTGTCCAGGCCCGTGCCCAGGACGGTCACCAGGGCGGTGCCGAGCAGACCTGCAGCGGCCACGGCGGGGGCCAGCCCGGCGCCCGGCCGAGCGGCCAGCCGGCGGTGGAGGCCCGCGGCGAACACGACGGTCGCGACGGCACCCAGCAACCCCAGGACGTGGAAGGCCACGATGACCGGCGCCTTGTCGCCGACCGCCTCCGCGATCCGCTCGGGATCGCCGGCCAGGGCCGGGTCGTAGACGGCCGCGACCAGGCTGGAGGCGACGACGGCCCCGGCACCGGCCAACGCCGCGACGACACCGGTCAGGGCCCAGGCCCGCGGGGGCGGTGGCGCAGCGGCGCCGGGTCGCGGGAGGTCCCCGCGGTCGGTACGGACGGGGTTGCTGGTGGTGGCGGTCATGGCCGGCCCCTCTCGGTCGATCCTGGATGGAGGACCCGACAGTGCGGGGCAGGGTGTCCCGACCGACAGGGACAACCAGGCACACCTGGTCCCGTCCCGGCCCCGTCCCGGCCCCGTCCCCGGCCAGGTGCCGCGGGGTGCTCAGGGCCCGACGACCTCGCGCACCGCCAGGCGCGCCGAGCCGATCACCGCCGGGATCCCCACGCCGTCGTACGCCGCCCCGCAGACGGCGAGCCCCGGTACCTCGCCCACCGCGGCGCGCACCCGCGCGACCAGCGCCAGGTGGCCCACGGCGTACTGCGGCAGCCCGCCGCCCCACCGCTGCACGTGGGTGTCGACGGGCCGGCCCCGCAGCCCCACGGCGGCGCTCAGGTCAGCCAGCGAGAGCTCGACGAGCCGCTCGTCGGGGGCCTGCAGAGCGGCCTCGTCGCCGTGCCGGCCGATCGAGGTGCGCAGGTGCACGACACCCTGGGCGGCGCCGGCCTCGCGCACCCACGCCCACTTCGTGCACGAGAAGGTCGAGGCCTTGATCGCGCGCCCCTCCACCGGCGGCACCAGGAACCCCGACGAGCCGCTGGTGACCAGGTCGGGCACGTCGTCGACCGCGAAGGCGAGCGTGACGACCCCGACCGAGGCGGCCTCGACGCCGGCCAGCGCCTCGGCCGCGACCGGGGCCACCTCGCCCAGCAGGCGCGCGGTCGCGGCGGCCGGGGTGGCCAGCACGACGGCGTCGGCGGTGATGGTCTCCGGCGCGGTCGTGGGCCCCACGGTCAGCCGGAAGCCGGCGCCGTCGCGGGCCAGCACCCGCACGGTCGCGCCGGTGCGCACCTCGCCGCCGGCCGCGCGCACCGCCTCGACCAGCACGCCGGGCAGCCGGCCCATGCCGCCGGCGATGCCCGCGAAGACCGGGGCGGCGTACGTCGCACCCGCGGGCGCCATCGCCGCGCCCTGCTCGACCAGCGAGCCGCGCTCGGCCATCGCCACCAGCTGGGGCACGGCCGCGCGCGCGGAGATCCGCCGGGCGCGACCGGCGTACACCCCGCCCAGCAGCGGCTCGACGAGCAGGTCGGTGACCGCGGGACCCAGCCGCGCGTCGACGAGGTCGCCGACGCTGAGGTCGTCGCCGACGTCGGTGGGCGGCAGCGACGGCTCGGCCCGCACCCGGGCCAGGGCCTCCTCGTCGAGGACGCCCGAGGCCTCGAGCTGGTCGAGGTCGAGCGGCACACCCATCAGCGAGCGCGGCAGCGGCCGCAGCGACCCCCCGGTCCAGATCCGGGACGACACCACGGCGGGGTGCTCGACCTCGAGACCGACCGCCCGGGCCAGGTCGACGCCCTCGGGGCGCCGGTTGAGCATCGCCTCGGCCCCCACGTCGACGCCCACGCCGGCCACCTCGCGGACCCGCAGCTTGCCGCCGGTCTCGGGCGAGCCCTCGAGCAGCAGCACGTCGCGCCCGGCCAGGGCCAGCTGGTGGGCGGCCGCCAGCCCGGCGATCCCGCCCCCGACGACCACGACGTCCCTGCGCACGCCCCCCATGCTGGCACGCGCACCCGCCCCGGGAACCGGGCGGTCGCGGGCGGCGTCCCACCCCCATGGACGCCACCTCGCCCCGCCTGCTGCTCGCCGGCACCTGCCTCGCCCTGCTCACCACGCTGAGCGCCTGCTCGGGCTCCGGCGGCGGGTCCGACTCCTCCTCCGGCGAGGCGGCGCCGCTGTCGGGCGCCGACTCCGCGGTCGAGGACCGCGCCGGGCGCAACGCCTTCTCCTCGGCGGGCGGCTCGACCGACGAGTCCGTCACCGAGGCGGGGGGCGTCGAGGCGAGGCCCGTCGACGCGGTGGAGGCCCAGCAGCCGGCGCTCATCTCCACCGGCACCGTCTCGCTGCGCAGCGACGACGTCGCCGACACCCGCTTCGACGTGCAGAAGGTCGCCGACCGCTACCGCGGGCAGGTCACCGACAGCGAGACCCGCACCGACCAGGAGGGCGAGGTGCGCGACGCGCGGCTGGTGCTGCGGGTGCCCAGCGCGGAGTTCACCGAGGCGATGGACGAGCTCGAGAAGGTCGCCGACCTCGAGGCCTCCACCTCGACCAGCGAGGACGTCACCACCCAGGTCGTCGACACCCGGGTGCGCATCCGGGTGCAGCGCGCGAGCATCGCCCGCATCGAGGAGCTGCTGCAGCGCGCCGGCTCGATCCGCGACGTGGTCGCCGTCGAGCAGCAGCTGACCCAGCGCCAGGAGCGGCTCAACTCGCTGCTGCGCCAGCAGGCCTACCTGGCCGACCAGACGTCGATGTCGACGATCACCGTGCACGTCGAGCGCGCCGACGCCGCGCGCACCGAGCCCGAGCCCGTCGAGGCCGGCTTCCTCTCCGGCCTGCGGGCCGGCTGGGACGGCCTGACCACGGTGCTGCTGGGCCTGGCCACCGTCACCGGGGCGGTGCTGCCCTTCGTGGCGCTGGGGCTGCTGCTCGGGGCGCCGGCCTGGCTGCTGCTGCGTCCGGTCGTACGCCGCCGCCGTGCGGCCGCCTGAGCTGCGGGCCCAGCGGGGTCAGCGCTGCTCGAGCGGGTAGCCCTGCACGAACTCGGTCAGGCGCGCCAGCTGGTCGGGGTCGGTGGCGGGGATGACGCCGTGGCCGAGGTTGAAGATGTGCCCGCGGGCGGCGCGGCCGGCCTCGATGACCTGGGCGGCCCGGGCGGTCATCACGTCGGTGGGGGCGAAGACCAGGGTCGGGTCGAGGTTGCCCTGCACCGCCCGGTCGCCGACCAGCGGGATCGCGCGCTCGAGCGGGGTGCGCCAGTCGACGCCGACGACGTCGGCGCCGGCCTCGCCCATCAGGTCGAGCAGGTTGGCGGTGCCGACCCCGAAGTGGATGCGGGGCACGCCCAGGGCGCCCGCGCGCCCGAGCACCGCGGTGGAGTGCGGCGCGACGTGCTCGGCGTAGTCGGCGGGGGTCAGCGCCCCGGCCCAGGAGTCGAAGAGCTGCACGGCCGAGGCGCCGGCCGCGACCTGCACCTCCAGGTAGGAGGCCGCCATGCCGGCTATCTTGCGCATCAGCGCGTCCCACACCTCGGGGGCGCCGAACATCATCGCCTTGGTCTTGGCGTGCTCCTTCGAGGGCCCGCCCTCGACGAGGTAGGAGGCGACGGTGAAGGGGGCGCCGGCGAAGCCGATCAGGGGGGTCGAGCCCAGCTCGCCGACCAGCCCGCGCACGGCCTCGGTGATGAACCCGACGTGCTCGGGGGTCAGGTCGGGGATCCGCTCGACGTCGGCCAGGGTGCGCACCGGCTCGGCGACCACGGGCCCGACACCGGGCACGATGTCGAGGTCGACGCCGACCGCCTTGAGCGGCAGCACGATGTCGGAGAAGAAGATGGCGGCGTCGACGCCGTAGCGGCGCACCGGCTGCATCGTGATCTCCACGACCAGCTCGGGGTCCATGCAGGCGTCGAGCATCGCGACGCCCTCGCGCACGCGCAGGTACTCGGGCAGCGAGCGCCCGGCCTGGCGCATGAACCACACCGGCGTGTGCGGCACGTCCTGCCCCCGGGCGGCACGCAGGAACGCGCTGTCGTGGGCGGGGCTGGTCTGACCGGACGGGTCGGCGGCAGTGCTCACAGGGCAAGGGTCGCAGGTGCCACGGCGTGTTCGCACATCGGTTCGACGCCCTCGCGCCTACCCTGGGGGCATGGTCGTCCGCCAGGAGACGCACCCCGGCGCCGGGGTGCCCACTGCCCCCGCCGAGTTCACCGCGGCCGTCGCCGGGCTGCGCACGGCGCGCCTGCGACCCGAGGTGCTGTGCGAGGAGATGCCCGCCCCGCAGCGCATCGCGCCCTGGTCCTCGGCCCTCAGCGCCGACGTCACCGTCGACGACACCGACGTGGCCACCGGGCGGATCATCCTGCTGCACGACCCCGAGGGCAACGACGCCTGGGGCGGCACCTTCCGCTGCGTGGCCTACGCCCGCGCCGAGATCGAGGTCGACCTGGTCAGCGACCCGCTGCTGGCCGGCGTCGGCTGGAGCTGGCTGACCGACGCGCTCGACGCGCACGGCGCGGCGTACTCGCACCAGTCCGGCACCGTCACCCGGGTGGCCACCGAGGCCTTCGGCTCGATGTCCGAGGAGGGCGGGACCGCCCAGATCGAGGTCCGCGCGTCGTGGACCCCGGCGCTCGGCGACGACGGGGTGCCCGACACCGCCCCGCACGTCGAGGCCTGGGGCGAGCTGCTGTGCACCGCCGCCGGTCTCGAGCCGGTGCCCGACGGGGTCGCGGTGCTGCCGAGCCGGCGCGGTCAGCGCGGCGCGCGCTGATGGCGACCCGCTCCGAGGAGGTCGGGCCCACCGGCTCGGCCGAGCCCACCGACACCACCGACACCACCGCCCCCACCCCGTCTGTCGAGCAGACCGAGCCGGTCGAGCCCGTCGAGGAGGTCGAGCCGGCCCCGCTGCTGACCCTGCGCGACGGGCTCGGCGAGGTCGTCGACACCGAGGCGGGGCTGCTGGCGCTGTGCGAGGCGATCGCCGGCGGCCAGGGGCCGGTGGCCATCGACGCCGAGCGGGCCTCGGGCTACCGCTACTCCAACCGGGCCTACCTGATCCAGCTGCGCCGCGAGGGCTCGGGCACCCACCTGCTCGACCCGATCGCCTTCGAGGGCCTGGCCCCGCTGCAGGAGGCCATCGGCGAGGCCGAGTGGATCCTGCACGCGGCCACCCAGGACCTGCCCTGCCTGCGCGCCGAGGGCCTGTGGCCCACCGAGCTCTTCGACACCGAGCTGGCCGGCCGGCTGCTGGGCTACCCCCGCGTCGGCCTGGCCACCCTCGTCGAGACCCTCATCGGGCGCCGGATGAAGAAGGAGCACTCGGCCGTCGACTGGTCGACGCGTCCGCTGCCGCGGCCCTGGCTCGAGTACGCCGCCCTCGACGTCGAGGTCCTCATCGAGCTGCGCGACCTGATCGCGGACGAGCTGGTCGCGACCGGCAAGGACGACTGGGCGCGCCAGGAGTTCGACGCCCTGCGCGGCTTCGAGCAGCCGGTGCGTGTCGACGCCTGGCGGCGTACGTCGGGCCTGCACAAGGTCCGCGGTCGTCGGGCCCTGGGCGCGGTGAAGGCGATGTGGGAGCTGCGCGACGAGATCGCCGAGCAGCGCGACGTGACCCCGGGCCGCATCGTGCCCGACTCCGCGTTGACCGCCGCCGCCACGGCTCCCACCCTGCCCACCGACCGCGCGACCCTGATGGCGCTCAAGGGCTTCCACGGGCGTGGCGCCGACCGCTACTCCGCGCGCTTCGCCGCCGTGCTGCGCGAGGTGGCCGAGCTGCCCGAGGCCGAGCTGCCGGCGCGCAACCCGCGCACCGACGGCCCCCCTCCCCCGCGCGCCTGGGCCGACCGCGACCCGGTCGCCGCCCGCCGCCTGGTGCTGGCCCGCGAGGCGATGAGCGCGCTGGCCGAGGAGCACGGCATGCCGCTGGAGAACCTGCTGACCCCCGACTCGCTGCGCCGCGTGCTCTGGGCGCCGCCGTCGACCCGCGATCCGCAGGAGCTGGCCGAGGCCGTCGCCGAGGCGCTCGCCGCGATGGGCGCGCGCCCCTGGCAGGTCGGCCTCGTCGGCCCTGTGGTGGTCGACGCCGTGCTCGGCGGCGACGTCGAGCCCGAGCCGCCCGCCGACCCGATCGAGCCCGGGGCAGCCGAGCCCGCGGACGGATAGTCCCAGACGTTCCGCACCGCCCACCCGCGCGTCGCGGTGAGCAGGGTCAGGGACTATCCCTCGGAGTCGGTCTCCCCCGAGTCGGACTCCTCGGTCTCGTCGGCCTCCGGCTCCAGCACCTGGCGCGACAGCTCGTCGATCACCTCGGTGGCGGTCTCGAGGTCGAGCACGCCCGGCGCGTTGACCAGCTCGGCGATCGGCCCGTCCACCAGGCGCTGCAGCTGGGTCCAGGTGTCGAGCAGCGGGGGCACCCGCATCGATCGCACGGCCGAGGTGAAGACGTCGGAGCGGTCCGGCTGCAGGGCGGGCTGGGTGAAGTCCTCGGTGAGCGCGACCTGCTGGTTGGCCGGCACCAGGTAGCCGGTGCGGGTCAGCTCGCTGACCACCTCGTCGGAGATCATGTGCACCAGCAGGTCGGCGGCGTCGGCGATCGACTCGGTGGCGGGGTTGAGGCACAGGCCGGTCAGGTCGCCGATGGTCGCCGAGGAGTCGAGCGTCGGCATCGGCAGCACGTCGAACTCCAGGCCCTCGACGTCGCGCAGCTCGGGCACCAGGTCGCGGTAGCCCGCGATCATCCCGAGCCGGCCGCGCTCGAACCACTCCTGGGCCGTGGCCTTGTCGAGCTGCTCCTCGGTGAGGGTCAGGCTCGGGCGGCGCAGCAGCTCGAGGGTGCGCTCGAGGGCGTCGCGCGACTCGTCGCTCGAGAGCGCCAACGAGGTCGGCGTGTCACCGTCGTCGAAGATCTCGCCGCCGCCGGAGTAGACGAACGGTGCCAGGCCGCGCAGGGACGGCTCGATGTAGACGCCCTTGCTGCGCCGGCGCGGCTTGGTGGCGAACTCGGCCGCGGCCGCGAACTCGTCGAAGGTGAAGCGGTTCGACTCGGGCGAGGGCGTGTCGAGCTCGAGCTCGACCATCCGCTCGAAGTCGACGAGATCGGTGTTGCGGTAGATCACCATCGGTGAGACACCGAAGGGCATGCACTGCAGCCGGGTGTCGGCCGAGAACGCCTCGAGGGCGTCGCGCGAGTAGCCGTCGCCGAACTCGACCGAGCGCTCGTCGAGCAGCTCGTCGACCGGGGTCGCGTAGCCCTCCTCGCGCAGGAAGGTCAGGTCGCGCCGCGAGGCGAGGTAGACGTCGGGGCTGGCCTCACCGGCGCGCAGGGCGTCGTCGAGCTCGTCGCGGTCGGCCCACGACTCGAGGGTCACGGTGCTGGTGGTGGAGGTCTGGTTGTAGTCGTCGACGACGCGCTGGTAGCCCGCGACCTCCGCCTCCTTGCCCCACACGGCCAGGGTCAGCTCCGTCTTGGCCTGGGGCGCCGGCACCGGGTCGGGCCCGGGCAGCGGCTCGCCGCTGCCGGCGTCACTGTCGCACGCCGTGGCCACGAGCCCGAGGGACAGCAGGGCGACGATCGTGGCCGCACCCCGCCGGGCCTGCCTGCGCTTGCTCTCCACTGCCACCTCGTCCGTCGGGGATCTGCCGCGCCACCCTATCCAGCACCGCCGCGAGGCCGGGGCCGAGCACGGTCACGATCGCGCAACGTGAGCAGCCTCTCCCTCACCCCAGACGGTGGAAGCGCCGGGCCCGGGCGACGACCGCGTCGAAGACCGGCCGGTCCAGCGCCGCACCCTCACGGCGCACGTCGGCGGGGTCCAGGCGCAGCAGCCGGTCGAGCCGCACCTCGCTCGGGCGTCGCTCGCGGTCCCAGCCGCCCGAGCCGACGTCCATCCAGTGCCGGCCCCAGCGGGCCTCGTCGGCGGCGTCGCGGTCGTGGTCCTGGCTGGTGAGCATCAGCCCGTAGACGTGGGTGCGGTCGGAGGCCAGCAGCAGCACCGGGCGGTCCTTGCCCTGCGAGGCGTCCTCCTCGTAAGGCACCCACGCCCACACGACCTCGCCCGGGTCGGGCCGCCCGTCGCTCAGCGGCGCGTAGCGCACACGGGGGCCGCGTCGCAGCAGCCGCCCGCCCGCGCGGGGGGCGCTCGATCGGCGGGCCTTGGCGAACGCCTTCGACACGATGCTCATGAGGCAAGTGATGGTACGCCGGACCGGGAGCGCCTCACGGCGCGTGGCCGCTCGTAGCGGCTATATGTGGGACCCGGGGCTGCCGCGGTCCGGCGCACCGTGGTCCAGCATAAACGCTGAGCCACACGACTCAAGTCCGGTCTGCACAGGTGCGCGCCGGCGCCCTGCCAGCGCTCGGGCCGGCGATCAGGCCAGGCGCCCGGCCAGCTCGGCGTGGCCCGCGGCCTCGAGCTGCTCGGCCACCGCGAGCATGCGGCGTACGTCGTCGTGGACGGTGTCGGCGCGACCCGCGCGGCCGGCGCTGACGACCCGCGCGAAGGCGGCGCCGCGGAAGAGCACGTCGGCGAAGTCACCGCTCGCGATGCCGCGCAGCACCTCGTCGACCATCGCCTTGAGCTCCTCGGGGCCCGGCGGCTCCGCGACCCCGGCGACCACGCGGGCGACGGGTGCCCGACTGCGGCCCTCCTCGAACTCCCCCGCGGCACGCACCGGCTCGGCGTGCACCCAGGCGCGCAGCAGGTAGAGCCGCCACAGGCAGCCGGCCAGCGAGTCGGCCGGCGAGCCCGCCCAGACCTCGGCCACGGCCTCGATGCCCTCGGTGTCGGCCAGGTGCAGCAGCCGCTCGGCGACCGCCTCGTCGTCGCTCTCGCGGGCCCCGCGCACCAGGAGCTGGGCGGCGCGGTCGGCGGCCTCGGTGACCAGGGCGGGATCGACCCCGCCCTCGACGTCGTCGAAGAAGGCGCTGGTCATCTGCATCGGGCGGTGGTGGGGCCGTGGCTGCTCGCTGCTCACCTGCTCCACGCTACGCCGGAGGTGGCCGCGGGTGGCCGCGGGTGGGCTCAGCCCAGCACCTTGCGGATCCGCTGGTCGGAGACCGGCCCGTCGGTGCCCAGCTGCTGGGCCCACAGCGAGACGCGGTACTCCTCCAGCATCCAACGCACCCGGCGCAGCGCCTCGCCCGGTGGGCGGCCCTCGGGCAGCGCGGCCAGGCGGTGCAGGTAGGACTCCTGCAGCTCGGCCACCGCGTCCATCAGCCGTCGGTCCTGGCTCACCGCCAGGTGTCCGCCGTCGAGCTTCTCGCGCCGGGCCAGCAGCGCGGCGAGGTAGGTGGGGTAGCGGCGCAGCCGCGCCGGGCCGGCCTGGGCGACGAAGCCGCGGTGCACCAGCCGCTCGAGCTGGGCGCGCATGTCGGTCAGCGCCGGCAGCACCATCATCTCCGCGCGCCCCGACAACGCCTTCTCGGCGCGCCGCCACACCTCCAGCACCCGCACCACGTCGGCCAGCACGCCGCGCAGCCGGGCCTCCAGGTCGCCGCCCACGACGCCCAGCAGCGCGTCGTACGCCGCCCGGGTGCGCACCGCGGGCCGCGCGTCGACGGCGTCCTGCACGACGGCCGCCCGGCAGTCCTCGAGCAGCTCGGCCACCGAGGAGTAGGGCGAACCGGCGAGGCCGAGCTTCTGGGCGTTGTCGAGGCTGTCGAGCACCCGCTTGACCGAGGCGTCGCCGCCGCGGTCGAGGTCGAGCAGCAGCAGGCGGCGCACCCCGAGCCGGTGCCGGGCGTCGCGCTCGTCCTCGGAGCCGGCGACCTGCAGCCCCACCGTGGCGCCCTCGTCGACGAGGCCGGGGAAGGCGGTGACCTCGTGGCCGGCGCGCTTCTGGGTGAAGGAGGACTCGAGGTCGCCGAAGACCCAGGTGGTCTCGCCGGTGCGGGCCAGGCCGGAGTCGGTGGCCACGTCGGCGAGCGCCTGGGTGAACTGCCCGCGAAGCGGCGCCTTGAGCGCCTCGAGATCCTTGCCGCGGGCCTGCTCGCGGCCGTGGTCGTCGACGACGCGGTAGGTGGGGCGCAGGTGCTCGGGCACCTTGGCCCAGTCCCACGCCTCGCGCGGCACCACGACGCCGGCGGTGGCCCGGCACCAGCGCTCGAGCGCGTCGAGCAGCGTCTCCTCGCCCGGCGGCGTGTCGCGCAGGAAGTCGCGGGCCCGGTCGGGGGCGGGCACGAAGCTGACGCGCAGGTTCTTGGGCAGGCTGCGGATCAGGCTGGTGACCAGCTCCTCGCGCATGCCGGGCACGTTCCAGGAGAAGTCGTCGGCGGCGACCCGGTTGAGGGTGGCGACCGGCACGTCGATGGTCAGGCCGTCGTCGGCGGCGCCCGGCTCGAAGTGGTAGGCGATCGAGAAGGTCAGCCCCTCGCCCTCCCACTGCTCGGGGTAGTCGTCGGCGCGGACCTCCTCGGCGGTGTCGTGGGTCAGCATCGAGGGGTCGAGGTCGAGGAGCCGGCCGTTGCGCTGGCGCTCCTGCTTCCACCACTGGTCGAAGTGGGCGCCGCTGACGACCTCGGGGCCGACCCGGGCGTCGTAGAAGTCGAAGAGGGTCTCCTCGTCGACGACGATGTCGCGCCGACGCGCCCGGTGCTCGAGCTCGGCGGCCTCCTCGAGCCGGGCGCGGTTGCGCTCGAGGAACTTCTGGTTGGTGCGCCACTCCCCCTGCACCAGGGCGTGGCGGATGAACAGCTCACGAGCGACCTCGCGGTCGACCTTGCCGTAGGAGACGAGCCGGTCGGCGACCAGCGGGACGCCGTACAGGGTGGCGCGCTCGTAGGCCATCACCGCGGCGCGCTTGGTGCTCCAGTGCGGCTCCGACCAGGTGCGCTTGACCAGGTCGCCGCCCAGCCGCTCGGCCCACGCGGGGTCGATCGCCGCCACCTGGCGCGCCCAGAGCCGGCTGGTCTCGACGAGCTCGCCGGCCATCACGTACGCCGGGTTCTTCCGCGACAGCGCGCTGCCGGGGAAGATCGCGAAGCGGGCGCCGCGGGCGCCCTGGTACTCGCGCATCGGGCGGCGGCCCTTGGGCTTGGCCCCCGGCGACGGCTTCTCGCGCTCCTCCAGCAGCCCGATCTGGCTGAGCAGCCCCGAGAGCAGGGCCTGGTGGATGCCGTCGGCGTCGTACGCCGCGCCGCCCGACGAGCCGCTGCTGCCCAGGTCGAGGCCCATCTCCTTGCAGACCTGGCGCAGCTGGGACTCGAAGTCCTGCCACTCGCGCACGCGCAGGTAGTTGAGGTGCTCGCGCTTGCACATCCGCCGGAACGCGCTCGAGCTGAGCTCCTTCTGCTGCTCCTTGACGTAGCGCCACAGGTTGAGCCAGGTCAGGAAGTCGGACTCCTCGGCGTTGAAGCGGGCGTGCTGCTGGTCGGCCTGCGCGCGCTGCTCGGC
Source organism: Nocardioides salarius (assembly GCF_016907435.1). Lineage (NCBI taxonomy): Bacteria > Bacillati > Actinomycetota > Actinomycetes > Propionibacteriales > Nocardioidaceae > Nocardioides > Nocardioides salarius. The sequence goes on along the minus strand of NZ_JAFBBZ010000001.1, from coordinate 3,046,183 downwards.
CGGCCGCTCGCGGGGGTCCTGCAGGCTCAGCGCGGCGGTGATGACCAGCACGTCGCGCAGGCAGCCCAGGCGCTCGGCCTCGAGCACCATCCGGCCCAGGCGCGGGTCGAGGGGCATCCGGGCCAGCCGCTGGCCCACCCGGGTCAGCCGCGGCTCCTTCTCGCCGCCCACCTGCAGGGCACCGAGCTCCTCGAGCAGCTGCACGCCGGAGGCGACGTTGCGCCGGTCGGGCGGCTCCACGAACGGGAAGCCGGCGACGTCGCCGAGGCCCAGGCTGGTCATCTGCAGGATGACGCTGGCCAGGTTGGTGCGCAGGATCTCGGGGTCGGTGAACTCGGGGCGGCCCTCGAAGTCCTCCTCGGAGTAGAGCCGGATCGCGATGCCGGCCGCGACGCGGCCGCAGCGCCCGGAGCGCTGGTTGGCCGAGGCCTGGCTGATCGGCTCGATCGGCAGCCGCTGCACCTTGGTGCGTGCCGAGTAGCGCGAGATCCGCGCGACGCCGGTGTCGACGACGTACCGGATGCCCGGCACGGTCAGCGAGGTCTCGGCGACGTTGGTGGCCAGCACGATGCGGCGCCCGGTGTGGGAGGAGAAGACGCGGTGCTGCTCGGCGGCCGAGAGCCGCGAGTAGAGCGGCACCACCTCGGTGCCGCCACCGCGGGTCGAGGTGGTCAGCTCGGCCAGGGCGTCGGCGGTGTCGCGGATCTCGCGCTCGCCGGGCAGGAAGACCAGCACGTCGCCCGGACCCTCGGCGCTGAGCTCGCGCACCGCGTCGACGATCGCCTCGGTCTGGTCGCGCTGCACCGGCTCGCCCTCGTCGTCGTCCTCGCCGAGGTCGAGAAGGGGCCGGTAGCGGACCTCGACGGGATAGGTGCGCCCCGAGACCTCGACGACCGGGGCGGGGTTGCCGTCGCGGTCGGCGAAGTGGGCGGCGAAGCGCTCCACGTCGATGGTGGCCGAGGTGATGACCAGCTTGAGGTCGGGCCGGCGCGGCAGCAGCCGCTTGAGGTAGCCGAGCAGGAAGTCGATGTTGAGCGAGCGCTCGTGCGCCTCGTCGATGATGATCGTGTCGTACTTCCACAGCATCCGGTCGCGCTGCAGCTCGGCGAGCAGGATGCCGTCGGTCATCAGCTTGACCCGGGTGGAGCGCGAGGTGCGGTCGGTGAAGCGCACCTGGTAGCCGACCACCGACTGCTCGCCCAGCGGCCGGCCGAGCTCGTCGGCGATCCGCTCGGCGACCGAGCGGGCCGCGATCCGCCGGGGCTGGGTGTGCCCGATCAGCCCGCCGCGCCTGCGGGTCTTCCCGTCACGTGCGGTGTGCTCGGTGGAGCGCCCCCGGCCCAGCTCGAGGCAGATCTTCGGCAGCTGCGTGGTCTTGCCCGACCCGGTCTCGCCGGCGACCACGACGACCTGGTGGTCGCGGATCGCCTCGGCGATGTCCTCACGGCGCTGGGTGACCGGCAGCTCGGGCGGGTACGAGATCTCGAACGGGCTGCTGCTCGGCTCGGGTGCCGTCGTACCTGCCGCGTCCATGACCCGCCGATCCTCTCAAACACCCCCACACCCCGCCGACTCGGCTGGTTCGAACGAGCCGGGTCGGCGCTCAGCCGGTGGCGACGTCCACCAGCTCGCGGTAGCGACCGCGCACCCGGTACTCGTCGACGTCGTAGCGGCTGCCCTGGGTCAGGCCGACGTGCCAGATGATGTAGGGCCGATCCGTCTTGCGGTCGTGCACCATGTCGTCGCCGACCTCGTCGAGGCGCCACTCCTTGTAGCGGCTGCCCAGCTGGGTGCGCTCGACGAGCCGACCCTTCCGGTCCTCGAGGTGGACGACGAGGTAGGGCAGCGCGCCGTTGCGGTGCCGCTTGGAGCGGCCGCCCCTGACGCGCAGCTGGACCTTCTCGTAGCGGCCGCCCGCGGAGGGCGGGAGGTAGACGCCGTTCGCGGTGACGGCGTGCTCCTGGTCCGCCTTGTCGCAACGCAGCCCCGAGAACAGACCGATCGATCCGGGGACCCGGCGCGAGGACGGGCTCTTCACCCGCGCGCACCGGCCCACGTCGCGGTCGATCTCCACGTCGGTCGGGCGCAACCGCAGGTCGATCTTGCGCTCCGCCATGCGCTGGGCCACCACCGAGACCGTGGTCTCCACGGGCGCGCTCCGGTTGCCCGCCCGGTCGACCAGGGTCGTGCGCACGAGGTAGTCGCCCGTGGGCAGGCTCCTGCCGTTGCGCTCGCCGCGCCAGCTCGTGACCCAGAGCCGCTTGCCCGGACGCTTGCCGAGCCCGCCGCGCGCGACGACCTCGCCGGCGGCGTCCTCGGCCACGTAGCTGCCGCCGGCCACGTCGGCGGGGCCCGAGACCTTGACGGTGGTGGTGTCCTGGTACTCGTCACGCGGCGGGTAGACCGTGTCGCGGGACAGGCTCAGCGAGCCGATGACCGGGGCGGTCCGGTCCACCACGACGGTGCCGCTCACCTCGCCCTCCAGGTCGCCGTACGTCGTGGAGCTGTGGGAGAGGCGGGCCCGCAGCACGTGCGCGCCCTCGGGGAGCCCTGCGGGGACGACCGGGTAGAAGGTCAGCCTCGAGCCCGCCGTGAGCCGGCGCGCCTCGTACCCGGTCTGCCCGCTGGCCAGCGGAGCTGCCGAGGGGTCGGGGCCCAGGACCTCCCAGGCGACACTGCCCTCCCCGGCCGGGAACGGGCTGTCGATGGTGGCGCGGGCGACCACCTTGCCCTCAGCCACCCGGACGGTGCGGCCCCACGACGCGTGCAGCGCGCGCAGCACGACGAGGCGCGGCGAGCGCGCGATCTCGGTGCAGGACCGCTTCACGCAACCCTCGACACGAACGACGCTCTTGCCGTCCACGGGAAGCCCGACCACGGTGGGGCCGTCCAGGGCCAGCTCGGTCCGGTGCCCCTGCCAGGAGGCTCGTAGCCGGTCGTAGTCGTTGTCGGCGACCTCGACGACGTACTCGTCCCGGTCGGGGTTGATCCCCCTGACGTCGGGGAAGACGACCGTGGCGGACCGGGAGCCGACGTCGGCACCATCGGCGTCCTCGGCGGAGACGGGGGCCGTGACCCCCAGGAGGAGGGCGGCGAGGAGGAGGGCGGAGAGCACGGAGGCGTGCGCGCGCGGGAGGAGCATGGAACGGTCCAGACGGTCGGGCGGAGCGGCACCAGACCGCGTGTCAGGCGGCAGGGTATGCCGCGACGGCGCCCCGACGGTCAACGCCCCGGCCGCGGGGGCGGCTGGCGCCGCCGTACGATCGCGCGCGATCTTGGTTTTCGGGCTCCGATCTGCTCCCCTGGGAGTCGTAGCACCGCACGATCTCCCACGACCTGCACGCCGATGCCGTGCCGGCCACCTTCGACGCAGCAGGAGGAAGCCATGACGGCGTCCGCGACCGAGTCCCGCTCCAGCAGCGAGCTGTTCCAGCGCAGCGAGGCCCGCACGGCCCGCAACTACAAGCCGCTGCCGGTCGTGGTCGAGCACGCCGAGGGCGCCTGGATGACCGACGTCGAGGGCAACCGCTTCCTCGACCTGCTGGCCGGCTACTCCGCGCTCAACTTCGGCCACAGCCACCCCGAGCTGCTGCGCGTCGCGCACGAGCAGCTCGACCGGCTCACGCTGACCAGCCGCGCGTTCGTGCACGACCAGTTCGCCGACTTCTGCGCCGAGCTCGGCGACCTGTGCGGCAAGGAGCTGGTGCTGCCGATGAACACCGGCGCCGAGGCCGTCGAGACGGCCATCAAGGTGATGCGCAAGTGGGGCTACGAGGTCAAGGGCGTCACCCCCGGGCAGGCCAAGATCATCGTGGCCACCGGCAACTTCCACGGCCGCACCAGCACCATCGTCGGCTTCTCCGACGACCCCGACGCCCGTGACGGCTTCGGCCCCTTCGCCCCCGGCTTCGAGATGGTGGCCTACGGCGACATCGCCGCCGTCGAGGCCGCGATCGACGAGAACACCGTCGGCGTGCTGATGGAGCCGATCCAGGGCGAGGGCGGCGTCGTGCTGCCCCCCGACGGCTTCCTGCGCGACCTGCGCGAGCTGTGCACCCGCACCGACGTGCTGATGGCCATGGACGAGATCCAGGCCGGCCTGGGCCGCACCGGCAAGACCTTCGCCTCCGACCACGAGGAGGTCGTGCCCGACCTCTACGTGCTCGGCAAGGCACTCGGCGGCGGCATCGTGCCGGTCTCGGCCGTCGTCGCCGACCGCGACGTGCTCGGCGTCCTGCAGCCCGGCCAGCACGGCTCCACCTTCGGCGGCAACCCGCTGGCCTGCGCCGTGGGCCTGGCCGTGGTGCGGATGCTGGCCACCGGCGAGCACCAGGCCCGCGCGGCCGAGCTCGGCACCATCCTGCGCGAGCGCCTCGAGGCCCTGGTGGGCCACGGCGTGCTGGCGGTGCGGGTGCGCGGGCTGTGGGCCGGCATCGACATCGACCCGACCGTCGGCACCGGGCGCGAGGTGTGCGAGGCCCTGATGGCCCGCGGCGTGCTCGCCAAGGACACCCACGGCTCGACCATCCGCCTGGCCCCGCCGCTGGTCATCTCCGCCGAGGACCTCGCCTGGGGCCTCGACCAGCTCGCCGAGGTCGTGCGCGGGGCCTGAGGGCCCGCGCCGGCCCGCTCCCGCGCCGGCCCTACTGCTGCTCGGGCAGCAGCTGGGCCAGCGCCGGCAGCGAGCCGGCGATCAGCGCCAGCAGCTCGTCGCGGGAGACCCCGTCGGGCTGCACCTTCCAGCGCAGCACCAGCTCCTCCACCATCGCCGCCCAGCCGCGCGCCAGCAGCCGGGCGGCGGGGGTGTCGGGCACCAGGTTGCCGTTCGGGTCCTCCTCGAAGATCCGGTCGGTCAGGGCCCGCCGGGCGTCCTCGTAGATCTCGCGCAGCGTCTCGTTGCCGCTGGCGGCGCCGCGCACCAGCGACAGGTAGCCCTCGTAGTTGGCGTCCACGTAGTCGACGTACGCCGTGACCGAGACCAGCAGCCGGTGCACCGGGTCACCCTCCACCGGAGGCGCGGTCTGGCTGACCAGGTCGTCGGCCGCACGGCGCACGACCGCCTCGTGGAAGGCGTGCTTGTTGCCGAAGTAGTGGTAGAGCAGGCCGCGCGAGATGCCCGCCTCCTCCGCGAGCAGGTCGATGCTCAGCTCGTCGACCGAGCGGGTGGCCAGCAGCCGCACGCCGAGGTCGAGCAGCTGGGAGCGGCGCTGCTCGGGGCTCAGCCGGGTGCGGGGTGCGGGCGTGTGGGGACTCACGAGCACCATTCTATTGACACTCATTCAATAGCCGCAATAGCGTGCACGCATGTCCACTGCTGCTCCCTCCCGCACCCGGACCGTCGACCACCTCGTCGTCGGCGCCGGCTTCGCCGGCCTGTGCGCCGCGATCAAGCTCGCCGAGGACGGCGAGCACGACCTGGTGGTCGTCGAGAAGGGCGGTGACGTGGGTGGCACCTGGCGCGACAACAGCTACCCCGGCGCCGCCTGCGACGTGCCCAGCCAGCTCTACTCCTTCTCCTTCGCGCCCAACCCCGACTGGTCGATGTCCTTCTCGCCCCAGCCGGAGATCCAGGCCTACCTGCAGCGGGTGGCGCGCGAGTCGGGGGTCCTCGACCGCGTCGAGCTGCACACCGCGTTCGTCGACGCGGCGTGGGACGACGCGACCCAGCGCTGGAGCGTCGTCACCCAGGGCCCCGAGGGCCGCACCACCTGGACCTCGCGCACCCTGCTGATGGGCGCCGGCAGCCTCTCCGAGCCGCGGCTGCCCGACATCGAGGGCATCGACGACTTCGCCGGCGAGGTCTTCCACTCCGCACGCTGGGACCACTCGGTCGACCTGCGCGGCAAGCGGGTGGCCGTCATCGGCACCGGTGCCTCGGCCATCCAGATCGTGCCCGAGCTGCAGGAGGTCGTCTCCCACCTCGACCTCTACCAGCGCACCGCGCCCTACGTGCTGCCGCGCCACGACCGGCGCTACACCGCCCTCGAGAAGGCCGCGCTGCGCCACGTGCCCGGCCTGCAGCGCGCCTACCGCTCGGCCATCTACTGGGGCCGCGAGACCTACGTGCCGGCCTTCACCGTCGACGCCAGGATCGCGCTGCCGGCCAAGAAGGCCGCGCTGGCCAACCTGCGCAAGGCCGTGGCCGACCCCGACCTGCGCGAGCGCCTCACCCCGCCCTTCGAGCTGGGCTGCAAGCGGGTGCTGATCTCCAACCGCTACTACCCCGCCGTGGCCTCCGACAACGTCGAGCTCGTCACCGACCCCATCGCCCGGGTCAGCGCCACCGGCGTCGTGAGCGCCGACGGCACCGAGCGCCCGGTCGACGTGCTGGTGGTGGCCACCGGCTTCACCGCCACCGACCTGCCCTTCGCCCACCACACCACCGGGCGCACCGGCCGCACGCTGGCGCAGCGGTGGGACGAGACCGGGATGGCCGCCTACAAGGGCACCACGGTGCCGGAGTTCCCCAACCTGTTCATGCTGGTGGGCCCCAACACCGGGCTGGGCCACTCCAGCATGGTCTTCATGATCGAGTCGCAGGTCGCCTACGTGCGCGACGCGATCGCCACCCTGCGCCGCGACCGCTACGCCAGCGTCGAGCCCACCGAGCAGGCCACCGCCGCCTTCAACGACGACCTGCAGCGCCGGATGCGCCGCACCGTGTGGTCCACCGGCGGCTGCTCGAGCTGGTACCTCGACGAGCACGGGCGCAACACCACGCTGTGGCCGCGCACCACCTTCACCTTCCGCCGGCTGCTGGCGCGCTTCGACGTGTCGGCGTACGCCGTCACCGCAGAGCCCGGCTCCCCCGGCTCGCCCACGACACCCCCGCACCCCAGCAGCACCGACCGAGAGGCAGTGACCGCATGAAGAACCTCCGCGACAAGGTCGTCGTGATCACCGGAGCCGCGTCCGGCATCGGCCGCGCGCTCGCGCTCGACCTGGCCGGCAAGGGCGCCCTCCTGGCCCTCAGCGACGTCGACGACGCCGGGCTGGCCGGCACCGTCGAGCTGGCCCGCGCCGCCGGCGCGCGCGAGGTCCGCGGCGACCGGCTCGACGTGGCCGACCGAGCCGCCTTCGAGGCCTACGCCGAGGCCGTGGTCGCGCACTTCGGGCGCGTCAACGTCGTGGTCAACAACGCCGGCGTCGCGCTGGCCGGCGACCTGCTCGACCTCGAGTACGACGACATCGACTGGATCATCGGCATCAACTTCTGGGGCGTCGTGCACGGCACCAAGGCGTTCCTGCCCCACCTGATCGCCTCGGGCGAGGGCCACGTCGTCAACATCTCCTCGCTCTTCGGGCTGATCTCGATGCCCGGCCAGAGCATGTACAACGCCGCCAAGTACGCCGTGCGCGGCATGACCGAGGCGCTGCGCGAGGAGATGCTGGTGGCCGGGCACCCCGTCGGGGTGACCTCGGTGCACCCCGGTGGCATCAAGACCGCCATCGCCCGCAACGCGCGGGTCTCCGCGCGCGAGGACAAGACCAAGACCGCCGAGCTGTTCGACAAGAAGCTGGCCCGGATGACCCCCGAGAAGGCCGCGCAGATCATCGTGCGCGGCATCACCCGCAACCAGGCGCGGGTGCTGGTCGGCATCGACGCGCACGCCCTGCACCACCTGGCCAAGCTCACCGGCTCGCGCTACCAGGACATCATCGCCAGGAGCGCCAAGAAGGTGCTGCCGCAGGACGCGACGGTCGTCTGAGCCGGCCGGTCCCACGGCTAGGGTCGGGCGGGTGAGCCTGCCCGACCCCCGCCCGGTCCGCGTCGAGATGAGCAAGTGGGGCGAGCGCCCGCACTGGTCCTTCGACGGGCTGCTGCTCGGCGAGGACGAGTGGGGCGACTGGATCGGGGTGCCCGCCGGTGTGCTGCACGAGCGACCCGGCGCGCGCTTCCACTCGGCCGTCGACACCGTGACCCTCGCCCCGCGCGAGGGCTGGTACGCCGCGACCTTCCACGCCCCGGGCATCTGGGCCTCGGTCTACGTCGACCTCGCCACGCCCCCGGTCTGGGACGGTGACGTGCTGCGCTCGGTCGACCTCGATCTCGACGTGGTGCGCACGTCGGAGGGGCGGGTCTACGTCGACGACGAGGACGAGTTCGAGGAGCACCGGGTCGCGTTCGGCTACCCGGACGAGGTCCAGGCAGCGGCCCGCGAGTGGTGCGGACGCGTGCACCGGCAGGTCGTGGCCGGCGCGACGCCGTACGACGGGCACGCCCAGCGGTGGCTGGACCACCTCGCGGCCACCACCGGTGCCGGCTGCCGGGACCGGGCCCGCTAGGAGCCGTCGGTCTCCTCGGCCTCGCGGGCGGCCTCGGCGCGCTTGCGGCGGCGTCGACGGGTGCTGCTCATGACGTGCACCGGGCCGACCAGGCGCGGGCCGGCCAGGCGGGCCTCGACGCGCTGCGCCTCGCGCTTGAGCGGCTGGGCGACGTACTCGCCGAGGATCACGCCGCTGGCCAGCGCGATCGCGACCGAGATCGCCGCGACCATGGCCAGCAGGCCCGGCGAGGTCGCGCTGCCACCCTCGCTGAGCAGGGTCAGGCCGCGGTAGATCGACAGGCCGGGCAGCATCGGCACGATCGCCGGCACCACCACGACCAGGGGCGGCACCCGCATCCGCCCCGAGACGGTGAAGCTGACCAGGCCCACGAAGAGGGCCGCGATCGCCACCGACCAGGCGCGCCCGACCTCGGCGAGCTCGATGACCCGGCTGATCGTGATGGCGGTGCCGGCGACCAGCGCGATCGGGACGAGGATGCGCCGCGGCGCGTAGGTCGAGTAGGCGAAGGCGGAGGCGGCGATGGCCGAGCCGAGCGCCAGCATGCCGGCCGACTGCAGGTTGGCCACGCCCGGCTCGAGCTGCGGGATGCGCACCCCCAGCGAGCTGGCCACGCTCAGGCCGCCCGTCACCCCGGCGATGATCCCGGCGGTGGCCAGGAACGCCTCGAGCAGGCGGGCCGAGGCGGTGACGTAGAAGCCGGTGAGGGCGTCCTGGAGCGCTCCCATGAAGCCGATGCCGGCCAGCAGCATGATGATGTTGGCGGTCACGACCAGCGAGACGTTGACCGAGAGCGGGGTGGCGCCCACGCCCAGCGCCAGCAGCGTGGCGACGCCGCCGCCCACGACCTGCTGGTAGAACGACGGCATCCGGCGCCGCTGCATCCGGTCCTGCACCTTGTCGATGAGGATCGCCGAGACCACCGCCAGCGCGATCACCAGCGGCCCGCCGCCCAGCTGGATCGCGACGCCGCCGCACATCAGGCCCCAGCCGCCGGTCACGGCCCAGCGCCGGCGGTCGTGGCCGGTGGAGACGATCTGGGCGAGCTCGCTGCGCGCCTCGTGCACGTCGACCAGGCCGTCGAGGACCCGGCGCACCAGGTGGTCCACCTGGGTCAGGTGGTCGTAGTCGATGGCGCGGCGGGTCACCTGGCGGGCCGACGCGAGCGCGGGCTCCTCCGGGTTGGCCTGGTAGGACATCGCCAGCGAGGTGAAGGTGATGTCGACGTCGGCGTTGCGCATGCCGAGCTCGCGCGCCACGCCCTGCATGGTCGCGGTGACGTCGGCCGCCCCGGCGCCCGAGGAGAGCAGCAGCTCACCGACCCGCAGGCACAGGTCGATGGTGAGGTTCGCCTCGCGCGCTTCGAGCATGCTGCGATGGTGGCAGGTCGCCGCACGCGACTCGAATCCCCCACGACGTGGAGTCGCTCACGTCGACCAGAGCCTCAGCCCGGCGGTGGCGGCAGCGTGTCGGTGGCCTCCAGCTGGCCCATCCCGGTGAGCATCAAGAGGTCGACCACGATGGAGCGCAGCTGGGCCAGCACCACGTCGCCGGTCATCTCCGGGGAGCGCTCGACGCGGCCCGAGTCGAGCCCGACGCGCACCAGGAACGAGCGCGCCGCGACCGGCACCCGGTCGGTCGCCAGCTCGGCCGCCACGACGTCGACGGCGTGCGCGAGGTCGCGGGCCAGCTCGGCGTACGACGACGGGACGGGGCGGCGGTGGTAGGCCGCCACCGCGACCTGGCGCATCAGCACCCGGGTGCTGCGGATCGCGCGGTCCATCGGCGAGACGACGTCGACCATCCGCCGGATCTCGGGCCGGTGCCGCACCCGGAACGGCGAGGACGCCACCACCGCCATGCCTTCGTCGGCCGCCGCCTTGAGCTCGCGCAGCAGCGGGTCGGTCGAGCGGGCCTCGGCGAGCAGCTCGAGGCCGCGCTCGGCGTCGCCGTCGACGATCACCTCGGCGGCGCCGCGCAGCAGGTCGGCCTGCTTGCGCAGCACCACCGCGGCCTGCTCGCGAGGTCGGCGCAGCGGGGCGGCCGGCACCACGGTCGCGGCCAGCAGGGCCACCGCGCCGCCCACCAGCGCGTCGCTCCACCGGGTCAGCGACTCGCCGGTGCCGGGCAGCAGCGCGACCACGAAGACCGACTGGATCGCGGCCTGGTTGACCAGCAGGGTGCCGCCGTCGAGGAGCACGGCCACGGTCATCGCCAGCCCGACGATCACGCCCAGCTGCCACCAGCCCGCCCCCAGCCAGGCGACCAGCAGGTCGGCCAGGCCGACGCCCACCGCCACGCCCACGGTGACCTCCGCGACGCGGCGCAGGCGCTGGCCGTAGGAGGTGCCGAGGCTGACCACCGCGGCGATCGGCGCGAAGACCGGCACGCTGTGCCCGAGCAGCTCGGAGGCCACCAGCCACGCCAGTGCGGCGGCCACCGCGCACTGGGCGATGTGCCAGCGCTTGGTCTTCCACCGGGCCACGCGGCCTCGGTAGGACGACCGCCCGCGCGCCAGACCGCGGTTCCAGAGCTCGTCGATCGGGGCCGCTGCCATGGCTCGATCCTGCCACCGCCGGGCGGCACGGGCTCAGCCGGCGCGACGGGCGTACTTGATCGCCTGCTTGAGGTCGGCGAGGTCGCGGTACCAGACCTTGACCTCCTTGCGGCAGCGCACCCGCCCGATCTTCTTGGGGTACTCCTGGCACTCGGCCATCGCCTCGCTCGTCGTGGGCGGGAACTGGGTCGAGCCGTCGTAGTGCTGGATGCCGAAGCCACCGTCGGCGTTGCCGGTCACGCGCACGATCGTGTCGGGCGCGGGAGCGCGGGTGTCGCGCGCGGACTCGGTGGCCTGCGCGGCGCCCACCACGAGGCCGGTGCAGACCGCGCCGGCGCCGAGGGCCACCACCAGTCGGCGCCCCGCGCCGGCTCGCGGGCCCGGGCGGGTCTGGTGGGCGGGACGGTGCTGGGTGGAGGTGGTCATGTCTGCTCCCGAGGGGTCCGGCACCGGCGGTTCCGGTGCTCGTCGGGAACGCTAGGAGCCGCTGCGCCCCGCCGTCGGTGGGCGACGGGCCCCTGGGGACGGCCCCGCCCCGGACCCGCCCTGTGCACGCTGACCGGCCAGTACGCCGGAGCTCAGCGCGCCAGGGTCACCGTGATGGTGGTGTCGCTGCAGCCGGAGGCCACCGACGACAGCGCCGACCGCTCGGCGGCGTCGACGCTCAGGCGCCAGCGGTGCTTGACCGCCACCCACTCGCGCACGTAGCGGCAGACCCGCTGGGCGGGCAACCAGTCCGCCGGGTCCTGGTCGCTCTTGGACTGGTTCACGTTGTCGGTCACGCCGACCAGGCTGCGGTAGTCGTCCAGGTCGTTGGCGAAGGCCTCGCGGGTGGTCGAGGACCATCCCGAGGCGCCCGAGTCCCAGGCCTCGGCGAGCGGCACCATGTGGTCGATGTCGACGTCCGAGGGGTCGGTCCACGAGACGCCGTCGTAGTAGGAGAACCAGCGCCCGCCGGTCAGCGAGCAGCCCGAGCCCACGGTGACCGGGTCGTCGGCCTCGGCGATCAGCACCTCGTTGCGGGTCGAGCAGCCGTCGCCGTCGGCGTCGGTCCAGTGCTTGAAGAGGGTCCGGCTGTAGCCGGTGCGCACCTCGGAGGCGCCCACCAGGTCGCCGATCGCCACGCTCAGCGGGGCGGAGTACTGCTTGGCGGCTGCGGCGGCAGGAGCGGCACCCACCGCGGGCAGCACCACCGCCGACCCGCTGGTGAGGAGGGTGAGGACCAGGGCGGTCACGAGTCGGCGCAGCACAAGAGCTCCCGGTGGGACGAGCACCGGCTCCCGAGCGAGCCGACGCGGTGCGCCCGATGCTGGCAGCACCGACGGGCGGCTGGGAAGGATCGCGATGAACTCGAGGCGGCGTGCCCGTGACTTCTCCGCCCGACATAGGTTCTCCTTGTGGCCCCCGTCACGTCACGGGGGCACGACGCCGTACGGCGCCCCGAGCGAAAGGCACATCGTGGTCTCAGCCATCGACCCCACCGCCACCGGCTTCCTGCTGGCGGAGAACCGCAACATGCCGATGCACGTGGGTGGGCTGCAGCTCTTCGAGAAGCCCGAGGGGGCCGGCCCGGAGTACATCCGAGAGATGTACGAGGCGATGCGCGACGTCGACGAGATCGCGCCGCTCTTCCTCAAGCACCCGCACCGCTCGGTGCGCACCGCGGGCCAGCTGGTCTGGAAGCCCGACCTGCAGTTCGACGCCCACCACCACGTGCGGCACAGCGCGCTGCCGGCCCCGGGGCGCTACCGCGAGCTCTTCGAGCTGTGCTCGCGGCTGCACTCCACCCGTCTGGCCTGGGAGCGCCCCCTGTGGGAGGCGCACGTGATCGAGGGCCTCGAGGACGGCCGCGTCGCGCTCTACACCAAGACCCACCACGCGCTGGTCGACGGCGTCTCGGCGATGCGGCTGCTGCAGAGCGTGCTCACCACCGACCCCGACCTGCGCGGCATGCCCGCGCCGTGGGCCGCCGGCCCGCCACGCAGCCGGTCGGGTCGGGGGGTCGAGGCGCCGTCGCTGCCGCAGATCCCGGTGGCCGCGCTGCGCAGCGCGCTCGCGCTGACCGCCGAGGCGGCGGCGATGCCGGCCGCGCTCGTGCGCACCCTCAGCAAGGGCGTGCGCAACGAGACCTCGGCGGTCTCCTTCCACGCCCCCCGCACCATCTTCAACCAGAGCATCACCGGGGCCCGCCGCTTCGCCGCCGAGGACTGGCCCATCGAGCGGCTGCGCGCCATCGGCAAGGCCACCGGCACCACCATCAACGACGTGGTGATGGCCATGTGCAGCGGCGCGATACGCTCCTACCTGCTCGAGCTCGACGCCCTGCCCGACACCCCGCTGGTGGCGATGGTGCCGGTGGGCCTCAACGCCAAGCAGTCGCAGATCGCCTCGGCCGAGGGTGGCAACGCGGTGGGCGCGGTGATGGTGCAGCTGGCCACCGAGCGCCCCGACCCCGCCGACCGGCTGCGCGCCATCCACGACTCGATGCAGGCCGGCAAGGAGGCCCTGTCGTCGATGACGCAGGTGCAGATCCTGGCGATGAGCGCGCTGGGCCAGGCCCCGATGATCCTGGCGCCGCTGCTGCGGATGCAGGGCATCGTGCGACCGCCGTACAACCTGATCATCAGCAACGTGCCCGGGCCGCGCACCACCCACTACTGGAACGGCGCGCGACTGGTCGGCACCTACCCGCTCTCGATCCCGATCAACGGGATGGCGCTCAACATCACCTGCACGTCGTACGACGGGCGCATCGCCTTCGGGCTGACCGGCTGCCGCCGCACGGTGCCGCACCTGCAGCGGCTGCTGGTGCACCTCGAGGACGAGGTCGCCGCGCTGGAGAAGGCGGCCGGGGTCGGTTGAGGCGGCGCCTCAGGCGGGAGGCACTTGCTGGGTGAGCTCGACCAGCCCGCCGCCGTGGCGCTCGGCGACCGCGCGCAGCCGCGCCCGGGTGATGTCGGCGACCGTGGCCAGGCCGGCCTGGGCGGCGTTGGAACCGGGCCGGGTGGGCTCGGCCCGGTTGACGCTGAGGCAGGTGCGGGTGCCGCCGTCCTCCTCGTTGAGCAGGGCGACGGCGTGGCCGGTGGTGCCGCTGCCGGCGAAGAAGTCGAGCACCGCGACGTCGTCGGGCATGGTCTGCAGGATCCGGCGCAGCAGCCCGGTCGGCTTGGGCGACTCGAAGACGTGGCCCACCAGCTCCTTCAGCTCGGCCACGGCGGTGTCGGTGGAGCCGACCTCCTCGGCGAGCCAGATGGTGGTCAGCTTCTTGCGCCGGCCCGGGTGCAGCCAGTCGCGCTGGAAGACGTCGACGCGCTCGCCGGTGCGCCCCCGCACGGTGCGGCAGACCAGGTCGTCGGCGCGCTGCTCGATGAGGGGGCGGCTCCACCGCCACACGGCGGGGCGGCCGTCGCCGAAGACGGGACTGACCTCGACGCCGCCCTCGAAGGGCAGCGTCGACACCCGACCGGTGCCCGGGTCGCCCCACACGCTGAAGTGCAGGGTGCGCGCGGTGACGGGGTTGAACTTCTTGTTGGTGTTGCGCAGCGGCAGCTCGCGGTAGCGCCGGCCGCTCTCCTCGTGCAGCAGCGCGAAGTCGCGCTCGTCGACGGTCTCCGCGCTGGTCGCGCTCAGCGCGCAGCGCGCCGGGTCGAGGGCGTAGACCAGCAGGTACTCGTGGCTGGTGGCGAAGCCGCGCCCGAGCTGGCGGCCCTTGGGGTTGAGGTTGACCACGACCTGCGCCACGAACGACGCCTCGCCGAAGACCTCGTCGAGGAGCAGCCGCAGGTGGGCGGCCTCGTGGTCGTCGATGCTCACGAAGAGCGCCGCCCTCGCCGACATCACACCGCGCGCCAGCTCCAGGCGCGGTCGCATCATCGCCACCCACGCCTGGTGCCGCGAGGCGCCGGCACCGCCGCGGATGTCGTCGCTGTAGGCGAAGTCGTTGCCGGTGTTGTAGGGCGGGTCGATGTAGACCAGGTCGAAGACCTGCTCCCGGGCGGCCAGGTCGGTGAGCACGTCGAGGTTGTCGCCCTCGACGAGGGTGTTCCAGGTGCCCACCAGCCGACCCTAGCCGCACTCCCCGCGCTCCGGCCGTCACCAGCGGTCGGGGACCATGGGCACCATGGGGTTCTGGCAACGACGGGCGCAGGCGCGGGCCCAGCGGCGGTGGGTGCGCGACATGGAGCGCCGGCTGGCCGAGCTCGACGGTCTCGACCCCTCCTTCTTCGACGACGCCCGGGGCCCCACGCACGGTGAGCTCTACCGCGCCGGCGGCCTCGGCTCGACCCCCGACCCGTCGCCGGGACGACGCGGGCGGCGCTCGCGCGGGCCGGTGCTGCCGGGCCTGCTGGTCGCCGCGGTGCTCGCCGGGCTGATCGTGGCCCGCGACCCCGGCGCCACCGGCACCCGGGTGCGCGAGCTGCTCGGCAGCAACGAGCGGCTCGGCGAGATCGTCGGCATCGGCGACGGGGACGGCGAGTACGCCTTCGTGCGCACCCAGCGCGGCAGCGACGAGCCGGTGACCTGGTCGCCCTGCGAGGAGATCCCCTACGTCGTGAACCCCGACGGCGCCCCGGTCGGCTGGGAGGAGCTGGTCGAGGAGTCGGTCGAGACCGTCGCCGGGGCTTCCGGCTTCGTCTTCGACGACGAGGGGCTCACTGACGACCGCGACTTCGACCGGCGCTCGGTGGCCGCCGGCTCGGCCAGCCCGGTGCTCATCGGCTGGGCCGACGAGGACGAGGTCCCGGGCCTGGAGGGCGAGGTCGCCGGCCTCGGCGGCAGCGCCTGGGAGACCCGTCAGATCGGGCCCGAGCGCTTCGTGACGGGCATGGTCGCCCTCGACACCGACACCTTCGACCGGCTCGCCGGCCAGCGCGGCGGCGAGCAGGCGATGCGCGCGATCCTCGTGCACGAGCTGGGCCACGTGCTGGGCCTGGCCCACGTCGACGACGACACCCAGCTCATGTACGGCGGCAACCTGGTGCGCACGGACCTCGGCGACGGCGACCTCGAGGGGCTTGCCCGCCTCGGTGCCGTCGGCTGCTGAGGCCGGCCGAGCAGTCAGTTTCGCACCACCGACCAGTCACTTTTGCACCATCGACCAGTCACTTGTGCACCGAAGAGATCATCTCGAAAAAAGTTTCGATCTGCCTGTGGAAAACGGCTTCTGACCTGGTGCTTTGTCGGTGGGCCCTGAGATACTTTACTCATGGCCACCACCGCGACGCACCCCATCGGAGGTGCTGTCGCGCGGGTGCACTCGGCCCTCGATGACGTGGCTGGTACGCCGGTGTGGTCGCTGAGCCAGGAGGCCACCGCGCAGACGTTGGTCGAGGTCTCTCGGGCCGAGGCCCGGTTGGTGGAGGTGCGCTCGCAGCTGTTGTCGCACGCTGAGACGGTGGCGGTGGCGGAGACGAACGCGTCGCCGTCGGTGGCGGTGTGGCACTCCAACGCGACACGGTCGACGAAGCGGGAGTCGTTCCGCCAGGTGCGTCTGGCGGCGGGTCTGGATCGGTACGAGCTGGTGCGGGAGGCACTGGGGCGTGGCGATGTCATCGCGGAGCAGGCGTCGGTGATCTGCACAGCGCTCGACGAGCTGCCTGACGACCTCGAGCCGTCGATCTTGGAGCAGGCGACCAAGGCGCTGGTTGCGTTCGCGGAGGTCCACGACGCGAAGGCGCTGCGGGTGCTGGGCCGTCGGATCCTCGAGGTCGTCGCGCCGGAGGTGGCTGAGGCCTGGGAGGCCGAGCAGCTGGACCGCGAGGAGCGGGAGGCGGAGAAGTCGGCGGTGTTCCGGATGCGTGAGGACGGGCACGGCCGGATCAAGGGCTCGTTCACGGTGCCGCAGCTGGTGGGTCAGATGTTGGAGCGGGCGCTGCTGGCGTTCGCCGCCCCGAAGCACCAGATCGCGAACCGCACCGCCGACGGTGCGGACGAGGAGGGCGAGCACGAGGAGCAGGCGCCGGTGCCGGTACGCCGCCCCACCGCGCAGCGGCTCGGTGCCGCGTTCGTCGAGCTCATCGAAAGGCTCGACCCCAAGGAACTACCCAAGGCAGGTGGCGTGAACGCCACCGTCGTGGTGACCATGACCCTCGACTCCCTCAAGGATGGCCTTGCGGCTGCCACCCTCGACACCGGTGACCGGATCAGCGCCGCCACCGCGAGGCGCCTGGCCTGCGAGGCCGGCGTCGTCCCTGTCGTGCTGGGCGGCAAGAGTCAGCCGCTCGACGTGGGCCGCGCGAAGCGGTACTTCACCCCGGCCCAGCGGGTCGCGATGGGTATCCGTGACGGAGGCTGCACCGCCCGGGGCTGTGATGCACCGCCGGCGATGTGTCACGCCCACCACGACGACCCGTGGTCGTGCCACGGCCACACCGACCTCGCCCGCGGGCGGCTGTTGTGTCCCTTCCACCACCGCCGGATCCATGACCCGGAGTACGAGAGCGACGTCGGGGCTGACAACCAGGTCACTTTCCACCGACGAACCTAGGAGCACTCCGCTCCCGGCGCCGTTGGTTGAGCAGCGAGGGCCGAAGGCTCGAGCGACGCCGAAACCCGGTGAGTCCATGGCGTACGGCGAACACGGTTGCGGTCTGCGAGTCACTCACGGGGTCTCGGCGTCGCTCGTCGCTAGCGCTCCTCCCTGCTCGACCAACGGTGCTGCGGTGCGCCGTTGGTTGAGCAGCGAGGGCCGAAAGCTCGAGCGACGCCGAAACCGGGTGAGCCCATTGTCGCGTGCCGGGTCTGATGGAGGCTCTCATTCCACGGAAGGATGAGAGTCATGGCAGCACCGAGGAAGTATCCCGAGGAGCTTCGGGAGCGTGCAATCAGGATGGCGGTCGATCTGCGGCGTGACCCGGCGACCAGGACCGGCGCACTGAAGCGGGTCGGCGATCAGCTGGGGATCAACGCTGAGACGTTGCGCAACTGGGTCTCCCAGGCCGAGGTCGACGAGGGCCACCGTCCCGGCGTCAGCAGCACCGAGGCGCAGCGCATCGCCGAGCTCGAGCGTGAGGTCAAGGAGCTACGGCGGGCCAACGAGATCTTGCGGACGGCCTCGGCTTTTTTCGCCGCGGCGGAGCTCGACCGCAAGCTGAAGTGACCACGGCGGTGCTGGTCGAGTACATCGACCAGCACCGGGCGAGGTTCGGGGTCGAGCCGATCTGCACCGTCCTACGCAAGGCAGGGATGCAGATCGCCCCGAGCACCTACTACGCCGCGAAGTCCCGGCCGCCCTCGGCACGCGCTGTCGCCGACGCGCAGCGCCTGGAGGTGATCCGGCAGGTCCACACCGACAACTACGGCGTCTACGGGGTCCGCAAGATGCACGCCGAGCTCAACCGGCGCGGTCACCGTATCGCCAGGTGCACCGTGCACCGGCTGATGCGCGCCGAGGGGCTGCGCGGGATCAGCAGAGCCAAAGGGCCGCGCACCACGATCCCCGGCACCGGCCCGGATGCCCGCCCGGACCTGCTGGACCGCGACTTCAGGGCACCTGCACCGAATCGTGTCTGGGTCGCGGACATCACCTACTGCCGCACCTTCGCCGGCTGGGTCTACGCCGCGTTCGTCATCGACGTCTACTCCCGCCGAGTGGTGGGCTGGCAGCTGTCGAAGAGCCTGCGCACCGACCTGGCGCTGGACGCTCTCGAGATGGGGCTGTGGACCCGCGAGCACGCCGGCCAGGACACCACCGGCGTCATAGCCCACAGCGATAAGGGCGTTCAATACCTCGCGGTTCGCTACACCCAGCGCCTGGCCGAGGCCGGCGCCGTCGCATCCGTCGGGTCGACGGGCGACTCGTATGACAACGCCCTGGCCGAGGCGTTCAACTCGCTGTTCAAGGCCGAGCTGATCCGCAACAAGGGCCCCTGGAAGAACATCGACGACCTCGAGATCGCCGTCGCCGAGTACATCGACTGGTTCAACCACCGACGCCTGCACGGCGAGATCGGACTCGTCCCACCCGTCGAGTTCGAGGAAGAGCACTACCGGCACAACCCCGCGCCGACTACCGTCGACGCGTCACTTCAGAGCCTCCACTGAACCCGGCACGCGACACATGGCGTACGGCGGGTGGTCGCGGTGGGCGGGCAGCTCATGGGGTCTCGGCGTCGCTCGTCGCTGGTGCTCCTCCCTGCTCGACCAACGGCGGCCCGCCGTTGGTTGAGGAGGTTGCGCAGCAACCGTCTCGAAACCCGGCGACCCCACGGCGTACGGCGGGTGGTTGCGGTGGGCCGGCCACTCACGGGGTCTCGGCGTCGCTCGTCGCTGGCGCTCCTTGCTGCTCGACCAACGGCGGCCCGCCGTTGGTTGAGGAGGTTGCGCAGCAACCGTCTCGAAACCCGGCGACCCCACGGCGTACGGCGGGTGGTTGCGGTGGGCCGGCCACTCACGGGGTCTCGGCGTCGCTCGTCGCTGGCGCTCCTCCCTGCTCGACCAACGGGGCAGGGCGGCGTACGCCGTGAACTGGCGCCGGGTCGCGTGACCCCGGGTCGGCGTGCTCGTTGTGTCGGTCGTCACCATCCACCCGGGAGCACACATGCGTCGAGTCACCGCCCTGGCCACCACGGCCGCCACCCTGGCCACCCTGGGACTCACCTCCCTGGGCCTCGGACCGGGCGGGACGGTCGCCCCATCGGCGTACGCCGCGCCGGCCGCGAAGCAGGTGCGGGTCAGCGACGGCTGTGTCAGCAGCGTGCCCGAGCCGGGCGAGAGCGACGCGGTCGACATCTGCTACTCGCTGTTCCGCCCGGCGGGCGCGAGCCGCAAGCGCCCGGTGCCGATGATCGTGCACAGCCACGGATGGGGCGGCTCGCGCACCACCGACCCGGCCGCGTTCGACACCTTCCTCGACGCGGGCTACGGCGTGCTCTCCTTCGACCAGCGCGGCTGGGGCGAGTCCGGCGGCCACGCGCACGTCGAGGACCCCGCCTTCGAGGGCCACGACGTACGCCGCCTGGTGCGGCTGGTCAGCCGGCTCCGGTGGGTGCAGCAGGACCGGCCCGGCGACCCGCGCCTGGGCGCGATCGGCGGGTCCTACGGCGGCGGCTACCAGCTCCTCGGCGCGTTCGAGTCGCTGCGCACCCAGGGCCGGCCCGTCTTCGACGCGCTCGCCCCGCAGATCACCTGGAACGACCTGTCCTCGAGCCTGGCTCCCGAGGGCGTGGTGCGCACCGAGTGGGCGCTGCTGCTGGCGGCCGCCTCGGTGCCTGACGACGCCCTGCCCCCGACCGTCTACAAGGCCCTCCTCGAGGGTGCCGCGCTCGGCCAGTGGCCCGACGGCTCGGTGCCCGGCACCGAGGACATGGTCGCGTTCATGGAGAAGAACGGGCCCGCCTGGCACGTCGCCAACGGCCGCCGCCTCGACATCCCGGTGCTGCTCGGCCAGGGCACCACCGACGGGCTCTTCCCCCTGCAGGAGGGCCTGGCGAACTGGCGCACGGCCCTGACGAAGCGAGCCCGCCGCGACAGCATCTTCGTCGGCTACAACGGCGGTCACGTGCTGCCGGCGGTGCTGCCGATGGGGGTCTCCATCACCTCCGACCCGTGCAGCGCCGAGCTGGCCGGCGGCGACTTCGAGCAGCTCTCGCTGCGCTTCTTCGACGAGCAGCTGCGCGGGCGCCGCACCGGCCTGCGCGGCTACGGCCGCCTGCACATCGCGACCCCGACCGACGAGTGCCTCACCACCCGCACCGAGCGCACCAACCACCGGGTCGACATCGGCACCGTGGCCACCTCGACCGCCGCGGGCGTCCCGCTCGGGACCCTCGTCGCCGAGGGCCCCATCGAGGTGGCCGGCTCGGCGTACCTCACCGCCGACGTCACCGCGGCCGGCGTCGAGAACCGCGCCTTCTACGGCCTGGCCGTGGGCACCAGCCCGCTCGACGCCCGCCTGGTGCAGAACAACGTGCTGCCGCTGCGCGAGCCGCTGCCCGTCGTCGGGGAACGCCGCCGCATCCAGCTGCCGGCCGTCGGCGTGCGCGTGCCCGCGGGCCAGAACCTCTACCTGCTGGCCAGCCCCTTCAGCGAGACGTTCGTGGGGATGAGCAGCCGCACCCCGGGCGTGATCGTGCTCGAGGACACGGTGCTGCACCTGCGCCGGACGGGCCCCGGGCGCGCTTAACCTTGGGCGGTGCTTCCCCGCTCTCGGACCACCGCCCTCGCGCTCGCCGTCGTGCTCGCGGGCCTCGGCGCGCCCGCGCTCGCCGACGGCTCCCCCACCGGCCCGACCGGCCCCACCGGTCGCGCCGGCCGCGTCGACCCGGGCCTGCCGGTGCACGCCGGCGTCGACGGCCCGCACAGCTCCGACGGGGTGCGCGGACGGGTCGCGCCGCGCGCCGCGGCGTACGACGACGAGCCGACCACGCGCGTCGTGCTCGAGCAGCGCCGCATCGCCCCCGGCGTGCGGTTCTCGTCGTGGAGCGAGACCGACGCGCGCGGGCCGGTGCGCTCCCACCTGCTCGCGGTCGACCTCGACGAGAGCAGCCTGCGCCTCGACTACGCCGCGCCGACGAAGGTGGCCGCCACCGACGACGTCATGTCGCTGGCCCGCGCCCGCCAGGCGATCGCCGCGGTCAACGGCGACTTCTTCGACATCGGCCGCACCGGCGCCCCGCTCGGCGTGGGCCGCTCGGTGACCCGGGGGCTCTTCAACGCCCGCGCGAGCGGCTGGAACGCCGCGTTCTACCTGACCCGCAAGGGCCGCCCGCAGGTCGGCGAGGTGACCCTGCGCGGCGCCATCAAGGAGCGCCCCCAGGCCAGCGTCACCAACTTCAACTCCCACTTCGTGGCCCCCGGCGGCATCGGTGTCTACACGCAGCGCTGGGGCACCTCGCCCGGCTACGCCGTCACCCAGGGCCAGGAGAAGAACGTGCGGATGGTCGAGGTCCGCGGCGGCAAGGTGGTCTCCAACCGGGCCAGGCTGCGCCCCGGCGCGAAGATCCGCGGGCTGGTGCTCGTCGGGCGCGGCGAGGGCGCACGCCAGCTGCGCAAGCTGCGCACCGGCAGCGCCACTGTGAACTGGTGGTTGGCCGGGCGGCCCTCCATGGTCGTCACCGGCAGCAAGGCGCTGATCGACGAGGGCGTGGTGCAGGTCGTCGACGACGCCGAGATGCACCCGCGCACCGCGGTCGGCATCGACCGCGACACCAACGAGGTGCTGCTGCTGGTCGTCGACGGCCGCTCCTCGACCAGCCGTGGGCAGACCCTCGTCGAGCTCGCACGCACCATGGTCGAGCTCGGCGCCGACGAGGCGCTGAACCTCGACGGCGGCGGCTCGAGCACCATGGTCGCCCGCGAGTCGGGGTCGCTGCAGGTGCAGAACTCACCCTCCGACGGGGCGCTGCGCCAGGTCGCCAACGGCCTGGTCGTCACCCAGCGCTGAGCCCGCCGGCCTCGAGCACCACGACCGCGACGGTGGTCATCGGCGCGAAGCACTGCCGCCCGGGGCTCGGCACCTGCGCGGCCTCGAGCACCACCGCACCCTCCGGCGTACGCCGCGCGCGCACGCTGGTCGGCTCGTCGCAGCCGACCGCCACCACCTGGGCCGCCAGCTCCTCGCCGCCCCCGGCCTCGAGCGCAGCGGCCGCCTCGGCCACCTCGCCCGCGAAACCGTCGCTGAGGTCGGCCGTGAACTCCGCCAGCGCCGCGTCGTCACCCACCGGCACGGCCACCTCGTCGGGCGCCTCCCCCGCGTCGGTGGCGGTCACCAGCCGCTCGCGCAGCACCACGGGCGTGCCTCCGGCGCCGCCACCCGTGCCGGCGCCGGCGTCGCCCTCGGCGCGCTCGTCGCCCGTCCCGCCGCCGCACGCCGCCAGGGTGGCGGTCAGCAACGCGGCGACAGGCAGGTGCAAGAGGGCTCCGAGAGGTCGCATGAGGGTGCGACGGTACCCACGCCGCCGCGGTTCCACGCCGAGCCGGCCGGTTCGAACGGGCCGGCTCGGCGCTGGGGCTGCGGGGCGTGGGAGGCTCGGGCCGTGGGTCGATCGTTCTCGCGCGCCGAGCTGGAGTCCTTCCGTGACGCGGAGGTGCCCGACCTGATCGGCCCCGACGTGCGGCTGCTCTTCGTGGGCATCAACCCCGGGCTGTGGACCGCCGCGACCGGCACGCACTTCGCCCACCCCGGCAACCGCTTCTACCCCGCGCTGCTGCGCGCGGGGGTGATCGAGGAGCCGATCGACCCGGCGGCCGGGATGAGCGAGGCGGAGCGCGACGTGCTGCGCCGGCGCGGCATCGCCATCACGAACCTGGCGCGCCGCGCCACCGCCAAGGCCTCCGAGCTCTCACGCGCCGAGCTGGTCGAGGGCGGCGAGCGCCTGCGCGCGCTGGTCGCCGAGGTGCGCCCGCGCGTGGTCGCGGTGGCCGGCGTGACGGCGTACCGCAGCGCGTTCGGCGTGCCCAGGGCCCAGGTCGGGCCCCAACCCGAGCCGATGGCCGGCAGCGCCCTGTGGGTGGTGCCCAACCCCTCGGGCCTCAACGCGCACGAGACCGTCGCCACCCTCGCCGAGGCGTACGCCGAGGTGGGGCGCGCCGCGGGCGTCCTGCCGCCCCTGCCGGGCTCAGGCACGATGCCTTCATGACCTCGATCGACATCGCCCGCGTCGACGAGCGCCACGCCTCCTGGGAACGGCCCGCATGGCGCTACCGCGTCTACGTCCAGGGCGGCGCCAGCGTGGGCGGCACGGAGGCGCCCGGCGGCACGACCGCGACCTACGACGTCACCGGGGCCGACGTCCTGCAGGTGCTCGACTGGGCACAGCGGCGGGCGGGGGCGTCGGCGACGTACTCGATCGCCCTGGTCGTCGACGAGCCCCACGACGGACGGGGGCTCGTGTGGCTCGTCGGGATGGACGGCAACGACTGGACCGACGAGCCGCACGACCGCCTGGTGCAGGAGCGGATGCTGGCACGGCGCACCGACCCCGTCGTTGTCCCGGAGGCCGATCGCATGCCCGTCGAGGTCCGGGTGCGTCCCTGGGCTGGCTGACGCCCGGCCCGCGGGCAGGAGACCTCAGCGCGGCAGCTGCTGGTCCTTGCCCATCACGGTCAGCCCGTCCTGCACGATCAGCCCGCGGGCCAGGTCCTCCTCGGGGTCGACGCCGATGCGCGCACCCGCGGGCACGACCACGTTCTTGTCGAGGATGGCGTCACGCACCACCGCGCCGGCCCCGATGATCACGCCGTTGAGCAGCACCGAGCCGCTCACGTCGGCGCCGCTGTCGACCCAGCAGGCCGGCGAGAGCACCGAGCGGCGTACCTGCCCGCCGGTCACCACCACCCCCGGCGAGAGCACCGCCTCGTCGGTCACGCCCGGGGTGCCGTCGGAGCCCTGCACGACCTTGACGGGCGGCTGGGGGCCGTAGGAGGTGTAGATCGGCCAGTCGAAGTTGTAGAGGTTGAAGACCGGCAGCGGTGAGACGACGTCCATGTGGGCGGCGTAGTAGGAGCCCAGGGTCCCGACGTCGCGCCAGTAGCCCTTGTCGCGGTCGGTGGCGCCGGGCACCACGTTGTCCTTGTAGTCGTAGACGCCCGCCTGCGAGCGGCGCACGAAGGCCGGCACGATGTCGCCGCCCATGTCGTGCTTGGAGCCGGTGGTCGTCGCGTCGCGGGTCACCGCGTCGACCAGGGCGTCGGCGTCGAAGACGTAGTTGCCCATCGAGGCCAGCACCTCGCCCGGGCTGTCGGGCAGGCCGACGGGGTCGGTCGGCTTCTCCAGGAAGTCGCGGATGCGCGAGGGCGCGTCGGGGTGCACGTCGATGACCCCGAACTGGTCGGCCATCTCGATCGGCTGCCGGATCGCCGCCACGGTGCAGGCCGCGCCGCTCTCGACGTGCTGGTCGACCATCTGCGCGAAGTCCATGCGGTAGACGTGGTCGGCGCCGACCACGACCACGATGTCGGGCTTCTCGTCCTTGATCAGGTTGAGCGACTGGAAGATCGCGTCGGCGCTGCCGAGGTACCAGTGCTTGCCCACCCGCTGCTGCGCCGGGACCGGGGTGACGTAGTTGCCCAGCAGCGTCGACATCCGCCAGGTCTGCGAGACGTGGCGGTCGAGGCTGTGCGACTTGTACTGCGTCAGCACGACCACCTTGAGGTAGCCGGAGTTCACGACGTTGCTCAGCGCGAAGTCGATGAGCCGGTAGATCCCGGCGAAGGGCACCGCCGGTTTGGCGCGGTCGGCGGTCAGCGGCATCAGCCGCTTGCCCTCCCCGCCGGCCAGCACGATCGCCAGGACCTTCTTGCGCGCCGAGGAGCTCATGGCGACACCGTACTGCCCGTGACGCCCGACACGCTTGGGCTGCACAGCACCGGCGCGGGACGAGTAGGTTCGTGGTGTGCGAGTCGATGTGCTGTCCAAGGAGTACCCGCCCGAGGTGTACGGCGGCGCCGGCGTTCACGTGGCCGAGCTGGTGCGCGCGCTGCGGGCGCGCGACGACCTCACCGCCCGGGTGCACGCCTTCGGCGCGCCGCGCGAGGAGCCGCTGACCTCCTCCTACGCCGATCTCCCCGATCTCGCGGACGCCAACGCCGCGCTGCGCACGATGGGCGTCGACCTGGCCATCGCGGCCGGCTGCGCCGGCACCGACCTGGTGCACTCCCACACCTGGTACGCCAACTTCGCCGGGCACCTGGCCGGCCTGCTGCACGACGTGCCGCACGTGGTCTCGGCGCACTCCCTGGAGCCGCTGCGGCCCTGGAAGGCCGAGCAGCTCGGCGGCGGCTACCGGCTCTCCTCGTGGGTCGAGCGGACGGCGTACGAGTCGGCGGCCGCGGTGATCGCGGTGTCGGCGGCGATGCGCGACGACGTGCTGCGCTCCTACCCCGCCGTCGACCCGGCCCGCGTGCACACGGTGCACAACGGCATCGACACCGCGCTGTGGACCCCCGTCGACGACCCCGAGCGCGTACGCCGCCTCGGCGTCGACCCCGACCGGCCCTCGGTGGTCTTCGTCGGACGGATCACCCGCCAGAAGGGACTGCCGCTCTTCCTGCGCGCCGTGGCCGCGCTGCCGCCCGACGTGCAGGTGGTGCTCTGCGCGGGGGCCCCGGACACCCCCGAGATCATGGCCGAGGTCGAGGCGCTGGTCGCCGAGCTGCGCTCTGGGCGCGACGGTGTCGTGTGGATCGCCGACATGCTGCCGCGCGCCGACGTGGTCGCCCTGCTCAGCGCCGCGACCGTCTTCGCCTGCCCGTCGGTCTACGAGCCGCTCGGCATCGTCAACCTCGAGGCGATGGCCTGCGAGACCGCCGTGGTGGCCACCGCCACCGGCGGCATCCCCGAGGTGGTCGTCGCACCCGGCGGCGCTGCGGAGCCCACCGGGCTGCTGGTGCCGATCGAGCAGGCCGACGACGGCAGCGGCACGCCACTCGACCCCGAGCGCTACGTCGCCGACTTCGCCGAGGCGCTGACCTCGCTGGTCACCGACCCCGACCGGGCCGCGACCATGGGCCGGGCCGGGCGGCAGCGCGCCGTGGAGTCCTTCGGGTGGCCGGCCATCGCGGAGCGGACCGTGGAGGTCTACCGCTCGGTGCTGTGAGGCCGCACTCCGGCGCCGCTGCGTCAAGCCCTGCCGTGCTCACCTGTGGACCGCCGACGGCCGCCGGCCGGCTGGCCCGGCACCCTGTGGAGAGCCGGTCGCGGGCGGCGGCGCGAAGGGGCAGCGTGCTCGCCATGGACACCACACCCGACCCCACGCCCCTCTCCCACGACCCCGCCCCCGTGCGCAGCCAGAGCGACCTGCTGCGGCTGTGGCAGGCGCTGATGGGCGAGCTCGGCTTCACCCGCACCTCCACCTGGGTGCTGCACATCGGCGACGACGACCGGCCCACCCGGCGCCTGCTCGAGATCGATGACTGCGCCGGCGAGCCGGTCCGCGACGACCTCGACTCGTTGACGACACTGCTGCTGCGCGTCGGCGGCACGCCGCCGGGCCGCTGGGTCTTCCTGCGCAGCCGGCCCGGGCGCCACGGCCCCGACGACATCGACCGGGCGTGGGCCCGCGAGCTGGGCCGGGCCTGCCGGCGCGCCGGGGTGGCCTCCGACGTGGTGCACCTGGCCACCGACCAGCGGCTGGTGCCCCTGCCGGCCGACGACCTGCCCGCGACGGGCCTGCCCGCCTCGGCCTGAGCCCGACCTGGGTACGGTCAGCACGTGCAGACATCCGACGTGCTGACCCTGCTCCGGACCGTGGGCGAGGAGGTCGTCGAGCCCCGCTTCCGCAGCCTCGGCGACGCCGAGGTCGAGGAGAAGAACCCCGGTGACCTCGTCACCGTCGCCGACCGCGAGGCCGAGGTCCGGCTCACCGAGGTGCTCCAGGACGCCTACCCGGGCGCGGTCGTCCTGGGCGAGGAGGCCGCCGAGGACGACGACTCCGTGCTCGCCCGCTTCGCCGACGCCGACCACGCGTTCACCATCGACCCGGTCGACGGCACCAAGAACTTCGTCAAGGGCTCCCCCGACCACGCGATGATGATCGCCGAGCTGCGCGGCGGCGAGGTCGAGCGCAGCTGGATCTGGCAGCCCCAGCACCGCACGGCGTACGTCGCCGAGCGCGGGCGGGGCGCCTGGCGCGACGGGCAGCGGATCACCCGGCCACCGGTCGGTGAGCGGCTGCGCGGCGTGACCTCGCGCCGCGGCTGGATCGGACGGGCGCTGGGCACGCTCGACGCACTGGAGCTGACCTGGGTCTGCTGCGGCGTCGACTACCCGCGCGTGGTCGAGGGCGGCGACGCCGGCGCAGACTACGCGCTCTACCGCAAGACCAAGCCGTGGGACCACGCGCCCGGGTCGCTGCTGCTCAGCGAGGCCGGTGGTGTGCTGGGGACCTTCGAGGGCGGGCCCTACCGTCCCCAGGACCCCGCCCCCGCGGGCCTGGTCGCGGCGGCCGACCGGGCGACGTACGACCTGGTGCGCGGGCTCGTGCACGCACTCCCCGGCGCCTGACGAGCCGCCCCTCTAGGCTCGCGGGCATGACCACCTGGCTGCCGCCCGGCACGACCAAGACCATGTTCGTGGTGCGCGCCGACCCGGCGCCGCTGGGCTCGGCCGGGCTGCGCGCGGGGCTGGCCGACGCCGGTGCGCTGCGGGTGCAGCTCAACGTCGACGACGAGCACGTCGCACCGGCGCTGCGGCTGGCCACCTCGGCCCCGGTGAGCGCGGTGCTCAGCGTCTGGGTCGACCCGGCCCGCGACCCGGCCGGCGTGAGCGCGCTCGTCACCGCCGCGGTCGGGGCGGCCTCGGGCTGGGTGGTCGACGAACGACGCCGCCTCGACCCCGCCGAGCGCTACGACGGCACCCAGGCCGAGGAGCTGGCCAACGTGGCGGTGCTGCGTCGTCCCGCCGAGCTCGACCGGGAGACCTGGCTGCACCGGTGGCTGGTGGAGCACACCGGCGTGGCGATCCGCACCCAGGCCACCTCCGGCTACGTGCAGAACATCTGCACCGCCCCGCTCGGCGCGCCGGACCCGGCCGACGAGCGCGTCGAGGCGCTGGTCGAGGAGCTGTTCCCCGCGGCCGCCGCGCACGACGTGCACGCGTTCTACGGCAGCGGCGGCGACGACGCCGAGCTCGGTCGGCGCCTCGAGCAGCTGATGACCAGCGTGGCCCGCATCGGCGCCGACCGCGACCTCGACCTGGTGCCGAGCAGCCGGCACCTGTGGGACCTCGCGGACCCCCCGGGGCTCAGCCGCGAGCGCCCAGCGACTGCCAGTAGTCGTTGATCGCGCCGTTGGTCTTGACGAACCAGATGATCGGGCCGACGAGGATGAACATGCCCGGGAAGTACCAGAGCCCGGTCGCGCCGCTCACCGTGCGCCGGCGCCCGGCCCGCTCCTGCATCGTGCCGACCTCGGCGGAGGTCAGGTAGGGCATCACGATGCCGACGAAGATCGCCAGCACCAGGGCGACCACGCCACCGATGCCCTGACCGGTGTGGCGCTTCATCTCCTCGTGCACCTTGAACCACCAGTACCACCCGTAGATGCCGAAGGTGACCACGAAGAGCAGCATCGCCACGCCGGTGCTGCGCACCTCGCCCACCGGGCCCGGCCCCTGTCCAGCGACCTGGGCCTGGCCGTAGGCCTGCGGCGCGTTGCCGTAGGCCTGCGGCGCGTTGCCGTAGGCCTGCGGCGGCTGGTGGCCCGCCACCGGCTCGCCCGAGGGCGGCGGAGGAGGCGGGAAGGGGTTCTGCTCGGACACGGGTGGCCTCCAGAGGTCGGGGTGGGATCAGGACGGGTGGGCCGACCCTACCGACCCTCGGCTGCGACCGACGTAGTCCGTTCGGGCCATGCCGCGCACCGGTCGGCCAGATCTCGGCGACGAGCGGCCGGATCGGGCCCGCAGACCTGCCGAGACGACGTCCGGCACCCCAGAGTGGACCCGCGTCGTCCCCCGGCGACGCCCCGCCGTCCCCTCACCCCCGCCGAGAAGAGGCCCGCCCGTGCCGTCGCCGTACGCACCCGGTCGCTACCGGAGCACCCCCACCCTCGGGGGCGGTGCCCGGCACCTGGCGCTGCGCTTCTCCTACGGGCTGACCCCCGAGCTCGTCAGCTCGGTCAAGCGCGCCGGTGGCGGGCTCGCCTGGTTCGACGCCCAGCTCGACCGTCCCTACGACGCCGCCGCCGACGCCCGGCTGTGCGACTGGTGGCCCGACCTGCACCTCGACGCCGCCACCATCTGGAAGCGCCAGGTCGACGGCGGGCGCGGCACCTGGGAGGTGATGGCCGACTACGCCCGGCGCCTGCTGGTGCGCCGGATGACCTCGAGCCACCAGGTGCACGAGGTGATGACCGACTTCTGGGAGTCCCACCTGCACGTCCCGGCCAACGGCGACGCCCAGGGCGTGTGGCGCTCGTCGTACGGCGACGTCGTGCGTCGCCACGCCCTCGGGCGCTTCGACGAGCTGCTCGTCGAGGCGATCACCCACCCGGCGATGCTGATCTTCCTCGACAACGCCACCTCGACGAAGGCGCACCCCAACGAGAACCTGGGCCGCGAGCTGCTCGAGCTGCACACCGTCGGCGTCGGCGCGTACACCGAGGACGACGTCAAGGCCTCGGCGCGCATCCTCACCGGCTGGCGCGTCGACCTGTGGCGCACCTGGGAGGCCTCCTACTCGCAGAAGGACCACTGGACCGGCCCGGTCGCGGTCGGCGACTTCCGCGACGCCAACGCCGACCCCGACGGTCGCGCCCTGACCCGCCGCTACCTGCGCCACCTGGCCCGGCACCCCGCCACCGCGCGACGCATCGCGCGCAAGCTGGCGGTCAAGTTCATCAGCGACACCCCCTCCGAGCAGGTCGTCGACGAGCTGGCCGAGGTCTACCTCGCGCACGACACCGCGGTGGTGCCGGTGCTGCGCGCACTCGTGCGCACCCAGGAGTTCCGCCAGGCCAAGGGCCAGAAGCTGCGCGACCCCGCCGAGGACGTCGTGGCCTCCTACCGCGCGCTCGGCGCCCGGGTGGTGGCCCCGAAGGGTGGCGACCACGCCGCCAACGCCGTGCTGTGGCAGAGCGACGCCGTCGGGATGCGCCCCGCTGCCTGGCCGCGCCCCGACGGCCCGCCCCTGCACGGCGACCCGTGGGCCTCGCCCAGCCGGGCCCTGGCCTCGATGGACGTGCACTGGTCGCTGGCCGGCGGCTGGTGGCCCAAGAAGGGCGTCACCTGGCAGTCCCCCCAGCAGTGGACCCCCGAGCTGCCCATCGAGTTCCGCGACCTCGTCGACCACCTCTCCCGCGCCGTGCACGGGCGCCGCTCCAGCCGGCAGCTGCTCCGCGCGGCCTGCGAGGCGGTCGAGGCCCGCCCCGGCGAGCGGATCACCCGCGACCACCGGCTGATCGCCTGGCAGTTCAACCGGCTGCTGGGCGTGCTGCTCGACCATCCACACCACTACCACCGCTGAGGTCCCCCGTGAGCACCCCCGAGCTCATCACCCCCGGCAGCCCCTCCCCCTGCGGCTGCCCCGAGTACGCCGCCCTGTCGCGGCGCGGCCTGCTGCGCGGTCTCGGCGCCGCCGGGCTGACCTGGAGCGTCGGCTCCGCCGTGGTCAGCGCCGCCGGCCCGGCCGCCGCGGGCGCGCCCACCGCGGCGGCGACGTCGACGGCCGGCGCCGGCTCGGTGCTGGTCGTGCTGTCCCTGCGGGGGGCGGCCGACGGGCTCTCCCTCGTCGTGCCCCACGGCGACCCGGCCTACTACGCGGCGCGCCCCCGGATCGCCGTACCGGCCGAGAAGCTGCTGGTGCCCGACGGCTTCTTCGGCCTGCACCCCTCGCTCGAGCCGCTGCTGCCGCTGTGGCGCTCGGGGCGGCTGGCCACGGTGCACGGCACCGGCCTGCCGGTGGTCAACCGGTCGCACTTCGCGGCGATGGAGGCCGTCGAGGACGCCGCGCCGGGCTCCACCGAGCGCGTCGGCTGGCTCAACCGGCTGCTCGGCGAGCTGCCCGGGTCGTCCCCGCTGCAGGGCCTTGCGGCGGGGCGGGCCGAGGTGCCCACCTCGCTCTTCGGCCCCGAGCCGGTGATGGGCTTCCGCTCCCTGGACAAGACCGGCATCGCCGGCGACGACCAGTGGGACCCCCACGGCACCCGGGTGCGCTCGCTGGAGCGGATGTGGAAGAAGTCGCCGACCCCGATGGGCCGGTCCTTCCGCTCGGCCATGCAGGCGGTGGGCGACCTCGAGCCGGCACGCGCGCAGGCCGACCGGAGCGCGGCGTACCCCGACGACGACCTGGGCCGGGCCCTGGCCTCGGTCTCACGCACGCTGCGCGGCGACGTCGGCGTCTCGCTGGTCACTGTCGACCACGGCGACTGGGACATGCACACCGACCTCGGCACCCTGGCCTGGGGCCGGATGCGCCGCGAGGGCGACTCCCTGGCCCGCGGCATCGCCGCCTTCTTCGCCGACCTGGGCCCGGTCGCCGAGCGGGTCACGCTGGTGACGGTCTCGGAGTTCGGGCGCCGGGTCGCCGAGAACGCCAACCACGGCCTCGACCACGGCTGGGGCACCGTGATGCTCCTGGCCGGCGCCGGGGTGCGCGGCGGCTACCACGGCTCCTGGACGCCGCTGGGCTCCGGCCTCGACGCCGACGTGCCCGTCACCACCGACTACCGCTCCGTGCTCGCCGAGGTCGTCGCCGCCCGCACCCCCGCCTCCCCCGCCGTCGTGTTCCCCGGCTTCCAGCGCCAGCGCGTCGGGGCGATGCTCGGCCAGTGAGCCCCACGTCGGTTGAGGAGGTTGCGCAGCAACGCCCCACGTTGGTTGAGGAGGTTGCGCAGCAACGCCCCACGTCGATTGAGGAGGTTGCGCAGCAACGCCCCACGTTGGTTGAGGAGGTTGCGCAGCAACCGTCTCGAAACCACCGTGACGTCACGTGCCCCTGCGCTGCTGCTGCGCCCACCAGCTCCGGCTCGCCAGCTCGGGCAACGCCGCGAAGTCCCCTCGGACGAGCGCCTCGCGCTTCTCGCGGCGCCACCCCTGGATGCGCTTCTCGTAGGCGAAGGCGTCGGCGATGGAGTCGAACTGCGCGTTCCAGACCAGACGGACGGGCCTGCGTCGCCTGGTGAACTCGGCGCCGGTCCCGGCGTTGTGCTCGGCGAGGCGACGATCGAGGTCCCAGGTGCTTCCGACGTAGTAGCGGCCATCGGAGCACTGGACCATGTAGGTGTAGGGCATGCCGGGGCTCCTGCCCGGGCCGGCGGCGTCGTACGCAGGACGACGCGGCGCCTGTGGACGACGGTGGTTTCGAGACGGTTGCTGCGCAACCTCCTCAACCAACGTCGACCGACGTCGAGGCGCTTGAGGGATCAGTCGACCTGACGGGGCTCCTGCGAAGAGGCCTCGGCGACCCGCTGGTGCAGGCGGGCCCGCACCTCGTCGGGGCTCAACCGCGCCCGCCGCCGCTGGTCGCGGGCGACCACCGCCCCGGTCGCGGCCACCCCGGCCAGCCCGGCCACGCCCAGCACCTTCCACACCCTGCTCGCCCTCATGCCCCAGACTCTCCCACCATGGAGCACCCACGACACCGCGGCCCGGGCCGGCACCGCGCGGGGGGACCGATCGGCCTCGACGAGGCCGTCGAGCTGACCCGCACCGGCGACCTGTGGCTCTTCCGCGGCCGTTCGGTCGCCGACCAGGCGATCCGGGTGCTGACCAACGCCCCGGTCAACCACGTCGGGATGGCCGTGGTCGTCGACGACCTGCCGCCGCTGATGTGGCACGCCGAGCTGGGCAAGGGCCTGGTCGACGTGTGGAGCGGCAAGCACCAGCGCGGGGTCCAGCTGCACGACCTGCGCGAGGCCGTGGGCCAGTGGACGGGGCGCTACGAGCAGCGGGCGTGGCTGCGCCAGCTCGAGGCCGAGGTCACGCCGGCGATGGAGGACGCGCTGCTGAGCAGCATCGCCCGCCTCGACGGCACCCCCTTCCCGAGCACGGCCGCTCTCGTGGGCCGCTGGGCCCGGGGTCGCGTACGCCGCGCGGCACCGGCCGAGCTGACCTACTGCGCCGAGGTGGTCGCCACGGCGTACGTCGCCATGGGGCTGCTGCCCGACGACCTGCCCAGCAACTACTACGACCCGGGCCGGTTCTGGTCGGGCGACGACCTCCAGCCGCGCCACGGGGCCCGCCTCGGCGAGGAGGTCGCGGTCGACGTGTGAGGCGCGGGACGGGTCTTTGGGCGCCGGCCACAACGCCGACTGGTCGGCCCGCCACGGGCTGCACGGCAGCAGCGGTGCGGGTGCACCACGCGTTGCCCGCAGGGGCCATGATGGACACGACCGCTCCTCGTCCCACGAGGCGCCACCCGATCCGAGAGAGGCCCGGATGCAGCTTGCCCTGTCCGCCGAGGACCAGAAGTTCCGCGAGGAGATGCGCACCTTCTTCACCACCGAGGTGTCCGAGGACATCCGGCGCGCGGTGATCGAGGGACGTGAGCTCACCAAGGAGCAGATCGTCGAGAGCCAGCAGACCCTCAACAAGGCCGGGCTCGCCGTGCCGCACTGGCCCACCGAGTGGGGCGGCCAGGACTGGAGCGACCTGCAGCGCCACATCTGGAACGAGGAGATGCAGCGCGCCGGTGTGCCCACGCCGCTGGCCTTCAACGCCAGCATGATCGGCCCGGTGATCGCCCAGTTCGGCAGCCAGGAGATCAAGGAGCGGTTCCTGCCCAAGACCGCCAACCTCGACATCTGGTGGAGCCAGGGCTTCTCCGAGCCCGACGCCGGCTCCGACCTCGCCAGCCTGCGCACCACCGCGGTCAAGGACGGCGACGACTGGATCGTCAACGGCCAGAAGACCTGGACCACGCTCGGCCAGCACGGCGACTGGATCTTCACGCTCGTGCGCACCGACCCCGACGTCAAGAAGCAGGCCGGCATCTCGATGCTGCTCATCGACATGACCAGCCCCGGCCTGACGGTGCGCCCCATCGAGCTGATCGACGGCGGCCACGAGGTCAACGAGGTCTGGTTCGAGGACGTGCGCGTGCCGGCCGACAACCTGGTCGGCGAGCTCAACAGCGGCTGGACGATCGCGAAGTTCCTGCTCGGCAACGAGCGGGTCGGCGTCGCGCCGGTCGGCACCACCAAGCGCATCCTGGCCCGGGCCAAGTCGCTGGCCGGCGAGCGGGCCTCCGAGCCGCTGCTCGCGGCGCGCATCGCCGAGCTCGAGAACGACCTGCTGGCCCTCGAGCTGACCGCGCTGCGCGTGGTCGCCCACTCCTCCGACGGCGAGCCGCACCCGGCCTCGTCGGTGCTCAAGCTGCGCGGCACCGAGCTGCAGCAGGCGGTCAGCGAGCTGATGGTCGACCTCGCGGGCCCCGCGAGCATCGCCTCCGGCGCGGGTGCCGACAGCGCGCTCGAGGAGTGGACGCACCACACCACGCCGACGTACCTCAACCTGCGCAAGGCCTCGATCTACGGCGGGTCCAACGAGATCCAGCGCCAGATCATCGCCCGCACGATCCTGGGACTCTGAGGAGCAGACATGGACTTCACCTACGACGACGAGCAGAACGCCCTCCGCGACGCGGTGCGCGGGCTGCTGACCAAGGCGTACGGCGACTTCGAGCAGCGTCGCCAGACCACCAAGGCCGACCCGGGCTTCTCCGAGAAGACCTGGACCCAGATGGCCGAGATGGGCCTGCTGGGCCTGCCGTTCTCGGAGGACGACGGCGGCGTGGGCGCCGGGCCGGTCGAGATCGCGATCGTGTGCCAGGAGCTGGGGCGCGTGGTCGCCCCCGAGCCCTACGTGACCGCGGTGGTGCTCGCCGGCGGCCTGGTGCAGGCCTGCGGCAGCGCCGAGCAGCGCAGCGAGCTCCTCGGCTCGCTGGCCGCCGGCGAGCGGCTGCTGGCCTTCGCCCACGACGAGCCGGGCTCGCGCTGGGCACCGACCGCCTCCGCGGTCACCGCCACCGACGACGGCGGCTCGTGGAGCCTGAGCGGCACCAAGGAACCGGTCGTCCAGGGCGCGCGGGCCGAGACCCTCGTGGTCAGCGCCCGGCTGCCCGACGGCGGCACCGGCCTCTTCGTCGTCGACGGCGAGGCGGCCACCCGCAGCGCCTACCCGACGTACGACGGGGGCCGCGCGGCCAAGGTCGTGCTCGACGCCACCCCGGCCACGCCGCTGGGCGAGCCGGGCCGCGACCTGACCGGCAGCATCGCCACCATCCTCGACCTGGGCCGGATCATGGCCGGCAATCAGGCGATCGGGGCGATGGAGGTCGCGCTCGTGCAGACCACGTCGTACCTCAAGAGCCGCAAGCAGTTCGGGGTGCCGCTCAGCACCTTCCAGGCGCTGACGTTCCGGGCCGCCGACATGTACGTCTCGCTCGAGCTGGCCACCAGCCTCGTGCAGTGGGCCACGATGGTCGTCGAGAGCGGCGACCCGGTCGCCGTGCGCGACGCGGCGGCCCGCGCCGGGCTGCAGGTCAGCCGGGCCGGGCGGCACGTGGGCCAGGAGGCCATCCAGCTGCACGGCGGCATCGGCATGACCGCGGAGTACGCCGTGGGCTCCTACATGTCGGTGCTGACGATGCTCGAGCACCTGCTCGGCGACGGCAGCCACCACCTCGGTGGGCTCGCGGAGCGCGTCACCGACCACGAGGACCTCGACCCGCTGGCGATCGCCTGACCCTGGTCCGACCTGGTCCGACCTGGTCCGACCTGGTCCGACCTGGTCCGACCCACCGACGGCCACGGCCGGGCGGCGCCTGCGGGCGCCGCCCGGCCGTTGTCGTGCCTAGGCTCCTGCCATGGCCTCGAGCCTCACCGGGACCGCGCCGGAGACGGTCGCGGCCCCGACCACCGGTCGCACCCGCCGGCTGCCCCGCGCGCTGGCGGTGGCGGCGTGGGCGACGGCGCTCGTGGCCTGGTCGAGCGCCCTGGGCATCCCCAACGACACCGTCCAGGTCTTCGTGTGGCTGTGGCTGGGCACCATCGCCTGGGACGTCGAGGCCCCGGCCCGCCACCACCTGCGCTTCCTGCGCGACTGGTCGCTGCCGATGCTCGGCCTGGTCGTCTACTTCTACAGCCGCGGCCTGACCGACGAGCTCGGCCTGCCGGTGCACTGGACGATGCCGATCCGGGTCGACGAGTGGCTCGGCGGCGGCACCACCCCGACCGAGCACCTGCAGGCCGCGTGGTGCGGGCGCCCGTGCCTGCGCGCCGCGTCGCCCTCCTGGTACGACGTCGTGCTGACCACCGTCTACGCCAGCCACTTCCTGGTGGGGCTGAGCCTGGCCGCGGTGCTGTGGGTACGCGACCGGGCGGCCTGGGCGCGGTGGATGCGGCGCTACCTGATGATCTGCTTCGGGGCCCTGGTCGTCTACGTCCTCTACCCGATGGCCCCGCCGTGGATGGCCTCGCGCGAGGGCCTGATGGGCGAGGTCACCCGGCTCACCGGCCGGGGCTGGGACGACCTGGGCATCGGCCGCCTCGACCTGGTGCTGCAGGGCGTGGGCAACCCCGTGGCCGCGATGCCCTCCCTGCACGCCGGGATCGCCTTCCTGGTCGCCGTGCACGCGGTGCAGCGGCTGGGCTCGCCCTGGCGGTGGCTGCTGCTGGGCTACCCGGCCCTGATGAGCCTGGCGCTGGTCTACTTCGCCGAGCACTACGTCGTCGACATCGTGGCCGGAGCCGTCCTCGCGCTGGCCGTGGTGGCCCTCGCCGCCATGTGGGAGCGGCGGCCAGGTGTGGGGCCCGAGCAGGTGGGTACCGTCCGGGAGTGAAGCCACGTCCGCGCACCGCACCCGCCTCCCTCGCCCTGCTCGCCGTCCTCGCTGCCGGCGGCCTGGCCGCCTGCGGGGGCGACGACGCCGGCACCGGCTCCGCCGCCGAGTCGACGTCGACCCCCTCCCAGGACAGCCCCGAGGACACCTCGGCCGACGACGGCACCCAGGAGGTCAGCACCGACCAGGTGCGCCTGCGCCTGCCGGAGGGCTGGGAGAGCCTCGAGGCCCAGGAGGCGCTGGCCGACGGCGAGGACGGCGCGCTCGCCTCGATCGCCGAGCGGCTCGGTGTGCCGCCCCCGCAGCTCGAGGCGACGCTGCAGGACGTCGACCTGGTCGCGGTCGCCGACGGCGGGGCCCAGGGCGGCGTGCTCACCAACGTCAACGTGCTGCACCAGCCCGGCGAGCTGCCCGCGGAGCAGCAGCTCGCCCAGCAGCTCGAGCAGTTCGCCGACACCACCGGCGACGTGGCCACCGTCGACTCCCCCGTCGGCGACGTGCTGCGCGCCGACTACCAGCTCGACATCAACGGCACCCCGGGCCAGTTCGAGGTGCTGCTGGCCCAGGTCGGTGCCGACGTCGTCACCATCACCGTCACCTCCGCCGACGCGGCCGACGCCGCGGAGGTGGCCGACATGGTCGTCTCCTCCCTCGAGGAGGCCTGAGCCACCCGCCTCTGTCGGTCGAGCAGTGAGGAGCGCCAGCGACGAACGACGCCGAGACCCGGTGACCGGCCCACCCGCCGTCCGCCGAGCCTCAGGCGCCGGCCATCCGCAGCGCCAGGTCGCGGTAGTGCGCGGCGACCTGCTCGGGGGTCCAGCCGGCGTCGTCGCGGTACCACCGCGCCACGTCGATGCCCAGCGACAGCAGCGCGGTCGCGGTCATCGCGGGATCGGCCGTGGCCAGCACCCCGGCCGCGACGCCGCGGTCGATGACGTCGCGGACGACGGCGTCGATGCGCCGGCGCAGGTCCATGATCTCGTCGAGGTGCTCGGGGCTCAACGCGGCCATCTCGTAGTTGATGATCCGCGCGGTGGTGTGGGTCAGGGCGTGGTGGCGCACGAACTCCTCGACCAGCCGCGTCAGCTGCCCGACCGGTCCCTCGCCCTCGGCGACGGCGGCCTCCACCAGCGCGAGCGTGCGCAGGTGCCCCTCCCGCGCGATCTGGTGCAGCAGCTCCTCCTTGGAGCGGTGGTGCACGTAGAGCGCGGCCGGGCTCATCCCCGCGCCGGCAGCGATGTCACGGGTCGTGGTGCCGTGGAAACCCCGGGCCGCGAACGAGGCCACCGCCGCCTCGAGCAGGCGCTCGCGCGCGTCGGTGGTGGAGGGTTGACGGGCGGCGGCCATGGCGTCAGAGTAAGCAAGCGCTTAGTCAGAGCGCAACGACCCACTCGAGAGGGAGCACCATGCAGGGACTCAAGGGCCGCACCGCCGTCGTCACCGGCGCCAGCCGCGGGATCGGCCTTGGCATCGCCCAGCGACTCGTCGACGAGGGCGCGCGCGTCGTGCTGACCGCCCGCAAGCCCGAGGCCCTCGAGGAGGCCGTGCGCACCCTGGGCGGTCCCGACGTGGCCCTGGCCGTCGCCGGGAAGGCCGACGACCCCGCGCACCGCGAGGAGGTCGTGACGCGTGCCGTCGAGACCTTCGGCAGCCTCGACCTGCTGGTCAACAACGCGGGCATCAACCCCGCCTACGGTCCCCTCGTCGACCTCGACCTCGACGCCGCCCGCAAGATCGTCGAGGTCAACGCGATCGGCGCACTGGCCTGGGTGCAGGCCGCGCACCGCGCCTGGATGGGCGAGCACGGCGGCTCGGTCGTCAACATCTCCTCGGTCAGCGGCGTCAAGCCCGCCCCGGGCATCTCGATGTACGGCGCCAGCAAGGCGATGATGATCTCGCTGACCGAGTCGCTGGCCGTCGAGCTCGGCCCGACCATCCGCGTCAACGCCGTCGCGCCCGCGGTGGTCAAGACCCAGTTCGCCTCGGCGCTCTACGAGGGCCGCGAGGAGGAGGTGTCCTCGCAGTACCCGCTCAAGCGCCTCGGCGTGCCCGAGGACGTCGCCGGCGCGGTCGCCTTCCTGCTCTCCGAGGACGCCGACTGGGTGACCGGCCAGACCCTGCTCATCGACGGCGGCGTCACCCTCACCGGCGGCGTGTGATGGCCGGCCACGAGGCGCTGGCCGGCCGCGGCGCGGTCGTCACCGGCGCCGCCGGCGGCATCGGCCGCGCGCTGGCCACCCGCCTGGTCGCCGAGGGCGCCCGGGTCGTGGTCAACGACCTCGACGCCGACGCCGTACGCCGCACGGCCGAGGAGATCGGCGCGGTCGCCGTGCCCGGCGACTGCTCCTCCGACGCGGGTGTGCGCGCCCTGGTCGAGGAGGCCACCGCCGAGCTCGGCCGCATCGACGTCTACCTGGCCAACGCCGGCATCGACGGTGCCGGCGGCCCCGACAGCCTGCAGACCCCCGACGACGTGTGGGAGCGGGTCGTCGACGTCAACGTGATGGCCCACGTGCGCGCCGCCCGGCTGCTGGTGCCCGAGTGGGTCGCCTCCGCCGAGGCCGGCGGCGAGGGCGGGCGGTTCGTGGTGACCGCCTCGGCCGCGGGCCTGCTGACGATGATCGGCAGCGCGCCGTACTCGGTGACCAAGCACGCCGCGGTCGGCTTCGCCGAGTGGCTCTCGGTGACCTACGGCCACCGCGGCGTCACCGTGCAGGCAATCTGCCCGCAGGGCGTGCGCACCCGGATGCTCGAGGAGGCCGGCCCGCTGCAGGACCTGCTCTCCCACGACGAGGCGCTCACCCCCGAGACCGTCGCCGGCTGCTGGGTCGACGCCCTGGCCGACGACCGCTTCCTGGTGCTGCCGCACCCCGAGGTCGCCGCCTACTACGCCGCCCGGGCCACCGACACCGACCGCTGGCTGGGCGGGATGCGCCGGCTGCAGTCCAAGCTCGACGACCACCTGGCGGGCCCCGCGTGAGCGGCGCGCTGCCCGGCCTCGACCTGGTCGCGGTCCAGCGCTGGTACGACGCGCAGCGTCCCGGCGAGATGCCCGCCGCCGACGCCCTCGAGGCGCGGCTGCTGACCGGCGGACGCTCCAACCTCACCTACGCGCTGCACGTGCGCGAGGAGCCCGCGCGCCGATGGGTGCTGCGCCGGCCCCCGCTGGGACACGTGCAGGCCACCGCCCACGACATGGGCCGCGAGTACCGGGTGATGGACGCCCTGGCCGACAGCGCGGTGCCGGTCCCGGCGATGCACGCGCACTGCGCCGACGACGCCGTGCTCGGCGCGCCGTTCTACCTGATGGAGGTCGTCGACGGGGTGGCGCTGCGCCGCGCCGAGGAGATCGAGCCGCTGGGGCCCGAACGCACCCGGGCACTGGTCGGGCGGATGGTCGAGGTGCTGGCCGACCTGCACGCCGTCGACCCCGACGCGGTCGGCCTGGGCGACCTCGGTCGCCCGGCCGGCTTCCTGGAGCGCCAGGTGCGCCGCTGGGGCCGCCAGCTCGAGGGCTCACGCAGCCGCGACCTGCCCGACGCCGACCTGCTGCTCGAGCGCCTGGCCGCCCACGTGCCGCCCGACGCCGCGCCCGCCGTGGTGCACGGCGACTACCGCCTCGACAACCTGCTCGTCGACCCCGACCACCCGCAGCCGGTGCGCGCGGTCGTCGACTGGGAGATGGCCACGCTCGGCGACCCGCTGACCGACCTGGCGCTGCTGGTCGTCTACGACCGGCTGGCGGGCCTGGTCGCCGGGTCCGGCGCCTCGGTGGCCGACGCCGGGCTGGCCGACGTCTCCACCGCCCCCGGCTACCCCTCGGCCGACGACCAGCTCGCGGCGTACGCCGCCGCCTCGGGGCGCGACCTGGGCCCGATGGACTTCCACCTGGGCCTGGCCCACCTCAAGCTCGCCGTCATTCTCGAGGGCATCCACTACCGCCACGCCCACGGCCAGACCGTGGGCGAGGGCTTCGATGCCATCGGCGAGGCGGTGCCGCCGCTGCTGGCGGCCGGGCTCGCCGCCACCTCGCACCTCTGACCCGACCCGACCCCCTGGAGGGACCCACCATGGACTTCGCCTTCGACGCCCGTACGCAGGAGCTGCGCGAGAGCCTGCTCGACTTCATGGACACCCACGTCCACCCCAACGAGAAGGTCTTCGCCGACCAGCTCGCCGGCCTCGACGACCGCTGGGCCTGGTCGACCGCGCCGGTGCTGCAGGAGCTGCGCGCCGAGGCCCGCAGCCGCGGGCTGTGGAACCTCTTCCTGCCGGTGGGCCACTACGGCGACCTGGGCGCCGGGCTGACCAACCTGCAGTACGCCCCGCTCGCCGAGATCACCGGCCGCGCCGGCCACCTGGCCCCGGCCGCCCTCAACTGCGCGGCGCCCGACACCGGCAACATGGAGGTGCTGGCGATGTTCGGCACCCCCGAGCAGCAGGAGCGCTGGCTGCGCCCGCTCATGGAGGGGCGGATCCGCTCGGCCTTCGCGATGACCGAGCCCGACGTGGCCTCCTCCGACGCCACCAACATCGAGACCTCGATCGTGCGCGACGGCGACGAGTACGTCATCAACGGGCGCAAGTGGTGGATCACCGGCGCGATGAACCCGCAGTGCGAGGTCTTCATCGTGATGGGCAAGACCGACCCGAGCGCCTCGCGGCACCGTCAGCAGAGCCAGATCCTGGTGCCGCGTGACACCCCGGGCCTGACCGTGGTGCGCCCGATGCACGTGATGGGCTACGACGACCACGAGCACGGCGGCCACGCCGAGCTGCGCTTCGAGGACGTGCGGGTGCCGGTCTCGAACCTGATCGGCGAGGAGGGCGGCGGCTTCGGCGTCGCCCAGGCCCGCCTGGGCCCCGGCCGCATCCACCACTGCATGCGCGCCATCGGCGTCGCCGAGAAGGCCATCGAGCTGATGTGCACCCGCGCCGACTCGCGGGTCGCCTTCGGCCGCGCCATCTCCGAGCAGGGCGTGGTGCGCGACTGGATCGCGGAGTCGCGGGTGCGCCTCGAGCAGCTGCGCCTGCTGGTGCTCAAGACCGCCTGGCTGATGGACGACGTGGGTGCCCGCGGCGCCCACACCGAGATCCAGGCGATCAAGATCGCCACGCCGAAGACGGTGCAGTGGATCCTCGACAAGGCCATCCAGGTGCACGGTGCCGGCGGCCTCTCCCAGGACTTCCCGCTGGCCAACGCCTACGCCTCGATCCGCACGCTGCGCTTCGCCGACGGCCCCGACGAGGTGCACAAGAACGCCCTGGCCAAGGCCGAGATCCGCAAGCAGACGCACGCGACCTCGTGAGCGAGCAGCACCGCAGCGACCTCGAGCAGCGCGTCACCGCCCTGCTCGAGGCCCACGACCCCGCCACCACCGACCGTGCCGAGTTCCTGCGCGCCCGGTGGGAGGCCGGCCTGGCCTGGGTGCACTTCCCCGCGGGCCTCGGCGGCCTCGGGCTCCCGCGCGACCTGCAGGCCCACGTCGACGACCTGCTCGCCGCGGCCGGGGCGCCCGACAACGCCCCCGAGCGCAACGGCATCGGGCTGGGCATGGCCGCGCCGACGATCCTGGCGCACGGCACCCCCGAGCAGCACGAGCGCTTCCTGCGCCCGCTGTGGCTGGGCGAGGAGATCTGGTGCCAGCTCTTCTCCGAGCCCGGCGCCGGCTCCGACCTGGCCGCCGTGGCGACCCGGGCGGTGCCCGACGAGTCCACCGGCGAGTGGGTGGTCAACGGGCAGAAGGTGTGGACCTCCTCGGCCCACCTGGCCGACTTCGCGATCCTGGTCGCGCGCACCGACCCCGACGTGCCCAAGCACGGCGGGCTGAGCTACTTCCTGCTCGGCATGCGCGAGCCGGGCGTCGAGGTGCGCCCGCTGCGGCAGCTGACCGGCGAGGCCGAGTTCAACGAGGTCTTCCTCACCGACGTGCGCGTGCCCGCGGCCCAGCTGCTGGGCGCGGTCGGCGAGGGCTGGCGCATCGCCAACACCACGCTCAACAGCGAGCGGGTCTCGATCGGCGGCCAGGCCGTCCCGCGCGAGGCCGGGATGGTCGGCAAGGTGGCGCAGACCTGGCGTGCGCACCCCGAGCGTCGTACGCACGGGGCGCACCGGCGCCTGCTCGACCTGTGGGTGCAGGCCGAGGCCGCCCGGATCACCGGCAGCCGGGTGCGCCAGCAGCTGGCCGTCGGCGCCCCCGGACCGGAGGGCTCGGCGACCAAGCTGGTCTTCGCCCGGCTCGCCCAGGAGCTCTCGGCCCTGGAGGTCGAGCTGCTCGGCGAGGACGGCCTGCGCTACGACGACTGGACCCTGAGCAGGCCCGAGAAGGTCGACTTCACCGGGCGCGACGCGGGCTACCGCTACCTGCGCGCCAAGGGGAACTCCATCGAGGGCGGCACCTCCGAGATCCTGCGCAACATCATCGCCGAGCGCGTGCTCGGCCTGCCCGGCGAGCCGCGCGTCGACAAGGACGTGGCGTGGAAGGACCTGCCCCGATGACCGCCCAGCCGATCCCCGCCGCCCCCGACCTCGACCTGCTGCCCAGCGACGTCGAGACCGACCTGCGCCGCTCGGTGCGCGCCGTGCTCGCCAAGACCTGCCCCACCGAGGCGCTGGTCGCCCTGGCCGACGGCAGCGACGAC
This sequence comes from Nocardioides salarius, assembly GCF_016907435.1. Lineage (NCBI taxonomy): Bacteria > Bacillati > Actinomycetota > Actinomycetes > Propionibacteriales > Nocardioidaceae > Nocardioides > Nocardioides salarius. Next base: position 3,002,485 of record NZ_JAFBBZ010000001.1, on the reverse strand, counting down.
GTCTCGGGGCCCGCCTGGTCGGGGTTGGCCCACGACCTCGGCCTGGCCGCGCTGCTCGTGCCCGAGGAGCACGGCGGTGCCGGGGCCGGGCCCCGGGAGGCCGCGGTGGTCGCCGAGGAGTGCGGTCGCGCCTGCGCGCCCGTGCCCTTCCTGACCAGCGCCGTGCTGGCCACCAGCCTGCTCGTCCGCCTCGGCGCCGCCGAGTCGCTCGCCCGCCTGGCCGAGGGCGGCACCGCGGCTCTCGTCGTGCCGGCGGGCACCGCCTCGGCCGGCTCCTGGGCCCGGCGGACCGGCGTCGAGGTCTCCGGCGGCCGCCTGGCCGGCGAGGTGCGCGGTGTCGTCGGCCTCCCGGCCGACCTGCTGCTGGTGCCCGTCCACGGACCCGACGGACCGGCGCTGCACCTGGTGCCCGTCGACGCCGACGGGGTCGCGGTCTCCACGCACACCTCCCTCGACGCGACCCGCCCGGTCAGCGACGTCCGCCTCGACGTCGAGGCCGGCACGCCCCTGGCCACCGGAGACGAGGTCACCGCCGCCCTCGACCACGCGCTGGCCACCGCGGCCGGGGTGCTGGCGGCCGAGCAGGCCGGGCTGGCCGCCTGGTGCCTCGAGCAGACCGTCGCGCACCTCTCGGAGCGCCGCCAGTTCGGCCGCGTCGTCGGCGGCTTCCAGGCGCTCAAGCACCGCCTCGCCGACCTCTACGCCGAGGTCGGCCAGGCCTCCGCCGTCGCGGCGCACGCGGCCGCGGCGCTGGCCGGCGAGAGCGACGTACCGGTGTCGGTGGCCGTGGCGCAGGCCTTCTGCTCCGAGGTCGCCGTGCACGCCGCCGAGGAGGCCGTGCAGCTGCACGGGGGGCTCGGCATGACCTGGGAGAGCCCGGTGCACCTGCGGCTCAAGCGGGCCAAGGCCGACCACGTGCTCCTCGGCAGCCCCGACGCCCACCGCGACGCACTGGCGCGCCTGGTAGACCTGGCCGCCCCCACCCCCGAGGCAGGATGACCCCATGGACCTCTCCCTGAGCGACGAGCAGCAGGCCTTCCGCGCGCTGGCACGCGACTTCCTCGACCGCGAGGCGGTCCCCCACCGCGTCGAGTGGGACCGCGCCGAGTCCGTCGACCTGGCGATCGTGCCCAAGATGGCCGAGATCGGGTTCTTCGGCCTGACCATCCCCGAGGAGTACGGCGGCCTCGGCGGCGACTACGTCACCTACTCGCTGGCCATGGAGGAGCTCGGTCGCGCCGACTCGGCGCTGCGCGGCATCGTCTCGGTCTCCAGCGGCCTGGTCGGCAAGTCGATCCTCTTCCACGGCAGCGAGGAGCAGAAGCAGGAGTGGCTGCCCCAGCTGGCCGAGGCCACCAAGCTGGGCTGCTTCGGGCTCACCGAGCCCGACGTGGGCTCCGACGCGGGCAACCTGACGACCCGGGCGCGCCGTGACGGCGACGACTACGTGATCGACGGCCAGAAGCTCTACATCACCAACGGCACCTGGGCCGACGTCGCGCTGGTCTTCGCCCGCACCGGCGGCGACGGGCCGCGCGGCATCTCGGCGTTCCTGGTGCCGACCGACGCGCCCGGCTTCGAGGCCCGCGAGATCAAGGGCAAGCTCGGGCTGCGCGGCCAGGCCACCGCCGAGCTGTTCCTCGACGGGGTCCGGGTGCCGGCCTCGGCCATGCTCGGCGAGGAGGGCACCGGCTTCAAGATCGCGATGAGCACCCTCGACAAGGGCCGCCTCGCGGTGGCCTCCGGCTGCGTGGGGATCGTGCAGGGCTGCCTCGAGACGGCGGTCGAGTACGCCACCTCCCGCACCCAGTTCGGCCGTCCGCTGGCCGGCTTCCAGCTGGTGCAGGACATGATCGCCGACATCTCGCTCGACGCCGACGCCGCGCGACTGCTGGCCTGGCGCTGCGCCGACCTGATCGACCGCGGCGAGCCCTACGGCGTGGCGGCGTCGAAGGCCAAGCTCTTCGCCTCCGAGGCGGCGGTGCGCGCGGCCAACAACGCGCTGCAGGTGCACGGCGGGGCCGGGTACGTCGACGAGTACCCGCCGGCCAAGTACCTGCGCGACGCCCGCGTGATGACGCTCTACGAAGGCACCAGCCAGATCCAGAAGCTGCTCATCGGCCGCGACGAGACCGGCATCAGCGCCTTCGTCTGAGCCGAGCCCAGCGACGTACCCCCACCCCGACCGCACCACCACCAGGAGGACCACCCGTGCCGATCGACCCGCAGCTCGCCACCCTGCTCACCTTCCTCGAGCAGGCCGGCACCCCGCCGATGCACGAGGGCACGGCCGACGAGGCCCGCGCCGGGTTCCGCACCCTGGCCGTCGACCTGCGCGACCCCTCGGTGCTGCCCGAGATGGCCTCGGTCGAGGACGTCCACCTCCCCGGCGGCGCCGCGGCCCGCCCGGGCCGGGTCTACCGGCCCTCGAGCGACCTCGAGGCGCTGCCCACGGTCGTCTTCTTCCACGGTGGCGGCTTCGTGATCGGCGACCTCGACACCCACGACCTGACCTGCCGGCTGATCGCGTCGCGCTGCGAGGCCGTCGTGGTCTCGGTCGACTACCGCCTCGCCCCCGAGCACCCCTTCCCCGCCGGGCTGGAGGACGTGCTGGCCGCCACGCACTGGGTCAGCGACAACCTCGCCGACCTCGGCGGCTCCGAGGCGATGGGCGTGGCCGGCGACTCCGCCGGCGGCAACCTGGCCGCGGTCACCGCCCAGGTGCTGCGCGACGAGGGCCGCCCGCTGGCCGCCCAGCTGCTGATCTACCCCGTCACCGACTCGGCCGGCTCCTACCCCTCGCACTCCGAGAACGCCGAGGGCTACTTCCTCGACACCGCCACGATGGCCTGGTTCGGCGCCCAGTACGCCGGCGACGCGCCCGACCTCGACCCCGCCGACCCGCGGCTCTCGCCGCTGCACGGCCGCCTCGACGGCCTGGCCCCGGCCGTGGTCGTCACCGCCGAGCTGGACCCCCTGCGCGACGACGGCAACGCCTACGCCCGCGCCCTCGAGGAGGCCGGGGTCCCGGTGCAGCACCGGGTCTTCCCCGGCATGGTCCACGGCTTCGTCGACATGGGCCGCCACTCCGAGGCGGCCGACCGCGCCGTCGACGAGACCCTCGCCCTCTTCCGCCCCCTCCTGCACCCCTGAACGACCCCGTCGCTGGTTGAGCAGCGAGGGCCCGCCGTTGGTTGAGCAGCGAGGGCCGAAGGCTCGGGCGTCGCCGAAACCGGGCGACCCCATGGCGTACGGCGAGCACGGTTCTCACGCGGTCTCGACGACGCTCGTCGCTAGCGCTCCTCCCTGCTCGACCAACGACCCCGCTGGTTGAGCAGCGAGGGCCGAAGGCTCGAGCATCGCCGAAACCCAGCGACCCCATGGCGTACGGCGAGTCGTTGCGGCCCGCGTGTCCCTCACCGGGTCTCGACGACGCTCGTCGCTAGCGCTCCTCCCTGCTCGACCAACGACCCCGTTGGTCGAGCAGCGAGGGCCGAAGGCTCGAGCGTCGCCGAAACCGGGCGACCCCATGGCGTACGGCGAGCAGGCTCGGACGGCGCAGTGGTCACGAACGACACCTCCAGGGCGGCCTGGGTTGTCGGGAGTGACCACTCCGCGGTCGCCCGGCTCCACGACGTACGGCCGGCGCGGTTCTCACGGGGTCTCGGCGACGCTCGTCGCTGGCGCTCCTCCCTGCTCGACCAACGGCGAGCGGGTCAGCGGTCGCGGGCCATCAGGGCCAGCTCGAGCAGCAGCTTGTCGCGGGGGCTGGCCAGGGACCGCCCGGTGAGCTCCTCGATCTGCTTGAGCCGGTAGATCACGGTGTTGCGGTGGCAGTAGAGCTCCTCGGCGGCGTGCGTGGGCGAGCCGTCGTGGCGCAGCAGCGCGGCGAGCGTGTCGAGCAGGGTGCGCGACTGGGCCTCGGGCTGGGCCAGCAGCGGGCCGAGGGTCTCGCGCAGCAGCAGCGGCGCCACCTGCGGCGAACCGGCCAGCAGCACCTCGGGCAGGCGCTGCGAGACCGCCACGGCGCCCGTGGTGCCCCGGCCCATGGTCTCGGCCGCCCGGGTCGCCAGCTGGTACGCCGCCGCGAAGCCGGCCACCCCGTCGGGCGCCACGCAGACCCCGACCCGCGCCCGCACCTGCGGCCCGACCACGTCGACGAGGAGGTCCTCGGCGAGCGGCGACACCGTGGCACCGGTCGCGCCGGGCGACGAAGCGGCCACGAGCCCGAAGTAGGTGCCGCCGCGCACGTGCCAGCGCACGGTCAGCCCGAGCCGCTCGAGCCGGTCCTCGCTGGGCTCGAGGCCCGCGTCGACCTCGCCGTCGAGCAGCGCCACCAGGCAGCCGACCGGGGCGTCGGGGTCGATGCCGAGCGCGTCGCGCACCTCGGCGGCGTACTCGGGGTCGGCGCCGCGGCCCTCCACGAGGGCGTCGAGCACCGACTGCTGGCGCTGCAGGTCGACGCGGGTCAGGCGGGCGCTCTCGCGGCGGTAGGCGGAGATGAGCACCGCGGTCTGCACGTCGAGGTTCGACCACACGATCCGGGCCGCCAGCAGCAGCACCGGCTCGTCACCGCGGCCGTCCTTGCGCTGCGAGTGGGCCACCAGCGCCTCCCACAGCATCCGGGCGCCGACGGTGTAGGCGTTGAGCACCAGCTCAAGCGGGACGCCCTGCTGCGCGCGGCGGCGACCGGTCTCGCGCCACACCTGGGCCGCCGACGAGCCGCCGGCCGGGCGCCGGCCGGTGAGGACCTCGAGGCCGCGCCTGATGTGCACCCTGGTGCTCTCGCGGACGTCGGCGCGCAGGTCGGGCCCGACCTGGTCGTAGACGGCTGCGTCGCGCTCGAGCAGCGTCAGCGTGATGCTGTCGGCGATCTGGTCGGACTGCTCCACCAGCGGCAGCCAGGCGCGCTGGACGTCCTCCAGGGTGGCCCTCCCGGGACCGACGTCAACACGCATGAGCAGCACGTTCGCACCCAACGCACAAGGAACGCCAGCGTAAAGGAGGTGAAATAGCGCAGCAGCCAAGGAATGTTGTGCTCTCCGCCTAGTGCGCGATCTGTGCGCTGCGACCAAGGTGGTGCAGGTCACAACCGGACGAACGCGTCCGGCTGCCCGCTCCAGGAAGGACCACATGTCGTCCACACCGTCCGCAGAAGGCGGCCCCGCCCCGGCCCTGGAGCTCTCCGACGTCACCGTGCGCTTCGGCGGGATCACCGCCCTGAGCGAGGTGGGCCTGACGGTGCGCCCCGGCTCGGTGCACGGGGTCATCGGCCCCAACGGCGCCGGCAAGACCACGCTCTTCAACGTCGCCTGCGGCTTCGTCACCCCCGACACCGGCCGGATCGTGCGCGAGGGCACCGTGCTCGACAAGCTGGCCCCCCACCAGCTGGCCGGGCTCTCGATGGCCCGCACGCTGCAGGGCCTGGGCCTCTTCGACCGGATCACGGTGCTCGACAACGTCGTGGTCGGCGCCGACCGGCACGCCCGCTCGGGCTTCCTGGGCTCGCTGCTGGCGCTGCCCCGCGCCGGGCGCGAGGAGAAGGCGCTGCGCGAGCGCGCCCGGGCAGTGCTGGCCGAGCTGCACATCGAGCAGTACGCCGACCGCTACCCCACGAGTCTGCCCTACCCGGTGCGCAAGCGGGTCGCGCTGGCCCGCGCGCTGGCGGCCGAGCCGACCCTCCTGCTCCTCGACGAGCCGGCCAGCGGCCTGTCGTCGGCCGAGATGGACGAGCTCGGCGACCTCGTGACGTCGCTGGGCTCACGGATGTCGGTGATGCTCGTCGAGCACCACATGGACCTCGTGATGCGGGTCTGCGACGAGATCACCGTCCTCGACTTCGGCAGGGTGATCGCGCACGGCACGCCCGACGAGGTGCGCAACGACCCCGCCGTGCTGGCGGCCTACCTGGGCGACGAGGTGACCCACTGATGCTGACCCTCGACCGACTCACCGCCGGCTACGGCCCCATCACCGCGCTGCAGGACGTCTCGTTCTCCGCCGGCAAGGGCCAGATCACCGCCGTCCTCGGCGCCAACGGCGCCGGCAAGACCACGCTGCTGCGCACCGTCTCGGGGCTGCACCGCCCCGAGTCCGGCACCATCGCCCTCGACGGCCAGCCGCTGCGCAAGGTCAACGCCGAGCAGATGCCGGCGCTGGGCATGGTCCACGTGCCCGAGGGCCGCGGCGTGATCACCGAGCTGACCATCGAGGAGAACCTGCGCCTGGGCGGGTTGGCCAAGGGCGGCAAGCTGCGCTCCGAGGACCTCGAGCGCGTCTACGAGCTCTTCCCCGTCCTCGCCGACCGGCGTGCCGGCCTGGCGCACACGCTCTCGGGTGGCGAGCGCCAGATGCTGGTCATCGGCCGGGCCCTGATGTCGGAGCCCCGCCTGCTGCTGCTCGACGAGCCGTCGCTGGGCCTGGCGCCGCGCATCGTGGCGCAGATCTTCGACCTGCTGCGCGGCCTCGTCGACGACCAGGGCCTCAGCGTCCTGCTCGTCGAGCAGAACGCCCGCAGCGCCCTGTCGGTGGCCGACCACGGCGTCGTGCTCAACCTCGGCCGCGTCGTCGCCGACGAGAAGGCATCGGTCCTGGCCGCCGACGACCAGCTGCGCCATGCCTACCTCGGCTTCTGAGCCGCACCGCCCACCCCAAGAACGGAGATCGACGTGCAACAACTCGTGAACACCGCCCTCGGCGGGCTCACGCTCGGCGCCGTGTACGCCGCGTTCGCGCTGGCGCTGGTGCTGATCTTCCGCTCCACGCGGATCGTCAACTTCGCCCAGGCGCCGATGGCGATGGTGACCACCTTCATCGCGCTGACCCTGATCGACGCCGGCTACTCCTACTGGATCGGCTTCGCGGCCGCCCTGCTCTCGGGCCTGGTGCTCGGTGCGGTGATCGAGCGGGTCGTCATCCGCCCGGTGGAGGACAAGCCCGAGATCAACGCGGTCATCCTGACGCTGGGTCTCTTCATCACCCTGCACGCCCTGGCCGCGGTCATCTTCGGCAACCGCTTCCGCTCCTTCCCGGCGCCCTTCGGCCTGCGTGGCCTCGAGGTGGGCGGCACCACGATCCGGCTCACCACCTCGGGCATCTTCACGATCGTCGCGGTGGCCACCGTGATGGTGCTGCTCCTGCTGCTCTTCCGCTACACCGACGTGGGCCTGCGGATGCGGGCCTCGGCCTACAACCCCGAGGTGGCCCGGCTGCTGGGCGTGCGGGTCGGCCGGATGCTCACCCTCGGCTGGGCGCTGGCCGCGGTCGTCGGCTCGCTCTCGGGCCTGCTCATCGCCAGCGGCGGTCTCGTGCACCCCGGCTACATGGACTCGATCGTCGTCTACGGCTTCGTGGCCGCCGTGCTCGGCGGGCTCGAGAGCCCGGTCGGCGCGGTCGTGGGCGGCCTGACGCTCGGGCTGTCCCTCAGCTTCGTCAGCGGCTACCTCGGCTCCGAGCTGGTCGCGCTGGCAGCCCTGCTGATCCTGATGCTCGTGCTCACCCTGAAGCCCGGCGGCCTGTTCGCCGTGGCCTCGGCCAGGAGGGTCTGATGAACCGCTTCCTCGACGTGTGGCGCCACTCGGTGCTGGGCCGGCACCTGCTGACCGCGCTGGTCGGCCTGGCCGTGGTGGTCGTGGTCCTCGAGAGCGTCGGCGACTTCCGGGCCCTGCAGCTGGCCGCGATGGCCTACCTCGGCATCGCCGCCGGCGGCCTGACCGTGCTCACCGGCATCAACGGCCAGATCTCGCTGGGCCACGGCGCCCTGATGGCCTTCGGCGCCTACACGACCGCGCTGCTGCTCGACGACCCGACGTCCTCGATGCCGATCTCGCTGGTGGTGCTCGCCTCGACCGCCGTCGCGCTCGTGGTCGGCACCGCGGTGGGTGTCGCCGCGGCCCGCCTGCACGGCCCCTACCTGGCCGGCGCGACGCTCGCGCTGGCCATCGCCGTGCCCGGCATCGCGCTGTACTTCGGCAGCTTCCTGGGTGGTGAGCAGGGCCTGCGGGTCTCGCTGCCCGACGTGCCCGTGTGGGCGCTGGACCTGGAGTACCTGCTGACCGGCACCGAGATGTCACGCAGCCAGTACGTCGCCTACCTCGGCTGGATCACCCTCATCGTCACCTTCGTGCTGCTGGCCAACCTGGCCCGTGGCCGGGTCGGGCGCCGCTGGCGCGCGGTGCGCGACGACGAGGTCTCCGCCGAGCTGGCCGGCATCCGTCTGGGCCGGGCCCGGATCTCCGCCTTCATGGTCAGCGCCGCCGCGGCCGGTGCCGCCGGCTCGGTGCTGGCCATCACCGCACGACTGGCGGCACCCAGCGGCTTCACCATCGTGCTGAGCCTGACCCTGCTCACCGCGGTGGTCCTCGGGGGCCTGGGCTACCTGTCGGGCGCCCTGATCGGCGCCGGCCTGCTGACCTTCCTGCCCCCCTTCGTCACCCGCATCGGCGGCGACGCCGGTCTCTCCGACATCCGGTCCGCCGAGCTGGCGCCCCTGGTCTACGGCCTGGTCATGGTGCTGGTCATCCTCCTGGCCCCGGCCGGCCTCGTCGGGACCACGCGGATGTCGCTGGCCGGGCGACGCGCCCGGCGCCAGATGGCCGCCGCCGGCGCTGCCAGCAAGACCGGCTCACCCGCCACCACGACTCACCAGCACGACAGCTCCGACGAGCACGACCCCGGCACGCCCCAGGCGTCCGGACCCACCACCCCGAAGGGAAGTACACGATGAAGGCACGACTGCTGGCCCCTGTGGCCGGCCTGCTCACGGCCACCATGGTCCTGGCGGGCTGCGGCGCCGGAGGCGACCGCGAGAGTGACACCGGCGGCGAGGGAGGTGGCGCCTCCGACGTCGGCGTCACCGAGGACACCGTCACCGTGGGTGCCCACTTCCCCCTCACCGGCGTGGCCGCACCCGGCTACAGCGAGATCCCGACCGGCGCCCAGGCCTACTTCGACTTCGTCAACGAGGCCGGCGGCGTCAACGGTCGCCAGATCGAGTACATCGTCAAGGACGACGGCTACAACCCGACCAACACCAGCCAGGTCACCAACGAGCTGGTGCTGCAGGACGAGATCTTCGCGATGGTGGGCGGTCTGGGCACCCCCACCCACAGCGCGGTCGTCGACTTCTTGAACTCCGAGGGCGTGCCCGACCTCTTCGTCTCCTCCGGCTCGCTGCAGTGGGGCGACGACGTCGAGTCCAAGCCCTACACCTTCGGCTGGCAGCCCGACTACGAGATCGAGGGCAAGATCATCGGCCAGTACATCGCCGAGAACATGCCCAAGGCCAAGGTCGGGCTCTTCCTGCAGGACGACGACTTCGGCGAGGACGGCGAGAAGGGCGTGCGCCAGTACCTCGACAAGCAGATCGTCGGCGTCGAGCGCTACACCTCCGGCAACACCGACGTCGGTCCCCAGGTGGCGGGTCTCCAGGCCGCCGGCGCCGACCTCGTCATCTCCTTCAACACCCCCTCCTACACCGCGCTGACCCAGCTCACGTCGCTGGCCCTGGGCTACGAGCCGACCTGGTTCTACTCCAACGTCGGCTCCGACCCCCAGCTGGTCGGCTCGCTGCTCAACCGGTTCTCCGAGGGGGCCGTCGAGGGTGACAACAGCTCGCTCAACGGCGTGCTCACCACCGAGTACATCCCCGGTGTCGACGCGACCGACGACCCGTGGGTGCAGCTGTGGCAGGAGGTCTGGGACCAGGAGGGCGAGGGCGGCGACCTGACCAACTACCGCATCTACGGCATGTCGCAGGCCTACGCCTTCGTGCAGGCCCTGCAGGCGGCCGGCGAGGACCTGACCCGCGACGGGCTCGTGGAGGCCGTCGAGTCCTTCGAGGACATCGAGGGCCCGCAGCTCGCGCCGTTCCGCTTCAGCGCCGACAGCCACATGGGCATCTCCGGCATGCGCGTCGTGGAGCTCCAGGGCGGCAAGGCCGAGGAGCTCACCCCGGTGCTCGTCAGCGACATCGGTGACGCTCCGATCGAGGAGGACTCCTCCGACCAGGCGGGCGACGCCCCGCCCGAGGGCGGCGTGCCCGACGCCGGCTGATCCACGCCCAGCGTCTGCGCAGCACCACTGACGGCGGCGCCCGGTCCCTCGCGGACCGGGCGCCGTCGTCGTGCTTGGATGGCCCGGTGCCCCACGACTGGAACAGGTTCCTGCAGACCGCCACCGAGCGGATGGCCGCACTGGTCGACGAGGCCGACCCGGCCGCCCCGGTGCCGGGCTGCCCCGACTGGTGCGTCGCCGACCTGGTCGAGCACGTCGGCGGGGTCTACCAGTGGGCCGCCCACGTGGTGCGCACCGGCGATCCCGAGGCCCGTCCCGCCCCGGCGCCCACGGACCTCGGCGAGCTGCCCGGCTGGTTCCGCACGCACGCCGACGACCTGGTGCGGGTGCTGGTGGGCACCGACCCCGACCAGGAGACCTGGACCTTCGGGCGTGGCCGCGGCACCGCCGGGTGGTGGACGCGGCGCCAGACCCACGAGACCCACCTGCACACCTTCGACCTGCTCGACTCGCAGGGCCGCAGCGACGAGTGGGACGTCCCGGCGGCGCTGGCCTGGGACGCCGTCCGCGAGGTCGTCACGCTCTTCTACCCCCGTCAGCTGCGGATGGGTCGCATCGACCCGCTGCCGGGCACCCTGCTGCTCACCCCGACCGACCTCGACGCCGAGCCCGTGGCCGTCGGGGAGGGCCGCCCGGTGGTCGAGGTGAACGCCCCGGCGAGCGAGCTGGTGCTGCTGGCCTACCGCCGGCGCACCAGCGCCGACCCCGCCGCCGCCGAGCTGTTCGCCCACGGCCTCACCCCCTGACCCGGCCGTGCGCGGGCTCAGTCCTCGGCGCGCCGGGTCTCCAGCACCCGGAACCCCTTGGCGCTGGCCAGGCGCGTCGTGGGCCAGCCCTGCTCGCCGAGCCAGCGCTGCAGCGAGTCGGCCCCGAGGTTCTTGCCGACCACCAGCACCGCCCGGCCACCGGGTGCCAGCCGCGGCAGCCAGGTCAGCAGCAGCTCGTGGAGCGCCTGCTTGCCGATCCGGATCGGCGGGTTCGACCAGATCTCGTCGTACGTCGCGTCCGCCGGCACCTGGTCGGGCAGCAGCGCGCGGTAGCGCTCGGCCACTCCCAGGGCGCGGGCGTTGTCGCGAGCCAGCAGCAGCGCGCGCTCGTTGACGTCGACGGCGCACACCTGCGCCTCGGGCGCCGCCACCGCGGCCGCCAGCCCGATCACGCCGTAGCCGCAGCCCAGGTCGAGCAGCCGGCCGCCGCTCGGCGGCGGCGTCTCGCGGAACAGCACGGCGGTGCCGATGTCGAGGCGGCCCTGGGCGAAGACGCCCGAGCCGGTGACCAGGTCGAGGTCGTGGCCCCACACCGACACCGTGACCGGCACCCGCTTGAAGGGCACCGAGGGGTCGGCGGTGAAGTAGTGCTCGTCGCTCACGCGGTCTCCTCGGAGGTGTCGGACGGGGGCAGCTCGGCGCGACGGGCACGGGTCTGGTCGGCGCGCAGCGCGAGCTCGTGGTCGTCGGGGTAGGCGACCTCCTCGAGGGTCAGCCCGTGGGCGGGGGCGACCGCCGCCTGGGACGGGCGCTCGCGCGCGTGGAGCAGCTGTGCGGGCCACTCGGGCGGGCGGCGCCCCTCCCCCACCACGAGCAGGCAGCCCACCAGGGCGCGCACCATCGAGTGGCAGAACGCGTCGGCGCGCACCGTCGCCTCGACACCCCCGGCCGGGGCGCGCCGCCAGTCGAGGTCGAGCAGCGTGCGCACGGTGGTCGCGCCCTCCCGGCGCTTGCAGAAGGACGCGAAGTCGTGGTGGCCCACCAGGTGCGTGGAGGCGCTGCGCAGCAGGTCGACGTCGAGGGGTCGCGGCCAGGCCAGCACCTCGCGCCTGGTCAGCGGGTCGAGCGTCTCGGGCCGGTCGGCGACCCGGTAGACGTAGCGGCGCCAGGTCGCGGAGAACCGGGCGTCGAAGCCGTCGGGAGCCCGGACGACACGGCGTACGACGACGTCGGGCGGCAGGATGCCGTTGAGGCGCCGCACCAGCGCCTCGAGCGGCGGTGCGGGCGAGCGGCCCGCCGAGGCCAGCACCCGCTCCTCGTCGACGTCGGCGTGGACCACCTGGCCACGGGCGTGCACCCCGGCGTCGGTGCGACCGGCGCAGACCACCGGCACCCGCGCGCTGCCCGGCGGGTCGTCGTGACGCACACCGATGCGCAGCGCGACCGCCAGGGCGCTCTCCACGTGGTGCTGGACCGTGCGCAGGCCGGGCTGGGTGGCCCAGCCGCGGAAGTCGGTGCCGTCGTAGGCGAGGTCGATCCGCAGGCGCACCCGCCCATCCTCTCCTCAGCCGAGCTCGGAGCGGTACGGCGGGTCGGCACCGGGCCGCGAGACCGTGACGGAGGCCGCGTGGGCGGCGTGGGCGAGCAGCCTCTCGACCACCTCGACCGGCATCGCCGCCAGGCGGCCGCCGAGCAGGCCCTCCTCGGCCAGCCCGTCGACGAGCGCCGCGGCGAAGGTGTCGCCGGCACCGATGGTGTCGGCCACCTCGACCCGTCGGGGTGCGACGGCGACCTCGCGGTCGTGGTCGATCCAGGTGGCGCCCTCCGCGCCACGCGTCAGCACCACCGCGGCCGGACCCATCGAGAGCAGCCGGGCCGCGGCCCGCTCCACGGGCAGGGTGGGCCACAGCTCGGCGAGGTCCTCGTCGCTCACCTTGACCAGGTCGGCCAGCGCGACCACCCGCTCGACCCGCTCGACCACCTCGGAGCCGGTGCCGGTCACGGCGGCGCGCACGTTGACGTCGTAGGTGACGGTGGCCCGCTCGCGCAGCTGCTCGACCAGCTCGAGCACCGCGCTCGCGCCCGGCTCGACCACCGCTCCGAGGGAGCACACGTGCACGGCGGCCGGGGCCGGCGACAGGGGCACCTCGCCGAGGCGCCAGTCGAGGTCGAACTCGTAGCTGGCCGCGCCGTCGGCGCCGATGGTGGCTGCCGCGGTCGAGGTGCGCTCGACCACGTGGGGGTCGAGGGCCAGCTCGACGCCCGCGGCGCTCAGGTGCTCACCGATCAGCCGGCCGTGGGCGTCGTCGGCGTACGACGTCGCGAAGCGCACGCCGCGCCCGAGGCGGGCCAGCGCCACCGCGACGTTGGCCGCGCTTCCGCCGGGGTGCTCCCCCGTCTCGCCGTCGGCGGTGTGCACCACGTCGACCAGGGCCTCGCCCACCACCATCACGTCCGCGTCCATGCCCCGGGTCTACCACGTGACCAGCCGCGCGAGCACCCCGGTCCGTGCCCGCACCGGGTCGTAGGGTGCGGCCATGACAGTGCTGCCGCTCGACCCGGGCTCGCAGGAGCCGCCCTTCGAGCAGCTGCGTCGCCAGGTCGCGACCCGCGCCGCCTCGGGCGACCTGCCCTCGGGCACCCGGCTGCCGACCGTGCGTGGGCTCGCCGAGCAGCTGGGGGTCGCCACCGGCACGGTGGCGCGCGCCTACCGCGAGCTCGAGGCCGACGGCGTGGTGGTGACCGAGGGCCGGCGCGGCACCTTCGTGGCCTCCGCCGCCCCGGCCGGCGCCCCCGAGGCCGAGCGGGCCGCCGCCGCCTACGTGACCGCCGTACGTCGCCTCGGCCTGGGCGTGGCCGACGCGGTGCGCCTCGTCGAGCGCGAGTGGCCGCGGTGAGCAGGCACCGCTACGTCGTCGTCGGTGTCGGCGCCGTGGGTGGTGGCGTCGCGGCACTGCTCCACGAGGCCGGAGTCGACGTGACCGCGGTCGCCCGGGGCGAGCACCTCGCCCGCCTGCAGGCCGAGGGGCTGCGGCTCGGTGTCGGGCACGACGAGCGCCTGGTGCGGCTTTGCACGGTCGCCAGCCCGGCCGAGGTCGACTGGCACGACGACACGGTGGTGCTGCTGGCGGTCAAGTCCCAGCAGACCGCTGCCGCGCTCGCCGACCTCGCGGCCCACGCGCCGCCCGGCACCCCGGTGGTGTGCCTGCAGAACGGGGTCAGCAACGAGCGCGCCGCGCTGCGCCACTTCGCCCACGTGCATGCGGTGACCGTGATGATGCCGGCCAGCCACCTGGCTCCCGGCCGGGTCGTCGTGCACTCCCTGGGAGCACCCGGGCTGCTCGACGTCGGCAGCTACCCCAGTGGCGTCGACGCGGTCGACGAGGCGCTGAGCGCCGACCTGCGCCTCGCGGGGTTCGAGAGCGTCCCGCGCGTCGACGCGATGGCCTGGAAGCACCGCAAGCTGCTGATGAACCTCGGCAACGGTGTCGACGCCGCCTGCCAGGAGGGCCCGGCCGCCGACCGGCTCGTCGCCCTGGTGCGCGAGGAGGGTGAGCGGGTGCTGCGGGCTGCCGGGATCGCGGTCGTCTCCCGCCAGGAGGACCTGGCCCGGCGCGGCGACCTGCTGCGGCCGCTCGTGCGCCGCGACGAGGCGGGCTCGTCGACCTGGCAGAGCCTGGCGCGCCGCACCGGGGACGTCGAGGTCGACCACCTCAACGGCGAGGTGGTGCTGCTGGGCCGCCTGCACGGGGTGCCCACCCCGGCCAACGAGCTGGTCCAGGTCACGCTCAACCGGCTGGCCCGCGAGGCCGCGAGCGTACGGGGGCTGGACGCCGCCGACCTGCTCGCGGTCCTCGGCGAGCAGGTCTAGGCGCCGGGCCGGGAGCGGGTACGACGAAGGGGAGGCCCCCCGGCGAACCGGTGGACCTCCCCTCGTGGAGCGGTGCTGCTGGGGCCTCTCAGGCCTTGGCGTCGCCCTCGTCGGTGACCTCGGCCTCGGCGACGACGGACTCCTCGGGGGAGGCCTCCTCGCCCAGCTCGGTCGGGGCCTCGTCGGTGGCGGTCTCCTCCGTGGTGGTCTCCTCAGCAGGAGCCTCCTCGGCGGGGGTCTCCTCGGCAGCCGGCGCGGCCGGGGCGGGGGTGGCCGCCTTCGGCGTGGGGCTGTAGGCCTCGGTGACGAGCTCGATCACGGCCATCGGCGCGTTGTCGCCCTTGCGGGGACCGATCTTGGTGATGCGGGTGTAGCCGCCGGGGCGCTCCGAGAAGGTCGGGGCGATCTCGGTGAAGAGCACGTGCACGACGCCCTTGTCGCGGATGGTCTTGAGGACCTCGCGACGGTTGTGCAGGTCGCCCTTCTTGGCCTTGGTGATCAGCTTCTCGGCCCACGGACGCAGGGCGCGGGCCCGCGACTCGGTGGTGGTGATCCGGCCGTGCTCGAAGAGCTGGGTGGCCAGGTTCGCCAGGATGAGGCGCTGGTGGGAGGGGCTGCCGCCGAGGCGGGGACCCTTGGTGGGCTTGGGCATCGTTCTCTCTCTTCTCTCCGGCCGTGTGAGGTACCGGGGTAGACGACCGACGACTCCGTCGTCGGTCGGTTTCTAGTTGTCCTGGTCCTCACGGACCGGGGGTCTGGGGGCGGAGCCCCCAGCGGGGGTACTCGGGGGCGGAGCCCCCAGCGGGGGTACTCGGGGGCGGAGCCCCTGAGCGGGGGTACTCGGGGGCGGAGCCCCTGAGCGTCAGTACTGCTCGTCCTCGACGAACGCGTCGTCGTCGTCGTCGCCGTACGCAGCCAGGGCAGCAGCAGCGTCGAAGCCGGGCGCGCTGTCCTTGAGGGACAGGCCCATCTCGACCAGCTTGGCCTTGACCTCGTCGATCGACTTCGCACCGAAGTTGCGGATGTCGAGCAGGTCCTGCTCCGAGCGGCCGATGAGCTCACCCACGGTGTGGATGCCCTCGCGCTTGAGGCAGTTGTAGGAGCGCACGGTCAGCTGCAGGTCCTCGACCGGGAGGGCGAGGTCGGCGGCCAGCTGCTCGTCGACGGGCGAGGGACCGATGTCGATGCCCTCGGCCTCGACGTTGAGCTCACGGGCCAGGCCGAAGAGCTCGACCAGCGTCTTGCCGGCCGAGGCGATCGCGTCGCGGGGACGGATCGAGGGCTTGGTCTCGACGTCGATGACGAGCTTGTCGAAGTCGGTGCGCTGCTCGACACGGGTGGCCTCGACCTTGTAGGTCACCTTCAGCACGGGACTGTAGATCGAGTCGACGGGCATCCGGCCGATCTCGTTGTCGGCACCCTTGTTGAGCACGGCCGAGACGTAGCCGCGGCCACGCTCGACGACCAGCTCCATCTCCAGCTTGCCCTTGTCGGACAGCGTGGCGATCTTGAGGTCGGGGTTGTGCACCTCGACACCGGCCGGGGGCGCGATGTCGGCGGCGGTGACGTCGCCGGCGCCGGACTTGCGCAGGTACATGGTGACCGGCTCGTCGTGCTCGGAGGAGACGACGAGGCCCTTGAGGTTCAAGATCAGCTCGGTGACGTCCTCTCGGACGCCCTCGACGGTCGAGAACTCGTGCAGGACGTTGTCGATCTTGATGCTGGTGACCGAGGCGCCGGGGATCGAGCTGAGCAGCGTGCGGCGCAGCGAGTTGCCGAGCGTGTAGCCGAAGCCGGGCTCGAGGGGCTCGATGACGAAGCGCGAGCGGAACTCGTCGACGGTCTCTTCCGAGAGGGTGGGGCGCTGTGCGATGAGCACTGGTTCTTTCCTTTCCGGGTCCGACCGCTATTTGACGGGCCCGAACTGCGAGGTGGAAGGAAGATGGAGCGGTCCCCCACCCCCGCGACCTGGGCCGCGGGGGGTCTGGGGCGGAGCCCCAGCGGGGGCACTCGGGGGCGGAGCCCCTGAGCGTTTTACTTCTTCGAGTAGAACTCGACGATGAGCTGCTCCTGGACCGGCAGGTCGATCTGCGCGCGGGTGGGGACCTGGTGGACCAGGACCCGCATCCGCTCGGGCAGCGCCTCGAGCCAGGCCGGGACGACGCGCTCGCCGTGGGTCTCGCGCGCCACGATGAACGGGGTCATCTCCAGCGACTTCTCCCGCACGTCGATGATGTCGTGCGCGGTGACCTGGAACGACGGGATGTCGACCTTCTTGCCGTTGACCAGGAAGTGGCCGTGCGAGACCAGCTGGCGGGCGTGGCGGCGCGTGCGGGCGAACCCGGCGCGGTAGACCACGTTGTCGAGACGGCACTCGAGCATCTGGAGCAGGTTGTCACCCGTCTTGCCAGAGCGGCGCGAGGCCTCCTTGTAGTAGTTCAGGAACTGCTTCTCCATCACGCCGTAGGTGAAGCGGGCCTTCTGCTTCTCCTGCAGCTGCGAGCGGTACTCGCTCTCCTTGATGCGGGCACGACCGTGCGCGCCGGGAGGGTAGGGGCGACGCTCGAACGAAGCGTCACCGCCGACGAGGTCCACGCCGAGACGGCGGGACTTCCGGGTCATGGGGCCGGTGTAACGGGCCATCTCTCAAGTCTCCTGTTCTCGGGCGCGGGTCAGACGCGGCGGCGCTTGGGCGGGCGGCAGCCGTTGTGGGGCGTGGGCGTGACGTCCTGGATGGTGCCGACCTCGAGGCCGATCGCACCCAGGGAACGGATCGCGGTCTCACGTCCCGAGCCGGGGCCCTTGACGAAGACGTCGATCTTCTTCATGCCGTGCTCCATCGCCCGACGACCGGCGGCCTCGGCGGCCATCTGCGCGGCGAACGGGGTGGACTTGCGCGAGCCCTTGAAGCCGACGGTGCCGGCCGAGGCCCACGAGATCACCGCACCGGTGGGGTCGGTGATGGTGACGATGGTGTTGTTGAACGTGCTCTTGATGTGGGCTTCGCCCTGCGCGACGTTCTTCTTCTCCTTGCGGCGCACCTTCTTGGCGCCGGCCGCGGTGCGGCTCTTGGGAGGCATAGATGTACTCCTGGGTTAGCTGGTCGGTGAGTTCGAGATCGAAGTGCAGTGAGACGCCCGGGGGCGTGCGATCACTTGGACTTCTTCTTGCCGGCGACCGTGCGCTTGGGACCCTTGCGGGTACGCGCGTTGGTCTTGGTGCGCTGACCGCGGACCGGGAGGCCCATGCGGTGACGGCGACCCTGGTAGCTGCCGATCTCGATCTTGCGACGGATGTCGGCCTGGACCTCGCGTCGGAGGTCACCCTCGATCTTGAAGTTGGCGTCGATGGCGTCGCGGAGCTTGACCAGCTCGTCGTCGCCGAGCTCGTGCACCCGAGTGTTCGGGTCGACCCCGGTCTCGGAGAGCAGCTGCTGGGCGGAGGTACGGCCGATGCCGTAGATGTAGGTGAGTGCGATCTCGATGCGCTTGTCGCGCGGGAGGTCCACACCAACGAGGCGTGCCATGTGATGGCCTTTCGGTGGTTCGCAGAGGTGTCGGTCGTGACGCGTCCCGTCCCTCGTCGGTCGGGCCCCGGCCTTCTGCTCCGGGGGTGGTTTCACCGCGGTGTGCGGCTAAGCGTTCACGTATGGAGGTTGTTCAGTTGTGTGGTGCCGGCCGGGGCCGGCGCCTGCTCAGCCCTGGCGCTGCTTGTGGCGCGGGTTGGAGCAGATCACCATGACGCGGCCGTGGCGACGGATCACCTGGCACTTGTCGCAGATGCGCTTGACGCTGGGCTTGACCTTCATGTCGAGGTCCTTTCGTGGCTCCCGCCGGGAACCGTCGGCTTCGCTTACTTGTAGCGGTAGACGATCCGACCTCGGGTGAGGTCGTACGGCGAGAGCTCCACCACCACGCGGTCCTCGGGGAGGATCCGGATGTAGTGCTGTCGCATCTTGCCGCTGATGTGGGCGAGAACCTTGTGCCCGTTGCTCAGCTCGACGCGGAACATGGCATTCGGCAGGGCTTCCACGACGGAGCCCTCGATCTCGATCACGCCTTCTTTCTTCGGCATGTCCTCCACAATCTGTTGTCTATCGTTTGCTGCACTGCACCGGCGGGTGCCGGGGCAGGTGGCCCGGGAACCTCCGGCGACGAGGCGGACCTCGTGCCGGTGGACCTCGTGCGGTCGTCCCCTGGCCCCTCACCCGGACGTGCCTGACCTTCTCTGTCGAGGTGGTCGAGCACGACATCGGGCAGCCGCGAGGCGCCACGAAACAGACCCACGTTGGGCCGACACGCCAGCATAGACGCGGCCCGCTCGGGATCCCTAATCAGGACGCCAGCAGGCGCAGGGTCTGCTCGCGGGCGGGAGAGGCGGCCGGGTCGGTGCCGGCGTACGCCGACGCCACCGGGTGCACCATCACCTCGTCGACCCCGTGCTCGGCGGCGAGCTCGGCGAGGCGGGCGCGCGCGGTCTCGGGGTCACCGATCGCCCAGCGCCGCGACATGGCCTCCACGAGCGGCTGCTGCTGCTCGGGCACGCCCACCTCCTCGGCCTCCTCGACGAGGCGCTGGGCGCTCAGCGGCTGGCCCGTGCGCAGCGCCAGCATCATCTGCAGGTGCGGCAGCGCCAGGCGCTGCGCCTCCTCGGCCGTGGGTGCGACGGCGGCGTTGACGGTCAGGAAGGTCCGCGGCGCGTCGAGCACCTCCGAGGGGCGGAAGCCCTCGCGGTAGAGCGCCAGCGCCTCGGCGGTCCCCTGCCCCGAGAAGTGGTGCGCGAAGACGTAGGGCAGGCCGCGCTCGGCGGCCAGCCGCGCGGAGTAGTCGGAGGAGCCCAGCAGCCACATGGTCGGCACGCTCGCGGCCACCGGGGTGGCGCGCAGCGACTGGGTGCGGCCCTGCACCGAGACGCCCACGCCCTCCGGGGCCATCATCGCGGCGACGTTGTCGACGTACTCGGGGAAGCGCGAGACGGCGTCGTCGCCGACCCCGCCGGCACCGTGGCGCAGCGCGTACGACGTGACCGGGTCGGTGCCGGGCGCCCGGCCGATCCCCAGGTCGATGCGGCCCGGGAACGCGGCCTCGAGCAGGCTGAACTGCTCGGCGACCACCAGCGGCGCGTGGTTGGGCAGCATCACCCCGCCCGAGCCGACCCGGATGCGGCTGGTGGCCGCGGCCAGCAGGCCGATGAGCACGGGCGGGTTGGTGGCCGCGACCGCGGGCATGTTGTGGTGCTCGGCCACCCAGTAGCGCGCGGCCCCGACCTCGTCGGCGACGCGGGCCAGGTCGAGGCTGGCGCGCACCGCGTCCGAGGTGGTCTGGTCGGTGCGCACGGGCACCAGGTCGAGGACGGAGAGAGTCGGCGAGGTCACCCACGAGGAGCGCTCGACGACCCGTCGCTTATTCCGCTGGCGCTACTCCGACGCGCGCGGTGCCGGCGGCACGTCGCTCTTCTCGACCTCGGCCTTCTCGTCCGACTTCGTCTTGGCCAGGCTGGCCAGGGCCGTGATCGTCAGGGCCACCAGGATCACCGCCAGGCTCAGCAGCGTCGGCACCTCCCAGCCGATGACCTCGCTCTCGTAGAGGGCGTGGATCACCAGCTTGGCACCGATCCAGGCCAGGATGAACGAGAGCCCCAGCGACAGGTAGACCAGGCGCTCGAGCAGGCCGCCGATCAGGAAGTAGAGCTGGCGCAGGCCCATCAGCGCGAAGACGTTGGCGGTGAAGACCAGGTAGGGCTCCTGGGTGATGCCGAAGATCGCGGGGATCGAGTCGAGCGCGAACAGCACGTCGGTGAAGCCCAGCGCGATGATGACGATGAGCATCGGGGAGGCGAAGCGCACGCCGTTCTCGCGGTAGAAGAGCTTCAGGCCGTGCCAGGAGTCCCCGACGTTGAGGTGGTTCTGCGCGAACTTCACGATGCGCGAGTCCTCGGGGTGCTCCTCCTCGTGCTTGCGGTAGGAGCGCACCAGGTTGATCGCGGTGTAGATGAGGAAGGCACCGAAGATGTAGAAGACCCAGCTGAAGTTCTGGATCAGCGCGTAGCCGACCGCGATGAAGATGCCGCGGAAGACCAGGGCCAGGATGATGCCCACCATCAGGGCCTCCTGCTGGTACTTGCGGGGCACCTTCAGGGCCGCCATCAGCACGATGAAGACGAAGAGGTTGTCGACCGAGAGGCTCTTCTCCACCACGAAGCCGGTGAAGTAGTCGACGCCGTACTCCTGGCCGTGGAAGACCCAGGTCCAGAGCCCGAACAGCGCCGCGGCGGTCATGTACAGGATGAACGCGATCGTGCTCTCGCGCATGGTGGGCTCGTGCGGCTTGCGCGAGATGAGGATGACGTCGAAGAGCAGCACGGCACACGTGACGGTGATCGTGATGCCCCATTCGAGGGCGGAGACGTCCACAGGGTTCCTCCTGGGTCATGGGGTTGGCGAGGGCGCCGAGGTCTCTCCCGCCGCTGCTGCGACCCACGGCCCCGGACCGGTCGAGGACCGGTCGTGCTGACGAGGCGGTGACGAAGGAATACTCCCCCCTGCGGCGCCCATCATCGCACGGGCGTGGGCACAGCCCCGCCTCGACGAGGGCGTACGCCGCCCGGGCCCGCGCGATCAGCCGGTCAGCGGCCGCCGAACGCGACGCCGAGCTCGCCCAGGGCGTCCTCACCGCCGTCGAGCGCGGTCAGCACCCAGGTGCCGGTCTCGGTGAGCGTGAAGGTGTGCTCGTAGTGGGCCGACCAGCTGCCGTCGGTGGTCACCACGGTCCAGTCGTCCTCGAGCACGGCGGTGCCCTTGCCACCCAGGGTGATCATCGGCTCCACGGCGAGCGCCAGGCCCTCGACCAGCCGCGGCCCGCGGCCCGGCTTGCCGTAGTTCGGCACGTTGGGGGGCAGGTGCATCTCGGTGCCGATGCCGTGCCCGACGTAGTCCTCGAGGATGCCGTAGGAGCCCTGGGCCCGCACGTGGGTCTCGACCGCGTGGGAGATGTCGGTGACCCGGCCACCCGGACGCGCGGCGGCGATGCCACGCCACAGGGCCTCCTGGGTGGTGCGCATCAGCTCTCGCACCTCGGGGGCCACCTCCCCCACCGCGACGGTGATGGCGGCGTCGCCGTGCCAGCCGTCCACGATCGCGCCGCAGTCGATGGAGACCACGTCGCCGTCGGCGAGCACCCGCGCGTCGGGGATGCCGTGGACGACCACGTCGTTGACCGAGGTGCAGATCGAGCCCGGGAAGCCGTAGTAGCCCTTGAACGACGGGGTCGCGCCGCGCGAGCGGATGCTGTCCTCGGCGATGGCGTCGAGCTCGGCCGTGGAGACGCCGGCGCGCGCCGAGGCCCGCATCAGCTCGAGGGTCTCCCCCACGACCAGCCCGGCCTTGCGCATCAGGTCGACCTGCTCGGCGCTCTTGATCTCCAGCCCTCGGTCACGCAGTCCCACGGAGCAGCGACCTCAGCCGCGCGGCGAGGAGTCGAGCGCCTCGAGCACCCGGCGGGTCACCTCGGCGACCTCGCCCATGCCGTCGACCTCGACGAGCAGGCCTCGCTCGCGGTAGACCTCGATGAGCGGCTCGGTCTGCTCGGCGTAGACCTCCTGGCGGCGCCGGATGACCTCTTCGGTGTCGTCGGCACGACCCTCGGTCTGGGCGCGCTGGAGCAGCCGCTGCACGATCTCGTCCATCTCGACCGTCAGCACCACGACGGCGTCGATGCGCTCCTCGCGGGCGCCCACCATCGCGTCGAGCTCCTCGACCTGGGCCAGGGTGCGCGGGTAGCCGTCGAGCAGGAAGCCGTTGCTGGCGTCGTCCTCGGCGATGCGGTTGGACACCATGGAGTTGGTGACCTCGTCGGGCACGTAGTCACCGGCATCCATGTAGCGCTGGGCCTCGAGTCCCAGGGGGGTCCCCTGGGAGACGTTGGCCCGGAAGATGTCACCGGTGGAGATCGCGGGCACCGAGTAGTGCTCGGCCACGAACTTGGCCTGGGTGCCCTTGCCGGCCCCCGGGGGGCCCATCAGGATCAGCCTCAACGCAGGAATCCTTCGTAGTTGCGCTGCTGGAGCTGGCTCTCGATCTGCTTCACCGTGTCGAGCGCGACGCCCACCATGATCAGGATGGAGGTGCCGCCGAACGGGAAGTTCTGGTTGGCCTCGATGAGCACCAGTGCGATCAGCGGGATGAGTGCGATCAGACCCAGGTAGAGAGCGCCCGGCAGCGTGATGCGGGACAGGACGTAGGACAGGTAGTCCTCGGTCGGCTTGCCCGCCCGGATCCCGGGGATGAAGCCGCCGTACTTCTTCATGTTGTCGGCCACCTCGTGGGGGTTGAAGGTGATCGACACGTAGAAGTAGGTGAAGAACACGATCAGCGCGAAGTAGGTGATCATGTAGAACGGGTGGTCGCCGTTGACGAAGTAGCGGCTCACGAAGGTGATCCAGCCCGAGGAGCTGTTCTGGTTGAACTGCACCGCCATCGCCGGCAGGTAGAGCAGCGACGAGGCGAAGATGACCGGGATGATGCCGGCCTGGTTCACCTTGAGCGGGATGTAGGTGGAGGAGCCGCCGAACATCTTGCGCCCGACCATGCGCCGCGCGTACTGGACCGGGATCCGGCGCTGGGCCTGCTCGATGAAGATCACCGCGGCCACGATCACCAGGCCGATGGCCAGCACGACGCCGAAGAGCCACCAGCCCTGCGACTTCTGGACCTCCCACAGTGCTGCGGGGAAGGTCGCGACGACCTGGCAGAAGATCAGGATCGACATGCCGTTGCCGACGCCCCGCTCGGTGATCAGCTCACCGAGCCACATGATGACGGCCGTGCCGGCGGTCATCGTGATCACCATGGTCAGGAACGTCGAGGTGGACTCGTCGTGCAGCAGCGGCAGCTCGCACTGCAGCAGGTTGCCCGAGCGCGCCAGCGCCACGATGCCGGTGGCCTGCAGGACCGAGAGCCCCAGCGTCAGGTAGCGCGTGTACTGGGTGATCTTGGTCTGGCCCGCCTGGCCCTCCTTCTTCAGCGCCTCGAGCCGTGGGATCACCACGACGAGCAGCTGCAGGATGATGCTGGCGGTGATGTAGGGCATGATCCCGAGCGCGAAGATCGTCAGCTGCAGCAGCGCCCCGCCCGAGAACAGGTTCACCAGGCTGTACAGGCTCGCGTTCTCGCCCTGGGAGGCCAGGTCGATGCACTGCTGCACGTTGGCGACGTCCACCCCCGGCGCCGGGATCTGGGACCCGGCCCGGAAGATCACGATGATCATCAGGACGAAGAGCAGCTTGCGCCGCAGGTCCGGCGTCCTGAAAGCGTTGGCGAAAGCGCCTAGCACGAGATCCTCTTTCTCCACACAGAATGACGGCTCCCCGGGCACACCCAGGAAGCCTCGGGAAGCCTAACAGGCTGAGCTCGCCACGATGTCACGCTCCCCGGCGGACCGGGCAACGACCCGGGGGCACCGACGACGAAGGGCGCGGGAGGCCGCCTCACGGCGGCGCTCTCCCGCGCCCTCATCGTGGTGTCGCCCTGGGCTCAGACCGTGGTGGTCGAGCCGCCGGCGGCCTCGATCTTCGAGACGGCCGAGGCCGAGAACGCCTGGGCGCTCACGTCGACCTTGACCGAGATGTCGCCCTGGCCCAGCACCTTCACCGGGTGACCGTCGCGGACGGCCCCCTTGGCGACGAGGTCCTCGACGGTGACGGTGCCACCCTCGGGGAACAGTGCGCTGAGACGGTCCAGGTTGACGACCTGGAACTCCACCTTGAACGGGTTCTTGAAGCCCTTGAGCTTCGGGAGCCGCATGTGGATGGGCATCTGGCCACCCTCGAAGGCGACCGGGACCTGGTAGCGGGCCTTGGTGCCCTTGGTACCGCGACCCGAGGTCTTGCCCTTCGAGGCCTCACCGCGACCCACGCGGGTCTTGGCGGTCTTGGCGCCCTTGGCCGGGCGCAGGTGGTGCAGCTTGAGCGTCGTCATGTCACTCGACCTCCTCGACGGTCACCAGGTGACGAACCGTGTTGACCATGCCCCGGATCTCCGGGCGGTCCTCCTTGACGACCACGTCGCCGATCCGCTTGAGACCGAGCGTGCGCAGCGTCTCGCGCTGGTTGGCCTTGAGGCCGACCAGGCCCTTGTTCTGCTGGACCTTGAGCTGTGCCATCAGGAGGACACCTCCTGCGACACGCCCGCCGGGA